>CAWAEW010000017.1:0-109050 GCA_963781055.1 Terriglobia bacterium
TGCTGATCTCCTTGATTTCCTTATTGGTGAAATTTTCTTCGCAGACGTATTCGGCAATCTGCCAGTCCGGACGCAGCTTGAACTGTTTCGTTCCGGTCCACTGCTTCGTAAAGGCTTTCGGGTCATCGAACGTAAAGTCGATCTGCAAGAGATCAGGGGCAACGCGGCGAATGCGCTCCACCAGATGCAGGTCGTCGGAATGCGGGGTGCCTAGCTGATCGATCCAGGTCTTGTCGTTGAAGCCGACGGTATCGACGACCAGCGTATCTCCCTCCCACTTTCCAATGGAGTCTCCCATCCAGGTGGGATTTACGTCCTGGGGATGTTGCCGCCCATCGGTATAGATTTGGCGGACGTAATGTCCAAATTCATAGAGGATGAGCACGCGTCCGGGAACCTGAAAAATTTCCATGGGAAAATTGAAAAGATAAATTCGCGGGACGCCAGGAGGAAAACAGGTCAACGTCGTGTCGTCCGACGGGCCAGTGTAACCGCCCGTGTGAGGCGCTTTCGTCGATTTGAACTTGGCCTCTGCCCAGGGCGTCATCGGGGGTTCTTCTTTGCTGAATGCAAATCCTCCGCCGCTTGCACTGAAGGCCCCGATCCTCGGAAACTGCGTCCAAACGCCGGTAAGATCGGCTCCTGGGACTTTTTGTTGCGGCTTTGCCGGAGTCTCTTGGTCGGCATTCTGAGCGCGCAAGGGGGAGCAGAGCGAGAGTGTCGCGAGCACGGCAAGAGGCAAAATCGCAAAGCGATTCAGCATCGTGACCCTCCTTCCCGAACGTGGTCCGGCGCGCCGGAATTCCTGCTTGGCGGAATCAATATTCGTTCCCCTCGCGCGGCTTCAGCTCTCTGCCATCCGCGAAGACGACTTTCTGCAGGCGCATCACGTTTGAGCCGTCCTTGGCGCGATTTCCGACGATCGTGACTTGGTCTCCCGCCTTGATCGAATCTTTTTTCCAACCCGCCCGCGCCAGGTTGTTCGGGCTATCGGCTTCCACGAGCCATTGCACGACGTTGCCCTTGTCGTCTTTCGTTTCCAGATGAATGGCGGAATGCGGGTTCATAAAATCAAACTCGGTCACGGTCCCTTTCACCGAGATGGTTTTCGAGACGTCATATTCCGCCAAACCATGATGCGCATACACATTGCCCGGAGCCGTTAGAAAAACCAGGGCCGCACCAATCGCCACACCCAGAATGATTCCCATCCTATTTTTCACAACTTCCTCCGGCCTGGAAAACGATGCCCCGCAATTTCTGTAACCCTGTATTTGGCTAATTCGATGGACGTGCGCAGCTGTTTCCCTTATATCAAAGAATACAGATCATTGAAACACGACTGCGCCACGTGGCTCCGTCATTCCTTCATCGTTACTCGAAAATGCCACACGCAACGGATCGTTTGCGGAAAGTTTCATCGGCATTGCAAAAAGCATTTCACCGCAGGTTTTCACGCATCGCTTGGAACAAATGTTCACTCCCGGCAGCGGTTCTGATTATACTTAGGGTTTGCCGGGCCTTCCTGCGATGCTCCCCTAAATAGGGCCGGAGCGAAGAAGAAAAAATCCAATGACGCCAGAAGAACAGCGGCTGGAGGAATCCCGCCAGCACACCAAGCACTGGAAGCGATGGGGGCCGTATCTTTCCGAGCGGCAATGGGGCACGGTCCGCGAGGATTACAGTCCGAATGGGACGGCGTGGGAATATTTTCCGCACGAGCACGCCCGCTCGCGAGCCTATCGCTGGGGAGAAGATGGAATCGGCGGGATCAGCGACCGGCACCAGCGGGTCTGCTTCGCGCTGGCTCTGTGGAATGGGCGCGATCCCATACTGAAAGAGCGTTTGTTCGGCCTGACCGGAAATCAGGGCAATCACGGCGAAGACGTGAAGGAGTGTTACTTTTACCTCGATTCAACGCCGACGCATTCCTACATGAAGTATCTGTACAAGTATCCGCAGGCGGCGTTTCCCTACGACCAGCTGGTCGAGGAAAATGGCAAACGAGGAAAGCGCGATCCGGAATTCGAGTTGATCGATACGGGCGTGTTCAACGACAACCGCTACTTCGACGTGTTCATCGAGTACGCCAAAGCCGCGCCGGAAGATATCCTGATAAAGATCACGGCCTGGAACCGCGGGCCGGAAGCGGCGCAGCTCGATGTATTGCCGACGCTCTGGTTCCGGAATATCTGGTCGTTTGGAGAAAAACACGGGCATCCGAAGTTGTGGCGCATTCCAGATCGCATGGGCGCGGCGGTGGTCGCGGCGCAGGAAAGCCGTTACGGCGAGCGGTGGATGCTGGCGGAAGGCGCTCCGGAAATGCTCTTCACCGAAAACGAAACCAATTTTCAGCGCCTGTATGGCAATCAGGCCGGGACTCTTTACGTCAAGGATAGCTTTCACGATTACTTGGTGCACGGTGTGAAAGAGGCCGTAAATCCCGCGCAAACGGGCACGAAATGCGCCGCGCACTACCACGTTCCGATTGCGCCGGGCGCTTGCGCGACGTTCCGGCTGCGCCTGACCAGCATCGAGCCCAAAGAGGGAACGGCAAATCCATTCGGACCGGATTTTGAAAAAATCTTCGATCTGCGGCGTGGCGAGGCGGACCAGTTTTATGCGCGGCGTTTTCCGCAGGAACGCTCGGAGGACGCGCACCATGTCATGCGTCAGGCGCTTGCGGGCATGTTGTGGTCCAAGCAGTGCTATCACTACGATGTGCGAACGTGGCTGGAAGGGGATCCCGGCCAGCCGCCTCCGCCTCCGGAGCGCAAGAAGGGTCGCAATCACGATTGGGCGCACATGTACAACGCTGACGTGCTCTCGATGCCCGATAAGTGGGAGTACCCATGGTTTGCGGCGTGGGACCTGGCATTTCACACGATCGCCTTGACGCTCGTGGATCCGGACTTTGCCAAGAATCAGCTGCTCCTTCTGCTGCGTGAATGGTACATGCATCCAAACGGGCAGTTGCCCGCCTATGAGTGGGCGTTCGGCGACGCGAACCCTCCGGTGCATGCGTGGGCGGCGTGGCGCGTGTACAAGATCGAAAAGCGGATTCGCGGGCGCGCGGATCGCGGGTTTCTCCAGCGCGTGTTCCACAAACTGCTGCTGAATTTTACCTGGTGGGTGAACCGCAAGGACCCGGACGGCATGAACGTTTTTCAGGGCGGATTTCTGGGCCTCGACAATATCGGCGTATTCGACCGTTCGCAGCCGTTGCCCACCGGAGGCCATCTCGAGCAATCCGACGGCACCAGCTGGATGGGGATGTATTGCCTGAACATGCTGGCCATCGCCCTGGAACTGGCGCGCGAGGACCCGGCGTATGAGGACGTGGCCAGCAAATTTTTCGAGCACTTCGTCTACATCGCCAGCGCGATCAACTCGCATGGTTCCGATGGCGCAGCGCTGTGGGATGAGGAAGATGGATTCTTCTACGACGCGATCTATCTGCCGACCGGCGAACAGACATCGCTGAAGGTGCGTTCCTTGGTGGGGCTGATTCCCTTGTTTGCCGTCGAGACGCTCGAACCCGAGCTCATTGCGCGCCTGCCGGGCTTTCAGCGCCGCATGCAATGGTTTCTGGATAATATGCCGGGCTTCGCGTCTCACGTGGATAGCAGCCAGAGTTCGCCGAACGGACCGCGCCGCCTGCTTTCGCTGGTGGACCGCGGGCAATTGGTGCGCATCCTCGGCCGCATGCTCGATCACGAAGAGTTTCTTTCGCCGCACGGCATCCGCGCGCTTTCCAAGTACCACGCGGAGCACCCTTATATCCTCAAGATCGACGGCCTGGAACGCCGCGTGGATTACGAACCGGGGGAATCGCAATCCGGCTTGTTCGGGGGCAACTCGAATTGGCGCGGCCCCGTCTGGTTTCCGACGAATTTTCTGATGATCGAGTCGCTGCAGAAATTTCATCATTATTACGGCGACGATTTCCGCGTGGAATGTCCGACCGGGTCGGGCCAGCAAATGTCGCTGTGGGACGTGAGCGCGGAGCTTTCGCGCTCGCTGACGCATATTTTCTTGCGCGATGAAAATGGGCGGCGGCCGTTCAACGGTTCGATTGAGAAATTTCAGAACGATCCCAACTGGCGCGATCTGATTTTGTTTTACGAATATTTTCATGGAGACACCGGCGCCGGGTTGGGCGCCAGCCACCAGACCGGCTGGACCGGTCTGGTGTCCAAGCTTCTGGAACAGACCGGGGAGTAATTCTCCGTTGCGCTGCGTGACCGGAAATTCCCCGGGTTCTGAAGACCCGGGCTACACCAATTGGAATAGAGATGACATATTGCTGTACCCCGCCTCTTCAGAGGCGGGGATTTTTCTTCATTTGCGCCTCGTTGAAATATAGATACTTGAACCCGGGTAGGAGCTATCATGAACTTCCACGACAAAATTGTTTTGGTAGCCGGCGGCACGGGCGGCCTCGGCAGGGAAGTCACGTCGGCATTTCTCGAAGCGGGCGCGACGCTCACGGTGACCTATCGGCGCGCCGAAGAATTCGCGGCGGTGGTAGATGCCGCGAAACGAATCGGAGCCGGGCCGCCGGAGGGCGTGGCCGTGGACGTGACTGATGCGCAGGCCGTCGAGAAATGCGTGGCGGAGATAGTCGCAAAGCACGGGCGCCTCGATATCCTGGTCAACACGGTGGGCGGCTATGCGGGCGGGACGAATCTCTGGGAAGCCGACCCGCGAGTCTACGACCAGATGCTCGCGCTCAATCTGAAAGCGGGATTTGTCCTCGCGCGGGCCGTCGTGCCGCAAATGATCAGGCAAAAAAGGGGATGGATCGTGAACATCGCGTCCAAGGCCGCTTTCGATCACGCCGCCGGCGGAGCGATGTACGCCGCATCGAAAGCGGGAGCGCTGGCGATGTTTGATTCGCTTGCCGCCGAAGTGAAGCCGCACAACATCAACGTGAATTCCGTGCTGCCCAGCATTATCGATACGCAGGCGAACCGCAAAGCCATGCCGGGCGCGGATTTTTCCAAATGGCCGAAGCCGGAGGAAATCGCGCGCGTCATTTTATTTTTGTGCTCGGAAGAGGCGCGCGTGATCCACGGCGCGGCGATTCCCGTGTATGGGAAGTCGTAAAGCCGGTGACTAGTGACTAGTGACTGGTGACTGGTGTAATCCCTTTGGCTGCTCGACCAGTTCCACCAGCACTTTTTTGCCGTCGTGTGCCGGAACAAGGAAGAAATTCACACGCGTGCCGTTTGCTCCGGGGCGCGTCGCGGGATAAATCGGTTCGAGTTTGAATTTCTCGCGCAGGATTTGTGTTGCCCGGTCCACATCGGTCACGTCGATTTCCAACTGCTGGATTCCTTCACCGAATTTTTCCAGAAAGCGCGCGATCGCACCTCCTCCGCCCGGCGCTTTCGTCGTAAGAATATCCAGGCGCAACGCGGGCATCGGGCTTTGTGGAAACTCAAGCTCGAATTCGATGACGTCCTGATCGGCAGGAGCGTCGGCCAGCGGCGGCGAGCCGTTGGCGGCGCGAATCGTTTCAAATGTTTCCGGCAAAACGGCAATGCCAACGGTGATTCTGGGAGCCGAATCTTTCTCTCCGTTGAATTGCACAAACGGATCCTGGACAACGAGATCGCGAAAGCTTGGATCTTCCATCCATTCCGGGAACCAATTCAACATGCGCGCCCTTCCACTGGAGAAGAGGCTTTGAGCGATTTGGGCGCGCTGCTCGGCGGCTGGATCGGCGAGCCCGTGCATATGCTCCGGAGTCGGCGGAGGATTGGTTCGGAGACGTCCCTCGCGAGAAAGATTCCTCGCGCCGGCGTGCGCTCGCATTCGCTGCAAGGATGGAAATGGTCATCGCGATGGCAATTACGCCGCCGACGATCGCCAGCGAAAGCCCGGTGGAAATATGCACCCACGGTTCGCCAAGCATTTTCGCGCCGATGAACATGAGGATGACGGCCAGCCCTTCGTCGAGATAGCGGAAATAGGGCAGGATTCCGGCCAGCAGGAAATAAAAGGCGCGCAGGCCCAGAATCGCGCAGACATTCGAGGTATAGACCAGGAACGGGTCGCGCGTGACGCCGAATACGGCGGGGATCGAGTCGAGGGCAAAAACCAAATCCGTCGTTTCGAGCACGAGGACGACAAGAAACAGCGGCGTCGCCAGCCACCGGCCGTTTTCCCGCACGAACAATTTTTGCCCGGCGCCAGCCTGCGACATCGGCAAAATCTTTTGCGCCCACCGCACCACCGGATTTTTCTCCGGGTGCACGGAATGGTCCGCGCCGAACAGTTTGAATCCGGCGTACAGCAAGAACGCTCCGAAAAGGTAGAGAATCCAATCGAAGCGCTGAATCAGGACGGTCCCGACGCCGATCATCGCGCCGCGCAGGACGAGCGCGCCCAGCACTCCCCAAAACAGCAGGCGGTGCTGATAGCGGGGATCGACGCGAAAAAATTGGAAGATCAGCAGGAAGAGAAAAACGTTGTCCACGCTGAGCGATTTTTCAATCACGTAGCCCGCGAAAAATTCCAGGCCGGGCCCGCGCCCGTGCGAAAAGAAAATCCAGAATCCAAACCCGACGGAAAGCGCGACCCAGACCGCGCTTTCCAGCGCGGCTTCGCGCAGGGCGATCACGTGCGCGCGCCGGTGAAACAGGCCGAGGTCCAGCAACAGAAAGAGCGCAACCCCGGCGTTGAAGGCGATCCAGAGCGTCCAGGTGCCCATCTAGGCCGCGCTCGTTTCTCGGGAAATCACCGCTGGAGGAACCCTCAGTGGTCTGAATTTTGAGCCGTGTCGTTGGGTTTCGCGGCGTTCAGATTCGACAGCGCCACGCGCGTGGTTTCGCCGGGCCGCACCGTAACCGGCAAGTCCCAGCGCAGGCGGACATCGCCGGAAATCGCCTGGATGCCGATCATGCTGATCCAGTAATTGCCCGGAGCAATGCCCGCAAACGATCCGCGGCCGTCCAGATCCGTGTCGGTTTGGCCGGCCATGTAGCGCTGCTCGGCAAGTTCGATGGTGCGGTTTTCCAGGCGCTGTTTATGGCCGTCGCGCAGATGTTCCCATTTCACGGACGGATTCTTGTCGGCCAGATCGATATCGATCCCCTGCACGCTCTCGGGCACCGCGCCGATGAATTTGCGGATGGCCGCCGTGTATTCTTCCTTCTGTTGCTTGTATTTCTCGGGATTGGATTCGCGATCTTTTTCCTTGAATTTCGGCTTTGGGAAGCCGACGCCCTTGAATCCAGCGTTCCGCGACATGTATGCATCGAAAAATTCAGGCACATCCACAATCTCGTCCGGGGTAAGGCTTTTGGTGAAATCCCCGCCGGAGAGGTTCACCGTGCGGTGTTTTTTCATCCACGCTTTCAACTCGGCGAGAAACGCTGAGTGCGTCAACGAATTTGTCGAAATCGGGCGCGGGTTCCAGTTGCAGGGCCTCGCTCCGAATGTCTTCCATGCTTTTGCTCAGGAGGTAGAACGTCAGTTGGCGAACCGGCTCGGGGCGTCCTCCGGTCGGCGCGACGCGCGCGGTGAAATCGATGCGCCCGGACGCCTGCGCCGCGGAATGCGCGGCATCGCGAGCAGAAATAGTGCCGGCGGCAAAAGCGGCGGTGCGAAAGCGCGATTTCGTTTTCATGGGACTCCCCGCGAAGTGTACATCGCCGCGCTGCCATTGGAAATGGTTCCGCGCGGAGGTGTTTCCCCCGGGCATACGGCGGCAAAAGTCTATTACAGGACGCGCGAAAAATCAGAGGAGACGGAACGTTACTTCGATGGGGACAACCACGGCTACAGGTTTTCCGCCCGGACCCATGGCGGGTTTGAAGCGCCACTGCTTCACGGCTTCCACGGCTTTTTCTTCGAGGCCGAGGCCGGGACCCTTCACGACCTGGATTTCAATGGCGCGCCCGTCCGCGGTAATGACCGCCTGGAGCACAACCGTGCCTTGATATTTCGCTTTGCGCGCTTCCTCGGAATATTTCGGATCGGGGCAATACGCGCACGAGGGATAGCCCACGCCGCCCGTGCCGGGATGAAAATATCCGCCGCCGGTTCCGCCGCCCGTTCCCGGGCCAAGCCCGCCGCCTTCGCCGCTGCCGATTCCCGTTCCGCTGCCGCTGCCGATTCCGCTGCCGCTACCGGGCCCGCCCGAACCATTCACCAGCTTGGCCAGCGGATCGCCGTAATTATCCAGGTCCGGGCTCGGAATTTTCATGTCCGGAGGTCCGAGCAACGTCGCCTGGATATTGCGAGTCGGGTTTCGTATGCACCATGGGAGGAGCGATCTGCGTCATGCTCCACTTGGGCAATTTGCCCTTTGTCGCAGGGAGAGCTTCATGCGCGCCGCCGCCACCGCCGCCTCCCGCCTTGTCCTTGCCGGGAGGAAGCTTCATCGCGTAATCGGAAATATCGATCGGCGTGAGCAGCATGTTATTCACGGGGTTCGCCGTTGCCTTCTTGGCCAGCGAATACAGCGGAAAGAAGACCAGCAACGTGATGCCGATGTGCACAGCCAGAGCAATGGCTTGCGCCGGCCCGAACGCCTTGTCCTTGCTCCAAATATCCCGTACCTTAACGGGCTTGCTCGTCAACTTGAGCGGCGGCAGCTTGGGCGGGGAAATCAGGTCGTGAATATTCTGCCAAAGTACCTTGGAGGTCGGTTGCCAATCGACGGTCATTCGGGAAGAAACGGCCTTGGGCGTCGGCTTGAACCACTCTTTGAAATTCTCGGCGATCCCCGTGCCAAACCCTTCCGAAGTGAACACGGCGCCCTTGCCGTTCTTAGGAACTTTGATGGGACGCTCGGCCAGGAAATCCTTGAGGTTGGAAATAAATCCACGGGAAAGCGGCTTTTGCGAGCCGGCCAAGCGCGGGGCGGAATCCCCCGCAGGCAGGGTCACCTTGGGAGGTGGTGTCCCTGGATCACTCCATTTAGGCGCAATCGTACTCACAGTTTCCTGTCTCACCGTGCCGTGAAATCCCCCTCGTTATATGATTCCAAAGCGGCACGAATGGATGCCCGGCAGCGTAAAGCTGACATGCCGCCAATTCCATTGTAACATTGTGACGCAACCACGAGGAAGATGGTTTCCGGACACAAGAGTACAGGCCGACGGTACAGGGTTCTACTGTCCTAGTCGCATCTGCTAATATTTCTGCGGACTGTCCGCCGCGGCGCACCCGACCAAACTTATGCCCAAAATTGTCGATTTGAAAAGCACGTTAAATCTTACCGCGCACCGATTTCCCGATGAAGGCGAGCCTCCCGAAGAACGAGCCGAATCAGCTCGCCGAATGGGAGGAGAAGAAACTCTATCACCGCATCCAGCAATCTCGCGCCGGAGCGCCGACCTACGTCCTGCATGACGGGCCGCCGTATCCGACCGGCACGATCCATCTGGGCACCGGCCTGAACAAGATTCTCAAGGACATGGTCGTGAAGTCAAAAACGATGGCGGGCTTTCGCGCGCCGTACGTTCCCGGCTGGGACTGCCACGGCCTGCCCATCGAAACGCAGGTGGAAAAGGAATTGGGCGGCAAGAAGGGAAGCGTCCCGCCCGGGGAATTTCGCCGCATGTGCCGCGAATTCGCAAGCCGTTACGTGGATCAGCACCGGCGGGATTTCAAGCGCCTGGGCGTGCTCGGGCAGTGGGAAGACCCGTATCTCACGATGAGCCCGCACTATGAAGCCACGATCGCCGACGCGTTCGTCACGTTTCTGGAAAAAGGCTACGTCTATCGCGGACTGAAGCCTGTTTACTGGTGCATCGTCGATTCCACGGCGCTGGCCGAAGCGGAAGTCGAATACGAAGATCACACCAGCCCGTCAATCTGGGTGAAGTTTGCGGTCGAGCCCGGCGCCGCGGCGGAAAAGCTGGGCGCTAATGTGAGCGGCGTGATCTGGACCACCACGCCATGGACGCTGCCGCACAATCGCGCGCTCGCCTTTCATCCGGACTATGACTATGTCGTGGCGGAAACATCCGCGGGTGCGTTGCTCCTGGCGGCCGACCTGGTTGGCCCGGCGCTGGATGCATTGAAACTGGAAGCGACGAGCGTGCGCGGGCCGTGGAAAGGGAAAGACCTCGCGGAATTGAAATTCAAGCATCCGTTCTTGGATTTAATCGTGCCGGCGGTACTGGCCGATTACGTCACGCTGGATCAGGGCACCGGGATCGTGCATACGGCTCCCGGCCACGGTATCGAGGATTTTCAGACGGGGCAGAAGTACGGCATCGAAGCGTACGCGCCGATCGACGGCCACGGCCGGTATCTCGAAGGTCTGCCCGAGTACAAAGGGAAAACCGTTTTCCAGGCGAATCCGATCGTCGTGGAGTTGTTGCGCGAACGCGGCGCGCTGCTCGGGGAACAGAAACTTTCGCACAGTTATCCGCACTGCTGGCGATGCCACAATCCCGTCATCTTTCGCGCTACCGAACAGTGGTTCATCGATCTGGACGGCAAGGCCCGCGATGGCAGCGGCGCCATCCGCCCGCGCGCGCTGGCGGAAATTTCCAAAGTGAAATGGACGCCCGAGTGGGGCGCCGAGCGAATTCATTCGATGATCGCCGAGCGCCCCGACTGGTGCGTCTCGCGGCAACGCTACTGGGGCGTGCCGCTGGTGATCCTCTATTGCAACAAGTGCGGCAAGCAATTCGACGATTACAAGGCGCTGCACGCGCTGGTCGGCGAATGGTTCACGCGCGAGGGCGCCGACGCCTGGTTCACGCACACGGTCGAGGAATTGCTCCCGGCCGGCACGCGCTGCGGCTGCGGCGCTGCGGACTGGCGCAAGGAAACCGATATTCTCGACGTGTGGTTTGATTCCGGCTCGTCGCATCTCGCCGTGCTCGGCCGTCTCGATGCCGCCGGGCAAGAGCTTCCCTGGCCCGCGGACATGTATCTGGAAGGTCCGGACCAGTATCGCGGGTGGTTTCACAGTTCGCTGCTGGTTGGGGTCGCGGTGCGCGATGGCGCACCGTACCGGCACGTGCTCACGCACGGCTGGACGCTGGACGCCAAAGGCCAGCCAATGTCGAAGTCGCTCGGCAACGTGGTGCTGCCCACCGAGGTGTGCGAAAAGTGGGGCGCCGATTTGCTGCGCCTGTGGGTCGCGTCGCAGGATTACACGGCCGATGTGCGCATGTCCGACAACGTGATGACGCAGCTTTCCGAGGCCTACCGCAAACTGCGCAACACGTTTCGCTTCGCGCTCGGCAATCTCGCCGATTTCGATCCCTCGCGAGATGCCCTGCCCGACGCCGAAATGGAAGAACTCGACCGCTGGATGCTTTCCCGCACCGGCGATCTGGTGAAGCAATGCCGCAAGTGGTACGAGGGATTTGAATTTCACCGCGTCTTTCACGCGCTGCACGATTTCGCGGTGGTGGATTTGAGCGCGTTTTATTTCGACGTGCTGAAGGACCGCCTCTACACGTTTGCGCCGGCAAGTCGCGCACGGCGCTCGGCGCAGACCGCCGTCTATCGCATCGCAAAGGCTTTGCTCGGCCTCGCCACGCCGATCACCGTGTTCACCGCGGAAGAAATCTGGAAGCATTTTCCGCACGTGGCCGGAGATCCCGACAGCGCGCACCTCGCGTTCTTTCCATCGGCCGAGGCATTCGGCTCTTCGCTGGATGCGGCCAAGGCGGCGAACTGGGAAAAGCTTCTCGCGGTGCGCACCGAGGTTCTTCGCGCTCTCGAAGCGGCGCGCAACGCGAAGACGATTTCCGGCGCGCTGGAAGCGAAGATCACGCTGAGCGCGGGAAGCGACCTCGCTCCATTGCTGCAGCAATATCAAGCGCGGCTCCCGGCGTTTTTTATCGTGTCGCAAGTGCAACTCGCCGATTCCGCTTCCCCGGACGCCCAAAAATCGGAAGCGCTTCCAGGGCTTGGCATTGCCGTGACGCGCGCCGACGGCGCAAAGTGCGAGCGCTGCTGGAATTATTCCACGCACGTGGGCGAGAGCGCCGATTACCCGACCATCTGCGAGCGCTGCGTGAAGGCGCTCGACGAAATTGAGGGCTCCGGCCAGGCGGGAGGCCAGGTGGCGGCGTCCTGATGAGCGGCGTCTGCCACGCAAAGTTCGATCGCCCGCATCTCCGGCGCGCGCTGGCTGTGGGTGTCGCTCGGCGTTCTGATTGCCGACCGCGCCACGAAATTCGCGATCGAGCGCTACACGAACGTTTTTTTTCGCCGCCCGATTATTTCGGACATCGTGGCCCTGGTCCACAATCAGAATCAGGGCATCGCGTTCGGCGTATTTTCGGAATCGAGTTCGCGGTGGGTTGCGCCGTTTCTTTTGGCAAGCGCCGCGGCCATGATCGTCCTGCTCGTTTGGCTGCTGCTCACGGGCCGCGCCGGCGGAGCGCTCGCGCAATGCGGCGTCGCGTTAATTCTCGGCGGCGCGGCAGGCAATGCGCTCGACCGCGTGATGCACGGCGGCGTAACCGATTTCCTGGAAGTCCGGCTGGGAACTTATGTGTGGCCGGCGTTCAACGTGGCCGATTCGGCCATCTCCATCGGAGCGGCACTGGTGCTGATCGAATTGCTTTTTGTCGGCGCGCACCGGACGGCTCCCACCGGCGCCAAGCGCAGCTGATCGCGAAGGGTTTGGTGGCACAGGCTTCAGCCTGTGCGGTTTTCAATTGTTGAAAAAACGAAAGAGCACAGGCTGAAGCCTGTGCCACCTCTCCATGCCGGAAACACCTGCATCCCATCAGCAATTGACCGCCGCATCGGGCGACGCCGGCCGCCGCCTGGATTTATTTCTCGCCGAGCGCGTCCCGGTCCTCAGCCGCACGCGCATCCAGGAATTGATCCGCGAAGGCAACGTGCTTGTCGGCGGGCGAATCGCCAAGGCTGCCCATCGAATTTCCGCCGGGGAAGTCATCGAAGTGAAAGTGCTGCCGCGGCCAGCGCTGGTGGCCGTTCCCGAAGATTTGCCGCTCGAACTGCTGCTGGTGGACGACGATTTCGTGGTGGTGAACAAGCCCGCGGGAATGGTGGTCCACGCGGGCGCGGGCCACGCGCGCGGCACGCTGGTGAATGCGCTGCTGCATCGCCTTGAAAAATTATCCGGCGCGGGCGGGGCGCTGCGCCCGGGCATCGTGCACCGGCTGGATAAGGACACCTCGGGCGCCATGATCGTCGCGCGAAACGACCGCGCGCACGAACATCTTGCCGAGCAATTCCGCTCGCGAAACGTCCGGAAAATTTATCTGGCGCTGGTCCACGGCAAAATGCCGCGCGATTCCGGCACCATCACGCTGCCCATTTCACGCGACCCGCACCGCAGAACGCGGATGACCGCGCGCGCCAGCAAGGGACGCCAGGCCAGAACCGACTGGCGCGTGATTGCGCGGCTCGACCGGTGCACGCTGGTCGAAGCCGCGCTCCATACCGGGCGCACGCATCAGATTCGCGCGCATTTCGCGGCCATCGGACATCCCGTTGTGGGCGATACGCTATATGGCGCGCCGCGAGGCCTGCGTGCGGGCGCCCGCGATCTTCCGCTCCTGGACCGCAATTTCCTGCACGCCGCCCGCCTCGGATTTTCCCATCCCTCCAGCGGGGCCTGGGTGGAAGTTCGCGCTCCGTTGCCGAGGGAATTGCGCGTATACTTCGAGCAGGTTGCGGCGTCAATGGGTTGGCGCGTCGCGGAGATCGACGCTGCTCTTGGGCCCTACTTAGGAACAACATGAAAAAGCAGGCGATTTGCACGGTATTCTTTATTTTCCTTGCGGCAGCGGCTCTGGTGCGCGCGCAACAGTCCCAGCCGCAGGCGCCTCCGCCCCCTCCGGATCAAAACAACCGCCAGGGCGCGATTATCCGCAATGTCAACCTGGTGGACGTCCTGTTCAGCGTGGTGACCAAGCGCGAAAAACTCATCACGGATTTGACCAAGGATGATTTCAAGGTGTTCGACGACAACGTGCAGCAGGAGATTTCTTCCTTCAGCCAGCCGACCGACCTTCCCCTCCGCATTGGCATGGTGCTCGATACCTCGAACAGCATTCGCGACCGCTTGAAATTCGAGCAGGACGCCGCCATCGATTTCCTGTTCAACGCCTTGCGCCGCGGACGCGACCAGGCCTTCCTGATGACCTTCGATGACGGCCCGCAGATCATCAAGGATTTCACCGGAGACGGCGGCGAATTGCGCGACACCATCCTGAAGCAGCGCGCCGGCGGCGGCACCTCCTTGTACGACGCCGTCTATGCCGCCAGCGAGGAATTATTGAATAAATCCCCGTTGCCTCCCGGGCCCAACCCCGATGTCCGCCGCGTGCTCGTGATCATTTCCGACGGCGACGACAACAGCAGCAATCATTCCCGGGGGGAAGCGGTCGAGATGGCGCAGCGCGCCGGAGTGATCATCTACGCGATCAGCACAAGCACGGAGTGGGTGAACGCCGAAGAAGAACACGATCCGGCCAAGCGCATCAATCGCAAGTACGAAAAGGGCGAAGGAGATCACGTCCTCGAACAATTGGCGGCAGGAAACCGGGGGAAGGGCGTTCTTTCCTTACTGGATCGATGATTTGGGACAGTCGTTTCTCGATATTGGAGACGAATTGCGCCATCAATACGCGCTGGCCTATAGCCCCGCCGGACGCGTTCCCGACGGGAAATACCACACCATCCGCATTCAAGTGGACCGCAAAGACGTGATCGTGCGTGCCCGCAAAGGCTACTATTCCGTGCCGATACCGGCGCTGCCTAGGTAGGACAGGCTCAAGCCTGTCGGTTTCGTTTCCGCCCACAAAAAACGACAGGCTGAAGCCTGTGCTGCTGGGGCGCGCGTAATAGCCGCGGCGGGTGAGGGCCGAGTAATCCTTGTTCTTCATTTCCACTTTGATCTTCCGGTAGCCGCCGTCGCGCGATTTGTTGGTGGGGGTGTAGCCGAGGGTGTATTGGCTGCGAAGCTCTTCCGAGATCTCATCGAAGGCTTGCTCCAGGTTTCTTTCGTTGCGGACGATAATCATGCGCCCTCCGGTCTCGTCGGTGAGCTTTCTGGCCACGTTTTGATCGCCTCCGTCGGCGGCGACCAGCAGAATGTACACGACCGTATCGGTGCGCTGCGCGCTTTCGACGGCATCCTGCAGCCTCAATTTGCTGCCGGTATCTTCGCAGTCGCTCAGGACCACGATCGCTTTTCTGCCGGCTTCACCGGCCAGCTTATCGTGGGCGGCAAGGTACACGGCGTCATAGAAGTCCGTGCCGCCGCTGCCGCTGGTCGGCAGGGGGCCTTGCGCGATGATCGCGGAGCTGCCGGGGGCGTTGATCTGAGCGCGGTTGATGGCGCGGTCGAGCCTGGCGCGGTCGTCGGTGAAATCGGCGAGCAGATCGACGTCGGTATCGAACGTCATGACCATGGCCTCGTCGCCCTTGCGCATCACCCGGCCCAGGAAACGCGAAGCCGCTTCTTTCAACGCGGAGAGCATGTAGTACTCGCTGCCGCTGGTATCGATCAGAATCCCCAGCGTGATCGGGAGGGTGGAATCGGCGGAAAAATTGGTTATTTCCTGGAGCTGGCCATCCTCATAGACCTGGAAGTCATCTTTTGTTAAGCCGGAGATAATGGCCTTGTGTTTGTCGCGCACGGTAACAAACAGGTTGACCAGGTTAACCTGCACGCGAATCTGCCCCGGCGGCGCGGCGTAGACCATGCCCGCGGCCAGCGAAGTAACGCAGAGAAACGAAAGGATGACTCGAATCCGCATTGTATAATCTCCTCCGGCTATGGCTCCGGATACGGTTTGATCCTGTTGGATGCGGCGCCGAGACGATAAGATGCGCGGGATGGACGGCTGGCCACACTTGAATAGTGATAGGACCCCTATGAATTGTCCACGAAAATTGTTGGCGGCCGTCTTGGCCGTTGGTCTCGCCGGCGGCACGTTCGCGATCTCGCGAGCGCAGGAGCCTGCTGCCCAGGACCCCGGCCAGGCGCCATCGCTGAAAACCGACGATTCCCGCGGCCGGATCCGCACGACCGTTTCCCTGGTGGTTGTCCCGGTCACGGTAAAGGATAGCGCCGGGGAACTGGTTACGGATCTCAATCAGAATGATTTCCGGATATTTGACGACGGGATCGAGCAGCCCATCTCCCTGTTCTCGGTCGATGCCTTTCCCCTTGTCAGCCGCCATCCTGATCGACGACGACTTGAAGCGGAGCACGGCGGAAAAGGTGCAGAAGACGCTGGTGACGATCGCGGGCGCGTTCAGCGCGTCCGACGAGGTGTCTTTGTGGCGTTTCGATGAAGTCCCCGAGCAGGTCTCCGAGTTCATCGGACGATAATGACGCGCTGCTCACGCAGCTCAAGCGCATCGACCTGAGCAGTTCGTTTCCCGGCATTGGCTCGGCCCCCATGACCAACGGGCCCCACGTCAATACGGCCCAGCCGCCGGGACCCGCGGCGATCCCTTCCATGGCCGCCGGACATCCCAACAACAAGCACATCAACGACGCGATTTACGCCGCGGCCGAACAGTTGCGCGACCGCGGCCGCGAGCGGCGCAAGATTATTTTCCTGATCTCCGACGGCCAGAACGCGAAGAACAACACGCACAGTTACGACGACACGCTCAAGCTGCTGCTCTCTTCGGACATTTCCGTGTATGCGGTCGGTGTCGGCGAGGCCAATCTCAATCGCGGCATCACGTTTCTGGGAAACAATATCCTCGCCAAGTACGCGCATTCGACCGGCGGCGATATTTTCTACGGCGGCGTCAGCCGCGATGAACTCGAAGGACTCTACGCGCGCGTCGCCGAGCAGGCGCGCCATCAGTACACCATCGCCTATTCCGCCTCAACGATCGACCGCTCGAAGCCCTATCACAGCATCGAAGTCCGCGTCAGGCGTCCGGGACTGAACTTGCTCACGCGCGACGGCTACTACCTCAGCGACAAGCCGTGACGTTTGGGTACGAAGCTTCTCTCCCCCCCCTAGCAATCGTCATTCCGAACCCCGACAGGAGTCGGGACTCCGTGAGGAATCCCTCTTTCTTTTGGCGAAGAAGCAGATTCCTCGTCGCTTCACTCCCGGGAATGACACGCAAAGCGAGTTTGTTCGCCTCGGAAAGTCTCGTTCGCGATATTTAATGCTCTTTCCCGCCCTTAATTGTGTAATTGCGAACGAATATTTTCCTGTGAAATTATTTTTTTTCGCACGATCATCTATTTCGATACCGTCGCTCCGGAATTTTTTCTTGACTTCCCCGGCGTTCGCTCGTAAAACGACGGTAGCGAGTTTGCTGTGGAAGCGCTCGCTGCTCCGAGGGGAGATTGGTTCACGGAGCGAATGCGCGCAGGCCCAATAGGAAACGCAGTTCCCCGAGATCCGGTCCAAGGAATCGTTTCCAAACGGGGCGTCCCGACATAGTCGGGACGCCCCGTTTTTATTTCCCCTTAATTGTTCGGAGGAATCATTCCGCACATGTCGCAGCCGTTGCTTACTCTTCCCCCGAAGCGCTGGCCGCCGCGCCTTGCTCCCGCGCCGGGCAGATGGACTCGTAATCGCAGAACTTGCACGCGAAGCCGGGCTTTGCCGGGAAATCGCCCGCGCGGATGTCCGCCGCCGCTTCCTGAATTTCCGCGCGCACTTTGTTCAGTTGCTTGTCGTCGCGCGTCGCGCTCACGGCCTGGTTGTTCTGCAGAAAGTGCAGCGTGAGGCGCGTGGGATTCCAGTCGAAGACTTCGCGGGCGGCCAGGGCATAGACGCTCAATTGCACGTCTTTTTTCGCCTTGTCCTCGTTGCGCGGTTTCCCCGTCTTGTAATCCACGATTTCTTCCTCGCCGGGAGCGAGGCGATTCACCTGGTCCATCCGCCCGGTGAGCACGACGTTGTTTTCCATCGGCAGCTCGAACGTCTTTTCCTGCGCGATGATTTCGGGAGGCGATGCGAGCGTGCTTGCGTAAAACGCGCGCAGTTGGGCCACGCCGTCTTTTTTGTATTCCTGTTCCTGGTAATCGTCCTCGAATCCCGCCGAAGTCCATTCGAGTTCGAATTTCCGTTCCACTTCCTCGAAGGGCAGGACATGGCCTTTCGCCAGTTCGCCCATGAAATATTTAATCGTGTTGTGCATCACGCTGCCGAAACTCATGGCCGCCGCCGGGCCGCCGCGCAGCCCCCACGCGCCGCTGAAAAGATATTTTTGCGGGCAGGATTCCAGCGTGCCGATCGCCGACGGGCTGAGCTTCAAGGGTTCCGGCACGGGTGGACGATAGGTGACGGCCCATTCGCCGATCCGCGAACCGATCCGCGCGCGGCGCTCCGGCAGATCGAACAGAGCAGGCTCGGTTTCGATTGGCGGAGGCCGGCTCGTTGGCGGGAGTAGGAGCAAGCTGCTCGACGTCGCGGCGCTTGATCTGCGCATCCATCAGGATATCGTCGAGAAACGGCGAAGGTTTCGACCGCTTGTTCTCCACCGTATTCAGCGTGAGCCGGTGCCGCGCCCGCGTCACCGCGACGTAAAACAAGCGCCGCTCCTCCTGGATATGAAAACTCCCCTGCGGCTGCTGCTCCTTCATCAATTCGGGAGGAAATTCGAGCAAGCGAGGTTTTTCTCCCGCCGGAAATCCGCGCTGCACCAGGTGCAGGACGTACACGTTGTCGAATTCCAGGCCTTTCGCGGCGTGCACGGTCATCAATTGCACGGCGTCGCCGGACTCCTGCTCGAGATTGATCGATCCACCGGCCTGCTCGAAATAATCCAGGTATTCGACAAACTCCTTGAGGCGCTGCGTTTCGCTCTTGGGCTGCCATTCGCGCACAAACTGAGCGAGCCGGTCGAAATATTTCCGGTCTTCTTTCCGGCCTTCTCCCGCCACGGCCGTCCCAATCTCCAGGGCTTCCGCGAGTTCGTCGAACAATTCGGCGGCGGTAATTTGCCGGGCTTTCTTTCGCAGCGCCGCGATCATTTCAATGAGTTCGTCCAGGTGGCGCTCGCCTTCGGAAAAGGGAGGTTCGCCGTGCGCCGCCTGCATGGTGTCCCACAGGGATACGCCCTTGCCTTTCGCCGTTCGTTCCAGCAGGCGCACCAGGTCCGAGGGCTCCAGGCCCCACGCGGGCATCGCCAGCACACGCGCGCACGCGACGTCATCGTGCAGTTGATCGATCAGCCGGAGATACGCGATCAGGTCGCGCACCAGCCGGTGCGAGAGGATCGAAAGATTCTTGATGACGAACGGAACCTTGCGCGCCTTGAGCGTTTCCACGAGTTTGTCGCGGTGCGCGTGGCCGCGATAGAGCACCGCAAACGTGCGCCATTTGGCTCCGGCGCGATGCAGCCGCTCGATTTCGCCCGCCACCCATTGCGCCTCGGCTTCGTTCGTCGGATGCGTGACGATCCGCACTTTGCTTCCGTCTTCGCGAACCGGCGTCAGCGGGTACTCGGGGATATTTCCCGGCTTTTCGTTGTGCCGGATGGCCTGGCCCGCGACGCGCAGAATTCGTCCGGACGAACGGTAGTTGAGCGTAAGCGGCCGCAACAAATCGCAGTGCGCCGTCCGGCGAGCCCGCGGCAAAGCGGTCGAGAAAAATCGTGAAGCTGCCGAACGACGCACCGCGAAACCTGTAAATCGCCTGGCGATGATCGCCGACCACAACCAGGTTGGGACGCTCGCCGCCGAGAAGCCAGAGCAGTTCGAGTTGCGCGATGTTCGTGTCCTGGAATTCATCGACCAGGATGTAGCGGTAGCGCGCGCGGAGCGTCTCCCGCAGGGCGGCATCATCGCGCAGCCGCACGACGGCGTCCATGATCTGCGTTCCGAACGTCAGCAGCTTGCGGTCGCGCAGCAGCAGGTCGCTGGCGCGGTACGCCCGCGCGATTTCCAGAAGCTTGGCGATTTCCTCGTCGCGGACGGCGCGCTCGTCTTCGGCCATCGCGCCGCGGACGCGGCGAAAACTTTCCGCCTGCTCGTCCGCATAGCGCTGGTAGTCGTCCGGCGAGACCAGTTCATCCTGGCAGCGCGAGAAAAAATCCACGAAGTCGCCGAGAAATTGTCCTGGTTCCGCGAGCCGCCGGAAGTGTTCGAGCTGCAGCAGAGGCAGGTTGCGGCGTAGCAGGATCCAGTGGTCGATCTTGTCGATGGGCTTGAGTTCGGGATTGACTTCCTGCAGCAGCGCGTTGCAAAACGCATGAAAAGTGCTGAGAGTGACGCCTTCGGCGCGTTCCGCATCGGCCTCGCCGCGTTCGCGCGCCGCCGCGACCACGCGATGCTTCATTTCCGACGCCGCTTTGTCCGTGAACGTCAGCCCCAGGATTTCCTTGCCCGTAAGTTCCGGTTGCGTTTCGAGCAAATAGCGGATGCGCTCGGTGATGACGCGCGTCTTTCCCGTGCCCGCGCCGGCCACCACCACCAGCGGGCCCTTCGCCATGATGCACGGCGGCGCGCTGTTCCGGATTCAGCTGAATTCCCGGGGACGGAGCGCCGGCGTGTTCAAACAGTTCAGCCATGGATGAACCCTTAACAACAGTAGCACACGCTTCGCCGTCAAAGCCAAGCGCGGAACTATTTATATTTGTACAAATAATGCTATTGCAATATAAACACATTGTGATACGGTACGGTTCCGTACTTTTAGCGCAAACGGGTCAAGTTGCAAAATAAAGGCCACGGGAGATTTCAAATGCCCCACCAAAGGGATGCATCTCTCTTAAAAGAGACCCCTATTGAAGGCATTTTCAAAAAGGTCATGCACCGAAAAATGACCACCTATGAAAGAATTTGTTTCCACCTCAAGCGCAGAATCAAGCCGCCGCGTCGCAATGGCATGGCCGGCCCAAGTGTAACCAAGGCCCACCGTGCGAATTTGATCCAGAACTAGCTTTCTCGCAAAATAGATTCTGCCGGGCGCTATTCATTCGTGACGTCCGCGCCCCAATCATGCCTGCGATGGCGTTCAGTAATCCTTGGCTTCTTGCCTCCAGCGCAGGAACCGGTGATCCGCAGGCCGTTCCTGCGGGCTTGCCTGACGGAATTATTAGCGCTGAAACTCTGATCGTTCTAAAAGCGTTTTTCCGGAATCCTTGAGAGCTGATTTTCAGTGAGATCTACCGCGTTTCCATTCTCTCCGCCTTCTTGTGATTAGCGTCACATGCATAGGTGAGCAACATCACTGTTGCATTCTCTCCATAAGTATAATAGTGATTAACAGTTGGACAAGCTAACGACCGGAGGGTCCCGCATGGCAGCCCGCCAACTGGTGCAGTCCCCGAAAGAAACTCCGATGGAGCGCATCTTCCGCAAGGTCGTGGGAAGGAAGATGACTTCATTCGAGAAGATTTGTCTCCAGCTTGACCGCGGAAGCAAGCCATCCGTCGCAAAACGGCACCAATGGTCGCGGCTTCCAAGAAAATCCAGGCCGCGAAATTGACCCCGTCCTGACACTCACTTATAGTCACTCCTGGAGGCGCCGCGTTGCCCTGCGGCGCCCGCCTTGGATATTATCCGGGAGACCCATCATGGCCCAGGCTGTAATCCTCAGCGCGGTTCGCACGCCGATTGGAAAATTTCTGGGCGGGCTCGCGCCGCTTTCCGCTCCGCAATTGGGCGCCAAAGTGGTTGCCGAAGCCGTGCGCCGCGCGGGCATCGAGCCAAACGCGGTGGACGAAATCATCATGGGCAACGTGTTGCAGGCGGGACTCGGCCAAAATCCGGCGCGGCAGGCGGGCTTGGGCGGCGGGCTCGACGTGCGCGTTGCGGCCATGACCATCAACAAAGTCTGCGGCTCGGGGCTCAAGGCCGTGGGCCTGGCGGCGCAGAGCGTGCTTCTGGGCGAGGCGGAAATCGTGGTTGCGGGCGGAATGGAGTCGATGTCGAACTGCCCGTACCTGCTGCCGGGCGCGCGCGCCGGCTACCGCTTCGGCAACGCGGACCATCGTGGACTCGATGGTGCATGACGGCCTTTGGGACGTGTACAACGATTTTCACATGGGCATCACGGCCGAACTGGTGGCGGAAAAATACGGCATCACCCGCCAGGAGCAGGACCAATTCGCGCTCGAAAGCCACCAGCGCGCCGTGCGCGCCCGGAAATCGGGCTTCCTCGAATCGCAAATTCTGCCCGTCGAAATCCCGCAGAAAAAAGGCGATCCCGTCGTCATCCAATATGACGAATCGCCGCGCGAGGACGCCTCGCTCGAAGCGCTTGGCAAGATTGCGGCCCGCGTTTAAGAAAGACGGCACGGTGACGGCGGGCAACGCTCCGGGAACCAATGACGGAGCGGTGGCGCTGGTCGTTACCAGCGATCAGCAATGCGGCGCGGCTGGGAAAAACGCCGATGGCGCGCATCGTCGCGCAATCCGTGAGCGGCGTCGATCCCAAATGGATCATGACGGCGCCGATTTATGCCGTGGAGAAACTGCTGGAAAAGACCGGATGGGACCGGGATAAAGTCGATCTGTACGAATTGAACGAAGCATTCGCCGCGGCCGCGATTGCCGTGACGCGCGAATTGCGCCTCGATCCCGCGAAAGTGAATGTGAACGGCGGCGCGGTCGCGGTCGGCCATCCGATCGGCGCATCGGGCGCGCGTATTCTCACGACGCTGCTCTACGAAATGCAGCGCCGCAACGTGCATCGCGGAATCGCCGCGCTGTGCCTGGGCGGCGGCAACGCCGTGGCGCTCGCCGTCGAGCGGTAAGGCCATTCTGCAGTAAGGACAGGCTGAAGCCTGTCCTACCGTCGCTTTGGCCGAGCAGCCAGCTTTTGCAGTGGAATCATAAATTCAGGTCCTGTATGGGAACAGGCGCCACGCCACAATCACCATGACCGACGACTCTCTCGAACTTCTCTGGCGCGGCTCCGATCCCGCCAAATTCACGGCGCTGCAAGCGGCCTTGCGCGACGAGGATATCCGCTTCTGGCACACGCAAGTTTACGATCCCGCCGGCGGCTTCCTTTCTTCGCGGCCGTATTATTTGGAAGCCGTGCCCGGCTTTGAAATTCGCGTGCACGCTTCGGACCTTGAGCGCGCCAATGACGCGCTGAATTGGGTGCGAGAGCAAGGAAAATGAATCGGCAGCCTCCGGCGACATCTCGGCCCGTCAAGGACGATTTTCTCGATCCGAAATCGAGGCTGCCGTACGATTGGGATCCAAACGAAGCCACCTCCGAAGTCTGGTCCGGCGAAGATGAATCCATGGCCGAATACCTTGCCAGCGCCCTGCGCGAAAACGGCTTCCCCAGCCGCATTCCCGATGAGCCGGGCCACCGCGCGCGCCTCTGCGTGCGTCCGGCGGATTCGCGGCGCGCGCGTGAGATTGTCCGCGAGATCACGGAACGGTAGCTTCCGAGCTTGCAGGCAGCGAGATTCCGCCGATGCCGCTAGCGGAACGCATCCTCTATACATCTATTCACCTCGAAAATCCCCGCCTCTAAAGAGGCGCGCTACAAGGACCATCATCCACAAGCGATGAATTCCCGGGCGGCGAAGTGCTGTATCCCGGGTTTCAGACCGGGGATTTTCCTTTCCGCGGCGAGAACCCAGTACTCAGAGAACCTTTCTCCTTCTTCCCGGCCCAAACCAGCGGTAGAATGCACCGCCTATGATTTGCCCCAATTGCAAATGCGAATACATTCCCGGCGTGACGCAATGCGCCGACTGCGGCGTTGCCCTTGTCGAGGCTCTTGATTCTTCCGCGAACGTTCCGCAAGAGGGCTCGCAGGTGGTCTCCATTTGGGAAGGGAACGATCCCACCGAAGGCGCGGCTCTGAAAGACGCGCTTGAAAAGGCGGGGATTCCGGTGATCGATCAGGGGGTAACCGGATACTTCATTTTTCCATCGATGCGGCCTAAATTGGAAATTTGCGTTTCCGATACCGATGTCGAGCGGGCAAAGAAGGTCTTGATCGGCCTCGACGCATGGAACGATCCGGACGAAATGACGCCGGAGGAACGCGAATCCCTGGAGCTGCCCGAATCGGATATTCCTGATAGTGATGAGCAAGCGGACGCGGAGCCGGAACGATCGGAAAATTGGGGCGAAGACGATCCCGTTGCGGAAGTTTGGATTGGAGACAAGGAAGAATTCGCCGAAATGCCTTGATGGCCTGCCTCAGGGAAAATGGCATCGCATCGCGCAAACTTTCCGAAGCAGGCCACTGGCGCCTGGTGGTCCGCCCGGAACACGAATCCCGGGCAAAGGAAATTGTCCGCCAGGTCGTGGAAGCGAGCCCTCCGGAATAGCGGCGCGCGATTCCCTCCACTTCCTGTACTTCCTCGACATCCTGCACATCAGGAGAAAAAATGACCCTCGACACAATTCGCACCGTGGCCGTGCTCGGCGCCGGCACGATGGGCAACGGCATCGCCCATGTTTTTGCGCGTTCCGGTTACAACGTGATCCTGCGCGACGTCGAGGCGCGCTTTCTCGATGCGGCCATGGGCGCCATCGCGAAGAATCTCGACCGCGAAATCAAGAAAGGAAAAATCGCCGAGAGCGACAAACCCAAAATTCTCGGGCGTATTCACGCCACCGTCGATCTTTCAGAAATTGCCCGCGCCGACTTTGCCGTCGAAGCCGTGCCCGAACGCCTGGACCTGAAATTGTCGGTCTTGCGCGAAGCGGATCGTCTGCTGCGTCCCGAAGTTATTCTCGCGTCCAATACGTCGTCGATTTCCGTGACTACTCTGGCCGCCGCCACCAGCCGCCCCGATCGTTTCATCGGCATGCACTTTATGAATCCCGTTCCGGTGATGGAACTGGTCGAAGTGATTCGCGCGCTGCAAACCAGCGACGACACGTTTCACGCGGCGATGGCCCTTTGCGAGCGGCTTGAAAAGAAACCCGTGGCCGTGAACGACGCCCCCGGTTTTGTCTCGAACCGCGTCCTGATGCCCATGATCAACGAAGCCGCCTTCGCCGTGATGGAAGGCGTGGCAAGTGCGGAAGCGGTCGACGCCATCCTGAAACTCGGCATGAATCATCCTATGGGCCCGCTGGAACTGGCGGATTTCATCGGCCTGGACGTCTGCGTCAATATTCTCGATGTGCTCCACACGGGCTTCGGCGATTCAAAATATCGCGCCTGCCCCTTGCTGCGGAAGATGGTCGCGGCGGGTTGGCTGGGGCGCAAGAGCGGGCGAGGCTTTTATACCTATTGAACTGCAACGGCCGCGCGGAAAAAGGATTCACCGATTGGCGGCGATTGAGGTATAGAATACGGGCCATCTGGTGCGTTAAAGTCGAAATCCCAGCTGATGGAGAGTGCTATGAAGACATTATGGATCGGTGCCCTGGTTCTGTGCGCGTCGTTGATCGGACTTCCAGGCCCGGCTCACGCCCAATCGGAGCAAGCCCTGCCAATCCCCGGCGTCAAGCCGGCCACCGATTTTCCGAACGAAAATGAAGTGCCGGACGTCAACATGGTTTACAAGGTTGCGTTCGATATTGCCAAACCGTCTCCGAAAATCGACGAAGTGAATCCAGGGCTGCTCAAGATCGCTGAGTATTACAATACCCTCGCCAAGCATGGCGTGCCGGCCGATCATCGAAAATTCGTCGTGGTATTTCACCAGAAAGGGGCCGAATTCGCCCTGAACAATGCGGTGTACAAGGCTCGCAATGATGGCCACGACAATCCCAACATTGCCTTGATACAAACCATGAAGAACGCCGGGATCGACTTCCGTGTCTGTGGCCAAGGCGTTCTGGGAATGAAAGTGGACCGGTCGGCCATTCTGCCCGACGTGCAAGTCGACCTGTGGGCCATGGTGACGCTCATGAACTTTGCGATGAGGGGATATACTCGCGTCAGCATAGGCTAGTCCGGCACAAGTGGGGCAGGCTTCAGCCTGTCAGGTTTTGATTTTTCCCGAGTCCGCGGCACCCTCGACGGCCGGAAACCCGTCCAACCCTCCGGCCGTCCAAAAATAGTATTTGCTTTTTCTTCGCCTTGTGGTATCTTGCCTTCCGAAATGAACACGCGCCGGCCAGACCGGTTTATAGTAGACTCCGCGGAGCAAGTTCGCGTCCCCCGCGAAGTCACGAGACGTGACAACTTAGCTTTCGAGGTGATCTATGACGGATGAAAAAGCAAAAATGTTGGAAGCGGCGATTTCGCAGATCGAAAAGCAGCACGGCAAAGGCGCCATCATGCGCCTGGGCAACCGCGACGTGCTCGTGCCGGTCAGCGTGATCCCCACGGGGGCGCTTTCCATCGACGCCGCGCTCGGCGTCGGCGGCATGCCGCGCGGCCGCGTGATTGAAATTTACGGGCCGGAATCGGGCGGCAAGACGACGCTGACGCTGCACATCATCGCCGAGGCGCAGAAGATGGGCGGCCAGGCGGCGTTCATCGACGCCGAACACGCGCTCGATCCGATTTACGCGCGCAAGCTGGGCGTGGACGTGGACAATCTTCTGGTGTCGCAGCCGGATAACGGCGAGCAGGCGCTGGAAATTGCCGAGACGCTGATCCGCTCGAACGGTGTGGACATCATCGTGGTGGACTCGGTCGCCGCGCTGGTGCCGCGCGCCGAACTCGAAGGCGACATGGGCGATCCGCAGATGGGCCTGCAGGCGCGGTTGATGTCGCAGGCGCTGCGGAAACTCACCGCGATCGTGTCGAAGTCGCACACCTGCCTGATTTTCATCAACCAGATTCGCGAAAAGATCGGCGTGATGTTCGGCAATCCCGAAACCACCACGGGCGGGCGCGCGCTGAAATTCTACTCCTCGATTCGCCTCGATATTCGCCGCATTCAGTCCATCAAGGAAGGCGACCGCGTCATCGGTTCGCGCACGCGCGCCAAAGTCGTGAAGAACAAGGTCGCCGCGCCGTTCCGCGAGGCCGAATTCGACATTCTCTACGGCGAAGGCGTTTCGCGCGAAGGCGATCTGATCGACCTCGGCGTGGACCAGGGCATCCTCGAAAAATCCGGCACCTGGATTTCTTTCGGCGCCGAGCGGCTCGGCCAGGGACGTGAAAATGCCCGCGTGTTCTTGAAGGAACATGCCGACATCCGGAGCAAGCTCGAAAACACGCTCCGCAAGAAGATGGGCATTCCCATGCCCAACTCGGCCAATGCCGCTCCAGCTGCCGCGTCCTGCTGCGCCTCAGCCCGAAAAGCCTGCCGTTCAGGCTGCCGCTGCAGCGGCCAGCTCCGCGGGAAAACCTCGGCCCACGCGATAATTCAAGGCACTTAAAGTTAAGACAGATCCGCAGCCTGGTAGCTCGCCGGGCTGCGGATCTGTTTTGGAACAGCCGCTTCCATATTTTCGTTTCCTCTTGAACCAGATTCTTACATGTGGCACAGTCTGTTTCCCGCCATTACGTCGGTACATGGCGTGTTTTCAGGCTAGTACGAAAGTACTTGGGAATGGCCCATTGCGTGATAGTACGTTATAGACGAGATTGGCTATTGCGTTCGAGCAAAGAAGTTTCCTAAAATAAATGCCTTAACTCGAAACGCGCATCGGGAGCGCGAAAGCGGTCCAGAATGGAAGTAATGATATGAAGTCTCACCCCAACCATTTTCGGATTGTCGCTTTGGCTCTCTGCTTTTTGACTTCCGGTAGCGTGTCCGTATTTGGGGCACCCAAGCCGCGGCCAGCGCCCCGCGCCAAGGTTCAGCACCATTCGGTTTCGCGCCACGCCGCTCCCACTTTTGCCGCTTCATTGAAGGACGACATCACCGCGTATGACGACCCGTCCGTGCGCCAGGCCGCGATCAACGCCATGGGCCGCTACAACGGGTCGGTAGTTGCCATCGATCCTTCCAACGGGCGCATTCTTTCCGTCGTGAATCAGAAGCTCGCGTTTGGCTCGGGCTTCATTCCGTGCTCGACCATCAAGCCTGTGATTGCGGTGGCTGCTTTGCAGGAAGGCGTAGTGACGCGCGACACCATGATCCGCGTCGCGCCCCGCAAATATTTGAACCTTACCGAAGCGCTCGCGCACTCGAATAACGCCTTTTTCGAGGAACTCGGCCGGCGCATGGGATTTGAGACGGTTTCGCATTATGGCCGGCTCCTGGGATTGGGCGAACTGGCCGGGTATCAGATTCCCGAAGAGCATCCGGGCGGATTTCCCTCCGCTCCGCCGGCCAATGGCGGAGTGGCGCGGATGTCCAGCTTCGGCGAAGGCATCCAGATGACGCCGCTGCAATTGGGCGCGCTGGCCACCAGCATCGCCAATGGCGGCACGCTCTATTATCTGCAATATCCACGCACAGCGGAAGAACTGGCGAATTTCACTCCGCGCGTGAAGCGCAACCTCAACATCGAAGCGCTGCTGCCCGAAGTTCGCGACGGCATGCTGGCCGCGGTGCTCTACGGAACCGCGCGCCTCAGCTACATTTCCGACGACGAGCAAGCGCTCGGCAAGACGGGAACGTGCTCGGAAGACGGTTCGCGCCTGGGCTGGTTCGTTTCCTACGCGGACCAAACGCACCCGAAGATTGTTCTTGTCGTTCTCATGCGCGGCCACAGCAGCGCCATCAAGGGTCCCATGGCCGCCGGAGTTGCCGGACGGATTTATCGCAAACTGAACGACGAGAATTATTTTGCCACGCGCAGCGCGGAAGCTCGCACGCCGTCGGTGGAAACCGGCACGCGGCAGTAACTTTCCTTTCGGGCGAACTCGCAAACCCCCGATTTGGGATATCACATTTGAAATATCGGGCGTCCCATTTGAAATTTAAAATTTGATATTTCAAATTTCCGGTTTCAATCCTTTCGTTTTTCAATTCCTGGATTTAGATCAGGCTCCATGTTGCAGGCCGGATTGCGCTCCAGCTGCACGCATGTTTTCGTTGCGCGCGGTTCGCGCGCTTTCAGCAAAGCCGCGAAACCTCTCCCCGCTGTTGACTCTGAGGCGCTAGGCTCTGCAATTTTTAGTTGGGAGAAAAATTGTAATGCGCTACTCTGAATAACTTCGTACCGGCCGGATCTTCTTTAAGCCGCGCCGGGGAACGGATGTTACTTGCATATTCAGGAGATCCAGTGAGCCGCCGGTTCTTAATCGCAGTGACGTGTATTTTGACGGCCGGAATTGTCATCGTTGCCGGCACGGTCCATGTTCGCCGCGTTGCGGACATCGCATACCGGAATCAGGCGCGGCTTGCCTCGGCGGACGCGGCGCGCACTCGCGCGCAAGTCGTCCTCTATTCCGAAAACCGCGTTTCCGCGGGGAAAACATTCACCGAATCGCTAAAGATGTCCGGAGTGGAGCCCGCGGCGATCGCCGATATCGTCGGAACGACAAAGCCTGTCTACGATCTGCGCCACGTCCGCGCGGGCAACCGCCTCTTCATCGGCCGCTCGGTGACCGGGGAACTCCGCGCCATCCGCTACCAGATCGATCCGGGCAAGATGCTGGAGGTGAAATCCGGAGAACAAGGTTTTGCCGCGGCGATCAACTCCATTCCTTCGAGCACGGATGTCGAAACTATCAGCGGAAAAATTCGCGATTCCCTGTTCAACGCCGTCGCCGATGCCGGTGAGTCGCCGGAGCTGGCCTACCGCCTCGCCCAGATTTTCGGGTACGACCTGGATTTCTACACCGATCCCCGGCAGGGCGACACGTTCCGCGTGGTCGTGGAAAAGACAAAATATCTCGATGGCAAGACGGCGGGATACGGGCGCATCCTTGCCGCGGAATACAACAATGACGGGCATCCCTATCAGGCGCTGCTGTTTCACGATCCCGCCGGAAATCCCGCATACTATTCGCCCGACGGCAAGTCCCTGCAGAAAGCGTTTCTGCGTTCGCCCTTGAAATTTGCCGCGCCCATCACGTCCCGGTTTTCGCTCAGCCGTTTTCATCCGATCCTGAAGACCTACCGCGCGCACCTGGGCATCGACTACGGCGCGCCAACCGGCACGCCGGTGCAGACCATCGGCTCGGGCCGCGTCGTCTTTGCCGGGCGCAAGGGCGGCGACGGGAACATGGTTCACATCGCGCATTCCAACGGGTACGAAACGATGTACCTGCATTTGTCGCGCATCCTGGTGCGCGCCGGCTCGCGTGTCCAGCAGGGGCAGACCATCGGGCTCGTGGGCATGACGGGCCTGGCCACCGGGCCGCATCTCGATTTCCGGATCCTGGAGCACGGCGTGTTCCGCAACTTTCTGGCGTTGCATTTGCCGCCGTCGGATCCGGTCGCGCGCAAGGATTGGAAGGAATTTGCATCCGTGCGCGATCAATGGACGCCGCTGCTGACGTCCCCGCCCGAGGCGCACACGGCTATGGCGCAGCCGGCAGATCCGCCTCCCGCCCTCATGCCCACCGGCAGCCGCTAATCCGCGTTTCTCACAACCGGGCCATGTACCGTTTTTGAATTCGGAGAAAAGGGAAAGTGTCCTGCGATCTGCGGACTCCGCCGCGCGGGATGAAGTTTCCACACACCTCGAAAATCCCCGAGTCTGAAGACCCGGGCCACAACGCGGTCATAACTCAGAATCAAGCACATGCGATTAAAGGTTGTTGTAGCCCTCCTCTTCAGAGGCGGGGACAATCCGCCCTGCGGCGAGAACTACAGCCCATAACATGGACCATAAATAAAAAGGCGGCCCAATGTTTCGGGCCGCCTTCGAAAACTAGATGCGGAACTTTCGAACTAGCGCACTTCCCAGGTGTCGCCGGAGCGCAGAAGCTTCGAAAGATCTCCCGGGCCGCGCTTGGCGATGACGTCCTGAATTTGCTTGGCCATCACGTCCTCGTAGCGGTCGCGATCCCAGGAGCGCAGCACGCCGATCGGAGTGGGGAAGCCGGGCTTTTCCTCCATGTGCGCGAGCAGGAAGGCGTAGGCCGGGTTGGGATGATGCTCATCGTGGACGAGAAGGTCTTTCTCGGTGAGTCCATTGCCGTTGCCGAGATGCACGACTTCGAGTTCCATGCCCATTCAGGCGAATGCCCTTGTCGCGGTTCTTGCCGTAGATCAGCGGCTTGCCGTGTTCGAGTTGCACCACGTGCTCGCTGCGCGCTTCCTTTTCCGTCAGGTCGAACCACGCGCCGTCGTTGAAGATGTTGCAGTTCTGCAGGATTTCGACGTAGGCCGAGCCGCTGTGCGCCGCCGTCTTGCGCAGCGTGTCCTTCAGGTGCTGCTGGAAGACGTCCACCGAGCGCGCGACGAACGAAGTATCGGCGCCGATCGCCAGGGCGAGCGGATTGAACGGCCGGTCGGCGGTGCCGAACGGAGTGGACTTCGTCTTCTTGCCGAATTCCGACGTCGGCGAATACTGCCCCTTCGTCAATCCGTAGATCTTGTTGTTGAACATCAGCACCTTGATGCCGACGTTGCGCCGCAGCATGTGAATCGTGTGGTTGCCGCCGATGGCCAGCGAGTCGCCGTCGCCGGTGGCCACCCAGACTTCGAGTTCCGGATTGCGTGATCTTGACTCCGGTGGCCACGGCCGGGGCGCGGCCGTGAATCGTGTGAAAGCCGAACGTGTTCATGTAATAGGGGAAGCGGCTGGAGCAGCCGATCCCGGAAATGACCACGAACTTTTCGCGGGGAATCCCCAGTTCGGGAAACACGCTCTGCACGGCGGAGAGGATCGCGTAATCTCCGCACCCAGGACACCAGCGGACTTCCTGGTCGGTCTGAAAATCCTTCTTCGTAAGTACTGGAATCGTTGCCGTCGTCATTGTTCTGGTCTCCAGATTTTCTTTCGGGCCTTAGCCCAGGATTTCTTCGATCTTCGCTTCAATTTCCGATTGCTTGAAGGGCTGCCCTTGAATCTTGTTGTAGCCTTGCGCGTCCACCAGGTATTTTGCGCGCAGCATCATCAGAAAGCTGGCCCATGTTCATTTCCGGGACCAGCACCTGGCGGTAGCGCCCCAGCACTTCGCCGAGGTTTTTCGGCAGGGGATTCAAATGGCGCAGATGCACGTGGCCGATGCGGTGTCCTTTGGCGCGAGCCGCCTTGAGCCCCGCCGTAATCGCACCGTAGGTCGAGCCCCAGGCGACGATCAGCAGATCGCCGTCGGGATCGCCGGCCGGAACCACATCCGGAATGTCCTGCGCGATGCCTTCGACTTTGGCGGCGCGGATTCGAACCATCTTTTCGTGGTTCAACGGTTCGTAGTTGACGTTGCCCGTGACGTCCTGCTTCTCGATGCCGCCGATGCGGTGTTCGAGTCCCGGCGTGCCGGGGATGGCCCACGGGCGGGCCAGAGTTTGCGGGTCGCGCTTGTAGGGCAGGAAGCCTACCGGATCGGTCGCGAATTTCACCGGGATTCCGGGGATCTCATCCACGTTCGGAATGCGCCAGGGCTCGGCGCCATTGGCCAGGTAGCCGTCGGAAAGAACGATGACCGGAATCATGTATTTCAGCGCGATGCGGCAAGCTTCCACGGCGACCCAGAAGCAATCGCCGGGCGTCGAAGCCGCAAGGACCGGAATCGGCGCTTCCGAGTTGCGGCCAAACATGGCTTGCAACAGGTCGGCTTGCTCGGTCTTGGTCGGAAGGCCGGTGGAAGGGCCGCCGCGCTGGATGTCGCAAATCACCAGGGGCAATTCCACCATGATGGCCAGACCCATGGCTTCGGTCTTGAGCGCCATGCCGGGGCCGGAAGTCGTCGTCAGCGCCAGCGCGCCGGAATAGGCGGCGCCGATCGCCGAAGTGATGGCGGCGATTTCGTCTTCGGCCTGGAAGGTCATCACGCCGAAATTCTTGTACATGGAAAGTTCGTGAAGAATGTCGGACGCCGGAGTGATCGGATAAGAGCCGAGGAACAGCGGAAGGCCGGCTTTCTGCGAGGCCGCGACGAAGCCGATGGCCAGGGCCTGATTTCCGCTGAGGTTGCGATAGGTGCCGGGAGTAAGCTTGGCGGGCGGGATTTCGTAGCTGACCTGGAACGCTTCGGTCGCTTCGCAATAGTTGTAGCCCGCGCGCATGGCCAGCTTGTTGGCTTCGACCAGCAAGGGCTTGTTCTTGAACTTGTCCTCGATCCACTTGTAGGTCAGGTCCATCGGTGCGGTTGTAAAGCCAGTAGGACATGCCCAGCGCAAAGAAATTCTTGCAGCGGTCCATGGACTTGGCGTCGAGGCCCAGTTCCTGCAGCGCCGCGCGCGTCAGGCGTTCCAGGTCCACCGCGAACAAGCGGTAGCCGTCGAGCGAATGATCCTCGAGCGGATTCGAGGTGATGTGCGCCTTGCGCAGGTCGGCGTCGGTAAAGGCGTCGCTGTTCACGATCAGGATGCCGTTCGTCTTCAGGTCCTTGATGTTCGTCTTGAGCGCGGCCGGATTCATCGCCACGAGCACGTCCACCGAATCGCCCGGCGTGAACACGTCGCTCGAGGAAAATTGAATCTGGAAACCGCTGACGCCCGGGAGCGTTCCCGCAGGGAGCGCGAATTTCGGCGGGATAGTCGGGGAAAGTAGCGAGGTCATTTCCGTAAAGCGCTACAGTATTGGTGAACTGGCTTCCCGTGATCTGCATTCCGTCGCCGGAGTCTCCGCAAAAGCGGAGGACGGCTTTGTCGATGACTTCGCGCTTGTGCGCGCGGACGACTGGGTCCGTAATGGTAGCCATGGCTTAGTAAGACTCCAATCCTGAATTATATTTTTAAACCACCCGGTATGCCCCAAGAAGGATCGTATAGCAACAGGCTCGTCGCCGAGGCGACAGCCCGCACCCGCACTTGCGAGAGCCGAAGTTCCCCAGAGGGCTTCCAACTACAAAGCATAGCACAATGACCGCGCCTGTGTAAGTCGCACGCGAAAGTTCGGTGTGGCTTATCGGGCATTGGCAAGTGTAAAGCGATTCGGAAAACAATTTTACAATGTGAAGGCGATTCCATCGGGATTTGTTACCGGCGGAATGCGCTCCCAGAGAAAATAATTCAAAACGTGTTGCTTTTTCGCTTTTACTTCGCCTATGATGTGGGTGCCTTGCAAGGAGCGCAGCGATGACACTGACAAAACGGCAAAAAGAAGTCCTCGATTTTCTGGTTAGTTTTCACAACAAGCACGGCTACTCGCCGAGCTTCGAGGAAATCGCGCGCTCGTTGAAGCTGACTTCGCTTGCCACCGTGCACAAGCACATCACCACGCTCGAACGCAAAGGATTCGTGCGGCGCGGTTACAACCAGAGCCGGTCGATTGAAGTGATGCAGCTTCCCAAGCAGGTGCGCGAGCAGGTGCTCGACCGCAACTCCGCCATCGAATTGCCGATGATGGGCCGCATCGCCGCGGGCCGCCCGCTCGAAGCGGTGCAAGACAACGAAACGCTTTCTCTCGGCGAATTCGCGCGCTCGGATAAAACGTTCGTCCTGCAGGTCCGAGGCAGCTCGATGATCGACGATCATATTCTGAACGGCGATTACGTCGTGATCGAGCCGACGCAAGTCGCCAATCCCGGCGAAATCGTTGTCGCGCTGGTGAACAATGACGAAGCCACATTGAAGCGCTATTATCGCGAGCCGGGCGGAAAGATTCGCCTGCAGCCCGCGAATTCGGAAATGGCGCCCATCGTAGTCTCGGCGAATGACGTGAAGATTCAAGGGCGCGTCGTGGGCGTGCTCCGCAAGTATTAGAATTTATCATTTGTGGATTGTAAGTCGGCGGCGTGCCAAAGCATGCGTTTAATGGAATGGCGCGTCGAGCCCAGCACGTGCCCGTGCGTGTCGCAATGAACCGGCGAAAAATCTGTTGCGCTCATCCCGACATTCTTGTAGTGTTCAAGGCCTCAGCCGGGCTCCCAGCCCGTGTTACTTAAAGGAACACCACGCCCGTATTTTTTTCCGTTCCATTTTTGTGTAGAGAGATACAGTGATTTGCACCCCGGTCCTGCACCGGCTTCAATTAGGTGTCGTTGACCGAGGAGGCCAAAAAATGTGGGGAGAACATAAGAAACCAGAAACGCCGCAACCGACGACCGCAAAAGCTCCGGCAACAGCCAGCACCGGTAGCGAAGCCGGCTTCGGCAAAAACGGAGGGAATAGCCATGAGCACTGATGCCATGCGCCCGCTAAGCACTTCGCCGTCCGGTTCAACCGCCCGGCTCGGTGCCAGCTTGCATGTGAAGGGTGAAATTTCCGGCAACGAAGATCTGCATATTGACGGCAGCGTCGAAGGGCTTGTTCAGCTCGAAGACCGCAAGCTGACCGTGGGCGCCAGCGCCAAGCTGACCGCCGACGTCGTGGCGCGCGAAGTCGTCGTCTATGGCAGCGTAAAGGGCAATCTGCGAGCCCGCGACCGCATCGAAATCAAGAAGGATGGGTCGGTGGTTGGAGATCTGACCACCGCGCGCATCATGATTGAGGACGGCGCGTATTTTAAAGGCTCGATCGAGATCGATCGCTCGGCATCCACCAGCGAAACCGACCTCGAAAAGCCCTCGTACACCCGAGCCGCCACGGTCACTGCCGCGACGACTCCGGCGCACGTGCCCGCGAAGTCTTCCAGCTAGACGAGGTCTTTTGCGCCCGCCCGCGGTGCCGCGCCCTAAACGCGTCGCACCGCGCGGCGCTTGGCGTCCGGCCTTCGATTTTTCTTCCCGCTGATTTTTATTTTTCCGCTTCGCGCGCGCGAGGCGTTGTGTTAACGTACCCGGCATATGCTCCTCGATCGCCGCAATTCGCACCAGTGGTTTTACGCTTGCGCCTGTTGTAGAGACCACAACTGGAGATTGCGACCTGTGCGAGGAATCGGGCAATAATTAGAAACTTCTGAACCAAGGATTCTTCAACGGCCTGCGATCTCCGGATTGCAGGCCGTTTTTGTTTATAAGCCCGGGAAATGCGCGCCGGGTGACGAGGAAAAAGCAGCGCTGCAAGCAAAGCTGGGACGATTACACTGCGCCGGGCGGGCGTTTTTTCTTCGCTCGCTTCCGGTGAAAAGGACACGACCATGAAAATCGCAAACGATATTACCGAACTGATTGGGAACACGCCGCTGGTGCGTTTGAACAAAGTGTCGGCCGGCTGCAAAGCAACCGTGCTGGCCAAGCTGGAAGGTTTTAACCCGAATGCCAGCGTCAAGGACCGCATCGGGGTCAGCATGATTGCGGAAGCCGAGCGCGCCGGGAAAATCCATCCCGGAAAGACGGTGCTCATCGAGCCGACCAGCGGCAACACCGGCATTGCCCTCGCCTTTGTGGCCGCCGTGAAGGGCTATAAGCTCATCCTGACTATGCCCGAGACGATGAGCCTGGAGCGCCGCGTATTGCTCAAGGCTTTCGGCGCCGAAATCGTTCTCACTCCCGGACCGAAAGGCATGAACGGAGCGATTCAGAAAGCCGAGCGAAATTCTGGCGGCAACGCCGAACGGATACATCCTCCAGCAGTTCGATAATCCCGCCAATCCCAAGATTCATTTTGAGACCACCGGCCCTGAAATCTGGAACGACACGGACGGCAAAGTCGACATCCTGATTTCAGGCATTGGGACGGGCGGGACGCTTACCGGAGTGTCTTCGTTCATCAAGCCGAAGAAGCCTTCCTTCAAGGCTATCGCCGTGGAGCCGACCGAAAGCCCGGTGCTTTCCGGCGGGCAGCCATCTCCGCACAAGATCCAGGGCCTCGGGGCTGGATTCGTGCCCAAGGTTTTGCGGACGGATTACATTGATGAGGTTGTTCAGGTATCGAGCCAGGAATCCATCGAAATGGCGCGGCGGTTGGCCCTCGAAGAGGGCCTGCTCGTGGGGATTTCTTCGGGAGCGGCCGTCGTTGCCGCGCTGCGCGTCGCGAGCCGCGAAGAAAACGCCGGGAAACATCATCGTCGTCGTGTTGCCGGACTATGGAGAGCGCTATTTGACCAGCGTTTTGTTTGAAAATCTGACCAACGAAGCGCGCGCAATGACTGCCGTCGCGGGGCAGTGACGGGAACTGGATGGGATCATCCTTGCGCACCATCCGGGAAGAGGTCGCGTCGATTCTGGAGCGCGACCCGGCGGCCAAATCGCGGCTGGAAGTCGTGCTGTGCTACTCGGGCTTGCACGCGGTCGTCGCCTACCGGTTTACGCACTGGCTGTGGAACCACGGATTCCGCTTGCTGGCCCGGTGGCTCTCCCAGGTCGCCCGGTTCCTGACGGGCATCGAGATTCATCCGGCCGCGCAAATCGGCAAGCGCCTGTTCATCGATCACGGCATGGGCGTGGTGATCGGAGAAACGGCGATTGTCGGCGATGACGTGACGCTCTACCAGGGCGCAACGCTCGGCGGCACGGGCAAGGAAAAACTCAAGCGGCATCCCACGCTCGGCAACGGAGTGGTCGTCGGCGCCGGAGCCAAGATTCTGGGCAATATCCGAGTCGGAAACGACTGCCGCATCGGCGCCGGCTCGGTCGTGCTCCGGGACGTTCCCGATGGCTCGACGGTCGTCGGCGTGCCGGGACATATTGTCCTGCAGCACGGCAAGCGCGTCATCATCGCCGATCCGAAACAGATCAGCGATCCTCTCTCCGATGCTCTGGCTGCCGTGGCCACCCATGTAAAAGATTTGCGGGAAAGGGTTCGCAGGCTGGAGGGAAATGCAACGCCCGAGACGCAGACTCCCGAGGAACTGCAGGCGGCCATCGAAATCGACTATCAGATATAGATGGTTTTGGAGGATAGCGGCATCCGGACAGCCCAGGGCGGCCCGGATCGTGTACCGGGCTTCCCGCGCCCGGAGGGAGGCGCAGGGTAGTGGGTCAGTTTGAGTTCACAAGCCGTGCAGGATTTGCATCACTACATCCAAAGTGACTTGCTGCTAAACTCGCCATCGAATCGTGAGAGGTGCTCGTAACGACAATACCCGAGGTATGGTGTCCATGATTTCTCTGTGCGGGAAACGCTCGGGGCAGACGGTCAAAATCGATAAGAAATGCGGAAATCGAGATCGGGCGATCGCTGCTAGCCAGACGCATGACAGGCGGCGATTCGAGCTGTGACTTCGCGGTTGAATTACGCCTATGAGCACTGGCTCGAACTTGAGGCAGGCGTTACGCCGCTTTGGGCCCAATTCGACAGAATGGGATGTTGACGCTTCGTCAAGAAGCTGTAGACTCTCGCCAAATAGCGCGTGAATTTATGTTCGAAGCGTTGGTTCCGAATGGGTTCATACAAGACAATACGGGGTGAACAACGGGACTAACTCAATCGCAGGTGAAGCCATAGGGGATTTCATGTTCTGGCCCTCCGTAGGGAAGCATGCGGTTCGGCTGGTACCTCGAACCGGGTTACGACTACAAATTTGGGCGCGGACATGAGCAGTCATTGGCATAAGCGGCAGGGTCGCTACATCTCAATCCGATGAGGCTTTGTTTCGGTTGGTGTATAGCAAAACGTCTCAACTTTGCAAACTGACCCACTAGGGGCGCAGGCATTCGATTGACAAAATGACCCATACCCCTTATTGTTTACGTTTGACTACTCATGGAAAGGTGTGACTGAGCACATGCGCACGTATGTACCCCGGGGACGGGACACCGAAACGATTGAACAGGGCGGCGGCTGGTTTGTTTTGGACGCTGCGGGACTGGTCATGGGCCGCGTGGCCACGCGCATCGCGCGCATCTTGATCGGCAAGGACAAGGCGAACTATACGCCGTATCTGGACTGCGGAGATCACGTCGTGGTCATCAACGCCGATAAGATCCGGCTGACCGGCAACAAGCTCGAACAGAAGATTTATCGCCATCACAGCGGGTATCCCGGCGGGCTGAAGGAAGTGCCGGCGAAGCGCCTGCGTCCGACGCGCGCGGACTGGATGCTGCGCGAAGCCGTGCTGGGCATGCTGCCGAAGAATAAGCTGCGCGCCCTGCGCGCCAAGAAATTGCGGATTTATCTGGACGACAAAGGTTTGCAGCGGCACACGGGTCAAAAGCCGCAACTGCTCTGCCTCAGTAGCAATCCGCGGCAGCGCCAGCGGCTTCAAGACATCTTTTCAGGATTTGATGTGAGGAGGAAAGTTGAGTTCCAGCGGACAGCCTGTTGAGGGCGCGAAGCAAGATTTTACGGCACCGGCCGACGCAAGGAATCGGTCGCGCGGGTATTCCTGACGTTCGGCACGGGCAAGATTTCGATCAATGGCCGCACGGTGGACCAATATTTCCACAACGTGAACTGGCTCAATCGCGCCGTCGAGCCGATGAAGTTCACCGAGACGGCGGGTTCAGTGGACATCGTGGCCACAGTGAATGGCGGCGGCGTGGGTGGCCAGTCCGGCGCGTTGCGCATGGGGCTTTCCCGCGCGCTGGCGCTCTTCAATCCGGAACTGCGCGCGGGCCTGCGCAAGAACGGTTTTCTGACGCGCGATTCGCGCATGAAGGAACGCAAGAAGTACGGGCAGAAGGGCGCCCGCAAGCGCTTCCAGTTCAGCAAGCGCTAAATTATAATTTCGGCTGCGGGCTGCTGCCGTGGCGGCCAGCCCGCTGCAGATTGAACGAGTTCTGGTCCGGCGTTGCCGGACCAAATTCACGGCCGGCAAGGAGCCGGCAAACGGGTGTGGGCTGTACTTGCAGCCCACCCAGTACAGGATGTTCGGTCCCGGACATCTATATCGTCCGGGGCGCGCAAACATCTATCTCCTGAGGAGGAAAGTTGGCAGTTGAAATTACGATGAAGGAATTACTGGAGGCCGGAGTTCATTTTGGCCACCAGACCCGCCGATGGAATCCGAAGATGAAGGAATATATCTTCGGCGAACGCAATGGAATCCACATCATTGATCTTCAAAAGACATTGAAGCTGTTCCGGGAAGCCGCGCGATTTGTGGGCGAACTGAGCAGCAGCGGCAAAACCGTGCTGTTTATCGGGACCAAGCGCCAGGCGCAGGAATCGGTCGCCGAAGAGGCCAACCGCTGCGGCATGTTTTATGTGAATCATCGCTGGCTGGGCGGCACGCTCACCAACTGGGCCACCCTGCAGAAATCCATCAAGCGCCTGAAGACGCTGAAAGCCATGACCGAGGACGGCCGCATGGCGCAACTCTCGAAAAAAGAGGCCGCGCGCCTGGACCGCGAAATGAAGCACCTCAAGCAGAATCTTTCCGGCGTGGAAAATATGACGGCGCTGCCGGACGCGATGTTCGTCATCGATTCCCATGCCGAGGCGATTGCGGTTCGCGAAGCGCGCCGCATGGGCGTGCCCGTGGTTTCCATCGTGGATACCAATTGCGATCCCGATCAGGTGGACTGGGTCATTCCGGGCAATGATGACGCGCTGCGCGCCATCAAGCTGTTTACGTCGAAGATTTCCGACGCCGTGATCGAAGGCCGCCAGGCCTATGAGCGGTCGCAGATCGCCGATGAGAAGGCCGCGACGGACGCCGCGGAAGGCGCTGAAAAAGTCGACTACGTGGACACCAGCGAGTACGAGTCCTACGAAAAACAGGAAGGCGATTTCGTCGAGCCTACCGCGGAACTTCTTGCGGAACCGCTGGCGGAACCCGAGCCCGAACCGGAAGCCGATAAATCCGTAAAAGGCGCAGCGGAATAGCGAAGACAGCAAGCCCAGGTCACGGGCTTTTCGCGCCAAACTGTGCTCCGCACTGCAAATTTCAACGAAATCTAGCGCAATCGAAGGAATGACATGAGAGCGATGACGAATCCATCCGAACCAGTCAATATTTCGGCGCAACTGGTGAAAGAGTTGCGCGAACGCACCGGCGCGGGCTTCTCCGATTGCCGTTCCGCGCTGGTCGAAGCGAAGGGCAATATCGAAGGCGCGATCGACGTCCTGCGGAAAAAGGGGCAGGCCGCGGCCCAGAAGAAAGCGGCGCGGCAGGCCACCGAAGGCTTGATCGGCCATTACATTCATGCCGGCGGGAAAATCGGCGTCATCATCGAAGTGAATTGCGAATCCGATTTCGTCGCGCGCACCGAGGATTTTCAGCGCCTGTGCCACGACGTGGCCATGCACATCGCCGCGCTCGATACGCGATACGTCCGGCGCGAGGAAGTCACCCAGGAAATCCTCGACCGCGAGCGCGAGATTTATAAGGCGCAGGCCCGCGCGACCGGGAAGCCCGAACCGGTCATCGAAAAGATCGTCAACGGCAAGATGGAGAAGTTCTACGAGGAAAATTGCCTCTACGAACAGCACTTCATCAAGGATGAGTCGGTCACCGTGGGAGAACTCGTCAGCCAGATGATCCACAAGCTGGGCGAGAACATTTCCATCCGCCGCTACGTGCGCTTCAAAGTGGGAGAAGGCGCGGGAGCTTCCAGCGAGCCGCCCGCTGCCGCCGCCGCGCCCGCGAATTAAGCGGCACGTCCGGATTTCGCGGAACAATCCGGCGCGGTACTCCCTTTTGCCCTGCGTGCGAATATCTTTATCCTGGCAGTGCGCCCGGAATTAAATCTTTGCTAAAATGCCCGCCGACAGCATGAGCCCAGACGACCGAACGTCCAACCCAAGCAGCACCTCACCGGCGCCCGTTTACAGCCGCATCGTTCTAAAACTTTCCGGCGAATCCTTTCAGGGTTCGCAGGGATTCGGCATCGACGCCGAAACCGTCCACGGCATTGCCCGTGAAGTGAAGGAAGTCAGCGACCTGGGCATGCAGATGGCCATCATCGTCGGCGGCGGAAACATCTTCCGCGGCACGCGCCAGAAATCCCTTTCCATCGATCGCGCGACCGGCGACTACATGGGGATGCTGGCGACGGTGATCAACGGGCTGGCGCTGCAGGACGCGCTCGAAAAGCAGGGCGTGCTCACGCGCCTGTTGAGCGCGATCGAGATGCATCAGGTGGCCGAGCCGTTCATCCGGCGGCGCGCCATGCGCCACCTTGAAAAAGGCCGCGTCGTGATTTTTGCCGCGGGCACCGGCAATCCTTATTTTTCGACCGACACCGCGGCCGCTCTGCGCGCCATGGAAATCAAGGCGCACGTGATTTTGAAGGCCACGCGCGTCGACGGCATTTACGACGCCGATCCGGAAAAAGTGCCCGGCGCGAAAATGTTCGACCGCATCACTTATCTGGACGTGATTCAAAAAGGCCTTACGGTCATGGACTCCACCGCCATTTCGCTGTGCATGGATAACCGCATGCCGATCATTATTTTCAATATGAATAAGCCGGGAAACATCAGCCGTGTGGTGATGGGCGAAAAAGTGGGTTCGACCGTGACAGCGGCGGGTCGTACTGAACGCTGGAAACGATACGGGAGCGCGAAGCGATGACCACGATTGCGAGCAGCAAAGACGCGATGGCGCAAGCGCGCACGCGGATGGAAAAAGCCGTCGAGGATTTTCGCAAGGAGCTTGCCGGCCTGCGCACGGGCCGCGCCAACGTCACGCTGCTGGACCATATCCGCGTCGACTACCACGGCACGTCGATGCCCGTGAACCAACTGGGATCGCTTTCCGTGCCCGAGCCGACGATGATCGTGATTTCTCCGTGGGACCCGGGCGCCGTGCCGCTGATCGACAAAGCCATCCGCACCTCTGACCTGGGCCTGAATCCGACCAACGACGGAAAAGTGGTCCGCGTGCCGATTCCGCCGCTGACCGAGGAGCGCCGCAAGGACATCGTCAAGCACATGCACAAGGTTCTGGAAAATCATCGCACCGCCGTGCGCAACATCCGCCGCGACATCAAGGAAGCGGTCGACAAACTCGAGAAGGAGAAGAAGATCAGCCAGGACGAGCAGAAGCGGACGCTCGAAGAACTCGAAAAGCTCACGCACTCCGAAACCAAGAAGATCGAAGACCTTGGCTGCCGTGAAGGAAAAAGAAATCATGGAAGTGAAGTAGCCGCCGCCGGCGAGGTTACCGGGCCCAGTTTTCCACGGTCAATCCTGGGACACGCTCAAATTCGCGCTCGTTATTTGTCGCCAGTGTTACCCCGAGCGATACCGCATGGGAAGCGATCCATAGGTCATTGTTGCCAATCAAACGGTCCTGCTTTTACAAGGCGGCGCGAATTTCTCCATATGCCACTACAGCACCCATGCCAATGTCCTCAACGGGGACATCCTAGGAAAACCAGCCTTGGGAAAGCCTGCAAAGCCTGTTTGAAAATTTCCCATTTCCATTCTCAGATTTTTATTTGACATATGTTCTTGTTGTGCCTATACTAACGGCTTCGTCAGGGATAGTTTTGCCCTGTAGGTGAAAGGGAAGGTCTTCCAGCCCCGGAACAATGCAGGACGGATCGGGGCGAGAAGAGCGGCCGGAATGGGACGCCAGTCCCGCAAAGCCGAGTAACCCTCTCCGCTTCGACCAGAAAGTATCTGCTCACTGGTAGTAGTGCGGGGATTAGCTGTCGGGTGCTCCGGTAACGCTCCTGTGCCCTTTCTTTGCGTGAACTCCACGACACGCTGCATTGCGGAATTCCGCGATGCCGAATGTGAAGTGAATACTAGCTCGTTTGAGGGAGAGCCGTGCCGACGTTTGCACAACTGGTTCGATCCGGACGCGATCAGATCCGGACCAAGACAAAGTCTCCTGCGCTGCAGGGATGTCCGGAAAAGCGCGGCGTATGCATCCGCGTCTATACGCAGACGCCGAAGAAGCCCAACTCCGCCTTGCGTAAAGTCGCGCGCGCCCGCCTGACCAACAGTATTGAAGTCACAACGTACATTCCCGGTATCGGCCACAACCTGCAGGAGCACTCGATCGTGCTCGTGCGCGGCGGCCGCGTGAAGGACCTGCCCGGCGTGCGTTACCACATTATTCGCGGAACCCTCGACGCCGCGGGCGTTGAGAACCGCAAGCAAGGGCGCTCGAAGTACGGCGCCAAGCGGCCCAAAGCCGCGCAGAAGTAGATTTGGAGCGAGTGCGGGCCGTGTTTGCCGCCCGTTGAAATAAAGGTGTTGGGAGAGGAAAGCGGATGCCACGAAAAGGATTCGTACCACGGCGCGAAGTTCCAGCCGATTCCGTCTTCGGCAGCGACCTGGTGCAGAAGTTCATCAATTCGATGATGTGGGACGGCAAGCGCTCGAACGCGCAGCGCATCTTTTACGGCGCGATGGACCAGATTCAGGCAGAAGAGCGAACGACGACCCGCTCAAGGTCTTCAAGAAGGCCGTGGAAAACGTCAAGCCGGTGCTGGAAGTGAAGACGCGGCGCGTGGGCGGCGCGAACTATCAGGTTCCGGTCGAAGTCAACCCGTTTCGCCGGCAATCGCTGGCCATTCGCTGGCTGCTGCTGTACGCGCGCACGCGTTCGGGCAAGACGATGACCGACAAGCTGGCCGAAGAGCTTCTGGATGCGTCCAACGCCCGCGGCGGCGCGATGAAGAAGAAGGAAGACGTTCACCGCATGGCCGAAGCCAACAAGGCGTTCGCGCACTATCGCTGGTAGTCCTTGATTTGTGATGGGCATGGCAATAAATTGATTTGGGTGGTTTTGCAAGCTCAGGGGAGAAGGTCGCGGTAAATCAGAAATGGCACGCAAAGCACAACTCGCGGAAACACGCAACATCGGGATCATGGCGCATATCGACGCCGGCAAGACCACTTCGACCGAGCGCATCCTGTTTTATACGGGTGTGACCTACAAGATCGGGTCGGTCGACGAAGGCACCGCCACGATGGACTGGATGGAGCAGGAGCGCGAGCGCGGCATCACTATCACGTCGGCGGCGACGACCGCTTCCTGGAAGCGCAACGGCAAGGATTTTCTCATCAATATCATAGACACGCCCGGCCACGTGGATTTTACCGTGGAAGTCGAGCGCTCGCTGCGCGTGCTGGACGGCGCGGTGGCGATTTTTGACGCGGCGCGCGGCGTGCAGCCGCAATCGGAAACGGTTTGGCGCCAGGCGGACAAGTATCACGTGCCGCGGCTTGCGTTCATCAACAAAATGGACCGCACCGGCGCGGATTTCGAGCACGCCATTAAGACCATGCGCCAGCGTTTGGCCGCTCACCCCGTGGCCATTCAGTGTCCCATCGGCAAGGAAGATCTGTTCATCGGCGTCATCGATTTCCTGGAAGAAAAGGCGATTATCTGGCTCGAGGAAACCCTGGGCGCGAAATTTGAAGTCTTCGATGTCGCCAAGCTGTGGGACGCGGCGTTCATCGCTACCCGTCCGGACATCGCCGCGGCGCTCAAGTTTTCCGCATTGGACGAGGCCTATTACAAAGAGTGCCGGGAAAAGTCGGTCGAATACATCGCCGAGCACGACGATTCCCTGGTGGAAAAATTCCTGAATGGCGAAAAGATTTCGGCGGACGAACTCCGCGCTTCGATTCGCCGTTCGACCATCGCGCTGAAACTGGTTCCCGTGCTGGCCGGTTCGGCATTCAAGAACAAGGGGATTCAGCCGCTGCTCGATGCGGTGGTGGACTATTTGCCTTCGCCGCTCGATGTTCCGCCGGTCGAGGGCATGACGGCCAACGACGAAGTGGTGCTGCGCCGCGCGAGCGACGACGAGCCGTTTTCCGCGCTGGCGTTCAAGATTATGTCCGACCCGTTCGTCGGGCACGTGACCTACATTCGCGTGTATTCCGGCGTGCTGAAGGCCGGCAGCTACGTGTACAACTCGACCAAGTCGACGCGCGAGCGCATCGGCCGCCTGCTGCGCATGCACGCCAACAAGCGCGAGGAAATTGACGCGATCTATGCCGGCGATATTGCCGCGTGCGTGGGCCTGAAGAGCGTCACTACCGGCGACACGCTGTGCGATGAAGACAAGGCCGTGGTTCTCGAGAACATCGAGTTTCCCGCGCCGGTAATTTCCGTCGCGATCGAGCCCAAGACCAAGGCCGATCAGGACAAGCTGGGCAACGCCATGCAGAGGCTCGCGCAGGAAGATCCGACCTTCCGCGTGCACAGCGATGAAGACACCGGGCAAACCATTATTTCCGGCATGGGCGAACTGCACCTGGAGATCATTGTCGACCGCATGATGCGCGAATTCGGCGTGCAGGCCACCGTCGGGCGTCCGCAAGTCGCCTACCGCGAAACGATTCGCAAAAAGGCCGAAGCCGAAGGCAAGTACATTCGCCAGACCGGCGGTCGCGGCCAATACGGCCACTGCGAAATCATCGTGCATCCGCTGCCTTCCGCCGGGCATGAAAACATGCATGAAATGTCGACCGATGAACTCGACGTCCTGGCCAAAGAGGTGGGCGGTTCGGGCGGCAAATGGCGCTTTGACAAAGATCACCGCATGCTGTTCATCGACAAGACAGTCGGCGGCTCGATCCCCAAGGAATTCATCGCTCCGATTGACGCGGGCATTCGCGAAGCCATGGAAAATGGCATCCTGGCCGGCTACGAAATGGTGGACATCGCGGTCCTTCTGGTTGACGGCAGCTATCACGATGTGGACAGCTCGGAAATGGCGTTCAAGATTGCGGGCTCGATGGCCTTCAAGTCGGCCTGCGGCAAGGCTCATCCGGTGCTGCTTGAGCCGATCATGAAGGTCGAAGTGGTTACTCCGGAAGAATACATGGCGCAGGTATTCGGGGACTTGAATTCGCGGCGCTGCCAGATTCAGGGAACCGAGAGCCGGGGCGGCGCGAACGTAATTCGCGTCGAAGTTCCGCTGGCCGAGATGTTCGGGTATGCCACCGATGTGCGCAGCCGCACGCAGGGCCGCGCCAGCTTTAGCATGCATTTCTCGCATTATGCCGAGGCCCCGGCGTCGGTTGCCGAGGAAGTCATCGCGAAATCGACGGGCCGATCGACTCGCGGTTAAATGGATTTTTAGCTGGTTCAAGCGAACGTACGCGTTGAGGAGCAGACACAGCAATGGCGAAGGAAAAATTCGAGCGAACAAAGCCGCACCTGAATATCGGGACGATCGGGCACATCGATCACGGCAAGACGACGCTGACGGCGGCGATCACCAAGGTGCTGTCGAAGCACAACCCGAAGGTGGCGTTCCGGGCGTTCGATTCGATTGATAACGCGCCGGAAGAGCGCGAGCGCGGGATCACGATCGCGGTGTCGCACGTGGAGTACGAGACGGCGAACCGTCACTACGCGCACATCGATTGCCCGGGGCACGCGGACTACGTGAAGAACATGATCACGGGCGCGGCGCAGATGGACGGAGCGATCCTGGTGGTGGCGGCGACCGACGGGCCGATGCCGCAGACGCGGGAACACATTCTGCTGGCGCGGCAAGTGGGCGTGCCGTCGATTGTGGTGTTCATGAACAAGTGCGACATGGTGGAAGATCCGGAGCTGCTGGAGCTGGTGGAACTGGAAGTACGCGAATTGCTGAAGCTGTACCAGTTTCCGGGCGACACGATTCCGGTGATTCGCGGGTCGGCGCTGGGCGCGCTGAACGGCGAAGCGAAGTGGGAGAAGTCGATTGACGAGTTGATGGACGCGGTGGACAAGAACATACCGCAGCCGGTGCGCGACGTGGACAAGCCGTTCGCGATGCCGATCGAGGATATTTTTTCGATTTCGGGACGCGGCACGGTGGTGACCGGGCGCGTGGAGCGCGGCAAGGTGAAGGTGGGCGAGGAAGTGGAGATTGTGGGCTTCCGTCCGACGATGAAGCGGGTGGTGACCGGAATCGAAATGTTCCGCAAGCTGCTGGACGAAGGCATGGCCGGGGACAACGTGGGATTGCTGCTGCGCGGGACGGAAAAAGAAGAAGTGGAGCGCGGGCAGGTGCTGGCCAAGCCGGGATCGATCACGCCGCACACCAAGTTCAAGGCGGAAGCGTACGTGTTGACGAAGGAAGAGGGCGGGCGTCACACGCCGTTCTTCACCGGATACCGGCCGCAGTTTTATTTCCGGACGACGGACGTCACGGGAGATGTAAAGCTGCCGACGGGCGTGGAGATGGTGATGCCGGGAGACAACGTATCGGCCGAGATCAGCCTGATCACGCCGGTGGCGCTGGAGAAGGGGCTGCGCTTCGCGATCCGCGAAGGCGGCCACACGGTCGGCGCAGGCGCCGTCACGGAGATTATCGAGTAATTTATGTCAGCCGGAGAAAAAATTCGCATTCGTTTGAAAGCGTACGATCACCGAATTCTCGACCAGTCCACGCGCGAGATTGTCGAGACCGCCAAGCGCACCGGAGCCAATGTGGCCGGCCCGATTCCTCTGCCCACCACGATTAACCGGTGGACCGTGCTTCGCTCGCCGCATGTGGACAAGAAATCGCGCGAGCAATTCGAAATGCGCACGCACAAGCGGCTCATCGACATCCTGGAGCCGACGCCGGACACGGTGGACGCGCTGATGAAGCTGGATCTGCCGCCCGGCGTGGACGTGGAAATCAAGGCGTTCGGTTCGGCGCACGGCGGCAAGTAAGCGGATCGGGCAAGCAAGGAAGCAAACAGGCAGGCAAGGAAAGAAAGAAGAGACGGGGAACTTCGATGGCTGTGAATGGAATTCTCGGAATCAAGCTGGGCATGGCCCAGGTCTTCACCGACGACGGCCAGGCCGTCGGGTGCACGGTGCTGCAGGCGGGCCCGTGCGTGGTGGTGCAGCGGCGCACGAAAGAGAAGGACGGCTACGACGCCGCGCAACTCGGCCTGGTGGAGTTCATCAAGCCGCAGCGCGTCACCAAGCCCATGCTGGGGCACTTCAAGAAGTCGGATGCCGCGCCCATGCGGCGCCTCGAGGAAGTGCGGCTGGATGATTCGGCCGACGAAACCAAGGCCGGCGACCGCGTTCTGGTGGATCGCTTCGCGCCCGGCGAGCTGGTCGATATCACCGGCATCAGCAAGGGCAAGGGATTTGCTGGCGGCGTCAAGCGCTGGCACTTCCGCGGAGGCGACGCCACGCACGGGTCCATGCATCACCGCGCTCCCGGCGGCATTGGCGGCAGCTCGTTTCCGTCGCGCGTCTGGCCGGGGCAGCATTTTCCGGGACACATGGGCCACCAGCGCGTGACCGTGAAAAACATTCGCGTCGTGAAAGTGGACACGGACGAAAATTTGCTTCTGGTGTACGGCTCGGTTCCCGGGCCCGGTGGGCACGTACATTTTGATCCGGAAAGCGCGCAAGGCGAAGTAGTTCCGCCGGGCGCTTTTATAGAGAAGTTTGGCGAAGAATTCCGGCAAAGAAGTTCAGCGAGAAAGTTCAGCCAGGCAGTTCCGTAGAGGATGCGACGATCATGGCGGTAGTGGACATCAAGAATCTGGAAGGCAAGAACGTCGGTCAGATCGATTTGCCCGACTACGTGTTTGGCGCGAAGGTCAACCCGGACCTGCTGCACGAAACCGTGCGCTGGTATCAGGCCGAGATGCGCGCCGGAACGCACAAGACCAAGGGCCGCGGCGAAGTATCCGGCTCGGGCACGCAAGCTCTGGAAGCAGAAGGGCACGGGCCGCGCGCGCGTGGGCTCGATTCGCAGCTCGATCTGGCGCAAGGGCGGCACGGTCCACGGACCCGCAGCCGCGCAGTTACGCCTACCGCTTGCCGCGCAAGATGATTTTGGGCGCGCTGCGCTCGGCGCTTTCCGCGAAGCTGGCCGACCAGAAGCTGACGGTGGTCGATACCTGGCAGCTGGATTCGCACAAGGCCAAGCCGTTCCGCCAGGCCCTGGACCGTTTGGACGGGTTGAAGACGGTTCTTCTGGTGGAGATCGAGGCCAACCGCAATCTGGAACTGGCCAGCCGGAACCTGGAAGGCGTGAAGCTGGTCGCACCGCACGCCCTGCAGCCGTACGATTTGCTGCGTCACGACCGCCTGGTCCTGTCGAAGGACGCGGCCGTGCGCCTGGGAACGACGCTTGGCCCGCGCAGAGCGGCGCCCGCTTCCGACATTGTAACGATCGAAGCGGTCGCGCCCGCCGAAGCGCCCAAGGCGGAAGCGCCCGCGGCCAAAAAGAAGGCGGCTCCGGCGAAAAAGGCGGCGGCAAAGAAGCCGTCGGCAAAAAGCAAGGGCAAGAAGTAAGCCCGAAAATTAACGCAAGAACGAAACGAAGGACGAGGCAATGCTCATCAGCGAGTTTCAAGTGATTCGCCGGCCAATCATCACCGAGAAGGGTCTCGGCGTGAAGGAGACCCAGCACACGGTGGTATTTGAAGTGGCCCCTGCGGCAACCAAGACGCAGATCAAGGAAGCGGTTCAGAAGATTTTCAAGGTCAAGGTGGCCGGAGTACGCACGGCCATTTATCACGGGAAGTTTCGCCGCCGCGGCCGTGCGGAAGGCCATCGACGCGATTGGAAGAAGGCCTACGTCAAGCTGGCGGCAGGCGAAAAAATGATCGAGTACGCGGACAACCTGTAGTTCAGGGCTGTAGCCCGGGGTTTCGGCGGCAGGCTTTGGCAGGCCCGCTAGCGGGTGCCTGCGGAGCGTGCCAGGGGAAGAGAGTAAAGTTATGGCACTGAAAAGCTTTAATCCATATACAGCGTCGCGGCGCTTCCTGACCATGCTCGATAAGAGCGAGATCACGAAGCAAGAGCCCGAGAAGTCGCTGGTCGAACCGAAAAAGCGCACGGGCGGACGCAACGCCCACGGCGAAATCACGATCTGGCATCGCGGCGGCGGTCATAAGAAGCAGTACCGCGCGATCGATTTCCGGCGCGAGAAGAAGGGCATTCCGGCGCAGGTCGCGGCCATCGAGTACGACCCGAACCGCTCGGCGCGCCTGGCTCTGCTGCACTACGCCGACGGCGAGAAGCGCTACATCCTGCACCCGATCGGCCTGGAAGTCGGCGCGACGGTGCAGACCGGCGAGGGCGCGGACATTCTTCCGGGAAACGCCATGGCCATACGGTTCATTCCTCCCGGAACGCAGCTGCACAACCTCGAGCTGCAGCCCGGCAAGGGCGCGCAAGTTTGTCGCGCGGCGGGCGGCGCGGCGCAGTTGCTCAGCAAAGAGGGCGACATCGCGCTGGTCAAGCTGCCTTCGGGCGAAGTTCGGAAATTCGCTTTGGACTGCATGGCGACGATCGGCCAGGTCGGAAACCTCGACCACGAGAACGTGACCTACGGCAAGGCGGGCCGCACGCGCTGGCATGGACGCCGGCCGACGGTTCGCGGCGTGGCCATGAATCCGGTCGACCATCCGCACGGCGGCGGAGAAGGCCGCGTGAAGGGCAATCACCCGCAAACGCCGTGGGGATTCTCGACGCTGGGCGCGAAGACGCGCCGCAACCGGCGTTCGGACAAGCAGATTGTTCAGCGGCGCAAGCCGTAACCGGGTGCGGGCTGTACTTGCAGCCCGCCGGAAAAGTTGAATTCGTAGGTAGCAGCAAAATACTCAGCCTGGCGCGGCGGGTATTTGAGAGCAAGTTGAGACAATCATGATGAGCGCAACACGAAGCAGGAGAACAGGAACGGCGGCGAGGCGGGTGGCCCGAACACGCAAACCCGTGCGCGCGGCGCGTCCGGCGGCAAAGCCGGTCAAGCCAGCGACGCGGTTTGTGGCCGCCGCTCCGGTTCAGGTTTTGTACCGGCTGTGCAAGCCCGGATGGGCGGTTACGGTCGAGAAGGCGCCCAACGCGCAGGGCACCCGTTTTGTGTGCCCGTTCTGCCCGGTCTCGCACCGCGTGCCGGGCCCGGTGCGCGGATTCAAGAAATTGCGCCGCGCGCAGTGGATCAAATTGCGCCGGGTGGAAGAGTAAGCGAAGCAGTAGAACCAGCTTTCGCTGCGCTGAACGTTTCAAGCGGAGCGTGGAGCCCGCTGAAACAAAGTTCGAGGAGCAGGGAGAAACGATGGGACGCTCGCTCAAAAAAGGCCCGTTTATCGACGGCCACCTTCGCGAGAAGGTGGAAGGGATGAACGCGCGCAACGAAAAGAAAGTGATCAAGACGTGGTCGCGCCGGTCGACGATTCTTCCGGTGATGATCGGACACACGATCGCCGTGCATAACGGCAGAAAATTTATTCCCGTGTATGTCACCGAGCAGATGGTCGGTCACAAGCTGGGCGAGTTCGCGGGAACGCGGACGTTCAAGGGCCATGCCGTCAAGGCCGCTCTGGAGCGCGCCGCGGGAGTGGCGGGAGCTCCGGGCGCGCCGGCAGGCGCGCGCACCAGCCGGAGGCGGCGCGGCGGCAGCGCCGAAGGCATAAACCATGGCAAACGAACTCATGCAGGCTCCGGCAATTGAAGCAGTGGCGATGGCGCGGCACGTGCGCATGTCTCCGCAGAAGATCCGCCTGGTCATCGACATGATCCGCGGGCAGAGGGCCGAAGAGGCGCTGCAGATTTTGCGGTTCGCCAAGAAGCGCGCCACGCGCGACGTCGAAAAAGTGCTGCGCAGCGCGATCGCCAACGCCGAGCGCAAGGCGGAAGATGCCGGCGCATCGCTCGACGTGGACCACCTGTTCGTTTCGCGGTGCTTCGTGAACGAAGGTTCGCGGTGGAAGAGGCTGCGTCCGGCGCCGATGGGCCGCGCGTTCCGCTACCAGCGGCGCACCGCCCACATCGTCGTCGCGCGTCGTCGAGCACCACCAGGCCGCCCAGCAGCGCATTGCGGCCGCCGCGGCGGAAGCGGAATCGCAGAAGGGCGTCGCGGGAGCTGTGAAAAAGGCTCGCCAGGCGCTGGCTGGAAAAAAGAAGAAGCCGTCGGGAAAGTCGAAGAAGTAGCGGGAGGAAGCTTTGGGACAGAAGACACATCCATATGGGTTTCGGCTGGGCTACAACAAGCCCTGGAAATCGCGGTGGTACGCGGACCGCGATTATGCCGACCTGCTGCACGAGGACGTCGAAGCTGCGGGAAACAGTTAAAGGACCGCCTGAAATCGGCCGGCATCAGCTCGATCGACATCGAGCGCGCCGCCAACAAGCTGGTCGATTCGCCTGTTCACGGCGCGCCCGGGAATCATCATCGGGCGCAAGGGCGCGGAAATCGACAAGCTCAAGGGCGAAATTCAGAAGCGCACCAAGCGCGAAGTGCACATCGACATTCAGGAAGTGCACCGCCCCGAACTCGATGCGCAACTCGTGGCCGAATCCATTGCGCTGCAACTGGAAAAGCGCGTGGCGTTCCGCCGGGCGATGCGCAAGGCGGTCGATTCCGCCCTGCGGTTCGGCTGCAAGGGAATCAAGATCCGCGTGGCCGGGCGGCTTGAACGGCGCGGAAATCGCGCGCAAGGAATGGTACCTGCAAGGCCGGCTGCCGCTGCAGACGCTGCGCGCCGACATCGATTTTGGTTTTGCCCAGGCGCTCACCACGTACGGAATCATTGGCGTGAAGTGCTGGGTCTATCAAGGGGAAAAGATTCCCGAGCGCGGGCAAAAGAAGCCCGTGGCGCAGGCAGCGGCGGCGGTTTAGCGCTGTTCGCAATGCCGACAAGAAAATTCGAGGGTCGACGACGATGTTAATGCCAAAGAAAGTGAAGTACCGGAAACAGCAGCGAGGGCGGCGCAAGGGCAAGGCCTGGCGCGGCGGGGAGCTGTCCTTCGGCGAGTACGGGCTGAAGGCGCTCGAGCCGGCGTGGATTACCGACCGGCAGATCGAAGCTTCGCGCGTGGCCATCACGCGATTCATCAAGCGCGGCGGCAAGCTCTGGATCCGGATTTTTCCGGATAAGCCGTTCACCAAGAAGCCGGCGGAAACCCGCATGGGCAAGGGCAAGGGCGCTCCGGAGCGCTGGGTGGCGGTGGTCAAGCCGGGACGCGTCATGTTCGAGATGGCCGGCGTGGACTTGGCGACCGCGCAGGAAGCCATGGAACTTGCGGCGCACAAACTGCCGATTCACACGAAGTTTGTCAGCCGGGCGGGAGCGCTCTAATGCCGAGCCGAGTCGGAAAAATTGCGCGATCAGGACACTCCGGAATTGAACGAACGGCAGCGCGAACTGGCCGAGCAGGTCTTCCGGCTGCGTTTTCAGCTCTCGACCGGGCAGGCCGAGGCGGTCACCAAGCTGCGCTCGGCGCGCAAGGACCTGGCGCGCGTCAAAACACTTCTGCGGGAGCGCGAATTGAGGAAGCAAAATGGCAACTGAAACGGCACCGGAAACGCCGGCAAAACCGGCGCGGCACCAGCGGCAGGAACTGACCGGCAAGGTGACCAGCGCGAAGATGGAAAAGACGATCGTGGTGAAGGTCACGCGCCTGGTGCAGCACAAGCTGTACACGCGCGTGATGCGCGTCACGAAGAAATTTTATGCGCACGATGAAAAGCGCGAAGCGCGCCTGGGCGACACGGTGAGAATCGTCGAAACCCGGCCGATGTCGAAACTGAAGCGCTGGCGGCTGGCCGAAGTGGTCACCCGCAGCACCCGCGTGAATTAACGTGCGTAAAAGAAAGACAGGGCAAACGTCATGATTCAGATGCGAAGCTGGCTCACGGTGGCCGATAATTCCGGCGCCCGCCAGATAACATGTATTCTCCCGCTCGGCGGCGATGCAGGCAGCCGCGCCGGCCTGGGCGACGTCATTACCGCGGCGGTGAAGGAAGCTGCGCCGGACAGCGCGGTCAAGAAGGGCTCGGTCGTAAAGGCCGTGGTCGTCCGCACGCGAAAAGAGCATCGCCGCAAGGATGGCACCTACATCCGGTTTGACGACAACGCCGCGGTGCTGATCAACGACGCGAACGAGCCGGTCGGGACGCGCGTGTTTGGTCCCGTGGCGCGCGAGTTGCGCGAGAAGAAATTTGCGAAGATTGTTTCGCTGGCCCCGGAGGTTTGGTAATGCCGCTGAGAGAACGGATCGTAACGCCTCCCACGACCGCGGGGATCAAGAAGGGCGATCAAGTCCGCGTGATGACCGGAAAAGACCGGGGAAAAATCGGCCGCGTTCTGGGCGTCAATCCGTCCAAGCGCACGGTCATGATCGAGCACGCGGGCATGATCAAGCGCCACACGCGGCCCAACCCGAACCAGAACATCAAGGGCGGGATCGTGGATAAAGAAGGGCCGATCGCGATATCCAACGTTTTGCTGCTGTGCCCCGCATGCAACAAGGGCACGCGGCTCGGGCACAAGCTGTTGCCCGACGGCACCAAGGAGCGCATCTGCCGCCGGTGCGGCACCACGCTGGAAAAGTAATCCAAATTCCGGCGCGCTTCCCCAGGGAATGCGCGCCCGCAGAGGATCAAGAGATCGAACCATGATGAGCCGAATGCACGAACATTACCGCAAGGAAGTGGTCCCCGCGCTGATGAAGCGGTTTGGCCGGACGAACCCCATGTCCGTGCCGAAGGTCGCCAAGGTGATCGTGAACATCGGGATGGGCGAAGCCAGCCAGAACGTCAAGCTGCTGGACGTGGCGGTCATCGAGCTGGGACAGATCACGGGCCAAAAGCCAGTGGTCACGCGCGCCAAGAAATCGATTGCCAATTTCAAGATTCGCAAAGGCATGCCCATCGGATGCTGCGTGACGCTGCGCGGCGACCGGATGTACGAGTTTCTTGACCGGCTGTGCCACGTCGTGCTGCCGCGCGTCCGCGACTTCCGCGGATTGCCGCCGAACGCGTTTGACGGGCGCGGCAACTACACTCTGGGCCTCAAGGACCAGCTGGTGTTCCCGGAAATCGATTACACGCGCGTCGACAAGATCAAGGGCATGAACATCACGCTGACGACCACGGCCAAGAACGACGAAGAAGGCCGAGAACTGCTGAAACTGCTGGGCGTGCCGCTGCGGCCCCAGGCGTAGATTCGGGTGCGGTCTTTACTTGAAGCCCGCCGGTAAAAAGTGCGGGCTCGACTTGGAGCCACGCCGCTGAAGAAAGTAAGGAGAAAAAATGGCGCGAGACTCACAATTCGCCAAGATGCGCAAGAAGTTGAAGTTCAAGGTTCGCATCCGCAACCGCTGCCGCCTGTGCGGCCGCCCGCGGGGTTACTTGCGGAAATTTCAAATGTGCCGCATCTGTTTTCGCGGGCACGCGCTGCGCGGGGAGATTCCCGGCGTGGTGAAAGCCAGCTGGTAGGACGGGTGCGGGCTGTACTTGCAGCCCGCCAGAAAGAATACGACTATGCAAACTGATCCCATCTCCGATTTGCTGACACGCATTCGCAACGCCGCCAAGGCGCGCCACGCTCGCGTGGACATTCCCACCTCGAAACTGAAAGCCGAGGTGGCCCGGATTCTGAAGGAAGAAGGCTATATCTCGACCTACAAATTGGTCGAGGAAAACAAGGTCCGCAAGACCCTGCGCCTGTTTTTGAAATACACGCCGGACCGGCGCAGCGTGATCACCGACCTGAAGCGCGTGTCCAAGCCCGGCAGCCGCCGCTACAAGGGCGCAACCGAAATCCGGCCCGTGGTCGGCGGCATGGGCATCAGCATCATGACCACGCCCAAGGGCGTGATGACCGGCCGCGCGGCGCGCAAAGCGCGCGTGGGCGGCGAAGTTCTGTGCGAAGTCTGGTAAGAGGTCTGGCAGGAGAGCCATAACGCTATGTCGCGCATTGGAAGAAAACCGATTGCCGTACCCGCGGGCGTAAAAATTCAGATCGCCCCGAGTTCGGTCGAAGTGCAGGGGCCCAAGGGCAAACTGAGCGTGAATCTGCCGAAGGGAATCAGCCTCGAGCAGAAGGGCGCGGAGCTTCACGCCCTCCGCCAGAGCGACGAACATGCCGCGCTGCACGGCCTGGCGCGGGCGCTGGTGGCCAACGCCGTCACGGGCGTGACCACGGGCTTCAAGAAGGACATGGACATTGTCGGCGTCGGATATCGCGCCGAATTAAAGGGCAAGATGGTGAGCTTCGCGCTTGGCTATTCCCATCCGGTCGAATTTCCGATTCCCGAGGGAATCCAGATCACGGTCGAAAAGCAGACGCGCTTGACCGTTTCGGGCGCCGACCGCGGCCAGGTCGGCCAGGTGTGCGCGGATATTCGCTCGCTGCGTCCGCCGGACCCGTATAAGCAAAAGGGCATTCGCATCACCGGCGAGCGTCTGAAAAAGAAGGCCGGAAAAGCCGGCGCGGCCGCCAAGACGGGCGCGTAACACGGGGCTTTGGCCTCCCTTGGGGGCCTGTGGATATTCGGGTGTGGGCTCTACTTGGAGCCCGCGTATATCGGGTGTGGGCTCTACTTGGAGCCCGCATATATAAGGAGAGCATCGTGGCAACAGTACCGGTCCGAAAATTATCGCGTGACTTGCATCGCCAGCGGATTCACCTTCGCGTGCGCATGCGGGTTACCGGAACGCCCGAGCGGCCCCGCCTTTGCGTGTATCGCTCGAACGGGCACATCTATGCCCAGGTGATCGACGATCGCAGCGGACGCACGCTGGTTTCGGCGAGTTCGATCGACAAGGAAACGCGCAAGGAAATGAAGGGTGGAAACAATGTGGCGGCGGCAAAGATGATCGGGAAAAAAATCGCCGAGCGCGCCCGCGCCGCCGGAATCGAACAAGTGGTGTTCGATCGCGGCGGATACATGTACCACGGCCGTGTGGAAGCCCTGGCCGCAGCGGCCCGGGAAGCGGGGTTGAAATTCTAGGTTATGTCCAAACACATTCTCAGGGAAACACTGGCGGTCCGGCGAAACCTCAATGTCAACGCCAATAGCTTGAAAGATCAGGTCGTGGCCATCCAGCGCGTGACCAAGGTCGTCAAGGGCGGCAAGAACCTCAGCTTTTCCGCTCTGGTCGTCGTCGGAGATCAGGCAGGGCCATGCGGGCTTCGGCATGGGCAAGGCTCGCGAAGTGCCCATGGCCATCCGCAAGGCCATCGAGCAAGCCAAGAAGAATCTGATCCACCTGAACTTGAAGGGCACCACGATCCCGCACCAGGTCCTGGGCCTGTACGGCTCGGGGCAAGTGCTGCTGAAACCAGCGCCCGATGGCACCGGCATTATCGCCGGCGGCCCGGTGCGCGCGGTGATGGAAGTGGCGGGAATCTCGAACGTGCTGACGAAGTCCATCGGCACATCGAACCCGCACAACGTCATCAAGGCCACATTTGACGCGCTGCTCCGCCTGAAGGACATTGCCAAGGTCGCGGAGCTTCGCTCCAAGACGGTGGAGGAACTCGGGCGCTAACGCGCCGGGGATAATTATCATGGCGAAGAACGCATCTGGAACGCTGAAAATCAAGTGGGTGGTGAGTTTCATCGCGTGTCCCCGGGACATGCGGCAGACGATTCGCGGGCTGGGTTTTCGCCGCATGAATCAAGTGGTCGTGCGGGAAGATACCCCGGCGATTCGCGGCATGATTCATAAGGTGCGGCACCTGGTGACGGTCGAAGAGTACACGGTTTAAGAAACGCGCAAGGATTCGGAAATTGCGGGCGCGGGCTGTAAATGCGGCCCGCCCTAATCGGGTGCGGGCTGTACTTGCAGCCCACCCTAAAGAGGACACTATGGCAGTGAATCTTTCCAATCTGAAGCCGGCTCGCGGATCGCGGCACCGCAAGGTGCGCGTGGGACGCGGAATCGGCTCGAAACTCGGCAGAACGTCGGGCAAGGGCAACAAGGGACAGAAATCGCGCAAGGGCTATTCGCGGCGGCCGGGTTTTGAAGGCGGCCAGATGCCGCTGCGCCGCCGGATTCCGAAGCGCGGCTTCCACAATCCCTCCCACAGCGAATACGCCGTGGTCAACGTGGAAATGCTCGGCGTCTTTCCGGCCGGAGAAACGGTCACCCCGGAGCTTTTGATTGCCGCCGGATTGATCCGCCAGGTTCGCGCCGAAATTAAGGTTTTGGGCGACGGGGAACTCAATACCGCGCTCACCGTGCGCGCGCACAAATTCAGCAAATCGGCCGAGGAGAAAATCACCCGCGCCGGAGGCAAGGTCGAGATTTTGCCATGAACCAGTTCTTCGAAGCATTCGCCAACATGTTCCGGATCCCGGACCTGCGCAAGCGGCTTCTGTTCACGCTTGCCATGCTGGCGGTGTACCGGTTGGGCGCGTTCCTGCCCACCCCGGGCATCAATACCGACGTCCTGGCGCAGTTCTTTTCGCAGAATCAGGGTTCGGTCCTCGGCGTCATCGACCTGTTCAGCGGCGGCAATTTCCGCCGCCTGACGATATTTCGCGCTGGGCATCATGCCGTACATTACGGCGTCGATCATCCTGCAACTGATGCAGGTGGTCTGGCCCTACCTCGAGCGCCTGCAAAAAGAAGGCGAACTCGGGCGGCGAAAGATCACGCAATACACGCGCTACCTGACGATCCTGCTCAGCGTGGTGCAATCGCTTTCGATCGCGGTCACCTTGGAAAAGACCGGCGGCCCGAGCAATCAGCCGCTGGTTTACAACCCGGGCATCGCGTTCGTGCTGATGACCATCCTGACGCTGACCACCGGCTCGGCGTTCATCATGTGGCTTGGCGAGCAGATTACCGAGCGCGGCGTCGGCAACGGCATGTCCTTGATCATCTTTGCCGGAATCGTGGTCGGCCTTCCGCGAGCCGTGGCGGACATGTTCGATAAGTTCAGGACCGCGCAGTGGGGACCGTTCACCGGCCTGGCGATGATTTTGATGATGGCCATGATGATCGGCGTAATCGGAGTCATCGTTTTTGTCGAGGGCGGACAGCGGCGCATTCCCGTGCAATACGCCAAGCGCGTGATGGGGCGCAAGATGATGGGCGGCCAGATGACCTATCTGCCGCTGCGCGTGAATTCGGGCGGAGTGATCCCTCCGATTTTTGCCAGTTCGCTGCTCACCTTTCCGGGCACCATTAATCTTGTTCTTGGGCAGGAAATTCAAGGCGGTGGATTGGCTGGCCACGAATCTGGCCTGGGGCGAGCCCTGGTACGTATTGGTTTACATTACGCTGATCATCGTATTTGCGTTTTTCTATGTCGGGATCGTGTTCAATCCCACCGAGCTGGCCGACAACATGCGGAAGTACGGCGGGTTCATCCCGGGAATTCGCCCGGGGCGCAATACCTCCGAGCACATCGATCGCGTGCTGCGGCGCCTGACCTTCGTGGGCGGAGTTTACCTGGCGGCGGTTTGCCTGCTTCCGGAATGGCTCATGGCGGGCATACATCTCCAGCATTTGCCGGTTGTCGGAACCTGGTTTGACAATCACATGTGGCGTTTCGTGCTGGAAGGTCTGAAAGTTAATTTTTATTTTGGCGGCACATCCCTGCTGATCGTGGTCGGCGTGGCCATGGATACGGTCCAGCAGATCGAGGCTCAACTCGTAATGCGAAATTACGAAGGCTTTGTAAAGAAGGGAAAACTGCGTGGCCGCCGTTACGGCTGATACGAGCAGCGTAAACGCTCTACAGGAACTGGGCCATGCCGTGATCCTGCTGGGTCCTCCGGGAGCCGGCAAGGGCACGCAAGCCCAACGCATTGCGGAGAGGTATCACTTGCCGCATCTCTCCACCGGGGACATGTTTCGCGACCACATTCGGCGCGAGACCGAACTGGGGCGGAGAGCGAAGCCCTTGATGGAACGCGGCGAATTGGTTCCCGACGACCTCGTGCTCAGCATGGTCGAGGACCGCATCGCGCAGCCGGACTGCCGGAACGGATTTGTGTTTGACGGCTTCCCGCGCACGCTGGCGCAGGCCGATGATCTCGAGCGGATTTGCCGGAAACACAAGTTCGGCCGTACCTTTGTAGTGCACATGGTCGTGCAGCCGGAGAAGTTGATGCGGCGGCTGACGGGCCGCAGAATTTGCAAGACTGGCGGCCACATATACAATATCTATGACCGTCCGCCGAAGCACGAAGGCGTCTGTGACCTGGACGGCAGCGAATTGATTCACCGCCCGGACGATACCGAAGGCGTGATCAGCGAGCGATTGCACGCCTACGAAAAGCAGACGCGCCCGCTGGTCGAATACTACACCGTGCGCAAGGAGCTGAGTTCGGTGGATGCGATGGCCAATGCGGACGAGGTAACGGCAAGCATCGCGAAGATTTTGGACGGAGCAAAAATACCCAGATGATCGTTTGCAAATCCCAGGCGGAACTCGAAAAAATGCATCACGCCGGGCTTGTGCTCTGGGAAGTTCTGAACGATCTGCGCGGAATGGTGCGGCCGGGAGTGAGCACGAAGGATCTTGACGATTATGCGGAACGCCGGACGGCGGAATTGAAGGCGCGGCCCGCGTTCAAGAATTACCGGGGATATCCGGCGACGTTGTGCACGTCGATCAATTCGGAAGTGGTGCACGGCATTCCGTCGAAATCGCGGCGGCTGGAAGAGGGCGACATCATTTCAATCGATTTCGGCGTGGAGCATGCCGGTTATTACGCCGATGCGGCGGTCACCGTGCCGGTGGGGGAGATCACTCCCGAATTGAAGAAGCTTTTGCAAGTGACCCGGGAATCGCTGGATCAGGCGATTGAAAAGGTGCGCGTGGGAAACCGGCTGTCGGACATTTCCGCCGCGGTGCAGAACTGGGCCGAGCGCAAGAACGGCTATTCCGTCGTGCGCGATCTTTGCGGCCACGGCATTGGGACGCACATTCATGAAGAGCCCAATGTGCTGAATTACGGCGAACCCGGCCGCGGCCCGCGCTTGCAGGAAGGCATGGTCTTCGCCATTGAGCCGATGGTCAACATCGGCGGACCCGAGGTGAAAGTGCTCGACGACGATTGGACGGCAGTGACGGCCGACGGCACCAAGTCCGCTCATTTTGAGCACACCGTGGCGGTCACCGCGAATGGGCCATGGATTTTGACGCGTCCCCGCGAAATGCAGGGACCTTCTTGGTAGGCTACGCGAGAGGGGCTATGGGCAAGCGACCCGAACCGGAAAAGCGCAAGGCAGACGCTTCCAATCCCAAGGAAGACGCCATCGAAGTGATGGCGACCGTGATTGAACCCCTGCCCAATGCGATGTTTCGGGTCGAGCTGGAGAACAAGCATCGTGTGCTCGCGCACATTTCCGGAAAGATGCGCAAGAATTTCATTCGCATCCTGGCCGGAGACAAAGTCGCGGTGGAGCTTTCTCCCTACGACCTGACGCGCGGCCGCATCGTTTATCGATATAAGTAGATGCACGCATCATTCTCGAGGAGTTGGAAATGAAAGTCCGGGCATCGGTAAAGAAAATTTGTGATAAGTGCAAGGTCATTCACCGGCGCGGCGTGGTGCGCGTGATTTGCGTCAACCCGAAGCACAAGCAGCGCCAGGGATAAGTTCGCAGAAGCAGCACGCGGGCCCCGATGGGAGCCTGCAAGAGATTTCAGGTGCGGGCTCTACTTGGAGCCGCGGAAATTCGGATGCGGGATCTACATGGAGCCCGCGGGAAATTAAGGAGCACGCATGGCACGTATTGCTGGAGTGGATCTTCCGCCGCAAAAGCGCATCTGGGTCGGCCTGACGTCGATCTATGGAATCGGGCAGCCCCGCGCGCGCTCGCTTTGCACCAAGGCGGACGTGGAATACACCAAAAAGATCAAGGACCTGACCGAGGAAGAGATTAACCGGCTGCGTCAGGCGATCGAATCCGAGGGGCGCGTGGAAGGGGATCTTCGCAAGGAGGTCCAGATGAACGTCCGCCGCTTGATCGAAATTCAGTGCTACCGCGGGCTGCGCCACCGGCGCAATCTTCCCGTGCGCGGGCAGCGAACGCACACCAACGCGCGAACCCGCAAGGGACCGCGTAAGGGCGCAGTGGCGGCAAAGAAGAAGGTCGCCGCCCGCAAGTAGGCGGGGCTCTAATTGGAGCCCGCCAGGAATAATGGCCGTGAGCAAAGCTTGAAACGAGGGTATTGACTTGGCAAAAGAACAGGCAGTAGACGCGACAAAGGCGCCGGAAAAAACATCCAAGCGCAAGAAGGAATTCAAGAAGAAGCGGGAGAAGCGCGTGGTCCCGCATGGCGTGGCGCACATCCAGGCCACGTTCAACAACACGATTATCACCATCTGCGGCCCCGATGGCCGCACGGTGTCCTGGTCCTCGGCCGGATCGATCGGCTTCAAGGGATCGCGCAAAGGAACGCCCTACGCCGCCCAGCAGGCTTCCGGGACGGCTGCGGGTGTGGCGCGCGACCAGTACGGAATGAAATCCATCGAAGTCCGCATCAAGGGGCCGGGTTCGGGCCGCGAGTCGGCCGTGCGCGCACTGGCTTCGTCGGGCCTGCACATTGTGCACATCAAGGATGTCACGCCGATTCCGCACAACGGCTGCCGTCCGCCCAAGCGCCGCCGCGTTTGATCCGGCTGTCGCGCCTGGCGCGTACCTGGGATTTGTTTGGAAACGGGATTATTGCAGGAAAGATTTGGATTCGAGCAACAGCAACATAAGGAGATACGAATTTGGCACGTCATCGTGAAGCGATTTGCCGGCTCTGCCGCCGTGAAGGGCAGAAGCTGTTTTTGAAGGGGCTGCGCTGTTTTACCGAAAAGTGCGCGATCGAGAAGCGCAACTTTGTTCCGGGGCAGCACGGCCAGTCGCGCCGCGTGAAGAAGCTGGCCGGATACGGCCTGCAACTCCGCGAAAAACAAAAAGTGAAGCGCACCTACGGATTGCTGGAGCGGCAGTTCCGCAACTACGTCGAAAAATCCGAGCGCGCGCAAGGGCCCACGGGCGAAAATTTGATCGTCATGCTCGAGCGGCGTCTGGACAACGCGGTCTGGCGTTCGGGATTCGCGAGTTCCCGTTCGCAGGCGCGGCAGATTGTCCTCCACGGGCACGTTTTGATCAACGGGAAGAAGGTTAACATCCCTTCCTACCTGGTGGGCGTCGGCGAGGAAATCGCGCTCAAGGGGAAGATGCACGAGAACACCATGGTGCTGGAAGCGCGCAACGTCGCGCAGAGCCAGAACGCCGTGCCGTGGCTCGAAATCGACCGCGAAACGTTCAAGGCCAAAGTGGTGGCGCTGCCGAAACGCGAAAACGTGCAGACTCCGCCCATTACCGAGCAGCTCATCGTCGAGCTGTACTCGAAGTAGCATCCGGGAAAATCTCCAGTCTCCGATTTCAAATTTGAAATTTCAAATTTGAAAGCCGGGACAAAAGAGCCGGGATTTCCGGCCGAAACTCCGGACAAAGATTTGATGTCCCCGCAGCCGCGGGGAGGGAGGACTTGACAGATGTGGAAAGGTTTTCAGAAACCAAAGCGCTTGGCGGCCGAACTCGAGTCGCTGACGGATAAATTTGGAAAGTTTTCCGCGCAGCCGTTCGAGCGCGGATGGGGCACCACGGTGGGCAACGCCCTTCGACGGGCGCTTCTGAGCTCGATTGAAGGCGCGGCCATCACCGCCGTGAAAATCGAAGGCGTGTTGCACGAATTCTCCTCGATTCCCGGCGTGGTGGAAGACGCCACCGACATCATTCTCAACCTGAAGCAGGTCCCTCTGAAGCTCAACAACGATCAGGCAAAAACGATCGTCATCAATGTCGAGAATCCCGGGGTCGTGACGTCCGCCATGATCGAGGAAGACGCGGATTTCGCGGTGCTCGACAAGACGGTCTATATCGCCACGGTCAACGAAGGCGGGAAACTTCAGCTGGAGATGCGCGTCAAGAACGGCCGCGGGTACGTCTCGGCGGACCGCAACTTCGACGAAGATCTTCCGATCGGCTACATCCCCGTGGATTCGGTTCACTCGCCGGTGCGCAAGGTGAACTACTCGGTGGAAGCGGCCCGCCTCGGCCAAATGACGGATTACGAAAAGCTCGCCCTGGAAGTCTGGACCAACGGCGCGATCACGCCGCAGGACGCCATCGGCCTGGCCTCGAAGCTGGTCAAGGACCACATGAGCATCTTCATCAACTTCGAGGAACAGCCCGAAATGGCCGAGGAAGCGGTGGAATCGTACAACGATCCCCGCGTCGAGCACCTGGACCGTTCGGTCGAGGAACTCGAGCTTTCCGTGCGTTCCTACAACTGCTTGAAGAATGCCAACATCCAGTCCATCCGCGAGTTGGTGCAGAAGAGCGAAAACGAAATGCTGAAGACGAAAAACTTCGGCCGCAAGTCGCTCAATGAAATCAAGGAAATCCTGCACAAGATGGGCCTGAGCCTGGGCATGAAGTTCGACGAGCACGGCCGCATCATCTGGCCGCCGCTGCCGAGCCAGACCGCGCCGCCGACGCCGGAGGAAACCGCGGGCCTGTAGGCGCCCGAAGGACCCACTTATGCGACATCGCAACTATGGTTCTAAACTTGGACGTCAGCCGGCGCATCGCCGTGCGACGCTGCGCAACCTCGTCACCAACGTGATCGAGAAGGAGCGCATTACCACCACCGTCACGCGCGCCAAAGCCGCGAAACCCCTCGTCGAGCAGATGATCACGCTCGGCAAGACCGATACGCTGCATGCTCGCCGCCAGGCCGCCTCATATCTCATGACGCCCGGCGCCACCAAAAAACTGTTCGCCGACATCGCCCCGCGCTTTTCCGATCGCGCCGGCGGTTACACGCGAATCATTCATGCCGGTTTCCGAATCGGTGACGGAGCGGACCTCGCCATTCTCGAACTGCTCGGTTCCAAGCTCAAGAAAAAGGTAAAGAAGGAAAAGGCCGCCGGGAAACCCGAGCCCGCCGAGGAAGAAAAGAAGGAAGAGAAGGCGGGCGCGTAGCGAGCAGTGACTGGTGACTGATGACTGGTGACTGGTGACTGGTGACTGGTGACTGGTGACTGGTGACTGGTGACTGGTGACTGGTGACTGGTGACTGGTGACTGGTGACTGGTGACTGGTGACTGGTGACTGGTGACTGGTGACTGGTGACTGGTGACTGGTGACTGGTGACTGGTGACTGGTGACTGGTGACTGGTGACTGGTGACTGGTGACTGGTGAAAAGCGGCCCGCCTCGCATTTGGGCGAATTTGCAAGACGAAATTAAATTTTCAGCGCAGGCCCGACTTAACTTAAGTTGAGCCTGCGTTTTTTATTTAATCCCAGCACCCTAATTTCGTCCACAATACACAAGGTTAGCTAAATGTCTCTAAATGCTGAAGCGAGGCTTATTCTTGTCCGTGTAAAGATAGAACGGGCCAAGAAGCACCTGAAAGATTTGGAATCCGAACTCCTTATTCACACCGATCACCAATTGGATGTGGTAATTGGAGATGCCTATTCGCAACCTGGACATAACTTCTTTCAAATGTCCGAGCTCCCCACACAACGCTTGCCCGTATTGCCATGGAATGCTGTCTCCTCCGCCGGAGATGTTATTCACAATCTCCGAAGTGCGCTGGACCACCTTGCATATCAGCTTGTCATCGTAGGCACACCCGGAAGGGAACCTTCTCGTCAGGTCGAATTTCCGATTGCGAAGGATTTAGCAACTTACAACTCCACCAAGGCTAAGAAATTAGAGGGAATGCGGCCAAACGCCGTGACAATCATTGACGGACTCAAACCGTACAAGGGCGGGAATGAGGCGCTCTGGAGAATCCATGAGCTGGACAACATCGACAAGCATCGAGCTTTGTTCACAGTTGGCCACGATTACTTATTCTTTGCCGAGTGGATGTTCGGCCGTGACCACACCTATTTAATGAGAGCAAGCAACCCGGTTTTCGCCGGCGTCTTTGATCCAGAAGTGGAGAAAGATATTCAATTTCAAATAAGTGAAGCGGTTAACAATCCTAAGGCTGGCCAGAGCAACGCACTTCTTCCATCGCTTCATCAGTTGGTGTATGTGGTCGATAGTCTGGTCGGAGATTTTTTGCCGTTGCTTGAGTAAATCTATTGCGGGATCTCCAGTCACGAGTCACCCGGTCACGGTTCTTCGAATCCACGCCCACAATCCCAGCACAACCTGCGCCACGGCAGCTCCCATCGTGTCCAGCAGCGAATCCCAGGGCGACGCCGTTCGGCTGGGCACAAACGATTGATGGAATTCATCCAGTGCGGAATATCCCGCGGCGATGGCCAGCGCCCAAATCGCCCAGCGCAGACGCCACCGTTGATCTTTTTCCTTCAGAGCATTCAGCAGCAAAATACTGAACACGAAATATTCGGTAAAGTGCACCGGATTTTCGGATGAAGAAGTGCATGCGCTCCAGGGCTTCGGGGCCGGCGCTCGGAAACACCCAGTGCAACACGGGAAGAATGAAGGTGGAGGTATGACTCGCGGAGAAAGTGTCCGTGGAGGCCGCCGAAATCACGATGGCCCAGAGAATCGCCGGCAGCCACTGCTTCAGGCGATTCCAACGCTGCATTATTCGACCTGGTAATTGGGCGCTTCGCGCGTGATGATCACGTCATGCACGTGGCTTTCGCGCAGACCCGCGACCGTGATGCGCACGAACCGCGCGCGCTCCTGCAATTCGGCCAGCGTCGAAACGCCGCAATAGCCCATGCCGCTCTTAAGCCCGCCGACCAGTTGATCGACCAGCGCGCTGAGAATGCCCTTGTAGGGAACGCGTCCTTCGACGCCCTCAGGCACCGATTTCCCACGCGCCGCGCCTTCCTGCGCGTAGCGATCCGCAGCCGCGAGCCGGCTTGCATCGCGCCAAGAGAACCCATTCCGCGATACGACTTGAATGTGCGCCCCTGATAGAGAATCGTTTCCCCGGGCGACTCCTCGGTTCCGGCAAAAAGGCCGCCGAGCATGGTGACCGCCGCGCCTGCCGCGATCGCCTTGCTGATGTCTCCGGAATATTTGATTCCGCCATCGGCAATCACCGGCACGCCGGTACCCTTGGCCGCGCGCGCGGCTTCCAGAATGGCCGTGATCTGCGGCACGCCCGCGCCCGTTACCACGCGCGTCGTGCAGATCGACCCTGGACCGATGCCGACTTTAATTCCGTCCAGGCCCAGCGCGATTAAATCGCGCGCCCCTTCGTAGGTTCCCACGTTTCCGGCGACTAATTGTATTTCGGGCAGGCGGTGTTTTACGGCGCGGATCGCGTCCATGACGCGCGCCGAATGTCCGTGCGCGGTATCGATGGCCAGCACGTCGGCTTTGGTTCGAGCCAGTTCCACGGCGCGTTCCAGGAAATCTCCCGTTGCGCCGATGGCCGCGCCGACCAGCAAGCGCCCCTGATCGTCTTTTGCCGCGTTCGGGAATTCCAGTTTTTTCTGAATGTCCTTGACGGTGATCAGCCCCTTGAGGCGATACTCGGCATCGACCACGAGAAGTTTTTCAATCCGGTACCGTTGCAGGATGCGCTCGGCCTCTTCGAGCGTGGTGCCGATCGGGCACGGTCACCAGGTTGTCCTTCGTCATGATCGCGCTGACAGGTTGATCGAGATTCTTTTCGAAGCGCAGGTCGCGATTGGTCAGAATGCCCACGAGGCGCGGCCCCCGCGTCACCGGCAATCCGGAGACGTGGTATTTCGTCATGATGTCCATGGCTTCGCGCACCGTCAGGTCCGGCGAAATCGTCACCGGATCGACGATCATCCCGCTTTCCGAACGCTTCACCCGGTCAACCTCTTCCGCTTGCCGGTCGACCGCCATGCTGCGATGCACGAATCCCAGTCCGCCCTGCCGCGCCATGGCGATGGCCAGGCGCGATTCCGTGACCGTATCCATGGCCGCCGATACCAGCGGAATGTTCAGCGAAATCTTGCGGGTGAGTTGCGTCTGCGTATTTACTTCGGTGGGGAGAACGGAGGATTTTCCCGGCACCAGCAGCACATCGTCAAATGTCAGACCTTCCAGGATCGGTCCTTCCATTCACATCTCCTTGGACGATAAGAAAACGGCCCCTGAAAACAGCGCAGCCCAGCGAAAGGCCGCTGGGCGGAATAGAGGTGAGACTTCGCGACAACTGAGGCTCATGGGTGAATTTTCATTTTATGCGCCCCGCACGGTGAAATCAAGCGCGCCCATTGACAGCGGCCGACCTTGGAGTTGTCGTAGAATGAAGATCGAATGAAGACCTTCGAGCCGCACCCGCTGCTGCGCAATCCGCACGCGCAGACGATGGCGTCCACGTACTGGCCGCGGCGATTCCCGCGCTTGCCCGCGAGCGTGCCGCGCGAATTCGAAATCGAGCCCGGCACGAGAATTCTCGGCGAATGCCACTGGCAGAGGGAGCCCCGGGAATGCCCCACGCTCGTCCTGGTCCACGGCCTGGAGGGTTCGAGCCAGTCCGGATACATGCAGGGTCTCGCGGAGCGCGTTTTCTTGTCCGGGTGGAACGCCGTACGCCTGAACCAGCGCAATTGCGGCGGCACCGAGCACCTCACGCCTACGCTTTACCATTCCGGGCTTTCCGGAGACTTCCGCGCCGTCCTCTACGAACTTATCGAGCGCGATTCGCTTCCCGGGATTTTTTTTGCCGGATATTCGATGGGCGGGAATCTGGTGATGAAGATGGCGGGCGAACTGGCGGCTTCGGCGCCCCAGCAGTTGCTCGGCATCGCGGCTGTTTCTCCCAGCATGGATCTGGCGCGTGTGCGCGGACGCCATCGCCCTGCCGGGAAATTTTTTGTACCAGCGGTATTTTGTCACCAGACTCAAGAATCGCATGAGGCGAAAGGCGAAACTCTTTCCCGGGAAATTCAATCTGGAGCCGATGGCCCGCGTGAGAACCATACGCGATTTTGACGACGTGATTACGGCGACGTATTGCGGATTCCGCGGCGCCTCGGATTACTACGAGCGATCGAGCGCGCTGCGTGTCGCGGCGGACATTCGCGTGCCCACGTTGATCCTGACCGCGCAGGGCGATCCCTTCATTCCATACGCAAGTTTTTCCGATCCTGCGCTGGCGAGCAACGCACATATCGAGGTGGTCGCGCCCCGGCATGGCGGACACTGCGCATTTATTTCCCGCCACAAAGGCGACGCGCGCTTCTGGGCAGAAGCGCGCGTCATGGAATTTCTGGAGAGTGTGCATAACCTCAGCAAATCGGCCTTAAAGGGCGGTCTAAGCTCAACAGGCCACCAGGGTGCTAAAGCCATTGTTTTTCAGGACCCTGGTATGTCGCGGCGGCCGATTTCACTGAAGCGAGAAGTTAACTCGCGACCCACAAATAGATTCCAATTTTATGAGACAGCTTGTAGCAAGCAAGCCTCGCGTTGCGGGATGGATGTTCGTTCGCGGCCCGGCCCGCAAGACGCCGCGATTCCGATTTAGTTCCTCGAAGAAATGCGCCGCAATGCTGGGGGATCATTTCGCTTTGAGGAATTGCGATAGGTTTTCCGCTGCGCCGCCCATGGCGCGCGCCAGGCTGAGCTTTGCAAGGTTCAGGCCGAACTCGCTGTTGATATAATCCAATTCGGCCGAGGCTACAGTCTGCTCGGACTGAACGACTTCGACCGAGTCGGTTACTCCCGCCTCAAAACGCTGCTTGGTCAGATCCAGCGTTTCCCGGCTGACCTGCACATTTTTTTTGGCCACGTCGACTTGGCTCGCCGAGGCTTCCAGGTCCAGATAGGCCTTGCGGACCTGGCTCTCGACCAGACTTTTGAGGTCCTCGAGTTCGGCGCGCCGCTGCGCCAATGCGGCGTCCGCCTCTTCCAGGTCGCCTTTCGCGCGCCCGCCCTGCCAGATGGGAATTTTAACGCTCCCGGCGACCGTATAGGTTCCAAAGGACTGTCCTGGATTGACTCCGATTTCTCCAAAATCGGCGTTCACCGAAACCGTCGGAAGGAGTTCCGCGCGCGCCGCCGAACGCGCGAGTTCCGAAGCACGAACTTGCGATTGCGCGGCCTTCAGATCCGCCCTCTGTTCGAACGCCTGCTTCAAGGCAGCGTCGAATTCGATCGCGGGCGTGGCGGGCAAAGGGACGTCATCGGAGATATCGTATTGGTCGGTTGGCGGCAGCCCGATGAGCCGCGCCAGATCGATTTTCTGTTTCGCGAGATCGTTCTGCAAGGAAAGCAGCCGCTGCTGATCCGACAGGGCTTGCACCTGGCTGCGATCGACGTCCACCTGGGCGATCAATCCCACAGCGCGTTCTTGCACCGCCTGTTGATACACGGCGTTGGACGTTGCCAGTTGCGCGCGCGCCGATTCCACCCGGGCCTTCGCCGCAATCACTTGCAGATAGGTGCCTCCCACCGCCAGAACGACCAAGTCCCTTGCGTCGCGAGCCGACATTTCATTCGAACGCAGGATCTTCGTTCGACGCCCGATAGTTGTTTGTGGCCGTCAAGTCCAGCACGGTTTGCGTCAGCCGGACGCGCGCATCGAAATAGTTGAATGGTCCGACGATCGTGGGAAGAGAAAAGCCGGGAAAGGAAAAGTGAAAGCCGAGCGCCTTCAAGTTTTCGGTCAGATAATTTTCGGATAGCGATCCATTCAAATTGGGGAGCAAGGCGCTGCGCGTGACCTGGCTCGCGCCACGCGCCTGGCGCACGGCCTGCGCCAGCCCCACGGCGCCCAGGTTGTACACCAGGCCGCGCTGGAGGGCCTCGCCAAACGACAGATGGCCCGAAAAGGGCATCGCGGCCACGCTGTTGGCGCTGCCCGTAAAAGGCCCTTGCACCTGCACGGCGGGGTTCAGCGTGTTGACGCTCGTGGTTGTTCCCGGCGCCGGCGTTTCCGTGGAATTCACCGATCCGTTTTGTCCGGCCCGGCCGGAAAGCGGCAACTGGACTGCCTGCGCCCCTTGCGGAGACGCGCCTCCCGCTCCAACTTGAGCGTCGGCGCGGGTCGCCAGGATCGACATGGCGCATGTGGCCGCGACACTCATTATTTTGATTCGCACCGCGAGATTTGAATTTGTTTTCATTGGATGTTTTCCGTTCCCATTTCGATTAGCTGAGCTGTTTTCGGAACCGCCACACACTCAAAACAACCAGGACCAGCGTGAATGCGAATAGCGCCAGAAAGTGAGGCCAGAGTGTTCCAAAGCCGCTGCCTTTCAGCAAGGTTGCCCGCGAGATGACCACGAAGTGGTACACCGGGTTGAACGCGGTAAGGCGCTGGAAAATGAGCGGCATCCCCTCGATGGGATAGAACGCCCCCGACAAAGTGGAGAGGGGCGGATTGACGAAGAAACTCGACAATTGAGCTTGCTCGGCAGATTTACTGAACGTCGCGATGACCGTGCCAATACTGATTCCGCACAGAATGCAGAGCGCCGCGCCGCCTAGAAGGAGCAGCAAACTGCCATGAATCGGGACATGGAACGCCACTTCCATGACCACGACCGCGAAAAGTGTCATCAGAAACAGGAGAACAAACAGCGGCGCGATTTTGGCGATGATGATTTCGTAGGTGCCTGCCGGGGACATCAGCAACTGTTCGATGGTGCCGCGTTCGCGTTCCTTGACCATTGCCGCGGAGGCGACGATCGATCCGTTCAAAATCAGCAGCAGCCCGAAAACGCCGGTAACGATGAACCAGGACGCCACCAGGCCGGGATTAAAAAGATAGGCGGGATGCAGGAGCACGAGTCCCCGCCGGCTTACGTCAGCGGCGGCGATCTGACGGAAGTTCGCATGAATGCCGCTTCCGGCAAGGCCCTGGTTGTAGGTTTGAATCACGCCTTCGGCGTAGCCCTGGGCGATCGCCGCGGTGTTCGCGTTCATGGCGTTCAGCAAAAATTGCACCGTGGTCGGATGCCCGCGGTACAGGTCGCGCGCATAGTCGTAGGGAATCACGACGCCGGCATCGAGGTCGCCGCGGCTGATGGCGCTGCCGAGCTGGTCGACGGAAAGGTAGGAGCCGGCGGATGGAAGCTCTTGCTTTCGGTCAGCGTGGCAATCAATTCGCGGCTCTCGGGCGTCTGGCTGTCGTCGACGACGCCGAGCCGGATATTGGAAACGGTCGCGCTCAGCGCAAAACCAAAGAGCAGGAGTTGGAGCGTCGGCGGCAGAATCAGCGAAATCGCCAGCCGGCGGTCGCGCCGGATCTGCCTGAATTCTTTCTGCATCAGGGCGCGCACGCGGTAATTGAAGATTCCTTGCAGGAATTTTCTCATGGGTTACGCCTTCACCTGCATGCGGCGCATGTTGCGCCATGCCAGTCCGTAAAAAATCGCTCCGGTCGCCCCGATCTCGAGGACCTTGTACCAGGTCGCCGGCCAGCCGCCGCCTTGCAGCAGCGCGTCGCGCACGATCTCGATGTAATAGCGGCCCCAGATGAAATTGGAGAGCCAGCGCAGTCCCGCCGGGATATTCGCGATCGGATAAATCAGTCCGGAAAGCAGGAACACCAGCAGGAAGCCGCCGAGCGCCACCGCCTGCATCGCCGCGGCCTGGCTGGGAATGGCCGCGCCGACCATCGTTCCAAAGGCCGCGACGCAAAACGCATACAGCATCGTGGCCAGAAGAAACGGCGTCGGATCGCCCGCGAAACTCAAGCCAAAATAGGTGAACAGCGCGACACAATCAAAATGACTTCGCCGAGCGCCACGATCACGAATGCGAGGATTTTTCCCAGCAGAAATTCATGCGCCGAAATGCTGGAAACGTAGACCTGCAGGATGGTTTTCTGTTCGCCCTCCTTGGCCATGGCCAGCGAGGCCAGCAGCGGAGGAAACATCGAAATTCCCAGCACGAAAATTCCGGGGCCATAGAATTTTTTCGAGGATCGTCCCGGGTTGTACCAAAGGCGCATCGCCGCCTGCACCGGCTGGGGATGGCCCGCACCGGCGGAACCGCGTTATAGGCCTGCGTAATCTGGGCCGAGTACCCCGCGATCAATTGCGCGGTGTTGGAATCGGAGGCGTCGACCAGAAGTTGCACCGGGGTGTTGAAGCCGCGCGCGATATCCCGCCCGAAATTGGCGGGGATGATCAGGGCGCCGCGCGCCTCGTTGGAGGTGAGCGCTTCTTCCGGCTTGCGGTCCACCGGCCAGGAAACGACGTGAAAGGTGATCGATGCGCGAAACGCATCGATAAAATCGCGCGATGCGGAGGAATTATCCAGGTCCTGAACGACAATGGGCAGATCGTCGACGGTCAGCGAAATCGCCGAGCCAAGCAGCATCAGCAAGACCAGCGGAAGCACCAGCGCCAGCGTGAGCGTCCGGTAGTCCCGGACAATCTGGGTCAGTTCTTTTCGAGTTTGTGCAAATATGCGCCGCATCGATGATTCCTGTAACTCTGCTTCGCGTAACTCGGATTTCCGTTACTCGTCGGAAGCACTTGCCTTGCTGGCGCGCCTTCTCGACGACGCTGATGAAGACATCCTCCAGCGAAAATCGGCCTTCGCGCGCCTCGAGCACGCGAATTCCATCCGCGCGCAATTTTTCAGTTGTCGCGGCGATCGCTTTTTCCGGCGTTTCATCGGTAATGATGTGCAGCCGGTCGCCGAACAGCGAAACGCGCCAGCGTTCGTTGCCGGCTTTTAGAAAGTCCGCGGCGCGCTGCGGCTGGTCGACGACGAATTCCAGCAGGTGGCCGGTCTGGCGCGCCTTGACGCCGCTGGGACTGCCTTCCGCCACGAATTCTCCGGCCACCATCAGGCCCAGGCGATTGCACTGCTCGGCTTCCTCCAGATAGTGCGTGGTGACCAGAATGGCGGTGCCTGCGTCGGCCAGCCGGTTGATCATGGTCCAGAATGCGCGGCGCGCCAGCGGATCGACGCCGGAGGTCGGCTCATCCAGAAACAGCACGCTGGGCTCGTGCATGATGGCCGCGCCGAACGCCACGCGCTGCTTCCAGCCTCCCGGCAGGCTGCCGGTGATCTGTTTTCCTTGCCTTCGAGGCCCGAGAACGAAAGCACCCACTCCCTCTTTTCGCGTCTCTCGTTTTCCGGCACGCCGTAGACGCCGGCGAAAAACTCGAGGTTTTCCTGAATCGTGAGGTCGTCGTAGAGCGAGAATTTCTGCGACATGTAGCCGATGCGCTGGCGCACGGCTTGCGACCGCACGCTTTCCCGCGGTCGGCTCCCGCGAGTTGAACTTCCCCCTGCGTCGGATCGAGCAGGCCGCAGAGCATTTTGATCGTGGTCGTTTTGCCCGCGCCGTTGGCGCCCAGCAGGCCGTAAATTTCGCCGTAATGGACCTGCAGATGGAGGTCCTTGACGGCCGTGAAAGAGCCGAACTGCTTGGTCAGATGGTCGGCGCCGATGGCGATTTGTCCTCTCAGTTCCTTGTGGCTGTGGCGGGCAGGGAAGGGAGCCTCGTGCATTTCCTGGCCGAAGCTTCGGAGCGTCGCGACGAACGTATTTTCCAGCGTCGGATCGTCCACGCGAATTTCGCTGACGGCGATGCCCGCGGCCTTCATCTGTTCGTTCACGAGTGCTGCGCCCGCTCGGGATCGTGCGCCAGCAAATCGAGACGGTCGCCGAAGCGCTGCACGTCGAAATGATTTCCTGGGCGCCGCTGTCCTGCGAAAGAATCTTCTCGGACTTCGCTCAAATCCGGGGTGCGAAGTTCCAGGCGCTTCATGTGCAGCGTCGATCGCAGTTCCGCGGGCGTGCCGATCTGCTGCAGTTCGCCCAGATGCATGAACGCGACGCGGTGGCAGCGCTCCGCTTCGTCCAGATAGGGAGTGGCCACCAGAATCGTCAGACCCTCCGGCGGCCAGGTGCGCCAGCACATCCCAGAATTCGCGGCGCGATACCGGATCGACGCCGGTGGTGGGTTCATCGAGCAGCAGCACGTGCGGCTGCGGCACCAGCGCGGCGACCAGCGACAGTTTTTGCTTCATGCCGCCGCTCAGTTGGCCCGCGAGCCGGTGCGAGAAGCGGTCCATGTCGAACATCTGCAGATAGCGTTGTCCGCGGGCCTCGATCTCTTCGGGGGGAACGCGCCGCAGGTCGCCGATGTAGCGGATGTTTTCCGAAACGCTCAGGTCGGGATAGAGGCTGAACGTCTGCGTGAGGTAGCCGGTCTGCGATCGCGTTTCGCGCGCCGGACGGCGAAAAAACTTCCGCCACGCCGCTGGTCGCTTCCATCACTCCCGCCAGAATCTGAAACGTCGAAGTTTTGCCCGCGCCATCCGGTCCGATCAGGCCGAAGATTTCTCCCTGCGCCACTTCCAGGCTGATCCCGCGCACGGCTTGAATCGCGCCATAGCGCTTCCACAGATCGCGACACGAATGGCCGGCGGCCTGCTTGCATGTTGGCCGCCGAGCGCTCCGGAATTCATCGTGGCAGTCGCCATCGTTGTTTACCTGTCCCTTCGGCCAGGCGTTGCCCTTGACCAGGATTTCGCCATCGGCGGGCATGCCGGGCTTGGCGAATCCGAAGCCTTCCTTGAGCTGCAGCTTGAGCCCGACGACCTGCTTGACGCGGTCGTCGCGGAAGTACGTGTTTTCCGGAGTAAAAGTGGCCTCGGGATCGATGCGCGAGACATAGGCGTCGAGCGCCTGCTTGGGATTGGAATCGAGATAGACGTGCGCGGGTTGGCCAACGGCAACTTTTCCGATTTGCCCTTCCGGCACGAAGCCCCGCAGGTAGACCTTGGTCAGATCCAGCAGCGTGACGATGGCCGTGCCGGCCTGCACGACTTCGCCGGGTTCGGCGGCGCGCGTCATCACCGTGCCGTCAAAGGGCGCGCGGACGGTCAGGTCCTGCCGGTTGGCTTCGGCCTCGGCGAGTTGCGCGCGAGCCACTTGCATATCCGCCGTTGCGCTGGCGATCTGCGCTTGCTGCTGCCGCGATTTGCTTTTCGACGCCGACGACTTGCGATTCGCGAATGCTCGGGTTCGCCAGATTTGCCTGCGCCATGGTCAGCGCGCCCTGGGCGGCAGTGACACGGCGCTTCGCGGCTTCCACGGCTGCGGCGTCTTGATCGGCCGTGGACACCGCCAGTTTTCCCTGGCGCTCGGAGACCGCTCCGGTTTTTGCAAGCCGCGTGTAGGCGTCCCGGTCAAACACGGCGAGGTCGTAGGCGGCCTGCTGCTGCGCGAGATCGGACTGGGCGGCGGCCAGATCGGCTTCGGCCTGCTTCACGCTGCCCTCGGCGTCGAGTTTCGCCTGTCCGGTGATCAATTGGTTTTGTTTCAATTGCTGTTCGAGGACGGCAATTTGCGTTTGAGCCATTTTTGCATTGGCTTCGGCCGCGCTCAGCGCGGACCGCGCCGCTTGTTCCCGGGCGCGCACTTGCTCGTCATCGAGAATCGCGATGATGTCCCCGGCCTTTACCGTGTCGCCTTCGCGCTGGCGGACTTCGAGAATGCGCCCGGTGGTCTTCGCGGCGACCGCGGAGTCGTCGCCTTCGATGCGCCCGCTCAAGGCGACGATGCTATCCGGCACCCCCGGCTCGGCAAAAAATCCTCTCCACACGAAAAACGCAACCAGGGCCGCGCCCAGCAGAATCAGAGGAATCTTGAACCGGAAAGATGCCGGAGGCGCGGACGGCGGCGCAACTTTTTCCGCTGGGCCGGACGCTGCGCTGGACTGGGTAGAGTTCGCGATGATTTGCTGTTCTGCCATTAGTGTCTCCTCGTGCTGGGCACGGCCTGGATTCCCCGCTGGACGGGCCGGATTTCCCGGAGATAGGCGAGCGAGAAATCCGCAATGTGGTCGGCAATCCGATCCATTTGCTCGGGCGTCATTTTCATTCCCGGCCAAAGTTTCGACAGGATCGGGCAGGCCAGCGCGTACAGGAAAATTTGTCCCATGACGCTATGCGTGCACAGGCGCGTCTTTTCGTCATCGGCGGGCAAGTGGATGATTTGTCCGATCAGGTCCAGCAGGCGTTCATACAGGGGCCTGGAAACTTTATCGATCATGCGGGACATCGCCGGCGTGGGCTGCGAGAACTCGCGGGCGACAATTCGGAAGTGCCAGTCCGGCAGATGATCCGCGCTCAGGCCATGCAGCCTTGCCTTGATCACGCGGCGCAGGATTTCTTCCGGCGGAGCGCTTTGGTCGAGAGTCGCCCTCATGCGTTCAATTTGCGCCGCGCCCGCCATCCGGACGAGAACTTGCGCGTACAGGCCTTGCTTGTCCCGAAAATGGTAATTGACGGCCGCGACGTTCGCGCCGGCCCGGCGGCAAATTTCCCGGACGGTCGCCGCGTCGTAGCCGCGATCGGCGAACACGCGTCCCGCCGCTTCCAGCAGTTTGTCGCGGGTGGGATCGGAACCGGTCAATGCGCCCGGGCGCCTTCGCGTTTTCCGGCCGGCCTTTGCTTTGCTCCTCATGTCAAACGAAAGTTTCAAACATATGTTTGAATTTGTCAAGCGCGGGCATGGCGCGGAGGATATCCCGATATGGAAATGCAGGCAGAGCGCAATCCGCTCGGCGGCTGGGGCTCTGAGGTGCGCGTGACATCCAATGCCGATCCCGCAGACGTCCCCGTATTATGAGCTATATTTAACTTGACATCTAAGAATGGTAAGTATAAGTCATCGCCAGCTTGCGGGGCCCCCGTGCCGGGGGGCGGCTTCCGGTCGCCGCCAGGCTTTTGCCATGCCCCGGAACGCGGTATGTTCGCAGCACATGTGCCGTCGGAGGATTCGAGCGATGCGCCGGAAGATGTGTACCCCACTGATCGTGTTTCTTGCCCTTTCCTTTCATGCCGTGAAAGCCGCCGCATATGATTGGGACCCGGTGACCGATGCCGAAAAGGCCATGAAAGTGAACCCCCTCGATCCTGGAGCGGGCGCCGTGGTGCTCTTTAAGCGCGGACAAATCGACGTGATTGAGAAGAGCAGCCTCTTTTGGAGCACGCGGAAACAAATCTACGTTCGGATCAAGATATTCAATGATGCGGGGCGCGATGCCGGAACCGTTTCGATCGAATCGTTCAAGGATGTGCGCGTCTCGAAGATCGAAGGGCGCACGATCCTTCCGTCCGGCGAAATTATTCCGCTCGATTCCTCCAAAGTGTTCACCGGCAGGGCGTATCAGGCTGGAAATAAGTTCGCCATCCTGCAGACCAGCTTCACGTTTCCGTCCGTCGTGCCGGGAGCGATCATCGAATACCAGGTGGAAGAAAACGAGGATTCGTTTTACCCGTCTCCCTGGATTTTCGACACGGAAGACCTCGGAACCCTGGATTCCTCGCTCCAGGTGACCATCGGTCCGCGGCTCGGCATGAACCAATTTCCGCTCGAGACCAATCTCAACAAGATCTCAATCCAGCAGTCCCAGACGGTGAAAGGCACGCAATTTAGTTTTTCCGTCAAGAATTTGCGTCCCATTCTGAGCGAGCCGTACTCTCTGCCCTTTCGCGACCTCGCGACCATGATTCTTTTTACTCCCACCGAGCTGGGATTCAGCGGCGAAGTCTATCCTCTGATTACGAAGTGGGACGATGTGGCCACCGAAGTCACCAGGGAATTCAATGAAATGCAAAAGGTCAACAAAGTGACCAAGGAAAAGGCCAAGGATATCGCGGAAAAAGTTCCGGACGCCCGGAAAAAAGCCGAGGCCATCTACCAGTACGTTCAGCAGAATATCGTATCGACGGATCTGGCCGGAGTCGCGCTGGGGCGTCCGGTCGACGAAATTATGACCTCCAAACGCGCGAATCCGGATGATGAGAATGCGCTGTTCGTGGCCATGCTCAAGGAAGTGAAGGTGGACGCAGAATTGGTCCTGCTGGCGACGCAGAATTGGCAAACGCTCACCGGTAACTTTCCCAATTTCAGCCAATTTTCCCGGGTCGTCACGCGCGTCAATTTCAAGGACGGCTCGGTATTCGCCGATCCGGCCGATGCCGGGGCGCCGTTCGGCGAATTGCCCTGGTTTGACCGGGGCGTTTTGGGCCTGGTCGTGAAGGGCAGCAAGATTCAGCAGGCCCCGATTCCCGCCGGCTCGCCGGATGACAACCTCTCCTCCACGAAGGTAACGGTCCGGGTGGCAAAAGACTGGACGGCGGAAGGCGACGCGGAAGTTGAACTAAAGGGCGCGGAGGCGATTGAACTTAGAGATGAGCTGATTGACGATGCCCCGGACAAAATCGAAAAATTCATGACTGATTTTTTTGCGTATGGGCACTCGGACGCCGAAGTCTCGCAAATCACGCATCCTGATTTTCACGATTCCTCCCAGCCGCTGGTCCTGAAAGCTCATTTGAAGGAAGCGCTGACGAATGATCTCGGGCCCGGCGAATTATTGCTGAACCCATGGCTGGATGACCAGTACGACCGCCCCCTGTTTAAGGCTGCGGTGCGGCATTCCGCGGTGAAGTTCACCAATCCCGAAAAACGCGTGAGCACAAGCACGTGGCAATTGGCCCCGGAAATCAAAGTCGAGCAATTGCCCAAGGATGTAAAGGTGGACAACGACCTCGGCGGTTTTTCTCATTCCTGCGTGCAGAATGCAACGACGGTGACCTGCACGCGAACGTATTATCTGAAAAAGATGCTGCTGCAAACGATGGCTGAGTATCTGAGTGCCAAAAAATTCTTCGACGAGATTGCCAAAAATGACCAGGAAGTCATCGTTCTGCGCGGGCAGTAGATGCCTTGTCGCGGCGGGCCTGCTTCTGGGGCGGCTTCTGATGGTGTGTCTGGTGAGTCCGTTGGCCGCTCAGGCCAGTTCCGTGCCCGAATGGCTTACCGCCGCGAATCAGGTGGACCTGGGCCATTTTGGCGAGGGAAGCGCCGCGGTCATCGTGGGGCAATGGACGGACTTCTCGGTGGATGCGACCGGGAAATTCACACTAACCGAACGGCGCGCCATCCGCGTCTTGCACCGCAAGTCTGCGGAGCGCTACCTCGATGCCGTCGGCTACGAAAACAATGAAACGAAAGTGACGTCGATTGAAACATGGACCATCGATCCCTCGGGCCATGTCACCCAATCCAGCAAGAAAGATTTAAGTATCGTGGCCGCGTTCGCCGAGTATGAAATGTTTTCCGACGACCGTGCGAAAATGATCCAGGCCCCTGGAGCGGAAGACGGCTCGCTGGTCGGTTATGAGGTGGTGAGCCAGGGACGGATTCCCATTCATGGGGAGGCGTTTCGATTGGAAAGAAGCATCCCGATTCGCGAGGGCGAATTGCATTTGTCCGTGCCGTCGGGTTCCATGCACTGGTTCTCGAATCATCCGGACCGCATGGAAGTCGTCGAGCAATCGGAACATTCGGCAACCATCCGCGTCGCCAATCGTCCGGCCATCCCGGAAGAGCCGAGTGCGCCGCCAATCAGTTCGCTAGCCCTGGAAGTGGTTGTGAATTATGACCCTCAGGGCACATCGGCAATCAATTCGTGGGACGATGCCGGGCGCATGTACCATCCGATCGCTGACCCGCCGGAAACGCCGGACACGGGTATCGCAGCGCAAGTGGAAACTCTTGTCTCCGGAAAAGACCGACACTCTTTCCAAAATCGACGTCCTCTACAATTATGTCTCGCGGGAGATCCGTTATGTAGCCATTGAAATTGGCATTGGCGGCTATCAGCCTCATCCGGCGCCCGATGTTTTTAAGAATAAATATGGCGACTGCAAGGACAAAGCGACTCTGCTGATGTCCATGCTGGGCCATATTGGATTGCGGGGATACCCAGCGCTGGTGGGAACGCGAGAAGATGTGGAAGCGGATCCGAAAGTGCCTACGCTTGCGACATTTGACCATTTTATCGTGGCGCTGCCGGTTCCGGCCAGTCTGCGGGCGGCGGTGGAACATTTCCCGGCGTACGACGCGCAGACGCAAATTCTCTGGATCGATCCGACCTCGGAATATGACCCGCTGGGGCAAGTCCCGGAAATGGACCAGGGCGTTTTCGCGCTCATTTCATACCCGGACCGCGGCGAACTCCGCATGATTCCCGAGCCTTCGCCGCGGGAAAACAGGATCCAGTACAACGCGCACGCCCAGTTGCAAGCCGATGGCACGGGAGCCGCCGAAGTGGAAGTGAAATATTGGGGCACGAACAATGCGGATCGTCATGCCTTCTATCGCGGACGTTCCGAAGAAAACATGCGGAAGATTTTCGAGAACCGGGTCGCGCAATACGTCAATCAAGCGGCGTTTCGCCAGGCTTCCATTTCGGGGATAGAAGACAGCGGGCAGCAAATCACGGAAAAATTTTCATTTTCGGGAGACTTTTCCACCGCTTCCAGCGGAGACAGCTGGTTTTTTCAGCCGTTGTTCCTGTCTGGAATCGCCGTCCCCGAATTCGGTCCGAGGCCCCGCCTGCTGCCGCTGGATATCGGCGCGCCGGAACAGATCAAGGTGGAGTACACCATCGACCTGCCGCCCGGCATGAAGATCGATCGTATTCCGGAGAATGCGCGGATTAAATCAGAATTCGGCGACGTCGAGGTCGAATATTCAACCTCCGGGAGCGTATTGCACGCGACGCGAACGATCTCCTACACGCAAAGCCGGATTCCCCCCGAGAAATACTCCGCATTTCGTGAATTTGTGATTGAAAATTTGCGCCTGGAAAAACTGCGCCTCCGCATGGTGAAGAGCGCTCCCTAACCGCTTCGATTCCGCATCGCCGGCCCTATTTCGTGTTTGTTTCCAGCGGATGTGCGTCCTGAGGTTTGTCCTGAGTTTTGAAAATATGCGCGACCTTGCGTTCACGGCGAATGCCGGCCACGGTAAGTCCGATCATTCTCAGCCGGAATGCAGGCATGGGTTCCTCAAACCACTTTTCGGCCACCCGGAATCGAACCACCGACGACATTACGCACGAATATTTGCGCTGCGGTCTTCCTGCGGCCATGTAAATGGTTTCCACCAGGCTGATCGGCAACAGATCTTGCGGGGTGACCGTTTGGCGGATTTTATGGATCTCGTGGCATGTGGCTTCCGACGTCTGTTGATCGGCGCTGAGATCGGTGAGCGCAATCTCAATTTCTTCGGTCCACACGTGGGTACGGGATTTGTTCGTTAAAAGGAGAGCGATCGATTTAAATCCATCCTGCCTGGCGAAGCCGATACTGGGACGAAAATCAACGCCGCTGGGTTGTTTCCCGCGACCCGACATGCTGCGGCGTATTCGCAGGGCAACATAAACAAAAGCCCCGGCAGGAAGGAGCAAGATCAAAGCCCGGGTTGAGGTCAGCCAGTACAGGATTGTTCCCATTAGCTGCGCGCCGAACAGTTCAAATAACGAAGCCCGCAACTTTAATTCTATACCATAGCAGAAAATTACCTGGAGACAACGTAAGCTTTAAAAAGCGCCAGCGTTCAATTCGTACGCCGCCCTGCTTCCGGAAATTGCGGTCGTTTTTCATTTCACTTTGCTTGCAATCTTCTGCAGCGAATTGGGCCCGTCAGCCTGACGCGGGCCCTTTGTTTGGCTCACCCGGTACAAAATGGCCAAATTCGGTGCCTTTATGCGTTCTTTATGGATTCCAGTGTATCTATATAAGGCCATGAAGCGTTTGAAAGATCCAAGAATGAACCGATTCTTTTTGGCGTTCGGTGCAAGGAAGGCGTCGATCCTCGTTCGTTCGGGCAGCGCGGCCCTGCCCACATACGGCCCGCGGGTTCTATTCATATCTGCAAAGGAGAATGCGCCCTCGACGCCTGCAGCGTAAAGCGTAAGGGGAGTTCCCAGCCAAGACTCACCATGTCCACTCAAAGTATTCCTCAGCCGTCCAGCCCCGGTCAGAAATCTGCCCTGCCGCGTGTCATGCTGGCTACGACGGCCATGCTGTCCTTTATTTCGTTTTGGCGGGCGGCAGCGATTGTGTTGAACGATTTGGGCTCCTCCGCATTTTATGCCGGGGCCATTGCCGAGCAGGCCATCGGCAAGGCGGCGCCCTGGTTCATCCTGGGCATCATGCTGTTTTCGTATGCCGTGCGGTCCATGTACATCGAAAGCTGCAGCATGTTTGTGCGCGGCGGGGTGTACCGAGTGGTCAAAGAAGCCATGGGCAGCACACTGGCCAAGTTTTCGGTCTCGGCGCTGATGTTCGATTATATTCTCACCGGGCCGATCAGCGGCGTTTCCGCCGGCCAGTACCTGACGGGGTTCCTGAACGACTTGTTTGCCCGCATGCATTGGCACCTGTTCCTTCCCATCAATGCCACTTCCGCGGTTTGCGCCATTGCCGTGACCGTTTATTTTTGGTGGGAAAACATCAAGGGAATTCCCGAGTCCAGCGGAAAGGCTTTGCGAATCATGTACGTCACCACGGTGATGGTTGTGGTGATGATTGTCTGGTGCATGATCACGATCTTCACGCGCGGCGCCCATATGCCGCCCTTGCCGACGCCCGCGAACATGACGTTCGCTCCGGAAGCCCTCGGTTGGCTGCGATTTAGCAGGTTGCCTTACACCTTCGCAGTGATCGGAATTCTGATCGGCCTGGGACACTCGGTCCTGGCCATGAGCGGCGAAGAAACTCTGGCCCAGGTCTACCGCGAGGTGGAGCATCCCAAGCTTCCCAACCTGGAAAAAACCGGGCTTGTCATTTTCATATACAGCCTTGTGTTCACCGCCGGCGTTTCTTTTTTCGCGGTCATGATTATCCCAGACGCCACACGCCACCAATATTTCGGCAACCTCATCAGCGGCCTGGCGATGAACTTCGTCGGTCCCTACAGCCTGCGTCTGGTGTTTCAGGCTTTCGTCGTGCTGGTCGGTGTTCTGATGCTTGCCGGAGCCGTGAATACGGCGATCGTGGGTTCCAACGGCGTCCTGAACCGCGTGTCGGAAGATGGGATTCTGCCGCACTGGTTTCGCCTTCCGCATCCCAAATTTGGAACTTCCTACCGCATGTTGAATCTCGTCGTCGGATTGCAATTGCTGACGATCCTGCTGAGCCGGGGAGATATTTTTGTTCTTGGCGAGGCGTATGCGTTTGGCGTGATGTGGAGTTTTTCGATGAAGGGGCTTGCCGTCCTGGTCCTGCGATATAAGCAGCCGGGGAAGCGTGAATTTCGAGTGCCGCTGAATTTTCATATCGGCAAAATCGAGATTCCGGTGGGGCTCGGTTTGATCACCGCTGACGCTTTTCTCTCTCAGCATCATGAACTTGTTTACCAAGCAGGTTGCCACGCTCGCCGGCCTGGGTTTCACGCTTATTTTTTTCACGATATTTGAGATTTCCGAAAAAGTGACACGCAGGCGCGGAACCGATCACTCCGAATTGGACCAGTTCAATCTTGAACCGGAAGGTGAACTGAACCCGGAGACACTCGGCGTTCGCCCCGGCAACACGCTCGTGATGGTGCGAAATGCCAACACTCTTTACAACCTGGCTTCGGTGCTGGAACGTGTCGATCCACACCGGCAAGACGTCGTGGTGATTCATCTGAGAGTTCTTGGCCGCGCAGGCGCCGGCGAAACGGAAATGGCGCCCGAAGACCTCTTTACCATCAACGAGCAGGAATTGTTTACACGTGCTCTGGAACTCGCGGAAAAAAGAGGAAAGCCCATTCATCTGGCCGTCGCCCCTGCCACCGACAAATGGGACGGAATTTTGCGCGCGGCGCAAAGCCTGCAATCCACCACAATTGCCCTGGGAATATCGTCCTGGAGGGCGATCGCGGACGAAGCGCGCATCGCCGGCATGGCGTGGGAAAAGTTGCCAGAGCCGAGGCCTCAATTAACGCTGGAAATTCACTCGCCGAGCGGACAAGAAAATATCTTTTATCTGGGCCCTCATGCGCCGCGGCTGACATCCAAGGAAATCGACCTGCTTCACGGCATTTGGCTGGAACTCAGCAGCGAAGTCGCGCCGGAAGAGCTCCATCACCACGATGTGGTGCACCTGGCTCTGGAGGAACTCCGCGCGGATATTCACGACGGCCGGCGTAAGGAGATAGTCGACACGCTGCGAAAGCACCTGTCCGAGATTCGCGAGCACCGCGCTGCGAAACCTTAAACTCAACCAGCGCCGGACCAATATTTGCCGGCCCAAGTCTAAGCCTGGCCAACTGAATCGTGCGCCTGCCCGACGCCTGAGCAGGAGGCCGTCCCGGCGCATTGGCAGGTTTCTGCTTCTCTGCCGATTCAAATGGCATATACTACTCGCGTTCAAAATAATTTGAGATAGAGGGAGTCCGACTCCAAGGGGAGCGACAATGAAAGCGATTCAAACGTTGCAAAAAGGCGGACCGGAAGTCCTCAGCTACATGGATCTTCCAACGCCCAAACCCAAGCCCAACGAGGCGCTCGTAAAGATTTCCGCCGCAGGCGTCAATTTCATCGACGTCTATTTTCGCGAGGGGCGCTATCCCATCACGTTCCCGTTTATCTCCGGCCAGGAAGCCAGCGGGACGGTGAGCGAAATCGGCAGTGAGGTGAAGAATTTCAAGGTTGGGGATCGCGTCGCGTATACCGGAATCATCGGCGCGTACGCGGAATACGCCGCGGTGCCCGCGGACCGGCTCGTTCACGTGCCCGCCGGGATCACCGATCACCAGGCCGCCGCGGCGATGCTTCAGGGCATGACCGCGCACTACCTGGTGAACAACTCTTATCCTCTAAAAGAGGGCGAGACGGCCCTGATCCATGCGGCCGCAGGCGGCGTGGGGCTGCTTCTGGTACAGATGGCAAAAAAGATCGGCGCACGCGTCATTGCCACGGTAGGGACCGAGGAGAAAGCCAAGCTGGCTCGCGAAGCCGGCGCCGACGAAGTGATTCTCTACACGCAGCAAGACTTTGAGGCTGAAACGAAACGACTTACGGACGGAAAGGGAGTTCATGTCATCTATGATGGCGTCGGGCAAAGCACCTTTGACAAGGATTTGAACGTCTTGCGCCCACGCGGCTACCTCGTTCTGTTTGGCGCGTCCAGCGGCCCGGTTCCGCCATTCGATCTGGGAAAACTTGCGGTGAAAGGCTCGCTGTTTATCACACGCCCCACGCTGGTGCACCACATCGCGAGCCACGAGGAGCTCCAGCATCGCGCCGCAGCCGTCTTGAATATGATTGCCACGGGCCAATTGAAACTTCGTATTGGGCATATTTATCCTTTGCAGGAAGCGCAGCAAGCTCACCGGGACTTGGAGGGCCGGCGAACAACAGGAAAATTGCTTTTAATTCCTTGAGAAATGTGGTTAATGTGGGTGGCCGGAACGCCTTTTCCCAGCATTGGAGATTCGGCTGTTTTTGTATTGGGGCAGTAGACTTAATGCCGATGCCGATATGAATCAATTGAGCCTGAGTGGTCTGTCCACTCTACCAGATTATGATATTAAGGAGGCCAATGGGCCGGGAAAAAAATAATCGCAGTGCAACTCCGACAAACCTCGCATCGCTGATCCGCGGCTTATATGGCCGGGTCGCTCGAAAGCTCAAAGTTGATCGCTTCGTACGTCAGCCGTGTGGCTCGAGGAGAGCGCCAATCTGATGCGATAGAAGCATCGTTGGAACGCGAACTGAAACGCATCATGACTCTAGTCAGCAGGAATCATGGCGGCGCCGGCAGGCGCGCCGCCAAATCAACGCGTCCCGGTGCAAGGAAGAAGGCTAAGGTCTGAAACCGCGCGGGGAGTTTGGTTCTCTTCATTTGTTCGGAGAAAGAAATCGGGAGGTGGCACGCTTCAATCAAAGCGTGCAATGGATGAGTACAGCCTTTTCTGGCTAGTCTCACTGTTGCTGTTGCGCCGGTTGTTGCACGCGTTCGGTAATCACCGGAGTTTCCGGCGCCACGGTTCTGTTTTCACTGAGCTGCTCTCGGCCCTCATCGTCGAGCGCGGGGCGCACGTGCACGTCAACCGATAGGCGCTGTCCCGCATGTCCTTTGTAAACCCCCCGTACCGGCGCCACGTCGCCATAATCCCGGCCATAGGCGATGCGAACGTGCTGCAATCCGGGCGGCTGTCCCAGCGTCGGGTCCAGACCGATCCATCCGGAATCCGGCAAATAGACTTCCGCCCAGGCATGAGAGGCGTATCCTCCGATCACTTCCTGCAGCTTGGAGTCCGGCGAGGCCGCGCTTTCCGGGACAAGATAGCCGGAGACGTACCGCGCCGGGAGTCCTCGTTTGCGGACCACGCCGAGCAAAATGTGCGCGAAGTCCTGGCAGACTCCCGCGCCGTGCGAAAGGGAATCCTGGATCGAGGAATTGACGTGCGTTGCCCCCTTCACGTACCGGAATCGTTCGTGGATCAAGTGCGGAAGCGGCGTGAACGAATCCGGAAATGGTCCCATCGCCGGCCCTGGCGGCCGCTTCCGCGAGTTCGTCGAGTTGCGGCAGATGCGGCACATAAGCCGTGGGGGCCACAAAGTCGAGAAATTGTTCCTCTAATTCCTCGCGATGGCCCTCCAGTTCGGAAAGTTTCATGCCGTTGAACTGCGGCACGGGCGCGTCGTGCGCCAGCACGACCGACTCCGCCTCGATTTTCAAGTGGCGGTGCTCGGGAAGAATGTTGAATTGATGAACCCAGTTTCCGAACGCGTCGCGATACGATGTGCCGCGCGAGACCGGGTCGGTGAGAATGCGAAACGACAGGCAGCTTTGCGTTTCGTCATGGATCGGCCGCAACCGCACCTCGTTATAGCTTTCCGAGACCGGCCCGTCGTATCGAAATTCCGTTGCGTGAAGCAAATGATATCGGTTCATGCGACCACCGCGTAGTAGAAGTAGCTTCGAGCAATGTCTTCCCCGATCGACCCGCACATTTGCAGGATTTCACTTAAATACGAATGCAGGCCCAGCTGGAAGATTTCCGTAATCTTGTCGTACCGCAGGCGTTCGAGGACTTTTCCCGTGAGCCGCTCGGCTTCGTTCGCGTACGAGCCGGCCCCGGTGCCGCTGATGGCGCGCAATCCGGATTGCACTTCGGTCATGCTGAAGCGAATCGAGCGGGGATGCAGCGGGTGCATGATCAGCATTTCCGCCACTTTTTCCGGCTCGATCGAGGAGTGGTATTTCCTGTGGTAGGCCTCGTAGGCGCCCACCGATTTCAGCACGGCCATCCATTGATGGTTGTCGGCGCCGCTGATTCCCGCGGGGGCGTCGTACAAGATGTGATATTGCACGTCCACGAGGCGCGCCGTCATTTCCGCGCGCTCGATGAACCAGCCGATGCGCAGGAACTGCCAGCCTTCATCATGCGGCAACGTGGCGTCGGTGACGCCGTGAAAGCGGTGGCTGCCGAAGCGTATGGCGTCGCAAAACCGGTGCGGGCCCGCGGCCATTTCCTCCGCGGGACTGAATCGATTCACCGTGAAATAGAGGCTGTTGATGTCTTCCCACATTTCGCGGGAAATGTAATCGCGAATGGTCCGCGCATTCTCCCGGGCCTTGGTGATGCACTGGACGATGGAGCTGGGGTTATCCTGGCGAAACGCCAGGAATTCAAATACGGCCTGCGCGTCGGCCTCGCCGTAGGATTTTCGGAACCGCTCCTCTTCCCCGGCCATGACGATCAAAGGGTCCCAGTGCAAGCGGTACCTGTCCTTGGTCTGTTCCAGCACCGTGTGGAAATTCACGTCGAGGATGCGCGCGGTGTACTCCGCCCTCTCGATATATCGCGCCAGCCAGAATAAGGATTCCGCGATGCGAGACAGCATTTCAGTCTTCTCCAAACAGGACCCAGGTGTCCTTGCTGCCGCCGCCCTGGGAGGAATTCACGACCAGCGAGCCTTGCTGCAGCGCCACGCGGGTCAGCCCGCCGGGCACAATCGTTACTTTCTCTCCGTCGTACAGGCAGTAGGGGCGAAGGTCGACATGGCGCCCGGCAATGCATCCCAGCGTGGGATCGTACGAGGGCACGCGCGAAAGCGGCAGCACGGGTTGCGCAATGTAGTTCCGCGGATCGGCTTTAATCCTGCGTCCGAACTCTTCCAGGCGTTCGCGGTCCGCCGTGGGTCCCATCAGCATTCCGTAGCCGCCGGACTCCCCAACCGCTTTCACGACCAGTTCCGGAAGGTGATCCAGGACGTAAGCAAGATCATCTTTTTTGGAACACAGATACGTGTCCACGCTTCTCAGGATCGGGTCTTCGCCAAGGTAATAGCGAATGAACGCGGGAACGTACGCGTAAATGGCTTTGTCGTCCGCGACACCGTTGCCCACGGCGTTGGCCAGGGCCACGTTTCCGGCGCGGTAGGCGCCCATCAACCCGGGAACACCCAGCACGGAATCGGGCCGGAACGTCAGGGAATCCAGGAAGTCATCATCCACGCGGCGATAGATCACGTCCACGCGCTGCAAGCCGTGGATCGTCTTCATGTAGACAATCCCGCCGTCCACAATCAGGTCGCGCCCTTCCACCAGTTCGATGCCCATTTGTTGCGCCAGGAAACTGTGCTCGAAGTAGGCGCTGTTATAAATGCCGGGAGTGAGGAGGACGATTTGGGCGTCGTCCCCTCCCCTGGGAGACAGGCTGCGGAGGATTCTGGAGAGCTCGGCGGGATAGTGGTTGACGGGAAGAACCTCGTAGGCCTGGAAGGCATCGGGGAACGTGCGCATCATGACCAGGCGATTTTCCAGCACATAGGAAATGCCGCTGGGCGTGCGCACATTGTCTTCCAGCACGCAATACTCACCGGTCTTGGAGTCGCGAATCAGGTCGATGCCGCAAATGTGGGTATGGATTCCTCGCGGCACCTCGATGCCGATCACTTCGCGCAAAAAATGTTTGCAGGAATAAACCAGCGAGCGGGGAATCTTACGGTCCGCGAAAATGCGCTGTTTCCCGTACACGTCCTGGAGAAATAGATTCAGCGCGACCACGCGCTGCGCCAGCCCGCTTTCGATGCGTTGCCACTCCGAATTCGGAATGATGCGGGGAATCAGGTCGAACGGAAACAATCGCTCCGTGCCTCGCCCGTCGCTGTATACCGTGAAGGTGATGCCCTGCAGGAGAAACGCGAGGTCGGCATGCTGCCGGCGCTCCTCGAACTGCGCCGGATCCATCGAAGCTAATTTCTCATAAATCTTGGCATAGTGCGGGCGCGGCTGGTCCGGGGCCACGAACATTTCGTCATAAAACGGCCCGACCTGATAATCCCCGAATAGCCCTTGTAAAGGCATCTTTGATGGCACCGCCAACATACAAGAACTGTAGCAGGATAGCGGCGCGCGGGGCGCACGAAAGAATCTATCGAACCCATCAGAAATACCGTGTTTAGAATGCCAGCTGGATGGATTAGCGGCGTGCCATCCGGAGTCATGTGAGGGAATTCCAGTGGCAGGCCCGCGCGCGCGTATCCATCACAATGCAAAAGGGGAATGCGCGTAAATACTTTATAAAGAGTGCCTTGAAGTATAGCGTCACAACTTCAGATTTGGTATCGTACCGGGGGTCAGGTCCACGACGACAATGACAAAAAAACTATTCTTTCTATGCATGCAGTTTGATTTTTTGTATTTCACCGCGCGCCGCCTCCGCGAGCAGGCTTGGCACGCAACCGGTCGCGGCAATTTTGGTCGCGCCGGACATTCACACCGACGCGGAACGCATTGCCGATTTGGAGCAGCGCGTGGCCGAGGCAAAAGGCGCGGCCGACAACTCCTGGATGCTCATGAGCTCCGCGCTCGTGCTGCTGATGACCGGGCCGGGACTCGCCTTGTTTTATGGCGGGCTGGTGCGAAAGAAAAATGTGCTGGCTACCATGATGCAGAGCTTCGCCATGATGTGCATGGTTACGATCATGTGGGGCCTGTTCGGGTACAGCTTGGCATTCGGGTCGGGAAATAGTTTCATCGGGGGATTCGAGCATTTGTTTCTGCGCGGTGTGGGCGGGGAACCGAATCCCGACTACTCCGCCACGATCCCGCACCAGACATTCATGATTTACCAGCTCATGTTCGCCATCATCACTCCGGCGCTGATCACCGGGGCTTTCGCCGAGCGGATGAAATTCAAGGCCATGTTGTTGTTCATGGCTCTTTGGACGATTGTCGTATACAGCCCGATGGCGCACATGGTTTGGGGCAAGGGCGGATTGTTGAACGCGGCTCTGGGCGGCCCCATTCCCACGCTGGATTTTGCGGGCGGGACGGTGGTGCACGTCACCTCGGGCGTTTCGGCGCTGGTTTGCGCACTGTATCTCGGCAAGCGTATCGGCTATCCGACCGAATCGGTGCCGCCGCATAGCGTGGTCTTGAGCTTTATCGGCGCGTGTCTGCTTTGGGTCGGGTGGTTTGGTTTTAACGCGGGCAGCGCTCTTTCGTCCGGCAGCTTGGCGACGAGCGCATTCGTCGCAACGCATTTCGCCGCCGCCAGCGCCGCGGTGGGTTGGAGCCTGGCGGAATGGAAGCGCAGCGGGCAGGCCAAGCGTCTTGGGAGCGATCTCCGGCGCCGTGGCTGGTCTGGTGGCGATTACTCCGGCATCCGGATTTGTAAGACCGATGCCGGCGCTGATCATCGGGTTCATCGCGGGGATTCTGTGTTACCTGATGGTTGCGAAGGTCAAAGCCCGCTTCGGTTATGATGATTCACTGGACGCGTTCGGGGTTCACGGAGTCGGCGGAACGATCGGAGCAATTCTTACGGGAGTTTTCGCGGTCAGCGCCGTGAATCCCATATTGAAGGATTCCAATGGAAATGTGATTGCCTCGGGCCTCATCGAAGGCAATGCGCATCAACTCCTGAATCAGCTGGCCGGCGTGGCGATTGCCTGGGTTTTGGGAATTGTCGGCACTCTCGCGATCTTGTTCGTCGTGGACAAATTGGTGGGTCTGCGCGTTTCGCCGGAGAACGAAATTCAAGGGCTGGACCTTTCGCAACATGGGGAGGAAGGGTATAACTGGGAGACTTCGTAGCGATGGTTTCTCTGATGGGGATCTGCCATCCTCCTGGGAGAAGCAGTTCGTTGGAAGATTCTGGTTCCGGCAGGCGTGATCCCTGGAGAGAGATCAGATAAGCAGGCATGCCCACACAATCCCCACTCGGCAGTGAACTGAAAGAGTTATACGACGCTCGAATCCTCGCGGTTGCAGCAAGAATTTTCCGTCACCAAGGACGGATTGAGTTATTCGCGCCGGCGATCGGCGCTGGCGGAATCGATCGTGCTTCGCCTCGCGGAGCAACTCCTTCCTTCCGAGAAAACTCTCATCCCGGGCGTTGTGCTGCTCGCCGTCGGAGATTTCGGCAGGCAAACGCTTTTCCCCTATTCCGATATTGATCTGCTCTTTCTTTTCGAGACGCAGGACGCGGACAACCGGTGCAGGGAGCCGATTCAGCATTTCACGGAACAGTTGGGCCATGTGGGATTGGAAAACAAAATCTCGGCCAAACTGCTTTCCGATCTGCTCCCATTCGATTCCGAAAATGCGGAGGCGATCCTTTCCCTTCTCGATTGCCGACTTCTTGCGGGCGACCCGGAACTTTTTTCCAATCTTCGCGACCACCTGATTCCCGAAGTGATGGCCCGGGAAGCGCAAGTCCTGGTCGAACGCCTCGCGGAAATGACGCGGAACCGCCATCGCAAATTTGCCAACACCGTCTTTCATCTGGTGCCCAACGTAAAGGACGGCCCCGGCGGCTATCTGGATTACATCATGGCGCGCTGGCTCGCGGTCATGTCCGCGCATGGAAAAAGAGCATGGCTGGCCCGATGCGGATACGATGTTTTTCTCCAGCCGTTCAGACCACGATGGATTCTGCGCTCGCATTTTTTGCATCCGTGCTTTGCTTCCTCCATTTCCGGCAAAAACGCGATGACAACGTGCTGACCTGGGATGCGCAGGACGACGCGGCCGCGCAAAAAATCGGCGCGCGCGATGTCGGATATCACACGGCGCGACCGATTGGATGCGAATCTATTTCGAGCATGCCCGCGCCGTCGATCATATTTCCGGGCAACTGCTGGAGGAAATGCCCGCGGCGCAGTCTCTTTTTTACAGGCAGCTGGAAACATGGAGGACCGGATTTTCCGATTCGGATTTTTCCGTCGTGGATGGGCTGATTTTTTTTCAAAAGCCGGAAAGCCTCTCCGATCCGGACCTGTTTTTCCGCACGTTTCTCCTGATCGCGCAGCGCGGCTTCAAGCTCAGCCCCACGGCGGAGCACCAATTGGAGCAGGCCAGGCCGCGGCTGGCGGCGGCGATGCCCGGCGGCAGCGAGATTTGGGGTTTTTTCCAGGAACTGTTGCCGGAACCGCACGCGGCCGACGCCTTGCGCGCCATGCACTCGCTTCACCTGCTGACCATGTTCCTGCCGGAGTTTCAGGGAATCGACGCGCTGGCCGTGCGCGATGTAGCTCATCGCTTTACGGTGGACGAACACACGCTGCAGGCCATCGAAAATTTGCATCTCCTGCGCCAATCCAAATCCAAGTGGGACGAGCGCTATGCCGGGATCCTCGGCGAGTTGGACCAGCCGGAACTGCTCTATCTGGCCATCTTGCTTCATGACACGGGCAAGGCCGCCGCTCTGCAGGAGCACATTCCCGAGAGTCTCGCGATTGCCCGGGGATGTCTCGACCGCCTGGGGCTTTCCGAAGCCGACCGCGAAACGGTGCTATTTCTGATCGAACGCCATCTGGATATGGCCGCCACTCTTCGCCGGGATATTTTCGACCCGCGCACCGTGGCGCAATTCGCGGAAAGCATGGGCGCCCCGGATCGCCTGAAAATGCTCTGCCTGTTTACGTATGCCGACATCAAGGCCGTCAATCCGGAGGCGCTCACTCCCTGGAAGGCGGAAGACCTCTGGCAGCTTTACATCGGCATCGGCCAATTATTTGAATCGCAGCGTGGACGAACGCGTGCACGCGGATGAGAACGATGAGGTCCTGAATCATCTTCGCTCGCTGGCCGCGGCGGCAGGGAAGAAACTCCAAACCTTTCTCGACGGTTTGCCGCGGCGCTATCTGCGCACGCATCCGGTGGATGAAATTTTGCGGCATTTTGAAATGGTGAATCGCCTGGGCCAGGATCCGGTTCAACTCGCGCTGAAGCGCACCCGCCACTGGTACGAATTGACGGTCGTGACCCGGGACCGCCCGCGCCTGTTCGCCACCGTGGCCGGCGCTCTGGCCGCCTGCGGAATGAACATCGGCAAGGCCGGCGCGTTTTCCAATTCCAGCGGCACGGTCGTTGATACGTTCAGCTTTACCGACCGCTTTCGCACGCTGGAAATGAATCTGCCGGCGTGGGAGCGCTTCAAGACCACCGTGCACGATGTGCTTTCCGGAAAGCGCGACCTCAAGCGGATGCTGCGCGAGCGCCTCGAAGTCGAGAAAGATCAGCCCGCAAAAATCGAGGGAACGCCGCAGATTCAGTTTGACAACGAATGTTCCGCGCACAGCACGCTGATCGAGATCGTGACCCAGGACCGGCCGGGCCTGTTGTACCGCATCAGTTCCGCTTTCTCGGACCAAGACTGCAACATCGACATCGCCCTGATCGATACCGAAGGCCAGACCGCCATCGACGTGTTTTACCTCACCACCGCCGGCGGGAAACTCACCCCCGAGCACCAGGAACGCCTGCGGCACGCTTTGCTGAGGGAGCTTTCCTCGTAGGCTGGAATTCCGATTCGAGGGTGGCGAGGTCCCAGGTTTTAGCATAAGCAAATTTTCATACGCGAAGAAAAGAGCCCGGCCGTATCCACATCCAGCGAAACGAATTTGTCGTATACTAGTCAAATAAAGGAAGAATGAGGAACCGATTCGCTTTCCAGGGAGGGACGCTATGCTCTTTAAGCGCGCCACGGACTTGAAATACTCGGATATCACCCCTCGTGAGATTTACGTGAATCGCCGCAAATTCCTGCGCGGATTGGGCTTGGCGGGAGGACTGGCCCTGGCGGGGAAAGGCGTGGCCGATCTGGTTAACCCCTCGGCTCGAGCGTATGCGAATACCAAGCTTTCCGCGCGCTCACCCAGCCCTTTTGATACCACCGAGAAGATCACGCCCTCCCAGGTTGTAACCACTTACAACAACTACTATGAGTTTGGAACCGACAAGGACCAGCCCGCAAAAAATGCCCAAAAATTCGTGACCTCGCCGTGGAGCGTTTCGGTGGAAGGCGAAGTCGCTAAACCTCGCAAGCTCTCGATGGAAGAAATTCTGAAGCTCGCGCCGCTGGAGGAACGAATTTACCGGCATCGCTGCGTGGAGGCGTGGTCGATTGTTGTGCCCTGGATCGGGTTTTCATTCAGCACGCTGGCGAAGCTGGTGGAGCCCACGCCGAAGGCGCGCTTTGTGGCTTTCGAAACTTATTTCGATCGCAAGCAAATGCCTCTGTGGGATCGTGCCGGGATTCCGTTGCCGTACGTCGAGGGTTTGCGGCTGGATGAAGCGATGCACCCGCTGACCCTGTTGACCGTCGGCATGTACGGCGAGACGCTGCCGAATCAGGACGGCGCGCCGGTTCGCATGGTGATCCCATGGAAATACGGATTCAAGAGCATCAAGTCGCTGGTGAAAATCAAATTCGTCAAGGACCAGCCGCCAACCACCTGGAATATCACAAACTCCCATGAATACGGCTTCTATTCCAACGTGAATCCGCATGTGGATCATCCCCGCTGGAGCCAGGCCACCGAGAGGCGCTTGCCCGGATATTTCAAGAACACGAAAACCCTGATGTTCAACGGCTACGAAGATCAAGTGGCCAGCCTTTACAACGGGCATGGACCTGAAGAAATATTTCTGATTGGGCAACGACGATGAATTCCATCCTGACCAGCAAATGGACGAAGGTCGTCGTATTTCTGGTCTGCCTGATTCCCGCGGGCCTGCTGATCCGCGGCGTTTTTACCGGAGGACTTGGCGGCAACCCGACTCAGTTTCTCGAGCACGCCACCGGAGACTGGACGCTGCGGTTCCTGGCCATCACGCTGTCGATTTCGCCCCTGCGAAAAATTCTGCGCCTGCCGCAGTTGATACGATTTCGCCGCATGATGGGCCTGTTCGCGTTTTTCTACGTCTGTTGCCACTTTCTTCTTTACCTGGGTCTTGATCAGCTTTTTAATTTGCATGGCGTCTGGGCGGACGTCATGAAGCGGCGCTACATCACGGTCGGCTTCACGGGATTCGTCCTGATGATTCCGCTGGCGATTACCTCCACGGCGGGGTGGATTCGGCGCCTGGGAGGAAAGCGGTGGAGGATACTGCACCGCGCGATTTATTTCAGCGCAATAGCCGGGGTGATCCACTACTACTGGCTGGTCAAATCGGACGTCCACGTACCCCTTGAATATGCAGGAGTTATCTCGGTTTTGCTGGCTTGGCGGGTATATGAATGGGTCATGGGATCCCAACGCCGCACAGCTATTCCCAAAATGGAACCCAAGGGCTCTGCGCCCGTCGTCACCGATTAGGATTGCCCGCTGTTTGCCTTTCCACAGCCTCCGAAGCTAGAATAAAGCTCCCTGTTTTCTTGCAATTCGGACGGGCCCATGCTTTATCATTCAAGCGCGGCTACAGGGGTAGCCGGGACCTGCGCAATCTCTAGATTAAGAGTTAAACCTAAGAAGGACATTTGTCCTGCCGTGACTGAAACGCGCTCCAAAAAACCGGAGAAAATCGGACTTCCGTACTGGATGGACCGGGTTCTGGAAGAGCATTCCAAAGTCGGCGCCGAATTGTCCCCCGAGCCGGTGCACGACCTGCGCACTTCCTTGCGGCGTTGCATCCTCATTGCCGATGTGATGAAGGACCTGGACGAAGCAGCGGACTGGAAGCCGATGCGGAAAGCAGCGAAACGCATCTTCAATCAGTTGGGAGGGCTGCGCGATACCCAGGTGCTCACGGGATGGATCGAGAAGCTTCGCGCCCCCGGCGATTCTTCCGCGGACTTGCTGGTTCAATCGCTAAAGGATCGACACCAGAAGGACCAGGCCGCCGCGCACGATGCCATCCGAAAATTTGACCGGAAGCAATGGCGAGCCTGGACCGGAAAACTGGCCAGCCATTATCACCACGTCGCCGCCGATCGTCCTGCGTGCGATTCGATTGTCTATGAAATCTGGGAAGCAGCGCACGATCTGCACCGCCGCGCGCAGAAGAGCCGGAGCCAGATCGCCTATCACCGGTTGCGAATCGAGCTGAAAAAGTTTCGCTACGCCGTGGAAAATTTTCTGCATTCGATGTATTCCGGTTGGGCGCCTGATTTGAAATTCGTGCAAGACTTGCTCGGGGAAGTGCATGACCTGCATGTTCTGGAACAGTTGATCGCGCATAAAAAAGGCCTGATGGACGAAACCGCCCGGGGCGCGTGGCTCAAGAAATTGCGGGAAGAACGGTCCGGCCGCATTCGGCAATACCGCCAAAAGATGGCGGGGAAATCGTCTCCCCTGTGTGTCTGGCGCGAAGGGTTGCCGGCTGAAAGGGAATTGCGATCGGCGGGGTTAGCGCAACTCGCACAATGGTCGTATTTTTTGACGCCCGATATTTCGCGCGTCCGGCGGATCGCGCGATTGTCCTTGCAACTGTATGACGGCCTGGCGAATTGCGGGCTGGCCGGGCGCGAATCCGGTTTCGAGGAGCGCTCCGTTCTCCAGGCTGCGGCGCTATTGCAGGAAGTGGGGCATTTCCACAAAGGCAAGGCGCATCATAAAGAGTCCTACCGGATGATTCGCAAGATTTCTCCGCCGGCGGGATGGACCAGGAAAGACCTTGAGCTTGTCGCGGTAATCGCCCGGTTCCACCGGCGCGCATTGCCTCGCCCGGATCACAAGATTTTGAGAGCATACGATTTTCCAGTGCGCCACTCGCTGGTTTTGCTGGCGGCGATCTTGCGCTTCGCGAACGCGTTCGATGCAAAGCCGTACCGCGCTGTCCGGCGCATGGAAGTGGAAGATTGCTCCGGCGTGATCGTGGTGCGCGGGGAAGGTTTTTCGGACCAGGATCCGCTGGAGCAAAAATTGTCCGTGGCGCGGCGGTTGCTGGAATTTGCGTGCCAGCGGTCCGTGCACATTCTTGCGCCAGGCTCTCGAATGATGCCGCCTCGAATCGTGCGGCCCGCCACGCGCATTGACGCCGCGTGATTGCGGTTCGCTAACTCTCTAATCTTTCCAACCCAATTTCCCGCCACCATGATCAGGAGCGGCCTAGTTGCAATCTCTTGCCTCCATGGTTTGGAGACATCCAGCGGCACGGTCTTCAATATTATTTCCGGAAGAACCCGCCACGTCGTCATTCCGAACGAAGTGAGGAATCCCTCTTTCTTTCGGCGTTCTAACCGAGAGAGATTCCTCACTTCGTTCGGAATGACAAACTAGGGGGCAATTTCCGAATTTGTTAAAACGCAAAACGCAGCGAAAACTGCATGATCCGGGGATCCTGTGCACTGGAGATCGAACCAAAACTCGATGCAGTCGCGGTAAAAATCCGGTTCGGCTGATTGAAGTTGGGATGATTGAAGAAATCAAACATGTCCGCGCGAAACTGGAGCTGCATGTTTTCCCGGATGGGAAAATTCTTCTGGAATGTAGCGTCAAAGTCGTTGATGCCCGGCCCGATGACAATATCCCGCCCGGCGCTGCCATAGGTGAACTGCGCCGGTGTCGCAAAGCAGGACGTGTCGAACCATTCCGCCGTCGTCTTCGGACCGTTGTTGGGGTCGCAGAGCAGATTCGGACGCTGCGACGGCGCGGACAAAGGCTCTCCATTATTGGCGACGTCGGTCGAGAGATTGACGGTGAACGGCGATCCGCTTTCGAGCGTCCAAATGCCTCCGACCTGCCAATCGGCAAACGCCGCATGGATCCAGCCTTCCGAGTCCGACAGGAATGGCAACTGGTACAGGAAGCTGGTCACAAAGCGGTTCCGGTGATCGAAATCCGAAAGGCCTTTCTCCGCCGCAATATTCTGAATGTCTTGAGGCAGGTTCGTCCCGGCATTATTTGTTCCGGGATTGGACGCGTCATCCAGCGCCTTGGACCAGGTGTAATTGGAATCGACGGTCAGGCCGCGCCAAATGCGCTGCGCAAAGGTCAGCGTCAGGGCATTATATTTTTCCCAGCCGTCCCAGGTAACCGAACTGAAGCCGCTCATTTGAGGAATGGGGCGAACGTGCAGGCCGGAGGCGGGATTCAGTCCGTCATTCGGGAAAAGATTTTGCAGCGTCAGATTGTCGGCGTGCACGGTGTACGACCCGATGTACTGCGCCTGAATCGATGTCGATGAGGAAAGGCTTCGCTGCACCGACACGTTCCAGACGTTGTTGTATTCGATTTTGAAATCGTGATTGATGTTATTCGCGCTGACCGTGCCGGTCGCCGGAGCGGCCAGGATATTTTCCGTATCGCAGATGGAAGCCGCGGCGCACGTTCCGTTGTTGGCGACTGTTTTTGCATAGTAGAACGGCAGATTCAAAGCCGCGTTTTGAATGATGCTGTAGGCCGCCTGATTCGTATAGATTCCGAAACCCGACCGAATCACGGTCTTTTGGTCCGGCAAACTCCAGGCAAGTCCGATTCTCGGAGCCAATCGCAATGGGCGTGCCTGCAGCAGGCTGGGATCCCAACCAGCCTGCGCCGAGGTGACATAAGGAATCGGGATCTTCGACAACAGGGCGGCCGCGGACGGTGAAATCTCGCCCGCGGCGTTGCTGGCGATGACGAATTGTCCGCCCGGCACCAATATGTTCACCACGGCCATGTTATTGTTCGCGTCCGTGACATTCTGGTTGTATTCGTACCGCAGACCGATGTCGAGCTTGAGGCTGGGCAGCATCTGCCAGCTGTCTTCGATGTACGTGTGGACCCAGTTGGTCCGGCCCAGCAATTGGCCGCGCCCTCCGACGCCCACCTGCCCTTGCGTCGGTGCTCCCAGAAGGAAATCTCCCAGGCCATTTCCCGTGTACGTTCCCGTGAAGGTGAATAGGCCCCGTGCGTTGTTCGCGTTCACGGGATCGAAATCCAGGTGAAAGAAATAGACGCCGAATTTCACCGTGTGAGTTCCGTGATGCCAGATCACGTTGTCGTACAACTCATAATTATTATCAGTGCGGGAGACGTACTGCGTGGGCTCTCCCATGGTTGTGAAGCCCCCGGAGATCGAGGCCTGCGGATATCCCATATCCAAGGGATTGGACGTAACCCCTTGGAGCCCCGTGGAACTTGCCAGATCAGTCCCGGCGTTGGGACTGTTTTGTCCTCCGCCGACCCAAAGCCATCCAAACCGCAATTCATTCACCCAGGACGTATCGAAAATATGGGTCCAGGTGGAGGAGAGGTTATCGGTGTGCGTGCGCAAATTGTAACCAAAACCGGGTAAAAGGGTTTCGTTCAGCGCGCTCAGTCCGAAGGGATTGAATTGATTCGCATCGAAAATCGATCCGCGGACGAAGACGCTGTCCTTGTTGGAAAAGGTGTGATCGATCCGCGCGTTGTACTGGTTGATGTCGATTGTGGACAAGTCCGTCGCCAGCAAGTTGCGCGTCAAGCCCGGCAAATTCGCATGAGGGACTTTTGCCAGGATCGCGGAGGCCACCGGATCGATCGAGGGAATCGTATCGTTTGCGAACGCAGCGCCAGTAGAGGGATTCGTGACCGTAATCCCCGTGCCCGTAAATTTGCCGGCGCGTTCCGCGTCGGTGGGAACCGTGTATAACTGCGTCAGGGTTTGACGCGTCCGTTGCCCCTCGTAGTTCACAAAGAAAAATGTTCTGTCGTTTTGAATGGGGCCGCTGAGGCTGCCGCCGAACTGGTTCTGCTTGAAGGGAGGATTGGGCTGGGCCGCCAAGTTGAAGAAATTCTTGGCGTTGAACAGGTCATTTCGCAGGAACTCAAACAGGCTGCCATGAAAATGATTGCTTCCGGATTTCGTGATGACGTTGATCACCCCGCCCGACTTCCCGCCGAATTCTGCGTTGTAGGACGTCTGATTGACGCTGAATTCCTGGATCGCGTCGATTGAAGGATTCAAAACCATATTGTTGTAGTACTCGTCGGTCACGGTCACGCCGTCCACCAGATACAGGTTATGTCCGCCGCGCTGGCCGAGAATTCCCCAGGTCTGCCCGGTTTGCTGCAGCGCCGCCCCGCGCGTTCCGGAGGGCGCATGCGTCATGCCGGGCGTCGTTCCCACCAGGTCGATGAATTGACGCCCCTTGAGCGGGAGATTGATGACCTGTTGCTGCTCGACGGTATCCTGAATGGCGGCCGATTCAACCTGCAATAAGCCAGGATTCGTGCTGACGGTTACCGCTTCGCTCTGCTCTCCGAGTTGCAGGGTGAAGGTCTGGCGCAGGCGCTCGCCGGCATGAAGGGTAACCCTGGATTGCACGGCCTGCTTGAACCCTTCCATACTCACCGTCAGTGTGTACTCTCCGACGGGAAGCTGAGCCAGCAGGAATTCCCCGGACGCGTTGGTCTTGGTGGAATATTTCAATTGCGTGCCGGATTCGACGGCGGCGATGGCAGCATTGACGATGATGGCGCCGGAAGGGTCCAGAACAACGCCGTCGATTTCTCCCGTATTCATTTGGCCAAATACGGGCATCACAGAAAAAATGAGCGCGCCGGTCACAAGAATTGCCGCCCGGCTGCGGCGCGTGAATTTCATCAGCGCGGTAAGAATGGATTGTGCAAGCCGTATTCGCGGCGGATATTTGTCCACAGGGGCCTTCCCGGCCATCCTCATTGATTTCTCTTGGGTCTGCTTAATTTGCTCGAAAGATGGTTCCACGCGGCGCCCCACCCAAGACGCCGCTCCCAGAACAGGCGAATTCGAAACTACAACGGAATCCATCTCCGCCGGTGTAAGGATCTTGTAAAAAGAGGTCCCGTTTCCCAAAAGAAGAGCGGAATGATGGCCCTGAAAGAGAAAAGAATGAGGGATTCCTCCTCGAAAATCATGCCTCGGTTCACTGAGAACATTCTCCGTGAATGGAATGAGGGCATTTTTATTTTTTTCGCACCCAGCCAGGTCTTTTTCCAGGCAGTGGTCAGAGGTGTGTAGAAATCATGAAGAGGAAGATATTGCTTCGCTAGGATTTGCTTCCGCCGCGCGGACCGAATGCTCCGAGCAGGGCAGATGCAGCGTAAATGTGCTTCCGCGTCCCGGCGCGCTATGGACGGTAAGATGGCCTTTCATGGCCTCCACGATGCCTTTTGCCAGCGGCAAACCCAATCCGGTGCCGTGGATTTGAGCGGCCATCACCGAAGGGCTGCGATAAAACGGCTCGAAAATGTGCGGCAATTCCGCCGAATCAATGCCGATACCGCGATCGGAAACGCTGATCTGGATTTCCTTCCCGCTCAATCCATGCTCGGCGAGCCGCGCATGTATGCCGATCCATCGCTGTTCGCTGCCGTATTTCAGTGCGTTGGTAATCAGGTTCTGCAGGCATTGGGAGAGCGCGGAGAGGTCGCCCAGGACTTGAGGCAAGTGTGGTTCGACGTGCTGCTCCACTTGGAACCGTGCCGTGCGAACCAATCCAGCCGTGCTGGAAAGGGCGGCGTCCAGGATTTCCGCGACTTCAATCGGCCGCAGGTTATAGCGCTGGTGGCCCTCGCGGATGGCCGCGAAGAGAAGGATTTGCTCTACCATCTCGAATAATTTTCTGGCCTGGTTGCCGATTACCGTTCCGTATTGTTCGAGTTGCGTTTTTCCTTCGACAACTCCATGGACAATGTTTTCGGCCGCCGAGCTGATGACGGTCAGCGGAGTTCGCAACTCGTGAGAGACCGCCGTGACGAAATCCATTTGCAGCTTGGCAAAGCGCTGGGCGCGCATCGTGGTGATAATCAAGATCGCCATGCTGATCACCAGCAGGAAGAGCATGCCAAAGCCGATGGCCAGATCGCGGCGGCGCGAATCCGCGATGAACGCGCCCAGTGCGCCTCCTCGGCGATGGCGCACGACCAGGCGCCAGTCCTGCGCGTCTCCCTTTTCGCCAAGCAGCGGAAACCAGGCAATTCCGACGGACACGGCGGGGCCTTTGTTCTCCGAAGGCGTATGAAAAATATGGATGGGCGGTCCCGCTCCCGCGTTTTGCGGGCCGGCAAAAATATTCATCGTGCCATCGGCATCCACCACTTCCTTTTCGCCAAAGCCCGCATCGGAGGAGTACAACACGCGTTCCGGCTTCCGCCCGGCGACCACAGCAACCTGATAGTCTAGGCCCTCAGTACCCCGGAAGTAGCGATCCGCGAGATCGGGAAGAAGTTGGTCCCGGATCGTCCGTTCGTTCAAGGCGATGACCATCCATTCGGTGCCGGGCCGCTTGACGTTTTCGAGATTCACCGCCGCGGATTCGCCGAAGGCGATGGGACGCACCAGCGCGGGGATGTTGGGTTCAAATTGCCAGCCGGCCAGAGGGCCGCCAGCGTAGAAACGATCGGCGAATTCCCTATTATTCGCCTGGGTGCGCGGATCTTGTTTTTCATTTGCCGGGCCGGGGGAACCTTGCGAAGTCTCATGCCGCAGTTCCTGACGCAAGGGGGCAAGATTTGGCGCTAAATTCCCCAGCTCAAAACGCCGGGTGGCGGGATTGAGCCAGAGCGTCTCGGGGCCCTGAACTTCGCCAAACCGCATTATGTAGACGCTCGAAACAAGCTCGGGATGCGCCGTCGATTTTTCCCACTCAGCAAACCGGCGGGCGTATTGCGTCAAATCGTCTTGTGCGTCGGCATCCGGGTCTGCGTGCATGGCGACACAAATTTCGGAAAAATCCCGGAAAAAATCGAGGTGCCAATTGATCATGGACATCTGCAGGCTGTCCGCCAGGCGGATGCTGGTGGCTTCGCTGACCTGGTTGCTCCATCGATATTGCAGCGCCGCCAGGACCATCACCACGATCGTGGCCAGGATGACCATGCCCGTGGTGAATGCGCGCTCTTTGATGGGTAATCTCATGGTGCGCCCGGTCCAAAAACATGGGCAAGGAATCGATTATGCCTTGAACTTATATCCGAGTCCTTGCACCGTCAAAATGTATTTCGGCTGTTTGGGGTCGTCTTCCAGCTTTTGCCGCAAGCCGGCAATGTGGACGTCCACGGTTCGCGTAAACATGTCCGCGCTATATCCCCACACTTGTTTCAGCAATTCTTCCCGGGAGATCGTTGCGCCGCGGTGCTCGATGAAATACCGGAGCAACTGGAATTCGCGCGCGGATAAATTGACCGGGGATTGATCGCGTGTCGCTTCCGTGCCCACCAGATCCACGTGGATGGATCCGAAATCAAACACGCCGGTTTGCGCGGCCGGGCGGATGGGAGCGCGCCGCAGCAGGGCTTCGACGCGGGCCATCAGCTCGAGCATGTTGAACGGTTTTGTGACGTAATCATCGGCGCCGATTTTCAGGCCGTTGACTTTGTCGCTGGTCTGCCCGCGGGCGGTCAGCATGAGGATGGGCGTAATCAGGCCGGCCTCGCGGATTTGCTTGCAAACGTCCAACCCGCTTTTCCTGGGCAGCATGACGTCGAGGATAATCAGATCAAAAGGAAGCTGGGTCGCCTTCTCAAAGCCTTCATCCCCGTTGACGGCGCATTCAACGGCGTATCCTTCGTTCCGCAGGCGGTCGCCCACCGTCATCCGCAAGGCTTCCTCGTCTTCCACAAATAGAACGTTTCCGCGCATGCGAAGCCACCCCTCTTTGATTTGTGCCAGCGTCAAAAAACGTGTCCCATATCCTGTCGAGTTGCTGGCCGCAGGTTCAATTCTTGACATGCTTTCTTATATAATGCTAGCTTCGATAGCGTAGCATAGCCCCGCATCCAAGATGAGGGGCGAGAGATGAATCCAGACCGCGCCAAAAACCGCCGCTGCACTTTTTGCCTGATCTTGACGGCCGTGCTGTTTTTGGGCCTCGTGCAATGGAGTTTTCTCCCATTGTTGATTGAAAATGGGATGCCCTCTTCCAGCGCGGTCCTGGCGATTTCCGCGGGGCACACCTCGAAATTTTCGGCGCCGTTTAAATGTCTGTTTGGCGATCCCCTGAATGCCTGTCTGTTGCCGCCCGTCGTGTCCGTGTCGATGGTTACGGCAAGTGTTTTGCACCGGCTCGAAGAACCCACGTCCAGCCGCGATGACCGTTTTTTCTCCCACCGACAGCTTCGCGCGCCGCCCTCCGTCTAAATTACGTGCAGGGAATGAGCCCTGCGGATTCCCACAGTTCCAAAGATAGATTGAACCAGGATCGCATGCTATCGTCACCGAATTGTGGCGGCCATGCCGCCGTATAGGAGCCATAGTGAAAACTCGTCAATTGGAACCGGCCAAACTGGAGCAATTGCGCCGCCTGGATTCTTGCAGCGTTGCGAACGCGATTGAGACATTCGACGTTCGCTTGCGGAATCAAGGATTTACCGATTCCAGCATCCATTGCATGTTTCCTGACCTTCCGCGGATGGTCGGCTACGCGGCCACGGCGCGAGTGCGCACGTCCGATCCTCCCATGGAAGGGCACAGTTACTACTACCGGCTCGACTGGCTGGATCACATGTTGAGCATTCCGCGCCCCGAGAATCCTCATCCTGGAGGACATGGATCGACAGCCGGGACTTGGTTCCTTTATCGGCGATGTGCACGCGAATATTCTGCATGCCCTGGGATGCATCGGACTGGTGACCAACGGAGCGGTCCGTAACCTTCCCGAAGCGCGTGCCCTTCCACTGCAAATGTTTGCGGGCAGCGTTTCGGTATCACATGCCTTTGCGCACATTTTCGATTTTGGGAATCCGGTCGAAGTCGGGCACATGGAAGTCCAGCCAGGGGACTTGATTCATGGCGACCTACACGGGGTCCAGACGATCCCCATGGAAATTGCGGATAAGATTCCCGCCGTGGCTCATGAAATGATCGAACAGGAGCGGAAAATCACAGAGTTGTGCCATTCCAAGGATTTCAGCGTGGAAAAATTGCGTGCGGAAGTGGGCGCTCTCGAACAAAAGAGGAAGGACAAACAGCGATGATTCGATGCATGGAACGCCCGGAGGTGACCCATGAGTCCAGCGAAGACGCGAACGTGTTTTGCATTCCTCGCCCTTGTCGTGGCGGCAAGCGGCTGCGGGGAAGCGCGCAAAGCAAATGCCGATAACGCGGCGGACGCGCCATCCGCCGCCGTGGTCAAGGTGGTGCGCGGCAATATCGGCGACAATTTGGAGATTGCGTCGGAATTACAGCCGTTCCAGGAAGTCGATGTCTACGCAAAAGTCTCCGGCTACATTCAGAAACTCAACGTGGACTATGGAACGCACGTCAAACAGGGACAAGTCCTGGCGGTGCTGGAGATTCCGGAATTGCAGCAGCAACTGCAGCAGGATGAGGCTTCGGTGCGGCGCAGCGAACAGGATCTGGCGCGGGCACACGAAGAACTGAACCGCGCCCAATCGGCATACAACGTCGCGCACCTGACCTATACGCGGCTGGCCGATGTGCAGAAATCCCGTCCGGAACTTGTCGCCCAGCAGGAAATCGACGTGGCGCAGGGAAAGGATCTGGAAGCGGGTGCCAACGTGTCCTCGGAGAAGGATGCGCTCGCCTCCGCCGAACAGGGTTTGCAGGTGGCCAAGGCGGCGCTTGGGAAAGATCGGGCCATGTTCGACTACACGCGAATGACGGCGCCATTTGACGGCGTCGTGACTCAGATCTATGCATACACAGGCGCGCTGCTTCCGGCCGGAACGGCGTCCAATAAGAGCGATTCGGGCCTTTGCCGCCTGGCGCAAAATAATCTTTTGCGGCTCGTCATTCCCGTTCCGGAAAGGGCTGTTCCCGATATCCGAGTTGGCGAAACCGTTGCCGTGAATGTTTCGGGAGCCGATAAGACATTCAACGGAAAGATTGTGCGCTTCTCGGATCAAATCGACACCGCAAACGAGGACGATGCACACCGAAGTGGATGTTCCCAATCCCACAATATGAGCTGGTCCCTGGAATGTACGCTTCCGTGAAAATATCTCTGCACTCGGCAGCCAACGTCCTTACCGTTCCCATTCAGGCGGTTCACACCGCCGGCGCAGGAAAAGGAGCAGTCCTGGTGGTGGACACAAATAACAAGATCGAGAATCGCGACGTGGCTCTCGGCATGCAATCCGCGACCCAGGTAGAAATCACATCCGGCCTGCAAGAAAACGAGACCGTCATTTTTGGCTCTCAAGGGCAGTACAAAGCCGGGGAACTTGTCTCCCCTAAGTTGGTTGTACCTTCGGTGACCGAATAGGAGTTTTTAAATATGCCCTCTTTTGCCGTTCGACATCCGTACTTGTTGATTGTGGTTTGCTTATTCGTTTGTGTTTTAGGGTTGACCAGCGTGGCTCGCATGCCCGTGGACATGTTTCCTCCCATCAATATTCCCGTGGTCCTGGTAGCCACTTTTTACAGCGGCATGCCGCCCCAGCAGATCGAAGCCGATATTACGGACACGTTCGAGCGTTTTTTCACGCTGGCCACCGGAATCGACCACATGGAATCGCGTTCGATGACGGGAGTCAGCCTCATCAAGATTTATTTTCAGCCCGGCACGGACGCCAACGCCGACGTCACCCAGATCTCCAACCTCGCCATGGCCGACCTCCGCAGGCTGCCGCAGGGCACTCTTCCACCGGTGGTCATGAAGGTGGACGCTTCGAGCTTGCCGGTGTGTCTATTGACCGTGTCCGGCCAAGGGTTTGACGAAACGCAACTCCACGACTACCTGCAATATCAAATTCGAAATCAGATCGCCGGCGTTCCCGGCGCGACGGTTCCTCCGCCTTACGGCGGCAAGTACCGCCAGATCATGGTGTATGTTGACCCGGTGAAACTCCAGGCTCATCAGCTGAGCCCGATGGACGTGGTTCGCGCGACGAATTCCTCGAATTTAATTTTGCCGGCCGGAGACGTTCGCATCGGGCCGATGGATTACAATATTTATACCAACGCGCAGGTTGCCGACGCGAACTCCCTCAACGACATTCCATTGAAAACGGAAGGGCAGAAGTCCGTATATCTTTCCGATGTCGGCAAAGCCACCGACGGCTCCGCCATGCAATACAACATCGTCCGAGTGGACGGCCAGAAATCGGTGTATGTGGCCGTCCAGAAACAGGGCGGAGATACCAACACCATCGCCGTTGTGGACGGAATCAAGGCCGCCGTCAAAACACTGCGGGACATTCCCGCGGAGCTCAAAACGAACGTGGTATTCGATCAATCCGTGTTCGTCAAACAAGCCATTTCCACCGTGGTTCGCGAAGGCAGTATTGGGTTGATCCTGACGGCTGTCATGGTTCTGATTTTTCTCGGAAGTCTTCGGGCTACGGTGGCCGTTCTGCTTTCCATTCCGCTTTCGGTCATGATCGTATTTTTCGTGCTGTATACGGGCAACCGCTCGATCGACAGCATGGTGCTGAGCGGTCTGGCGCTGGCGTTTTCCCGGCTCATCGACAATTCCGTTGTCGTGCTTGAGAACATTTACCGCCACCTGGAACACGGCGAGGATCCGGCCACTGCCGCGGTCAGCGGAGCCAACGAAGTGGCTCTGGCGGTTCTGGCGATCACCCTGATTGCCGTTGTCGTGTTCTTTCCGGTAACGTTCCTGTTCGGGGTGAGCAAATATTTGTTCACGGCTCTGGCGCTGGCTGTCGTCATTGCGTTGTTTGCCTCCTACTTTGTCGCCGTTACCGTCGTGCCGCTGTTCAGCGCGCGTTATCTCAAGGCTATTCACGCGCACGCGGAAGGCGCGAGCGCTTCCTGGGGAGCGAGATTCCACACCCGGTTCAACGCGAAATTCGACCGGTTGCTGGACTTCTACGAACGGTGGGTCCGCAAGGCGCTCGAACATCCCCGGAAAATTCTATATGCATTCGGCGGGCTTTTTCTCTTGAGCTTCGTGCTCTATCCGTTCATCGGCGTTTCTTTCTTTCCCCGGACCGACGCCGGGCAATTCATCATAAACGTGAAGGCGCCGACAGGTACGCGCATCGAGGCAACGGAAGAGTACGTAAAAAAAGTCGAGAG
>CAWAEW010000018.1:0-155022 GCA_963781055.1 Terriglobia bacterium
ACTTCAGACCCGGGGATTTTCGCGTGGTGCAGCAACCTCACCGCCGCACCAGCAGGATGCCCCAGAGAATCAGCATGGCTACGGCCAGCCCGATGGCCGCCTCGTACTCGCGATTTTTTCTGTACTGCGCCCACGAAAAATGTTCTCCGCCCGATGTCGCGGGAGTCAGGCGCGGCCAGAATGCCGGCACGCGCGCGGCGTACTCACGAAACGCGGAACCATACAGCGTTTCGAGTTCCGCCTGCTCGCGCCGGATCACGACAGGATAAAACACGGCCAGGTACGCGGCCAGGAGCGCGGAGGAAATCCACGAGTGGCTGGCCACGGAAAAACCGGCGGCAAACAGCACGCTTCCCAGATACAGCGGATTTCGAGTGAACGCGTAAGGTCCCGAGGTGGCGAGCTGTTGGTGTTTGCGAAGATGCCCCGCGGCATACCCGCGCACGAGCAAACCGATCAGCGCGATGCCCACTCCGCACAACAGCCATTTCCATTGGGGCCTCGCGAACCAGAACGCGGCAATTCCCACGGGATATCCCACGCGCACGCGCCAGCGAATCCAAAAATTCGTGCCGCCGCTCAAATGGAAACCTTCAGGCAGGAATCCACCGCTGCCAATACCTTCTCCACGGTGATGCGCAACATCGCCGGTGAATACGATGTGCGCCGCTTGTAGTTGATCTCCTCGGGCCTCGCTTCGCTCAAGACGATCGCGCCCGGCACAAAAGGGCCGTTGCGCGCCGGATCGGTTGGACCGTACAGTCCGACCACCGGCGTGCCCAGTGCCGCGGCCAGATGCAGCGGCCCAGAATCGGCGGCGAGCAAACATCGCGCGTGCGCGAGCAGTCCCATCAATTCCTCGATCGTGGTTGCGACGATTTCCGGACGCGCGGGGATGGAAGCGCGGCACACTTCTTCGGCAATCGATTTTTCGCCGGGACCATGGATCACGACCACGCGCAAATTCCTCCTCTTCTCAAATTCACGGCAAAATTCGCCGTAGCGTTCGGGCGGCCAGCACTTCGCTCCCCAGCTTCCCGCGGGGCCAACGACGATGTACTCGCCGATGCCGCGCTCCTGCAAACGAGACCGGATCGATGCCGCGCCTCCCGCCGGAACGCGCAGCGGATATTCGGACACGGCCGGGCGCGATGCTCCCGCCGCCTCGGCCAGCGAATAATTCAATTCCGCGACGTGCCTTCCCACGGGAGCCACGCGCTCGGAATACAGCAGAGCGGCGCCGGGCTCGCGCGCCCACGCTCGCTCAAAACCAATCCTGCGCGGCGCGCCCGAGAGCGCCGCGAGCACCGACGACTTATAAAGTCCCTGAAAATCAATCGCGCACGAGTATCGATTCCGGCGCAGGCGCTGCACACAAGTCGCCGCACCCCAGACTGAGCGGCGCTCGAACGGAATCACTTCATTGATTGCCGGGCTGCCCTCGAGCACGGGCGCCCATTTGCGTTCCACTACCCAATCGATGCGCGCATTGCGGTGCGTGGCCCTTAGCGCGGCCACGGCGGGAAGCGTGTGCAGGATGTCACCCAGCGCGGTGAGGCGCACCACGAGGTAACGCTCCGCGTCTTCAATCATGGACGCGCCGCGCACCGCCTGTTTCATTCACTATGAGGCGCACCGCGTCCATTAGAGTATCGGCCACGGCGTCAGGTTGTCTTGGCCATTTTGCGCGATGCAGTTCGTATTCTCCCCGGCCGTACCCGGTCATCACCAGGATGCCGCGGCCGCCGGCCCTGTGCGCCATTTCCACGTCCGCGTAACGATCGCCGACCACCCAGGAACCCGGCAGGTCAAGTCCATGCTCGCGCGCGGCGCGTTCCAGCAAGCCTGGATTCGGCTTGCGGCAGTCGCAGGCGTCTTCCTTCCTGTGCGGGCAAAAATAGATGGCGTCGATCCACGCTCCGCCGGAGGCAAGTTCGGCGATCATTTTTTTGTGAATCTGGTGCACCAGGGATTCCGGAAAAATATTCCGAGCAATCCCGGATTGATTGGTGATCACAACCACGGGAATCTGCGCCTCGTTCAGTCGGCGAATCGATTCCGCCGCATAGGGAAAAATACGCAGGCGGTCGATGTGGTTGAGGTAGCCCATTTCCTCGCAGATCGTGCCGTCGCGGTCAAGAAACACGGCGCGGCGGAGCAGATTCTTCTCAGGCATTGCGCGCGCCCCCGGACTGCAAATCGTTTGGCGCGCGGCTCAGGGACCGCGCGGCCGAGAAAACGGACTCGACCGTTATGCGCGTCATGCAGCGATGATCCACCGGGCAGCGCCGTAGAAAGCACGGGCTGCAGGAAGGGGCTTCGCGAATCAGGGTGAACTGTTTGGTCACGGGAGAAGTGCCCTCCGGGTCGGTCGAGCCGAAAATGCCGATCACCGGGAGCCCCGCGGCCGCAGCCACGTGCATGGCCCCGGAATCGTTTCCGATAAATAATGAACATGCGGAAAACAGCGCCGCAAGGTCCCGCATGGAGGTCTCGCCAACCAGCGAAATCGCGCGGCACTTCATGGCCGAGAAAATTCGTCCGGCAATTTCTTTCTCGCCGGGCGTTCCAAAAAATATCACATCGGCGCCGCAATCCGAAATCAACCGGTCCGCGAGAGACGCAAATCGTTCGGGCGGCCAGCACTTTGCCGCGCCGTAGGAAGCCCCGGGGGCGATGGCGCATCGCCATGCGCCTTCTCTTGCGCCGGCTTTGCGCAAGGCGGATTCTGCGGCGTCTCTGGCAGCTTCCGCTATGACCAAACGTATGGGAGCAATTTCCCCGCGGCTTTCGATCCAGCCCGCGCGCCGCACCATTTCCAGGTAATAGTGCGATTCGTGGCGCGGAATCTCGCCCTGTTTGGGCACGCGAACGGCATTGGTGAGCAGCGCGCCTCGGGCGTCCCGCGCATAGCCAACGCGCTCGGGAATTCCGGCGCGCCAGGCGAGCCATGCCGCCTCAAATGCATTTTGAAACAGCACGGCGGCGCTAAATTTTTCACGGCGCAACTCGCGAACCAGCGCTTCCCTGCCCAGCCAGCCGCGATGCCTGCCGCGATGATCGTATTCGAGGATGCGGTCGGCGAACGGCTGCCCGATCAGCAGGTCCGCAACGGCGGGGCGCGCCAAAATCGCAATTTCATCTCCGCGGACGCGACCTGCGAATCGCTTCCAGCGCGGGAATGCACATCACCGCGTCGCCAACCCAGTTCGGCGCCCGCACGAGAATTTTCATCGCGAAGGTCCCGCTTGCCTGCGATGGATGACGTCCATAAGAGTTTCCCAAAAATTCGCGGGGAGTTGAAACGAAATGCGGCAGCAGTAGACCGGCAAGGCGGCGAACTGAACGTGGCGAAGATTCCAAACATCTTTTTCCGTGCAGAGCAGCGCATCGGCTCCGCAGGCGGCCGCCGCCTTTTCCAGTTCCGTTATTTCCTGCGCGCTATAGACGTGATGATCGGCAAAGCTCCGCTCTCCCACGATCTGAAATCCCCAGGCGCGCAAATCTCCAAAGAAGGCCGCTGGATTTCCGATTCCGCAAAAAGCCAGGAAGCGGGCGCGCCGCGAGTCCTCAAACGGTAAGGAGACATCCAGCCGGGGAAGGCGCAGCACGCTGACGAGTTGCGTGGTCGCGTAGAAAATGGGGCTCTCGGTGTGGCGGCGGACGATTCCCTCGATGGCCGGGGCGGGCGACTGCAGGCTGCGCGTGATGACCACCAGGTCGGCGCGGCGCAATGCGGAGACCGGCTCGCGCAGGCGGCCCGAGGGCAGCGTCCTGCCTCCGCCAAACGGATCGCTGGCGTCGAGAAGCACGATGTCAGCGTCGCGCGCGAGCTTGAGATGTTGGAATCCATCATCGAGGACGAACCAGTCGACGCCGTGGCGCGCGAGCACTTCGCCGTTTTTATACCTGTCCGCGCCGACGCCGAGTTGAACTTTTCCGGCAAGCCGGTCCCGCAGCAGGGCCACTTCGTCGCTCTGCGGCAAGCCCTGCGTGTTGGCGCCAGCCTTGGCTGCTCGCTTCGCCCTTTGCAACGGCATCCGAAGTCCCGCGATACCCGCGCGTCAGAATGGCTGCGTGCTTTCCTTGCTCGGCGAGCCGCTCGGCGATCCACAACACCATCGGCGTCTTTCCGGTACCGCCTGCCGTCAGGTTTCCAACGCTGATGACCGTGCCCGGCAGCTTGCGTTTCCGGAAAATGCCCCGGGCGTAGCACCAGGCGCGCACGCGAGAAATCATCGAGTACAGAACGGACAGCGGCCACAGCAACCGGGGCCATCCCGCGGGCCGCTTCATTTCGGCCCCCGTCGCATCCATGATTTTTTCTATCCGGCCAAGAACGCGCTGGGTCGCGCCGCGATTGCGATCCACCAATTCCCTGGCCGCAGCGCCCATGCGCGCCGCGCGCTCCGGATCGCGGAGCAAACCGCTCCAGGCGGAGCCCAGCTCTTCTGCCGTGGCGACTCGGATGGAAGCGCCAGCATCGAGAAACGCCGCGGCCATTTCGCGAAAATTTTCCATGAACGGCCCGTAAACCGGGACTTTGCCGAACGCGGCCGGCTCCAGAATATTGTGGCCGCCGACCGGAACCAGCGATCCGCCGACGAATACGGCATCGGCAAGGCGATAGATGCCGGCAAGTTCTCCCAGGGTATCCAGCAAAAAGACGTTGCCGGGTTTTGCGAGCGCGGCGCTGGAAGTTCCGTTCAGCGAAATCTCGCTGCGCCGCACCAATGGCCGCCCCGCTTGCGAAATGATTGCGGCCGCGTGATCGAATTGGTCTGGTTTCCGGGGAGCGAGAATCAGCAACGCACCCGGAAATTCCCGCTCGACGCCGGCGAACGCGCCGAGCACCATGGCCTCTTCATTGGCCATCACGCTGCCGGCGATCAACACCGGCCCTCGCTTGCCGCGCGCGAGTTCCGCCTCCAGCCACGCGGAGAGAGCGCTTTCCGGCGGCTCCGCGAGATCGTATTTCAAATTGCCCGTAACGATGACGCGCTCTTTCGGAGCGCCCAGCGCCAGCAAACGCGCCGCGTCCTCGGCGCCCTGCATCAGAAAAAGAGACGCGTCGTTCAGGATTTTTGCGAGAAACCCCCGCAGCAAGCCGCCCGAATAGGAAAGCGCCCGGAGAAATCCGCCGAAGGAACGCTGGGAAAGCCTGCCATTCACGAAAATTACCGGAACGTTCGCGCGGCGGCACTCGCGCAAAAAATTGGGCCAGATTTCGGTTTCCACGATGAGCACGATGGAGGCTTGCGTTGCTTTGAGGGCGCGTCGCACCGGCCCTGTCCAATCCAGCGGAAAATAGAAAATCGCGTCGGCAAAATCCATTCGCTCGCGAGCCAACTGTTGGCCCGTCGTCGTGGTCGTCGAAACGATCAGACGATAACGCGGGTATCGCTGTTTCAGTTGCTTCGCCAAGGGCAGCGCCGCGAGGACTTCGCCCACGGAAACCGCGTGAATCCAGATCGCTTTTCCCTTTGCTCCCGCAGCCGCAGCTTGCCGAAGCCCGCGGAGGAAATTTCCATCCCGAGGCGTTCCGGAATGTTGCCGAGGTCCTTGCCGCGCAGCAGGCCGCGAATCAAAAAATACGGCGAGAGCAGGACCATGCCCGCGGCAGTCAATAGGCTGTAAAGCAAATACATTCCAAAGGTCCTTTATATCCGGCGCGGTCCAGTGGCACGGGCTTCAGCCTATGCGGTCTTCCGAGCGGGCGGCAAAGAAAATCGCACATGCTGAAGCCTGTGCCACCAAATACCGTTTCGCATGGCAACGCAGCGTCGGCACTTCCAGTTTGCGCCGAATGACATACCCAATCTGCATTCCGCGATCGTAAAAAATGGAGGGGGGGGCCGCAGTCGATCTCCCCCGGACCATCTAAACGCCCGGCAAAATATTCCGGAACAATCTCCCATATGCCGGCAAAGCGGATATTATAGGGTCCGCGCGATTCCTGGGATACTAATTGTCGGGCGAACCCCGTTGCGGAAACCTGCATCATAGAAAAAACATATGATCTATGCGAATTCTGGCGATCCTTCTGCTTCTGCCTCTCGGCGCGCTGGCCCAAAATGCGCCGGTGGATCCACTGACTCTGCACACGCGAGACGCGCACCAGGACCTGACGATCATCGCCGACCCGTATGTTACCGCCGAACGATACACCGCCCCTTTCGGCAAGAATTCTCCCATTCCCTGCCGGGATCGCCGCGATTGATGTCTATTTCCGCAATGACAACAACGTGCCGATCCGCCTGAACCTCGACACGATCCGTTTGGTGATTTCCCTGCCCGGAGTGGAACGCCAGCGACTCGAGCCGCTTTCCCCAGAGGAAGTTGCCAACCGCGCGCTGCTCAAGGCCGATGCCAATCCAAAGATGCGGCGGCCGTTTCCGTTTCCGAACTCGGGCGGCGGCAATGGAAAGAGCAAGGCCTGGAACCAAATGGACACGTTGCTGCGCTCGGTTGCCGTTTCCAGCGATGTTCTGCCGCCGCACGCGACCACGCATGGCTTTCTGTTCTTCGATCTCAATCATGATTTTAATGCAATTCATTACACGCACCTCTACATCCCGGACTTGTCCTTCATGACCGACAATAAGGCGCTATTCTTTCTTCGAGATCGATCTCGGCGCCGGCCGGTAGCGCGGCACGCTTATTCCTTGTTCTCTGTGTTCTCCGTGTCCTCTGTGTTAAAAGCTTTTAAGATTTAACACAGAGAACACTGAGAAAGGCCACAGAGGACACAGAGAAGAGCAACCGCGTTTGCTGAACTGGTTCGCGTCGGATAGAATGATTGCTTCGGACAGGCCCACTCCCCAACATGACACTTCTTGATGAACTGAATTCCGGGCAACGCGACGCTGCAACCGCCATTGAAGGACCCGTTCTGATTCTGGCGGGCGCCGGGACGGGCAAGACGCGCGCCATTACGTATCGAATCGCGCACCTCATCGACCAGGGCGTGCCGGGAAACGCGATTCTTGCCGTGACGTTCACTAACAAGGCCGCGGGGCAAATGAAGGAGCGCGTCCGCGATCTTCTGGTCCGCAAGGGGCTCGCGTTTGACGATCCCTGGATCGGGACGTTTCACTCGTTTTCCGCGTGGCTGCTGCGCCGCGAAGCCACGCGCCTCGGCCTGCCTCGCGATTTCAAAATCTACGACGCCGATGATCAGACTTCCGCCGTGAAGCTGGCCCTGGAACACATCAACATCAAGGACCCGGGCGAGAAAATTCGCGGCTTGCTGGAACGCATCAGCTTCGCCAAGAACCACGGCCTGACTCCCGCGCAGGTCGCCAGCGACGCCGCGCGCCGCAACGATCCGCTGGGCATCACCGCGTCGAAAGTATATGAAGCGTACGAGAAAATTCTGCGCAAAGCGGGGGCGCTGGATTTCGACGATCTGATGCTGCGCGCCGTCCAGGTGCTGAAGGAATTTCCGGACGCGCGAGCGAACTGGCAAAGCCGATTCCGTTACATCCACGTCGACGAATACCAGGACACCAACCGCGTGCAGTACGATCTGCTGCGGCTGCTGGTCGGCGAATCGCGGAATCTCTGCGTGGTGGGCGACGAGGACCAATCCATTTACCGGTGGCGCGGCGCCGACATCGGCAACATTCTCCGCTTTGACGAGGACTATCCGGGAGCGCGCGTGGTGCGCCTGGAGGAGAATTACCGCTCGACGCAAAAGATTCTGGACGCCGCGGCGGGCGTGGTGGCCAACAATAAGCGGCGCCTGGGAAAGAATCTGAAGACCACGCGCGCCGCGGGACCAAATTTGGGATTTTTCGAGGGACGCGACTCGAAGGCGGAAGCCGAGTACGTCGCCGACCGCATCCGCATCCTGCACGGCGACGATCCGGCCGTGCACGTCGCGATATTGTATCGCACCAACTCGCAATCGCGCGCCTTTGAGGAAGCCCTGCGCGCGCGCGGCATGCGCTACCGGATGCTGGGCGGGTTTTCGTTTTACCAGCGCGCCGAAGTGAAAGACGCCCTGGCCTACGCGCGCCTGGCGATTTTCCCGGACGACGATATCGCGTTTTTGCGCGTGATCAACACGCCGCCTCGCGGAATCGGCAAGACCACGGTGGACTCGCTTTCGGCGATCGCCCGCGAACACGACGCCTCTCTGTGGGTCGCTCTCGGCAAGATGCTCGATGCCGCGTCTTCCGGACGCGCCATCGCTCCGCTGAAAGATTTCCGGATGTTGATCGAGGGCCTGCAACAGGAGGTCGCTTCCTCTCGCCCGGCGGAATTGCTGCAATCGATTCTGAACCGCAGCGGGTATCTGGACATGCTCACGCAGCGCGATTCCAGCGAGGACACGGCGCGCGCCGACAACCTGCACGAACTGGTGAACGCCATGGCCGAAGGCTCCGAGCGCGGCGAAACACTGACGGATTTTCTGGACCGCGCCGCGCTGGTCAGCGATTCCGACAATTTCGACGAGGACGCACTCATCACGCTGATGACGCTGCACAGCGCCAAGGGACTTGAATTCCATCACGTATTTTTGACCGGCATGGAAGAAGGAATTTTTCCGCACAGCCGCTCGCAAAACGACAATGAAGAACTCGAAGAGGAGCGCCGCCTCTGCTACGTGGGAATGACGCGCGCGAAGGATACACTTACGCTCACGCGCGCAGTGTACCGCCGCATTTACGGCTCCGAGCGGCTTACCGGATCGCTGCCCTCGCGTTTCCTGTCGGAGATTCCAGCGGAACTCATCGACACTGCGGCAGGTTCACTGGCCGATGCGGGCGAAACGCGCCGCTACGAACCTGATCCCGAATACTCGTACTCCGAGGAAGAATTCACGCGCCGCGTGCGACGCGCCAATGCAACCGGGGGAACGTCCAGCGACACATCCGCCAGAACGCGCTCGCCTGCGCAGCCGCGCGCGAGCCGCACATCCTCCAATCCGCTGATCGGCCAGCGCGTGCGGCACGCCACCTACGGCACCGGAACCATCATCGGCGTCGAAGGCGAAGACGAGGACCGCAAGTTCACCGTGCGCTTCTCCGACCATGGCACGAAAAAACTCGTCGAGCGCTACGCCAACCTGACCTGGGCGTAGGCGCGCCGCGAAGACCCACGCTACGGAATGTTCTTAGAAGGTCTTGCATAACCCAACTCGGAATTTATTTGTTGTAGATTCCGTGGGTTAACTCCCTCATGTTCAGGAATGGGAATTTCGACCGCCGCGGAAAATCCCTGGGTCTGAAGACCCAGGCTACAGCATTCGCGAAGGCCATGGTGGGGTTGCTGTAGCCCGCCTCTTTAGAGGCGGGGCTTTCTGCGAGTTTATGCAACACGCTCTAATTTTTCTTGGAAGTGAATCATGCTTGTATTTGCCGCGTGGAGAGAAATGCGGGTCACGTCTCCACGAGTTGGGCAGGAGCCGGAACCAAACTGGCGATGTGGATTCTGAGGCGTCTTTTTGAGACGGCGGAAACATTCACAAACTGGATTCCCATGCCTTGCTGATCCACGACGTGGCGAACGATCCCATCCAGCGTAATGTCCTGGCCCCCTGCGCGCAACGTGAAGGCAAGTTCGGACCCAACCGGAAGCGGGTCCGGATCAGCAACAAAAACGCCCTCCAGGCTTAAGTCCCGCACGACGGCGGACGATGCTCCATAACTGATTTGACTTCCCTGCTTGGCTTGAAATCGAGTCGTCGCGCGCCTTTCGTTTGGTGGCGTCATGTCAGGTCGCACCTGCATCGATCGAGTCAGGTTCATCCTCGCAAGAGGGGGGCGATCTAAGTATACGAGTGCAGGCCGGCGGCAAAACCAGGCAAGTAGACTGGTGTGTCGTAATTAAAAATGTGCTGAAACACGCTTTTTCGTCCTGCGAGACAAATGTCTAGTCGAAGTTGTTTTTCTTGCCTTCTTTCACGTAAGCGACTCTTGAAGCGATATGGCTTTTGCTGTGGACGGCCTTCTTCTTGGCCAGATGCGCGAACATCTGGATGCCAAAGCCGCCGTCGAGGTCATTCGCAATCCTCTGTTTCCAGGGACGGCGGACGATTTGCGTGGTGAGGCGGCGAGTGACGCGGGGCTGGGTCATGATGTGGTCGGCAAGTTTATAGGCGCGTTCCAGGAGCTTGTCCCGCGGCACGACTTCGTTGACCAAGCCGTATTCGAGAGCTTTTTTTGCGTCAATCGCCTGGCCCGTTAGCAGCGCGTACGCGCCGCGCTTCACGCCCAGCAATTCCAGAAAGCAGCTATGAATGCCGTCTCCAGGAACCGAGCCGATGTCGTAGTGGAGATCAAAAATAACGGCGTCTTCGGCGCAAATAGTGATGTCGCACATCAGGCAAATTTCGGTGTGAAAACCCGGGCCGTTCAGAACGCCGATCGTTGGAATTTCCAGATCGTTCACCAGCGAGCTGACATTAATTCTGCCGTCTTTGTACGCGTATTCGTAAGCCCAGTGCTGCAGGTCTTCTTGTTCGAGTTGAAAACCTTCGGGGTCGGCATCCATCATGAATTCCTGGCCCGACCCGGTGAAGATCATGACTTCGTTTTCGGGATCGGCGCCGATGGTCTTGAAAAGCTGGCCGACGGAACGATGATTTTGGACGCTCAGCTGGATGGGTCCGCCCACGGTGTGCGCTTGCGCGAGAATGACGCCGTCCGGGCGGCGCTCCAGTTTGTAGTGCTGCTTGAATCGCTCTTTGTATTCCTCGAATTTGGGTGTGGGAACAAAATCCACTAGTGACATGTCTGATTCTCCTTTTCGGATGCGGGCGCGGGGCTTTCTAAGATTTCAGCCCGGCGTTTCGTGCAATCACTTTCGTCATGCTTGACCAGTCCATCTCTCCCTGGCCTTGCGCCAACGCGGAAAGCAACTGGTCATGCACCAAGCTGGCGAGCGGCATGGGCGCGGCGCATTCGTCGGCCGCCGCCAGAACCAGGCGGACATCTTTCAGGCCCAGCTTCAAGGCAAATCCGGCCGGCTCGAATTGCTCCTGGGCAATGACCCGGCCGTAAAGGGAAAAGATCGTGGATCCCATCAATGCGTTCATAATATCGAGAAACGCCTGCGGGGCGACGCCTGCTTTTCGCAAGGTTGTGTAGGCTTCTCCAAACGACTCAATCATGCTGATGACCATGAAATTGCCGCACACCTTGGCGACATTCGCCTGCCAGGGCTCGGCGCCGACCACGAATGTGGCGCGGCCGACGGCGTCAAACAGCGGGCGGCAACGATCGATCAGTTCACCGGGGCCCGCGGCGACCACCACCAGATTCTTTGCTTCCGCGTGTTCCGGGCGGCCGAAAACGGGCACGCTGAGATACCCCTGTTTCCGCCGGGCATGTTCGGCGGCTAATTTGCGAGCCAGTGCGGCGCTGATCGTGCTGTGCGAAAGGTGCGTGCAACCGTCCTGCATGGCCGAAGCGATGCCATTATTCCCAAAGACAATCTCTTCGACGGCATGATCGTCGGCGACCATGGTCAGCACAGCTTCCGCGTCGCGGCACGCATCCGCCGGAGAGTCGCTCACGCGCGCGCCGTCCGCCGCAAGCGTCTCCGCCTTTTCGCGGCTGCGGTTATAGACCGCCACCGTGTGCCCCGCGCGGAGCAAATTGCGCGCCATGCCCGTGCCCATCCTGCCGAGTCCGATGAATGCGATTTTCATAGCCGCCAGCATATCGGCTACGCACGCCGGAGCCAAGTAATTTTCAAACGGTCCGGAGAGAAATGCCGCCGGATCGGGAAACGCGTTCTTCATGATTTTCGGTTCAGGCGCGGATTTTTCACTTCGTTCGGAATATTAACGATTGGAGGGACCGGTAATCCGCGAATTCCGCCAATAGTTGCGGATACTGGCGCTGCAAGGTAAAGTTTCCCACGAAGTTCCGTTTGCTTTGCGGGGATGGTGCCGATTGGGTTCAGGATTGTTCCGCGTCAAGAATATCGACCAACTGATATCCGATGCGGACGAGCCGGAACGCCGGTTAAAGAAATCCCTGGGCTGGCTGAGCCTCACGGCACTGGGAATCGGCGCCGTCATTGGTTCCGGAATTTTTACGGTTGTCGGGACGGCCATTGCCGGACAAAAACTGCAGGCTTCCTCCATCCTGAACGCTCCCCTGCTGGAATATCTGATCTACCATTCGCCGTCATTTGGCCGCCCGGGAGCAGGGCCCGCGATCGCGATTTCGTTCACGCTGGTCGCGGTGGTTTGCGGCTTCGCGGCATTGTGTTACGCCGAACTTGCCGCGATGATCCCGATTGCCGGCAGCGCCTACACCTATACCTACGCGACCATGGGCGAGTTGATCGCCTGGATCATCGGCTGGGACCTCATTCTCGAATACGCCGTCAGCAACATGGCCGTGAGCGTCGGATTTTCGGCGCACGTCGTCGGACTTCTGGACTGGTTCGGAATTCATCCCGACCCGCGCTGGATTTCTCCCGCATATCTGCCCAGCGGGCTCAGCGATTTTTCCGGGAACGAGTTGTTGCCGCCCGGCTGGCACTTCGGCTTCAACTGGCCGGCGTTTCTGATCGTCATGCTGCTCACCGTCGTTTTAGTGCGGGGAATACGCGAGTCGGCCGAAGCGAACAACGTGATGGTGTTTCTGAAAATCATGGCCATCCTCGTATTTGTCGGATTCGGCGCGCGGTTCATTCATCCGGCCAACTACCATCCGTTTTCGCCCAACGGCTGGCCCGGAATCCTGACCGGCGGGTCCATCATTTTTTTCACGTACATCGGATTTGATTCGGTTTCCACGGCCGCGGAAGAAACCAAAAATCCGCAGCGCGACTTGCCCATCGGGATCATCGCCACGCTCATCATCTGCACGGTGCTGTACATCGCCGTGGTCGTCGTGCTCACCGGCCTGGTGCCGTGGCAGACATTGCTCGATGATGCCGCGCCCGTGGTCAACACGCTGAAGCGGCTGCACCTTGAGAATACCCGCCTGATCGTGCTCCTGGGCGCGCTGCTGGGCATGATTTCCTCGCTGCTCGTTTTTCAACTCGGCCAGGCGCGCGTGTGGTTCGCGATGTCACGCGACGGCCTTTTGCCGCGAATTTTCAGCCGCGTGCATGTGAACTACCGCACTCCCGATTTTTCCACCTGGGTGGCGGGCATCGTGGTCGGTGTTCCCGCGGGGCTCCTGGATATCGGCACGCTTGCCGACCTCTCGAACATCGGCACGCTGTTTGCGTTCGCGCTGGTTGCCGGCGGCGTGCTGATCCTGCGTTACCGGGAGCCGGACCGGCATCGCTCTTTCCGCGCCCCCGGAGGCCTGATCGCGCCGGTCATGACGATTCTCACCTGCCTGCTCCTGATGGCAGGGTTGCCGATTATGAATTGGATTCGTTTCTTTGTTTGGATGGCAATCGGACTTGTGATTTACTTCTCTTATAGCCGCAAGCGGAGTACGCTGCGGGGGTAGCCGTGAGTCTCAGGATGCCGATGCAAGGTCGCCGGAATTTCGCGCTTCCCTATGCAGGCGCCGTCGCTGCGTTCGCCAGCGCGCTTGTTTCCCTGTTCGCCCTTCTGTTCGCGCTCCCGTCCCCGGTTCGCGCGTGGGGCGCGAATGCCGAACGTCTGGTGGCCACCAAGGCGATCGACACGCTTCCGCCCGATATCCGCGGGTTCTTCGATGCGAACCGCGATTATCTGAGCCGCCACGTTACCGACCCGCTGGACCTGCTTGCCAAGGACCCGGTGGCCGAGCGCCGCAATCAATATCTCTATCTGGACCACTACGGAAAATTCCCGTTTGACGCGCTTCCGAGGGACTACAAAGCGGCGGTTGCCAAATTCTCCAAATCCAAACTCGAGGCCTCGGGCGTGCTGCCCTGGCAGATCGGCGTGTACAGCCAGAAGCTGACCGCGGCCATGCGCGATCATGATTGGCAAGAAGTCGCGCCTGGATGCGGCGCTTTTGGCCGCGTACGTCGCGCAGGCCCACGATCCATTTCATACCACGGAGAATTTCGACGGGCATCTGTCCGGCCAGACGGGCGTGGACATGAGGTTCGGTTCCAACCTGATCGACCGCTTTTCCATGTTTTTCCCCATGCGGCCCAATGACGCGACGTTTCTGCGCGACCCCACCGATCATGCGTTTGACGATTGCATGACCGCCCACGCCTCCCTGGAAAACATTCTGCTCGCCGACCGCCGCGCCCGCGAAGGGCTCTCCGACTACACGGACGAGTATTACGATCGCTTTTATAATTTGACCGGCGCGATCCTGATTCGGCAGCTCTCGGATGCCGCGACCGATGTGGGCTCCTACTGGCTCACCGCGTGGATCAACGCAGGCCGGCCGCAGCTTCCGCCGCAATAGCCGGCGCCTTTATGAATACGCCTGACTTTGAACAACTCTGGACGGCGCTGCCGAAAGCGGAGCTGCACGTCCATCTGGAGGGCTCGATCGCTCCATCGACCGTGGTGGAACTGGCCGCGCGTCATGGCGTCCAGCTTACGGTCGAGGAGGCGGCAGCGCGCTACGCTCCCGGCGACTTCGCGCAATTCATCGAATCGTTTATCTGGGTGACTTCGTTCCTGCGCGGGCCGGAAGATTACGCCTTGATCGCGCGGCGATTTGCCGAATCGATGCGGCGGCAAAACGTGTTGTACGCCGAGGTGACGCTTTCCATCGGCGTCATGTTTCGGCGCAATCAGGACCCGGCCGCCAATTATGCCGCTCTGCGGGAAGCGGCGGCGCAAGTGCCGGGAGTTCGCCTGGTTTGGATTTTCGACGCCGTCCGCCAGTGGGGCGCCGCCGCGGCAATGGAAGTCGCGCGGATTGCCGCGGAATTGCGCTCGCCGGACATCATCGCCTACGGGATTGGCGGCGATGAACTGGGCCTGCCCACCAGCGACCTTCGCGGCGTTTATGAATATGTCGCCAGCCAGGGCATGCACCGCCTGATTCATGCCGGAGAAATCGGCGGGCCGGAACTTGTCCGCGAGGCCGTGGAAATCTTGGGCGCGGAGCGCATCGGCCACGGCATCGGCGTGATGCGCGACGAACGCACCATGGATTTTCTGGCGGCGCGCGGCATTCCCCTGGAAGTTTGTCCCACCAGCAATCTTCGCACCGGGGCTTTGGCGCGGCAGACTCGGGAAGCCGACCGCCGGATACGAGCAGCATCCTCTTCCATCTTTCTTTCGGCGCGGACTTCCGGTCACGCTGTCCAGCGATGACCCGGCGATGTTTGAAACCTCCGTGAGCCGGGAGTACGCCCTCGCCCATCGCATGGGGCTCACGCCGCTGGATATGGTCCGGCTGGCCGAGGCCAGCTTCCACCACGCATTTCTTTCCACCGAGGAGAGGCGCGCGCTGCTCGAGCAATTTCACTCCGGCGTCTCGGCCCTCGGCTTGGTATAATGCCTGCGATGAAAGCACATGTCTGGGTAATGCCGAAACGCACGGTGCTGGACCCGCAGGGACAAGCGATTCAACACGCCCTGTCTTCCCTGGGCTTCGCCGATGTCCGCGACGTCCGGCAAGGAAAATTCTTCGTCCTGGATTTGAATGGCGCGACGCGCGAGGCCGCCGAAAAGCAGGTCGAGCGAATGGCCCGGGAAATTCTGGCGAACCCGGTCATCGAGGAATTTCGCTACGAAATCGTGGAGTAGCACAGTGCGCCGCGGCGATCGTGGAATAATTTTTTCCCCGGAAAGTTTCGACCACCGGTGTTGCGCGGCGACCTGATCTTATGTCTTCCGAAGTCCCGGAGGGACGATACAACGTAGCCCACCGTGGAAACGGTGGGACACCGAAGGCAGCATTTTAGAGCCCCGGAGGGCTTGGCTTTCCGCCTTTACACGTACCCACCGCTCCCGCAGTGTGCTACGTTCTGTCGTCCCTGACGGACTTGTCAAATACGGACCTTGCCAAAGCGCGATATTTTGCTCTTGTGACAGGCTGCTCGTGCGGCAACCTTCCCTGTTGGCATCTGTTTATTTCAGGAAACACTCCCTCTTGCGCGTCTCAATCTCGTGTTTCGATTGTGCTAATCTTTTCCTTGCAGGCTTCCCTGTCTGGCGCCTAGCTCGAATGTTTGGAGAGAAACCCGTGTGCGGAATTGTCGGCTATATCGGGCCCAAAAAAGTGGTTCCCCTGATTCTGGACGGCTTGCGGCGGCTGGAATATCGAGGCTATGACTCGGCCGGCATCGCCGTGGTCGGAAGCGACGGAAAAGTGGAAATCCGCCGCGCTCCGGGAAAACTGCACAATCTGGAAGAAGTCATCCGGCAATCCCCGATCGACGGCACGTACGGCATCGGCCACACGCGCTGGGCCACGCACGGGCGTCCCACGGAAGAAAACGCGCATCCGCATCGCGACTGCACCGGCCAGATCGTCGTGGTCCACAACGGCATCGTGGAAAATTACGTCGAACTCAAGCGGCAACTGGAAAAAGAGGGCCACAAGTTCGTCACCGAAACCGATACCGAAATCATCGCGCATCTGGTGGAAAAGCACATGAAGGAGGGCGGCCCGCTCGAGGACGCCGTGCGAAAAACCGTGAGGCAACTCACGGGCGTCTATTCCGTGGCGATTCTTTCCGCCGCCGATCCGAACAAGATTGTGGCCGCGCGCACGGGCCCGCCATCGGTGATCGGCCTCGGCCAGGGAGAATTTTTCGTGGCCAGCGACATTCCCGCGATCCTGGCCCATACGCGCGACATGTTCTTTCTCGCCGACGGCGATATTGCCGTGCTGACTCCGCAGGGCGTGCGCGTCATGGATCTCGACGGCAACACCATCGAGCGCGCCGTGCAGCACATTACCTGGGACCCGATCATGGCCGAAAAGGGCGGGTTCAAGCATTTCATGCAGAAGGAAATCTTCGAACAGCCCCGCGCCGTTCGAGACACGTTGCTCGCGAGCGTGGCGATGGATTCCGGAAAAGTGTTCCTCGACAAGATGAACATCTCCGAGGCCGATTTCCGGGAGTTCACCAACATCAAGATTGTCGCCTGCGGCACCAGCTGGCACGCCGCGCTGACCGGCAAGTTCATGATCGAGAAGCTCGCCAGGATTCCCGTCGAAGTGGACTACGGCAGCGAATTCCGCTACCGCGATCCCATCATCGGCCCGAACACTTTGACGGTTTGCATCAGCCAGTCCGGCGAAACCGCGGATACGCTTGCGGCGCAGCGGGAAGCAAAGCATAAAGGCTCGAAAACGCTGGCCATCTGCAACGTGTTCGGATCGATGATCACGCGCGAAGCGGCCGGAACGATTCTCACGCATGCCGGGCCGGAAATCGGCGTGGCCTCCACCAAGGCATTTACCGGGCAGTTGACGGCGCTCATGCTTATGGCGATGTATCTGGGCCAGGTGCGCGGCACGCTCAGCGAGGATTGCTCCAAGCTGCTCCTGCAGGAATTCATGCGCATTCCGCACAAGATGGAAATGGTCCTGCGCGCCGATGAAGGCGGCACTTACGAAGGCCTGGCGCGCCAGTTTTTCCGCCACACCAATTTCCTGTATCTGGGCCGGGGAATCCACTTCCCCATCGCCCTGGAAGGCGCGCTGAAACTGAAGGAAATTTCCTACATTCATGCCGAGGGATACCCCGCCGGAGAAATGAAACACGGCCCCAACGCGCTGATCGACGAAAATCTTCCGGTCGTCATGCTGGCCACGCGCGACGACAACGATCCCGAATCCATGACGCGCTACGAAAAAAGCGTTTCCAACATCAAGGAAGTGAAGGCGCGCGACGGCATCGTCATTTCCGTGGTCACCGAAGACGATCACCTGGCGCGCGAGGCTTCCGATCACGTGATCGTCGTGCCGCCCACGATCGAACTGCTGGCGCCGCTGCTCGAAGTGCTCCCGCTGCAGTTGCTCGCCTACTACATCGCCGTGCGCCGCGGCTGCGACGTGGACCAGCCGCGCAACCTGGCGAAATCCGTTACGGTGGATAATAATTCATTTCGCGATTTTCGCAGCCGCGGGTTAGCTGCCCGCGCATAATCCGCAAACCCTTCCAACCGTGACGGCGCTACTACGCGGGCAAACCTGCTTCACCAACAAGGCGTTCCTCGCGTAGAATATCGTTGTTGTGAAGCGCCGCCTGTTTCAACTCGCTGCTGCCCTGCTGATTTGTTGCGTAGGCGCTGGAATGCGCGCACAGGCGCCCGCTGCAGAATCCTCCGGCAAAAACACCGCCCTCCGCTAAAATCGCGACGATTGCCATTACCGGATCGACGAAAATTCCCGCCGATCAGATCGAGACTGCCAGCGGGTTGAAGGCCGGGGAAATCGTCACCGCGAAACAGATTCAGGCGGCCGCGGATCGCCTGGCGGCGTTGGGAATTTTTTCGGCCGTAAATTATCGTTACTCGGCAAAGGGCGATGCAATTGCCCTCGAATTTCAAGTCACGGAAGCTCCCACTTATCCGATTTCGTTCGATAATTTTCCGTGGTTCACGGACGCCGAAATCGGCGATGCCATTCGCGGCAGCGTCGGCCTTTTTACGGGAGAATCGCCCGAGAGCGGCGCGATGGTCGATCAAATTACGGGCGTGCTGGAAAAGCTGCTCGCTTCGCGAAACATCAAGGGCAGCGTGACGCATCAACTGCTGATGCAAGCGACCGGCGACGCCATGATGATGCAGTTTAGCGTGGAGGGTTCGCCGCTCCGGATTCAATCCGTGAAATTTGGCGATGCTCTTGCCACTGAATCCGAGCGGCTCAAGGACCGCCTTGCGGACATCAAAGGGCAACCCTATTCCCGGCTTGCGATTGAGCTTTTTGAGAACGAGCAGGTCCAGCCGCTTTACTCCTCGAAGGGCTTTCTGCGCGCGAAAATTGGGCCTCCCGTGGCGCATCTGACGTCCGATGCCGGCAACCCGGCAGGACCCGGAGTGGACATCCTGATTCCCATAACGCCCGGCGCGGCCTACACCTGGAAGGGCGTTTCCTGGCAAGGGAATACGGCCTTCCCTTCCGCGGCTCTTGATGGAACGATGCAAATAAAACCGGGAGATATTGCCGACGGAATGAAAATCGAAAACGATTGGCGAAGCATCGAGGCTGGATATGCCCGGCGCGGGTATCTCGACATGAAACTGAACGCGCATCCGCAATTTGACGATGCGAACCATCAAATTTCCTATCAGGTCGCCATCGTCGAAGGAGCGCAATATCGCATGGGAGAGATGGTCATCACGGGGCTGTCGGTGGAAGCGGAAAAGCGCCTGCGGCACGATTGGCAGATTGCGCCTGGGGACATTTTTAACAACGGATATTATGAGGGAATCGCAAAGGAACTAGTAAAACCGAGCGTGAGCATCTTTGGAGAATTGCCGGTGCACTATGAGGTTTTAGGACACTGGCTGCGTCCGAATCCGGACCAGCACACGGTGGACGTGTTGTTCGATTTCAAGTGAGAGGTCCGGCATTGTGCGCGGCATCGTATTTCCAGCAGTTTCCTCGAATTCGAGCTACAATCGCGAGCTATGCGATGGCAACCCCTGGTACTGGCAATACTGCTGACGTTGAGCCTGCGGGAAGCGGCTCTCGGACAGCAAGCGCAAACCGCGCCCACCACGCCCGCCAAATCCGCCGCGAAACAGGGAAAGAAAGCGCCCGCCGCGCAACCGTCCGCGAATCCGGATGCCGCGCCGCAAGCGGAAGAACCGAAAACGGGCGCGTCCGATCCTGACGCCGAGCTTCAGCTTGCCGTGCAGCAGGCCGCCAACGACAACGAGGCGCTGGTCCGGAATCTGGAAGCCTATCTGGTGAAATATCCGGATTCGCCGCGCCGCGTGCCGATTTACCGCGCCCTCGCGCAATCCGAAATGCAGTCTCATGACTCGAAACGCGCCCTGGAATATGCCGAGAAAGTCATCGCCCTGCAGCCGGAAGACAGCCAGACCATGTATCTCGCCGCGACGATATTGGAAAAAATGCCGGACGACGCCAGCCAGGTCCACGCCATCGATTACGACACGCGGCTGATCGAGCGCGTGGCCAAAGCGGACCCGGAAGCGCGGCCCCAGCAGATGACGTTGGAAGACTGGCAGGCGGGCCGCAAAAAATTCACCGCGGAACTTTTCGTATTGCGCGGGCGCATGCAGCGGCATCTGCGCAAGAATGAGGAAGCGGTCAAGGATCTCACCGCGGCGTTCCAAATGATCCCCAGCGCCGAGGCCGCGCTGAATCTGGGAGAAATTGCCGAGGAAGAAAAGCACTCGGATGAAGCCATCCGCCAATATGCTTCGGCGTTCATCCTGGCCGGAGAAGACCCGGACACCCCGGCATCGACCCAGAACTCCCTGCGCCTGCGCATGGGAAATCTCTGGCGGTTCACGCACGATTCCAACGCAGGGCTGGGAGACGCACTGCTCGCGGCCTTCGATCAGAACAAGCGGCATTAAAAGCGGAACAGCCCGAAGCGGCCGTGTATAACAAAGGCGTCAGCGATCCTGTTCAATTCAGCATGAGGCAAGTGGATGGAAAAGGCGCGGTGAAACTTGCGGACGATCGCGGAAAAATCGTCATACTGAATTTCTGGACCTCGTGGTGCGCCTATTGCCGGGTGATGGATTCACTGCTGGGCGATGTGCGAACGAAATTCGCGGGCCGCGACGACATCGTGACCCTCGCGGTCAACGCCGATGAAGATGAAACGCTTGCGGCGCCCTACTTGCAAGACCACAAGGTCGAAGGAACACCGGTCTTCGCCGACGGCTTGGACCAGGCGTTTCATGTGGAATCCATCCCGACGATCATCGTCCTGGATCGCGCCGGCAAGATCGTCTACCGGGCGCAGGGCTATGCGCCGGAGGGTTTCGCCGACGCGGTTTCCGCGGCCATCACAAAAGCCTCGGCCGCGCCCGCGCAGTAGGCAGCAATATATTCCCGCAATGCATTCAGAGTTGGCGGCGCCCTGATTCGGATTTCATTGCCGAATCAGGCTCGCGCGCTATATTCCGGCGAGCACCGATCCGATGGCTTTTGGTGGCACAGGCTTCAGCCTGTGCGATGTGGCGATGCAAGAAAATCAAAACCGCACAGGCTGAAGCCTGTGCCACTAGCGCCGCTGACGAGCTTTCGTCCTATTCTTACAGGCTTTGGAAAGCTTCCGCTCAGAAGCGTGTGAGAATCGCGCTCCTAGCGTCGCCGCCCTGATCTGTGCCGCTCGATGCGCGGCCCCGGCCCTCTCCTCCAGGGGTGCGCGTACGGATGAAAATAGAAGCCTCGATTAGCCCAACCGCGGCCCCACGGCGTTTCGTCAAAGAAGATGAGGTGGTTGCCCCACGAAAAGTACGGATGCGCCCATCCCCACGGAAAAAACCCGGCTCCGATCACGATCCCGGGACCAAATCGAATGGCGCCGCCGATGAAAAACCCAGGGGGCGGCGGTCCATACACCACGAACGGGTCGTACATCGGAACGTAGATGTACGCGGGATTCACGGGCAAAATTTCGATGTAGCCGCCGGAATCTACCACCGTGTCGTAGGGAGTTGTTTGCAGGTAGCCGTATCTGCGCGCCTGCTTGCGCATCCGCTGAACTGCGTCCATCACCTCGGCGCGCTGCGTCAGCACCTCGCTGCCGAGTTGCTGCGTCCATCCGGGATCCTGAGCCATCATATTTAAAACGGACGGAAACGGCAGCAGCGCCAAAACGCTCGGGTCCCACGCCAGATTGTCTTCACGGATTGCATTGGCCAATGCATCGCCCTTCAGATTGCTGTGTTCGTTGGCCCACTGTGCTGCATCGGGAATCTGATCCCAAAACGTGGAACCCGTCAGAATCTGCGCCAGAAGAGGGTCGGGATACAGAGCGATTCTCCCCACCAACTGGTCGAGCTGCTTGTCCGTAAGCGGCGGCGGTGGAGGAGGAACAGCCTGCTGGCTGGCAGCCGCAGGAGGGGGAGGCGGCGGTGGAGGCGCATATTGCCCCTGAGGCTGGGTCTGCGCCGTTGCCTGAAGAGCAAATAGCGCAACGAGAGAAAAAGACAGAATAAGCGCGCCGAGCGGATTTTTCCGCATTGGATTGCGGCGACTCCTGGAATGCAGGCCGAAGCTGAAATGATTGCCTGCACGGCCAACTTGCGAACTGTCATCTTTGAGTACGGTGCGCGTCATCGGTGAGTACCTCCACAGCTAAATGATCATGAAATAAGGATGATTTTGCGACCTGCTTCGTGAGCCTAATGGGCGCTATCGCAAGCGGGCTTGCCTGGTAAGGCTCGGCGGGCTTCTCGGCGTCTTCGCCAACCACTGCCCCAGACTCGTTAGCGACCAAGTCTCCATTTTTTCAGATGCATTCGCCGTCGCGGCAGGTTGCCAAGATTGCAGGCCAATAGCCGGGTTGCGCCCTGACATCATGCGTGCGAAGCCCATGGCGCAAAAGGCGAGTCCAGTGCCCCACATTCATACCGTCTTCGGGCCATTATTACTTTTCGGAAGGAAATTGCAGCAGGGCGACATCGCGCGCGGCGACAATGGTGTTGACGTGAATGCGAACCGTGTCGGCTACGCGGCGCGCGTATCCTCCCGCCAGCGTGGACGCCACCGGGATCCCTCGGCGCCGCGCATGTTCGAACACCAGGCGATCGCGCTTCTGCAAGCCTTCGATCGTCAGCGCCAGGCCGCCCAGTTGGTCTTCGCGGTACGGGTCCGCGCCGCCAACATAGAAAATCAGGTCCGGCGTCATTCTTTTCAGCGAATGAAGCAGCCCTTCTTCCAGGGCGTCCAGATATTCGTGGTCCCGCGTGCCATCGGCCAGGCCGATATCCTCGTCCGAAGGAGGTTTCGGCATCGGGTAATTATTTTCCTGATGGATGGAGAGCGTAAAGACGCTGGCGTCGTTCTCGAAAATGGCCGCGGTGCCGTTGCCCTGATGGACGTCGGTGTCCACGACCATCGCCGTGCGAATCGCGCCCGCGGCCTGCAGCGAGCGAATGGCAATGGCAACGTCATGCATCATGCAGAAGCCTTCGCCATGTCCCGCATAGGCGTGATGGAAACCTCCGCCCAGATTCGCGGCAAATCCATCGCGCAAGGCCAGGCGTCCCGCAAGGATCGATCCACCCGCCGCCAGCCAGAATGCCTTGACGGTCGCCTCGGAAACCGGAATCTCCAGCTTCATGCGTTCGCTGAGCGTCAGGGAATCGGTCTGCAGCTTGCGCACCCAGGCCGGGGTGTGCACGCGGAGAACGTCTTCGTCCGGAGCCGCTTCCGGCTGCACGAAATCCGCTTCTTCCGCAATGCCCTCTGCGAGCAGCGCATCATGAATCATCTTGAATTTTTGCGAGGGAAAGACGTGCGGCCCAAGGTCCAGATCATACTGAGGGTGATAGATGATCTTGAACGGCAGCATAAATTCGGATTTGGCAGAACAGGCTGAAGCCTGCCCTGCCTGGAAGCGTCAATTATCCCGGTCGAGAATGAAATCCGGGACGGTGAGCAAGGCGCGGCCAAAATCGGAATTTGCGTTGCCGTTCAGGCAGGCCTTGGCGCGCTTGGCAAAGTCCAGCGCCATGGCTCGCGTGCGGTCCAGCGCGCCGGATTCCTGCACCAGCGCGGTGATTTGTTCCGGGCGCACGCTGTCGAAACCTTTTTCCTCGAGCACGGTGTGCACCAGGCGTTGTCCCTCCGCTCCGGCGCTTTCGAGGGCATAGATCAACGGCAAGGTCACCTTGCCTTCTTTCAAGTCGCTCAGCACGGGCTTGCCGAGTTGCTCGGGTGAGGCCGTGAAATCCAGCACGTCATCGACAAGCTGGAACGCGAGGCCCGCAAAATGGCCGTAGTCGGCCAGCGCCTGCTCGCCGGCATCGTCCAGATTTCCAAGGACCGCGCCCAGCCGCGCGCACCCCGCGAAAAGACAGGCGGTCTTCCGCGCCGCAAGTTCCAGTGCGTCCTCTTCGGTTAAATCCTCGCGCCCGAGCTTGGACAACTGGACCAGTTCGCCTTCCACCATGTCTTGCGTCAGCTCGATCAGGACATCCAGAATCTTGAAGTTGCGTTCGGTAAGGGCCATATGGAACGACTGCATGTAGAGCCAGTCGCCCGCCAGCACGCTGCGGTGGTTGCCCCAGCGCGAATTCGCCGAGGGCCGCCCGCGGCGCGTGTTGGCGCCGTCGATGACGTCATCATGAATCAGCGTGGCGCTGTGGATGAGCTCGACCACGGCGCCCAGGCGAACCGCGCTGTCGCCGCGATATCCGGCATAGCCCGCCGAGAGCAGCAATAAAGCCGGACGCAGGCGCTTGCCGCCTCCGGCCAGCAGGTAGCTCGAAATCTCCGCGACCGGCTCGATGGCGGAACCGTTTTGGAGTGTGAGTTCCAGCTCGACCTTGATCAGATCGTCGCGAACCAGATCAAAAATTTCCTTCGCCGTCAGAAGTGAGATGGTGCTCCTCCCGAAATTTCCCGATCGCGATTAGGGATCCGATCGACTGCAAAAAACCGGCGAAAATTTTCCGCCGTTACCCCGGCCACATCGTCCGTGTGCCAAGTTTCTCACATTCCCAATGGTTCGCGCCACTTCCGCGACATTGGCCGGCTCGTTCCGGCGTCCCCGGTGCGGCATCGGCGCAAGGTACGGCGAATCGGTCTCGATCAGCAGCCGGTCGATCGGAATCGCCGCGGCGGCATCACGCAAATTTTGGGCCTTGGGATAGGTCACGTTCCCCGCGAACGACACGAGAAATCCCATGTCCAGGCCGAAGCGCGCTTCCTCGATGGTTCCCGCAAAGCAGTGGAAAATGCCGCCCAGGCCGGAACTTCGCCAATCCTGATCGAGGATTTTCAGGCAATCGGGCCAGGCTTCCCGGCAATGAATGATGATCGGCTTGCGGGCCGCGCGCGCCTGATCGAGTTGCCGGCGGAAGACCAGGGCTTGGACGTCCCGCGGGGAGTGGTCGTAATGGTAGTCGAGGCCAATTTCGCCCCAGGCGATGACGCGCGGATGCCGCGCCAGGCGGTCCAGTTCGGCATAATGCGCGGGTGTCGCATGCCGCGCCTCGTGCGGATGAATTCCGATGGAGGCGTAGATCCAGTCGTGCGCCTCGGCATAAGGCACCGCCGCGCCGAGCTTTTCGATTTCCGGACCGTTGCCGATGGCGAGGATCGTTCCCACGCCCGCCGCTCGTGCGCGCGCAAGCATCGCGTCGCGATCCGCGTCGAAGTCGGAGACGTCCAGGTGCGCGTGGGAATCGATGAGGTCCATGGAATGCGATTCGTGCCGATACATTCGGGTGATGTGGCAGTTGTAGGGGCACGACATCTCGTGCCCCTACAGACGACCCGTGAACCCCGCAGCTTCGTGAAAAGCAATGCTTCCGAAAAAATGGTGCCTCGATTACTTCAGCCGGGCGCCAACGGGCACATCTTCCAAAAACCCGGCGAGCACCGGCGATCCATCGGGCCCGGAGGACGCCGCGACGATCATGCCGTTGGATTCCACGCCGCGCAATTTTCGCGGCTGCAGATTGGTGACCACCACAACTTTTCGGCCGACCAGTTCTTCGGGCTTATAGGCCAGGGCCAGCCCGGCGACAATTTGCCGGACTTCCTCGCCGATATCGACCTGGAGTTGCAGCAATTTATCGGCGCCCGCCACGCGTTCGGCGGATTTCACCAGCCCGACCCTCATTTCCACTTTCGCAAAATCCTCGATGCCGATTTTCGCCGTGCCAACTGCCGCCGCGGGCGTTGCGGCAGGCGCTGTTGCGGTCCCTGCCGCTGCCGGGACGGCGCTTGGCGCGGCTGCCGGTGTCGCTGCGGCTTTATTCTGTTCCTGCTCCATGGCTTCTATCCTTTCGATCGCTTCTGATTTGTCAACGCGCGGGAAAATGCCTTCCGGCTTTCCGGTCTTCGTGCCGGGCTTGAGCTGCCCCCAGGCCAGCAGGTCCAACTGGACATTGCCCAGCGGTTCGGTCTGGCCGAGTTGCCGCCAGATTTTTTGCGTGGATTGCGGCAGCACGGGATGCGCCAGCGCCGCAACGATGCGCAGGCCTTCGGCCGCCGTGTACAGCACGGTTGCCAGGCGCGCGCGGTCTTCCGGTTTGTCGGCCAGCGTCCACGGCTTTTCCACCGTAAGGTATTTGTCGATGGACGAGACCATTTCCCAGATCGATTCCAGGGCCAGGGAAAAGCTGAGCCGCTCGTACAATTGCGTGACCTTGACGAGCGCTTCGCTGGCGAAGTCCGCCGAGTCGGGAGCGTATTTCTCATGGCCCGGCGCAAGCGCCGGCTGCGGAATTTCTCCGCCGAAATAGCGTTCGATCATGGTCAGCGTCCGGCTGGCCAGATTTCCCAATCCGTTGGCCAGATCGCCGTTGTAACGGCGTCACCAGCGCGTCGTAGGAAAAGCCGCCGTCCTGTCCGAACACAATTTCGCGCAGCAGGTAGTAGCGCAGCGGTTCGATGCCCAGAACGTTTACGATGGGCCGCGGCCTCACCACGTTGCCGCGCGACTTGCTCATCTTTTCGCTATCAAACAGCAGCCAGCCATGCGCCCAAATCTGACGCGGCAACGGCAAATCCGCCGCCATCAAAAATGCCGGCCAGTAGACAGCGTGAAAACGAATAATTTCCTTGCCGACGATATGCAGGTCCGCGGGCCACAGGCCGCGCTGGTCGTATTCCGGGCCTCCCACGGCGCTCAGATAGCCGATCAACGCGTCAAACCACACGTAGAAGACGTGAGGCGCTTCTCCGGGAACCGGAATGCCCCAGCGAATCGTTGTCCGCGTAATCGAGAGATTGCGCAGGCCGCCTTGCACAAAACTCAATACTTCGTTGCGGCGGCTTTCCGGCTTGATGAAATCCGGATTGGCCTCGTAGAAATCCAGAAGCTTCTGCTGGAACTCGGAGAGCTTAAAAAAATAGTTTTCTTCGGTAACGGTCTCGGTCGGACGCCCGCAGTCCGGGCACGGGTCGCCGGGTCCTGCTTCCACGACGTAGGCGTTGTCGTGCACGCAGTATTGGCCGGTATAGCTTCCCTTCTCGATGAAGCCATTATCGCGGCAGCGCTTGAACAGCCATTGGACCGTGCGGTGGTGCCGCTCGTCGGTCGTGCGGATGAATTCATCGCCGGCAATATCAAAATCGTCCCAAATCTGCTTCCACTGGACGGCAATGGCCGTGGAGAACTCCTGCGGCGACATCCCGGCTTTCTTCGCCGAGCGCTCGACGTTCACGCCGTGCTCGTCGGCTCCCGTGGTCATGGTGACGTCAAAACCGCGCATGCGTTTGAATCGGCGAATGACGTCGGCGACGATGGTCGAATACGTGTGCCCGATGTGGGGAAGGCCGTTGGTGTAATAGAGCGGAGTCGTCAGGTAGTACTTCGGCTTGGCTCGGGGAGTGCTCATTCGCCCTTTCCGTCTGAAATAGTGCGGTTAGACCAAAAATGCGAGGCCCCCGGACACCGGCGGCACGCTCAGCACTTGGATTGCGAGTTTTGATAGTAAGCGGGCTGTCGAAGGCTGTCAAATCACCAGGCGCGTCCTATTTTATCTCTCGATCCAAGTGGCAGGAAAAAACAGAGGCACCCCAGGATGGGGTGCCCCTGTTGCGAATTGAATTTATCCTGGTTTCGAAGTTTCCAGCTAACTCCAAGTGGAGTCGAACCTAGGGTCCTTGGGGTACCCACCCTCAGTCCGCCGGAGGGGGCGGCGGAGGCGGTTGCTTACCTGCTCCGCGATGTCCGCCATGGCCGAAATTGCCGTGTCCCTGGACCAGTTGGAAAGAAGGATCGGGCAAAAACAAGGAAGCCGCGGGCTGCTGACCGATGTTAGACAACTGGTAGGTTGAAGTTCCAAAACGCGGGTCGGTACGCGTTACCTGCAAGACAAGGTCGAGAGTCGGCGAATACAGGCGCTCGGTTGTGGTTACGATGGCGAATTCATTGCCGATCTGGCCCTTGGGGATCGTGCGCGTGACTTTGTGGTCGTCCACGTTGTAGACATTATTAGGAGCAACCGGATCTGTATAGGTCGATTGCGTGTCGCTTACGACCTCGTTGGCTGATCCCGCTCCCTTCGGCCCGTGGCCTTGCCCTTTGAAATTCGCGGGCGGCTTGTGCTCATGTATGGCAAACGCCTGATACGTCTTCTTGGTGACATTTTCAATGTATTGCATCATCTTCGTGACGTTGCGAATATAAATAAACTCAGGCGATTGGCCGGAAGCAGCCCACGGACCAATGGCTGGCAACTTCACGTCGCGGTAGGTGCTGCCATCGGTGTCGCGCGCGATCGTGCCCGTGGTCGTGTTGTTGATCGAGTTCGTGTTGTTGATCGAGTTGCCGGGGAGAGTTTCGGTGCGCGTGATCGTAAACGTTGCCTGAAACGGCTTCCCCGTTACGGTCTTTCCGCCAAAACCTCCCAGCAGGCCTCCAAACTCGAACGAGCCATCCATCAAGCGCCCAGGCCCACGTCCCCTGCCGCCAAAACCGCCCTGAGGGGGCCCTTGCGCGCCCACTACCAGCGCCAAACCTGCCACAGCTACTGCCGCCCAACCTGTGCGAATCGCGATCTTTCTCACGGTTATGTCTCCCATCTGTGAATTTCCGACACGACTAAAGTCTTTTTTCCCCGAACTCTTTTTTTCGACCTACTGAACCAGTTTCACGCCGCGAGGCCAGCCGTCTTCGCCGACCAGGACATCGGCTTGAATTAGATCGTCGTCGGGAGCCTCCGCGACGGGATAGCCGAGTTGCGCAAGCGAAGCTCGCGTTAACTGCACGCGCACGACCATGCCCGGATCGTCGGGAGCGATGGCCCCGGTAAAGGGCACGGGGACGAAATCCGAAGCAACGTACGTTACGCCGGCAGCCATTTCAGTGGCAGGCGCAACCCCTATCGTATCAGCGACTTTCTCCTCAGCAGCCTGGACGGCATCATTGAGATTGAGCGGCGCGGAAGCAGGGCCTTGCGCATCCAGCGGAGCGGTCGAATGCGAGGAAACATCTTTCGCCGGAGGCGGTTGCGACGGCCCTCTGGACCGGACACCCATAGTCCAAAAAACAAGCAGGAGGACGGCCGCGACGGCTCCGATCGAGGACCACTGGAACGTTCGACGCCAGGAAGCGCGCCGATGATGGCTTCGAAACTCAGCCAAGAGCGCGGCCTCCACGTGAGGAGGCGCCTGCTGATGCTGCCGATGCCTGCTAGCCGCTTCGGTAACCTCCGCAAGCGTGATAGCCTCGGTCATGCGACTCGCGCAAAGACTGCATTCAGCGGTGTGTTCCAGGGCCGCCTCGCGCAAGCGCACGTCGAGCAATTCCATGCGCACATAGCCATGAACGATTTCGTCGAATTCCCTGCACGTCATTTCATTCATTCTTGGCCTCCCGAGTGGGCCCCGAGCGCCCTGCCGCCAATGCGAGCCGGACGGAGTTTCTCGAGCAAAATCGAGCGCGCGCGATTCAGGCGCGATCTTACGGTTCCTACCGGGCAATCCAGCAGCGCCGCGGCTTCGCTGTAGCTTTTCCCCTCCAAATCGCACAGGGTCACGGGTTCCCGGTAATGGTCCGGAAGCGTCAAAACCGCGTCTCTCAACAAATCCACGATTTCGGCGCGTTCCATGCTCTCCAGGACTGTCTCCGCCCTCAAGGAATTCGCCGAAAAGTGGCCGTTTCCGTTGGCGTGGCCCTGCGCCCCGTTCCAATCCGAGGATCCGGAAGGTTCGCCCTCTTCGAGAAGCTGCACGTACCGGCTCTCTTTTTCGTGCAATTTGCGCAAATGATTCCGCGCGATGCCGTAGAGAAACGCGCCCGGAGATCCTTTTTCCTGGTCAAACTTTCCGGAATGGCGAATCAAGGTCAAGAACGTCTCCTGGACCACATCGGCGGCGGCTTCCGGCCGGCCGGACATGTGCAGGGCAAAGCGGTACACCCCGCCCTGATGACGCCGGTAAAACTCCAAGAAGGCGTCCTCGTCGCCAGAGGAGAGCCGCCGCATGAGTTCGATGTCGCGTGGTTCTGCTATGTCTGCCATCTAGCTTTTTATGGCGGGCTGTAAGTACGGCCCACACCCGGTTAGATGCGCGCTCTCTGCTTACATTATTTATTCCTTTTTGAGGCGCCCAAAGTTCCACTATATCGCAAAAGCCTTCGCTCAAAGCCCCAGCCTGCAATCACGATACTTAGTGTATGCTTACGGCAGGTCGAATCTAACCCCTATTGGAGGCAACTTTGAAACGCATTTCCGGAAGACTCGCGGGTGTAGTGGTGGCCATCGCGTTAACGGCCGTGTCCGGCTTCGCGCAACTCGCGGAAAAGAAAGCGCTGACGCTGGCGGCCGCCAAGCTAATCGCGGCAGCGGCGGAAAACGAAGCGACCAACAACAAGTTCGCCATGGTCATCACGATTCTGGACGATGGCGGCAACATGATTTACCAGGAACGCATGGACGACGCGCAACTTGCGAGCATACAGATTTCTTTTGGAAAAGCGCACACGGCGCTGGCATTCAAGCGTCCCACCAAGGCCCTGGAAGACACGGTCGCCGGAGGACGCAACGCCATATTGTCTCTTCCCGGCGCCATTCTGATCGAAGGCGGCCTGCCCCTTGCCGTGGACGGCAAGGTGATCGGGGCGATTGGAGTGAGCGGCGGCACATCGGCTCAGGATGGCATGGTGGCCAAGGCCGGCGCGGATGCTTTTATGAAAATGGTCGCGCATTAAGCCGCGGGCCGGAAATTGGAAAGTGCGAGGGGCTGCTGATACCATTACATTCGTGATTGGGAAACGGGAACGGCTGTGAACTCCGGGCCTCCGCTGGGCGCCCCATGCGATCCGGTTGCAGAGGAATCCAGAGTGGGTTGGAAGAATCGCAACGCGAAAAGATTTTGAGGGGGAGGACTGCACACATGCGTATTAAATTCTCGCGGGCCGTACTGTCCGTGTTTTTGATCGCGCCATTGGCGGCGGGCACGATTTTTCTGGCGGGCGCTGGAGCGCAAGACGCCGGCAAATCGGCGCAAGTTCAGCGCGGGCAGGGCGCGTTCAACGATTGGGGCAATGAACAGCCCGGCAAGCGTTATCTGATCAAGGCGTCCGACTTGCCCAAACCTTATGTGACTGAATCGTTTGGCAATCAGTCCGAAGTTGTGCCGCGGCCGGCGGATGCGTGGCCGAAGGTGCCGGAGGGATTCAAAATCGATCAGGCGCTTACGGGGCTGGATGGCCCGCGAACGATTGTCACCGCGCCGAACGGCGACCTCTTTATCGCGGAAAGCAATCCTGGCCGGATTCGCGTGATCCGCGGATTTGCAAGCGACGGAAAAGTGGAAACCAGCGAAGTATTCGCCTCGGGCCTGACGATGCCGTACGGAATTGCGTTTTATCCGGTGGGGCCGAATCCGCAGTACGTCTACATCGGAAACACAAATTCGATTGTGCGGTTCCCGTACAAGAATGGCGATTTGAAGGCGAGCGGCCCGGCCGAAACCATTGTCGCGAGCATTCCGGGCGGGGCGCAGATATGGCGGCGGGCACTGGACACGAAGCCTGGTCTTTTCCAAGTGACGGAAAGAAATTGCTGGTCGGCGTCGGCTCCAAGTAAAATGTCGGCGATGATGCGGCGGAAACCAATCGCGCCGATGTTCTGGAATTTAATCCCGACGGATCGGGCCAGCGAATTTACGCTTCGGGAATCCGAAATCCCGCGGGGCTGGCGATTGATCCAAGGACCGGCGAACTGTGGGCTTCGGTGAACGAGCGCGACGCGCTGGGCGACAACCTGGTGCCCGACTACGTCACGCACGTGCAGGAAGGCGGATTCTACGGGTGGCCGTGGTATTACCTCGGTCCGAATCCGGACCCGCGATTCGCGGGAAAACATCCCGAACTGGCGGAAAAAGTAATCGTGCCGGACGTATTGCTGCAATCGCACACCGCTCCGCTGTGCCTGACGTTTTACGAAGGCAAGCAATTCCCCGCTTCATATCGGGGCGATATATTTGTCGCTTCGCACGGATCGTGGAACCGCGATCACCGCACCGGGTACAAAATAATCCGCGTTTTTACTCCGAACGGAAAAGCGACGGGCGAGTATGAAGATTTCGTCACCGGCTTCGTCCTCGACAATGCGAAGGTGTGGGGGCGTCCCGTGGGGTGTAGCGGTGGCAAAGGATGGGTCGTTGGTGTTTACCGATGACGCTTCCAACAGCGTGTGGCGCGTGACGTATACAGGCGGCAAGCGATCCGGGAATTGAGGGACTCGCCGGGCGGTTCGCTGCAGAGCTGCAGGGTGTGACGAATTTAAATTCGAAAGGATTTAACACAGAGAACACAGAGGGGCACAGAGAAAAACAGAGGAAAAGAGATATTGGGGATTCGGTGGCGGCCCCTGTGCCGCACTCCGCCTTTTTATTCCCCTGCTTTCTCTGTTTTTTCTGTCTTTCCTCTGTGCCCCTCTGTGTTCTCTGTGTTAAAGCCCTTATGGTTTAGACCAACAGCCCCGACGTCCTGCTTCCATTTCCGGCTGGCTCCAAGTAGCCCCGCACTTTTTTCCGGCTGGCTCCAAGTAGAGCCCGCTTTTTTCCGGCTGGCTCCAAGTAGAGCCCGCACCCTATAATCACTATTTCTCATTGCAGATTGGAGCCACGTGGTTCACGTTCTCGAAGCTCGCATTCGCGCCGCCCTGGCCGCGCATATTCGGCAGCACTACGGCCAGGACGTCGCCATTGTCACGGAAAAACCTCCCCGGATCGAGATGGGCGAAATTGCCACGCCCGTCTGCTTTGAACTGGCCAAGCGCCTGAAGCGCGCTCCCCGGCAGATCGCGCAGGAAATTGCCGCGCAGCTCGCGCCCATCGACGGCGTCGAGCGCGTGGAGGTTGCCGGCGGCGGCTATGTGAATCTGTTTTTTGCGCGGGCCGCGTTTCTGGCGTCGGCCGTGGCGGATGCGGAAACCGCGCCGGCCGCCGCGCCGGCTGCCGCGCCGGCCGCCGCGCCGGCCGATGCGCCCAAATGCATCGTCGAGCACACGAATATCAACCCAAACAAAGCCGCGCACATCGGGCACCTGCGCAACGCCGCGCTGGGCGATACCCTGGTGCGCGTGCTGCGGCGCGCCGGGCGGCGCGTCGAAGTGCAAAATTACATTGATAATACGGGCGTGCAGGTCGCCGATGTCGTGATCGGGTTCATGCACATCGCGAAGAAAACGCCCGGCGAAGTGCGCGCCCTGGCCGCGCAGCCGAAATTCGATTATTACTGCTGGGATTTGTATGCCGAGCGTTTCGCGATTTTTCGAGGAAAATAAGACGCGGCTGGCGTTGCGCGGCGAAACGCTGCAATCGATCGAGGAGGGCAAGGGCGCGGCGGCGGAAATGGCCGGCGTCAGTTGCGCCCGCCATCGTTCGCTGCCACCTGCGCACGATGGAACGCCTGGGCATCGAGTACGACCTGCTGCCGCGCGAAAGCGAAATTTTACATTTGAAATTCTGGGATGCGGCGTTTGAGCAGTTGAAACAGCACAACGCGATTCACCTGGCGGCGTCCGGCAAGAATGCAGGCTGCTGGGTGATGCGCACGAACACATTTACCAGTGCGGCCTCACCGGCCGACTCACCCAATGCGGCCGACGCGGCGGACGCTGCCGACGCGAGCGGCGAGGACGACGACGCAAAAATTATTGTGCGCTCAAACGGCACGGTCACTTATGTGGGAAAAGATATCGCCTACCAGCTTTGGAAATTCGGGCTGCTGGGCAAGGATTTTCAGTACGAGAAATTTTATACGTACGCGGACGGCCGCACGCTCTGGTCGAGCGTTTCGAGCGGCGGCGATCCGTCCGCGCCCGCGTTCGGACATGCCGCAATCGTCTACAACGTGATCGACGCGCGGCAGGCATACCTGCAAAACGTGGTGGTGGCGGGCCTGCGCGCTCTGGGTTTTCATGATGCGGCCGACCGATCGATCCATTTTTCGTACGAAATTGTGGCGCTCACGCCGCGCTGCGCCCGGGAACTCGGCTACACGCTCAGCGAGGAAGATTCCAAAAAGCCCTACGTCGAAGTCAGCGGAAGAAAAGGCCTGGGCGTGAAGGCGGACGATCTGCTGGACCGCTTGGAAGCGGCGGCGCTGGCCGAGGTTGCCGAGAGGCATCCGGAACTTTCGGCCGCCGAACAGGCCGGGATCGCGCACTCAATCGCCATCGGCGCGCTGCGCTATTTTCTATTAAAGTTTACGCGCACGGCGATTATCGCGTTTGATTTTAAAGACGCACTCAGTTTCGAGGGGGAAACCGGGCCGTATTGCCAGTACGCAGTCGTGCGCGCGCGCAGTATTTTCCGCAAGCTGAGCGAGCAGCAGCCGGATTTTCAGATGGCGTCTCTAGCGCAAGTGGATCGGGCGGCGGCATCGAGCTTGTTGACCGGCGCCGACGGCAATGCGTTTTGGGAACTTGTGCTGCTGGCAGGATCGCTCGGCACGCAGATCGAGGCCGCCGTTGGAGCGCAGGAGCCTGCGTTTATCGCCAAGTACGCGTTTCAGCTAGCGCAGGCGTTTAATCTTTTTTATCACCATCACCGCGTCCTCACCGAAGAAGACGCAGCGAAGAAGATTTTTCTGTTGCAACTTAGCCGGCTGGTCGAAGTGCAACTCGTGACCGCGCTGGAACTGCTCGGCATCGAATCGCCCGAAAAAATGTAAGGGTCTGTTGGACCGGGATCAGTTTCCGGCTAGCCAACGATTCGCCCAAAACCTGACTGTGGCTTCCCACAACGCCGTTTCTCGCAACCTGGTAAGCCTCCGTTCCTCATTTTCACGAGTATGCGAGCGCCCAACCTGGACCACGCACCCAACAGCGTTCCTGTACGATTCCATCGGTCCTGTAGAGTCGAGTCACCTTCTCCCAGCCACCCTTCTCAAAGGCGCTTGCCAGCGCCGCCTCAGAGAGTTCGTCTCTAGCTCCAATGCATGGGTATATCGCAGTTTCGGACTTCCACTGGGCCAAGAAGTCGTCGCCTCTGCGTTCGATCAGGAATATCGCGCCCCTCGTCATGGAATGCCCGCCTTCTGTCGTATATGCCACAGTGAGTGGCAGAATCATTCGCCCACCATCGTTCATTGCGTCCAGCCAAGTACTCGCCGGACGCACGGCACCCGCATTGACGTAGATCACGTCCGAAGGTTCTAGGGGAATCGTGGTTCCATCGCCGTGGACGACTCGGACTTGTGAGAACGCAGACAGATTGGCCGTCGCACGGGCGGCAAGGTTCTGTTCGTACTCAATGGCCGTGACTCTTCCAAGGCCTCCAACGAGTTCAGCGATTATCGCCGTGTAATAGCCTTGGCCCGCTCCGACATGCACGGCGCTCTCGCCTTCACGAAGCCGACCGAGAGAAATGAGGAACGTCACAAATGAGGGCTGACCTGTGTTAAGTCCCTTTTGGGAGATCATCCCGACCGCCGCGTCCTGATAAAGGTAAACCGGATCGTCGTCCGGCGTCATTAGGTATCCGTTCGCCGGGTGCGGGATCGGCCATGGGCCAGGGCCGAGAAACGCTTCTCTCGGCAATTTCGCCAGCGCCGCTTCCAGTCGAGCATCCTCGACACCCGCTGCGAATATAATCTGCTTGGCATAGGCGCGGCGAACCACGGACAACTCGGGTCCGTAATGATCTCGATTGCGTGCCATTTTAGGTTCTAGCCCTGCCTCTCAATGTCGCATTGTATATCGCATTTTTGTTCAAGTCCCGCGAAGTCCGGTTGTGGGAAGTTACGGCTCTAGCGACGCTCGCGGTCATTTCGTCACCTCACCCCAGGTCTTGCCTGCCATGTTAACGCCCGAAAGACTTTCCCCTTAGGGGGCATCACTTGGCGCGATTCTACGGGTCTCCGGTGAATTTGGGAGAAGCTGCCAACTCGACCTCGAAATTGCGTGCAGTTGCCGCCCGGAGAAAGCGCTTGCGTCGCACATTGACGCGCACGCGGTCCCCCGGCTTTTTATCCCAAAGGGCCAATCGCACCTGGGCGATCGTTTTGATCGTCTGACCATCGATCGCGACCAAAACGTCTCCCTTTCTCAGTCCGGCCTTTTCCCCCGCGCCGCCAGGACTTAGTGCATCGATGCGGCATTCCCCGCCTTTTTCCTTCAGGCTGACACCGAGAGTGCCCGCCGGCGGCAGTTCCTGTTTCTTGCTGAGCAGGAGATAGTCCGCGATATGCGGCTCGATCTGTTCTCCACTGTTGAGGACTATGGCATAGGTTGCGTTTGTTCGACGCTCCAGACGTTTGGGAATGCCGGAACCGAATTCCACATGTCCGGCGCCGGTGAGAATCACCATCCGACGGCCCGCGTTTGCATTCAGATACGCCGCGGCGCTTTCAGCCATGCCTTCATCCCACACCAGTTGCGCCTCGACAAAATGGTTGAAGGCATCGGCGGATTTCGATCCCGGGTGTTCTTCAAACACTTCGCGGAGGCGACTCTTGTAAGCTTGATCGGCGGGTTCGATTTCCCGCGGCAAATAAGCACGCTGCTCTTTGGACAAGCCTGCAATGCCAACCTTGTCAACAGCCGAAACCAACGCAGTGGGCACGTTGAGAGCGCGCACCGGAATGCGCTGCTCGCGCGCGTAGCGAAAAATCGGAGCATATAGACGATAATCGTACCCCCAGCGCTGGAAGTACTCGGTGGCGCGAAGGAATTCGTTTTCCGAAATTCGTCCGGCAATATAGTCGTCTACTTGCGCCTGGAAGGGCTGCTGGAAATATTCGACTCCGATCGCCAGGCTGGGGTCGAGTTCATGAAGCCGTCTGATGATTTCGAGCTGATTCAGATGGTGGTCATAGCGATCGTGGATCTCGCCGACGAATACGACGCGCTTGGTTGCGAGCTGCGCGACAAGCTTGTCCAGAGGGAGGGGCGCGTCCAAATCGATCGCGTCGAAGGAAGCCCGATCCTGGGCAATCGCCCGGGGAGCCCATGGGGCGCACCCAAGTGTCAGAAGAAGCAAAAATCCAAATTGCCGAAGGTGCATTGCTTTGTAAGCATAACAGGGGAACCCCGCGGAGTCTGTCCACACGTTCTGATTTCAATAACGAAAAGTCACCTGGCTTTCAGCACTTCCAGCTTGATGACCATCCGACCAGAACCCAGCATCGGGAATAACAAAGACTGGGGCGCTGGTAAAATTCTAGAAGCCATCTCACAAATGGCCGACATTCAAGCTCAATATGCCGCCAGGGGCTAAAGCCCTTGCTTTTCAGGCCTCTGGATGTCGCGGCTGAGGCCGCGACCCACAAAGCCCATTTATGAGACGGCTTCTACAGGCCGCGGAAAAAGACCGAAATGTTTGTGGGTCGCGGCTTCAGCCGCGACGTAAAGGTCTTTGTTTCTTCAGGGGTTTTAACCCCTGAAGGCTTTCAAAGCCCTTTTTCCGCAGCCTGTCTAGCCACGATTACCAACCCATTTGGCTCATCCGCTTGAGGATAATCGCGGTGTAGCTATTCATGCGCTCGGGTCGCCGCTTCAGGGGAGCCGGGAGAATTGCAGCGAGACGTGCCGCCTGCTCCCGGCCGATATTTCGGGCTGTGGTTTCATCGTAATAGCGGCAGGCTGACTCCGCACCGTAAATGCCAGGGCCCCATTCGACCACGTTGAGGTATATCTCCAGAATGCGCTTTTTGCCGAGGACGATTTCGGCGACGGGTACCAGCGTGGCTTCTGCGCCCTTGCGGAGGATCAAGCGGCCTGTTCCGAAGAATAGGTTCTTTACGAGTTGCTGCGTAATGGTCGAAGCTCCGCGAGTGCGATCGCCTTCCAAATCGTCTTTGGCAGCGATTTGGATCTGGCGCCAATCGAATCCATGGTGCTGATAGAAGCGCGCGTCTTCTGCCGCGATTACAGCGTGCTGTAGATCGGGCGAGATTTGGCTGAGCGGAATGAATGTGTAGCGTTCCCGATACGGCTTGTGGTGAAGGGCGGCCTGCAAGCGGCGCTCGATGTGCACTGCGGTTGTCGGCGGGTCGATCCACCGAGCGGCCACAAGAATCATTGCGGCAAGCGACCAAAGCAGGACCACGCCGAATACAAACCAGCGTACAAAGGATCGGAGGAAGCCGGTCCGAGGCGGGGTCTTGCCGTGGGTGTTCGGCATGTCAGTCACATTCAGAATAATAGCCCGGGCTGGGTTGCTGCCTTTAGCGATCTGATCTCCGCACTTGGCATCGACTCTAAGCGGATGATGGCGCACCCGGAAATTGGCCCGACGTGTTTCCGTGAGGGTATTTTTTAAGGGTGCCCAGCAAGCCCAACTTCATCGCAAGGTCACTGCGGTTCGGCGTAAATTCTGTGGACATCGTTGGCGACGGCGTTGCCAGTCCAGTCCGGATACTTCGTTTTGAATTCGGAGGACAGCATTTGCGCGGCTTCATCGGCGGATTTTCCCTCGCGCTTGAGGTCGAGGGTGCGGTCGCGGAGATCGGCGAGGAAGCCGCGCTCTTGCGCGATCAGGGAAGCGTCGCCGAGGGCGCCGTGGTCGGGGACGATCAGTTTTGGGTGCAGGGGTTCGAGCTTGTCGAGATCAGCAATCCAGCTTTTCGCGCTGGCGTCTTCGTTCGACAGATTGGGAATCAGTTTGTCCTGGACGATGTCGCCGGGGAGCAGGACGCTGTCCTCTTTGACAAAGATCAGTTCATCGCCCAGGGTGTGGGCCGCGCCCAGCCAGAACAGGCGGGCCGTGACTCCGCCCAGGTCGAGTGTCAGATCCTTGTCGAAGAGGATGTCCGGCGGGCGAAGCTGGACGTTCTGGAGGAGTTCCTTATTTTGCTCGGACCTGCTCCGGAAGTAGTCCATCATTTCTTCTCCGCGCTTTTCCAATTCTTCCTGCTGAATCGACGGGGCGGATGAGGACGGTGTTGGGCGGAAACGCCTGCAGGCCGGCGGCGTGCTCAGGATGGAAATGCGTGGTGGTGAGATAGAGAATCGGATTTTTGGAAAGTTTCTGCACGACTCGCATGACGGTTGCGCCGTTGCGCGCTCCGAGGCCTGTGTCGATGACCAGGGTGGCGCGATTTCCGATGACGATTCCGATGTTCGGAAAACCCATGATCACGTAGACGTGGTCGGAGACTTTTTTCACCGCGTTTTCGTCGACCAGTGGCTGGGGAAGCTGGGCGAAGGCGCGAGGCAAGGCCCAAAATGCGCTGGCGGCAATCAGCGTGACGGCGAATACTTCAAGCAAACTTTTGCGCAATCGCATTGTCGGCCTCCTTCAAGTGATGCGTCTCTCCACAACCGACGACCAGATTCTAAAGGAACCTCGGCTACGTCCCACCTTACTTACCACAACTGAGGGCCCACTTAGAAATGAACCCGCCACTGGCGCGCCTGTCTACTTCTCCGAAGAGCCATTCGAGCCAAACTTCATGGCGAGATCGACCAGCGTGCGGACGGCCACGCCGGTCGCGCCCTTTGCGTTCCAGGGTTTGACGTCGTCCTGCCAGGCCGTGCCGGCGATATCGAGATGAATCCACGGCGTGTCGCCGGTGAACTCCTTGATGAACATCGCGCCCGTGATGGCGCCGCCGCCCTTGCCGCTGCCGACGTTTTGAATGTCGGCGATGCCGCTCTTGATCATTTCGCGGTAGTCGTCGTCGATCGGGCAGCGGCCACATTTTTTCTCCCGCCGCTTTCGCGCTGGCCAGGAGCTGGTCGGTGAAGGCTTGATCGGAGCCGAACACGCCGACGTTGATGTTGCGCGAGCGCGACGACAATCGCGCCGGTGAGCGTTGCGGCGTCGACCAGATGCGTGCAGCCCAGTTGCTTCGCGTAGGCGATGGCGTCGGCCAGGACCAGGCGGCCTTCGGCGTCGGTGTTGATCACTTCGATGGATTTTCCGGACATGGCGAATCTGCACGTCGCCCGGCTTTTGCGCGCGGCCTCCGGGCATGTTTTCGCTGGACGGAATGACGGCGATGACTTTGCACGAAGGCTTGAGCCTGGCCAGGGCGCGCATCGCGCCGATCATGGCGGCGCCGCCGCACATGTCGTACTTCATTTTTTCCATGTCGTTGGCGGGCTTGATGGAAATTCCGCCGGTATCAAACGTGATGGCCTTGCCGACCAAGCCGAGCACCGGGGCTTTCGGGTCCAGTTTTTCGGGCGTGTAGGTGATGACGATCATGCGCGGAGGTTCCGCGCTTCCCTGCGCGACCGAAAGCAGGGCGCCCATTTTCAGTTCCTGCATTTTTTTTTCGTCGAGGATATCGACGGCAAGGCCCGCCTCGCGCGCCATGGCCGCGGCGCGATCCGCCAACATGCGCGGCGTGAGACAGGTTGGAGGGCTCGTTGCCGAGTTCGCGCGCAAAATTCTGCGATTCCGCGATGATGCGGCCGCGCGCGAGGCCGCGGTCGGCGTCCGCGCGCGAGGATTCTTCCCATCCGGCCAGCGACGCGGCCGTGATTTCATTGCCGGGTTTCTTGTCCGTCTTATATTTATCCGAATCGAAATTCGCCAGGATCAGGCCTTCGACGACGGCCTGCGCCGCGGCCGCGCTTCGTTCATTTTCGCGGACCAGGAAGGTCGAGCCGCTTCACTTGCCGCGATTTCAGCGCGCGAACCGCCGCGCCCGCAAGCCTGCGCAATTCGGCCGTGCCGAATTTTTCCTTTTTCCCCGCGCCCACAATCAGCAGGCGCTGCGCGGCCAGCCCCTGCGGATAATGCAGCAGACGTCGTTTCCAGCATTTTGCCGGTCAGTTCTCCGGAAGCGGCGAGCTTGGAGAGCGCGCCGCCGGCGGCCTGATCGAGCTGCGCGAGAACGCCACTGATCCGGCTTTTCCTGCTCGAACGCATAGGTAACCAGTGCCTCGGTATCGATTTGGGCCAACGGCCGTGTATCTACTGTGATTTCCATGAGTTCCCTTCTTTGATTGATTCAGTGGCGACCGGACCCGTGAAGGCCGCGCGAAATATTTAACTTCCCGCAATCCAGTTGTAACGCGGATCAGTTGGATTGGATGCGTATCGAGCTGCCAACATGACTTGCGCACGCGACTTAACGATGACGAAATTGCCGCATGGCCTCGCCGACTTCGCGCTTGGCCTCTTTGTCTTTTTCCGTTTGGCGGCGGTCCCATTTCTTCTTGCCCTGAGCAAGGGCAATTTCGCACTTGGCGATGCCATCCCGGAAGTAAATCCGCAGCGGCACCAGGGTCAATCCTCCCTGGTCCGTTTTTCGGTCCAGCTTTTCGATTTCTTCCTTATGAAGCAAGAGCTTGCGCGGCCGCAGGGGCGAATGATTGTACGGTCCGCCGGGCAGATACTCCCCGATGTGGCAATTCAGGAGCCAGACGGCCCCGCCGCGAATCACGGCATAGGCATCGCGCAGGTTCGCCTTTCCTTCGCGCAAAGATTTTACTTCGGTGCCAAGCAACACCATTCCTGCTTCCAGCTTCTCAAGCAGGTGATAGTTGTAAGAGGCGGCGCGGTTTTGAGCGACCAGCAGCTCGGCGGGTTTCCCCTGCTTTTTTAGGCGGCTTGGCCACAGGAAACCATATTAGCCGCGGCTAGTAACCATGAATGCAAGCACGCGCCTTGTTCGAGTTTTCGGCGGATGCTAGACTGGCATGAGTTATATGGGCAACATGGAGCGTGGATGAACACTCGGTGTCTGTCGTGGATTGGCTTTACTCGTGGCGACCGTGCTCCTGGCGGGATGTCCGAAGGGCGGACAGAACTATAACGCCGGCGCAAAAGCGGAATCGGTAAAGGATTACGACACCGCGCTCGGATGATTACAACAAGGCGCTGCAGACCCGCCCAACAACACCGAATACAAGCTGAAGGTGGCGCGGGCGCGCTTTGAAGCCGGCCAATGGCACGTGGACCAGGGCCGCCGGCTTCGGCGAGCAATCCAATCTGGAACTGGCGCTGGTGGAATTCCGCAAGGCCCTGATGATCGACCCCTCCAGCGCCGTGGCGGCGCAGGAAGTCCAGGCCACCATCGATCTGATCGCCGCCAAGCAGGGCACCACGCAAAATGCGGCTCCGCCGGCCTCGCCGGCCGACGACTGAAGCTCATGGCCGGGCCGCCGGCAGCTGCAGCCGCTTTCCCGCGCGCCGATCAACATGAAGGCGACCAACGATTCCAAGGCCGTTTTCGACGCGATCGGCAAAGCTGGCGGGTCTGACCGTAATTTTCGATCCGGATTTCACTTCCCGGCGAATTTCCGTCGAATTGACCAACGTGACGCTGGAGCAGGCGCTCAACATCGTGGCGCTGCAAAGCAAGGCGTTCTGGCGGCCGGTGACCTCCAATATTATTTTCGTGGCTCCGGACCAGCCGCAAAAGCGCAAGGATTATGAAGAAGAAATCGTGAAGACGTTTTACCTGAAGAATACGGTGCTGCCGCAAGAACTGACCGAAATTGTGACCAGCATTCGCCAACTGCTGGATCTGCGGCGCGTGCAGCAAATCAACGCGCAGAACGCCATCGTGATCCGCGATACTCCCGACCGGGTCATGCTCGCCCAGAAAATCATCGACGACATCGATAAGGCAAAACCCGAAGTGGTGATTCAGGTCGCGGTGCTGCAGGCGCGGACGCGACCGGCTCAGGAACATGGGAATTCAGCCCGGCACAAGCGCCTCGCTCGCCTTTACGCCGGGCGGCGTTTCGACCAGCACCACCACGACCACGGCTACTTCCCTCGCCTTGAACCAGTTGCGGAAACTTTCCTCGGCGGATTACAGCGTCACGCTGCCGGGAGCGCAGGCGTCCTTCCTGATGACCGACTCGTCGACGCAGATCATCGACGATCCTGAAATTCGAGTGGTGGACGGGCAGACGGCCAAGCTGCGCATGGGCGATCGCGTCCCGGTTGCGACCGGAAGCTTTCAGGCGGGCATCGGCGTGGGCACGACCGGGACCGGAGGAGGCGTCGTCAATCCTCTGGTGAATACGCAGTTTCAATATCTGGACGTGGGCGTGAACGTGGACGTAACGCCGCGCATTCACCCCGACCACGAGATCAGCATGAAGGTAAACGTGGTGGTTTCCTCGGTGACCGGAACGTCCAATATCGGCGGAATCAGCCAGCCGATCATCAGCCAGCGCAGCATCGAGCATGATATCCGGCTGAAAGACGGCGAAGTCAATGTCCTCGGCGGATTGATCGAGCGCACGGACACGAACGTCGATAAACGGATGGCCGGCGCTGGCGAAGCTTCCCTTCTTCCGCTACTTCTTTTCAAACGACACCGTCGAGCATCAAGACAACGAAGTGCTGATTGTGCTGATCCCGCACATCGTGCGCCTGCCCACGCATGACGGCGGAAAATCTGCGGAGCATCGCGTCGGGAACGCGACACCAACGCCGAGGTGCGGCTGGAAAACGAAGTCATGGCGCCGCCGGTTCCGAAGGCGCAGAGCGTTCCGGCTCCGGCCCCGGCAACTGGTCCGGCTGCTGCCGGTCCGGCGACTGCCGCCCCGGCTCCCGCGCCGCAAAACGCGATGCTGCGTTTTGATCCCGCGAACTGTCACGCTGAAGCCGGGCGAAACAACGACGGTGGGAGTTGTGGTGCAGAATGTGCAGGATTTGTATTCCATCCCGCTGCTGTTGCAATTCAACCCTGCCGTAGTATCCATCGAAGATGTGCGGCAAGGCGGGTTTCCTCTCCGGCGGAACACAGGAAATTGCCATCGTGGAACGCGTGGACAAGGAGCGAGGCCAGGCCATCATTTCCGCGACGCGCATGCCGAATACGCCGGGCGTGAGCGGGTCGGGAACGCTGGTGGGAATCGTCGTCAAGGGCGTCGCTCCGGGCAATTCCCAGCTCTCCATCGTCCAGGTGAACGCGAAAGATTCACAACAGCGGCCGATCCAGGTGGTCACCAGCGAAGCCGCCATCCGGGTGCAATAATCACGCGACAACTAAAAATGCGGCAGCGAACCGGGAGGCACAAAGCTTCAGTGGAGTCGTGTTGCGCGGGCATGACCTTGCTCGAACTCATTCTGGCTTGCGCCATTCTGGCCATCTTATCTTCGGCTGCCCTGCCCTTGGCCCGAATGACCATCCAGCGCCAAAAAGAAGCCGAATTGCGCCGAGACTTGCGCGAGATGAGAAACGCCATCGACCGCTACAAGGACGACGCCGACAAAAATTTGATCCGCACCGAAGTCGGCAGTCAGAATTACCCTCCCGATCTCCAAACACTGGTGGATGGCGTGACTGTAAGCATTCCGGCAAATGCGCCGGCGGGGATCAGCGCCTCCGCGCTGGCTACGGCCAGCGGAGGCAGCGCGCAAGCCGCGGCGGGAACCAGCGCGACCATTCCCTCGGCCGCGTCGAACTTGCCGAATAAGGTGCGCTATTTGCGGAGGATTCCCGTCGATCCCATGACGGGGAAGGCGGATTGGGGACTGCGGGCCGTGCAGGACGATCCCGACTCGGATAGCTGGAGCGGGCACAATGTCTTCGATGTGTACTCGCAATCCACGGGTACGGCGATCGACGGAACTAAATATAAAGACTGGTAGGCAATCCGTGAAATTGGCCGGTATTTCCAGCATGATCACCGAGCAGCGCAAGCAGCGGCGCGGAGTGCGCGCGCTCCGCGCCGCTCGCTTGGCGGGGTTCACGCTGCTCGAAATGATGATCGTGATCACGATCATCCTGATTCTGGCGGGCATCGCGGCGGGGCGCTACGAGAAATCCGTCCTGCGCGCCAAAGAGGCGACCCTGAAGCAGGATCTATTCGTGATGCGGCAAGCCATCCAGCAGTACACGCTGGACAAGCAGGCCGCGCCAACTTCGCTGGATGACCTGGTGCAAGCGCAATACATCTCGGGAATTCCGACCGACCCCATTACGCGCAACAAGGATTGGCACTTGGATTTCGAACAAGTGCTGCTTTCGCCGGACCAGACTACCTCGGGGCTCACGGACGTGCATTCATCTTCCGACGCGATTTCGCCGTTTGAAAACACGCCTTACAATACCTGGTGAGCGGGAGTTCGTTTTTGCCGCTTGCCTCTGCGGGACTGAAATGCATTATTCGTTTTCGCCGCCAAAATCCCACTGCGGCAATTCCCTGCGGCCACACAGGGCTTCGGCGGCCCAACTCCCTAAATAGACCGATTGCGCCACCCCGTGTCCGCTGAAGGCTCCGAGCACGATGGACTGGGGACTTTGCGGGTGCCGCGAGAAAATCGGCCGCCAGCCGTCTCCGATCAGAATCGGCCCTCCCCAGCGGTGCGTGAAACGCACATTTCGCAGGGCCGGATGCAAGGCGCGTACGCGGCCCTCTAAGCGCGAGATGAGCTCGGCAGCCTCTCCTGCTGCAATGTCCAGATTTTGAAGTTCGCGCCAGTCCTCCAGGTGCACCAAGCCAGCCCCAAACACCATGCCTCCGGTGCGCAGGTGCCTGCCCCAGAGATATGGGAAATCGACCGTGTAGAAAGGCTTTCCGGCGGCCAGGCCCAGATCCTCGAGTTGGGCGCTGCTCAAGGGTTCGGTGGCAACCGCGAGCGTGAATTTCGGCTTCGCACGCTGGGACAATCCGGCTAGTTCCAGGGACATCGCATTGGTCGCGAACAGAACGGCCTTTGCGCTGACGATTTTTCCCGCAACGTGCAGGCGCGCCAGATGGTTTTCAAAATCGATCGTTTCCACTGGAGAGTTTTCAAATATCCGCGCCCCGGCCTTTTCCGCGGCGCGCGCAAGACCGCTCACCATCAGGCCCGGATCCAATGAGCCTCCGGGGACTTCGCGGATGGCGCGAAGGTCTCCGGAATCCGACCAGGAGATCGGAGAGTCCGGCAAAGTGGCGCTCCGTCCGATTTCCCAGACGCCAGGCAGCCTAAGATCGCCGTCCACTTCCAGTTCCCTCAATATATTGGAATAGCCCGCCAGCACGTCTCCAAGCCCGGGAAGATCGCCGACCGCCGTTTCCGCAAGGACGACGCCGCCGGTGTGCCCGCTGGAGCCTGCGCCGATGGATGCGGATTCAAACAGGGCCACGGATTTCTCTGGCGCCATGCGCCGCAATTGCGCCGCCGCCGCCAAGCCCGTGAATCCTCCGCCCACCACGGCGAAGTCAATATTTTCGGGAATCGGAGCGCGCGAGGAATGAAAGTCAATCGCCCAGGGAGGCTGGCCCCAATTCGGGCTCAACTTCGGTTTGGATGAGGAATCCGTCATTTGATTTTCGAGCACGGAATCAGGATACTCCAGTCCCATTTGTTCCGGGTAAATGAGATGCGCATCGTTAGGATTGAGACGAGGCTCTTCGAAGGTTCACTCACGCCACTGGAAAAGCGTTCACTTCGTCAGCACGATCAGAAATTCGGTGAAGCGGCGCTGGAAACCCGCGACCTGTCCAAACAGCGGGGACGCGATGTTGTTGAACACGTCATGCGGATTGTGGCGATTCGTGACGTCAATGGAAGAAACTCCCAGGCGAATCGATGTGGTTTTGGAACGGTCGCCGAAGGGCATGTGGATATTAAAATCGCGGTAGATTTTCGCGTCCAGTGAAAAATAAACCGGAAAACGGTTGGTGTTCGGCACGCCCACGTAATTCTGCAGAACATCGATATTCGAATAGGGAAAACCCGAATGGATGTCCGCGACCGGGCTGAATACTATTTTCCAGGGAATATGCAAAAAGCCCCAAAGCAGAAGCCGGTTGGGGACATCGGATGGCTGAATGCCGTAGACGTTTGGACGCAGGACCGGGGCCTCGAACGGAATGAAGGTGTCGGCAAGCGAATTCAGGTCGCCGCGCGCCTGGCTCCAGGCGTACGACGCATTCACTTCGGCGCGCTCACCTGGGCGATAGCGGACGGAGAGTTGCGCCTGGCGGTAGTTGGAGGTGCCCGTATTCTGCAAAACCAGGAAACCTTCGGGATTAGTTCCCGGCGAGGGCAAAATTGGATTCACGATGAAAAGATTCGTCGTATGCGTCTCGTAATAGGTCAGACGGAGGCTGAGATCCTTGCGTAATTCCGTTTCGGCCTCGGCGTTCCAGGTAAGAGTGCGCGGACTATTTCCGGGATCATCCGGCCCCGCGGAATTCGACCCCGGAGGAAGATATGTATTTTGCAGAGTGATGGGTTGATTGGCGAATGGACCGGATGCAAAAGTAATGGTTCGGGTCTGATTGTCCGCCAAATCTGCGGACAGCAGTGGAACGTGGCCAAAGATCAATCCCGCGCCGCCGCGAAGGACAATCTTCCCGCCCTTCAGTGCGGCGGCCAGACCGGCGCGCGGCGCGAAAGCAAATATGCGGCTGGTGGATTGAGTGGTCGAGCGCGCGCCAATAGTGGCCGACAGACTATGGGTGATAGCCCATTGATCCTCGGCGTATTCGGAAACTTCTGTGTCGGCGGCGTGCAACAATCCGGGGCCTTGAAAAGTAATGGTCTCGGCGACATTATTGTTCGCGTCCAGCAGTTCAATCGGATGAGAAACGTTGCTGGACCGGTAAGACCGGTTCAGGACATCGACGCCAAACTTCAATTCATGGCTACCGTGCCAGGACTTTTCCGGCAACTGGAGCATGGGCAGGATTTCCAACTGGTTCGCATTTCGCCACCACGCGTTGAAGAAATTCCCGCCCCATCCCGCCGGGCTGATGGTCATGGTGGCCGAGCCCTGGCCTTCCGCATTGCTGTAGAAGTTCAAATAGTGCACGGAGGTGATAAGGACCGCGCCCGAATCAAACTGGTAATCGTCGGAAAAGCCGATGGATACTCCCCTACGGTGATAATTCACGGAGGCCACCTGCGGGATCAGCGTATCGATGTTGGCGTAGAGGTTCGTCGTAGGGAAAAGATTCACGTTGAACGTAAGCATGTGCTTCGGAGAAAAAGTCCATTGAAATTCAGTAAAGGAAAGGAAGCTGTGCGTGTAGGTCTCGTTAAACGGCCAGGAAAGACCGTGGATCGGGTCCCTTCGAAATTCGTAAGTGATCTCCTCGGAAAAATTAAATTTATTTTTAATCAATGGGCCGCCGAATTCCAATCGAGGCGTCATGTTTGCGATGCCCACGATGTGGGCGTTCTTGGCCCGGAAGGAGGGAATAAAATCGAACAGCTTCATATTCCAATCGGGCGCCGGGGGCTTGATCTCGATCTTGGTCAATCCGCCGGAAAATCCGCCATAGGCCGCGCTGTCCGGGGTGCTGAAGACCTTGATGGACTGGATGGCGCCTACCGGAATCGGGATGGCGAAACTTCCGGATACGGGATCCATGTTTTCCATGCCGTCCACCAGCAACATGCCCTGGCTTTCGGACTGGCCGTTGAAATTCAATCGCCCTTCCTGCGTCTGGATAACGCTTGGAGAGACCGACAGGGCTTCGGTGAATTTTCCGGTGCGCAGCGGCAAGGAATCCAACTGCTGATCGGTGACGGTGGCGTTGGCGCTCACGCTTTGCGTCTTGACCTCGGTGGCTTCCCCAGTTACCTCGACCTTTTCCTCGACGGAGTTAATCTGCAAGACGGCATCTTCGACCATAGACTGCGCGTTACCGAGCGTGACGCTCGCGGTCCAGGGCTTAAAGCCATCGACGGTGACGCCGACGGTGTAGCTTCCCGCGGCCAAGTGAGTGAATTCGTAATGCCCTTCGCCATCGGTCACCGTTGTTTGCGGCGCCGCGCCGGGAGCGGAAACTTGGAGCGTCACCGCAATTCCCGCAAGATGATTCGCTTCGCCCGCGCCGGAAGCGGCGCTGACTTTGCCGGAGATGGAGGCCGCCGGAGCCTGCGGGCCCGCGCTGAAGCGGCGCGCAAATCCGGGCACGACACACACCAGCACGGCAAGCAGCAATCCTGCACACACTGAGCGGGATGCGCAACGAATCCCTGTGCAACACTTCATCTACGCGGACTCCTCGAAGAATCTGCGGCGGTCCAGTGGGTTCATTTCCAGCTTTCGACTTGGCTATTGCTCCGTGGCGGCGGGCAGTGTTTCCGACAGTGCTGCCGTATGTAGTCTGGCTCCGAGAACGCAGAAAGAATAGCTCTAATTTTCCGCGAATTGCGAACTTATTATTGGATTACACGGCCGATTGTTTTAACGCATTGTTAACAGGAGTGGAATCGGATCGCAATTATCAGATGGGTGGGGGCAGAATGCTGGATGAGAATTATGTGCCATCACACCGGAACAGATCGTTTCCGATGTGAGCAGGCTTCACTGGCCCAAGCCAATCGCCAGTCCGGTAAACCGGCGCTGGAAACCGGCAAATTCTCCAAAAATGGGGGAGGCAATGTTATTGAAAACGTCGTGCGGATTCTGACGATTCGTGACGTCCAGCGAATACACTCCCAGGCGAATCTTGCGGCGCTTGGAGCGATCCCCGAACGGCAGGGAAAACGAGAAATCGCGGTAGAGTTTCGCGTCCAGGGAAAAATAGACGGGGTAGCGCAAACTATACGGCACGCCCACGTAATTCTGAAAAACGTCGACGTTGGAATAAGGGAAGCCCGTGTGCATGTCCGCAACGGGGCTGACCACGAATTTCCAGGGAAGGCGCAAGTATCCCCAGGCAATCGCCCGGTGTGGAATGTCCGACGGCTGTATGCCATAAACATTTGGGCGGAAAACGGGCGCCTGAAACGGGATGAAAGTGTCGGAAAGCGTATTCAAATCGCCGCGCGCCTGGCTCCAAGAATAGGACACATTGATCTCCGCTTGCTCGTTGAGGCGGTAGCGGCCGGAGATTTCCGCCTGGCGATAGTGCGAGGAGGCGGTGTTCCTGAGCTCCAGCGTTCCATCAGATCCTGTCGCCGGAAGGATCGGATTCACGAAAAAAAGCCCCCTGGTATGGGTTTCATAATAGCTCGCGCGGAGGGTGATGTTTTTCCGCAACTGCGCTTCGACCTCGAGATTCCAGGTGAAGGTTCGCGGGCTGTTGCCTAGATCGTCGGGACTAACAGGAATGGTCCCGGCCGCAGGAAAGTAGAGATTCTGCAAGGTGATGGTGCGGCCCGCCAGTGGCCCTGACAAAAAGTCGAGCACACGGGTCTGGTTGTCGGCGAAATCCACGCCCAGCAGAGGGACGTGGCCTTGAATCATGCCGGCACCGCCGCGAAACACAAGTTTTCCGCCGACCAGGGAGTAGGCCGCGCCGGCCCGCGGAGAAAAAGCAAACGCGGCGCCATTGGATTGGCTGGTCCCGCGTGCCCCGAAGTTTATGGAAAGACGTTTGGTCAGGGTCCATTGATCCTCGGCGAATTCGGAAAGCTCTGCGCCGCGCACGTGCAACAGTCCGGGGCCCTGAAAAGTAATTGTCTCGGCGACGTTATTGCTTGCGTCCAATAGGTCAATCGGACGAGAAACGCTGCTGGAATTGAAGGACCGGTACAAAACGTCAACTCCAAATTTCAATTCATGGGTGCCGAGCCAGGATTTTGCGGGGATCTGTAGCATGGGAAGGGCTTGCACCTGGTTTGCATTCCGCCACCACGCATTGAAGAAATTCCCGCCCCATCCCGCCGGGCTGATGGTCATGTCGGCCGGGCCCTGGCCTTCGGCATTGCTGTAGTAGTTCGTATAGCGGACGACGGTGTTGAGAACCACGCCCGAGTTGAATTGGTAATCGTCGGAAATGCCGATGGATACTCCCCTGCGATGAAAGTTCACGGACGCGGACTGCGGAATGAGCGCGGTGATGTTGGAGTATAGGTTGGTCGAAGGGAAAATATTCACATTGGCATTGAGCAAATGCTTGGGAGAAATGGTGTACTGAAATGTGGTGAAGGAATTAAAACTGTGCGTGTAGGTCTCGTTGTAAGGCCAGGTCAGCCCGTGCACGGGGTCTCTTCGAAATTCGTATCCGATGTCTTCGGAAAAATTGAGTTTATTCTTGATCAATGGGCCGCCGATTTCCACGCGCGGCGTAAAGTTGGCAATGCCCACCATGGAGTCGTTCTTGGCGCGAAAGGACGGCAGGAATTCGAGAACCTTGTAATTCCAGTTGGGCACCGGAGGACGGATTTCGATGGTGGTCAACCCGCCGGAAAATCCTCCATAGGTCGGACTGTCCGGCGTGCTGAACACCTTTATGGTTTGGATGGCATCCACCGGAACCGGAATGCCGAAGCTCCCGGACACTGGATCGACGTTTTCCGCGCCATCCACCAGCAACATTCCCTGGCTCTCGGCTTGGCCGTTGAAATTCAATCGGCCTTCCTGCGTGCGGATGACGCTAGGAGAGACCGACAAGGCTTCGGTGAATTTCCCGGTCTTCAGGGGTAAGGTTTCGAGTTGTTGCTCGCTGACGGTGGCGTTGGCGCTCACGCTCTGCGTGGCCACCTCGGTGGCTTCTCCGGTTACCTCGACCTTTTCCTCGACGGATTGAATCTGCAACAGCGCGTCTTCGGTGGCTGCCTGGCCTGCGGCAAGTGTGACGGTCGCAGTCCAGGGTTTAAAACCATCCACGGCGACGTCGAGCGTATAGCTTCCCGCCGACAGGTGCGTGAATTCGTAATGCCCATCGCCATTGGTCACCGCCGTTTGCGGCGCCGCGCCAGCAGTGGCAGCCGTCAGTTTGACGGTGATGCCTGACAGATTGTTGATCGTGCCGTCGGCTGCGGTGACGCTGACTTTGCCCGCAATGGACGCCGTTGGGGCCTGAGGGTTCGCTGCAGGAGCGCGCGCAAACCCAGGCAACGCGCAAGCGAGCGCGGCCAGCAGCATCCCTCCATGGAGAAAAAAAGATCTAAGACGCGAGCACACGCAACCCATCATCAACAGACACTCCCCACAAGATTAGAGGCGATTTGCGGCGTTTCGGTACATGCGAATTCAACTTAATGGTTCTTCATCAAGGCAAGCACGCCTTCATAACGTTGCTGCCATCCTATCTCAGTTTGGCCGCGGGATCGGAAAAGACTGGACTTACGCTCCCATGATATAGGAAGCCACCCTATAGTCACCTCATTGGACTCGTCTTTCAAATACTAGGTTGCACCATCTTTTTCAAAGCGTTACCCGGCCGGGCGTCCCGGCAACTAGCCCGGCCAGGGCTTCGTTGACATCGCGGATACGGGCTTGGTATCTTCATCGAGCCAATCAACAATTTATTGTTCCAAACAGGTGCGCGTTTTCTGGCTCGATGGATGAGCGGACACAAATCCTCGGCGATTTGATTTCCAGAAAGAGAGCTTCATGAAAATCGATATTTTTTGTCATATCCTGCCGCAGAATTTCTTCGATCGTATGGTCAAGCTTTCCGAAAGCGGCACAACCATCAAGAAACGGTCCATTGACATCCCCTCGATGGTGAACCTCGATGTGCGTTTCCGTATGATGGACCGGTTCGGGGACTACACGCAAGTCGTGAGCCTAGCCGCGCCTCCCATCGAAGCGCTGGGCTCCGCTACCCAATCGCCGGAACTCGCGCAGATGGCCAATGACGGGATGGCCGAATTGGTCCGAAAACATCCGGACCGCTTCCCCGGCTTCGTGGCAGGCCTGCCCATGAACAATCCCGAGGCGGCGGTGCAGGAAATCGATCGCGCCTACCTGAAATTGGGGGCTTGCGGAGTTCAGCTCTATTCCAACGTGAATGGGCGCCCGCTGGACGATCCGGAATTCCTGCCGATCTTTCAAAAGCTGGCGGATCGCAATCTTCCCATCTGGCTCCATCCCACCCGGTCCGCCGCGTTTGCCGATTACAAGACGGAGCAAAAATCGAAATACGAAATCTGGTGGACGTTCGGATGGCCCTACGAAACTTCGGTGGCCATGGCTCGCATCCTGTTTGCAGGCTACTTCGACAGATTTCCCCACCTCAAAATCATCACGCACCACTTGGGCGCCATGATTCCCTACTTCTCCGGGCGCACCGGCCCGGGGCTCGATCAGCTCGGAGCCCGGACGGAAGACGAGGACCTGGCCGCGCAGGGGCGGCTTCTGAAAAAGCGGCCGCAGGAATACTTCAAGATGTTTTATGCCGACACGGCGACGTTTGGATCGCGTCCCGCGATGCAATGCGGACTGGAATTTTTCGGAGTCAATCAGGTTCTTTTCGCGTCCGATTCGCCGTTCGATCCGGAACAAGGTCCCGGCTATATTCGCACAACCATTCAGTGCATCGAAGAGCTTCCGCTTTCGGCCGAAGATCGCTACAAGATTTACGAGGGGAATGCGCGGAAGCTACTGCGGCTTAAGCTGGCCTGACAATTTGCGGAAAATATTTTTCCCTGTGATTCCGAAGGAAGCAAGCGAGAAATCCCTCTTTCTTGCGTCAATCGAGGAGGGATTCCTCCCTTCGCTCGATATCACCCTGCATTACTTTTTCTGCAACCTGTTCAAGCGCACGAGGAGCTATTCGAGAATGACTTCGGGCCGCGGCTCGGGCAGCCAGAAACTGGCGATGAACCCGATCGCATAGGCGGCGAACCCAACTGCCGCCGCGGCGTAGCCAAGTTGCCGGGTGACGCTGCTCTGCGGCATGTACGCCACGATGTTGGTCGTGATCAGGGCCGCCGAAGTTCCCAGCATTCGCCCTCCCACATTGGCCGCGAAGCTTTCGCCCGTGCCGCGCAGGTGCGTGGGGTAAAGCGTGGGCAGATAATTTCCCCAAAAACTGAATTGGGCCACGGACACAACACCCAGCAAGCCCACTCCCCAGGGCGGCAAACCAGTGTCCCGAACGGCGGGAAGCAGAACCACAAGCGGAATTAAGATCAGGCCCGGAATCAGAAACAAGTGCAGCAGGCGCCTGCGGCTGATGATAAAAATAGCCAGGATGGCCATCAGCGAGCGCCCGACAAGGCCTCCGACTTCCTGATATCCCTGGAAAACACTTACGATTTTTTGCTGGTCCGCGCGCGCCAGGATTCTGACTTCGGGAGTGCCGGGAATAACCCGCGCAAAATGCTGCAACATTCCGAAGGATACGGCATAGGCGCACGCCATCATCAGGCAGGTCAGCAGAGCGGTCTTGCGAAATTCGGGGTGGAATAATTCCATGATGCTGGGCCGCTGGAGCGTGCCTTCTTCCCTCTTCTTGGCCCAGATGGGCGATTCGGGCAAGAATGGACGAACGACGAGCAGCGGGATGGCCGGAAAAATTCCCCATAAGATGGTGTACCGCCAGGCCTCATGCCCGCCGTGAATGGCCGGAAGATAACGGCCGATGCTGAGGCTCAGATAATTCGCCCCGGCCATCAGGATGCCGCCGACCGAGGAAAAAATCTGCGTGATGCCCGAGAACGGTCTCCCGCAGCTTGCGCTCGGGGAACAATTCGGCGAGCCATGCGGTGGCCGCGACGAATTCGACGGAGACGCCGACAAACGTCACGCAGCGGTAAAACAGCAATTGCTGCGCCGTCGAGGAGCCCGCCGTGGCCAGCGCGGAAAAGCAAAACAGCAGAATGCTCCAGAATAAAATGCGGCGGCGGCCGAAGCGGTCGATGAAATAGCCGCCCAGCAGGCCGAAAATTCCTCCGGCGATCGCCGGAATATAAAACATCACGCCGATCCAGTGATTGAAATTCGGGCTTCCGGGTTTCGATACGAGAAATTCGGATAATGCCGGCTGAACCGTCAGCGTGAGGACCAGGAGTTCGTAGGTATCGAATGCGAATCCAATGCAGGCGACGCCGCAGATAACCCATTCGATCAGTGTGAGACGCAGGAACTTGGTTTTTGGCATGGATGAAATCGCGCGTTTTCCGCGCGCACAAGTGTAACGCAAACGACGGATTGCCGCGGGAACGTATCAGACATCGGGATTCGGTGTCAATTGATGGTCCTTAGTTTTTCCGGCATGTTTTGGCTTTAGTGGACGGGCTTCAGCCTGCTTATGGCCAAGCAACCCTTGCGTCCTTAAGGAGTTCCAAAGATTGTGGAACTTAGACAGTGGCGAGGGGCTAGCTATTTTAGCGATGTGCGTATTTTCTTTGCGCCCTGTGTGTAAAATCGTTTGTATCTACTTTTGCGATCAGCGGAATTTTAAGCGCAGAGGAATTGATCCATGCAGCGAGAGAAAATACGAGGAGAGCAAGCGATGGTGGGTATCCTGCCCGGGTGCGTTACGAAGAGGCGAATACGAGCTGCAATTGTCGTGATGACGTTTTTGGCGGCGGGCTGGGCGATTCTTCCGGCCTCGGCACAACAGGTGACCAAGGGCGCAGTGCCGGGCACCGTCCAGATTTCGAGTGATTCGCAGTCAAAGCCCGCGCCGGGCACGGCAGATGCGACATCAAAGGGCGGCGCAACAGTGCTTGGCCCGCCCACCATGCCGATCGAAGAAATTATCCAGCGATTTGCTGCGCGTGAGGCCGAGTTCAAGCTGGAACGCGACAATTTCACTTACACGCAAACATTTGTCATCCAGACGCTGGATGCCAGCGGACGTCCCGACGGCGAATACAAGATGACCAGCGAAATTGTCTTCACTCCCGAGGGCAAACGATACGAGAAAGTGACGTATGCCCCGCCTCCGACGCTGGAACGCATTTCGCTATCGCAGCAGGATTTGGACGACCTGGAACATGTGCAGCCTTTCGTGCTCACGACCAGCGAATTGCCCAAATACAACATCAAGTACGTGGACCACGTGCCCCTGGACGAACTCAACACCTATGTGTTCGACGTCGCGCCGAAAACCATTGAAAAAAATCAGCGCTATTTTCAAGGGCGCATCTGGGTGGACGACAAGGATTTCGAAATCGTCAAGACCGACGGAAAAGCGGTGCCGGACATCCGGAAGAACGGCCAGGAGAACGTGTTTCCGCGCTTTGAGACGTTCCGCGAAAACGTGGAAGGCAACTACTGGTTTCCGACCTACACGCGATCCAATGACGTCCTGCACTTCAGCAACGGCGATGTGCCGATTCGCATGACCGTGCGGTACGAGAATTACAAGCGATTCGGCGTGACGGTGAAGATCGGGAAGCCTACCGAGGACAAGAACAAACAGTAGAGTGATTCTGCTGCAATGACGGAAGCGCGCACAGGTTTTAGGGGCACAGGATTCAGTTGTGGGGTTTAGTTGACTTTCGCAAGAATGCACAGGCTGAAGCCTGGCCACGATGCTTATTCTGCAGTTCCCGCACAATCTTCACGCATAGCGGAACAGCGCCTTGAATCCGTAATCCATGTGCTGCTGAATGTGGCAATGAAACAGGGTCAGGCCCGGCTGATCGGCCACCAGATCCACGCTGGCGCGGCCGTAGCCGGGCACCACGACCGTATCTTTCATGACGCCGCTCGTGGCTTTGCCGTTGATTTCGACCAATTCAAATGAGTGCCGGTGCATGTGCAGCGGATGAGCGTCTTCGCTGCGGTTGCGAAACACCAGCCGGTAGCGGCCTCCCTGCTTGAGCACAAATTCCTGATCGTGCGGGTATTCCTTTCCGTTGACCGTCCAGCTGTTGAACAGGCCCGCGCCGCTCGGGACTTTTTGAAAGATCATGTCGATGGTGTGGTCGGGCGCGGGCTGCGTGGCGCTGCCGCCAAAAATCGTGTAATCCCAAACGGATTTCGCGGGCGCGATCCATTGCGGCTGTTTGTGCTGATTCGCATATTCGATCAGGACGCCCATGCCGGCGTTGCGCACGTCGTCCGTGGTCGTGCCAAGGATCCATACTCCCGGCTGATTCATCTCGACGATGGCGTCCACACGTTCGCCGGGACCCATGTCGATCACATCCACGGTTTGCGGCGTGGGAACCGGGTTGCCGTCCAGGGCCACGATCCGGAAGCGGTGGCCGGGCAGCGCGATGCGCCGGTTCATGCTGGCGCTGGCGTTCAGAAGGTGCATCAAGACGCGGTCGCCCTGCTTCACGCGGATCGGTTCGCCCGCGCCCAGGGATTTGTCATTGATCGAAAACATCTGGTAGCCCACCTCGAGGCCGGAAGGGCTGGTGTCCAACTTCGCGGGGCGTTCCGGTTGCGGGCCGGAGGCGTTTTCGTCCTCGTCTTCGTCTTCTTCGGGATTAAAAAAGGGCTCCCATTCGCGCAGCGCCAGAAAGACTTCCTTGTCGTAGTTTCCGGGGTTGGCCGCGGGATCGATCAGAAGAAATCCGAATTGTCCCGTGTAAGCGCCGCGGTGCAGGTCGGCGCCAGCCATCACGTGCGTGTGATACCAGCGCGTTCCCGCCGGGCGCGGCGTGAATTGATAGCGGATTCGGCCGCGCGGCGGAACCATGGGCGTGGCTTCTTCTTCCACGCCGTCGACTTCAGGGGGAATGAACAAGCCGTGCCAATGCACGAGTTCGGGCACGTCGGTATCGTTGATGACGTCCACGGTGACAGGCTTGCCTTCCTGCATGCGAAGCAGCGGTCCGGGAGACGTTCCGTTGTAGCCGATCGTGCTGATGATGCGTGTCGGGGTGAGTTCCACCGTCACCGGAGCAATCCGCAGAGTGATATCGGCTTTGGAAGTCTCAGGGCCGGCGGCGTTTGCCTGCATTCCCGGCATCCCGGGTTGCGCCTGGGACATCAGCAGCCTGGCCGCGCCCAATTCGATGGCGGCAACGCCGCCGAACTTCACAAAATCCCTTCGATTCACGATTGCCTCCAGCCTGAATTCCGGCGACGCGGCATAGGATGTCCGGCCGGGCCCACGTGGAAATCGTCTCACGGAGGTATGACGGGTTCAAGAGCGTCGGGCGGTTAGGATGGGATTGCGGCGTGCGGTTGTTTCGAGCGATTATTCTGAGGTCTCGCTGAATGAAATTGCGAACGGTGCCGTAGTTCGTGAAGGGTGTGTAAACAGAAAAACCAGACAGGCTGAAACCTGTCTACTTGCGTTATCCTCGGTGTCTTCTTCGAGGGCGGCGCGGATTAATTCTTCGGAGATCACGCCCTCGCGCATGACGGTCCAATCGTCGCCTTCGAGTTTCACGATGGTGGATGCGAGGTTGCCGGGGGTTTCTCCGGCGTCGATGATCAGGGGAAGGCGGTCTCCCATTTGTTCGAACAGTCCGCGGCGGTGGCACAGGCGGGCTGGCCGGAAATGTTTCCGCTGGTGCCGGTGATCGGGCCCTTTGACCAGGTCGATGAGGGCGTTCACAAAAATGGATTTTGGCCAGCGCAGGGCCACGTTTCCCGTGTTCGCCGTGATTTTGAGGGGGACGCCCGTGGAGGCCTCGACCAGCAGCGTCAACGGGCCGGGCCAGAATTTGGCGGCAAGCTTGTGAAACGTTAGGGAACGTCCCGCGCGAGGGAAACTGCCTGAGGGATGGTATTCACCAGAATCGGCAGGGCCCGGGTTTCGGGACGGCCCTTGACGCGATAGATTTGTTCGACGGCCATCAAATTGAAAGGGTCGGCTGCGATTCCATAAAATGTGTCGGTGGGAATGGCCACCAGTTCGCCGCGCCGGATAATTTCGGCTGCGTAGCGGATCGTGGCTGGATCGGGCGTTTCTGGGGAAATTTTCAACAGCTCAGCCAACAAAGTGATGAACCTCAATTCTTCTCTGGCGAACGTTTGGCAAGCGACGAGATGCAAAATACCGCCGCCGAGTGAAATTAGCATAGACGTCTGGTCCATTCAAGATGCGGGGCCTTGCGGAAAAGTTATTCCAACAAAGTCTTTATACTTTATTAGGGCGCGGATTCGGAGATTGTGAGGACGGATTTGTATTGCTCCCTGAAGGCGGGCTAATTGTGATTTCCGAAGCCAAACTTATGTCCGTCAAACTGCTTCGCCAGGCTTTACCGGCCGAAGGCGGTTTGTTAGGCTGAGTGGCATGGTCCAGTCCGGCAAAGCAGCTCCCAAACATTCTGGTTCCGCAGCCTCGGCGGCGATTACCAGCCGCGAAAATCGATGGCTCAAGCGATTCGGGTCGCTTGCTGGCGGGCGAGCGCGAGGACGACGGGATTGTGGGCGTCGAGGGATTGCGGATGGTCGAAGCGGCGCTGGGGTCTGGCCTGCACGTCGAGGCGCTGCTGGTCAGCGATTCCGGAGAGCGCCACATGGCGCGGCTCGCGCCGCTGCTGAAAGACGGCGCGCAAATTTTGCGAACTTCGGACCGGCTGTTTGCGGGAGTGGCGGATACACAGTCGCCGCAAGGAATCGCGGCCCTGGTGCAGACCAAGCAGGTGACGGTGGAAAGCCTGTTGCGGGGGCTCCGCGCTGGTTGTCGTGCTTGTGGGCGTGCAGGACCCGGGCAACGTGGGAACGATCTTGCGCGCGGCGGAAGCTTTTGGAGCGACCGGCGCCGCAACATGCTCCGCCGATGCGCTGGGAACTGCGGATCCGCTTGGGCCGAAGGCGCTGCGAGCATCCGCTGGATCGGCGTTGCGCTTGCCCGTTTTGCACGGACTGCCGGCGGCCAGCCTGCTGTCGAAGTTGCGAGCTGCGGGAGTGAAACTATACGCGGCCACCAAGGAAGATCACGAACAAACTTCGCGTCCGGGCTCGCAGGCGTTGCGGCCCTGGGAGGCCGACTGGAAATCGCCGGCGGCCCTGCTGATCGGAAACGAGGGAGCAGGCTTGCCGGAGGACATCGTGCGGGTCGCCGACGCGCGCGTGAGCATTCCGCAAGCTGCGGCAACGACTCCTATCGGCGTGGAATCGCTGAACGCGGCGATGGCCGCGACCGTGTTGCTTTACGAGGCCATGCGCCAGCGAAAGGCGCTGCGTTGAACCCGGAATTCCTATGAGCCTGTTCGCAAAACTCGAGCCGGACGAAAGCGGCAGCGCTGCGGGACAACCCCTGGCCGAACGCATGAGGCCGCGCACGCTCGATGAATTTACCGGGCAGGAATCACTGCTCGGCCCCGGAAAACCTCTGCGCACACAGATCGAGCGCGACGATATCGGCTCCATGATTTTGTGGGGTCCGCCGGGATGCGGCAAAACCACGCTGGCGCGGCTGATCGCGCGCATGACGCAGTCCGAATTCGTCGCGTTCAGCGCCGTGCTCACGGGAATCAAGGAGATCAAGGAAGTGATGTCCGCCGCCGAACATTCGCGGCGCGCCGGGCGCCGCACGATTGTGTTCATCGACGAAGTGCACCGGTTCAACAAGGCCCAGCAGGACGCTTTCCTTCCGCATGTGGAAGCGGGCAACATTACGCTGATCGGCGCGACCACGGAAAATCCGTCCTTCGAAGTGATCGCGCCTTTGCTTTCCCGGACGCGCGTGTACGTGTTGCAGGCGCTTTCCACCGAACAGATTGAAGCCCTGCTGCACCGCGCTCTCAGCGACAAGCAGCGCGGCCTGGGAAACGAAAATCTCACGATCAGCGACGAAGCCATCCAGCAGATCGCCGTTTTTTCCGGGGGCGACGCGCGCGCCGCATACAACACGCTCGAAGCCTGCGTGCGCGCCGTCCGAGCCCGATGCCTCCGGAAAGCGCACGATCACAAGGGAAATGCTCGCCGAACTTCTGCAGAAAAAATTCCTGCTTTACGACAAGGGCGGCGAAGAACATTACAATTTGATATCGGCGCTGCACAAGTCCGTGCGAAATTCGGACCCGGACGCGGCGTTGTACTGGCTGGTGCGCATGCTCGAATCCGGCGAAGACCCGCTGTACATCGCGCGGCGGATGGTGCGGATGGCGAGCGAGGATATCGGACTGGCCGAGCCGGGCGCGCTGGCCGTGACCATCGCGGCGATGCAGGCCGCCGATTTTGTCGGGCCGCCCGAGGGAAATCTGGCGCTCGCGCAGGCCGCCGTCTATCTTTCGCTTGCGCCGAAATCAAACGCGCTTTATGTGGGCTACGGCGCCGTCACCAAGACCCTGGAAGAAACACGCGCCGAACCCGTGCCTTTGCATTTGCGCAATGCGCCGACGGGCCTGATGAAAAATATCGGCTACGGCAAGGGATACGACTACGCGCACAACCACGCCGAGAAGGTGGCGGACATGACCTGCCTGCCGGATTCCCTCTTGGGAAAAACTTTTTACCACCCGACCGATCAGGGATTCGAAGCGCGCCTGAGGCAACGGATCGAGGAGATTCGGCGTCTCAAGGTACGCCGGAAACCGCAAACATGAAATTTTCCCGATTTGCCTCTGTAAGGAACACGGTTCTGATTGCCTCCTGCGTTTCCCTATTATTTTTGGCTCGGCCGCTGAAAGCGCAAGACACTCCCGCATTCAAGATTGACGAAACCGTGACGCGATTTGCGTTTTCCGGCAGCGGCCGGATCGCTTTTTCCGTCCGGCACGTATTCTCCGAGAAAAAAATCCAATTGCAGCGTGACGATATCTGGATCGCGGAACGCGACGGCAAGAGGCGCCGCATCCTGCAGGGCGACAAACTGGTTCGCGGCACGATGCCGTTCAGCTATACCCTGCGCGGCTTGTGCTGGTCGCCGGACGGATCGAAGCTCGCCGCCGGCCTGGCCACCAGCGTAATGATCAACGACGATGGAGACACGCGCGAAGGCGTGGCAACGCTTTTGCTGGACGACACGGGGCGCGAAATTCAGGTTGCCGGAGGCGACAGCGTGATTTCCGGCACGACCAATGCGGCGTGGCTGGCCGACGGCTCGACCCTGGTGTATTTGACCGAACTGCAGAAACCGGCCGCGGCTCCGGCGAGAACCGGCAAGCAGGAACCTCCGCAGCCCGTCCCGCCGCTGGAGAGAAGCTTTTCGATCACGCGCACGAAAGTCATGACCGGAGGGAGCGACGCGCTCTTTTCGGGGCGCTTATTTTCCGCGGTCGCGTGGAATCCGAAACGTGACGACGCGATTGCAATCGAGCGGAGTCCCGGGACCACGCTTCATCCGCGACTCGTGCAACTCGACCTGGCGGAGGAAGCTTCGCGGGACCTAGCGACGCTGGATGGCTATGCGGGAGGGCTGACGATTTCTCCGTCTGGAAAGAAGGTCGCGTACTGGATCGACAATGAACAGCTGGAGGTCCGTGACACGGGCGTGCCGACCCGTGTGGCGCGCGTTCGCGTGGCGATTGGGATATTGGCCTGGTCGGGAGACGAAACGCGAATTCTCGTGAAGCGCGGCGCGGCTGCGCGGACCGGCGACCTGGTGTGGCTGCCGCTGCCGCCCCTGACGAACATCGCGGAAGGCGCAATGCCAGGTGCCGCGGAAGTTACGCCCCAATTCATTTTGCATGACCTGGAGTTTCGCCAGTTTGATATTTCGCCGGATGGGAAATTATTGGGCGTGGTGGAGCCGGGAAAACGGAATCTGCTGGTGTATGCGCTGCCTTGAGTTTTTTCCGGTGGTTTTAAATCATTGAACTTTTTGTATGCTGCGGCAGATTTCAGGCAGGACAGGCTTTAGAGCCTGTGTGACAACTTGTAATTCCGCAACACGCCAGCGGCTGAAGCCGCACGATCAAATTTTGACGGCGTTTATGTCGTGGCTGACAAGATCCACGAGGCGCCCACAAGGATTTCAGAACATTGTTCACACAGAACGCTGTAAAATAGAAGCCTGTCCTACTTGCGGCGCTTGTGAATTTCTTTCGCGATGCAGCGATTCATGACGACGAAGAGTCCCGCTTTGCGGGCGCGCTCAGCGGAAGTTTCGTTTTCCACGCCTTCCTGCATCCAGACCGCGCGCGCACCCGCGTGAATCGCGGCATCGACGATTTCCGGCACAAATTCCGAGCGCCGGAAAATGTCGACAATATCGATTTTTTCAGGAACGTCCTCGAGGCGCGCATAGCATTTCTCCCCCAGCACTCCCGATACGTTCGGATTGACCGGGATGATGCGGTAACCGGAATCCTGGAGATATTCGGCGACGCCGAAACTGGCGCGGTACGGTTTCGAGGAAAGACCGACCACGGCGATGGTTTTCGCCGTGGCCAGGAGTTCCGTAATCGTTGACGCTTCATCCTGTTGGGACTTCTGGATCATGCCAATTCCTTTCCGAAGGATTGCCTACCTGGGGCGCCCGCGCCTGGCGCTCTTCGTCTTGGACTCGCTCGGCGCGGGTTTCTGATGCTCGAGAGCATAGTCCACGGCTCGCGCAAGCTTCGCCACTTCGACAGGGTCCAGACGCCGGTACTGGCCTTCGGGCACGGTGTCGGTTTCGAGCGAGGCGAGCTTGACGCGCCTCATTTTTTCGACCCGGTGGCCCATCTCCAGTAAATTCTTGCGCAGCAAATCGCGGCGGACTCCGGCGAGTTGCACTTCGTACCAGGGATTCGGGGGATTCTTGCCCGCCGAATGCGGCGCGCGCAACGGAACAATCTTCCCTCGAAGCGCGGTCGCCAGACTCTTGAGCTGCGCTTCGTTGAGGCTGCCCTTCACCTTGATCCAATACGTCTGCGGAAGGATGTGCGACGCCTTCAGCATTTTGCCGGCGAGTTCGCCGTCGTTGGTCAGGAAGACCGCGCCGCTGGCCGCATAGTCCAGGCGCCCGACGGGGAACACGCGCTGGGAAATGCCAACCAGCAAATTGCGCAACGTCCGGCGCCCTTCGGGATCGGCGAGGGTGGAAACAATTTCCGGCGGCTTGTTGAGAAGCACATAGACGAATTCCTCGGAAACGTGCGCGACTTTTCCGGCCGCTTCGATGCGATCATGCTCCGGGTCGGCCTTGGCGCCGAGTTCGGTCACCACTACGCCGTTGACGCGCACCTGTCCGCTGCGAATCAGTTCTTCCGCGTGCCTTCGCGAAGCAATCCCCGCGCGGGCGATAATTTTTTGCAGCCGCTCAAGCATGAATTTGTTTAGGAAGCACTTTCCGCGAGTGTGTCGCCTGGTTGAATTTCGGTTTGCGAATCGTCCGTGTTCGGAGTTACCGGCCCATTGGATTCCATGACTTCAGATATTTCTACCGCGGGAGCGGTTTCCAGATCGGCGGCACTGGAAGTTTCCGGAGGAGCGGGAATCGTTTGTGTCTCCGCTTCATTCGTGGCCACGGCTTCATTCGTGGGCTCGGCTTCCGGTTCGGCCGGCGCGATGCCTTCGTCCGATCCCAACGCGGCGCGCGCGAGCGCCTCAAATTCCTTCAGGCTCGGCAATTCACCCAGGTCGGAGAGGCCAAAGCGCATCAGGAATTCTTTCGACGTGCGGTACAAAATGGGCTTGCCGACAACGGCCTTGCGGCCGGCTGTAACGATCAGGCGCTTTTCGAGCAAGGTTTTAATTACGCCGGAAACGTTCACGCCGCGTATTTCCTGGATTTCAGGGCCGGTGACGGGCTGCCGGTAGGAAATCACGGCCAGCGTTTCCAGGGCGGGCATGGTCAGGCGCAGCGGCGGGCGCAGGCTCTTGATGAAGCGGCGCACGACGTCGTGATGCTGCGGCTTGGTGTAGAACCGGTAACCGCCCGCGACGCCGCGAATTTCCATTCCGCGATCCTCGCCCGCGTAGCCCGCGATCATTTCATCGAGCGCGGTGCGGACGACGCTTTTCTCCTCGCCCACGGCATTGGCGATTTGATCGAGCGTGGCGGGCTCGTCGGCGGCGTAAATGATGGCTTCCAGAGCGCCCTTGAGTTCTATGGGATTCATGGTCATTCTCTCCGCGGGCTTCGAGTACTGTCCGCATCCGGATATTGTTCGTCGATTGCTCGAAGCGGATCGAGCGGCAAATCCCCAATCGATTCGCCGCCCGCGAACACGACATCGAACAGTTTGTGCTTCCGCAATCGAATTTGCGAAAACAATTCCTGCTGCACGAGCAGAATGGCCTGCAAACGCACCAGTTCGAGCACGGCCAAGAGCGCGACGATCATCGCGTGGCGCGACGCGCACGACTCGAAAAACGAAATCAGCTCGACACCCTCATCCGAAGCCATCAGTTGCTGGCGCAGCAATTCCATCATTTGCGCCACGGTGAATTGGTCGTGGTGCAGCTCGATTTTCACCACTTCCTTGCGGCGTTCCAGCACCTGCTGAAACACCTTTACCAAGTCCACGAGAGAAACGATCAGCTCGCCTTCCACTTCCTGGCCTTCGTAGAGCGAACGGTCGGGCTTGGACCAGACGTTTTCCTCAATCTGCTGGCGCTGGTGCAGGAGTTGCGCGGCGCTCTTGAATTTTTCGTGCTCGACCAGGCGATGCACCAGTTCGGCGCGTGGATCTTCCATCTCTTCGGGACCCGCGAGCGGATCGGGCGGCAGGAGCATCTTCGACTTGATGTAGATCAGGGTCGCGGCCATGTAAATAAAATCGGCCGAGATGTCCATGTCCAGTTGCTCGAGCTTGTGGAGATAGTCGAGATACTGGCCGGTGATCTTCGCGATCGGGATGTTGTGGATGTCGATTTCCTGCTTCTTGATCAGATCGAGCAGGAGATCGAGCGGGCCGTCGTACATGTCGAGATGAATCTTGTAGGGTGATGCCATTCGACTACCTCGTCCTCATATGTATCGCTTCGACAATCATGTCCTGCATGTCCGCGCATCCAAACCCTCGGGTCTGAAGACCCGAGCTACAGCAGGCGCGCGGCGGCCGCTGTTGCGATTGCTGTAGCCCGCCTCTTCAGAGGCGGGGTTTTCTAATCCTTGGCGTGCGCTCAATCCGCTTTCCCTACCGCACGAGGCGAATCTACTTCCTCGCGCTTCTCTTTCCAATTGAATACCGCTTCGCGGACGCGCGCCATCGTTTTTTCGGCGACTTCGCGCGCCTTGATCGAGCCTTCGTCAATAATTTGCAGAACTTTGCCGGGATGCGCGGCGTATTCCTGGCGGCGGGCGCGAACCGGGGAAATCCATTTGATCAGGTTGTCGGCCATGGCGGTCTTGCACTCGATGCAGCCGATGCCCGCGCTGCGGCAGCCTTCGGCGGACCACTGCAACGTTTCGGGGGGCGAAAACAGCTTGTGCCAGTCGTAGACCGGGCAGACATCGGGATTGCCGGGGTCGGTGCGGCGCTTGCGCGCGGGATCGGTCATCATCGCGCGGGATTTCGTGCGGATCGATTCGTCCGATTCACTTAGCGAAATAAAATTGCCATAGCTCTTGGACATTTTCCGGCCGTCGGTGCCGGGAATGCGCGGAGTCTCGGTCAGCAGCGATCCAGGTTCGCGCAGGATCGGGGAGCGGGTGAAAAAGTGTCCGTTCTCCTTGGCGGAATCCAGGAAATTATCCACTCCCTGCTGCAAGGCATCGCTTCTGAGAAGATTCGCGAGTTCCCTCTTTTGTTCCTCCGTGAAGGAACTGCCGTTGGAGGGCAGGAGCTTTGGATCGTGCGCGTGCTTTGCCAGGAACGCCAGATTGGCGGCGGCGAAAAGTTCCGGCTTGATCCGGAATCCGTAGAAGAAATCGAATCGCCGCACGATCTCCCGCGTCAATTCGATATGCGCGACCTGATCTTCGCCCACCGGGACCAGGTCCGCGTCGTAGATGACGATGTCCGCGGACTGCAGAACCGGATACCCGAGGAAGCCGAACGTATGCAAATCCTTGTCCTTCACGTTGTCGAGCGCTTCCTTGTAGGTGGGAACGCGTTCGAGCCAGCCGAGCGGCGTAACCATCGAGAGCAGCAAATTCAATTCGGCGTGCTCCGGCACGGACGATTGGATGAACATCGTGCATTTGGCCGGATCGAGTCCCGCCGCGAGCCAATCCGTGGCGATTTCGATGGTGTTTTGCGCCACCTGGGAGGTGTCCGCGTAATCCGACGTGAGCGCGTGCCAATCGGCGACGAAGAAAAAACAGTCGTACTGCGGATCGTTCTGCAGCTTGACCCAGTTTTCGAGCGCGCCGAAATAGTGGCCGATGTGGAGGCGCCCGGTGGGGCGCATGCCGCTCAGGACTCGTTTTTTATGTTCCACGCTAGCCGATTCTCCCTGGATCAATGCCCTGCCCGTTTGGGGCAAAAGCGATTGGTGTAGCCCGCCTCTTCAGAGGCGGGGATTTTCGCTGTCCGCGGCGCAAAACCCCGCCTCTGAAGAGGCGGGCTACAAAAATTCGGCGCCAGTTCACGCGCGATTTTACCGTATTGCCGTCACACCGGAGATGCCAGCAAATCGCGCGCGATGATCATGCGCTGGATTTCGCTGGTGCCTTCGTAAATCGTGATGACGCGCGCGTCGCGATACATGCGCTCGACGTCGGACTCGCGCGAATAGCCCTGGCTGCCGTGAATCTGCACGGCTTTGTACGCGACTCGATTCACCATTTCTCCCGCGAAGAGTTTTGCGCGCGACGCCTGGGGGCCGACGCGCGCCGAACCTGTATCGCGCAGCCACGCTGCATTTTGGACCAACGCGCGCGCCGCTTCAATTTCGGTCTGCATATCCGCGAGCATCCATTGTATCGCCTGGAAGTCTCCGATGGTCTTGCCAAATGCGCGGCGCTGTTTGGCATAGGCGACTGACGCTTCCAGCGCGCCCTGCGCGATCCCGACGGCCTGCGCGGCAATGCCCACGCGGCCGCCGTCGAGCAGATTCCAGCGCGATTTTCAGGCCTTGGCCTTCTTCGCCCAGGCGATTCGATTCCGGGACTTCGCAATCGGTGAAGGCGATCTCGGCCGAGCGCGAAGTGCGGAGTCCCATCTTATCCTCGTACCGCGCCACTCGAAAACCGGGAAATGAGGGCTCGACGAGAAATGCGGTGACGCCGCGGGCGCCCGCCGATGGGTCCGTTTTCGCAAAAACCACGTAGAGACCTGAGACGCCGCCGTTGGTGACCCAGGATTTCGTTCCGTTCAGGCGATAGACGCTGCCGTGGCGCGTCGCCCGCGCGCCAATCGCGGCCGCATCCGAGCCTGCCTGAGGTTCGGTGAGGCAGAATGCGCCGAGGATTTCTCCGCGTGCCAGGCGGCGCAGATATTTCTCGCGCTGCGCGTCGGTGCCATATTTGAACACCGCCCATGCCGCCAGAGAATTCGTGACGCTCAGGGCCACGGCCATCGCAGCATCCACGCGCGCGACTTCTTCGAGCATCAGGACGTAGGAAATCGTGTCCGCGCCCGCGCCGCCCCAGGATTCCGGAACCAACATGCCGCAGCAGCCGAGTTCGCCGATCTTGCGGAGTTCCTCGGCGGCAAATATCTCCTCGCGGTCGCGCGCGCGCATGGACGGGCGCACTTCGGCGTCCATGAAGTGGCGAACCGTGTCGCGAATCAGGCGCTGATCGTCGGTGAGGGAAAAATCCATTGACACTAGATGCCCAATACTACCACATCACATCTAGGTTGATTCCACGCGCAATTCGTCGCGCTCGACTAATTACGTAAAACCAACCGAAAGGGCGCCGCAATGGTAGAATCCGCGAATAATCAACCGGTTGGGATAGGAAGATAATCGCATGAAATTCTGTGGACTGTGCTTGTAGCATGCCACGAACAGGTTCGGAAGATTTGGGTTCTTCCCGACTCTGAGTCTAGTATTGCTGGGAATCGTCATTATCCTTGGAGCACTCCTATTCCCCGCTGCGAAAGGCATGCCCTCAAAAGAGCAAGAAAGATATAAGCGCAAGCACCGACAATGGATGAAGCGGGAAAGATACCAAAAGCACTATCCACCGGATTAGATAGGTTCAACTCGCCTACATCTTCAGCAATTCGCGCAGGTGTCTAGTTTGCGCGCGGCTCACGGGGACTTCGGAGGCCTTCTTATCCGCCATCTTGAGCATGTAGCTGGACTTGAACCACGGCACAACTTCCTTAATGTGGTTGATGTTGACCAAGATAGGAGCGGTGCGCGCGCCAGAATGTTTCCGAGTCCAGCGACGTTTGCAGTTCTTCGATCGTGCGGTAGTTGGACGTGCCTTCGACTTCGCGCGCCACCACGGTGATCGTGCCGTCCTCGATCGACGCGAAGATGACGTCTTCGGCATCCACCAGGAAAAGCCGCTGTTGCGTCTTCACCAATAATTTGACGGGCGGCGCCTTCGACGCGCCGATCTGGCTGACCAGCGTTTCCAGGCGCTCGCTGGGCGAAGCTTCGGCTTCCAGGGCTCGCTTGGCGCGCTGGATGGCGCGCGCCAGGCGGCTCTTCTCGATGGGTTTTAATACATAATCGATGGCATTTACTTCAAAGGCCTGAACAGCATAATTGTCAAACGCCGTGGCGAAGACGATCTGAGGAAGCTTCCCTTTGCGGTCCATCAACTTCTTGATCACGCCAAAGCCGCTAAGCCCCGGCATCTGCACGTCGAGAAATACGAGATCGGGGGAATGTTCCTTGATGAGCGCGAGGGCTTCGACGCCGTTTTTTCCCTGCCCGACCAGGTGAACGTCGGGAAAACTTTTTAGCAGGAACGCCAATTCATCGCGTGCCGGCTTTTCGTCGTCGACGATGAGCGTGTTGATCAGCATGGGCAAGAATAAGATTGCTGAACGGAAGTATATGCGAGCGGGAGTTTACGTTCAACCGGCGATGGGGATGTGGCATATCATGCGTGGAGGATTTCCTGTGTCACCCCTGCCGGGGTTTGTGCTCCGCCTCGGCGCGCGTTCCCACAGATGCCGCTGTGGGCTACGTTGTGTCGTCTCTTCGGGATTTTTCGCGGCGTGGCATCTATTTGCGGCGGAACAAAAAGGCCTCTTCCCTGCTAAGATTTCACCGGCGATGAAGCATTTCCAGATGTTCAGAGAAACATCGCTCAGGATGGATCAAATCAGATCGCTCTACCGGAGGCAGATTTTGGCAAAAGGACGCGCAAAACTACTCAAGAGCAAGATTCTCTATCAAGGCAAGATATTCCGGCTTGCAGCGCGACACCGTGATCGAGCCTGGCGGGGTGCGCGCCGACCGCGACATTATCGTTCATCCGGGATCGGTGGTCGTGTTGCCCGTTTTCGAGGACGGGCGCGTCCTGCTGATTCGGCAGTACCGGCACACGGTGGGCGAGTTTCTCTGGGAACTGGTCGCGGGACGCAAGGAGCCGGACGAAACGCCGGCGGCCGGGGCGCGACGTGAACTGATCGAGGAAACCGGATACCGGGCCAAGCGCCTGCGCCGATTGATGCGCGTAATTCCCACGCCCGGCTTCGTGAACGAGTGGATGTGGATCTTCGCGGCGGAGGGACTGCAACCGGGCGACGCGCAGCCGGAAGAGGACGAGAAGATCACGTCGCGAAAGTTTACGTTGAAGCAAGTGGACCGATGATTGAGAGAGGGACGCTGCACGACGCAAAATCCATTTGCGGCCTGCTGTATTACATGCGGTTTCAGAAACGGCTTCGCTAAAGTCGGCTTTACGTTGTTTTTTATTTTCTTGTTTCCGCCCGCCGGCGAAAAATATTTTCAGGATTTGCTGTTCTGCTCTTGAATCAGGAGCGCGTGTAGCATACGATTCCCGCAAGCATGTGCTCCGGGAAAAAATATTTCGGAGAGAAAGGCGGACATGAGCGTACGGGATTTTATCAGGCACAATTACCGGCACTTCAACGCCGCGGTTATCGTGGATGCATCGGATGCCTACATGGCGCACCTGGCACGCGGCGGAAAGATGTTCCTGACCATGGCGGGAGCGATGAGCACGGCGGAACTCGGGCTTTCGCTCGCGGAAATGATCCGTCAGGACAAGGTACACGGCATCTGCACGACCGGCGCGAACCTCGAGGAAGATATTTTCAATCTTGTGGCGCACAACCATTACCAGCGCGTGCCGCACTACCGCAATTTGAGCGACGCCGAGGAAGTGGCCCTGCGGGATCGCGGGATGAACCGCGTCACCGATACGTGCATCCCGGAAGAAGAGGCCATGCGGCGGATCGAGCGCCAGGTGCTGAAACTCTGGCAGCAGGCCGACAAGGATAAGCAGCGCTACTTCCCCTACGAGTACATGTACCAGCTCATTCGCGGGGGCTATATTGAGGAGTTTTACGAAATCGATCCGAAGGATTCCTGGGTCATCGCCGCGTGCGAAAAGAATCTGCCGATTTTCACGCCGGGATGGGAAGACTCGACGCTGGGCAATATCTTCGTCGCCAACGTGATCCGCGGAGACGTTTCGAATTTCCAGGTGGTGAAATCCGGCGTGGAACAGATGGCCCTGCTGATCGACTGGTATCGCAAGAATTCGGCGAACGATTCGATCGGCTTTTTTCAAATCGCCGGAGGCATCGCGGGAGACTTCCCCATCTGCGTGGTGCCCCTGATTACGCAGGATCTGCGGGAAAAATGCCGGCTCTGGGGCTACTTCTGCCAGATTTCCGACAGCACGACCTCGTACGGCTCCTACAGCGGCGCCGTGCCGAACGAAAAAATCACCTGGGGAAAGCTGGAGGCGGCCACGCCGCGTTTCGTCATCGAATCCGACGCGTCGATCGTGGCGCCGCTGATGTTCGCCTATATCCTCGGGCAGTAGAACCTGGATCGCACGCATGGAAAATCGTGAAGTCGCTCGCGTCTTGCGGGAAACGGCGCAACTGCTGGAAATCGACGGCGCCATGATCGGGCGCTACCGCAGCTACGAACGGGCCGCGCAGCTCATCGACACCCTGCCGGAATCCATCGAGGAGCTATCCGCGGACCGCAAAAAACTGATGGAATTGCCTGGAATAGGCGAAGGCCTTGCCGACCACATCCAGGAAATCCTTCAGACCGGCGATTATTCCCTGCGCAAGAAGCTCCTGAAAAAATATCCGGAATCGATTCTGCAGCTGCTGGAGCTGCAGTCGCTCGGGCCGAAGAAGGTCGCGCATCTCTGGAAGACCTTCAAAGCCGCGACCGTCGAGCAGGTGGAGGCGCTGGCGCGAGACGGCAAGTTGCGCGACCTGGAAGGATTCGGCGAAAAAAGCGAAGAGAATATCTTGAAGGCCATCGAGATGTACAAGAAATCCGCCGGCAGGTTCCATATCGATGTGGGGGAAGAAGAAGCGGAGCGGATCGTGGCGTACATCGGCGGATTCGGAAAGCCGGTCGAGATGGTTACGCCGGCGGGCTCGCTGCGGCGCGGCAGGGAAACCGTGGGCGACCTCGATCTGCTGGTCACCCTCGCCGCACGGAAAACATGCGCCGGACGCCGTCGAAGCAGTCTCGGCGTACATTCTGAAATTCCCGGGAATCGAGCAAACGCTCGCGCACGGGGAGAATAAGGTCAGCTTCGTGTTGAAGAGCGGATTGCAGGTGGACGTGCGGATTCTGGAAAAAGAAAGCTACGGCGCGGCGCTGCTCTATTTCACGGGATCGAAGGGACATAACGTGGCGTTGCGCGGCCGCGCGAACAAGATGGGCTACACGCTGAATGAATACGCGCTGGCAACGCTCAAGGGCGAGCGGCCCGTGGCGCGCGCCACCGAGGAAGAAATCTACGCGAAACTCGGCCTCGACTACATTCCTCCCGAGCTTCGTGAAAACACGGGCGAAATCGAAGCGGCGGCCGAGCACCGCCTCCCCGACCTGATCGAGCTGAAAGACATTCGCGGCGACCTGCAGATGCACACGACGGCCAGCGACGGCAAGAACTCGATCGAGGAAATGGCGCTGGCGGCGAAAGACCTGGGATACGAATACATTTCCCTGACCGATCACAGCAAGGCCGTCACGGTCGCCAACGGCCTGGACGAAAAACGCACGCTGGAACAGATCAAGAAAATTCACGCCGCGAATGCCAAGCATCTGGGCATCCGCATTTTCGCCAGCAGCGAAGTGGACGTGCTCAAGAACGGAAAACTGGATCTGGATGACGAAGTGCTCGCCCAGCTGGACATTGTGCTGGTATCGATCCACTCGTACATGAACCTGGAACGCGCCGAAATGACCGAGCGCATTCTCGCGGCCATCGAAAATCCATACACGCAAATCATCGGGCATCCCACCGGCCGGCTGGTGCTGCACCGGGACGCCTATGCCTATGACATGGAACGCGTCCTGGATGCGGCGAAAAAACACGGCGTCGTCATGGAGTGCAACGCCTCGCCGGAACGCCTGGATTTGAAAGACACGCACCTGCGCATGGCCAAGGAGCGCGGCGTGAAGATCGTGATTTCGACCGACGCGCATTCCACGCGGGGTCTTGCGGCCATGCGCTACGGCGTGCTCACGGCGCGGCGCGGCTGGCTCGAAGCCAAGGACGTCATCAACACGCGCTCGACGGAGAAACTTCTGGCCAGCCTGCGGCCCAAACCGGGGGCGGCGTCCCGGGGCAAACACGCGGCCACCGCCGCTGCGGCGCGCGGGGAAAGGCCAAGCGGGCCAGATCAAAGTAAGATTTCCTCCAGGTTGCGCATTGCAAATCCTCATATATTCGCGCATGATATTGAGTCTGCGCGCAGGGGTTTGCCGATTTCGCTCCGCATGAGCGGTACTCCGGCAACGGGAGCGGGCTGTACTTGGAGCCCGCGTGAAGTAAGTTCCTTGCTCCACCAGAATTCAGGAAGACAGGAGAAACACGAATGCGTAAGTCCGCAGGGATTGCTCTGCCAAAGGGAAAACTTGGGGTGCTCACCGTGGGAATGGGGGCCGTGGCGACGACGTTCATGGCTGGCGTGGACCTGGTGCGCCGCAAGAAATCCCTTCCGGTGGGATCGCTGACGCAACTCGGAACGATCCGCCTGGGAAAGCGGACCGAAGGGCGCGCCCCGGCCATCAAGGATTTTGTTCCGCTCGAAAAGCTCGAAAACATCGTCTTCGGCGGATGGGACATTTTTCCCGTCAGCGCCTACGAAGCCGCCAAGAACGCCGCGGTGCTCAGCCCCGAGCATCTGGCCGAAGTAAAGCCCTTTCTGAGCAAGATTCGCCCGATGAAGGCCGCCTTCGACCAGAATTACGTCAAGAAGCTGACCGGCACGCACGTGAAAAAAGGCCGCAACAAATACGATCTGGCGATGCAGATTCGCAAGGACATTCAAGAGTTTCAGAAGAAAAACAAGGTGTCCCGCACGGTCGTGATCTGGTGCGGCTCGACGGAAATTTTCCTCAAGCAGCACGCCGTATACGCCACGCCGGAAAAATTCGTGGCCGCGATGAAGGAGAATCATCCCGCCATCGCCCCTTCCATGCTGTACGCCTATGCGGCGATCACCAGCGGAATTCCGTTCGCCAACGGCGCGCCGAATTTGACGGTCGATATCCCCGCGCTCACCGAACTGGCCAAGCAGCACGGCGTGCCGATTTGCGGCAAGGATTTCAAGACCGGCCAGACCTTGATGAAGACCATCCTCGCTCCCGGCTTCAAGGCCCGCCTGCTGGGCATGAACGGCTGGTTCTCGACCAACATCCTGGGAAATCGCGACGGCGAGGTGCTCGACGACCCGGAATCGTTCAAGACCAAGGAAGAATCGAAACTCGGCGTCCTGGAATATATTCTGCAGCCGAAGCTCTATCCCGATCTCTACGGCCACATTCACCACAAGGTCCGCATCAATTATTATCCGCCGCGCGGCGACAACAAAGAGGGCTGGGACAACATCGATATTTTCGGATGGCTGGGCTACCCGATGCAGATCAAGGTGGATTTCCTGTGCCGCGATTCGATTCTGGCGGCGCCGATCGTCCTCGACCTGGTTCTCTTCCTGGATCTCGCCAAGCGCGCCGGAATGCGCGGCATTCAGGAATGGCTGAGCTTCTATTTCAAGTCGCCGATGTGCGCCCCGGAACTGTATCCCGAGCACGACCTGTTCATTCAATCCATGAAGCTGAAGAATACGCTGCGCTGGATGATGGGCGAGGACTTGATCACGCACCTGGGGCAGGAATATTACGACTGATGGCGGGCATCAATGAGTCAAAAGCGAATTGCGCTCTCTCGTGCCTGATTTTAGGACCAATTTGAAACAAGACTTGATCTAATTGGGTGAACCGTTTCAAAAATTTACCTCGGGTGTAGTGTGCTCACAACGCCGGGTATGTTATTCTTTTCCATTCGTGCCATAGCAATTCAAACCACAGAGGGACATAGACATGAAGCCATCGTATAACGGCAGGCCCATTCCGCCTGAAGGACAAGCGATCCAGTACGTGGACGGCAAATTCATCATCCCCGACCATCCCATCATTCCCTTCATCGAGGGAGACGGCACGGGGCGCGACATCTGGAAGGCGTCGCGGCGCGTGTTCGATTCCGCCGTCGAACTGGTCTATGGCGGCAAGCGCAAGATCGCGTGGTTTGAGGTATTCGCGGGCGAAAAGGCCTTCAACGAATTCAAGCAATGGCTTCCGGAAGAAACCGTCGAGGCCGTTCGCGATTTTCGCATCTCCATCAAGGGGCCGCTGACGACTCCGGTGGGCGGCGGGATTCGCTCGCTGAACGTCACGTTGCGGCAAGTGCTCGACCTGTACGCCTGCGTGCGCCCGGTGCGCTATTTCAAGGGCGTCGATTCGCCCGTAAAGCATCCCGAGCGCATGGACATCATCGTCTTCCGCGAGAACACCGAGGACGTTTATATCGGAATCGAATGGAGATCCGGCACGCCCGAAGTGAAAAAGCTGATCGACTTTCTGAACAAGGAAATGCTGGGCAAAGGGACCAAGCAGATTCGCGCCGATTCCGGCGTGGCCATCAAGCCGATTTCTCCGTTCGGAACCAAGCGGCTGATGCGCCGCGCCATCCAGTATGCCCTGGCGAACAAGAAGCGCGTCGTCACCATGATGCACAAGGGCAACATCATGAAATTTACCGAGGGCGCTTTCCGCGACTGGGGCTACGAACTGGCTGCGGACGAATTCCGCAATGAAATCGTCACCGAGCGCGAAAGCTGGATCCTCGGCAACCTCGACAAGAACCCGCAACTCACCATCGAGCAGAACGCCGCGATGATCGAGCCGGGAATGGAACAAGGCGACCGAAGCGTTCCGCAAAGCGATCTGCGACGAAGTGAAATCGGTGCTCGACAAAATTTAAGCGACCCACGGACAAGGCAAGTGGAAGCAAAAGCTCCTGATCAATGACCGCATCGCCGATTCCATTTTCCAGCAGGTGATCACGCGCGCCGATGAATACCAGGTTCTGGCCACGCCCAACCTGAACGGCGACTATATTTCCGACGCTTGCGCCGCGCAGGTCGGCGGCCTGGGCATGGCCCCCGGCGCCAATATCGGCGACGGCTACGGCTGCTTCGAAGCCACGCACGGCACCGCGCCCAAGTATGCCGACAAGGATGTGATCAATCCGAGTTCGGTGATGCTGTCCGGCGCATGATGTTCGATTTCATGGGCTGGCCCGAAGTCGGAAAGCTGATCGAAACCGCGATCGAGCGCACCATCGGGCAGAAGCGCGTGACCTACGATCTGGAACGCATGATGGAAGGCGCGACAAAACTCAGCACCTCGCAGTTCGCCAGCGCCATCATCGAGAACATGCAAGCGCTTGCGGTCGCGAAGTAAAGGCCGCATCCGCGGCTACGCTCTGACTCGCGCCGGTTGAATTTTAATTTATCTTGAACCCAACAGGAGAACGCACTCATGCGGAAGAAAGTCACAGTCGTCGGTGGTGGATTCGTAGGTTCGACAACGGCACAGCGCATCGTGGATCGCGAGCTGGCCGACGTCGTCTTGACCGATATTCTTGACGGCCCGCCGGCCGGCAAGGCGCTCGACATGATGGAGTCCACGCCCATCTCGAAATCGGACGCGCGCGTAACCGGAATTTCCACGGCTTCCGGCGATTACAAGGAAACGGCGAACAGCGACGTGGTGGTCGTCACCGCGGGGTTTCCGCGCAAGCCCGGCATGAGCCGCGATGATCTGTTGAAGGCCAACTACGACGTCATCAAGGGAGTCGTCGAACAGGTCGCGAAATATTCGCCCAACGCCATCCTGATCATGGTCACCAATCCGCTCGACGCCATGGTGCAAGCGGCGTACAAGATCAGCGGCTTCTCGAAGAACCGCGTCATGGGCATGGCCGGCGTGCTCGATTCGGCGCGCATGAGCGCGTTTGTGGCCATGGAACTCGGCGTCTCGGTGGAAAACGTGAATTCGTTTGTGCTCGGCGGGCATGGCGACGACATGGTGCCCCTGCCGCGCTACTCGACCGTGGCCGGCATTCCCCTGCCCGACCTGCTTCCCGCCGACCGCATCGCGGCCATCGTGGAGCGGACCCGCAAGGGCGGCGCGGAAATCGTAAACCTGCTCAAGACCGGGTCGGCCTACTACGCGCCTTCCGCCGCGGTGGTCGAGATGGTGGAGGCTATCCTGAAGGACAAGAAGAAAATTCTGCCCTGCGCGGCGTACCTCGAGGGCGAATACGGAATCAAGGGATTGTACGCCGGCGTTCCGGTAAAGCTCGGCGCGCGAGGCGTCGAGGAGATCATCCAGATCAAACTGACTGCCGAGGAAAAGGCTGCATTCGAAAAATCGGCCGCCTCGGTCCGCGAACTGGTCACGATTCTCGGCGTCGCGTAGCGCGGACTGGAACTGCATCCTTCGGGGTATACGAAAACTTCTTCCGTGCGTCATTTCGAGCGAAGCGAGGAATCTGTCTGGGCTTTAAAGTCAACAGAAAGGGAGATTCCTCGCCTCGCTCGGAATGACACGAAAAATATAATTTTGCCGCCACCTGAAAATCCTGTCCTACTGATTACCCATAAAATTTCAGCCGCGGCCAAGCTTGCTGCAGCGTCATCTTCGGCTGGCGGCAGATGTACACGGGTAGATTGTTTTCCTCGGGGATCGCGTAATCGTTGCGGATCGTCGCGGCTTGCTGGATTTGGCCGAAGATCGGCTGTAAATCTTCGATGCGCATGCCCACGGCGATCACCACTTGTCCGTCATACTGGCGCGGCCCCCACAAGTAATAATTGTTTTGGCCACTGATGGCGCGCGGCAATCCGTACGCGGGTCCGAAATAGTCGATGGCTCCCGCTTGCCCGTAATTCCTGGTGAGAATTGCGGCCCGCGTTTGATCTTCCGCCGGCAGAGAATGAAACACCCCGGCAACGACCTCCGCCTGTTGCGGCCAGCCCATCATGTCTGCAAAGAACTGAGGCAATTTTCCGCTGGGCTCGACTTCCACGCGAACTTTGTCCACGTCCCAGAAATTTGAATAAGACGCCGCCGCATCCAGGGGCAGGATCGGCATGGCCAGAGGCGCGGCCACGATCCCGCCGACTACGAGCGGCGCCAGCACGGCCATCTTCATCCAATCCTTTCCGGCACGGGCAATCCACGCTTCGATGGCGACCGCCCCGGCGGCGAAAAGCATCGGATAGATTGGCGCGAGGTAGTAGATGCGCCCTCGAAGAATCAGCAATTCGCAGAGAAGAAAAAAATACGTCCAGCCCAGGAACCGGAACGGTTTCCCGTCCCGGCTGATCAAGAAATAGCACAGACCCGCCAGGCAGATTGGCGCGCCCAGGGGATGCACCAGAAACCCCTGCTGCGCAATAAAAGCAAGCCAAGTGATGTGCGCATTCTTGGCCACATCGACATTGCGAAGGATTTCAATGGTGGGCCAGTGGTTTTTGTATTCCCAAATCAGATTCGGCAGAAAAATCAGGAACGCGATTAGCCCGGCAATCCAAATTCGCGGCTCGCGCAATTGGCGCCGCTCGCGTGTCACCAGCAACGAAAGAAAGAAGGCAAACCCGAAAAGCAGCGTCGAATGCTTGTTCAAAATTCCGATCCCTGCTACAACCCCGAACAGCAGCCACAGGCGCGGGTTTTGCGTTCGAACGATGCGCAGGGAAATGGCCGCGCACAGTATCCAAAATAACGGCTCGAACGCATTCATCGACAGAAAACTGTCCATGGTCAGGAAAACGGGACATACCAGCACCGCCGTCGCCGCCAGAACCTGCGCATAGCGGCTCCCGCCGAGTTCACGGACGATCCATCCGGTTAGAAGGACCATAACGCCCGCCGCCAGCGCCGGAAAAAAACGCAACGCGTGCAGCGAGTCGCCAAACAGCCCTCGCGACAATCGAGCCACCACGGCAATCAGCGGAGCCTGATCGACGTAGCCCCAGGCTAGATGCTGTCCACATGCCGCGTAGTACAGTTCATCGCGGAAATATCCATATCGTCCATCGAATAGAATGTGAAGCAGGCAGGCGGAAATCGCAAAACAGGCCACTACGGCATTCTCGCTCTCGATCCACTTCCCTCGAATACAGGTGTCTGGGCGCGCGGCATCGATCGCGCCCGGCACGACGGCTTCCCTCTTCTCAAAGCGGATGAAAGCCATATTTTAGACTGATCTGAATTGGAATTTACTGCAAGTAAAATCAGCGTTCCTACCGGCGCTTGCGCCGAATATGCCATGTGGAGCACGAGCCACGGCACTACTGCGCTGCGGCGGGTTTCGGCGCGGCAGGCACGATCGACGCCGTCCGGACGCTGTCGAGTTTCGGAAAATTCTTTTCCAGGTAGGCGCGGCCACGGGCCCCGATCAACTCCTGATTCGGTCCGTGCCCATCCGGCGCCCCTTCGCCGTACCCGCTGTACAGCTTGTCCACCACATCCATGCCGTCGGTTACCACGCCAAACACCGAAAACCCGCTCTGGTCCAGATTGTCATTGTTTCCGTAATTGATGAAGATTTGCGTGGTCCGCGTATTGGGTCCGGCCATGGCAAACGAGACAAATCCTCGGCGATTGTGCTGCGTAACCGGATCGTCCTTGATGTTCGCGTTTTCCCAGGCGCGCGAAACTTGCGGATACGCGCTCATCCCGAATTGCGCCATGAACCCCGGCAGCACGCGAAAGAAACTCGCGCCATCATAAAAATGGTGCCGGACGAGATTGTAAAAACGGTCCGCCCCATTCGGGGCCCAGGCGTGCGTCACTTGGATCGTGAAATCGCCGGCCGTGGTCACGAACCTGACGTCAAATTCCGCCGGGGCCTTCGCCTTCAACGCGGCGGGTTGCAGCAGCGCGGGATCAAACGGAGCCTTCGCGGCCGCGGGGGCCTTGCGGGCCGGCGCTTTGGATGTGGCCGCGGGACTTTTTGCGGGGGCCTGGCCGGAAGTCTGTGCCCGAGCACCGAGACATGCCAGCATGCACAGCGATGCAAGAACTGCAATTCCCCGAATATTGCGCATTTGTTTTCTCCGTGTGAAAGTAACGCCCATCATTATGCCGCGATTTATATTCCGTGACTAGACCTTCCCTGACTGCAATTCCCCGGCAACCCTTTCGGCTTCGCCCATCACGCGAAGGGTGTTTCCGCCCAGAATCTTTGCGATGTCGGTTTCGCTGTATCCCAAGCCGAGCAGCCCCTCGGTGATCATTGGAAATTGGGCCGCATCCTCCAAACCCTCCGGCATGAAAGCTCCATCGAAGTCGGAGCCCAGCCCCACGTGATCCGCATCGGCCAAGCGAACCGCGTGATCGACGTGCTCGATAATTTTCTCCCAGCGGACATGAGGCAATTTCCCGGCGCGAATCAATTCGTCGCTCATTCGTTGCCCTTCGATCAGCTTTCGCGCCTCGTTCTCGCCGAATTCCTGTTTGGCCGCCTGCTCGCGGAGGGCGCGTTCCGGAGCCATGGCCCGGCTCGCATCCGCATATTCCTGGCTTAGGAACGCGGCGTGAAAGGTTACATGAAATACTCCGCCGCGCGCAGCCAGAGCCAGAATCTGATCGTCGCTCAGATTGCGCGGGGCATCGCAAATCGCGCGGCAGCAGGAATGAGAGGCGATGACGGGTGCGCGGGAAGTTTCGATGACGTCGCGGAAGGTTTGATCCGAGACGTGAGAAACGTCCACGAGCATGCCGAGCCGGTTCATTTCACGCACCACTTCCATGCCGAAATCGGTCAGGCCATTGTGGCGCGGAGGCGCGTTCGAGGAGTCGGCCCAATCGGTCGCCGCGTTATGCGTCAGGGTCATGTAGCGGACTCCGCGCGCGGCGAATTGGCCGAGCACTTGAAGATCGTTGTTGATCGCGTGGCCGCCTTCGACGCCCAGCAGAATCGCGATCTTATTCCGCTCGCGCGCGGTTCGGACCTGTGTCGTGGAAATAGCCAGGGTCAGATCATCCGGATGCCGGCGAATCTGCTGCTCAACAGCATCCATCAGATCGAACGCGCGAGCGGCGGCCGCGGGGCCCGTGATTTCCACCGGAACCCATAGAGCAAGAACGATAGCGCTCACGCCGCCCTCGCGCAGCCGCGGAATATCCACGCAGCCTTCGGCGTCGCGATGCCCCATATCAAATTGATCGAAGAGAAACCGCTGAGGCGTGTCCGCGTGGGTATCGATAACGATGCTTGAAAAATGAATCTGGCGCGCGCGAAGCGAAATGGCGTCAGCCGGCATACTTGAAATCGTTTCCTGCCGCCGTGCTATTCACCGCGCCGGTGCAGCGTCGCATGAATCAAGTCGCGGTTCATGCGTCCGATGAACTCGATGGGAATTTCTTTCGGGCAGACGGCCTCGCACTCGCCGTGATTGGTGCAACTGCCGAAGGCTTCACGGGTCATGGCCGCGACCATGTCGAAGGTCCGCTGGTCGCGCTGCGGCTGTCCTTGAGGCAGCGAGTTGAGATGCGTAATCTTCGCTGAGGTAAACAGCATGGCCGCGGCGTTCGGGCACGCGGCAACGCACGCCCCGCACCCAATGCAGGCGGCCGCGTCGAACGCGCGCTCCGCGTCATTCTTGGGAACAAGGATCGCATTGGCATCCGGAGCGCCGCCGGTCGGCGCACTGATAAATCCGCCGGCTTGAATAATCCGGTCAAACGCGGACCGATCGACCGCCAAATCGCGCAGCACGGGAAACGCTTTCGCGCGCCACGGCTCCAGCGTCAGTGAGTCTCCGTCCTTGAAAAAGCGCATCGAGAGCTGGCACACCGTCGTGCCGCGGTGTCCCCCATGAGCCACGCCATTGACCAGAAAACCGCACGACCCGCAAATCCCTTCGCGGCAATCGTGCTCGAAAACGACGGGCGCCTCGCCCTTGGTCTGCAGATTTTCATTGAGCAGGTCCAGCATTTCCAGGAACGACATGTCCGGCGTCACGTTCTGCACCTGATAGGTGACGAATTTCCCCGCCGTCTTCGCGTCCTGCTGCCGCCAAATTTTAAGTGTGAGGTTCATGGGCTACTTGTAGCTCCTCTGGGCCAGGTGCACGTGTTCGAAGGCGAGTGGCTCCTGGTGAAGTTCCCACTTCGCGCCGTCGCCTTTCCATTCCCAGGCCGATACGTAGGAAAAATGCTTGTCGTCGCGCAGGGCTTCACCATCTGGGGTCTGGCTCTCCACGCGGAAGTGGCCGCCGCAGGACTCGGCTCGCTGCAGCGCGTCCAGACAGATAAGTTCGCCAAGTTCCAGGAAATCCGCCACGCGCCCCGCTTTTTCAAGCGCCTGGTTGAATTCCTCTCCGGTCCCGATGATGTTGACGTTGTTCCAAAATTCATGGCGCAATTCCGGAATTTTCTCGAGATTGCTGCGAAGGCCCTCCTCGGAACGCGCCATTCCGCAGTTGTGCCACATCATCTTGCCAAGTTCCCGGTGGATCGAGTCGACAGTCCGCTTGCCGCGAATATTGACCAGCTTCGAAATGCGCTGGTTCACTTCCTCTTTCACCGCAGCGAACGCAGGGTGCGAGGTGTCAACTTTTTCCAGCGAGGCCGATGCGATGTAATTCGGAAGCGTGTACGGCAGAATGAAATATCCGTCGGCAAGGCCCTGCATCAGAGCGCTGGCACCCAGGCGGTTGGCGCCGTGATCGGAAAAATTGGCTTCGCCGGCCACGAAGAGGCCCGGGATCGTCGACATCAACTGATAATCCACCCACAAGCCGCCCATGGTGTAATGGACCGCGGGAAAAATCCGCATCGGAACTTTGTAGGCGTTTTCTCCGGTGATCTCTTCATACATGTCGAAGAGGTTGCCGTATTTTTCGCGTACCTCAGGTTCTCCGAGTCGCTTGATGGCATCGGCAAAATCCAGATAAACGCCCATGCCTCCGGGCCCGACTCCGCGCCCTTCGTCGCAAACTTCCTTGGCGTTGCGGGAGGCGACGTCGCGAGGCACGAGGTTGCCGAAGCTTGGATACCGGCGCTCGAGGTAGTAATCCCGCTCGTCTTCGGGGATCGAGCCTGGTGCGCGCGTGTCGCCCTTCTTCTTGGGGACCCATACGCGGCCGTCGTTGCGCAGCGATTCCGACATCAGCGTGAGCTTGGATTGATTTTCGTTGCTCACCGGAATGCAAGTCGGATGAATTTGCGTGAAGCACGGGTTGCCAAAAAATGCGCCGCGCCGGTGAGCCCGCCAGATAGCCGTGGTGTTGGACCCCTTTGCGTTGGTCGAAAGGTAGAAAACGTTGCCGTAGCCACCCGTACCCAGAACGACCACATCGGCCGCGTGGCACTCGATCGCGCCGGTCAGCAGATTGCGCGTGACGATTCCCCGGGCCCGTCCGTTCACCACCACCAAGTCCAGCATTTCGCTGCGCGTGTGCATCCGCACGCTGCCCGCGGCGATTTGCTCCTCTAGCGCCTGGTAGGCGCCCAGCAGCAATTGCTGGCCCGTCTGCCCGCGCGCGTAAAACGTGCGCGACACTTGCACGCCGCCGAACGAGCGCGTGTCCAGCAAGCCTCCGTACTCCCTGGCAAACGGAACGCCCTGCGCCACGCACTGGTCGATGATGTTGACGCTGATTTGCGCCAGGCGATAGACGTTGGCTTCGCGCGAGCGGAAATCGCCGCCCTTCACGGTGTCATAAAAAAGGCGGAAGATGCTGTCGCCGTCATTCCGGTAATTCTTCGCGGCGTTGATGCCGCCCTGCGCGGCAATCGAGTGCGCGCGGCGAGGGCTGTCGTGAAACGAAAAGGAATCGACGTGGTAGCCCTGCTGGCCGAGCGAAGCCGCCGCGGCGGCTCCAGCCAATCCCGAGCCCACGATGATCACCGTGTGCCTGCGGCGGTTGGCGGGATTCACCAGCTTCATGTCAAAGCTGGCTTTTTCCCATTTCTTTTCAATCGGACCTGTCGGAATCTTGGATTCGAGCATTTCTCTCCCCTCAGCGCACCCAGCCTGCGAGCACCGAAATTGGCACTGAGATAAATCCTGCAAAGATAAGGATGGCCACAACCCTGGCAATCGTTCGCACACTCTTCGTATTTTCGACAGTCACCCAACCCAGCGTCTGCAGTGCGCTCCAGATCCCATGGTCCAGGTGAAGACAAAGCGCGCACATGGCCAAAATATAGAACAAGGCGATCGGCCAAACGTGAAATCCAGCCACCACGTTTTGGTAAACCATCAGGTGTTCAAACTGGCCCGGTTGAAACCCGACCACACCCGCCGTAAAGTGCAGCAAGTGAAATACGATGAAGACGGCCAGCAGAACTCCGCCCCAGCGCATGGTCCGCGCGCCCCAGGTGGTCTCGATGTCCTTCTTGGATTCGTATCCCACCGGCCGCGCTTTCCGATTCATAATCGTGAGCTGCGTGGCCGCCGTGATGTGCAGGAACACGCAGACCAGCAGCACGATCCGGACAATCCAGAGAAGCTGCCCGTAGCCAAATTCCGGATAGCCGACTTCCCGCAGGAAACGCGAATAGGCGTTGATCTCCACGGGCCCGGAAAAAATCTTCAGATTGCCAATCACGTGCCCAAGCACGAAGAGAATGAGGACCGCTCCGGTCAGCGCCATGACCACTTTCTTGCCGATCACGCTGCTCCAGAGCGCCAGCAAACGATTCGGCGACGCCTTGGTTGCTACCGCGGACTCTGTCATCGTACGACTCCTGATTTCATTGCCACTCCATCAACCCAGCACTCTTGCCCAATCTCTGAAGCCCGTCCGGCACGCCCGCTACCGCACGCCCGATGCGTCGAAGCACACATAAGCCGCTTCTTACGTTGCGGGCTTTGAACTTTTCGCGGGGAAAAATGGGCGTTTTTTTCGCAAATCGACTTGCGTCGCAGACATTCCAACTCCGCTTGAACTTGAACAGAAGGATGAGTATAGGGAATTCCCTTCTATTTTTCAAGACGAACCACCCTCGAAGATAAGAAATCGGCGCCCATGCCTTTTGGATATAATGAGTGCAGGAAATTGGAATTGGAGAGAGTGCATGATCGAACAGCAAACGGCGGATTTGGGATCTCTCATTGAGGCCCTGACAAGCCAAGGCGTGCCGCCCGATACAATTGCGCTCGCCAAAGTGGCAAAAGCAGTGGGAGAACTATTTGGAGTGGCACCCGATGAAGTGGCCGTGCTGAGATTGAACGCGAAGGGCAAGACCCTGAGGTTCGTGATTCCGGAAAAGCTTGCCGCCGTCGGCACTATTCCTCTGAGCAGCGCCACGGCCCTGGCGGCGCGTACGGCCCGCGAACGGCGTCCGGAACTCGCGAACAATTTCAGCACCGCGCGGCACGCCACTGTTTTTGAAGGCGTTCCCCTGGGGCGCGACCCGTCTGAAATGATTCACAAAATCATGAGCGCCCCAATCATGGATGGTGCGCAGGTCCTGGGCGTCGTCCAAATATCAAGAAAAGGCCGCTCTTCGAACGATGCGGGCCAGGATTTTACGCAAAAGGATTTGCGCGTATTGACGTCGATTTCTCCCGCGCTGGAGCGCTTTCTGAAACTTTGCCCGGCCGGATAAGAAAATGAATCCTTCGCACATGCGGATCCGAGCGGCGCTATGGGGCTCGTTGCTGGCGTCCATTTGTTTGGGCGGCGCGTTTTTTTGCAGCTCGCTTCCTGCCCAGGTCCCCGGTCCTTCGAATAGCGTACACCTCACCCTGCTCGGCACCACGGACCTGCACGGCCATATCGAGCCTCTCGATTATTATTCCAACAAGCCCGCGCAGTTGGGCCTGGCAAAAATCGCCACGCTGATTCGCCGCGTGCGCGCCGCGCAGCAAAACGTTTTGCTTTTCGATTCCGGCGACACCATTCAGGGCACTCCCCTGGCATATTATTTCGCGCGCAAGGATACCGACAAACCCAACCCCATGATCCTGGCGATGAACGCACTCGGATACGACGCCGCGGCGGTTGGCAATCACGAATTCAATTTCGGGCTGGACGTTTTGTGGAAAGTGAAACGCGAGGCCCGCTTCCCCATTCTTGCCGCCAACGTCAAGCAGCAATACGATCATGCCCCGCAGCGTTTTGAGCCTTATATCATCAAGGAAATCGCGGGAGTGCGTGTCGCCATCGTCGGCTTTGTCACGCCAGCCATTCCGCACACGGAGATTCCGGCGAATTATCGGGGATATGAATTTGAGCCCATCGTGGACGCCGCGCGCCGCGTCATTCCCGAAGTTAGAAAGAAGGCGGACGTCGTTGTGGTCCTCGCCCATTCCGGACTCCCTCCCGTCCCGGCGTGGACCGATGAAATGCCCGGCGAAAATGCGATGCTGGAACTCGCCCAGCAAGTGCCGGGCATTGACGTCATTTTTGTTGGCCACACGCACAATGAAGTTCCCAAGCGAATCATCAATGGCGTGCTGCTGACGCAAGCGAAGAATTTCGGGGCCTCCCTGGCGCGCGTCGATCTGGACCTGGAACGCGCCGAACGCGGCGCCTGGCATATTCTGGCGACGCACTCGACCGTGCTCCCTGTCACCGAGCAAGTCCCTGCCGATCCTGAAATCGTTCAGCTTGCCGCTCCCTATGAAAAGGCCACGCAGGCATATCTGGACACTCCCATAGCCACAAACTCGAAAGAATTGCGCGGCACGACCGCCCGGTTCGAGGACGAACCCCTTGTGGACTTGATCCATGCGGTGCAACTCGATGCGGGCCATGCGGACGTGTCGCTGGCGGGCATGCTCTATACCGGCGCGCGCTTGCCCCTGGGGCGCGTCTCGATCCGCCAGCTCGCTTCGCTCTATATCTACGAAAATTCCTTGTACACCGTGGAAATGAACGGCGCCAGATTGCGCGCGGCGCTGGAGCACGCGGCAAGCTTGTATCAAACCTGGCCTCTGCCAGACGGGCAAGCAGTTCGGCTGCCGGACTTCAATGTGGATTCAGCCGCTGGAGTCGACTACACGATTGATTTGCGGCGTCCGCCGGGCCATCGGATCACCAAACTCGACTACAAAGGCAAGCCCCTCAAAGATGACCAGAAACTCCGCGTCGCCATGAACAACTATCGCTACGCCGGAGGAGGCGGCTACGATTTCAAAGGCTTGCCGATCGTCTATCACTCCACCGAGGAAATCCGCGACCTGATTATCGACTACCTCACCCGCACCGGCGTGGTACCGGACCGTGCAAATGAAAATTGGCGCATCGAGCCGCAAGCGGCGGTAGAAGCGCTTCGCCAGGCTGCCCTGGAGCAGGCGCAGCGCGCTTCTCACGGGTCGATCGTTTTCGGGGATCCAGTTCTTAGTGTAAACCTTTCTCGCAAACCGTTTTTGTGGATAGCGGCTTCACAGCCTGCGGAAAAAGTGAAGTAACACAGGCACTCTTGCTTGTGCGGTTTTGTAGACTAAACGTACGCCCCCTCATACAACTGCTTTTGCACAAACCGCACAGGCAAGAGTGCCTGTGCTACCCAAATCCCATCTCAATCGACTTTTTCCGCAGCCTATTCATCCGCTGACTCTGGGAACCGAAGTCCGCGCATAAAATCTTTTGCCCTTGACCGCCAACTGAGTTTGGAAGAATCACCTTTTGTGCGATCGCTTCATGATCCGAAGAGTTGGCGCCACCATGTTGGCGAGATCGGTACATGATTTCGGCGTGCCAACGGGAAATTGATTGACACTGTGGATCGTTCTTGTTACTTTTTCGCTCGCGCAATTTTTCACTCGAGTTTGGAAAGACTTTAGGAGGCACCGCTTCTCGGCACCCCTCATGGCGTTCGTCGCGAAAAAGATATTCCTCACAAAGGGCGTAGGAAAGCATCGGGAGCGGCTTTCGAGTTTCGAACTGGCATTTCGCAGCGCCGGAATCGCCGCGTGCAACATCGTGCGCGTATCCTCTATTTTCCCTCCCAATTGCAAATTGATCTCGCGCAGCGAAGGACTAAAGCACATCAAGCCGGGCCAGGTGGCGTTCACCGTAATCAGCGAAAACTCGACGCGCGAAGCGCACCGGTTGATCGCCGCGGGCATCGGCCTGGCGCTTCCCGCCGACAAGTCCATGTACGGCTATCTCTCCGAGCATCACTCGTTCGGCGAAACCGAAGAGGTTGCCGGCGAATACACCGAGGAACTGGCCGCCGAAATGCTCGCCACGACTCTCAACGTAGAGTTCGATCCGGACCTGTCCTGGGACGAAAAAAAAGAGGTCTACCGCATTTCCAACAAGATCGTCCGCACGATGAACATCACGCAGTCCGCCGTCGGCGACAAGCGCGGGCTGTGGACGACCGTCCTCGCCGCCGCCATTATGATTGGCGAAGACGACTGATTTTTCCACGTTGCGAGACTCATCTCAAAAGTATTCCTCCGGGAAATCTCTCCCCGGAAAAACTAAAAAGATGATGCTATGATTCGAGCATGGCGGAAAAATTCACCATCGGCCTGATCCAGATGAGCTGTTCCCCCGATCCGCGGGAGAACTTTGCCAAGGCGGAAGCGCGCATTCGTGAGGCCGCCGCGCGCGGCGCTCAGATCATTTGCCTGCAGGAACTGTTTCGCTCGCAATATTTCTGCCGCGAGGAAAATGCGGATTTCTTTGAACTGGCGGAACCGATTCCCGGGCCTTCCACCGAGGCCCTTTCGAAACTCTCGCGCGGACTGAACGTCGTCATCATCGGCTCGCTGTTCGAGCGCCGCGCCGCCGGCATGTACCACAACACCGCCGTGGTTACCGACGCCGACGGATCGCTGCTCGGCAAATACCGCAAGATGCATATCCCGGACGACCCGCTTTACTACGAGAAATTCTATTTCACGCCGGGCGATCTCGGTTTCCCAATTTCGACACGCGCTTCGGCCGCATCGCCGTGCTGGTCTGCTGGGACCAGTGGTATCCGGAGGGCGCGCGCCTCGCGAGCCTCGGCGGAGCGAACATTCTCTTTTATCCGACGGCGATCGGCTGGCATCCCTCCGAGAAACAGGAATTCGGCGCCGCGCAGCTCGACGCCTGGCGCACCATCCAGCGTTCCCATGCCATCGCCAACGGCGTATTCGTGGCGGCCGTGAATCGCGTCGGGTTCGAAGGCACTCCCGAAAGCGGCCTCGAATTCTGGGGACACTCTTTCGTCTGCGATCCGTTCGGCCAGGTGCTCGCCGAAGCGTCCGCGGACAAGGAAGAAATTTTGATTGTCGAATGCGATCCCAGCCGCGTCGAGGAGATGCGCCGCAACTGGCCGTTCCTGCGCGACCGCCGCATCGACGCCTACTCTCCCATCCTGGAGCGATGGCTCGAGTGAAGCCCGCGCGCCGCAAGATTCATCCACTCCCTTTGAACTCGGTTTCCGGATGCCTGCGGAATGGGAAACGCATGCCGCCACATGGCTCGCTTGGCCTCATGAAAAGACCGACTGGCCCGGAAAATTCGCTCCGATTCCGTGGGTCTATGCCGACATCGTGCGCCACCTCTCGCAAGTCGAGCGCGTACGAATTCTCGTTGAGCATGCCGGCGCGGAGCGCGCCGTCCGGCGCATGCTGAAAAAGGCCGGCGCGAATCTATCCGCCGTGGATTTCTTCCGCATTCCTACAAATCGCGGATGGATCCGCGATTTCGGCCCGATTTTCGTCCGCAACAACAAGGGCGAGACTGCCGTCACGAATTGGCACTTCAACGCCTGGGCCAAATACGACGACTGGAAGAAAGACGACGCCGCGAACGCGAAGCTCGCTTCTAAACTCAAGTGGGACAGTGGCGCCTGAGTTTCAGGGCCGCCGCGTTGTCCTCGAGGGCGGCAGCATCGAAGTCAACGGCCTGGGCACGATGCTCACCACCGAGGAATGCCTGCTGAGCCCGATGCAGGCGCGCAATCCGGGTGTTTCCCGCGAAGAGCTGGAAAAAATTTTCCGCGACTATCTCGGCGTCACGAATGTTCTGTGGCTCAAAAACGGCATCGCAGGTGATGACACGCACGGCCACGTCGACGATCTCGCGCGATTTGTGAATCCGACCACGGTGGTTACCGTCGTCGAAAACGATCCGTCGGAAGCGAACTACCAGCCCTTGCAGGAAAATCTCGCGCTGCTTCGCGAAATGAAGGATCAGGACGGCCGGGCGCTCCGCATCGAAACGTTGCCGATGCCGGAGCCCGTTTATTTCGACGGCCAGCGCCTTCCCGCCAGCTACGCAAATTTTTACATTGCGAACCAAATCGTCCTGGTCCCGACGTTCAATGACCCGCGCGACGCCGTCGCCCTCACCAAGCTTGCGAGATTGTTTCCCGGCCGCAAGGTCGTCGGAATCGCATGCTCTTGATCTCGTTCTCGGCCTGGGTACGATACACTGCATGACGCAACAGGAACCCGCGTAGAGGGAGCGGACCCTACTTGCGACTGCACGCAGAAAGCTGATATAGGAGCCTCCATGCACTTCATATTCTTCACCGTCCCCGTTCTGTGATCGGATGGCTGTTCGTCGGCCTGATCGCGGGCTGGCTTGCAGGAAAGGTTTCGCGCGGCCGCGGCTTCGGCTGCATTGCAAATGTCATCCTTGGACTGGTGGGTGCGATTCTCGGCGGCTGGATTTTCACGAAGCTCGGCATTTTCGGCGGCGGCTTGATCTTACAGCATTGCCGCGGCAACGCTCGGCGCCGTCATCCTGGTAGCCATCGCGCGTCTGTTTGCCGGCGGAGGCGAGTGATCGGGTCCGCAGCGCTACAATTTCACGATCTCCTCCCTCTCTTTCACTGTGATACGATGAAGGGTCTCGAACAAGGACACGAGCTGCATTGAGTAAACCTTCTCTTTTAGCAATTCCCCTGGGCGGACTGGGCGAGTTCGGCATGAACATGCTCGTCCTGCGCACGGGCGACGACATGATCCTGATCGACGCCGGGATGATGTTTCCCGAGGCCGAACTTCTCGGCGTGGACATCGTCATTCCGGACATCACTTATCTCAAGCAGAACCGCCAGCATCTGCGCGCCATCCTGCTGACCCACGGCCACGAAGATCACATCGGCGCCCTGCCCTACATCTTGCGCGACCTGAACGCGCCGATTTACGGCACGCGCTTCACGCTGGCGCTGGTGCACAAGCGCCTGGAAGAGCACGGCCTGCTCGACAAGACCGACCTGCGCGAAGTGATTCCCGGGCGCAAGCTGGAAGTCGGCCCGTTCGAAGTCGAGTTCATCAGCGTCACGCACAGCACGATTGATTGCGTGGCGCTCGCCATCCGCACTCCGGTCGGCATCGTGATTCACACCGGCGATTTCAAGATGGACCAGACGCCCATCGACGGCCAGCCGTTCGATTTGCACGCGTTCGCGCGGTACGGCCAGGAAGGCGTGCTGGCGCTGTTCAGCGACAGCACCAACGTCGAGCGGCCGGGATACACGCCGTCGGAGCGCACCGTTCGCCCGCGCATCGAGGAACTGACGCGCGCCGCGACGCGCAAGGTGATCGTGTCCTGCTTCGCCTCGTCGATCCCGCGCATCCAGAAGATCGTGAACATCGCCGCGGCGGCGGGCCGCAAAGTCGGGTTCATCGGCCGCAGCATGGTGGACAACGTCGAGATCGCGCACGGCATGAACCGGCTCACGATTCCCGACGGCCTGGTCGTGCGCACGCAGGACATTGAATCGTTCCCGCCGGAGAAACTCGTGGTCCTGGTCGGCGGAAGCCAGGCCGAGCCGATGTCTTCGCTTTCGCGCGTCGCCGTGGATAACCACCGCCTGCTCACGCTCGACGAGCGCGACACCGTGATCCTCTCGGCGCGCATCATTCCCGGCAACGAAAAAGCCATCTTCCGCATGCTGGACCACATGTTCCGCAAGCGCGCGCTGGTGTATTACGACAATGACGGCGGCACGATCCACGTTTCCGGCCACGCCAGCCAGGAAGAACAAAAGCTGCTGCTGAATCTCGTGCGGCCGCGCTACTTCATTCCGATGCACGGCGAATACCGCCAGCTATTCCGCCACGCCGCGCTGGCGCATACGGTGGGCGCGGTCTCGGGAGAAATTCTGCTGATCGAAGACGGCCAGCCGATCGAATTCACCGAGGACGCCGCCTACCGCCGCGAACCGGTGACCGCGGGACGCGTCTGCGTCGATTCGGGATCGCTCGAGGAGATCGAGGAATTCGTCATCCGCGACCGCAAACACCTCTCCGAAGACGGCGTGGTCGTGCCGATCATTGCCATCGACAAGCACACGGGACAAATCGAGTCTCAGCCGGAAATCGTGACCCGCGGGTTTCTCCCGTCGGACAACGGCCAGGAATTGCTCGCCGGCGCGCGCGAAGTCATTCTGCGCACGTTCGAGGAGTCGAACGCCGAGGAAAAAACGGATTGGAGCGTCATCAAGGAAAAAATCCGCGTGGACTTGCGGCGCTATCTGAAAAAGCAGACTTCCAAGCGCCCGTTGATTCTTCCCGTCATTCTCGAATTGTGAGCCTTGAGCGTGGAGTCTTCCGCAATCCGCCTGCGCCCGTACCAGCCGTCCGATTTTGAAACTGCTCTATCGCATCGATCGGGCGTGTTTCCCTCCCGGGATCGCCTACGGCCGGCCGGAGATGAAATATTATCTGCGCTCGAAGGGCGCGCGCTGCCTGATCGCGGAAGTCGACGGCGAGGTCGCGGGATTTATCCTCACCGAGCAATCCGCCGAGTTCGCTCACATCATTACGCTGGACGTTCTCGAAACTTACCGCCGGCGGAACATCGGCTCCCGCCTGCTCCGGGCCGCCGAGCAAGCAGCCGCCGAGCAGGGCGCGCCGCGCATGGTTCTCGAAACCGCAACAACCAACAAACCCGCGATTGCGTTATGGAAAAAGCATGGTTATCGTGAATGGGCGATCTCGAAAATTACTATGGCCGCGGCCTGGACGCTTTCGAAATGCAAAAGCCATTAGAACCGAAATCCCGGGTAAAGGTCCTTCCATGACACTTCTGCATATCGTGATCCTCGCCATCGTGCAAGGCCTGGCCGAACTGCTGCCTGTATCGAGCTCCGCGCACGTGGTGGTGTCCGAAAAGCTCATGGGCCTGGATCCGTCGTCGCCCCAGATGACTCTGGTGCTCGTGATGCTGCACACGGGCACGATGTTCGCGGTCATCGTCTACTTCTGGAAGCAATGGATGAAACGTATTTTCAGAGCGCGGATGCGTTCAAGCGAATCGCGATCCTGCTGATCGTGGCCACGGCGCTTACCGGCGTGATCGGCGAGGGCTTAATCAAAGCGATCGAGAAATTCGCATTTCACGGCGCGAAAGACGCGGAAGTGGAACAACTGTTCGGGCGGCTCGACCTGATCGCTCCTGCGCTCGCTGCCGTGGGCATATTGATTTTGATTGCCGGCATATACGAGAAGCGCATCCATTTACGGGTTCCCGCGACACCGGCGGCCTGGGAATGAAGCAAGGCACGCAATCGGAATCGTGCAGGGCTTTGCCTGCCCTTCCGCGGTTTCTCCCGCTCGGGCGCGACGATTTCGACCGGGCTGCTGGCGGGCGTTGAAAAAGCGCGCGCGGAAGCTTTCAGCTTCGCTCTCGCCGTGGCGCTCACTCCCGCGGCGGATGGGCGCGAAGTGCTTCGCCTTATGAAGGCGGAGCGCATCAGCGGCGGACTTAATTTGGCGTCCGCGATGGCGCCGAGCCTGATCGGCATGGTGTGCGCGTTTGCCGCCGGACTCCTGGCGCTGAAGTGGCTCAGCAAGTGGCTCGAAAGCGACCGCTGGTATTTGTTCGGGATTTATTGCCTGGTAGCCGCCGTGGCGGTCGGTTCTGCACCACATGGGCTACTGACGCCGCTTGATTTCCGCTTTTCCCGATGTCAAGTGTGATTCCCCGCAGCTACGGAGATTTCGTAACAATTTTCACAAACTCATCATTCGTCCCGACGTGCCCGTGAATGGAAACGTGCTGCGCGACATCAAGCTTAAACTTCAGCATGTTTTGATACAGCGTCTTCATGCCCGGAGTTACGGCGGGCGGCTGCGCCCCGGGTCCGGCGACCAGTACAGATCCGCTTCATAGTCCGTGTCGCCGTAGACGGGATTCGGATACCAGGCATCAACCAGCTCGACCAGATTCTGGTTGTCGATCGTTCCGTTGAATTTGTACTTTCCCGTGGTGAAGGAAACGATGGTCACTTTCTGCCGAATTGCGAGAGGCCAAAGTCCGACGCGCCCACAATGGACAGCGTGATTGCTGTTGCGTCGGATGACGCCAGCGCCGCTTTCAGAAATCCGAAGGGAGTGAGCATGAGTTCGAGTTGCCGCAGATCGGAATAAGGCACGCCGTCCGGATACATCCGCGTCAGGGACACCGGCACGTCCCCTTCATGTCCCGGGCGTAGTTGCATCAAGATGGACGTGACGTGTTGCTCGGGCATCGAAGTCCGGCCGAGCAGCGGGTACTTCCCTTGCTTGCGCGTGTAATCCTCCCGCTACCACTTCGCGTCATAGTCGATCACGCGCGTGTAGTCGTCCACTTCATAATGTGGCCAGTCTTCGGCAAGGCCGTAGGTCTGCCCGATTTGCGAGAACCAGCCTTCGGCGGAATATTGAATCTTCTTCAAGTTGGTTGCGCCCATGGCCTTGGCAGCGGCCTCCAATGCTTTCCGGGCATCCACGGCCTGCGCGGAAGCAGTTCCCGCGAACAGAGTGAGCAATCCAACGAGCGTGAAAAAGTCTTCGCAACATTCGTTTCCCTCGCTCTCAAGAAATCAATGGACGAGCCAATCGACTTGGATTTCCGCCTTGACGTCCGGAATGGACACTCTTATGCACCCGAGTCTCCTCTGACTGAACCAAATAGTTTTTCGTCAAACAATTTTCGCACTGGGGATATGACGGGCAGCCCGGTTCATGGCATGCGTGAGCAAGCAAGCGTGATTACAGCAACCTCTTTCAGGCCTCGGATTCCCGGCCATCTGATCGAAAATTGCAAAGCGGATTACTTTTTTGTTGTCTGGATCGACTCGATATAGGCGGTCAAGTCGCGCACGCGCTGTTCCAGGAGCTTTGGATTGGATTTCAGCCTGTAAAACACGTCGCCCCACGCCGGCATTTCGGGAGTGCCATGCGCGGGAATCGACCCTTTGCTGTAGATCGCGTCCCTTACGCGGTCCGCCGGAAACTTCCCTGCGTTCCGAGCACTCAGTACCGTCAGATCGGCCGGCGGCACGCGTCTTGAGGGATCTGCGGATTCCGGATCGTACATGGAGCCTTTGCCCTTGGCGTCCTCACCGTGGCATACCGAGCAATGTTGGTGGAACAACTCTTTACCCACGGCTATATTGGCGTGGGAGCGGGTCTTCGGTGGCGTCTGCGCAAATGCGGCGCATCCGACACCCATGCTCAGTACGAGAATTGCCAACTTTATGTTCCGCATAAACCACCTCTTTTGCGAAGCTTTCCAAGAATTATTTTATTTATTACAAACATTTCCCCGCCAAGTATGTGACCCGGCGCACAGCCGAACGTGACCGCTCACACGAGGCCGTTGGCCGGTGGGGCCGGAATCGCGCCCGACAAGAATCAAGATCGGCCTGGAATTTGCCAATCGCAATGGCATGGCTTTCCACTATAGTTTTCCTCCAATTTTCCGATAGAGATAGCGACCGGTGAATCCACCCTTTCAGTGTAGAATGAAGGCCTTGCGCTGAAAGCCCCGTCGCTTACCGCATGACCGAGGAAGCATGACCCTGACCATAAAAGGCATCGGCATTGCCAATGGGGGCGGAGACTGCCCGGGCCTGAACGCCGTCATTCGCGGCGCGGTCCGCGGAGCCATCCTGGGACACGGATGGCGCGTGACCGGCATCCTGGACGGTTTCGACGGACTGATCTGGCCGGAAAAAACCATTCCGCTGACGGTCGACCGGATCGCGGGAATCCTGCCGCGCGGCGGCACGATTCTGGGCTCGCGCAGCCGCGGAGACCCGTTTCACCACACCACCGACCAGGGCAGCGCCGTAACACACGACGATTTCCTGACCTGCCGCCGGACCATGGATCAACTGGAGATAGACGCGCTGATCGTGATTGGCGGCGACGGCACGCAAACGCTGGCGCGCGATCTGGGCCGCCTGGGCATCCCCGTCGTGGGCGTGCCCAAGACCATTGACAACGATCTCTCGGCAACCGAGGTCACCTTCGGATTCGACACGGCGCTGCATGTGGCCACCGACGCCATCGACCGCCTGCACACCACGGCCGAATCGCATGGCCGCGTCATGGTCATCGAAGTCATGGGCCGCGACGCCGGCTGGATCGCGCTGCATTCCGGAATCGCCGGCGGCGCCGACGTCATCCTGATCCCGGAAATCCCGTTCACCATCGAGACGATTTGCGCGCGCCTGCGCGAGCGCGCCGCGACCGGAAAAAAATTTTCCATCGTGGTCGTGGCCGAAGGCGTCAAGCTGCCTCCCACCGATCCGTTCGGCAAACCCTTTCCCAAGCCGCGCCCCGGCCAGGTGGGCATTCTGGTTGGCGACGCGATTCACGAATCGCTGAAGCAGGACGTGCGCACCACTGTGCTCGGCCACATCCAGCGCGGAGGTTCGCCCAGCCCCTTCGACCGCATCCTGGCCACGCGCTTCGGAGTGGAAGCCGTGGAACTGGTCGCGCGCGGCGAGTTCGGCCGCATGGTCTGCCTCCGCGCCGCTGAAATCGAATCGGTTCCGCTCGACGAAGCCGTGGGCGAAGTGCGATTGGTCGATCCCAACGGCAGCATGGTGCGCACCGCGCGAGCCGTGGGGATTACGTTCGGCGATCAGAAATAAATGGGTTTTTCGGAACTTGGCCGTGGCCGTCCATTGGGGCCTGCACTCACGACAAATTGATTTTGCCGGGCGCGGGAAGCGCACCCGGCAAGCCAGAAAATGAGGCAAATCGAGAATCCCGACTTCCCCGTCAGCCCAATGCTTTCAATTCTTCGGATATAACCTCACTTCTCCGTTGGCGCGGGCTCTCCTTTGCCGGTGTAACGAAGGATAAATAGTCCCCATTGCTTGTCAGTGATGTAGATGTTGCCACGCGTGTCCACCAATACATCCTCGGTCTGGTTCACCAGCTTCGTCCTCGGGATGGTGGCCCAAAGGCTTGGTTGGAGTGGGTGGAATGAAGCCAGCCGGTCTCCTTCGGCATTCTCAGGGTCCTCAATATTGAATATTCGTAACCCGGCGTTGAAGTAGGTCAGGTAGATGAGATTCTCCGTGCTTCTCCACATCGGGTAGATGATATTCGAGATTCGTATTGTGGGGTCCAAACCGTCTCCCCTTGTCGCAAAAATCCGTGTACGGCGCGTCCTTCGGCGGAACCGGAAGAGGAAAGATCGACATCAGCCGCAGTTTTGGCCGGGTCGGGTTTAATGATATCGATCATTGCCGCATGATTCAGCGGGTCCGTTTCGCAACCCTCAGCGCTGGCCTCTGAATTCGAAAACAAGTGAGCGGCTTGCCGGGAATCTTCAGAACGTCGTGCACGCCTCGCTGGACGCCGGCGAGGATAAAAGGCGGACTCATGGTCAAGACGTCCGACCAATTTGGGTTTCGAAATATCACTGATATCCAGGGTGATGATGGCGGGCCCATATCCCAGGTATGCCATGTTTCCGTCGATAATTGCCGGTCCGTGGAAGCCGGGGCCTATGGGACCTGGCGCTGTCTCGCCGTCTTTCTGCCCTGGTAGCCACCAGCGCCCCGACTTCTTGGGATTCTTAGGGTCGCTGATGTCGAGAAAAACTAGTATTTTGACCTTTGTAGCCGGGCGGATTCCGGCCGAAAGGTTCGCGTACTTGCCGCCCGGGTATCCGTCTCGATGAGTGCCTGGTGCCGCCGGTCTTCCAATGCGAGAGTTGCTTCGGATTTACCGGATCGCTGATGTCCCAGATGATCAGGCCTTCGTCATAGGGCTTGATGGGTCGTCGGTCCAGCCAGGATAAAGCCTGGATCGCAGTAACCATAATGTTGCCGTGAAAATCGATTTGTATGGTGAACGTGTTGTCGGGGCCAGGAATGAGCTTCAAGACTTAGGGTTGGCCGGGTCGGTCACGTCAACAATCGACCAGCCCCGGTCCCAGAGGTGGCCCATGTAGAGGTACCATCCTCCGACGTGCTTGATCGCCATCTTGAACGCGCCGCGGCCGTCCAAATCGCTATAGCCGATCGGCCGCATGTTGCTGGCTTCCCAGCCTGCAGGAATTTTATCGGCGGACGCGCGGCGCGAAAAAGGAAGCGCAAAAAGCGCCGTCAGGATGACTGCGGCGGGAATGACCCTCCGAAACGAAGTTGCGATTTCCCTATTTATTGTTCTCCCATCTTGTGGATTGAGCGCGTCAATGCGAATTGCGCCGGCTGGAAGTGCAGCCCGTGCCCTTGATGATACTACTTTCCGACGTCGGCAGAGAGTGATACGCCGCATTGGAACGCCTGCCCCGGAGAGTTTGAAAACATTATTGCCGCATCCACAAAAAAATTGATGCCAATCGCGGGGAAATCCGGTTTAGCAGGCATGCTCCCTGCCCGGCAATCAAGAACCCCACCGCGATGATTTGTGACCCAAAAAAATAATGTGGCGCGGACCTCCCTTTTTTCAGGTGGCCACGCACGCGTTGCACCTGGACGTCGAATCTGCCCTGGCGCAAGCGCTGCTCGAATTTTCGATCTTCTTGTGCCGCCCAGACAGCCAGCACACCCTCCATCTTAAGAGCCGCGCGGGCGGCGGCTATTCCCCGGGCGTTATAGAGGCCGGCGTTGTTCGAGGCGGTAAATGCGGCCGGGCCGTTGTCCACGTCCAGCAGCACGACGTTAAACTGGCCGGGACGTGAACGAAGAGTCGCGGCGATGTCGCCTGTCTCGACCCGCACGCGCTTATCGTTCAGCGGATTTCCCGCCAAGGGCCCAAGCGGGCCGCGATTCCACTCCACCACCGCAGGCACCAGTTCGGTGACGACAACCGTCGCATTACGCCGGGAGGAGATCGAGCGTTGCGCGCAACGTGAAACCCATTCCGAGACCCCCAATAAGCACGCTAAGCTGCTCCAACGTCCGCGCGCGCTGGCAGGCGAACGTGGCCAGCGCCTCCTCCGAGCCATGCATGCGGCTGGACATAAGGATCGTGCTGTCGGCGAGAATCACGTACTCGTCGCCGCGACGCATCAGCTTCATGACGGCACCCCATCTGGAGAAATTGTCTGGGCGAGCAACTCGAAAGGCTTCACGAATGTGATGGTACAGGAGAGGGATAAGTAAGTAAAAATGAACCGCTCACCAGCAGAGCCGGCTCAAAATAATTGTCAGTGGTTTTTTGGCTATCCTAGGAGACTTGGGTTTTTTTGAGGAACACGGCGCCCGAACCCCGCTCAGCCATTCCCGGCAGCCAAACCTTTGAATATGTATTATGCGCAGGGATTTTCACTTATTCGGCGCATTGCTTCCCCACCTGACTTTCACTTCCGGACCCATTTGCCGGCCATCTCGTTGGTTTAGAATGTGTTAGACAGCGCGTCCTGCTCTTTCTTCGCTATCGCGATGGACTCTCGATTGCTCTTCCTAGGCTAGGCGATTGCCTGCGTGGAGATCGCTCCCGAGGGGAATTTGACTGACTATGTCTTCGGCCCCAACGACCGCTAACCGGCACTCCGAAAACAAACATCCCAGCCGTTTGCCCCGGAAAAAAATTGACACGCTGACGTACGTCGATCTCGGCCTTGAAAATGGGGGCTTTCCCATCAACGTCAGCGAAGGCGGGATGGCGTTTCATGGGATTCGGCCGATGCAGAAAGATCAGCTCATTCACGTTAAATTCAAATTGCCCGGACTCAGTGACTCGGTGGAATCCGCGGCGCAAATTGCCTGGCTGAACGATTGGGAAAAAGGCGGCGGACTTCGCTTTATTGACTTGCCGGAAGGTGACCGGCATCTGATCAAGCAATGGCTCGCTCTGCAGACGCCATTTCGCGGCCTTGTGGACAACGCTCCCATTCCACACAAGCCGGGCGCAATGAAGAATTTCAAGCCTTTTCCGGACGTCCGCATGGCAAACAACGAGGATCATTCCTCGGCCCGAAATCGCTTCGAAGGCGGTTGCGGCGCCACTCGATTTGTCTTATCCCCCTGTTTCGGCGATGAAAGCAATCGAGGCTCCCAAGACATTGGCGGTTCATGTTTGATCTCGGGCTGATTTCAGCGCGAGTTGCCGGATTACGAAATCCCTTATCGGAAACCAAAAACAGGAAATCATGGAGCACCACTTTTTCGCTGGCCCTATTTGCGTTTCTCGTAATAGGGGCCGTTCTTGGCGTGATGTCATATCAGTTCCACTGGACGTTGCAACTCCCCGCAATAGTCGCAAATCCAGCGCGGATGGTCAGCGAATTCTATAACGCCGGCCGCGCCTCAGTTGTCATCTAAACTACAACCCCCCGCTGTTCCGCCAAGTGACCCAGCAGACACAATACCGGTGGCCTCCCCGGCGGCCGCGTCAGCAATGGATACACAAGTTCCGCCGGAAGAGGCCTCTGCACCGGAGCCAACTGCCCGTGTATCGCACCCGGCTAGAAAATGCCCAATCCGCTGAAAATCAAACCTGCCAGGTCTTCGTTTCGACAGATGGGAATGAACACGAAGCCTGTGATGCCGCCCCGGATGGCGAAATCCCCAGTCAGCAACATCGCGGCTCCAACGCTCGCAATCCCCCACGAAGCCGGAGTCGGCTCCCCAACTCCCTGCGCTCCTGATGCAACCGCCTCCGCCCGCGCCCTCGCCACGCCAGCCGGCCCTACCAAGTGGCAAATTCGATGCAGCGCAGCTTGTCGTGCGAAAGAATCCGGTTTATCCCGCCTTTGCACAAGGATCCAGCCTCTCAGGATCGGTAGAATTGCATTTCGTTATTGGCACGGATGGCCACGTTCGTGACGTGACCGTTGTAAAGGGAAATCTTATGCTGGCGCGCGCCGCCGTGGACGCGATACAAACTTGGCGCTACCAGCCCGCGCGTCGCGACGGAGTCCCTGTCGAGACGCAATCCAACATGGTTTTCGTCTTTAAGTCGAACTGATCGAGTGTCCCCGGTTATGCGCCCGCCTAAGATTCTGCAGGCAGACCTCCCTTTCCTGCTTTGCCTGCCAGCCCTTTACTTCGAATCGCATCGACTATGCGCTCCATCAGACATCACACTAAAGATTTACGAACTCTTGCTGGGCATGCCTTTTCTGGCGGCAAATTCGTTGCGTCCGGTAGCGGAAGAGGCCTAACATGCTTACTCGTAAAGTTGAAATCCCCGTCAGGACATCCAGACTTAATTTTAAAAGGAGGAGCGAAATGGCAGGCAACGTCATCCTGTTTGGTTGGAAGCGGTCAATTCCTGGCCGAGAAAAAATGAGCGGGCAACACTTCGATGAGTTCGTAAAATACCTGGGCGGCCTGCAGCAGAAGGGCGCGATCCAATCCTTTGATGCCGTGTTCCTCGACACGCACGGAGGAAGCTTGAACGGTTTTTTCCTGATTAAGAGCGAGTCCGCAAAATTGGATGCCCTGGTCGCGACAACCGAGTGGATCACGCATATCACCCGCGCCTCGTTTCATCTCGATGATTCCGGGGTCGTCCGCGGCATCACCGGCAATGAGGTTATGGAGAGAATGGGAATCTGGAGCAGCCTAATTCCGTCCTGATTTGCGGCAAGGACCGAACCGGGCTGGGCGGCATTCGTCAATTTTCCGGCGAATGCCGCCCAGTCCGATAAGACCGTGCCAGATCAATCGGTCGATGCAACACCCTCTATTCGATTGATCCTGCAATACTTCCCCATGAGGTTCGACCTTTACGGCAGGACTCAGTCAGAACCTAAACAGGGCCGTTGTTTTGTTTGCATTCAGGCACGCGAGCGAGATCAGCCTCGTAGACTCCTACAGGAGGACTGTCAGCAAGTGTTGCGTCGGCCCATTGAGACCGCCCCGTTTCTCGGGACTTGGCCCTGTGCAACAAAAGAGGGGTTACAGGCTTACTAGTACCAAATAGCATAATAAGTACGTACATAAAACATTTTACTTCAGGCTACAATCCTCAAACCTCGGGCGGCAAGGGAGGGTGTGATGGATCGATTCTCGCGAGGTTGGGACTTCATGCAAAAGAGCTTCGATGTTCTGCGGTCCAATAAGGATCTACTGATATTTCCGGCCGCTTCCGCCGTTTCGTGCCTCATCGCTTCCATGTGGATTCTCGGCATCTTCGCTTTTACTTACGGTGACTGACCTGACCGGGGTTTTTTGTACCAGCGGAAGTGAGAGAGAATTCACCTGGAGGAACGCTGGTATGCCAATGAAGAGATACAAGCCGGAGCAGATCGTAACGCTGCTGCGGCAGATTGAAGTGGAAATCGCGAACGGAAAGACCACGCCACAAGCCTGCCAGGAAGCCGAGATCACGATCCAGACCTACTACCGCTGGCGGAAGGAATACGGCGGGCTGAAGCTGGATCAAGCCAAACGACTCAAGGAACTGGAGAAGGAGAACGGCAAGCTGAAGCGGCTGGTGGCGGAGCTGTCGCTGGAGAAGCAGATTCTGAAGGATGTAGCGGAGGGAAACTTCTAAGCCCTGAGCGGCGTCGGGGTGCGGTGGAGCATGCGCGCAGAAAGTACGGGGTGAGCGAGCGGCATGCTTGTCGGCTGCTGGAGCAGTGGCGCGGGACGCAACGCTATCTGCCGATGCAGCGCACGGACGAAGATGCGCTGACCGAAGCGATCATCGCCCTGGCCAGCGAGTATGGCCGTTACGGCTACCGGAGGATCACGGTGAAGCTGCGGGAGGCCGGCTGGCAGGTGAGCAAGGATCGGGTGCAGCGCATCTGGCGGCGGGAGGGGCTGAAAGTGCCGCAGAAACAGAGGCCCCGAGGAAGGTTGTGGTTGAACGACGGATCGTGCGTGCGGCTGCGGCCGGAGCGGGCCAATCACGTGTGGAGCTATGATTTCGTCAGCGCCATGACGCACGACGGGCGGACGCTGCGGCTGCTGGTGCTGATCGACGAATACACGCGGGAGTGCCTGGCGATCCGGGTGGCTCGACGGTTGGGGAGCTACGAGGTGATCGAGACGCTGGCGGATGTGATGCTGTGGCGAGGAATCCCGGAGCACATTCGGTCTGACAACGGCCCGGAGTTCGTGGCCAAGGAACTGCGGAAGTGGCTGGGGAAGGTGGGAACGGGAACGCTGTACATCGAACCGGGCAGTCCCTGGGAGAACGGCTACTGCGAGAGCTTCAACGGGAAGTTGCGGGATGAGTGCCTGAATGGAGAGATCTTTTACTCGCTGAAGGAGGCGCAGATCGTGATCGAGAAGTGGCGAGTGGAGTACAACACCAGGCGACCGCACTCGGCGCTGGGCTACAGGCCGCCGGCGCCGGCGGCGTTGGCGCCGCGAATGGCGGCTCTCCGGTCGCCTTCGGCTCCCTACGATCCGCCATTCGCAAACCCTCTCCCGTCGGAGGTTGTGCTATAAACTCTCTCACTCGCCGTGGTACAAAAACTCCATCAGGTCACAGCCTCCGGCATATTCTAATTACTCCACAGATGTGGATGGATCTGTTCCTCCTGTATCTGGCGAATTACTTCATCGTTGTATTTTTCAACGTTGGATTGGTCTATTCGGCGTTCGACCGGATGGCCGGAGGGCATGCATCGATCGACCAGGGTCTCCAGGTGGCCTGGGACAGAAAGGGCAGAATCTTTCAGTGGGCGGTCGTCGCCGCGACATTCGGCGTTCTGATGAAAATCGCTGCGCGGCGCCTCAATTTTATAGAACGCTTGGGCTTGGATCTCATTGGGGTGGCGTGGGGAATAGCAACTGTGTTTATTGCACCAGTCCTTGCCGTCGAAGACGTCGGGCCGGTCGAGGCCCTGCAACGCTCCTCCCAGATCTTGACCGAAACATGGGGAAAGATTGGTTGGCGGCTACTATTTCGGACTGTTCTTTTTCATCCTCGCAATTCCCAGTATCCTACTGCCGGTTTGGCTGTTTCCCCGCTTCGGTGCGACAGGTCTGATCGCGAGCTTCACGCTGATGGCTGCTTACGGTCTCCTGCTCTCCGTCATCAGCGCTGCACTTCAAGGAGTATTAAATGCTGCCTTATATCGCTACGCCACGAAGAAGGAAGCGTCAAGGCCTTTCCTGCAAGGCGACTTCTCGACAGTCTGGCAACCGAGGCCGTAGCAAATATCAGCGACCAGAAGGGCATCCGGGGAATGACCTTCGGAATCCGCTGCCGTGACCGAGCCGTACGAAATCGTTCGCAACAAGACAGCCAAGGTGAACGACAAGGAAGTTCGGTACCTGATTGAACAACAATAGGCAAGCGCAATATCTAGTACTTAAGACATTGGCTGCAACAGAAAAACATCATGTCTTTCCATGCATTCCACTTAGGCGTACGCGAGCAGCCCGTCAATGCCCGGACAGGCCTTCTGGAAAATCGCCGCCTCGCTGCGATTGTCGTCATCGTATTCCTGGCGGGACTTACTTTGTTCTATTTATATGACGTTCGACTCCGCGCGAATCCCGCTTTTACCGAGGCAATGAATCTGCTATCTCATTCAACACAGGCCAAAGCGGCACTCGGAGACCCGATAAAGGCAGAGTTCGGAGTCCGAGGAGTGATTCAGAATTCAGTCTCAGCGGGCTATGCCATTCTCAAGGCGCCGGTGGCTGGCCCCATGAGAAAAGGCACTATCTACGTGGTCGCCAACCGCGCAGCCAATGGTTGGAACATCGAAGGCGAAGTGTTACAAATTGGCACCGGGTCAGAAAAGATCGATCTTTCACCGCCTACGCCGCAGGAATTTTTTCACTACCCGGCGACGGGCCATCTTTATCTTTTGCCTCTGGACGATACTGCTGCCTCAGATACTAGCGGTCTTCCAGCATACTTCAAGGCGCGGCTCGGCCTGGACGTGCATTTGCTCCCCACGCAGCAACTGACCCCAGACACCTTCAGCACGAGCACGAATCAAGTGATCGCCGAAAAAATTGTTATGTCTATCAAAGAGAAACAGCCGGTGATGGCCGAGGATGTCGATGCGGAGATTTTGGGCGTAACCAGTCAGGACATGAACTACCAATCGATGAACTTGAGCTACGGGACAAATCTCCGCAGCGGCCGCTTCAGCGTTGTCTCAACAGCTCGCTTGCACCGAATGCCGTGGTATGCGGGCGACAATCCGGAGGCGTTCGCGGTTCGAACGCGCAAGCTGGTTACGAGGAATCTGGCCCTACTGCACTATCCTGTGGACGTTAGTTCGGACGTCACCAGCGGTCTCTCCTCCGATGTGTACACGGCGTCAGAGGTGGACCGAATGGGAGAGTCATTCGGCGGGGAGAGCGGCAAAGCTGGTCTATTATCCCCCGGGGCGCCCTGCGTGAATATCCACCAAAGCCCCAGCGGAAATCAGTCCTGGCGGGTCGATTGTTATGGCGATTACCGGCTGGATAGCCCGTTCGAGGGGTTTGAAACGTTTACGGGTGTCCCATTGTTTGTTCTGTCGCGAGCCGATTTTTTCTTCAGAGGCCAGCCCTTTTCCCATTTATACGCGAGTACCGGCCGCAGGATGACCGGTCTCGCCCCTTCGGTATTGGGGCCAGCGACTCCTTTGATATTTTCCCCGTAGGCGATTCGCAGACGTTTGCCTGGATCGAATTGATTCTTGCCGGTGGGGAAAGGATTCATTACCACAGGACTTCCACAGGTACAGGGTTGACGAATGCCGAATTTCTCGCGAGCAGATCCTTAGGGAACCCGTTCAGCTTATCCACTCTGCAGTGGAATGGGAACGGCTGGGACCTTGCGACGAGAGACGGCTGGACCTACACATTCCCATCGAGCGGACCAGAACGAACTTGGCAGCAAGGCGCACTGATCGGATTGCATTCGCACTCCGGCAGCACATTTTCACTTCAGAGGAACGGCACAAGCGATCTGCAAGCAGTGCGCACGCCGGGCGGAGAATCCCTCGAACTCAAGTATGACGCGGCACACCGGATCACCTCGGGAGCAGAAAGCTCGGGGAAAGCGATTCAATACGAATATGACGCAAAGGGAAGACTGGTGCACCTGCATGACTCCCAAAGTGGCGACGAATTCTATGAATACGATCCCGCCAATCGCCTCACCGTCGTTCGAGACGCACAACATCGCCCGCTGCTCGTGAATACATATGGCTATTGGGGGGAAATTCAATCGCAAACCTTGGCAGATGGGGTGAAGTTGACCTGCCCCCCGTTTTTGGTCCATTCATAAGTTAGCACTCGGGGTTTGGTTCTGAAACTCCTCGACGGCGCAGGGGACGATCCCGTCGTCGCCGGGGCTGTGGGAAAGTGGGAATCCCGCGTCTTTTGCGGGATTCCCAAGCGGAGTGGAAAAGTGGGTTGTACTTTTCCACGCAGCGCCTTTTCCACAGCCCGTTTCTCCGCCCATTTCCGCCGCGAATTCCTCCGGCGTTCGATACCCCAGGCTGCTGTGCGGGCGCGCCGTATTGTAATCCACTCGCCAGGCCTCGATGATCTCTCTGGCCTCGGCCAAGCTCACGAACCAATTCTGGTTCAGGCATTCGTCCCGGAACTTCCCGTTGAAACTTTCGATGAACGCGTTTTGCACCGGCTTGCCCGGCTCGATAAAATGCAGCCGCACTCCATTCGCAAAAGCCCATTGATCCACCGCCTGGCTGATGAACTCCGGCCCGTTGTCCACTTGGATCACCTCCGGCACTCCTCGTGTCTGCTTCAGCCATTCCAGCACGCGCACCACGCGCTCGCCCGGCAGCGACGTGTCCACTTCGATCCACAACGCTTCCCGCGTGAAACCGTCCATCAAGTTCAGCGTCCGAAAACTCCTCCCGCTCGCCAAGCGGTCCTTCGTGAAGTCCATCGTCCACACCTGGTTGGCCCGCGTCGGCAGCTCCAGCGGCGCTCGCGCCGCAGCCCGCACCCGTTTGGCTTGTTTACGCCGCATCGCCAGCCCTTCTTCGCGGTAGATTCGGTGCACGCGCTTATGATTCACCACCCACCGCCGCGTGCCGTCCGCGTTCCGCTCCCGCCGCAGCATCGCCCACAGCCTCCGATACCCGAAGCGCACGCGCTCGGCCGCCAGTTCACGCAGCCGCGCTCGCAATTCCGTATCGTTCGGCTTGCTCGGCCGGTAACGACAGCTCCCTCGGTGCATCCCGATCAGCCCGCAGGCGTGCCGCTCGCTCAGCCTGGCTTCGTCGCGAACGACACGCACCGCTTCTCGCTCCTCCCGCGGGCCTACCACTTTTTTGACAGCACCACCTTCAACGCATCGATGTCCAGCGCCTGCTGCGCCACGATCTTCTTCAGCCGTCCGTTCTCGTCCTCCAACTGCCGCAGCCGCCGCGCCTCATTCACTTCCAACCCTCCATACTTCGCTTTCCAGTGGTAGAACGTCGCATCGCTGATCCCGATCCTTCGACACAATTCCTTCACCGCGACTCCCGCCTCGGCCTCCTTCAACACCCCCACAATCTGCTCTTCGCTGAACCGACTCTTCTTCATGGCTGCTTCTCCTCTCGTGGTTTTATACCCGGAGAAGCTAACTTTTGGCTGGACTAGTTTTCGGGGGGCAGGTCAAAGTTGCTTTATGAAAGTGGGTATGATCAAGATCACAGACTGCAGTCTTTGAAGCTCACCCTTCCAAATGGCTACACGATCTTGTGGCAACTCACCCGCAACGGTTTCATACGATCCTGGCCGGAACCGCCAGCCAATGACGGCGCTGTAATTCATCCCTAATTTTAAACTCTAGGTGCCAGTTACGGAGAAGACCGTTTATCAGGGTGTGGCAACTCCGGCGACATTCTGACGGTCATCGAGAGCCATTCCAGCGAACCTAATTACCTCATCGTTAGCTATTTGGTTGGCGTAATGAAAGGTCTCAAGCCTCCTAAATGGTACCAATGAAATTCGGCTGTGTCTCCAATCGGAGACAGTTTTTAGGGCAATCGGCTTGATTCATAGAAAGGTCCGCTGAATTCAGAAGAGTTGTTTTACCAGGTGATTTGCCCTCTACTTGCAGTAATAGTCGGGACTAAAGTCTGATTGATCGTAATCCGGCTTCAATCTCACTCAAGGCAGTTGCCGGGAGGATCGTTCATGGATGAATATCCGGAAGTTTCGACAAAAATGGGAGAAACGCTGAATTTAGCTGCCCTGTCTCTTCAGGCCGAAAAGGGCGACGGGTACGAGGCGCTGACAGAGCAATTGGAAGAACTCGAGACTCTTGCAATAAAGAGCTTCCAAAACCATATTGATTACAAATCGCTCTTGACTAAGCTTGAAAATGGGAAACCGCTAACACCCGACGAACTGAACACGCTCAAACTGCTGATTGTCGGTGATGCCGACTACTACATGAAGTATGACGACGACTTCGACCGGTGGGAGAGTGAACTCAAGAAGATCCTTGAAGAGATCCGTAAGCTGCAGACGAGTGATCTGGACGTCGATGGATTGATGCACCTCCGGGTGCTTTGCCAGGAAGCGAGCAGCGTTGCGGAACCCGCCGCGTTTTACCTGGAACAAAAAGAGCGGGTTGGCAAATTTGAAGACGCAACTCGAAATGGCATCGACCTCGAGTCAGGGCAGTTCCTTGCGGGCATCATCAAAAGCATGATGAGCCCCGAAAGTCCGTAAGGATTTGATAGAACCGAATTGATTCACTGGAATGCAGCAAGACGCCAGTTTGGGCAAACGCAAGTCAGTGTCTGGAGCGTATTGCGATGAGCCTATTTAGCGAATTATGGCTTTATTGCCTGACGGCATTTATCGCGGGTCTTTTATTATGCAGTATTGCAATCACCGGAACACTCTGGGGAAGGGGTGGACCGATTGTGATCGTGAAATCCGTGCCACTCCGAATCGCATTCTTTTTCATTTCAGTCGGAATATTCGCGTTCGTCATTTGGATAACTAAGAATCAGCTTGGCGCGATACTGCAATACTTAAATCAATCTTCCTAGAAGCCTTTCCGAATGCAAATAATTCGGAGGCCGTCTCTTCCCTTTGAGCCCTTCCATAAAGCGAGCCGCATCCTGATAAGTCGTGCCGGCTCAACCGGTCAAGGTGGGGATTACGTACAGCTCCCTTGAAATTGGCTTATTGGAACGCGACTCTGGCGAAAAAAGCCAAACAGTGTCCGGGAAAAATGTCAGGTCAGGAAGACTTCGCCGGGCAGGGTCGAAATAAGAATCAGGAGAAAGACAATCACAATCGCAGCCAGCAGGATAGTCACCTGGCGGCGCTGCAAGGTGATTCGTCCCGCGGCGTACGCTTTGCATCTGATTGCGACAACCCCGTGCAGCCCGATTAGAATCACCACAAAAACCAGCTTGATGTGCAGCCAACGGGCAGGCAGGTAATACGACCGGTTGATGGCAATCAGGACGATCCCGGCGAAGATCGCAAACAGAGCCCCGGGATCGGCCATGCCCCGCAAGAAAACTCTCTCCAGTCCGGCTAGAGACTCGCGAGCCAATTCGGAAGTTTCCTGGGTGTGGCGGGAAAGCACGATGGTTGTTGCCAGCAGACCGCTAACCCAAAATACCAGGCCGAAAACATGCACCACAAGAGTCCAGGCGACCATCGTTATTAGCTCCTGTCACGCAGTCTACCATTGTCGACCGGTTGAGCTGGCAGTGGTTTGATGACGGCTATGCTTAGGGTTCATCCATCACGATTGCTTCCCGATTGCACGAACAATACGTAAGCTTGGTCGATGGGTTTGTGAAAGACTATAAGAAAGCTAATCCATCCCACTGAACGTTTCGCGGCTTCCAGCTCGTAAAGATATTCAGCAGAGACTCCTATAGTCTTTCTGAACGGCATGAGAGTCAATAAGCCATGGAAGCTGCACAAATGACTTCCCGTTTTTCTCGCCATGCCGAAAATGCTGAAGGAGCTGGAAGCTCACCCCGAATCCGGATTTTTGGGGCACTGTGGTATCGGTCGCGTCATCGTGCAGTACGGGCGCTCGTTTGAGCATTTGGAAAACTACGCGCGAGCCAACGATAAGAAGCAATGGCCGGCATGGGTTGATTTCAACCGCCGCGTAGGAAGCAGCCGGAGCGATGTCGGCATCTGGCACGAAACCTACATCATTAAGCCCGGGCAATACGAAGCCGTATATAGCGGCATGCCTCCGTTCGGCCTCGGCAAGGCCGGCAAGCTTGTTCCGGCAACCGGATATCGCGAGGCTGCCCGCTCGCGCATGTCCGCCGTGGCACCCTGATCGGCGTGCTCTTTTTTTGGCGCGCCCCAACCCCAGATTGGCTGTCTATTTCGGGTGCGACAGAGGGCCAACTCCGGCGGCCAAGAACCGTCCCCCTTCCTATGCCAACCCTTTTCCGGCGTTGACATGAAGGCCCCTGCAATGATATACCCTGCTCGAATATATATATCGTATTACGATCTATATGGCGGCAAGTTCCATCGGCCGCATCCCCTAACCAGCTGGAGGAAAATATGTTTGGAATAGCGCCCCCGTTGGCATATTTATTGCTCTCATGGGTCATTGTCACCGCGATTCTGGCAGGCCTGTTGATTTACGGAAAAATGGTTTCAGCGGAGGAAAATCGCTTTCACACGAAAAGACTGGAGAACCAGGAGGTGGCCGCAGAGGAACGCACGATCATCGAGAAACTAAATCGCGTGAAGCGCGGCGCCATCCCACTGGCAGTGCTTTCCGGCGTTTTGTTGCTGGCGACTACTGCCGTTTGGATTTACCTGGGGTTACTGGCTTAACGCGGGCGCTACGTTCGCCGTTAACGGGAGTACTCGGGTCGGGTACTCCCGACAGATCAGCACAATCCTTTTTATTTACTGGCAGGTCTCCAAGGATTTTGCGGTGGTCCCAACGAGGTCAAGGAACTTGCCAAGCAGACCGCCAAGGCCACCGAAGATATCAGCTTGAAAATATCGCTTGCCCGGTTCATAGGGTCGCCGGACGCTATTCGCCCGGATTTTTAAAGTTCCGGGACCTGAGGGCTTCCCGTTAACTGGCCCACTACCTCGCGCCAACTCCCTCTTGCCAGCCGCCCCTGCTTTGATATAGTCATTGCGTTGCTCGTATCAATCCGGATGGGACCCGCGCGACAGCGCCCGCGCCCCCAGACCGCGGCGAGCACCTTCCCCCATTGCAAGGAGACTTGTGTGCGCGTTCTGACTCCAACGGAAAATCATCGTTTAAATGAATTGATCGGCTTTCTCGGCGTGACGATTGCCGTCCTGATGGCGCTGTCCCTGATTTCCTACAGCCCTCATGACCCGTCGTTCAACGTTTCGGCGCAATCGCCCGACCTGCATTCGGCCCGCAACTGGATCGGGCCGGTCGGCGCGTATCTCGCGGATTTGCTTTTTCAGGGCTTCGGCTATGCCGTGTTTTTGCTGCCCGTGGGCGTGTTTGTGCTCGGCTCGCAATGGTTCCGCAGCGAAACGCTGGAATCGCCCGCCATCAAGATCGTGGGCTACTCGATGCTCGTGCTGATGGTTCCGGCCCTGCTCACGCTTTGGCATATTCCGGAAGTCCGCGGCGCGATTCCGCCCGGGGGATTGCTGGGGCATCTGGTATCCGAGGGGCTGATCGCCGCATTCAACACCATCGGCGCGAACGTGGTGGCCATCGCCATTTTCTTTGTCGCTTTATTTTTGACCACGAAATTTTCCTTCATCGAAACGCACCATACGCTGCGCGGCCCGCTCAGTAAATTGAATTTCATCGCTCCCCTGAAAGAGCGCTATTACAACTGGCGCGAAGATCGCGAGCAGGAACGCATGCGCAAACGCCTGGAGCAAATTAAATCGGAAGGCCGCCCGCCGATCCCGGCGCAGGGTATGGCCGAAGTGGACGCCAGCGCCACCATGGAGCAGGAAGAACGCGAAGAAGCGCGGCGCAAGGAATCCGAACGCCCGCACTCGATCGTGTTCAGCAGTCCGGAAGAGAAGAAGGCGCCGCCGAAGTCCGGCTCATCGCCCCGCATCGCCAAGGGCGCAACGTCGTTTCGTCTTCCCTCCCCCGATTTGCTGCGCCCGGCTCCGCACAGCGAAAAGATCGATGAAGACGAACTCAAGGAATGCGCGCACGCCATCGAACGGCAAGTGCCAGGAGTTCGATATCGGCGGGCGCATCACGCAGATTAATCCCGGCCCTGTTGTCACCACGTATGAACTGAAGCCCGAGGCCGGCATCAAGTACAGCCGCATCACGGGACTTGCCGACGATCTCTGCCTTGCCCTCAAGGCGGAGTCCATTCTGATCGAGCGCATCCCCGGAAAATCCACGGTCGGCATCGAGGTTCCCAACGCGCACCGCCAGACCATCGCGCTGCGCGAGCAGATCGAATCGGCCGAATTCGTCAATTCGCCCTCGAAGCTCACCCTGGCGCTCGGCAAGGACCTGATCGGTCGCAATCGCGTTTCCGATCTCGCCCAGATGCCCCACTTGCTGATCGCCGGATCGACGGGCACCGGCAAAAGCGTTTTTCTCAACTCCTTGATTCTCTCCATGCTCTACAAAGGGTCGCCGGACGAACTGAAAATGGTGATGATCGACCCGAAACGCCTGGAACTCGGCCTCTACGAAGACATCCCGCATTTGCTTGCGCCCGTGGTCACCGATCCGAAAGTCGCATCGAATGTCTTGCGCAACGCCACGCGCGAGATGGAATCGCGATTAAAACTGCTGGCCGAACGCGGCGTCCGCAACATCGATCAGTACAACCGCACGTTCCAAAAAGGCCAGTCGCTTTCCCTGTTTGACGACACGGAAAACTCCGAACACAAGCCGCTGCCCTACATCGTCATCATCATCGACGAGTTGGCCGACCTGATGATGGTCGATACCAGCAACGTCGAGGAATCGATCACGCGCCTCGCGCAAATGGCCCGCGCCGTCGGCATTCACCTGATCCTGGCGACGCAGCGCCCTTCCGTGGACGTCATCACCGGCTTGATCAAAGCCAACTTCCCTGCCCGCATTTCGTTCCGCGTGGCCAGCAAAGTCGATTCCCGCACGATTCTCGACGCCAACGGCTCGGAATCGCTGCTCGGACGCGGCGACATGCTCTATCTCCCGGCCGGCTCGGCGCGCCTGAACCGCATGCATGGCCCGTTCGTCACCGAGGACGAAATCACCGCCGTGTGCGATCACTGGCGCGCGCAGGGCAAGGCCGTTTACAACGAGCGCCTGCTCGAAGCGCCGAAGGACGAAAGCTCCACGGGTCCGGACGGCGAACCGGGCGGCGAGGAAGTCGATGACGCTCTCTACCAGGATGCCGTGCGCATCGTTTGCGAAGCGGGCCGCGCGTCCACTTCCACTTTGCAGCGCCGCCTGCGGGTCGGTTACGGCCGCGCCGCGCGCCTGATCGACATCATGGAAAAAGACGGCATCGTCGGCCCGCCCGACGGCACCAAGCCCCGCGAAGTCTTGAAAGCGAAAGACTGGATGCGCGAGGTCGACAGTCGATTCGCTAGGAGGATGGAAATGAACCGGAACGGATGAGGTTTTTCCTCGCGAATCCGCTGCGCATCAATGCCGCGAATGCCCGCTTCCTTGCCTCCCTGCTTCTGCCTCTTGCCTCCAGGACATTTGACACTCCTACAGTGCGCCCGTACAATCTTTTGGCTACACCGGTGCCGGGGTAGCTCACCGGTAGAGCGCGGCCCTGAAAAGGCCGGCGTAGGGAGTTCAACTCTCCCCCCCGGCACCATTTTCCACCTGCAAATCCAGAGTTTGATTCCCGCGCACATTCACGCTCGATAATTGTACAAATTATATAGTATTGCGATGTTCATTGTCTCGCTTCTGGAGTCATAGGTCTGGCAATAACCTTCCGGGGGGCGGTGCGCCATTATGGTACTAACGTACTGTTATGAAACATATCCGCGCATCGATAAGGTTATTTACGAGCGCGGGACCACTGTGCTTCTTGTGGAAGTGGAGACCGGCTTCAGAACGATCTTAAATTCTCAAGCAGGTCCCTTAGGAGGAATAATGCGAGCAATGCAGAAGCAGATGTGGTTTGTGGCCGCCGCAATTGCAATGATAATGATGGTTACCCCGGCCTCGAGAGCTCAGAATTTGAACTCCGGAGCCCAGCCGGTTGCGTTGAACGCTACCTTGGCTGAATCCTTAACCGTGGTCCTGTCAAACAGCACGGTTAATTTCACCCTGGTACCGAGCGGCACGGTGGGCGGCAGCGCTTCGGTAGGTGTTACCACGACTTGGGCATTAGCCGGAACGCGCACTTCATTGAACCTGTATGCGTATTTTGCAAGCACAACGGCGTTGAAGGATGCAACGACGGACATTATCCCTACCGCCAATTTCTACGGAAGCATTAACGGCGGCCCCTATTCGGCATTCACCGGCGGCACTGCTCCGGCCGCATTCGGTGGTGCCAATAGCAAGACGATCTTTACCACTGCCCCCCTTACCGGAGCTTTCGGCGGGACACGCACCGACACCCTGAATTTTCAGATTAACACTACCGGCCTGGCTCTACCCGCGACAACCTACACAGGCACGCTGAACATCCAGGCGCAAGCCATCTAACCATGCCATGAAAATGAAACGAAAGCCCTGCGGCAGCAAGGCTTTCGTTGTTCTTCGAGTAAGTAAGTTCCGAATCTGCAAGTCGCATCCAGAACCTGTTTCAATGCTTCGGCAATTAGGGCAGGGGCGAACGCAAGGATGAATTTCCTAGATAAACCGGGGGCGAGGCACGGAAGTGTCGGCAGAACTGCGTCATTTGTCTGGGGAGTCTTGCTCTTCTGCCTGTTCTGTTCCCTTCCTGCCTCGCGCAGATTCCATCCGGTGTAGGTCCCGTCGCATTGGCTGCGAACCTGCCGTCTTCTCTGACTGTTAGCGCCACGCCTGGACTCGTGAATTTCACTCTTGTAGGAAGCGGAATATCGAACGGATCATCCGCCATCAGCATCACGACGTCATGGTCGTTCGCGGCCAATGCCCGGTTGTCAATCTATGCCTATTTCACAAGCCCCGCGTCCGCCCTGTCCGACGCCTCTAGCCACAATATTCCGGCGGCGAATGTGTCCGGTAGCATCAACGGGGGCGCGTTTTACCACGTTCACTGGGGCCAGTCCGTACGCGCCTGCGAGCAGCATCACCATTTTCAGCCGCAACGAACCCGGCAACAGGATTGCCCGATCTAGGACGGACTCACTGAACCTTCGAATCAATACAACGGGGTTAAGCCTTGCCCCCGGTAACTACACGGGAGTGCTGCTGATCCAGGCGCAAGCGATTTAAGAGACGGGTTCGGGCTCTACTTGGAGCCTGATGAAAAAAGTGCGGGCTGTACTTGCTTGCCCTGACGAAGGAAGGATAGCCCGCGGGAATAAGGATCATTTGCCCAGGTGTGGGCAAGCATCGGTAGCGGCCAAGGATCTTGCGGTAGAACGGCTCGAAATAAAAATATGGGGGGATTTCGTGCGAAATTTGCACCGAGTTGTACTTTGTCTTTTTTTCCTGGCGCCCGCTCTGGCTGCCCAGACCATCTCACCCGTGATTGTGGAATATCGGGAAAAAGCAGCCGGCCGGTTTCAAATCCACAACGACGGTGATTTCCCTCTCACAGTTGTGCTGGAGCCCCACAGCTTCACCGTGGATTCGGAAGGCAAACCGACTTTTGTTGATCTATCTCCCGACGTCCATCTGGAGCTTTCGGCGACGAGTTTTCGCATCGGCCCGAAGCAGGATTATTACGTATTCTACAAAGCCAGTGCGGACAAGCTGCCGAATTGGTTTTGTATCTATGCGAATATCTCCGGGGGGCGCACGCAAGAAGGCATCCAACTGAGAGTCGAGCTTCCTCACACCGTTTATCTTCTGGGAAAAACACCAGGCCAGGCTGCTGACATTGCCTGGATTCAGGCCGTCTCCACGCCGGACACGCCTAAACCAAAGATTGAGGCCACCGTGGAAAACCGCGGATCTGAAGTTTCGCGAGTCCGCGAAGTGGAAGTGACATCCGCCGCGGGTAAACAAACCTATGAGGGATTTCCCCTTTTTCCAGGGCAACACCGCAACATGAACCTGGAATGGGACCAGCCCGGCACGCCGCAACACATCGTGCTGAAATTCGACCATTTCAAGGCTGAGACTGATTTAAATGCGCCGCCCCACTAGATGCATTTCAATAGTCGAGCGCACGCTCTTTCTCGTGCTTTGCTGCATTTTTGCGCCTGGAATAATGTCCCCAGCTAGGGCGCAGGTGATTCAGGCCACGGGCGGAACCTCTAATCTGTTCGACGCCACCGGCGGGTCGCTGGAATTTCGCGGCCCGAATTTCACGGACCGGTTCGATCTCGGCTACTCCGGAAAAATACGGACTGGATTTTCGATGGTCCGAAAATTCCAGGGCGGTTCTATGGATCTTGGTGACCAGACCATCACATTCGATTTGCCGACCGATATTTTCGATCAGTCCCATTATTTTCTGGCACGCGGCGCGGGATTTACACGGGGCGACGGCGGCGATTACAAACTTTTTGTTTTTGCAGGCGCGACGGCCAACGGATTTTTCACCCCGTTTCTGAATGTCGCGGCTATTGACACTCCGACTTTCGCTCTCTTCTACGAGGCCAAGCTTTCTCCCAAGTGGCGGTTCTATTCCAGGAACGCTTTCTCATCCACCCAAACCGCAATCCAGTCCATCGAGTGGCTGCCGGAGGAAAATACACGTGCGGCAATTTCCAGCGGCATTGGGAACAACCAACCGTACGGCGCGTTCAGCTTCGTCCACAGTGAAGCTCATTTTTCAACCGAACTAAGTTACGCGGCCGTGGGAAATGATTTCCGCCGCATGCTCGCGCAATACCCGCAGGTCTCCGAACCGGATCGTGAAAATCTTCAGTTCGATTATCGCCCATGGGAAAACCTTCGATTCATAGCCTCGCGCAATAACTTTGCTTCCATCGCGCCGAACGGAACGACCGAACGCGCCACCGTGAATAGCATTGGCGCATGGGGAAATGTGGCGGGATTCCAAATATACGGGTCGGCCAATCAATCGATAACTTCAGCTTCCGCGGAACGCGCGACCTCCTATCTGTTTGGCGGGCAGAAAAACATCTTGCCGCGCCTGAGCGCGGGAATTGATTACACGATGAGTGATTATACGGGGCAGGCCTCCGCCGATTCCCTTGTGGGCACCGTACGCGAAGTGATTTCACCGCGTCTCAGCCTCACACAACTCATCTCGCATATTGCAGGGCAAACTTCTATTTCGTATGGAGGCACATTCGTCTCCAACCGCGTCACCGTGAGCGCGGAATACGAGACCCTCTTTTTTCCGTTTGCCACCCCCGGCGTTCCGCAGTTCCGACAGGTCATGGTCCTCGGCCTTCATTTTCAACTTCCTTTCGGCACGCAGCTCAACTACGGCACCGATGTATCCTCCAACGGGCAGGTCCACTACACCGCCTACGGCACGTCCATTGGGTACCGCACGATCAAGGGCACATCGCCAGGCGGGCCAGCAGTATGCCGGAGCTTTCTATTCCAACGTCGCCCGTGGGCGCGTGCTCGATCCTTCCGGCGAGCCCGTCGCGGGCGCCGCAATTCTCATCGGAAAGACCCTCGCATTTTCCGACTCTAAAGGACTTTTTCTTGTCCGCGTGAAATCTCCCGGCGAACTTCCCTTGCAAATCTCGCTCGATGATTTCACGGCCCCGGGCACTTTCGCCGTTGTATCCGCGCCGGCCAAAGTCCGGGCAACGCGCGAAGACGCCGCCCAGGAATATGAAATAATAGTGAAGCGCGTGCCTCCCCAATCCGCAAGCCAGCCCAAGCCCGATCCATTTTGACCCTGCTGGAATTTCGGCGGGATTCCCGCGGGACGCTCCCCCGATTCAAACGCACAATTGACTTCCCTTTCGACCGGGCATACGATTTGGCACGAATCAAATGCCTGAAACTATTCCAGTAACTGACGCGTTTCATTGCCTGATCGTGTATGTTCCGGCCGGACCCGGCCTTTGAAGGAGATCTTTCGTCATGAGAAATAGAATTTTGTATCTCGGAATTCCCGCGATCGCGCTCATGGCGCTTTTGGGAAGCGTGCGCACCAGCCGCAGCGCCCGCAAGCCCGCGGCGGAAATTAAAATTGATGGCGACGACATCGGCGGCGTGGTCACCAGCTCGAAGGGCCCCGAGGCAGGCGTGTGGGTCATCGCCGAAACCAAGGATCTCCCCACCGGATATCGCAAGATCGTGGTGACCGACGATCAGGGCCGCTACGTCGTTCCCGATCTCCCCAAGGCTAACTACACCGTATGGGTCCGCGGCTACGGCCTGGTGGATTCGCCGAAGGTGCAAACCGAGCCCGGCAAGATGCTGAATCTCACCGCCGTCCTCGCGCCAGATCCGCATGAAGCGGCGAAATATTATCCGGCCGCCTACTGGTATTCCCTGCTGCACATTCCGCCAAAGAGCGATTTCCCCGGCACCGGACCCAAGGGAAACGGCATCTCGGAACGCATCAAGGACCAGGGCGAATGGATTGAAACTGATAAAGACGGACGGTTGCGAGACCTGCCACCAATTGGGCGACAAGGCCACGCGCGAGATCGAACCTTCTCTCGGCGCCTTCGATACCTCGGAAGCGGCTTGGGACCGGCGCATCCAGTCGGCGCAGGTGGGGGGCTCGATGAACGCCAACGCCAACCGCGTGGGCCGCAAGCGCGCTCCTGGCGGAATATGCCGACTGGACCGATCGCATCAAGGCCGGCGAATTGCCGCCTGCCCCGACACGCCCGCAAGGCATCGAGCGCAACGTCGTCATTACGCAATGGGATTGGGCCGGACCCAAGGAATATTTCCATGACGAAATTTCCGTGGACCGCAGAAACGTAAACTCCAATCCCAATGGCCTTGTCTACGGCGTCCACGAGGACAGCTCGGACTTCATGACGGTTCTGGATCCGGTAAAGAATTCGTTCACGCAAATCGCCATTCCCGTGAATCCGGGCACGCCCATGGCCGAGCCGGATGAAATGCTGGAACCCTCTCCGTATTGGGGAGATGAAATGGTCGCTCTTGCCCGCGCCACGGCGCACAGCTTGATGATGGATTCGCAGGGGCGCATCTGGACCGCGGCAAGGACGCGCGGATTTGATAATCCAGCCTATTGCAAGGCGGGGTCAACGCTTCCCGCGGCAATCGCCTTCCCGATTAAAGAGAGTTCCCGCCAGACCAACTTCTACGATCCCAAGACCGGCAAGTGGACCCTCATCGATATGTGCTCCAGCTCGCAGCACTTGATGTTTGCCGAGGATGCCAACAACACTCTGTGGTTCAGCAATCCCGGCGGCGACAACCTTGGCTGGCTGAACACCAAAATGTACGATGAAACCCACGATGCGGAAAAATCGCAGGGCTGGACGCCGTTTATCCTGGACACCAACGGCAACGGCAAGCGCGATGAAGGATACACACAGCCGGGCCAGCCGATTGATCCCACCAAAGACGCGCGTATCAAAGTGGGCTTCTATGGCGTGAGCCCGAGTCCGGTGGACGGATCGGTTTGGGGCACCGTGCTGGGCTTTCCCGGCGCTATCGTTCGCGTGGTTCCCGGTTCGGACCCGGTAAAGACGGCGCTGGCCGAAATCTACGAACTGCCGTGGAACAATCCCAAAGCTCCTGTGCAGGGCTTCTCCCCGCGCGGGATGGATATTGACCGCAACGGCGTCGTTTGGACCGTGCTCGCCAGCGGGCATTTCGCCAGCTTCGACCGCCGCAAATGCAAGGGCCCGCTGAATGGTCCGAAGGCGACCGGCCAGCAGTGCCCGGAAGGCTGGACGCTCTACCGCATGCCCGGCCCGTCCTTCGAGGACAAAAACGTCGATGAGAGAATCGGAAGCGCCGACACGAACTACTACAACTGGGTCGACCAGTTCGACACCTTCGGCCTGGGCAAGAATATTCCCATCGCCACCGCCAACGACACGGACGCGCTCGAAGCTCTGGACCCGAAAACAGGAAAGTTCGTGGTCTTGCGCGTTCCCTATCCCATGGGTTTCTTCGCCAAGAGCATGGATGGCCGCATCGACGATCCCAAGGCCGGCTGGAAAGGCAAGGGCATCTGGTCCACGTACGCCACGCGCACGCCGTGGCACATCGAAGGCGGCAAGGGCACAACCAGCAAAGCCGTGAAGTTCCAGTTGCGCCCCGATCCGCTGGCCAATTAACGTTTATTTTCCCGAGCCCGGAAGCTGCGCCTGCGGCTTCCGGGCTTTTTTTGCTGACTCCGCCTACAGTTTCAGATCCACGGCCTCGCAAGCAAATTCCGCGGAACCCAATCAGCTTGCTTAAGCCCTCCAGCGAATAAGCCCCCACGTCGGCATCGTTCCCATCGAAATCACTTTAGTCCTGGTCCAGGCTTCTGTCTCCAACACGCTAATACCAAACTGGCGCTTGTCCGGACATCGCAAATTGACACCAGAGTTACTGCCACAATATCTTAATTGTGACGCGATATTCGGCGCGGGCCTCGTATCGAATTCGCTATTCATGGGAATGCACAGGAGAGAAAGATGAGCATGAAAACTGCACTTTGGGTGGCGTCTCTGACGTTTTCCCTGGCCCTCGCCGGCAATGGAGTCTGCTTCGCGCAATCCGGCCTTGCGAACGCCCCGGAGAATGCGAAGCCTGAACTCGCGCAGGGAACCCCGGGCGAAATGATCGTGGCGGCTGTCCAGGCGGATGATGCCGCGGGGTACGCAATGGAAAGCGCCGCCAGCGAAACAGCCGAACCGATACCAGCATCGCCTGCGCCTCAGAAGTCATCATATTCGAAAATCGGAATTGGACTGAAAATTTCCACGCTGGGCGCGGGCATCGAGGTCGCGACACCTCTCGCCGGAAAATTAAACTTGCGCGGCGGATTCAACATGTTTCGGTACGATCGGGGAATCACAAGTAACGGAATTCACTACGCTGGGCAATTGCAATTCCAATCGGCGGAAGCCCACTTGGACTACTTCCCGTTCGGCGGTTTTCACATCAGCCCCGGCCTCCTGTTCTACAACGGCAATCAATTGACGGCGACCGCAGCGGTCCCAGGCGGACAAACCTTCACCTTGGGAGGCACGACGTATCAAAGCGACACGGGCACCCCAGTCACCGGTACCGGGAAACTTGATTTCGTAAAAGTGTCTCCGTCCGTAATGATCGGCATCGGCAATCTGATCCCGCGAAACGGCAGGCACTACAGCTTTCTGTTTGAAGTGGGCGGAGCTTACCAAGGGTCCGCACGCGTGGCGTTGAACTTGCTCGGGAATGTGTGCGCCCCAGGCGGATCGAATTGCCGCGCTATTTCCAGCGACTCGACCGTGCAAGCCAACGTTCTATCGGAGCAAAACAAAATCTCGAAGGATATCAACCCGTACCGATTTTTCCCCGTTATTTCACTCGGTGTCGGATTTAATTTCTAATTCTGCAGACCTGCAAATGGCCTCGCGGACGGCGGCGGGTTTGTATTCCCTCGTAATTCCCGCCACCGTTTCCGCTTAACACTTCGATCACCCAATATAATTTGCCGCGAGCAGTTTTTGTGGGACAGGCACTCTTGCCTGTCCTACTCGCCCCTGCTACCGTTCGCTCCCGCATTGTGATAATTTTCAAAGAAGAGGTGGAATCCCATGGCGGAACAATCAACCATGCTGGCACTGGGAACCCGGGCTCCAAGTTTTCGTCTATCCGACCCGTCCGGCAAATTCATTTCGTCCGATGATTTTGCCGGCTCCTCGGCGCTGCTCGTCGTTTTTATGTGTAACCATTGCCCTTACGTGAAGCACGTGCAGGCGCGTTTCGCCGAGATGGCCGCGGAATATCAGGCGCGCGGCGTCGCTGTTGTCGGAATTAATTCCAACGATGTGGAAAATTATCCGGAAGACCGCCCGGAAAAAATGGCCGAAGAAATCAAAACCGCTGGATATACCTTCCCCTATTTGTACGATGAGAGCCAGGAAGTCGCCAGAGCCTATCGAGCCGCGTGCACTCCGGACTTTTTTCTCTTTGATCGGGATCGCCGGCTGGCCTATCGAGGGCAATTTGATGACAGCCGTCCCAAGAATGGTCTGCCCGTGACCGGCGCGGATCTTCGCGCGGCGCTCGACACGCTCCTGGCGGGAGGCGCTGTCTCGCCAAATCAAAAACCAAGCGTGGGATGCAGCATCAAGTGGAAACGCCAAAACGCCGCCAAGTCGGCCGTGTAGGCGGCGCCGGATTTAAGCCTGCACTGACAAAGCCAACTACACTCGACGCCTTTGGTTTTTTTCCTTGCGGAGTGCAAGAGATGCAAATCCCCCGTCCCGCCTACTTCTTTTCCTCATAGAGCGACGGGAATTGCTTCTTCAGGTTTTCCACCTTCGGCAGATCGTTGATCACAATGTACATGTTCTCGGGATGCTGTTCGGCGTAGCCCTGATGATAGTCCTCGGCGGGATAGAAGGCATCGAGCGGAACGATCTGCGTCGCGATCGGCGCTTCCGAATACTTTCGCCTCATCCAGCTGTTTTACATAGGCCTCGCCGATCCGCTTCTGCTCTTCCGACACGTAAAAAATCGCGGAGCGATACTGCGTGCCCACGTCCGGGCCTTGCCGGTTCAGCTCCGTGGGATCATGAGCGACCGAGAAAAATACTTTCAGTATCTGCCCGTAGGAAATTTGCGAGGGGTCGAAAATCATTTCGACCGCTTCGGCATGGCCGGTTCTTCCCGAACATACTTTTTCATACTGCGCCGTATTCGCCGCGCCTCCGGAATAGCCCGAAGTGGCGCGGATCACTCCCTTGAGATGCTCGAAGACCGCCTGAATTCCCCAGAAGCATCCGCCCGCCACCACGGCCGTTTCCTGGCCTTTGGCCGCGGCCAGCGGATTGTCGAGTTTCGGGTCGGGAATCGCCACTACACCGCTCGGCGAATTGCACGCCGCTCCTCTGCCGAACGGCAGAACCATCGACAGCATGGCGAGACTTCTGGCAAGAAGAGGAATCATTTTAAATTTGCTCCCGCGACGCTCGCTGCGCAGGGTCGTATTTCTTTGATGGGTGAACGCAGCCGGAAAAGTTTTATTGCGTGATGGATTTTGTGCCCTTGGCGGCGGGCTCGGGTTGCGGTTTGACGCCGCGAACCACGTCTTTCACGATTTGCGCGGCGAGCCCTTTGCTGGTCGGGCACTCGCTATCATTGACCCGGCACTGGGAAACCGTCAGGCCACAGCCGCACGTGCAATTTTCCGCGTTCATGCGGTGCAGCGCGCGTTTCTTCTGGTCGGCGGTCAGGCCCTTGAAATTAACGCCCGGAAGTTCCGTGGCGTTCGCCGCGTTTTTCAGGAAAATTTGCCCTTCATCCACAAACGTCTCAATGCGGCCGTCGGTGGGAAGTCCCAGCAGGGCGCGGATCTCCTGGTGATACGCTTCGATCGGATACAGGCCGCTGTGTTTTTGCACGACCCTGCCCTGCGTATCGATCAGGAAGGAAGTCGGCAGCGCCGGGACGCCGCCATACGACTCGATCAGCTTCGACGTGGCCATTACAATCGGGTAGTTTATTCCCACGCCTTCCGCAAACTTCAAAACTTTTGCCGGAGGATCGTCGTCCTCAGAAAATCCGATAATTTCCAACCTGTCGCCGTACACCTTCTTGAGTTGCAGCAATTCCGGAATTTCCATGCGGCACGGAGGGCACCAGGTAGCCCAGAAATTGATCAGCACAACCTTGCCGGCCCAGTCCGCCTTGGTAACCGGCTTTCCCAAAATATCCGTTGCCTGAAGCGGCGGAGCCATTTCCGGATTTTTCACGAAACGAATGACGGGCGCATTGGCGCCTTCCGCAGGCGCGGGACGCGCGGCCGCGGAAACCGAGGCGACCCCCGAAAAACCGAGGTGTCGCTGTATCGCGCCGCAGGAGAACCGAGGAGCCGGCGAGAATCAGCGCGGCACAGCCCAACCCCAGAACGACGAGAATATTCTTCCTAGCCATATTGTGCCGTTCTTATTATGACTTCCGGCGTTGCTCAAAACAAGTGTCTCCATTTTCGACCAGTGACTCATAACACCACTGGATGCGCCTGCCGTGTCTGGACTCTTCCCCACCCGCATGGTATACACATCGCGAACGATCAACGGAAAATCGGAGGTGGTTTGTATGCAGACAAGGAAATTCGTGCGAGCACTCGAACTCATATTGCCCTGTTTGCTGGCCGCCGCCGCCATGCCCTTCTCCGCCGTCGCGCAGCAATACCCCCCCGATGGACCGAAAATCCCTGTAATCGCCTTGACCGGAAGCAGTGCCGGCCCGCTTCAAGAGCCCGCGCCCAATCCTCCGGACCAGCAATCGCAATGGAACATGGAACTCGTCGGCCACGACGATCTGCAGGGCCGGTCGGCCTACCAGCCGATCATCATTAACCAAAACGGCCGCGAAATCGCCTATGTCGGACACCACACCGGAACCGCCCTCAATCCTCTCACCGGGGTCGTCGAGCCCAACGGTACTTCCCTGGTGGATGTCACTGATCCGGCGAAGCCAAAATATCTCGCGCACATTCCCGGCTCCACGCAGGCCGGCGAAGAGGCCGGCGGCGCCCAGATGGTGCGCGTCTGCAGCGGGAACGATTTGCCGCACGGGGTGCGCGGCAAGTGGTATTTGTTGCGGCCTTCGGGAAGCGAAGCGCAAGAGATTTACGACGTCACCGATCCGTCCAAACCTACACGGATTACGGTCATCGTCGACGGCCTCAATTTCACGCACAAGAACTGGTGGGAATGCGACACGGGTATTGCCTATCTGGTTGCGAACAAGCCTTCGGAAGGATGGAAAGGCCAGCACCTGAAAATTTACGATCTGAGCAATCCGGCCAAGCCCGTCTACATTCGCGATTTCGGACTGCTCGGCCAGCAGCCGGGAGCAACGACCTTTGAAGGCGTCAAAGCAGGCATCGCCATCCATGGCGCCATCTCCGCCGGAGTGGACAAGAACCGCGTGTATGCCGCTTATGGCACCGGGGCCAACGGCGTCCTTCAGATACTCGACCGCAAAAAATTGTTGACGGCTTTTGAGAACCCGGTAAAGCCCACAACCGAAGAAATGCTCGCGCCGCAGGTCGGGTACATTACGATGTCGCCCGATCAGGGCGGGCACACCGCGTTTCCTGTGTTTGGCGAGCCCATTCCCGAATTCCAGGACTTTGTCGCGCTCAAGAAGCGCGATTTTCTAATCGTTCCGTCCGAAGCCTCTCGCGGCGACCACTGCACTCCGAACGCCGATGGCAGCCGCCCGGGACCTCACCTGGCATTCCTGGTGGACATCAGCAATGAAGCCACGCCATGGCCCGTTTCCACGTTCCGCGTGCCTGAAAATCCGGGAGATTATTGCGGCCGGGGCGGGCGCTTCGGCGCGCATGCCGTCGCGGAATCGTTTTATCCTCCCTATTACGGGAAGATCGCCATCTTTTCCTGGTTTAACGCCGGCACGCGCGTGTTTGATATTCGCGATCCCTTTGCCGTGCAGGAAGTCGCCTACTTCATCCCCGCGCCAAACAAATACACGATGGCTTTCTGCCCGGACGGAGTAAGCCATCCCGAGGGCGATCCCAAGATCACTGCCGCCTGCGAGCGCGTCATTGAGACCAACAACGTCGAAGTCGATGATCGCGGCCTGATCTATAGCGCCGACCGCGCCGGTACCGGTTTGCATATCCTGCGCCTCACCGGGCACGCCAAGGACGTTGTAAATCCGTAGGGGGCGACATATCGCGCCCCGCACTCTGACATTACCAATATGCATCGGCGTGGATGGAATTCGCGGGCGACCTTCCGCGAATCGTGCGGCAGCAATCAGGCCAGAAACAATTCGGCCAAGATTCATTGGTAACACCGCGCCGGGAATCGTTTCCCGGCCAAAACGCGCTGACCAGCCCGATACTTTATCGCATCCGTTCCTGTTCATCTTCCCTTCATATAGTTTTCAACGGCGGTTAATGTAGCGCGCCCTCCGATGTGAGATTTTCTGCGCGCGTGCACCGTCCCTGCACGCCAATCTCAGGAGGAACATTTCGTGAAAAAAGCACTTTTAGCAATAGCGGTCGCAATTGCACTGTGTGGTGGAGTTAGCGCTCAAGAAAGTCATGACGACCATCACGATCATGACCGATTCGAATTCAAGTCCGGCTCTCTGGTCCTCAGCCGCAGCATTTATGCCGGAACTCCCGATACGGTTACGGTGGGACAGACCTTGCCGCCGGGTTGCGTGGCAGGAACAGTCACATTGCCGCTTCTGGCCGGGGGCACCACAACCGTAAAGGTCACCTGTAGTGCAGCCACTGCGGATGGCACTTTCCCGACTGTTTTTAACAATAACCTCGCCGACGGCAGCTTCGGGATCACTTCGCCGATCTTCCTGGACAACATCACTACCGATGGCCACCTGCTAGGCACTCTGGCGATCCCCAGCGATCAGATTGTGACCAGCTTCAGCTCAAAATCAGAACTGGCACTGAACCGTTCGACCGATAAAAAGTCGATCACCTTCATGGGCTACCGCGGCGGCCCAGGATTCCTGACCGCGCCCAATCAACTTGACGTCTCCAATTCCAATACGCCGGGCGTGATTGACCCGACCAATCCAGTCGTGTCCCAGTATTACCGCTCTGTGGCGGAAGTGGATGCCCATGGCCACCTGCAAATTACCGAGGGCAACGCCTACAGCGGGAATAATGGCCGCGCAGCGATCAAGGGAAACTGGATGTATTACATGACCGGAAATGACAATAACGGCGGCCTATCCAAGAGCCAACTCTCCACGACCCAGGTCGGCGTCAATCTGGTTACTTCCACGGGCGCCGAACTTCTGGTGCCGGGCCAGACGCCTCCCGTGCCGCCGAACATCAACAAGATCGGAGACTTCGAAATCGGGCAAGTCATTGATCCCTCGACCGGGAAGCCTTACACGACCGTCGACAAACTAGGAAAAGACAACAATTTCCGCGGTTTGACGATCTTCAACAACACCATGTACGTCACCAAGGGCAGCGGCGGCAACGGCATCAACACCGTATATCAGGTAGGCAACGCCGGAACTCTTCCAACGGGAACTACGGCCGACCTTGCGGCGCTGCCGATTACGGTCTTGCCGGGATTCCCCACGGTACTTGCAAGTGATCCTACGACGATGTATCCGTTCGGGATTTGGTTTGCCAATGCAACCACGCTCTATGTTTGCGACGAAGGCGACGGCACGATGGTGACGCCGGCGGTCAATGGAAATGTAGCGGATGCCGCGACTCTGGCCACTGCCGGCGTGCAGAAATGGAGCCTGGTGAATGGCGCCTGGCACATGGATTACGTTCTGCAGAACGGCCTGAATATCGGCGTTCCGTACAGCGTTGCCAACTACCCGGCGGCGCTGAACCCCGCAACCGATGGCTGCCGCAACATCACGGGCCATGTCAATCATGACGGCATCGTAACCATTTTTGCCGTTACCTCCACGGTCAGCGCCAGTGGCGACCAGGGGGCCGACCCTAACCTGCTCGTGAAAGTCACCGACCGTCTTGACGCCACAACCCTTCCCACGGGCGACGGCGATGGTGATAAAGATGACCGGCTCGGCCATTTCAAGGTCATCCGCGCAGCGAAGTTTGGGGAAGTACTTCGCGGCGTGGCTTTCGCTCCCAAAGATCGCGATGACGACCACGACGGCAAATAGCAGCGGCAATTTTTGCAATTCCACCAAAAAAACCCCGGGCCGGAAACATCCGGCCCGGGGTTTTAATTTTGGAATGTTTCGCAACGCACACCGATATCCGAAGCGCGACTTATCGATTGAGGAGTTAATGCGTCAGGTCGTAGAGGATGTAATTGACCCCGATTCGATAGGCCAAGGAAGTCTCCCGCTCGGGATACCGTGGACTGTCGGCCCACTCCCAGGCGTCTCCCACATCCGAGTTGTGACAGATCGCCACCATGATCCGGCCCTTATCGTCCCGGATTGCCCGCCACTTGGGCGTCACCATGTCCGGCGAATAGGGACGCCGGCCCCAAAGGAAGCGCGTCCCATGAATCTGGAAGCGATTATCGAGATCGTAGGCGACGTGAAATATTTCATCGTCGTCCTTCAATTCTTCCACGGAGCGGTCGGGAAAAATCATGCGCAGGCCCCGCATAAGCCCATCCCATTCATAATCGCCATGCGTATCATCCGACAGCAGGAAGCCTCCTCTCAGCAGGTAGGCCCGCAAGCGCGCGGCTTGCCCCTCGTTCAGGATCCACCAGTTTCCGTGTTCCATATAAATCCAGGGCCAGTCGAACAATTTGTCGCTGTCGGCGTCCACGACTTGCTCCATGGCCCGCGCATTCAAACGGGTCAGACGCCGCACTCCCTGCACAAATTGCCGGTCCGCTTTCGGGTAGTCCGCCGCCCAGATTTGAAATCCGCGGAAGCCCCCAAAGCCGTTTCCGCCGCCCGGAAAATGAAACCGCGCGAAAGCCCATTCCGCCTTTTCGTGAATGTCCACCGGCAAGGGCGGCGCTTCGTCCTCTTCCCCATAGCCGCCCCGCTGCATGGCGAGCACACCGATGCTGAGTCGCTGAGAGCAGGCCGGAGATCACGAGGATGGGCAAAAGCCTCATGGCAATTTCCCGGGCGGAAAAACCGGAACACGGCGGCGATCGCGCCGGAATCGCGGCCGATTCTACGTAAGCGTCGTGCTTGAGCGACGTGCCCTTGGCCGGCACCGGATGGCGCGGGAACATCGTGAAGCATGGAGCGCTGCGCCAGCTTGCGCCGCCGGAATCGCAGCTGCAGCCGGTCCATGTAAAGATAAATGACGGGAGTCGTGTACAGCGTGAGGGCTTGGCTCACCATCAGGCCGCCCACGATGCTGATTCCCAGAGGCCGCCGCAATTCCGATCCCGTCCCGCTCGCCAGCGCCAGCGGCAACCCGCCGAACAGCGCCGCCATCGTCGTCATCATGATCGGACGGAATCGCAACAGGCACGCTTGATAGATCGATTCCTCGGAGGTTTTCCCGTTGCGCTCGGCTTCCACGGCAAAGTCAATCATCATGATGGCGTTCTTTTTCACGATGCCGATCAGCAAAATAATTCCGATCAGCGCGATGACGCTCAAATCGGTATGAAACAGCATCAGCGCCAGCAGCGCGCCCACACCCGCCGAGGGCAGCGTCGAAAGAATCGTGACCGGATGAATATAACTTTCATACAACATACCTAGCACGATATATACGGCCATCAGCGCCGCCAGGATCAGCCACGGCTGGCTGGCCAGGGAAGTCTGGAAGGCATGCGCGGTTCCCTGAAACGTGGTGCGGATGTCGGAAGGGACTCCCATCTGCAGAATCGCGCTCTCAATTTCCCTTACCGCGTCGCCCAGCGCGACTCCCTCTCCCAGATTGAACGAAATCGTCACGGCCGGAAATTGCCCCTGGTGGTTCACGGCCAGCGCCGTGGTCTTGTTTTCAAAATGAGTGAACGCGCTGAGCGGCACCTGGTTTCCGTTCGTCGAGCGGACATACAAGTTGCGGATGTCGTCGGTGGTGCTCGCGGAAGGCCGAATCCACTTCCATGACCACGTGATACTGGTTCAATTGCGTGTAGATCGTGGAGACCTGGCGCTGCCCGAACGCGTCGTACAGCGTGTTGTCGATCGTTTGGGGAGCGATGCCGAGTCTTGACGCGGTATCGCGGTCAATCACCAGCGAGGCTTGCAGCCCGCGCGTTTGCTGGTCGGAGGCGATATCGCGCAAATCCTTCAACTGGCGCATTTTTGCTTCGACCCGCGGCGCCCACTGTTCCAGGTCCGCGAGATTTTCGCTCTCCAGCGTGAATTGATACAGCGAACTGGACAGCCGGCCGCCCACGTTGATGTCCTGTACCGGCCGCAAGAACAGCGTCGCTCCGGGGACGACCGCGAGCTTGCGGCGAAGGCGCGCAATCACTTGTTCGACGCTGACCTTTCGCTCCTCGATCGGCTTCAAGTCAATCTGCATGCGGCCCGTGTTTTCCGCCCCGCCGCCGGTGTTGCTGGACATGTTCGCAACCGCCGGATCGCTCATCACGATATCGGTATATTGCTTCAACTTTTCCTGCATGGCCGGAAACGAAAGATCCTGCGCGCCCAGAATGGTGCCGCTAATCCGGCCCGTATCCTGCTGCGGGAAAAATCCCTTGGGAACGATGACGTAGAGGTAGATGCTCAGGCAAATCGTCGCGCAGGTGACGGCTAGCATGAAGGGCTGATGGCGCAGGACCCAGCGCAGTCCGGAAGCGTAGGTATCCACGCTCCACTGAAATATCCGTTCGCCCGGCAGGTAAACCTTCCCGTGCTTCTGGTCCTTCTCCGATTTGAGAAACATGGCGCACATCATCGGCGTCGTGGTCAGGGAAACACACAGCGAAACGGCGATGGCCACACTCAGCGTCACGGCAAATTCCCGGAATAATTTGCCCACGATCCCGCCCATCAGCAGGATCGGAATGAACACCGCGATCAGCGAAAGGCTCATCGACAATACCGTGAATCCGATTTCGCTCGACCCCTTCATCGCCGCTTCGTACGGCGAAAGCCCCTCTTCCAGATACCGGGTGATGTTTTCGATGACCACAATGGCGTCGTCCACCACGAAACCCGTGCAAATGGCCAGCGCCATCAGGGAAAGATTGTCAATGCTGTAGTGCAGCAGGTACATCACGCCGAAGGTGCCCACGATGGACAGCGGCACCGAAATGCTCGGAATGACCGTCGCCCAGGCGTTGCGCAAAAACAGAAAAATGACCATCACCACCAGCGCCACCGTCAGCAGCAGCGTGAATTCAATATCCGCCACCGACGCGCGGATCGTGACCGTGCGGTCGGAGATGATCTTGAGGGTGGCCGCCGGCGGAATCGAAGCGCGCAATTCCGGAAGGATCTTCTTGATGTTGTTTACCGCGTTGATAATGTTGGCGCCCGGCTGCCTATTGATGGACAGGACCACGGCCGTCTTGCCATTGGCATATCCCGAGTTGCGGACGTCCTCGATTCCCTCGGTGACTCTGGCAACGTCGCTGAGCCGTACCGGCGCCCCGTTACGGTAGGCCACGATCAGGGAAACGTACTGCGTCGGGCTTGAGCAACTGGTCGGTGGTATACAAGGTCCAGCGGTTCTCTCGCGTCCTCCACACTTCCTTTGGGAGTATTGGCGTTCGCCAGCTGCAGCGCGGTTCGCACCGCTTCCAGTCCGATTCCGTAATGCGCCAGCGCGTTGGGATTGACGTCCACCCGAACGGCTGGCTTGGCGCCGCCGGTGATGTTGACTTGGCCCACTCCATCGACCTGCGACAATTTCTGCCCGAGAATGGAATCGCATAATGTCGTAAAGATGGCTTCTGGGAATCGTGTCCGAATACACCGCCAAATCCATGATGGGCGTATCGGCTGGATTAATTCGCCGGTAATTGGGAAGGCTCGGCAGATTGGCAGGCAATTGTCCCGCTGCGGCATTGATCGCGGCCTGCACATCCCGCGAGGCGGCGTCGATATCCCGGTCCAGGTCGAACTGCAGCGTAATATACGTAGCGCCAAGCTGGCTGGTGGAGGTCATTTCCGTGACGCCCGCGATGCGCCCGAATTGGCGCTCCAAGGGCGTCGCCACCGACGAGGCCATTGTTTCCGGACTGGCCCCGGGCAATGCCCCACGGATATAAATTGTCGGGAAGTCCACCTGCGGCAGGGCCGCCACGGGCAGAAAGTAAAAGGCAACGCCGCCCGCCAGCAAAATGGCGACGCTTAAGAGCGAAGTCGCGACAGGTCGTCGAATAAACGGCGCGGAAATATGCATCGCTGCTGATGCCGGCGTGTCCGGCCCTTACTCCCTTCCAATCTCTATCATCTTAGAGCGAAGCAACCCATAGTTACGTTTCACGGATTCTGATCCTGCTTCCCCTACGCCGATCCAGCGTGGCGCAATCGCCCCGGCTGGCTTTCATCGACAACGAAGCAAGACCTTAATATAGGCCGGCAGGAATTTGACGTGATTTCAACCCGAATGTAATCCATTTAGGCCAGAATCTCCACAGGAAGACACCGGGATAGAGAGGATCAGCGATTCGATTTCTCGATTATCGGATATCCCGTGACGCTAGCTTGCGGTCCAAACCTATTGCAATGAAGATACTTATGACATTCCTGCTGGAGCCGCAGGAGCATCACGCACCTAGCCCTGCTGATGGACGACCGCAGCCGCGTCGTGGCTCATCTGGAAAGCGGCAAGCACATTCACGTCTCCTGCCTGATGTACGCCATCGGCCGCCAGGCCAATACTGACCTGCTGAATCTGCAAGTGGCGGGGCTTCCCCTCGGCTCTCGCGGCAAACTCGAAATGAACGCCGTTATTTCTTCGGTGTTTGCGTCGTGCTCTTCATCACATCGTCATTGAAGCTTTGCATCTCCGTGAGCGAGCAGACGGTTTCTTCCATGGGCTCGGCGCTGCGTTTGAAGACTCTCTTTGCGGTGAATGGCTTCGTGTAAGCCTTCGGATCGTCAAACGTCAAACTGAGTTCCAGCGTGTCTGGATCCATCAGCCGGAATCGTTCGATCAGGTGCAATTGATCGCTGTGCGGGTGCCCGACTTGATCGATCCACGTTTTGTCGTTGAATCCGATGGTATCGACCACAAAGGTATCGCCTTCGTATATGCCGATCGAGTCGCCCATCCAGGTGGCGTCCGGGTCCTTGGGATGATCCCGACCCAGCGCGATGGGCCGCCAATAGCCCATGAACTCGTACAGGATGTACACCAAGCCCGGGCCTTGCACGATCGAAAAATTCCACGGGTAAAGGTACATGCGCGTGACGCCCGGCGGATCGCAATATTTCTGAACGGGGTCGCTGACATTGTCAAACGTGGCGTGAGCGCCAAATCCAGGCCTCGCGGCTTTTAATTTTTCCATCGCCCACGGCGTCATCGGAAGCTGTTCCGGTTTGGCGCCCTTCGGATCATCTGGATCAAAACTCGGTGAACCGCTCCGAATCGTCCACGGGCCGGAAAAATCCGGCTCAGCGGAAACGTTCTTACTCTTTTGGTTCATTTCCGGCGAAGCAGGCGCGGAGGCCTGGGCGTAAAGTACGGATGGGCAGATAATCAATGCCAGCAACACAATTTTTAATCCTGCCGCACAGTAGGATAGCTTCATTGGTCCTTCCGTTTGCAATCGCGCATTCCGCTCAGGCCCTTGCGCCCGATCCTTCCATCGTATGGCCAACTCGCGTCCGCGGCCCTCAATGGGAGGGGAGTTCATGGCCATTGACGACAAACTTCAACATACGTGGTGGAAGCCCCGCTCAAGCCCGTACTCGCGCCGTTCCTGGCAGGGTGAGTCTCGGCGACGACCGAATCCCCAGGCTTGAGGGACTCCCTGGTCCATCCCATGCGCTTCATCAGCGTGGGAGCGGCAAGTTCGATAATCCAATCCTTGATCTCGCCGTTGCTATCCTTCACATCGATATGAAGCAGGCAGTGGGGATTGCTCCAGTCAAAGCTGGTCACGGTTCCGGTCAAGGTGATCACCTTCGCCATGTCGTACCCGGACGTTCCGTGGTGCGCGGAAACGGGAGAGGCAATTGGCAAAAGTTCGGCGACAAGACAAAACACGACGAAAATCCTGCTTTTCACGAAACGCCTCCAATTTATTTGCCGGACGATTTTGCGAACTGCGACGACCCCATTTTCCCGACTGGGCGATAACGTACACCCAACCCCTGCCTCATGCAATACTTTGGGATTAGTGGGGCAGGCAATAGCTCTTCCTATGCCATTTAGCGATGCCGTTTGACGCGCAGGTTATCGCCCTGATAGCTTGTGTGCTTATGTCCGGACACCAGAATCGCTGCAGGACGATGTGTGGACGCTGGGCATGATCGTTCCGTCCTCTTCTCGAATTGCGTTCCAGGGCGAGCGTGGCGCCTTCAGCGAGGAAGCTGCCGTCAAGCTGCTGGGCGAGGACATCCAACTGGTTCCGCGTCCCACGTTCGAGGCCATGTACTCGAGCATTCACGATGGCGTTGCGGATTATATTCTCGCGCCCATTGAAAATAGCCTGGCCGGGTCCGTGCATCGCTCCTACGATCTGCTGATTGCCGGAGGGCTGCAGATTCGCGCCGAGGTCGTGATTCCGATCGTGCACAATCTGATCGGCGTCTCCGGCGCCGTGTTCGAGGACATTACGCAAGTTTCCTCGCACCCGGTGGCGCTGGCGCAGTGCGAGCGATTTTTCGCCAGCCACCCCGCGATCAAGAAAGTGACTGCCGAAGACACCGCCGGAAGCGTGCGGCAGGTGATTCGCGAGGGCGATCCCTCCAAGGCCGCCATTGCCAGCCGCCGCGCGGCGGAGGTGTATGGCGGGAAAATTCTCCGCGAGCATCTCGAGGATCATCCGGAAAACTACACGCGATTCCTTTTGCTCGCCGCCACGGGCGAAGTGGCGGAAGATGCGGACAAGCTGTCGCTGGTCCTGCATCTGGCGCACAAGCCGGGATCGTTGTGCCAGGTCTTGAACGCCTTCGCCAAGCGCAACTTGAATTTGCTGAAAATTGAAAGCCGGCCCATCCCCGGCAAGCCGTGGAGTTATTGTTTCTATCTGGACCTGCAGGCGTCGCTGAAGGACGCGAACACGCTCTCGGCCCTCGAAGAACTCAAGGAGCATGCGGATTCCGTAAAAATTCTTGGATGTTATCCGCAAGCGAAGGTTTAAACTATTGGACGCGCAAACGTTGGGTGGCACAGGCTTCAGCCTGTGTGCTCTTTGCACAAGAAAATAGACGACGGACACAGGCTGAAGCCTGTGCTTCGAGTACGCAAGTTGTTCCGTTCAGAATTAAAATTTGAGACGTTTAAAACGCAACAGGAGGAACTGTGCAGGTTTATTACGATAAGGACGCGAATTTTAACGACATCAAGAACAAGAAAATAGCCGTGATCGGCTTCGGTTCGCAAGGCCACGCCCACGCCATGAATCTGTCGGATTCTGGCTGCGACGTTGTCGTCGGCCTCAAGCCCACCAGCGCATCCGTCGCCAAGGCGCAGAAGGTCGGGCTGCGCGTGCTGTCGGTCCGGGACGCAGCGAAGGAAGCCGACATCATCATGATCCTGACGCCCGATGAGCTGACGCCGGGCATCTACGATGCCGACATCGCGCCGGTCCTGAAGGCCGGAAAATATCTGGCCCTCGCGCATGGATTCGGAATTCATTTCGGGTTCATCAAGCCGCCCGAAAGATGTGAACGTGTTCATGGTCGCGCCGAAAGGCCCGGGACACCTGGTGCGCCACCAGTTTCTGCAGGGCGCCGGAGTTCCCTGCTTGCTGGCGATCCATCAAGACCCCACCGGCGACACCAAAAAGATCGGCCTGGCCTACGCCAGCGCCATCGGCGGCGCCCGCGCCGGAGTCATTGAAACAAATTTTCGGGAGGAAACCGAAACCGATCTATTCGGAGAGCAATCCGTGCTCTGCGGCGGCCTCACCGCGCTGATCCAGGCGGGATACGAAACGCTGGTCGAAGCAGGCTACGCCCCGGAAATGGCCTATTTCGAGTGCTGCCATGAAATGAAGCTGATCGTGGACCTGATCTACGAAGGCGGCATTTCGGAAATGCGCTATTCGATTTCCAACACCGCCGAATACGGCGACCTCACGCGCGGCCCCATCGTCATCGATGCGGCCACCAAGGAGCGCATGAAGGGCATCCTGAAGGATATTCAATCCGGCGCCTTTGCCCGGGAATGGATGGCTGAAGCGGCCAGCGGCTTTCCGCGGTTTAACAAGCTCCGCGAGGCGGGCCAGAAGCATCCCATCGAAACCGTCGGCGCGCAATTGCGCTCGATGATGCCGTGGATGAAGAAGAATCGCGTGATCGCCGAGGGCGCGTAGAGCCGGCTGAGTTTCCCGGATCATGGGTAGCTGCTGTAGCCCGCCTCTTCAGAGGCGAGGGTTTTCGATGGACGTGCATCTAAACTCCCCGCCTCTAAAGAGGCGGGCTACAGCACTGCATTCACAATGAGACATCAGGACGGCATGTGTTTTCTACAAGATCACGATTCACGAGTCACCAGTCACTTTTTTTCGGAGGCCTCATGGATTCGCGTTTCAGAGAACACAGCCATATCATTATCGACGGCCCTTCGCGGGCGCCTGCTCGTTCTTACTTTCGCGCCATCGGCATGACCGATGAGGATCTCTCGAAGCCCCTGGTCGGCATCGCCAACACCTGGATCGAGATCATGCCCTGCAATTCCCACCTCCGCCAGCTTGCGGAAAAAGTGAAGGAAGGCGTCCGCGCCGCCGGCGGCACTCCCATGGAATTCAACACCATCGCCATCAGCGACGGCGAATCCATGGGCACGGAAGGAATGAAAGCATCGCTGGTCAGCCGCGAAGTGATCGCCGATTCGATTGAACTGGTCGGGCGCGGCTACATGTTTGACGCCATGGTTGCCCTGGCGGGATGCGATAAGACTATTCCCGCGCACGGCCATGGGCTTGACGCGCCTCAATCTCCCGAGCCTGGTCCTGTACGGCGGATCGATCCAGCCCGGCCGATTCCACGGCCATGATGTGACCGTTCAGGACGTGTTCGAAGCGGTCGGCGCGTACTCCGCCGGAAAAATGAGCGACGCCGATCTGAAGGAAATTGAAAGCGTCGCGTGTCCCGGAGCGGGCGCGTGCGGCGGACAGTTCACGGCCAACACCATGGCCATGGCCTTGGAATTCATCGGCCTCACGCCGCTGGGACTCGGCAATGTGCCAGCCACCGATCCGCACAAAGGAGATGCCGCGTATCGTTCCGGCGTGCTGGTCATGGAACTGCTCCGCAAAGGCATCACGCCAAGCAAAATCCTGACGCGCAAGGCGTTCGAAAATGCGATCGCCGCCGTCGTCGCCACCGGCGGCTCGACCAACGCCGTTCTGCATCTGCTGGCCATGGCTAAGGAAGCCGGGATCAAACTTCACATCGAGGAGTTTGACGAAATCAGCTCGAAGACTCCCCTGCTGGCCGACATGAAGCCCTGGGGCAGGTTCACCGCCGTCGATCTCTACAACGCGGGCGGCATGGCGCTTTTGGCCAAGCGCCTTCTGGACGCCGGGCTCCTGCATCGCGGCCAAATCACCACAAGCCTGAAAACTCTGGACGAAGAGGCGCTCTCGGCGAAGGAACTCCCCGGACAGGAAGTCGTTCGTCCGCTCTCGAATCCGCTCAAGACCACCGGCGGACTCATGATCCTGAAGGGCAACCTCGCTCCCGAAGGATGCGTGCTGAAAACTTCCGGCCATGAGAAGCCACACTTCCGCGGTCCAGCGCGCGTGTTTGACCGTGAAGAAGACGCCATGGACGCCGCGACGAAGGGCCAAATTAAAAAAGGCGACGTCGTCATCGTTCGCTACGAAGGCCCGCGCGGAGGTCCCGGCATGCGCGAAATGCTCGGCCTCACCGCGGCCCTTGTGGGCCAGGGTTTGGGCGAGGACGTTGCCCTGTTGACCGACGGACGCTTCAGCGGCGCGACGCGCGGCCTGATGGCCGGCCACGCCGCGCCGGAAGCCGCTCGCGGCGGCCCCATCGCCATCAGTCGCCGAGGGTGATGAAATTACCTTCGATCTGGCGACCAAAACCTTGCGCCTGGAATTGAGCGATGCCGAGATCAAATCGCGCCTGGCAAAGTGGAAGGCCCCCGCGCCGCGCTACAAAACCGGAGTTTTTGCCAAATATGCCGCGCTGGTGAGTTCGGCGTCTCTCGGAGCGATCACCACGCCTGAGATTTAGCAGGCGAACGTATATAAAGGTGTCGTCATTCCAGATCCCGGTAGAGATCGGGATAAACTCCGCGAGGAATCCCCGAAGTCCCGGAGGGACGGCATAACGTAGCCCACTGCGGGAGCGGTGGGTCTGCGTCATTGCAGAGAGTTAAGCCCCGTAGGGGCGACACAATGGTAACTTTGTGCCGCCCTTACGGGGCTGCAAAAGATCACACTCGGCGCCCCACCGTTTCCATGGTGGGCTACGTTATGCCGTCCCTCCGGGACTGATCTCAGGGCAAAAATTTCCTTGTGGTCCGCGAAAGGAGACCATTGTGAAACACTTGTGTCGATTTGCAAACCTAACGCGCCCATTTGCGTTGCTCGCGTGTGCAGCAGCGGTATCCCTGGTCGCCGCGGGCGTGACCACGGCCGATTCCCTGCTCCTCAAGGAGCAAGGCAGCTTCTTCGTCGGCGGCCGCACCATCTACACCGACGCGCTTACTGGAAGCCCCAGTGGATTTTTGGGCACGGGGATCAATGACGGACACATCACGGTCGATCAGATGTACGTGCAGTACCAGATTCCCGAGGGTGCCGGCGCGCATGTTCCGGTCGTCATGCTGCACGGCTGCTGCCTGAGCACGAAGAGCTACGAAACCACTCCCGACGGCCGCATGGGCTGGAATGAATATTTTCTCCGCAAGCACCGCGCAGTTTATCTACCCGACCAGGTTTCGCGCGCACGTTCCGGATTCGACGCAACGCTCTACAACGAAATCAAGCTGGGGAAACGGCCCGCCTCCGACATGCCCGAGATTCGCACTGCGACCCATGAGATCGCCTGGGAACTCTTCCGGCTTGGGCCCAAAATGGGCACGCCCTTTGCGAACGAGCAGTTCCCGGTCGAGGCCTTCGACGAATTCGGCAAGCAAGTGATTCCCGATCTCAATGCGGAACTTCCATCGCCCAATCCTACTTGGACAAATCTCTCCGGCCTCGCCATCAAATTGAAAGGCGCCATCCTGATGGGACACTCCGAGTCGGGCTTCTTTCCCGAGCAGGCGGCGCTGATCAATCCGGCGGACATCAAAGGCTTGATCACGATTGAAAGCGCGTGCCCTGCGCTCACCGCCGAGCAAATTTCCAGCCTGGCCAAAATTTCCACGCTCGTCATGTTCGGCGATCACATTGAAGACGTCCCCGCCTTTGCGGCCTTCTGGAAAAATAGGTTTTCCGACTGCACCAAATTTATCGAGCAGGTGAAGGCCGCGGGAGGCGATGCGACCATGATGCACCTGCCCAAGTACGGGCAATTCGGCAACAGCCACATGCTCATGCAGGATAAAAATAATCTGCAGGTTGCCGACCTGATCCTGAAGTGGATCGACGAACACGTCGAAAGCAGGAAAAAATAATACAGGCTTGAGCCTATCGCTCTTGACCTTTTTGAATCGAAGGCAAAAACCCGGCAGGATGAAGCATGCCCTACTGACGGTTCTGGCACCCCCTCTGCTCGCGACGGTGGCTTCCGCGGGCCCTCTCCAGTAGCATTATTTCATGCCCGTTCCAGCACCCATGCGCGGAGAGCGCTCGCCTGATAGCCGCCGCGAAGCGGTCATATTTTCTTTCTTATTTCTTCTCTCCTTTTTGCCTTACGCGAACACGCTGCTGGCCAGCTTCGTGTACGATGATAATTTCCAAATCATCCAGAACCCTTACGTCCATTCCTTTCGATACCTGCGCGAGATTTTCACTACAACTGTGTGGTCCTTTCAGGGCGCCGCCGGGGTCACTAATTACTTTCGCCCTATGATGACGCTCGAATATTTATTGACCTACCAGATTGCCGGCCTGGTTCCGTTCAGCTTTCACCTCGTCAATCTGGTGCTGAATTGCATTGCCGTCTGGCTGGTATTTCTTTTGCTTCGGCGATTTAGCGGGGAGCGCGTGGCGCTGGTCGCGGCGGGGTTGTTCGCGCTCCACCCCATTCACACCGAATCGGTCGCCTGGATTGCCGGCGTCACCGACCTGCAGCTCACCGTTTTTTATCTGGCGGCGTTTTTGTTGTACCTGCGCCTCGCGGAGACCGATCACCGGATTCGCGCGCGCGTGATCCTGTGCGCCGTGTTTCTGCTGGCGTTGCTCTCGAAAGAGCAGGCGATGACCTTGCCGGTCATGGTCACGCTGTTCGAGTATTTTTACCGCGACGACCGGTCCACGACCACGGCGCGGGAAAAACTCTCGCGCATCGGCCCCGTGTGGGCCGTGGCCGCTCTCTATCTTTGGGTCCGCGGACTGATTCTAGGCGGCATTGCCAGCGTCGTGATGCGCCCGAACCTTTCCTGGCATGACACCCTGCTTTCCTCTGTCTCCCTTATCGGCGAATATATCGGCAAGCTGATCTGGCCCGCGCACTTCGCCGCGTATTATGTCTTCCATCCCAGCCGCCATTTCACGGATGTTCCTGTACTGCTGGGTTTCGCCGGGATCATTATGTGCGCCGCTTTGTTCGTTCTATTGTGGAAGCGGGCGCACCTATTCTCCTTTGCGTTTCTCCTGATCTTCCTGCCCCTGGGCCCCGTCCTCAATGCGCGATGGATGCCGGCGAGCGTGTTTGGAGAGCGCTACCTGTATTTGCCCTCGGTAGGATTCTGCTGGCTCCTGGGATGGGGCGCGGTAAAACTTTGGAATGCCGAAGGGCCGCCGCTGCTGCGGCCGCTGGCTCGCGCCGTACCCGTGCTGGTCGGCGCCGTTGCGCTGCTTTACGCTGTGCGAACCGTCACGCGGAATCGCGATTGGGCCTCGGATGAAACGCTGTTCCGCCAGGCGCTGCGGTCACAGGGCGATGCGAGCTTAATCCGCTCCGATCTTGGCGCCGCATTTTTCAACCACAACAGATTTGCGGATGCGGAGCGCGAATGGCTGGCGGCTCTTTCGTACGGGCCCAGCAACGTCTTCGCGCTCGACAACATGGCGCTTCTCCGCTGGCGACAGCACCGGTACGTCGAATCGCTAGATTATTCCTGGAGGGCGCTGCGCGATCGTCCTGCTTACACCATGGCGCACGTCAATCTCGCGGAGACACTGGCCGACATGGGCCGCGACACCGAAGCCGAGTGGGAATTCCGCGTCGCCACGACGCTTTCTCCGCTTTCGACGCGGGCTCTCAACGCGTACGGTAAATATCTGTTTCATGCGGGCCGCCTGGAAGATGCCCGCAATGAGTATGAGCGCTCGGTGGAGGCGGACTCGAACACGGACGCCTACGACCAGTTGGGAAAAATCTATTTGACCTGGCAAGACCTTCCTCGCGCCGAACGAGCATATCGTCGCGCGCTCGCCATGGACAACTTCGACATCGACGCGCACGTGGGCCTCGGGCAAGTCCTCGAAGCGACCGGCCACCGGCTCGAGGCGCTTCACGAATTCGAAAGGGGGCTGGAAATGGACCCTTCCGACCCGATAGCCAAAGCAGCCGCTCTTCGCCTTCGCGCGAACACTCCGCCGAAAATCATTACGCAGTGAAGAATTTTCCTCCGCGATTTTCCAAGTGGAATAAAATCATTGCATGGAAGACGAACTCCAGATCCTGCGCACGCTGTGCGATGAGGCAGCGCCCCGCGAGCAACGCTTAAATCTGATCGAGTCGCATGCCGGCCGCTCTTTTATCGAGCCGGAGCATCAGGTCGTCTTCGAATCCATCCGCGCGCTATTTCCGCGAGGCGCAATCACCGCCGCGCGCCTGATCGCGCACCTGACCAATCGAGGTTTTCCGGATATTGACGTGGAGAAATATTGCCCGACACCATAAACGCTTACGCGTTTTGACCAGTCCCGCCAGGGACGAAAAAACGTAGCCCACAGCGGAAGCGGTGGGAACATGCAAGGGTAAAAAGCCGAGTCCCGGAGGGGCGGCAGAAGGTTAGCCTTGTGCCGCCCCTCCGGGACTGTAATTGATCGCACTGCGTGCCCCACCGTTTCCACGTTGGGCTACGCTGTGACGTCCCTCTGGGACTTCGGGCAAGATGAAATCAGGTCGCCGCACACTGCCAGTGTTCGACTTTTTCTGCAAGACAGACTCCCAGTCACAAATTGAAAGTGTCGTACTTGCGCGAGATTTTTTCTGCCGCCCGAATCATCGCCGAATTCCGGGCGCCCTGAGGATTTGTCCATATGCCGGGAATCGCGCGGCCGCACGAAGGACACGCTCCATCGCGGATGAAATTTTCCAGAACCTCGTGCCAGGATCGCCGGACAAGAATCCGCTTGCAGCCGGGGCAGTACGTGTGCGCCGCGTCGCTGTGAATATTGCCCTCGTAAACGTAGTGGAGTCCCGCAGCCAGCGCAATTTTCCTGGCGGCGTCCAGCGTCTCGGGCGGCGTCCTGGGCTTGTCTTGCAGCTTAAAATCCGGATGAAACGCCGTGAAATGCAGGGGAATGTCGGGGCCGAGATGGTCCAGAATCCAGTCGGAGAACCGCCGGATTTCGTCCGGATCGTCGTTCAGAGTGGGGATCAGCAGATTCGTGATCTCAAACCAGACATTGGTTTCCTGCTTCAGCCAGGTCAGCACGTCGAGAACCGGCTGCAGATGCGTGAGGGTCACGCGTCCGTAAAACCCCTCGGTAAACGCCTTGAGGTCGACGTTCGCGGCGTCCACATGATCGTAAATGTCATGAAACGCTTCGCGCGTGATGTAGCCGTTGGTCACCATCACCGTGCGGATTCCCGCTTCCCGCGCGGCCTGGCAAATATCGACCACGTATTCGCCCCAGATTGTCGGCTCGTTATACGTAAACGCGATGGACGGACAGCCGTAGCGGATCGCCAGCGCCACAACATCCTCCGGCGGCATGTGCGTGGAACGAACCTGATCCGATTGCGATTTCGAAATGCTCCAATTCTGGCAGAAAAAGCAGCCCATGTTGCAGCCCGCCGTGCCAAGGGAAAAAACGCGCGTGCCGGGCAGAAAATGATTGAGGGGTTTTTTCTCGATGGGATCGATCTGCAGCGCGGCCGGCGAAGCGTATCCCAGGCTATAGAGTTTCCCACCCTGATTCACGCGAATGTAGCAGAACCCCGCCTGTCCTTCGCCGATGTGGCAATGGCGCGGACACAAAAAGCAGTGGATGCGGCCGTCGGGCATGGTCTCCCACCAGCGCGCCTCGTGCAGCGATTGCGTCTCCTGGAATATTTTCAGTTCCTGCATGGTTTCGCGAAGTGGCACAGTTTTTACTGGTTGCGAAAAAAGCCCTTTAAGTTGTCATTCCGGACGAAGGGAGGAATCTCTCTAGGTTTTGATACCAAGAGAAAGAGGGATTCCTCGGCACGAAGCGTGCCTCGGAATGACAACGTTTTGAGTTCTTCCGCAGCTAGGGAAGCCTGCGCCACGACACGTACCTTCCTATACTCTCACTATACACCAGGGGAGAAGATGGGAATCAGGAACGCCGCTCGCCCTGCGCGTGCCACCGTTCCGCCAGCCACGCGAGGAATTGCCGAGACCGCGAGCGCTCGCTCCACAGCAGCGCAAAAAATTGGCCGGGGCCGAGCGCGTGCATGTCCCCGCCAAAAAATGTTTCCAGGCGCCAGCGAATGTAGGGGCTGGCCCACGGTCGCAGGCGATAGCCCTTGGCCGAGATCCAGTAGTAGCGCAGCGCGGTGAAGAGCAAGCGGCTATTTCCAGCCTTCGCGTTCGCGCAGCGAAGTGATCTGCGCGACGTGGTGGCGCCCATGCCAGGCGTAGAGATTGACCATGTTGTCGATCGATGTCAGGCCGTGCGCCGGATGGCGCATGTGCCGGGAAAAATCCTCCGCCCGCAAGGAGCGCAGCAGCACGTCCCACCGCTGGTGAAGCGCTTCCTGCAGCGCGAGCGAAACCTCGACGGGCGTATCACGCGAGTCCGCAAGCTCCGCCCAGAGTTCTTCCTCATACGTTTTTATCGTGGGCTCATTCTCAGTCAGCGCAAGTTTCAAGCGAATGTAGGCGTTCAGGTCGCTGTCCGGCAAATGATGCACGACTTGCCGCACGGTCCAGCCGCCCGGACGGTACGCCGTGTCCAGCTGCTCGCGCGCGAGGCCGGCAACGGCATCCCGCAAAGCCTGGGGCCCGGCCGCGATTTGCGCGATGGCCGCGGTGCGCTGCTCCGGGGTCAGCGCCTCGCAGGATATGTACTTGCCGATCGGGAAGCGTAGATCCATCGAACTCCGCCTACTGCCGCGCGGGGCGAATTTTATCCGATACGGCCATTACTCGCCACCGGATGAAAAAAAACCGTTAGGCCTTCTTCAATTCCTCAGCCGCGGCCGCAAAAAACTGGTCCACGATTTTCTTCGCCGCGCCCTCGATCATGCGCTGCCCGACCGAAGCGATCATCCCGCCGACCTGCGCTTCGCCAGTGTAGCGCAATTCGGTTTGCCCGTCTTTTTCGGCCAGCTCGATATTTCCCGTGCCGTCGACAAACCCCGGCATTCCCTTCCCTGAAATTTTCATGCGCATGGAATGCGGAGGCTTTTTTTCGGAAAATTCGAGCGCGCCGGCATATTTTCCGGAAATCGCGGCGATTCCGAATTTGACAGCGGCCTTGTACCGGTCCGGGCCGTCCGGATCGAGCCTTTCGCATCCAGGCAGCAATTTCGCCAGGCGCACGGGATCGGTGAAAAGATCCCAAACTTTTTCCGGCGCCGCCGGCAGAAGATGTTGTCCCGCGAGTTTCACGCTTTGCCTTGCGCGCGCACAAAGGCCCGAGCCAGAGCCCGGCGCGCATGAACGATGGCCATTTCCCCGCGAAATTCCGCCGAAGCGTGAAGGTCCGAGAGAGCATCGATCCCTTGCGCGGCAAATTTCGCGGCATCCGCGAAAACTTTCTCGGACGCTTTCTTGCCCTGCAGCGCCTTTTCGACGCCTTCCGCGCGGAACGCCTTGGGACCAAGGCCAGTGACGCCGACGCGAGCTACTTCGATCTTGCCGTCCTTTGCCCGAGGAAAGGCGCGCAGCGACGCCCACGATGGCGAAGCCGGAAGCGGGCTGGTGCAGTTTTTCATACGCCGTGCCGGTCCGCGGCGGCTTGCGACGCAACGCGCACCTGGCTGAGGATTTCGCCGGGCCGCAGCGACGTGGTCAGCATATCCACATAAAATTCCGTCACCGGAATCGTGCGCGTTCCCGCCGTCGACGCGGCGATGATTTCCGCGTCCAGCGCCAGGACGGCGGCGGCATAATCCGACGCGGGATCGGCATGGGCCAAACTTCCGCCCAGCGTGCCGCGATTGCGAACCTGCACGTCGCCGATCGTGGCGGCCGTTTCCGCGAGCAAGGGACATTTCGAGCGCAGCAGCGGCGAACCCTCGACTTCCGCGTGCGTGGTGAGCGCGCCGATAGCGATGCTTCCGTTTTCCTCGCGAATGTAGCTCATGTTCCGCAAGCGGCCGATATCGATGACGTAGCGCGGCTGCGCCAGACGCAGCTTGACCAGCGGAAGCAAGCTGTGCCCTCCGGCCAGGATTTTCGCCTCGTCTCCGTGGCGCTCCACCAGGCGCAGCGCCTCTTCCAAAGTTTTTGGAGCGGCGTACTCGAACGGTGCGGGGATCATTTTGCCCTCCCGGTGCCATTGTGCATGAGCTTCCAGATTTTTTCGCGCTTGAACGGCATATCCACGTGGCGCACGCCGAACACCGAGAGCGCATCAACGACGGCATTAGCCAGCGCCGGCGTCGCGCCGATCGTGCCGGCCTCGCCCACTCCCTTGACGCCCAGCGGATTCACCGGCGAAGGCGTAACGGTGTGGTCGGTTTCCAGCCACGGCAAATCTTCGGCGCGCGGAATCGCGTAATCGGTCAGCTCGCCGGTAATGAGCTGCCCCTGCTCGTCGTAGACGCATTCCTCGAGCATCGCCTGCCCGAACGATTGCGCGATGCCGCCGTGAACCTGGCCGGCCACCAGCAACGGATTCAAAACATTGCCGGAATCATCGACCGCAACATACTTGAGCAGCCGGACGTCGCCGGTTTCCTTGTCGATTTCCACCATGCAAACGTGCGCGCCGAACGGGAAAGTGAAATTCGACGGCTCAAAGAACGAGGTCTCGTCCAGGCCCGGTTCCATGCCCGGCGGAAGTTTCTTGGCCGTGTAGGCCGCGGCCACCACCTCGCCGAAAGGAATCGATTTTTTCGGCTGCGATTTCACGAAGATTTTCATGTTTTCAAAAACAAGTTTTGCGGGATCCACATCCATTAAAAAACCCGCCAGCGTGGCCAGCTTCTCGCGAAGTTTCATCAGCGCCATGTACGCAGCCGTGCCGCCGACGGCCGTTGCCCGGCTCCCGAACGTGCCGATGCCATACGGCACGATCGCTGTATCGCCGTGAATCACGTTGACGTCGGCGGGCTCGAGGCCGAGAATTTCCGCTCCCAATTGCGCGAAGCTGGTTTCCTGGCCTTGCCCGTGCGGCGACGCGCCCGTCAGCAGGTTGACCATGCCGCTGGGCTCGATGCGCACCGTGGCCGATTCCCATCCCCCCGCCGGCATCGCGCTCGACGGGCCCATGGCGCAAATTTCCACGTACGTGGAAAGTCCGATTCCCACCACGCGGCCCTGCTTGCGCGCTTTCGCCTGCTCCTGCCGCAATTTCGTGTAGCCGGAATTCTTCAGCGCAAGGTCCAGGCTGCGCGGATAGTTCGCGCTGTCGTAAATCACTCCGGTCGGAGTGGCGTACGGAAAGTCTCCGAGAGCTTCGGGAAATTCTTGCGGCGCACCTCGACGGGGTCCTTCTTGAGTTCCGCGGCCACCAGATCCAGCGCGCGCTCGACCAGGTACGTGGCTTCCGGGCGCCCCGCCCCGCGATACGCGTCGGTGGACATTTTGTTGGTCAGAACGCCGATGATTTCCGCGCGAATCGCGGGAATTTTGTAGCAGCCGGAGGCCATCAAACCGGTGAGCGTGGGAATCAGCGGCGTAAGCAACTGGTAGTAAGCGCCCAGATCGGCAATCGCGCGGAAGCGCAGGCCCAGAATCGTGCCGTCCTTTTTAATCGCCACTTCGACGTCGTCAATCTGATCGCGGCCATGAATCGTGTCCTGGAAATTTTCGCGGCGCGATTCGATCCATTTCACGGGCGTGCCCAGGCGCATCGCCAGATAGCCGACCAGCGCCTCTTCCGCATAAATGTTGAGCTTGCTGCCGAATCCTCCGCCCACTTCCGGAGTAATGACGCGCACGGAAAATTCCGGCACATCGAGCATGGCCGCGATTTGCGTGCGGAGCAGGTGCGGCACCTGCGTCGAGGACCACACCGTGAGCTGGCGTTCCCCGGCCTTGTACTCCGCGACCACGCCGCGCGTTTCCATCGCCACCGGAATCAGCCGCTGGTTGAACATGCCGCTGCTTGATGACCTTGTCGGCATTCTTGAACGCGGCTTTGACGTCTCCGCCCTCGAGTTCCCAGCGGTACGCGACGTTGTCCTTGTGACCGTCATAAAGGACGGGCGAGCCTTTTTCCATCGCCTTCTCGGGATTCACCACGGGAGTGAGCGGCTCGTAATCCACTTCGATCAGGTCCACCGCATCGCGCGCCGCGTAACGGCTGGCCGCGACCACCACCGCGACGCCTTCCCCCACAAACCGCACGCGATCCAGCGCCAGCACGGGACGCGGCGCGGATTTCATGTCCGGAATCTGCGCGGCGCAAGGGACCATCGCGATCGAACCGCGAATGTCCGCCCCGGTCAGCACCAGCGACACGCCGGGCGCGGCCTGCGCCTTGGACACGTCGATCGAGCGAATCTTCGCGTGCGCATACGGGCTGCGGAGAATCGCCGCATGCTGCATGCCCAGACATTGCGATGTCGTCCACATAATGCGCGAGGCCCTGAATCAGGCGAGGGTCTTCCTTGCGCTTCAGCGGCTTTCCCAGATAATGCGTGGCTGCGGGCATAAATCCTCCAATGTTCATGCGGGCGGGACTTCGGGACTCAGGGTCATCAAGTGCAGCCCGCACCGGTAATACTTCACCGCTTCTTCGATTTCATTTTCTTGGCTGCGTACTCGACGGCCTGGACAATGTGCTGGTATCCGGTGCAACGGCAAAGATTCCCGGAAATCGCGTGCCGAATTTCGCTCCGCGAGGGGTTCGGATTTTTCCCGAGCAGTTCCACCGAGGAGAGAATCATTCCGGGCGTGCAAAATCCGCACTGCAGGCCGTGCTTCTCCCAAAACCCTTCCTGCACCGGATGCAGCCCATTGCCGTTGGCGGGCGCCAGAGCGGAAAGGCCTTCGATGGTCGTGATTTGCGAGCCGGAAGCCTGCACGGCAAGCATGGTGCACGCCTTCGCCGCTTTCCCATCGATCAGCACGGTGCATGCGCCGCAAATCGAGGTCTCGCACCCCACGTGCGTCCCCGTCAGGCCCAGCACATCGCGCAGGTAGTGAACCAGCAACAGCCGGGGTTCCACCTGGCTCTGATACGACTTCCCATTCACTTGAACTTGAATTTCGGCGGACATGGAGCCTCCCGACACCGCGGCAAATTCCGAATTGCGCAAGGCTAAGTGAGGAATGAAACTTACTCCCCTGGCGTGAAAAATTCAAGCGAGCCGTTTAGCGCAATTCAACTTCTCCCGTCACTCTATTCTTGTATGGCCCGCACCGGCTCGGGCACCAATTCAGCAGCCGGTCGAGGTGAGTCTGTGTCCTTTGCCCTGACGATCACGGATGGGAGCAGCAGGACAAAGGGGACGGCGATGAATGAAATTGCGCCGTTGGCAAGTACCAGCGTATTAAACTGCAAATGGTAGGTTTCGAGAAGTTTCGAGCCGAACCAGTCGCTGCCGAACAGCATCAGATTGCGCACGCTCATCATGATCGAGAATCCCATGCCTTCGCTGCCGGAAGGAGTGGCGCGCACAGCCAGATCCATCATGGCGACCTCCGCCAGCGTATAGCCAAACCCATTAAAGCTTTCGATGATTTCCGCCCTGCCCACGGACGTGTAAAACAGATAGCCCAGATTGGCGGCCGTGCCGAAGATCAGGCAGATAAACAGCAACTTGCGGAGACTCAATCGGCGGCAAGCGTAGCCTCCATACAGGGCCGCTGCCCCCATGCCAAACAGGCCGCTCAAGAATTGCAAAAATCCCTGGCCTTGCGTGGCCATATGCAACTCATTCTGCTGGCGGTAAAAAACCGCGGTCATTATCCCGGGGGCGCAATAGAACAGGGCCATGAATCCGGCCGCCGCCCACATCGTCTTCGCATTGGCGATATTGACCAATTGCTTGCCGGCATTATCGAGAAGCGTTTTCGAGTCGATTTTTTTGCGCTGCTCGTGAAGGAACCAAACCGTCCCCGGCACCACCAGGAACATCACGCTGCCGCAAGCGATCGTGGTCCAACCGAAGGCGATGCTCCCCAAAAACCCGGCCGTCGGTCCGGTAATGAGGATGGACGCTTGCTCCACAAAATTCCGGACGGATGTGAGCCGCCCCGAACCGGAGATCGATTGCGCGATCTCCACCATATAGCCGCCGACAACGGTGCTGGTCGCCATCATGAACAGGTTGATGACGATGCAGATCCACAGCAGCTTATTGTATTGGTGCGGTGTGAAGTAGAGCGCAGCCCAGGATAGGGTCGCAAGAGTCGCGCCGATGAGCATGTAGCTCTTGCGGCGGCTGCCGAAGAGCGGGAAAGCGTCGGTAACGATGCCGAAAAAAGGTTTGAAGTACCATGCCAGGCCCATCCAAAAGAAAAAGGCCGCGTTCGCGGCGCGGTCCACGTGCAACTCGTTTTTCAGCATGTTCTGCAGCGGAATGCGGCCGAGAACCTGCGGCTGGGCAAGCGTGGTGCCAAGGACCCCGACGACGATGACGATGGCCGCATACAGCAGCGCCCTGCTATTTTCGGTTCCCTTCTCCGCGATCGTTTCCGACGTCATGGGCCTCCCTAAATCGCCAGCCAATGGTGGCTCACTTTCTCAAGAAATTCGGTCTTAATCTTGCGCGGGTTGTTCTCCATTGCACTCCGGCAATTTCCATGTCGAATGAATTGATGGAATTCCTTAGAAGCGGTCTCATAAATGATCTTTGTGGGTCGCGGCTTCAGCCGCGACATCCAGAGGCCTGAAAAACAAGGGCTTTAGCCCCTGGTGCTGCCGCAATTTATGGCGCGAAATTCCGGGACACCACACTAGGATGGCAGCGCGCGAACCCAGATGCGGCTGGTGGCGGGTTTTCCGAGGTGGATGGTGCGGTTTCCGACCGCGAGCGTCATGGTCTCGTCATATTCGCGTTTACGGATGTGGGCGCGGGCTCCCGGATGGATCGAGAGCCCTGACAGAAATTTCAAAAATTCCGGGTCCTTCTCGTACACGCAGAGGATTTCCACGGACTGCCCGGCGGGCAAATCGGAAAGCGGAACGGCGCCGTGCTTGCGCCGCAATTTCGCGAGGCCGCCTTGCAGCGGCACGCCGTGCGGGCAGAATCCCTCCGCGCCAAACCGCGCCAGCAATAATTTTTCCACTTCCGGGGAAATGCCGTGTTCGAGGCGCTCGGCTTCGTCGTGCGCGCGCGTCCAGTCGAGGCCGATGACTTCGGTCAGAAGTTTTTCCGCAAGCTGGTGCCGCATGGCGAGGTGATCGGCGATTCCGCTGCCCTTGCGGGTCAGCGTGATGCGGCCGTCGCGGCCCACGACCAGCAGCCCGTCGCGCGTCAAGCGCTTGAGCGCGGCCGTGACCGCCGGAGGCGTGACGCCCAATTCTTCCGCCAGCCGCGCGCTGATCGGCTCCTGCTCTTCCTGGACGATGTCCCAGATCGCCTTCAGGTAATCCTCGCGCGAGACGCTGGTTTTTTCGCGTGGCATCGTTTTTCTATCCTGCCTGGTTGCGCTGCTCCGTCGAGTCTACCTGTTCGCGCAGCCGCCGCGCCAGATCTTCGACGCGCGCTTCAATCTGATCCCGAATCTGCGCGATAGACGGCGAGGTTAAATCCGAAGGGATCGCCGACATCCCAATCCTCGAGCGGCGGCGTCGGCTCGGTGAAGATCGCCGCGCCCGAACGCCCCGTCATATTCACAACCAGATCGGCGGCGAGCAATTCTTCCGGGCAATAATGGCTTGGAATGCTGCCCTTCGGCGGAAAACCCGTGTTCGGTCAGCACGGCAAGAGTAGGTCCGGTGATCTCCCCAAACGCAACAAGTCCCGCGCTGGACGGTTCGATCACATCCGCCGCCACATGCTTTGCGATGGCCTCGGCCATCTGGCTCCGGCACGCGTTGCCAACGCAAAGGAATAAGATTTTCTTGCGCACGACGATTCGATTTCTCCCGGCCGGCATTCCCAAACAAGCAGAATGACACGGAATTCAGCGAGGCTCAAGGATGACATGGCGAATCAAGTGGAACAGGCTTTCAGCCTGTTTGGTTTTGACCTTTGTGGAAATGGAACGGCAAACAGGCTGAAGCCTGTTCTACCAAAAGTTCAGTCCCGCGCAAGGACTTTGTCGGCGGCGTCGAGCTTTCCGGTTGCCATGCGCAGAAAATATTCGTGCACGGTGGTGTCGCTGGTGAGTTCCGGATGGAACGTCGCGATCAAAATGCGGCCCTGGCGCACCAGCACCGGCTGGCCCTGGGAAGTAGCCAGGATTTCCACGCCGGGTCCCGCGCGCTCGATGATCGGAGCGCGAATGAAAACCATTTCGATGGGCGCGGGCGAAAGGGACGTCACTTCGCTGCGCACTTCGCTGGCGAGCTGGCGCCCATAGGCGTTGCGGATCACGGAAATATCGGCCAATCCCAGAGAGGGTTGATCCGGGCGGTGCACTTCCCGGGCCAGCAGGATTGCCCCGGCGCAGGTGCCGAACATCGCGCCGCCGCGAGCGGCAAATTCGTGCAAGACTCTTGTCGAGGCCTTCCTCGACAAGGAATTTCCACTGCGTGGTGCTTTCGCCGCCGGGCAAGATCATGGCGTCCACGCCTTCCAGGTCGCGCGGCGTGCGAACGAAGACGTGGTCGGCGCCCAACCGCGCGAGCATCGCGGCATGCGCCTCAAAATCGCCTTGCACCGCAAGGATTCCGACTTTCATAGATTTTTCCATTCGTCTCTGGCCTTGCCGGCTTCGCACTTTGCGAACAAAAACTTCGGTGTCATTCCGAACCCGCAAGGTGAGGAATCCCTCCTTCTTTTACAATTCAAACCGGAAGAGAGATTCCTCACCCGCAGGAGCGGGTTCGGAATGACAACGAAGAAGCAATATTTCCGCCGCGGACTCAAACGCCGCTTACCAGCCGCGCGTCTGCAGCAGATCCTTCTCGTCGATTTGCCGGATGTCGAGGCCCTTCATCGCTTCGCCCAATTCTTCCGAGGCTTCGAGGACGACCTTGGCATCCTGATAATGCGTGGTGGCCTTCACGATGGCCTTGGCCCGCTTTTCGGGATCGCTGGACTTGAAAATTCCCGACCCGACGAAAACCGATTCCGCGCCGAGATGCCGCACCAGCGCCGCGTCGGCGGGCGTCGCGATTCCTCCCGCGGAAAAATTCGGCACGGGAAGTTTTCCGGTGCGCGCGATTTCGCGGACCAGGTCGAGCGGCGCGCCCAGTTCTTTTGCGACGTGCATCAATTCGTCGCCGCGCAGCGTGGTGAGACGCCGCATTTCGCCGGTGATCGTGCGCATGTGGCGCACGGCTTCGACCACGTTGCCCGATCCCGCTTCGCCTTTGGTGCGGATCATCGCCGCGCCTTCGGCAATGCGCCGCAGCGCTTCGCCCAGGTTGCGCGCGCCGCACACGAAGGGCACCTTAAAATCGTGCTTCCAGACGTGGTTCTCCTCGTCGGCGGGAGTCAGCACTTCGCTTTCGTCGATGAAATCGACTTCCAGCGCCTCGAGCACCGCCGCTTCCGCGAAATGGCCGATGCGCACCTTGGCCATCACCGGAATGCTGACGGTGTTCATGATTTCGCGAATAATCTTCGGCGCGGCCATGCGCGCGACGCCGCCTTCCTTGCGGATGTCCGAAGGCACGCGCTCCAGCGCCATCACCGCGCAGGCTCCCGCGTCCTCGGCGATGCGCGCCTGCTCGGCGTTGGTGACGTCCATGATGACGCCGCCCTTGAGCATTTCGGCCAGGCCGACTTTTACGCGCCACTCGTCGTTCGAATAATTCCCGTTGCTTCCCTGCGTTGCTGTCATTTCCGTCTCCTTATTCAATATCCTGATTGATTGCGCCGAATAACAACGGAATCTCCTGATGCGCTTACGGCTGCGCCGCGTACTTTTCCCGGTCGATGATTACGAATCGTCCTTCGCCCCGGGCGAGCAAATCCCCCGCCGTGTTTCGGATCTCCCCTTCATGATACAACTGACGGCCCTCGCGGCGCTTTACAAATCCCTCGACGACAATTTCCGTGTTCACGCGAATCGGGCGCCGGTACTCGACGCGAAGGTCCGCCGTGACCGCGCGCTGCCCGTCGAAGCGGCTCGCCTTGCTCATGACTTCGTCCAGCAGCAAGGCGATGATCCCGCCATGCAGAAAGCCCGAGCCGCCCTGGTATTCCTCGCCCAGGCGAAAACCGGCCCACGATGCGCTGGCGCTCGTCATCCTGTTCGAACGAGAGATGCATGCCGCGGGCATTGGCTCCGCCGCAGCCAAAACACGGGTTTTCGGGTTTGGGATCGATTTTCATTTTTCCGCTTAGCCCTCAATTTCTCGCGATAAATTCCCAAGCTGCCTTTGACAGAGACCTGAAACACTCTCGCCCGGACCAGTGGCACAGGCTTCAGCCTGCGCGTTTTTTAGTCCGCTAAAAAATCAAAACCGCACAGGCTGAAGCCTATGCCACCAAAAGCCTTCCGGCCGGATTCGCCGCATGCTCGCGGCAAATCCAGTTTACACCAGCGCCACGCGCGGCACTTCCGCGCGGCGCGCGCCGCGCTGGCGCTTGCGCATTTCGCCGCGCAGCACGTCGGCAAGCGTGGCGACGCCGCGGGCGATATCGCGCTCGCTGAGTCCGGCAAATCCGAGGCGCAACGTGTTCGGCTGCGGATTTTGAAAATAAAAATAGCGGCCCGGAGCAAACAGCACGCCGCGTTCGCGCGCATGGATCAGCAATTCATTCGAATCGAATCCGGCGGGCAGTTCGACCCAAACGCACATGCCGCCCTCAGGACGCGTCCATTTTGTTCCGGCAGGCATGTGAGTACCCAGTGCGTGCTCGAGCGCGGCCAGGCGGGCGCTATAGGCCTTGCGCGTGCGTTCCAGGTGAGGGCTCAACCGTCCGCGCCGCATGTATTCCGCCAGAATGGATTGCGCCAGTTGGCCGGTATGCAGATCGGTCGATTGCTTCACCAGGCGCAGCCGGTCGATGACGTTGGGCGGCGCCACAATCCATCCCACGCGCAATCCGGGGAAAGCGATTTTCGAAAAGCTGTCGATCTGAACGACCTGATTCGAATGATCGAGCTGCTTCAAGGAGGGAACCCGCTCCCCGCGAGCCCGCAGCCGCGCGTAGATATGATCTTCAATGATGGGCACCTGGAAGCGGCCCGCGATTTCCAGCAAGCGGCGGCGCTCGGCCACGGGCAGCGTCGTGCCCGTGGGGTTGTGAAAATCCGGAGTGAGGACGATCATCTTCACGCGGTTCTGCATCAGGGCGGATTCGATGGCCGAGACGTCCACTCCGGGCACCATGCCGGGGCCGGACTCGGTCTTCACCGGAACGCCGAGAATTCGAACGCGCGCCCCGGAAAAAATTGCCAGCGCGCCCGGGTAGGTGGGATTTTCGATCACGATGGTGTCGCCGGGCCGCAAAAACGCCTTGCAAAGCAGATCAAGTGCCTGCTGGCAGCCGTCGGTGATCAGCACATTTTCGTCCGAGACGCCGTATCCTTCCGCGCCGAGCATTTCGATCAGCGCCTGCTTCAGGGGAGGATATCCGTCGGACGCGCCGAATTGCAGGATGTCCGCTCCTTCGCGCCGCCACACGGCGTTCGAGCAATTGCGAAGCTCCTGGATGGGAAAAAATTCCGCCGCGGGCCTGGCCATTAAAAAGGAGATGGCGCCGCGGGGCGCGGCCTGCATCAGGCGGCTCAAGACTTCCTCGCCGCGCTCGTCGGCAAACAGAGCTTCCCACCGGAGGCCGCCAGGAGCCGCCGGATCAGGAGCGGGAGAAGTGGATTTGCTTCGCGCCTTGCTCGCCGCAAATAAAAGTGCCGCGGCCGACGTGGCCGCTGATCAGGCCTTCGGATTCGAGTTCGGCATAGGCGCTCGCGACCGTGGTGCGGTGAACGCCCAATTGCACGGCCAGTTCGCGGCTGGCGGGAATGCGGTCGCCGGGACGCAGGTCGCCGCCGTGAATCAGGGCGCGCAACTGGTCGCGCAGCTGAATATAGAGCGGCACGTGGCTCTCGGGCTGTAAGATGAAGCGGGATCATTGGCTCTTTCGACCAGTCCAATATATACCACAAAATAGGACTGTAAAGAGCCAATTTGTCTCTC
>CAWAEW010000019.1:0-17709 GCA_963781055.1 Terriglobia bacterium
ACTGAAGACCCGGGCTACAACAATCATCGAGCACCGGCGGCCATTTTGTAGCCCGCCTCTTCAGAGGCGGGGATTCTCTCCTCGCGTGTTGAGAATTCCAAAACAGAAGGTAAGACGTAGAAGGACCTACACAGGCGCCAACGGGAAATACGGGGCAGGACTTTACTTGACGAAAAGTCCTTCGCGCAGTTGATCGCGCCCCACGAATGTTTTGGAAGAGCGATATCTGCGGAACAGGTCGGAAATCTCCCGGTTTTGAAAAACGCGTTGCGGAGCAAACGGGCAGGAGGCTGGGATCAGCTCCAGATTCTGCGCATCCATGACACGGTAACGATGAAACGATTCCGGCTTGCGTGCATGGAAGATGGCGAAAACCACGCCGCCGTCCCGGACCAGCGAAGTCAGCCGCGAGACAAGTTTCGTCATCAGCTCGGTGTCGAGATAATCGAGGATATCCCACAGGAGCACGGCGTCAAAGGTGCCTTCCGGGTATTGCAGCGTGCTGTCCAGAAATCTTTGGGCGCGCGCCGCCGGCGTCATCTCGGAGCGATCGGCGTCGGGGGCAAGTTCCTTTTTCCGCTGCTCGTCGGCATCCAGGAAAATCTTCCAGGTGGTCAACAAGTCGTCCGTATAAACCTTAAAACCGCGTTCGATAAAGAAATTCAGCGTCGTTTGGCGTGCCGCGCCCATGTCCAACAAATGGCCGCGCCCAATTCCATCCAACTGGAACAGGAATTCCTTCAGGCCGTTCGAAAGACGTCCGGCCCGCGGCCCTGCTCCCGAAACAGCCGACGAATGGCTCGCGAGGGCAACTGCCACCGGGGGAGCCGCGTGGACGCCTTGCGGCGAACCATGCCGGGGCGTTTCCGGGGCGTTGCCAGATCGCATTTTATTGAAAAAATTCATCTTAATTCGCCGCTTCTCCGCCCACCTTCATGGCCACGGTCTGCGGAACCGAGGTCGCTGCGGCAGGCGATTTTACTGCAGTGCGGGCGTTCTGCGAGTCATCGGCGCGGGTGATCTCTACCTTGCTGTGCATTTGCGCGCCCTCTTCGATGGCGATGCGGCTGGTCACGACGTCTCCGCGAATTTCTCCGGTGCGCCCGACTTCCACGCGCTCGCGACCGCGCAAGGCGCCCTTCACTTTTCCCCGCACGACGATTTCACGCGCGTCCACATCGGCCGAAATCTTGCCATGAGGTCCGACGGTGACGCGGCCTTCGGTAAGGCGGATGGTGCCCTGCACTTCCCCGTCGATGTACAAGTCTTCCCGGCCCTGAATTTCGCCCTTGATCAGAAGCGTCGAAGTGACCACTCCTCCGGAAGGCTGCACGACTTCGGCCGTGAGGCCCGCAACGCTTCGCACGGGCGGATCAACGCGCGGAGGTGCCGGCGGAATTTCCGCCACGGGTGATGCGGGTTTCGAATCTTCTGGTTTACGCCACATGAATTTCTCCCCCAACCGAAACTCCGTAACTGCAGGGCGGGGCCATCTCAAAGCAGCCCGGAGAGGACGGTAAAGTAAGACTATAGTGCGCGGGGCGAAACCTGTAAACCGGGTGTGTTTCCAATCAGATACGGGTCAGTATGTTCCGCGGTAATTGACGATTCCATTAAATTGCATCGAGCGGCGTGGAGAAATTCCGGGCAGAATGGCGGCGCCGGCCGGACCTGCTGGTTTGCCTCGGAGTTCCCATCGCGCCACCGCGTAGCCAAGCAGTTCATCCAGGAAAAGTTTTTGTCCCTGGCGCGTTTCCCACCAGTTCGTGGGATTAAATTCGGAATCGCGCGCGCCGCTCACGTGCACGCTGAGGTCGGCCGGGAGCACCCGCTCAAATATGAACTCGGCGCGCCGGGCATGGTAATTGGACGTCACGATAAGGATGCGTTTCCAGCCGCGGCTGGCAATCAGCCCGGAAAGCGCCTCGGCCTCCTGTTTCGTATTGGAAGCCCGGTGCGAAAACTTCACGATCGATGACGCCGGAATTCCAAAAGATTCCAGGTCATGCCCCATCAAGTCGGCGACTCCCGCATTCGCACGCAGCATCCGGCCGCTGGCCACGACCACCGGCGCGACACCGGCGCGATACAGCTCCGCGGCATGAAACGCGCGGTCTCCGGCATAGTTGTCATCTCCCAAAACGATGATGACGTCGGCGGGCGCGGCGGGATCGTTCACCATCCAAAGCTCGCCCGCAAGGCGCATCAGCGGGTGCCGGATAACATACAGAAATGCGAGAAAGGCGAGGAACGCAAGCAGGAACAGGAGACGAAAGAAGATTCCGCCATGTTCGCCTCGCCTCACGAATTTAGGTCCAATTTGCGCAAACGTTCGGCCGCTTCCTCGGGCATCACGGCGTTGTAATACACTTCCTTGATGCTGTAGGACTTGCTGCGCGTCTCGACGATGGGCAGAATTTCGATATGCCAGTGGTAATCGTCAGCGATGGTTTTCCAATACATGGAAGTCTCCCCCTTCGGATGTTGCAGGTTGGGAGCGGTATGGACGACCAAGTGATACGCCGGGGCAACCTGGCGAATGCGCCGCAGGATGCGGCGCAGCAACGTTGCCAACTGGCGGCGATTGGAATCCTGGCGCTGTTGCTCGAACAGGTGATTATGCTTGCGGTCCAGAATCCAGACTTCGAACGGAACGCGCGAGGCATACGGGCAAAGCGCCACGTAATCTCCCTGCGTATCCACGATGCGTTTCGCCTGGCGCTCTTCCTGTTTTATGATGTCGCAGAAAACGCAGCGTTCCTTTTCCGCGTGCCATTCGCGCGAAGCGCGGAGTTCATACAGGATTCTCCGCGGAACAAAAGTGGTCGCGGTGACCTGCGAATGCGCGTGCGATCCTTCCTGTCCGGCAAGCGCCCCATAATTTTTGTAGACGGAGATGTACTTGAAGCGGAGGTCGCGTTTCAGATCCTCGATGCGCTGCCTCCAGGCTTCCGTCACCAGCAGGATTTGATCTTCGCTCAAATCTTCTAGCTTGGTGTCATGCTCCGGCGTTTCGATGACAATTTCGTCGGCCCCAACCGGTTGCATCGCATCATAAATTCCGTCGGCGCGGCGGGCAGGATCGCCCTCCACGCGGTACAAGGGGTCCGGATGCGGCAGAACCACAACTTGCCAGGGGCCCTGAGCCGGAAAGCGCAGCAAGACGGGCTTGGATTCAATCTTCGCGGGGCAAAACGGGCATCCCCCGGAGGTTTCGCAGGTGTCTTCCCTGTGTCCCACGACTACCCAACTGCGCGTAATGGGGTCTTTACGAAGGTCCATAATGGAATCTTATGCCATGCGGGCGGATTGCAGAAGGGGTGATTGTTGCAAAAGATAGTTTCCGCCGGGCAAAGGAGCCGGCGTCAATTTCAGGAATAATTTGTGTGTCCGGGTCAATGAAGCGCCGAACTTAGCGTGTGTACCGGGCGGGCGTGGGCCCTTCTTCGAGACGGTGGCGGTCCCAGATCGCCGATTCGCGAGTGTACGATGCCATCTCGAAATCCTGAGTCAATTCCAGGCAATCGGTGGGGCATGCGTCCTCGCATAATCCGCAAAACATGCACCGCGAGGTGTCGTAGGTAAAGTTAGTGAGGACTTTGCGGCGCGTGGCGTCGTCGCGATGCCAGCCCACGACGATCAAATTCTCAGGGCAGGCCAGCGCGCAAAGATTGCACGCAATGCACAGCGTCTCGCCCGTCTCCGGGTTCATGTTCAGGCGCGGCGCACCGCGATACCGCTCGGCCACCATGGGTCGCTCGAGCGGATACTGCTCGGTATAAATGTTCTTTGGATTCTGCGTGCGGAAGGTAAGGATCATTCCCTTCCAGAAATCAGCCAGGAACAGGCGCTTGAAGAATGAATTCATCGCGCTAGTCTGTCGGGGACGGGCGCGATTGTCAAGGGGGGACACCGCTGTGCGCCGACCAAAATCGCGGTGCCGGAAATGCGCCGGACACTAGCCATTTCTGGCTGGCGTCAGTGCGTTTTTCGGATTTTGCCGAAGCCAACAAAAAGGCTCCGCCCTCAAGAACGCGGCTAGTGCATTGCATGCCGGCGGGGTTGGGTGTACCTTGTCGGCCGGCCGGAAATCAATATGGAAATCCGGATTAATCCTTGCCTGTGGCGACGGAGCAATAAGACCACTGCGGTTTCGCGAGCGAGGAACAGATTGTAATGAGAGTGGAAGCATGCGGATAATCAGGCGTTCAGGGCTGGGGTTGCTGCTCACATTGATGTCAATAGCAGTGATGATCAGCCTCAATTTGCGATCGAGCCGGGCGCAAGGAGCTCCCGTACAGGCTCCGCCGCTGAATTCACCGACGCGGATTCCGCCGGCTCCGGCGCCGGCTCTAGTTCCTCTGGACGACACATTTTTGCAGTGGAAACTCGCGCCGGCGGACCAGAAGTATGCCGCCATTGACGGCAAGCATCTCAAGGTGTACGTCGACGAACAGGCTGCGATCTCGCGCCGCTACCGCGATGCGAACCACAAACTGTGGGGCCGGATCATCGGCACCGAATCCGATGCCGAGGATGCGCGCTGGCTGATGGAAAGGTTTCGCCAAGCCGGATTGTCGGATGTGCGCGCCCAGTCTTTAGACTTGCCTCCGCAGTGGATGCCGGATTCATGGTCGGTTAGCGCTTCCGCCGGCGGGAAGGATCTGCAGCTCGAATCCGCGCAGCCGGCCTACCAGGCGCCGGGCTTGCCGCCAGAGGGTCTCGATCTGCAAATCGTGTACGTAGGATTGGGCAGCGCGGCCGATTTCCAGGGGCGCGACGTCCGAGGGAAGGCCGTTCTTCTGTTCAGCATTCCGCAGCCGGATTCGGCATGGAACTCCGCAGCCAGTGAAGGAGCCGTTGAGCGGGCCGTCAGCATGGGGGCCGCGGCTATTTTCGAAGTCATCGCCGTGCCGGGCAACTTCCGCATGCAGATTTATCCCGCGGGAGACAAGGTCCCCGCGTTCTCCCTGGGCAGCGACGATGCGAATGCCCTGCGCAATCTGATTGCTAGCACGCCAGCAGGGCAAGCCCCGCATATCAAGATGCATCTCGACGTCAAGATGGTGCCCGGCCTGAAGACCGCGACGGTATGGGGTTCACTGCCGGGCATGACCGACGAAACGATTTACATCGTCGCGCACCGCGACGGCTGGTTTGAAGGCGCGAACGACAATGGGACCGGCGTAGCCACGATGATCGGCTTGGCCGAGTACTTCGCGAAGATTCCCCGCGAACAACGCCGCCGCACGATCATCTTTCTCGGTACCAGCGGGCATCACAACGGCGCCGCCCCGAGCGGCGAATGGCTCGCCCAGCATAAAGAGATCTTCGAAAAGACCGCGATTATCATCAATTGCGAGCACACTGCCGGCATCCAGGCGGACCTCCGCGGGCCCAGCATCAGGCAAGCCAACCAGACAGGCGCATTTACCTGGTACGTCGGCGGCAGCCGGAAGTTGTCGGACATTGTCATGGGCGCGTACCGGGATTTTGGCGTCGTTACCTACGTGGAGCCGGAGCGGGGAGCCGGCGGCGAAATGAGCCCCTTTTACAAGCACGCGCCATCGTTGCAATTGTTGCAGGGCGGGGTTTACTTTCACTCGGACCACGATACGCCGGATACGGTGCCGTACGTGGGTCTTGCCGCCAGCACTCGCGCCTACGCAAAGATCATCGATCAAGTCAATCAGCTGGGATTGAACGATTTGCAGAGGCCGGCGAACGCCAGCAATCCGCGTTAGGACGCGCGGAGGGAATGCCCGCTATCTCACGTGCAACTTTAGGGAGCCAGCCATGAAGACGCTCTTAAAAATTGTTGGAGCAATAGTGATTTGCATGGTGTTACTGCTGGTCACGCTGCGCTTCACCGGCCTTAATCCTTACGGAGATACGCCCGGCCGCAGTTATCCCGGTTTGTGGCTCAGCGGGAATCTCGTGACAACTCCGGTCAGCGACTGGTCGTTCACGGACAATGTTAAAACCGTGAAGCTTCAGACCAACACCTGGTATCTGATTCCCCACTCGGTAACCATTTGGTGTATCGCCTATAATGGCCAGCTTTATCTGGCTACTTCCGGGGCTGCCGTCAGACAATGGCCTCGAAATGTGGCCCGTGATCCCCATGTGCGTCTGAAGATAGGCGATAACTTGTATGATCGTACCTTAATGGTTGTCACTGATCCGGCCGAGAGAGAAGCCGTGCTCCAGGTCAGAGCGAAAAAATACTCTCAGAAGTACCCGCCAGTGGGCCAAACATTTACCGTGTATCACGTAATGCCTTGATCGGGGCGGCTCGGCCAGGACGAGGGCAGACCAGATGATTCAGAAATCCCAAGATCCAGTGCGCCCAACAGCGTTCCGAAACAGTCGTCGTAGCTGCAGTCAGGGGCTGGATGTCAGAAACTCCCCACCCTCGAATGCGGAGGGGAAAGTGTTTTTTCTTGACATCCCCTTTTATAGAACCCGGAAATTCAAAAGCACAGTAAGGCGTTGCCCACCCGCCGAAAGGATTTCTATTTGGGTGTGCGGGCAATTTTAGGATGAACACCAAGAGCCAGACACGATTCTTGGTCCTCTTGGATGAACCGCTTAACGGTTGGGAAGGCTGGTCGCAGGAGATTCTCAATTTCCCGGCTGGAACAGTTCGGCGCTCGAAGCCAAATGAATTTGGGCGGCTAACCGTGGAGAACGCCGCGTTCCTGAAAGTCTGAATCTTTGGAAACAATGGTGAAGTGATTATCCTTGGCGTACTCCCAAATGGCGGAATCGTCCAGCATTCCCCAAACCGCATGTATGAACGTGAACCGAATCAGGATGTAGATCGGCTAAGACTCCGGGTAGACGCGGTGACAGGTTTTCATCAAAGAGTAGCTTCACGCGTTCGAGATTTCCAGCTTGCGTTCGCGATCGGCGGCATACGCGAGGCACGCAAGAATGTCTTCTTCCGTCAAATAGGGGAATTCCCGCAAGATCTCCGGATGGGTCATACCACTGGCGAGGTATTCCAGCACATCATACACGGTAATGCGCAGCCCGCGAATGCAGGGTTTGCCGCCGCGCTTGCCGGGCTCCATCGTGATAATGTCGGAATACGTCATCCAACTAACTGTATTTGCAAACCCGGTCCCAGGCAATCGCAATCTTTCTCGCATGGCCTGTCATCAGACTTCCGCCTCCGCTGATCCGGCTACCCGAAATTCAAAACTAGATCAAAGCCTGTGCCACCCGCCATTTGCATAAGTGACGCTCGTTAGCCGGTCGGCGTCGTCGTGGTGGTCTTGCCGTTCTGGTCGGTCGCTGATGTGCGCCGCCCGCGCGAATCGTAGGCAAACACTAAAAGTTAAAAGCCCCACCTGTCACGCGGCGTGACAGATGGGCCACCCGGAAGTTCAAAACCGCCTCAAAGGCTGGCCCACCCGCAAGAAGATATCTTTACGCAGCGCAGGAATAAAAGCCGACCCTCGAGTCTCCATGGCCCGGGCCAGTCCGCGGGCAAAATGGAAATCCCCATGGATTCCGAACGGATGTATACTCTGGAAGCTGATCAGGTCCAAACGGAAGTTCCAAGCAAATTCACCCGCACAAGGAGCGCCCATGGAATCCAAATCATCTGGACGCAGGAAATTCCTGAAAAATAGCGCCGCGCTCATCGGCGCAGCCGCCGCGGGAATACGGCCGGCCAGCGGGCAGGCTCCCGCGCCTGACATGGACATGCCAGACACCGAGGCGCTGATCTCCTATGGCCAGCGCTCGCCCTTCGTGAAGTCGAAGCGCATTTCGGTGATGGAGAGAATGTCACCGGACGAATTCGGGATGACGTTTCACGTATTGTCGCCGCTCCAGGATTCGGTTGGAATGATTACACCTTCGTCGCTGCATTATATCTCCACTCACCGCGGCTCCTATGTTCCGAACATTGATCCCGCGGGAACACCGGCTGCTGATTCACGGGATGGTGGACCGGCCGCTGATTTTTACGGCGGATGAGATCAAGCGCTTTCCTTTCGTAACCCGCGCGCTTTTTCTCGAATGCAGGGAAATCGTGCGAGACCCTCCCATAAAACCGTGCAGGAGTCGCACGGGTTGACCAGTTGCTCGCGAGTGGACCGGCGTGCCTCTGTCTCTGTTGCTGAACGGAGGCCGGCGTGCAGAGCGGCGCCGCCTTCATCGTGTCGGAAGGGGCGGAGACCGTGAAAGGCGCGACGAGCATTCCACTCGGGAAGGCCATGGACGACTGCCTGGTCGTTACGGCCAAAATGGCGAGGCGTGCGTCCCCAGCAGGGCTTCCCGCTTCGATTGCTCGTACCCGGGTTTGAAGGAATCCATAACGTCAAGTATCTGCGGCGAATCAAGGTGGTCGAGAAGTACTATATGACGTACAACGATTACGGACATATCGTCGCCGATCCCGGGTCGCTGCCCTCACCCGCCATATTGGGCCGAAATCGGTCATCACCTTTCCTTCCGGGGAGCAAAAGTTGCCCGGCCCCGGATTGTATGAAATCACGGGCCTGGCATGGTCGGGGTCGGCCGCGATTCGAAGCGTGGACATCTCGACCGATGGCGGGCAGACCTGGAAACCCACTGATCTTCGATCGCCGGCGTATCCCATGGCGCATACACGGTTTGGCTTTCCACTGGAAGTGGGACGGGAAGGAATGCGTGATCATGTCGCGATGCACGGACGAACTGGGCACCGTGCAACCCACACGAGCCGAGGCCGCGAAATACTGGAATAAGCCGGACGATAGCAATTTCCGTAAACCTGGAGCCGGACAATACTGTGTTTCCGTGGAGGATCGCCAGCGATGGGAGCGTTCACAATGGGCTGGCGTAAGCTTGTCTTGCTTGTCGCGGTTCTTGACCCTGGCCCAATTGGTGAAGGCACAGTCTTCCAAGTACGGTGTCGGGAGAACGCCTACTGCGGAAGAGATTCATGCGTGGGACATCTCGATCGGCCCCGACGGAAAGGAACTTCCGCAGGGTCACGGAACCGCCGCGGAGGGCGCGAAACTTTTCCGTGAGAAGCAGTGCGTTGTGTGTCATGGGCGGGACAGGTTCAGGAGGCCCGGCTCCCACCTTGATCAAAAGCGACGGAACGAAGAAGTCCAAATATCCATGTCTCGTGCCTTGCGTGAACGATTCCAACGTCATGGCGCTGCATGCGCCGTACGCGACGACCATGTGGGATTACATTAATCGCGCCATGCCGCTCAACAAGGAGGGAACACTAAAGCCCGACGAGGTCTACTCTCTGACGGCGTTTCTACTCTTCAAGAACGGCGTCATCGCGGAGGACGAGGTGATGGATGCCCAGACCTTGCCGAAAGTGAAAATGCCGAACCGGGATCACGCCGCGCTGGCTCCGGAATGGAAGCACGGGGCGCCCAGGCTCGCCGGCTATCCCTGATTCCCGGTAGCCGGGGGGGCTTACCTCTTATCGGAACGTGGGTTTTTGACCCCTGAAAGGGCGCAGGGGTGACCTGCCCCTACAGATTCCAGTTGACTCACCCCGCCAGCGCCGCGGTCAGGCGGCTCATGTCGGGCGCGGTTTCCAGCGATTTCACCATTTCGATTACCGACTCTGCTTTTTGCTTGGGCCATTTCGCGAATTCGGCGTTGCCTCGGAATTTGTCGGCCACTTCCTCGTAGGTCATGGGATTTTCCGGGCTTCCTTTGGCGGGCTCGGTGCGGCCGGAAATTACTTTCCCGTCCTTCATGTAAATTTTCAGGATGCTTTGCTCGACGAGCATGGCTTGCAGCGAAGCGCCCTGGAGTTCCAGCTTGTTGAATTCCGGGTCCACGTAATAGCGCACGCGGCGGATCATGTCCTGAACGTCGGGGCGCTCGACGACGGCGTCGGTGAACGAGCTGAGGGTTGCTTTGCGCTCGAGCAGGAGAATCGCCATGGAAAATTCCATGCTGAATTTCGCCTGCAGGCCCGTCGTGGGATGGTGCTGGAAGAGCGTTTTGTAGTTGCTCAGGTTTCCGCCGACCTCGATCTTTTCGACGTCCGCGGCCTTGATGTTGTTTTGCTGGATCAGGCGCAGCATCTCGTCCATCACCTGCTGCTGGATCGTGCCGCAGGGAAATCGCTTGATCAGGTCGCCGGGCGACGCAAACATCCACGGCTTGCCGAGGCGGTCGACGATAAACTTCGGGTCAAAACCTCCGCCGACCTGGAAAAATCCGAGCGGCGCTTCCAGAATATTTTCCGCGGCGGTCCAGCCGATGGCCGCAAGATCGGCTGCGACGGTTCCGCTTTCGCCTGCGTGCCCGGCGTGAAACGGTTTCGTCATGGTGCCGAAATTATCGCGGAGTCCGCTGGCCTCGGAGCCGGCGATGCCCAGCGCGATGGCTGTTTGCGCAACATCCAGTCCGCGAAGCTTCGCGCACGCGGCGGCGCTGCCAAACGTTCCGATGGTGCCCGTGGTGTGATAGCCGTCCTGCTGATGGCGGGGAGAGACCGCGTCGCCAATTTTGTTGGCGACTTCGACGCCGACGTGAAAAGCGAGCATCAGGTCTTTTCCGCTGCGGCGCCCGGTTTCGCAAAGCGCGAATGACGGAGGAAGAGTCGGCGCGGCCACGTGAAAGGCCGAACCGGTATCGTCGAAATCGTCCGCGTGGATGGAAATGCCGTTGGCCAGCGCCGCAAAGCGCGGATGGACTTTCATTTTGGTTCCAATGATGCTGGAATTTCCGCCGCAAGGGCCGAGCGACTCGATGTATTCGCGGATACGAGGGCCGGCGGTGGAATCGGATCCGGCCAGCGCGAGGCCGAATCCATCCAAAATTGTTTTCTTGCCGAGGGCGATTACGTTTTCGGGGATGTCTTCGTATTTCGTGTTCACGATGAATTCAGAGACGTATTTGGTGAGTCCCGGCGCTTTGGCCAATTCTTCCGCGGGACTCATGGCCGCGTCCAGCCGAGTGTTGTGCAGCGCCATACCCGCCAGGGCGAGCGATGTCTTGCAGAAATCACGTCGAATCATGGGAAATTACCTCTTAAAAATCGAGTCCGAAAGCGTTGCGCGGAATCATGCCTGTTTTGCGGCGCGTCTGCAACCGGTACGGCGATTCGCTCACGGCGAGGCCGCGAGAGTGATAAAATATCGGGATCATGAGCACCGCCAGCCAACGGCCGCAACTGGAGATTCGGCACGCGACGGAAGATGACGCCGCGTCCATGTGCGAAATTTTCAACGAGGCCGTGCAGGATCACCTGGAAACATTCGATTCCGAACCGCGGGCCGTGGACACCCAGCGAATGTTGAATGCCGCCGCGGACCATGACCCCAAGCATCCGATCCTGGTCGCGGAAGTGCGCAACTGGATTGCGGGCTGGGCCGCGCTTTCCACCTATGACAACCGCATCGCGCTGGACGACATCGGCGAGGTGTTTATTTACGTGCGCCGGTCGTTCCGCAGCTATGGAGTGGGGCGGCAGTTGATGCGCGCGCTGCAGGAAACCGCGGGGATGCTCGGATATCGAAAGTTGATTGGGCGAATCCTGGTCGCCAATCACGACGGGTTGCTGCTGTGCCGCGCGACGGGCTGGCGCGAGGTGGGCCGGCATACGGCTCATGCGCGCCTGGAGGACGGCCTGCACGACGTCATGCTGGTGGAATACTTGATCCCTCCGCAACCGGCGCAGCAAACGTGACCGATCTCGAATACATGCACCTGGCCATCGATCAGGCGCGAGCCGCGGCCTTGCGCGGCGAAGTTCCGGTCGGAGCGCTGGTCGTGCTGGAGGACCAGATTTTAGCCGCGTCCGGCAACCGCACGATTACCGATTGCGACCCCACGGCTCATGCGGAAGTCGTGGCCCTGCGCATGGCCGCGCTAAAGACTGGAAATCATCGCCTTAATGGCGCGGCTCTTTACGTGACGATCGAGCCTTGCGCGATGTGCGCGGGCGCGCTGGTGCAGGCGCGCATCGCGCGGCTGATCTACGGGGCCGATGACCCAAAAGGCGGCGCTATTCGCACGTGCCTGCAAGTGCTGGATGCTCCCGCTCTCAATCATCGCGTCGAGGTTACTCCGGGGATTCTGGCCGAGGAGTCCGTGCAGCTGCTGCAGTCTTTTTTTTCCGCCCGGCGCTAACGGGAGCGGAGGGCGCGCCGGAGCCGGAATCTTTTCCCGCATTCATCTTCCATAACATTTGCCGCAGCATGCCGAGCCAAATGACGGCGTCCCGCTGCTGCAAATGCAGGCGGCGGACTAGCCGCCGGATGCGCTCCTCGGCGTCGGTCACATGGCGGCGGCCTAAAAATCCGCTGGTATGCAGGGCTTCCAGCAGCAGCGTGGTGATGCGCTCGAGTTCCGCCGGATGTGGCAGGGTCCGGCTGCTTGGGCGCGCGCTCGCATTTGGAGTCGCGAATCAGTTCATAGAGGCAAACCGCCACGGCCTGCCCCAGATTCATGGAGATATTTTCATCGCACGTGGGAATCCGAATGAGCCAGTGGCAATGGCTGAGATCTTCGTTGGAAAGGCCAAATTTCTCCGAGCCAAACAGCAACGCGACGCCACCGGTCCCCATGCGCCGGCGAATCAACCGCGCGGCATATTCCGGGCGGTGGACCGGGTGCTGCAGTTCACGATTGCGGACCGCCGTGGTTCCCACGACCAGCGTGCAATCGGCCACGGCGTCGGCGACGCTCTGGAAATGCTCCGCCTTCGCCAGAATTTCGGAAGCGCCAACGGCCGAGCGCGCTTCCCGAAAGGAGGGTTCGAACGGATTTACCACGCGCAGCGAACGAAATCCAAAGTTGCTCATGGCGCGAGCCGCCGCGCCGATGTTCAGGGGATTGCGCGCGGACACGAGGACTACATGCAGACTGTCGAGTTGAAGCGGCGAGGACAAGAGGTCCTATTCTATCGTCTGGCAGGCTGCAAGTGGAGCCTGAACCTATGCCTCGCGAGCTGCAGAAAGGCCCGGAACCCTAAGTTTCCAGAACCTGCAAATCCGATCTTAAGGATCAAATGGATTGATTGGACAGATCGGCCGGATGGGCATACTATGGGGCTAGTAAAACAGGGTCGCCAGTACTTCTTCAAGGGGGACTCCTATGCATCGCAAATACGATCTGTTCGAGAAGTTTCCTGATGGTTCCTCACTGTGGCGAGGTTGCGTCCTGGGACTGGAAGGCACGCGCCAGCATATGATGGAATTGGCAAAAACCTCCAAAAATCGGTTCTACGCCATGGACATTGGGAACGGAAAAATCATCCATCACAATTTGGATCATATCGGAGCGGATCTCACCGCTCCCCGGAAGATGGGCAGGGCGAGGCAAGTCAGCCGCCGCATAGCGGCCGCGCGAAGGTAATGCTAATTGGAGAGCGGGGTGAGGTGTCTATATGGTCAAAGGCGCAGCCCCCCGCAAACATCCAGTTCCCAGTCCGGAAAAAAAATGGAACTATTTGGCCGCCCCTTCCGTATACATAGCATAATAGAGATCAGCCTTCCTCCGACAGGCTAATCTTGGAGAGGCGCCGCTAATACCGGCGCCTCTTTTTCATTTTCCCGACAAGCCATGGCGGTTGGCCTGCTTAGCTGCAAAACGGAGAGTCACCGCAAAGGAGTTTCATTCCGCGTTCGCCGAAAAAAACCGATTCCGGCGAGAGCGTTGGCTAAAAAAGCACAGGGATCGCTTGCGGGTAGACATCCGAGTTCCGGTTCACATATTCTCGGCTGAGACTTTTGACGACAGAATCCTTCCGACGTTCCGCCCGGTCTCCGGGCGCGGGCTGTAGTCGGACGTTGCACGGTCCGGCAGGACCGGGAAATGGAGCGCGCCGGAATAAGCCGGAACAAGCCGGAACTAGAAGGATCAGGAGGGACCCCAATGCTGACCGCAGCGAAGGAATGTCGCTTAACCCCTAGAGAGAGCCTCTCTGAACCCGTGCGCATACGCCCCTGCGATTCACAATATCCTGAGGAAATTTGCTCCACGCTGAATGTCTCCCGCAGCGGGTTGTATTTCGTGACGTCAACCGAACACTACTTCATCGGCATGAACGTGATTGTGACACTGAATTTCGGGCAGGATGATCCCATGCACCGCGAACAGATCGGGGACGTGGTGCGAATGGAACGCCTGAATGGAAACAAGTGGGGCGTGGCTATCCGGATTCTGATGCATAACAATCCCGGAATTTATTCGGGCACGTGAAGTTCATAGCGGTGAACGCACGCCGATTAGAAATGGCGGAGAAACTAATACTTCTGCCGAGGGCTTGAACAGATCCGCCACGAACCAGCCCGCTCGTTGCCGTGTGCCGGGAGTTGATGGGGCCCTTCCGGATTTCCGCGCGGTATAACCATCGGCCGATCAGGACCTGCCAGAGTGCTCGCGACCCCACATCTACCGATGTCGTCTTCCCCGCTTTCGAAACAGCCAGTGGAGGCTGCACATGCGCTTTTCCTTGCCGGGCAAAGCCGCGGCCAACTCGGCACGACCGCACCACATCAAGCTGAAGCTGCGCGACATTAACCAACTCTTCAACTCGATGGACCCTTCCCCCTTCATCGAAAAGGACCTCGACAACGACGCGGAAGAATTCATCGTAAGCTGGGCGCAGGAGTTCCCGCCGGACGCCCCGGTAAGCCTGCGCATCTACCTGGAGCAGTGGCCCGCCGAGAATCCCAAGGAACTGATCCGGCAAGCCGTACACAACTACTTCGCACACCGCGCCAAACTGACCGAATCGGAGTTCAGGCGTTTGATGAGGCAGGGCCGGACCAGCCTGTTCATCGGCCTGGTATTCCTGGCCGGGTGCCTTATCCTCATCAGCACGCTGCTGTCCGGCAAGACAGGTACCTGGGCCGTCATGGTGCGCGAAAGCCTGACGATCGCGGGCTGGGTGGCCATGTGGCGGCCGATGCAGATCTATCTCTACGATTGGTGGCCATTGCGACGAAGGGGCCGGATCTATACGAAGCTCAGCCACATGCCGGTGGATGTTATCCAGCACGGGAAGGATTGAGCGTTTTGGATCGAGGCTGCGGTTCAGAGATCTACGCGGCTGAAGGCCGAACGGGAGGCGGGCGTGGAATCAACTGGGAAAGACGTGCAGGACGAGACGCGGCAGCGCATGGTCCAACGGCAATCGGCACTTGATTTTTTGGATACGTCGCTGGAATGGCGGCGCGTCTTCGCGGAGGTCTGGGGCACGTTTCTGCTGGTGCTGGTCGCAGCGGGCGGCGGAGTGGTTGGAGCGGTGAGCGGCGGGCGCGTGACGCTGGCCATGATGGTTATGGCGCCGGGAATCATGGTGATGGCGATCATCTATTTTATGGGGTCAGTCAGCGGAGCGCATTTGAATCCGGCGGTCACGCTGGCGTTCGCCGTGCGGCGCAACTTTCCCTGGAAAAGAGTTCCCGGGCTACATCGTGGGACAACTGATCGGAGGCATTGCTGCGGCTGTTTTCCTTCGGGCCATGTTCGGGACGTCCGGCGCGCTCGGTGCGACTCTGCCGGGAATTGGTGTGACCAGCGGCAAAGCGCTGGCGATGGAAGTGGTGCTGACGGCGGGGCTGGTGAACACGATTCTGGGCACGGCATCCGGCGCGCGGAATATCGGCACGAACGGCGCCATCGCCGTGGGCGGATATGTTGCTCTGGCGGGGCTTTGGGCGGCTCCGGTTTCCGGCGCATCGATGAACCCGGCACGCTCGCTTGCGCCGGATCTAATGCGCGGCGATTTTCACACGACTTGGATCTACATCGTTGGGCCCATTGCGGGAGCCATGATCGGAGTGGCCTTCGAGTGGATTCTCAGAGGGAAGCCGACGGCGGCCGGAAGGATCGCCGCGGAGGGCACACTCGGGGCCGACGACACGGGCGAGATGGATGAGTAAGAGAAGCAACGGCGCCGCCGCGGCCGGTCAAGCTAAACGGTCGAAAATATCGGCCTGACTCGCGGAACGACGCAATGCGCAGATTAGATTCAGAAATCTTTCCGCACGGTTCTCACACGCTAAACACGGGGATTTGCGACTCGCAAATAATCGCATAGCCGCTGCCGTTTTCGCCCAAATGCCCGCCGGAAGGAAGGTGCCCGATGACCAGGACGTCACTTTTGGTTTGCTCGGCAACTCGTTTCAATGCTTTATGCATGTTGCCGCTTTCAATGATGACTTCAGCCTTGGTGCCCAGATCCTGCTGAAGCTTGGCGATCTCCTTGGTGGCGTAGCCGACGAGCGCCTCCTTCCACTCAGGAAGGACATGGAATCCTCCAGGCCCGTAAATCTCAACGCTTTCGGTGACATGAACGAGCGTAAGCCGCGCGCCAAACTCAGCGGCCAACCGCGCGGCCTGCGAAACGGTATTGCGGCTGTGAGAGCCCAAGTCAACCGCGCAGAGCACATTGCGGATGGCGAACTCGCGCTCCGGCGATTCTTCCATGTGGCCGCTGGTCCAAACCGGGCACTCGCAGTTGTGCAGGACTTTCGCTGTCACCGAGCCCAGCAGAAAGCGGTAGAACGCCCCATAGCCTTGCGTGGCCATCGCGATCAGGTCCACGTTTTCGTTGCGAGCCGCCTGCTCGATTTCGCGGGCCGGATCGCCTCGGAGCAACAAGCGCTTGACGGCAATCCCATCGAGCTCCGGATGCAGCGATTCGTCCAGATACTTTTCAGCTCGCTTGATGATCTCCGCGTGCAAATCCCGCGCGGTGATCTCGTGCCCACCCTCCAGCATTCCGGCGGGATAGCTCAGCGGCGTCACCACATGCAGCAAGATGATCTCGGAATGAAAATGGCGAGCCAAATACGCGGCCTGATGAATCACGCCCAGCGAGAGATTCGGAAAGTCCACCGGAAGAAGAATCTTTTTCATTGGCATTTCCATCCTTGAATTCCATGCCCGCGGCATTGTACACCTTGCGGCGTTGTGCTCCCCCCTAACGGTGCGCCGGGGCCTTGCCTGCGAGGCTGGATCGCGCGCTGTGGAAAGGCGCATTCGGTTGCAATCCTAAAGTGATATGCTGATCGCCGTCCAGGACGCCGCCCACTCCGTGGGATGGGCGCTGGGAAGAGTATCGATTCCAGATCCAGTCTCGCGGATCGTCGACTTGTCGGAGTCGGCGGCTCCAGGGTGGCTGAGATAAGAGGCAACACGATGGCGGAAACAAGACTCCTCGTGGTTCTTGACGATTCGGCCGCGTCGAAACGCGCGGTGAAATACGCCGGCAAGTTTGTAGGAAAGCGAAAGGGATTTCACATTTTTTTGCTCCATGTTCTGCCGCCGCTGCCGCCGGAACTGGTTGAACACGGCGGGTCGGAAATCCCGAGGAAAGAGGCCCAGTTGGATGCCAGCTTGAAGGCGGAGCAGCATCGTTGGATTGCGGCCACCAAGAAAGCTTCCCAAAAAGTTCTGGACCAAGCCCGGGCCACCCTGCGAACAGCGGGAATTCCGGCTGGAGCGGTGAAGGCTTTGTCTTACGAACAGGGAGAAAATCAGGACGCCGCTGACGTTATTCTCAACATTGCCCGGAGATCGCATTGCCGCACCATCGTTGTCGGCCGGCAATCGGTTTCCTGGTTTCATAAGCTATTCCGCGAGCAGTTGTCGCATGAAATTCATCGCCGAGGCAAAGAGTTCAGCGTCTGGGCCATCGAATAATTCGCGCTGGAATCCAGGGAACAACAGGATATGTGTCGTTCCTCGGGCGTTACTTCGCCAGCAGCTTGCGGATGG
>CAWAEW010000020.1:0-12607 GCA_963781055.1 Terriglobia bacterium
ATGGAGTTGTGGAAGAGGTCGCCGCGGAACACGGAGCCCAAGTCGAGGTCGCGACATTTCGGTCCGACATCGGCTATTCCGACGGCCGCCACCCGGACCGCGTGGTCTATTCGGATTCCCCGCAAGAAGATGTGCGCCGGCGCGATTTCACGATCAATGGCCTGCTGATGGATCCCGCCACGCGCGAGGTGCTCGACTTTGTGGATGGCCGCGCGGACCTGCGCGCCGGAATCGTTCGCGCCATTGGCGATCCGCGCTTGCGTTTTGCCGAGGACAAGCTGCGCATGATGCGCGCCGTGCGGTTTGCCGCGCGTTTCGGTTTCCAGATCGACCCGGAAACGCTGGCGGCCGCCAAGATCTGGCTCCGCAAATCACGCAGGTTTCTACCGAGCGAATACGCGAGGAATTGACGAAGCTGCTGACCGAAGGCGCCGCGCGGCGCGGATTCGAACTGCTCGATGAGACCGGCTTGCTCGCAGTCGTGTTGCCCGACATTACGCGCATGAAGGGCGTCGAGCAGCCGCCCCAGTATCATCCCGAAGGCGACGTTTGGATTCACACGCGCATGATGCTGGAGATGCTCCGCCCGAATTGCTCGCCGACGCTGGCCTGGGGCGTGCTTCTGCATGACGTGGGCAAGCCGCCCACCTTTGCTGCCCGCGACGGGGCCGGGCACCCGCATCCGGTTCGATGGCCACGTCGAAGTCGGCGCGCGAATGGCCGAAAATATCTGCCGGGCGTTTCGCTTCTCGAACGAAGACACCGCGCAAATCGAATCGCTGGTCGCAAATCACATGCGCTTCAAGGACGTCCGGCAGATGCGGCAGGCGACGCTGAAGCGGTTTGTGCGCCTGCCCCGGTTTGAAGAGCACCTGGAACTGCATCGCCTGGATTGCCTGTCAAGCCATGGCAGTCTGGACGCCTATGACTTCGTCCAGCGGTTCCTGGCCGAAACGCCGCCCGAGCAGGTGCGGCCTCCGAGGCTGGTGACCGGCGACGACCTCAAGGAAATGGGCATCCGCCCAGGCCCCAGATTCAAGGAAATACTGCTTGCGGTGGAAGAGGCGCAGCTGGACGGCCGATTTTCAGACCGCGAGAGCGCCCTCGAGTTCGCCCGGTCAATCTGCCAGACATAAGGCGCGCCATAGAGGATCTGAAAAAGGCCATTTACGCATCATTCCTCGCCGCGCAACTGTTGTAGCCCGCCTCTTCAGAGGCGGGGATTTAATTGCCAATAGTGAAAAAAGCCGCTTCTGAAGAGGCGGGCTACGCAGCCCGGGCCAGTATTGAGGATGGATACAGAGCCAGCCCGCGGCTACGAAAGAGCTCGCATGCACCCGGTTGGGACATAGCGGTAGGGGTTATTTGTTATTTCATTAAATAGCGACTCAGGCTATGAGGCCTGGGTGCCGATAGCGGTTAAGGGGAGAGAAAAATTCAAGCGTGACACAAGCAGCCTGGAAAGAGTAAGTATAGTAAGGCTTTTATTTTCAGTGCCTTTAAATTTTTTGGGACCCGCCCATGGTAAAGATCTAACTCTTTAGTGGCATACGCTAAAGCTTCTTGCTAATTGCTCTATCTTTTTGTGCTACTTTTTCCATTTCCACTGCATCAAATTGATTGTGCGGGTAAGTAGCCCGTTGTCTCGATGAAAGGGGACCCAATGACTGAAAAACTTATTCCGATTCCCAACGAACTGCCGATTCTGCCGGTTCGCGAAATCGTGCTGTTTCCGGGCGGTGTACAGCCGCTAACGGTAGGGCGCGAAGGGTCTCTTGCGCTGCTCAATTCCCTGCATGGTGACGAAAAGCTTCTAGGAATCGTGGCGCAACACGATCCTCGCGTGGAGGAGCCGGCTGCGGCGGACCTGCACACGGTCGGCACCGCGGCAAAAATCCACAAATTGGTGAAGATGCCCAACGGCAACGTCGTGGTGTTTCTGGAAGGCTTGCAGCGGATCCGGGTGCTGGAGCTGATCAGCTTCCGGCCATTTCTGACTGCCCGCGTGGAAATCCAGGCCGATATTGTCGGTCCGCAGGATGCCGAGTTGAGCGCTCTGGAACGCAACGCTCGCGAATTGTTCCGCGACGTCGTGGCGCGTTCGCCGCAACTCTCCGACGATTTGCAGACTGCGGCTCTGAACATTGAGGATCCGGTCCGTCTGGCCGATTTCATCGCCGCCAATTTGCCGTCGCTTCCGACGCTGCTTCGCCAGGAATTGCTGGAGACAGCCGACGTGCGGCGGCGCCTGGAAACGCTGATCCGCGAACTCTCGAAGGAACTCGAAGTCCTGGAGCTGCGCAACAAGATTCAGGAACAAGTGCAGGAACAGGTGAGCCAGAGCCAGCGCGAATATTTGCTGCGCGAACAGCTCAAGGCCATTCACAAGGAGCTGGGCGAATCCGACGACGGCCAGGCGGAAATCGACGAGCTTCGCGAGAAGCTCGAGAAATCCGGGCATGTCCGCCGAAGCGCTCAAGGAGTGCGACCGCGAGTTGAAGCGGCTCTCGAAAATGACTCCGGCGTCGGCCGAATACATGGTCGCGCGCACCTATCTGGAATGGATGATCTCACTGCCCTGGGCAAAATCCTCGGGAACCGAGGAGATCGACATCGCCAAGGGGCAGGCCATTCTGGACGAGGATCACTACGATCTGGAAAAGGTGAAGGAGCGCATCCTCGATTATCTCGCGGTGAAGAAACTTCAGCCCGGCATGAAGGGGCCGATCCTGTGCTTCCTCGGGCCGCCAGGCGTGGGGAAAACTTCGCTCGGAAAATCCATTGCGCGCGCCCTGGGCCGCAAATTCGTGCGCATCTCGATGGGCGGGATGCACGATGAAGCGGAAATCCGCGGCCACCGCCGGACGTATATCGGCGCGTTGCCCGGACAAATCATCCAGGGAATTCGCCGGGCCGAAACCAACGATCCGGTGTTCATGCTGGACGAAGTGGACAAGCTCGGGCGCGATTTCCGAGGCGATCCTTCGGCGGCGTTGATGGAAGTGCTCGATCCGGAGCAGAACGCGGCGTTCCGCGATCACTACCTTGACGTGCCGTTCGATTTGTCGAAGGTGCTGTTCATCGCCACGGCGAACTTGATCGATCCGGTCCCGGAACCCCTGCGCGATCGTATGGAAATCATCGAGCTGGCGGGTTACACCGAGATCGAGAAGATCCATATCGCCAACAAGTACCTGGTGCCGAAGCAGGCCAAGGAACACGGACTCAAGATGGACGAACAGGTCGAGTTTACCGACGACGGTTTGCGCGAGATCATTCACAGCTATACGCGCGAAGCCGGCGTCCGGAACCTCGAACGCGAAATCGCCACCTTGATCCGGAAACAGGCGCGGCGCATTGCCGAAGGCAAAATGGCCAAGCTCGTCGTCACGCCGGAGGTGGTGCACGAGGCGCTCGGCGTGCCGAAATACCGCGCCGAAAGGGAAGTCGAAGAGCGCGTCAAGAAGCCCGGAGTTTCCGTTGGGCTGGTCTGGACGCCCGTGGGCGGCGACATCGTCTTTATCGAGGCGAGCCGCATGCGGGGCGGCAAGCAGTTCACCATGACCGGACATCTGGGCGAAGTGATGCAGGAGTCGATGACCGCGGCGCTCACCTGGGTGCGAGCCAATGCCGAACGCTACGACATTGACCCGGACTTCTTCCGCAAGCAGGACATCCACATCCACGTGCCATCGGGTGCGGTGCCCAAGGACGGCCCTTCGGCAGGCGTCGCGATGGTGACCGCTCTGGTGAGCCTGCTCTCGGGCCGCCCGGTCCGGCCGCGCGTGGCCATGACCGGCGAGCTTTCGCTCACCGGCGTGGTACTGCCCGTCGGCGGGATCAAGGAAAAGGTCCTGGGTGCGAAGCGCGCCGGAATCCGCGAGGTGATTTTGCCCGCGGAGAACGAGCCGAACGTCACCGAGGATCTGCAACCGCACATGCTCGAGGGAGTTCAGATCCACTACGTCAGCACGGTGGATCAAGCGCTCGAGTTCGCGCTCTCCAAGCCGGCAACGGCGGCGGGGAGTGTGAAAAAAGAGCCGCTGCCTCCGGTCGCGCCCGCGCCGTCCGGCGTGCCGCCGATCCACTGATGTAACGCACATCGGTAAAACAGAAAAGGCCTGGCCCGGAATTTGGGTCAGGCCTTTTCATTTGCATGTACGAAATTTCAAATAGCGGATTTTAGTGGCACAGGCTTCAGCATGTGAATGTTTGCTCGAGCCAGCACAATGATCACAGGCTGAAGCCTGTGCCACCAAAACCGGCGCCGATGCATAGGGAGCGCAGGCCGCTTGGACCCCAGTGCAACCCCCTGTTAAGATTCCGCGCATGCCCCGAGCGCGCAAGCTCTTCCCGATTTACGGCAGTTCGCTGGCGAACAACATGCTCAAGGCGCTGGAGCGCGAGCGCGTCATCGCCAAGTTCGTCGCGGCCTATATTGACGAATACGGCCGCGACGGAATTCTCGGAGGGCCCGCGCGCGACCGCGAACTGGCCGAAACCATTGGACGCGAGGTCGTGCTGGCCATGGTTCTGGAAGTGCCCAAGGGGCTGCCGCGATTTTTCGGCAAGACCCTGCGGGGCAAATTCAGCGAAAGCGAAAAGCAGGCCATGGACGCATTTTTCCAGGAGTGGCTGGCCGCGCTCGGCCGCGCGTGGAATTGGAAGCCGGAGGATCGCCGCCAGTTTCACCGCGACTTCGATTTGTATTCGGATTTCGGAGCGCGCCAGGCTGCGGCTAAGAGCGCGCGCAAGCGGGGAAAGGCGCCGCAAGAGGATCCGCCCTTCGTGGGGCGCGTCGCGTTGTTGCTGGATCCTTCCATGCTGGACCAGGCGCGGCGCGCAGCGCGCAAATTTTACGGCGAGGTCGAGCGCTTGGCGCAGAAACTCCTCAGGCAGACGCTAGGTCCCGGCAGGATGTAGCTGTGTAAATTTCATGAACCTCCGGCTCTTTAGCCCGCATTTTCTCACCACGATTCGAATATGAATAATGAAACAGTGGTCCCGCACTTCGTTGTGGAGAGCGGTTTTGGTGGCCCCGCCGTCCTGCCGGCGATTCTTGTATTGTACGGATTCGAAAGCCATTTCCAGCAGTGGCTTGAGATTTCGTCCTTTCTATCGAACGGCGAAGGTCTTCTCAATTCGCGGCCGGTTTCGGCGCGGGTTTTGCCTGATTCCAATATGGTTGCCAAGAACGGTCCTTATCCGGCGTTGTTTGCGGGGGGTCGGGATAGAATCCATGACGATTCGGCATTTGGACTTCCGGCAGACTGCTTTTATTCATGACGTCAGTCTCTTTAATAATGCCGTTCTTGTAGAGCAGAAAGGCGGTCAGGGCGTAGATATTGTCCGGGGTGAGATTCTTCTCCAGGGGAAATGGCGGCATGGCGCGCTGGATGTAGTCCCAAATCGTCGTCGCGTACGGCGAATAGCTGCCTACGGTTTGAACGGGGTGAGGGGTGTTGAGTGAGCCTATGCCTCCTACCAAACGCGGCCATGGGTATATGCCCTCTCCATTCTTTCCATGACAACCGGAGCACCTGACGGCATAGATCAGCGCTCCTTGCTGGGCAGTTCCGCCCCCGGGAGGAAGTTCCGTTCCGTCGGAGCCTACGACACCATCGGAGGGATGCAATTCTGCTTCGGTCGGCGTTCTCCCCAGATTATAATTAGGGAGTTGCGCCATGGCTGTACCGCACGCCAACAGAATTATTGCCGGCAGCAGAAAATTAAATTTTATCGCCGGCATAGTACGCGTTCTTCGACGCCCCGTTGGGATTGTACAGTGTGTTGTACAGCGCATCTTCGACGCTCCCGTCTGGCTTGACCCGCCATGGCAGAATCTGATTGTTGAGAAACTCCATAATTGGCGCGGTTGCCCACCAGTGCTCAATTTCACTGGCCGGTATGTGGGGTTCCCGGGTGTTGCCCCACAGTTGGGCTAGTTCCATCATCGTCGGTTGAATGTCGCCGTATTCATTGGTGCAGCGAGACATGATCACGGTCTCCGCTCCGTCCCAATTCCAAGGCAGGCGGAATCGCGTAAATGCCTTGCGAAATACGGGCTGTTGAAGCTCGGCATCCTTCCAGGTCCGCCCGTTGTTGACGCTTACTTCCACCCGGCTGATCGCGCCTCGACCGGCCCAGGCCAAGCCGGAAATCTGATAAAAGCCCCGCCCCGGCAGCTTATGCGGGTCCGATGGGAAGGTGATTAATGATTTCGGTCCGACTTGAGACTCGTACCAGCTCGCCTTGCCGTCCGGTTTCAAATTGGTGTAGGAGCTGGTTTCCCGTCCAAGATAATAAGGCTTGTCCACCACCTTAATGGTCTTCACGTATTTCACGTTGTTGACCCCTTGCCAACCGGGAACGACCAGCCGCAACGGATAACCCTGTTCGCGCCGCAGCGCTTCGCCATTTTGGCCATACGCCACGATCACGTCGTCCAGACCCTTTGCCAGCGGAAAGCTCTTCGCGTGCCGGCAAAGGTCCGCCCCTTCCGCCACCAGCCAGCTTGCCTGCTTTTGCACGCCGACTCCCTTGAGCAGCAAGGAGAGGGGAACCCCGGTCCATTCACTGGTGGAGACTCTTCCATGCATTGTTTGGATTACGCTCAAGTCGGTCCTGCCGGATGACTTCTGGTCGTGCAGCAGGGACTTGTAATGCATCATGCCGCTGTTTCCCGTGCATTCCAAGAAGTGAACTCGGGATACCGAAGGGAGGCGCTTCAATTCCTCCACGGTGAAGATCAGGGGACGGTCCACCATGCCGTAAATCATGAGCGTGTGCTGTTGGGGATCAATATTGGGGATATGCATATCGTGCTGAACCACGTAATGGAAAGAGGATGGTGTGATGATTCCGACCGAATCCTGAAGCGGAGTCAGGTTTCGGAGTCCCACGGCGCCGTTCCATCCCACACTTGGTATGCGCACACTGGTCTCGAAGCCGGAACGCCCTCCATATAACAAATCTTCGATGTTGGGTTCGTCGGGGGTAACACCCAGCTTGGTGGCATCTCCGACATCCCTCAAATCGGGGGTAACGCTCGCGAGCGCTTTGCCATTGGCGAACGGAATCGCTCCCGCGGCCAAGCCGGCCAGAGCCGCGCTTCTCTTCAAAAATCCTCTACGGTCAGACTTCTTGGAATTCATGTCGGGAGGCTCCTAAGTGAAACCTGTTTAGCCAGCGATATACGCCTACCGCGGATACCCGTGCCGTGACCCGGGTCACTGTTGCGTGTGCCTCAGGTCACCGCATCGCGCAATCCGCCCGGTGCGGGACCGCCGGCGAAACTCGGCACCGCCATCCGAGACTCCCCGCTAGGAAATGCGCTCGACCTGCACGGCGGTGCCGTAGGCCAGCACTTCGGTCACGCCCTGCATGATTTCTGTGGCGTCGTAGCGCATGTTGATCACGGCGTTGGCGCCGTGCTCGGCGGCATGCTGCAGCATCAACTCGAAAGATTCCTCGCGTGTTTTCTCGCATAGCTCGGTGAGCAGCGTAATGTTTCCTCCGATGATGGTCTGAAGCCCTGCGCCGATCGAGCCGAGCAGGCTTCGCGAGCGGACGATGATGCCGCGAACGATGCCGAAATTGCGCACAATGCGGTAGCCGGGAAGTTCCATGGAATTGGTCACCATTATGGGTTCGACGCGAACGGGCATGGTCGATTCTCCCTGTGTACGATTTGGTTCCATTCCGATTCTACTCGCTGCATCGGCTTGGCACGCGGTGAAATTTATCTGATATGCTCCGCTTGCACGCCCTGGATGCGTGAACCTTCACATGCTGACACTGTTCTACGTCTTGATCGTCGAGCAGATTCTGCAGGGTTTTTACAATTTGTGGGACGGGCTGCGCTGGCTGCACCTGGCGCAGCGGCGCGCCGCAAGCCATTCCGGGTTCTACGCGCCGCGCGTCGCCTTGTTTTGCCCGCTCAAGGGAACCGAGCCCGGGCTCGAACTCAATCTGGCGGCTCTCGCCGGCTTTGATTATTCCGATTACGAAATTTTCTTCACCATGGCCGCCACCGAGGACCCGGCGCGCAAGATCGTCGAACGCCTCGCCGCTTCCAGCAAACGGAAGATTCACGTGGTGGTCGCGGGACGCCCTGATGGGTGCGGCGAAAAAGTGAATAATCTTCGCGCGGCCGTGCAGCAGGCCGCCGGGGGATTTGATGTTTTCGTGTTTGCCGATTCCGATGGACGCCCCGGCCGCAGTTGGCTGGCCCACCTGGTCGCGCCGCTGGCCGACGCCAACCTTGGCGCGGTCACGACGTTTCGCTGGCTGTTCCGGCAGACCGGAGGCTTCTGGAGCGCCCTGGCCTCCGCCTGGAACGCGCCTGCCGCGACCTTTCTCGGCGAGCATCACCACAATTTCTGCTGGGGAGGAGGCACGGCGATTCGACGGGAACGCTTCGAGCAATGCAATGTGTTGGAATTCTGGAACGGTTCGGTCAGCGACGATTTGTCGTTGACGCGCGCGCTGCGCCAGGCCGGACTCCCCATCCTGTTTGCGCCCGAGTGCCTGGTGCCCGCGACCTTCGATTGCGACGCCGCCAAGCTGCTGGAATTCACGAATCGCCAGATAGTGATCGCGCGCGTGTATGAACCGAGGCTGTGGTCCCTCGGCGGCCTGGCGCATGCGTTGTACTGCGGCGCCATTTTGCTCGGCATCGGATTGTATTTCGGCAATCTGATCGCGGGCGCTCCGGCCGCGCACTTGTTGCTGCTCGCGATGGTGCCGCCCGTGTTATCGATGGCGCGCGGAGTTCTGCGCCTTACGGCCGTGATGGAGCTTTTGCCGGAATGGAAATCGAGGCTGCTGGCCGACGCTTGGATTTGGACGTTTCTGGCGGCGGTTGCGCCGTTTCTGGCGCTGTGGAATACGATTGTTGCGCTGTTCACCCGGCAAATCCGCTGGCGCGGCATTCGTTACGAACTTCTCTCCCCGGGACAAACGCGAATTCTCACGCGCTGAAGGACTCTGCAATTAATCTTTTCTCTGTGTACTCTGTGCTCTCTGCGTCCTCTGTGTTAAAGCTTTTTCCGGAAAACCCTTCAATCCTCATCCGCCCGACAAAAACGGAAAATGGGCCGACGCGGCCATGAAGAAAATCATCGGAAAACTCAGCCAGAAATTAATGTGCATGGTCAGCGTGGCCATGCGCGCAAGATTTTCCGCTTCGGGCGGCATGGGAGTTCCATTTTCGGCCGCCGCCCGAGTCCATGCGATCAGGCGTTTCTGGCATCGCCAGGCAATGCCCCAGACGTTAAAAAATAAAATAGTGCCCAGCCCTCCGCCGATGGAGATGCACAGCGTGCGGTTGCTCGCCCCGGGTTGCGCCAGCAGCGAAACCACCAGCCAGGAAGTAGCCGTCATCACGAACAGCACCAGCGCCCCGGTCACGAATTTGTTTCCCAGCGCGCCGCCTGCCTTGATCAGCGCCATCTCGACGGCGAACGCAGCCAGCCAGCAGACAAACCAGATTCCAAGCCACCCGCCCCACGCGTGAGGTTTTCCCGCATTCACCGCGTCGGCCTTGGCAAGGATCATGAAGTAGCGGAATCCGGCAAGCCACGCCGCCACGGCGCTCCACCGCAGCCACCATAACCCTCGCGCCGCCAGCGCGGGGAAAACTTTGGCGCGAGTGGCCGGGTCGAGCGATTTCAGCGTCGGCGCCACCACCAGGACAAAGAAACACAGAAAGCCGACCCAAATGATTCCCGCCACAATATGGATCCATCGCAGGCTGATCTGCTCGATTCCGGCGCCGCCGCCGGTAAACATCACATCCAATTTCCACAGGGCCGTCCAAAACGCCCAATGTATTGCTCCAATAGTTATAAGCATTTGAATCCCCTCCTCGAACCGCCGCCATACCCGTTGGCGCATTCTATGCCATTTGGAGCTGAATTCCTTAGGTCATGAGCGGGCGCAATGAAAATTTTGCTCGCGCTCTGAAATCGTTACCAAATTTCGGGGTGTTGTTTCGATTTGAAAAGCCGCCAACTCCTTCCGATTGTGTGCGAAAAGATTTGCTTTCGGATGGTATTCCGCTTGCTCACCACTTGTGTCACATCGATTTCAATGACGGAGGATTCATCGAGGCGACACGCGTAGTTTGCCTGCTTGAGGGACAAAACAAGGCGCACGGGCCCATTCGCATAGGCAATCCACTTCCTGCTCACCGGGCGGCATCTCTCCGATGCCCAAGCAAACTGCGGTCAAGATGCATATTCGTAATTGCGGGGGGGGTGCAGGCTCTCACTTGGAGCCCGCTGTAATAAAGACCATCATTCAATCAAAATTAGTCTGCCACCCCGGCACGGACTGAAAACTGTGAGGGCTACTCTGATACGCAGAAAAAAAACATCCGTTGCTGTGCCCCTTCAACAATCTTCCATCCAACCCCAAAGCTTTGTTTTTTGCGAACGTTCCTCCGGCGCCGTCCGATTTCGAGTGGAGGCCGAGGCCGATGGCAGCCTTCCGGTAGAAAAAGTCGCCGGCTTGCTCGCCATGCATTGCCTGGTGCGCGGCCAGGCGCCCGAAGACTACGAATTGATGGTTGTGCCGCGGGAATCTCCGCATCATCTGGTTGTCGAGCGCGCCCAGCAACTTCTTGCAGCGGGACGCGCCCTGGGCGCCGGAGTGAAAGTCAGCCGCCGCGAGCAGGAAGTGCTGGACGACATTCTCCAGCATCGCACCAACAAGGAAATCGCCAAGAACCTGAACGTGTCGGAGCGCACCGTGAAGTTTCACGTCTCTTCCTTGCTGGCAAAGTTTGGCGTAACCGACCGAATGGCGCTGACCCGCGAAGTCCAAATGGGCCGCACGCCATCCAATTATCAATTTGCGGAACTCGCGCCGCAAAGCCTCTTCGGATATCCCGTCGTGCCGGCGCCCGTCGATAATACGCGAACCTCCCGGGTTTCCGCGCCTGTTGAGATTCCAGGACATGCCCCCAAGGAGTCGCAGCCGCGTGCTCCCGATGGTTCGAAGCGAGCGCTACGCCACTTGAACCGGGCGTATGCGAGAAAAATGAAAACGGCCCGTTCGGATTTTATCCGAACGGGCCGTTTTCAGTTTCGTGTGACGAGGCCTTCGCGCCCGCTGTGCTTCATGCTCCGTGCGCGACGCCCGTCCTTACTTTGCCGCGGCGTAATTGTTCGCGACTTCTTCCCAGTTGACGACGTTCCACCACGCTTCGATGTAGTCCGGGCGCCGGTTCTGATACTTCAGGTAGTAGGCGTGTTCCCAGACGTCCAGTCCCAGCACGGCTTTTCCGCCGGCCATCAGCGGATTATCCTGGTTGGGCGTGGATTCGATCGCCAGCGTTGCCATTGTTCACCACCAGCCAGGCCCAGCCCGAGCCGAACCGGCCCACGCCTGCCGCCGCGAATTTCGTTTTGAAGTCGGCAAAGGAGCCGAATGCGGACTTGATCGCATCGGCCAGCGCGCCGGTGGGCTCGCCGCCTCCGCCCTTCTTCATGAGTTTCCAGAACATCGAGTGATTCCAGTGGCCGCCGCCGTTGTTGCGAACGGCCGTGCGAATGGTTTCCGGTACACGATCGAGGCTCGTGAGCAGTTGATCGATCGAAAGCGCCTGCAAGTCGGCATGGCCTTCGAGTGCTTTATTCAGGTTATTGACATAAGCGCCGTGGTGTTTGCCGTGGTGAATTTCCATGGTCATCTTGTCGATATAGGGCTCGAGCGCATCGGTTGCGTACGGGAGCGGGGGAAGAACGTGGGCCAAGGGACCCTCCTTTTTGGATGTTGCAGCCTGTTGTGACATGGATACCTCCTTGCACTAGATTCAAATGATAGCTCAGTGTCACTGGGCATATGCATTTTATCTCTGACCGCTGGACGGCACAACCCGACCCGGAGGGGCTTGTGGAAGACTCGAGGAAAATCCCAGCCGGTCGAGCGCCCATTGCGCGTGCTCGGCAAGAATACTATCGCCCAAGCTGGCTAAGTGGGAAAGCCTTTCGCAGAGTTCCTCGTAGCGCGGCTCGCCCGGACGCAGGCCCGAATTCCCGATCGCGATGCACGCATTGCGCACCAGCCCGCGCCACTTCGTGCGCTTTACGGGGCTGCCGCGAAACACTTCGCGAAATTCTTCTTCGCTGAGCGAAATCAGCCATTCCAGGTCCGGCGAAAAAAGCGAATGGCCTTCGCGCTGCCGCGGCTGGAAATTCGGCAGCGCCGTCTCGGGCGCGCGGCGGTTCCACGGGCAAACGTCCTGGCAGATGTCGCACCCAAACACATGCCGCCCGATGGGCTCGCGCAATTCGGCCGGAATCGCGCCGCGCAATTCAATCGTCAGGTAGGAAATGCAGCGCCGCGCATCGAGAACGTATGGTTCGACGATGGCGCCGGTCGGGCACGCGTCGATGCACAGGCGGCAGTTTCCGCACAAATCCGGCGCGGGCATTCGGCCGGGCCCAGCGAAGCTGCCAAATCGAGCGTGGTCACGATTGCGCCGAGGAACAGCCACGAACCCAATTCTTCGTGGATCAGGCATGTGTTTTTCGCGAGCCAGCCGAGCCCCGCGTATTTTGCGGCCACGCGCTCGACGACGGGCCCGGTGTCCACATAGGCC
>CAWAEW010000021.1:0-71266 GCA_963781055.1 Terriglobia bacterium
ATGGCCAGCAATATGGCAACAATCAATACGCGAACCTTGGTCATTGCGTTCCTTCACCCTGGTTAAGAATAATGCGTCGTATCATAGCCTAGTTCTTCGTGTCTACGAAGGTGAGGACCGCCAGTTTGCTTCCAGTTACTTACCTTAGTAGAATTCAGCTCGACAGAATGCAAGCTGGAGATTCCGGCTGCGAACTACGCCAGGTGACACCATTGTTTACAACATTTTCTGGTGGGGGAACAACGCGAGGGCTGATCTCGCGCATTGGCTTGTCCTCACTGATTGCAGTCTTGTTTTGCGCCCCAGGTTTGTTCGCACAGGAAAGCGGTGAAATAACTCGTGTGTTAGGTCCCTTGCCGCCAACATTTCAGAGCGAAATGCTGGAACTCGCGAAGAAACAGTCTGCGATGAGTGACGTGGACTTTGCAGGCGTGCGCGAGCGGGCCAGCCAAGGGGATGCCGAGAGCGAGACCATGCTGTGCGCCGCATACTATCGCGGCGACCATGTGGCGCTCGATTATGGACAAGCGTTCACGTGGTGCCTAAAGGCCGCCGACCAGAATTTCCGTGCCGCCGAAGAAGCTGTCGGTCAGTTCTACATGGCAGGGACCGGAACTGAACAGAACGGTCCGGAGGCAGTGCGATGGCTCACCAAAGCAGTGAAGGACGGTTCTACCGGTGTGAGCGAAAATGTGGGAACGATCTATGCGGATGCCATGGGCGTACCTCGCGACTACGCAGAAGCCATGAAGTGGTACCGCTACGGTGCTGATCGGGGCGACCCCGGTGGAATGTACGAACTTGGGGTCATGTATTTGTGGGGTGAAGGTGTAAGCGCAGACCCCAAGGAGGCGGTGCAATGGCTGCAGAAATCAGCCAATGGGAGTTTCTCCCATGCGGCGTTTGCCTTAGGAATTTTGTATCAAGGAAAGGCTCCAGGCGTTCGCCGTGACTTGAAGGAGTCATTGAAATGGCTGAACAAGGCAGGTGGACTGGGCGACATTGACGCGGAAGTGGAATTGGGCTGGGTCTATGCAAATGGGGTCGGCACGCCCGTGGACTATGCCACAGCAATTCAATGGTACCGAAAGGCAGCCGAGCAGGGGGATCCCGCTGCTCAGTATGGTCTGGGCGTGCGCTACATGATGGGACAGGGCGTGCCACGCGATTACGACGAGGCGGAGAGATGGCTGGTCAAGGCTGCCGCACAGGGCCATGCCGACGCGCAGTTTAATCTCGCCGCCATCTACATCAACGCGCTCCCGGGAGAAGAGCATGAACCGAATCTGCAACTCGCTGCGCGGTATGCGCAGCAAGCGGCAGTGCAGGGAGTTGCCGACGCACAGTACATCCTCGGCATGCTATATGCGCAGGGTAAGGGCGTCTCGCTGGATCGGATCGCGGCTTACCAATGGCTTCTGCTGGCCTATAACGGCGGAAACACCCAGGCAGCGACGGCTTTCGCAAATCTTCAGAAACAGATGTCCAGCGATGAAATTAGCGAGGGTCGCCGCCGCGCCGAACAGTGGAATTCGGAACACCCAAGAACGAATTAGGGTGTGCGCGCTTCTGCAATTCGTGGCGGGCGGCCATGCCTTTGCCGTTTGGGCGGGCGCATCCATCGCGGCAGCCTAAGGGCACAAGTATGCAAAGACTGTATAAAATTATGGGCCCCCTGCGAGGACTACGGATTCAATGAAAACCTCGTTTTCCGATTTGAAGGAATTTGGGTTGAGCGATGGGATTTGAACCTCGACACTCGGTACCATCGCCAAGCTGCCTGGAGTCAGACTACAAAGTTCGGAAAGGTTCGAACTCCCGAACTTCGGTTCGGGACACGCGGATGTCCGGGGACTAGGGCGTAACCGGCTTGACGCGCTGGCCGACCGAGACCAGTGTCGCGGCGGCGTCCGCGATGATCTGTTCCTGCGCCAGTGCCGTGAATTTTCCGCCGCGCTTGAGGATGCGGCCGTCGATCATCACGGTATCCACATTGGCTGGTTCCATGGCCTCGATAATCATGTGCATGGGATCGGTGAAGACGCCCATGGTGATGACGTCGGTCCGCACCAGGATGAGGTCGGCGCGTTTTCCAGGCGTGAGCGAGCCGACCAGGTGATCGATGCCCAGTGCGCGGGCGCCGTTGATGGTGCCTATTTCCAGAGCGCGCCGCGCGGAGAGCTTGAATTCGTCAAAGGCCTTCGCGTTTACAGCGTTGCGCATGAGTTTCAGGATACCGAACAGGTGGCAATTGCCGGTCAAGGGCGCGGTGTCCACCGAGACGGCGACGTTGATCCCGGCGTCCAGGAATTCGCTGACTTTCGTCAGGCCGTAGCCGATACGGAGTTCCGAGCCGGGTGAAGTGCTGATCGAGGCTCCTGAACTGGCCACCAGCTTCATCTCCTCGGGCGAGGTGGCCAGCATGTGGATCAGCAACATGTCCTTGCCTAGCAGGCTGCTGAAAAATTGAGATGAGCGGGGAAATGCTGTCCTAGTTTGAGTTATTTGTGAGTTGTGAGTGGCTTTTCGCGTGGTTTCCCGTGCTGGCGAAGGTCCGAAGTGGGCGTTGTTGCCCCGTTTAAAGACACCACGGCCCGAACTTACTGCACCGGAACTGTGCTGCGCATCAGATTTCGCATGCGCACCAGATTGTAAGCCGCGCAGGCGAAGGTAAACAGCCAATCCACCAGCAGGGTCCCGCGATGCCGCACCTTGCGCAGGAGTGCAATCATCTTCAGCCAGCCGAAGCACTCTTCGATGCGCTTCCTTTTCTTCTGGCTGATGCGGTAGCTTTCGTGTTGCGTGGTGCGTCCATCAATGGCGCTGCCCCCGGGCCGCGCCAGGTTTTGCGCCACGTGCGGCGTCACCCGCATGTGGCGGCACTCGCGCACAAACTCCGCCGTGTCGAATCCCTTGTCGCCACCCACAGTCACACGCTCGCTTCCGGGAACATCCTGCAACATGGCCATCGCTGCATCCCGCTCGGCTGTGCCCGTCGCTTCCCACACCAGGCTCGAAACGATCAATCCGTTGCGATTCTCTACCAGCAGATTTCCGCTATAGCTCAACTTGGCCTCCTTGCCTCGGCCTTTGCGCGCCAGCAACGCGTCAGGATCGGTTTTCGATGCGTGCGTCTGGTTCGAGCGCTTCTGGCCGCGAAAGTTCACCGTGGGATTTCCCGGATCGTCCGGCGGTGGCGAACCCTTCTGGTCCTTGGGCTGAAAACTCTTCACGCTGGCCCACGCTTCCAGCAGCGTACCGTCCACGCTGAAGTGCTCGTCCGAAGCCCATCCCTGCTCTCGCGCTTGCCCCACGACCCGCACCAGAAATTCCTTGGCCACCTCGGCCTCCAGCAACCGGTCGCGGTTCTTGGTGAACACTGTCGCGTCCCACACCCCATCATCCAAATTCAGCCCCACAAACCAGCGAAACAAAATGTTGTAGTCCATCTCTTCCATCAAGAGCCGTTCGCTGCGCACCGAATACAACATCTGCAACAGCTGCGCGCGCAACAACTGCTCCGGTGGAATCGACGGGCGCCCCACCTTCGCGTACATCTTTTGGAACTGCGGCGACAACTGCTTCAGGATATTGTCCACCATCGTGCGGATCGGCCGCAGCGGATGGTCCTTGCGCACCCGCTGCTCTGGAGAAATGTAGCTGAACACGTGACCCTGCTGCTGATCGGTTCCTCTCATGCGCCATTGGACGTGCTCTGCGTTGCTTCGTTACAAACTTTTGTGGTTTTTCAGCAGCCTGCTAGGTATGGGGCCTGAGCTTGCACCTGTCCGGGGGGCGTGTCTTCCCGGGAGGCGAGATGCATGGAAATGGGCGCACCCAGGCGGCGCGCCGTTTCGATTTCGTTGCGCGCCGCGTCCACTCGCTCCTGCGAGGAAGCCGCGCCGTTGGCGCCGGCAGTGGGCACGCCACCCCAGGTATAGCCGAGCGTAATCAGGCCTTCCGGGGAGTGCTTGGCCCACTCACCGTGCAATTTCTCAAAGTCGGCGAGGTCGCGCGGCTGCCCCGGCGGGATCCCCCGGTAGGCTCCAAAAGAAAAGCGTGCGCGTACGCCCGTTTCGCGGAGCGCGCGGATATCCGCCAGCGCGTAATCCAGGCTGCGGATGTTATGGCACTCGTCGTTGAGCGTGGTGGTGCCGGAGTAGATGGCCTCGGCAGCCGCGAGCCGTGTGGAATGGTACATATCCTCGGGCTTCATGGCCTCGCCGTAGCGCGTGGTGACGGGGAAGTAGCCGTCCTCGAGTTTGTCGCCGGCCATGCATCGCAGGTAGGTGGTCCACATGTGCCAGTGCGTGTCGATCAGCCCGGGAAGCACGATCATGCGGCGGCCGTCGAGAACCTGCGCGCCGGCGGCCCTGAGATTCTTGCCCACCGCGACAATGCTGCCGTTCTTGACGTGAACGTCGCCGTCAGGAATGTCGCCCAGGACGGGGTCCATGGTGAGCACATAAGCATTGCGGACGAGAAATTCGCCACGTTCGGGCAAGCCGGGCGCAAGACGACTCGCCGCAGGCCGTGCAGCCTGCGTTCGGTCCTGCGGCTGCGCATTTCCCGCTAGCGGAGATGAGCCGATCAATCCAGCGGCGCCAACGCCGGCCACGCCTGTCACGAATTCGCGCCTGCCGATTTGTGAGTTCACGATGGTGTTCCCCATTCTCCGCGGCGAACTGGCGGCGCTGCAATTTTAGTACTGCATTTTCACGCCGATCTGGAATTGGCGCGAGGTGCCAATGGTACTTGCAATCTGGCCTATTGTCTTGTTCCCGGTGAATGTGCTGGAAGGAATTTGGGGTGAGCGACGGGGATTGAACCCGCGACCCTCGGTGCCACAGACCGATGCTCTACCAGCTGAGCTACGCTCACCACGGTTGAAGTGCATCTAGTTTAGGCCACATCGAGTCTACAGTAAAGCGCGTCCATTGCTAATATCTCTGGTTTTTGTTTCCGGTGCATCTCCGGATGCTCATATTGTGTTACATAAACCGAGCACAGACCTGCTCTTTCCACGAAAGGGCGTCGATTCACGGAACATCCGGATGATTTGCCATGCACGGTTCTTGCAAGGCGGCAAATTTCTTTGCAAGATGAAACAAAGTGAAAAAATTCGGAGTTGCCAGTGTAATATTGTGCCCGTTTCCCTGACGTCGCAAGGGGAAGGACAAACCCGAATAGTTTTTTTTCTGAAACAATGGCGACGTTCACACACAAAATTCTGGCGCGACGGGGCCGCATATGAGCGTAGTGCAGAGTTCTTCCGTTACCAGTGCGGCCCAATCCTCGGCGTTATCCGACCGGGCGCAATGGGTGGCCACGATTTGCGGATGCATCGTGGCGTTCGCTTATTCCGCCAACTACACCAATCACGCCCCTCTGGCTCCTGTTCTGATGCATCAATTCGGTTTCAATCAGGCCCTGGCGGGGTTCTTGACCACCGGCATCTTTGCCACTCATGCCGCCACGCAGGTTCCTGGCGGACATATCGTTGACCGGTTCGGCGCCAAACGAGTCCTTTTGGTCGCCCTCGGCATCGTGGCGATCGGCAACCTCGGGATGGCGTCGGCCGAAGCGTACTGGCAATTGCTTTTTTTTAAGATTTTCACGGGGATCGGAACCGGGGTCTGCTTTGTGGGAGGAGCGCGCTACATTCACGCTGCGGCAGCGGGGCGCAGGCTGAATGTGGCACAAGGGCTTTTTGGGGGTTCCATTCAACTTGGCGCGGGATTCGTAATTTTGGCGGTGCCGCAGGCTCAGCCTGGTCGCGGGGTGGAGGGTAACGTTTCTGGTATCCGCCGGGATGGCTGTGGCGGCGGGGCTGATCTGGTTTGGCGCGGCGCCGGACGTCGTTTTTCCCCCAGCCCCACCGGGCCAATTGCACAAGATGCTGCTGGCTCCTCAACTCTGGCTGCTGGGGATTTTGCAGATGGCCACCTTTAGCCTCTCGGTCGTTGTGGGGTCGTGGGTGGTCGTCTTTTTAACAAAAGTCATGAACGTTCCAGCCACACAGGCGGGGCTGATCGGATCGCTGGTGTTGTTGCTCGGCATCGTGTCCCGGCCGTTCGGAGGTTACCTGCGCCACCATGTGGGCATCCGGCCGCTGCTGCTTGCAAGTCTCTTGATGATCGCGCTGGGATGTTTCGCGTTCGTAGCGGCCTCAATTTCCCTGGCCATAGCTCTGACGGCCGTGGTGCTGATCGGTCTGGGAGTGGGCTTTCCTTATGCGGCCATGTTTTCGCGCGCGGGAGCGCTGTTCCCGGGCCGGGCCGGAGCGGCCATGGGCCTGGTGAACATGCTGGGGATCGTCATGATCTTGGGCGGGGCTCCGCTGGTTGGGCATCTGGCGGACTTGACTGGAACGTTCCGGGCAAGCTTCGCATTTCTGGGAGGATTCTCGCTGCTGGTATGCGGCGTGGTCCCTCTGATTCACCGGGACGAACCTCATCAACACGCGTAAGGACGCTGATTCCGGCATAAAAAAACCGGGTACTCCGCCTGCCGTTCGTCTGTGGCGGAATACCCGGCTGCCTTCCGATCGCTGATGCTAATGGCCGGAAGCAGCAGCGTGCGATTTTCCGCGCGCCATTTTTTGAGCCATGAAGAGCAATAATTTCATGTCGCTCTCATTGGTGCGGCTGAGAAGTTGACGGAATTTTTCCAACACCCGCGCTTCCTTGCCGGAACTCCCCCATGCCAGGTCGCCGGCGGACTTGCGCTTAAAGATCCGCGGCATTGGCGGTGGTTCATCGCCGTCGTAGAAGAGTTGGTAGAGAGGCACTTCGAGCGCGCGTGCGAATTTTTCAATGGTTTCAAAAGCAGGCACAGTGTGGCCATTCTCCACACGGGAGATATAGCAGCGCAGAAGTCCTGAGCGTTTTTCAATTTCTCCCTGCGATAGATTTTTTTGTTCGCGCAGCGTTCGCAAACGGTCTCCGATGATCATCGTCTTTCTCGTCCTTTCGAGTTCGATCCATTTAAATTTTGATCCGCTACTTGGCATTTCCAATCGGTCGTTGACTTCCTACAGTTAATTTCACATAAATCTCTTCAAATATATATTATTCACACGGGAATAGAACTAGCTGTGCTCGGCATCACCTACCAATGTGATTGGCATCACAATGCAAGAAGAGGCGTCCCGGCAGCGGCTACCGCGTACGCCGGAACGGAGTGAGCTTTCCGGAAGGCTGGCCCGGAGTTCGATGCGCGGCAATCCGCGAGCGGGCGAAATCCGCCCATGGCCCGTTCGGCTCGTAGCGCACGTACAGCGACAGATGGCGGATCACGTTGTGCTTCTGGCCGGTCTTTTCGTAGGCCAGCGCCAGATTCAAATGCGCGTCAGCCAGTTCCGGCATGAGATCAACGGAATAGACCAGATGCTCAATGGCGGCCTTCAGGTTGCCGAGTTGCTGAAGAACGCACCCGAGATTGAATTCCGCAAGGGCGTTTTTCGGTTCCAGCTCCACCGCCCTGGTAAACTGCTCCAGCGCATTTTCCATCTGTCCCATCTGGTAAAGGGTTGTGCCCAGATTGATGCGTGCCTCGACCCAGCCGGGAGCGGCTTCCACGGCCTTTCGATAGGCCTCCGCGGCCTGGTCCAGCGTTTCGGAATTGGAATCGCACGCCATGCCCAGTTCAAACCATTCCTCCGCCGATCGCGAAGCCATGGCATGAATTTTCTTGGCAAGTTCCGAGACCTCGAAATTCAATACGAACTGCCCGGTCAGGGGTTCGTATGGCTGCGCCTGCGTCAAAGGCGGATAGACGACCACCTGTTTTCCGTTGGTGGAAATTCGCAACTTGGAAAGCGGAGTTTGCGTCGACCCCAATTCGGTTTCCAGAGCGGCAACCGCCTGGCGAATACGACTGGCCGGAATCCGGCGAGCGGCGAGGCGCTTGATGGTTTCCAGCGCCACCAAATCGGAAAAATTGAAAAAGCGTTCGCCCCATCGCGAGCGGGGAAAAACCAGGCGAAGACGAGTCCAATAATTCAACTCGCGCCGGCTGATTCCGATCATGCGTTCGACTTCGCTGCGCGTGTATCGATGGTCCAAGCCCGGCGCTCCACTCGAGGATTTCAATATGGCGTCGATTATCGCTCGAAATCCGCGTTTTTGAATCAAAAATTATGCGGCTTGCCGGAGAGTCCTGCAAAAGCGGCACAGGGGAGTTGCCGGGAAGGAACACTATCTTGCGCGCTCGAACATTCTTGTTAAACTGTTTCTTGTTCGCCAGTTCCCTCGCTTAATTTATGCAACCCCATGCAGCTGAGCGGCGCCACCTCGAGCGCCAAATTGCCTACGCCCGGCCTATCTTTATGGTCCTGGCGCTGGTGGATTTGCTGGAGAGGCCTCCGGCCGGACGCGGCCCGTATGCTGTTTTGTTCGTCACCGGATATCTGTGCGTGGCTCTGATCCTGGCATTGGCGCAGAATCTGCAATGGGTCGGGCGAGTTGCCGCTTCCGCTTCCGCTCGATCTGGCTGCGCTCGCCGTATTCCTGCTTCTGACTCATTCGGTCGTCGCGTTTTGGTTCGTTTATCTTTTTGTCGCCCTTTCCGCGGGAATTCACTGGGGAACGCGCCGCTCGGTAATTCTGGCGGGGATCGTGACGCTTGCTCTTCTGATTCGAACCGCTTTGAACGGCCCGCTCGCTTGGGAGCAGATGGTGTCCTGGATTGCGCTTTCCACGGGCACTTTTGCCGCCGGGGCCGGCATGGCGTTTCTCGGCAGCCGCCACCGGCGGCACGCCATCGAACATGAGTTTCTCGCGCATCTTACCGGCCTGCTGGAAGTGGACCGCGGCATGGCGGAATCCTTGCGGCTGGTTCTCTCCGAACTGGTCAATACCTTCGCCTGTGAGGAAGCGGTCCTGGCGGTTCGGGATGCGGATATCGATCGCATTTTTGTTTGGAGGCTTCGCGCAGGCGACGATTCGCGCCTGACGCCGGAAAATCTTCCCACGACGCGAAGCGATGGTTTCCTGCTGGACCATCCCGACGCCAGCGTATGTTGGAATCATCTCGGGGGTTCCGGAGATGGCTTCGGCTGGAATCGCAACGATGGGCGCCGCCTGAAGGACCTGCCCCGGTTGCCGGGCCCCATGCGCGAGGAACTCGGATGGAGATCGGTAATGGGCGTTACGCTGGATCTGGCCGGCCAGCCGGTCGGGCGGCTTATGCTCGGGAATGGGCGTCGCCGGTTCCTGTCCCAGGACCTGCAATGGCTGGAAAGGATTGTCCGGCATCTTGGGCCGCCGCTGCAAAACCTGTTCTTACTTCGACATATCCGGGCCCACGCCATTGAAGGCGAGCGCAGCCGCATCTCCCGCGAAATTCACGACGGCATTCTGCAGACGCTTCTGAGCGTGGATATCCAGCTGGATGTGCTGAGGCGCAAGGTGCCCGTCGACCCGGAACAGGCGGTGGGGGGGCTATCCTCGCTGCAGCAGACCGTTCGCAACGAGACCGATGAACTGCGCCGCATGGTCACCGATATGCGCCCCCTGCGCGTGCAAAGCGCCGATCTGGTCGATTTGATGCGGGGTTTCGGGGAGCGCTTTCGCAACGAATCCGGACTGGGGCTGGATCTGCTGATTGACGCCGTGGAACTCCAGATTCCAGACCGCATCTGCCGTGACCTCTTTCAGATATATAGAGAATCGTTACACAATGTGAAAAAACATGCGCATGCTTCACACGTTGTGGTCAAACTGTGGCAGAATGAGAGCCAAGTTGTCCTCGTGGTGGACGATAACGGGGAAGGCTTTAGCTTCGCCGGGCGGTTTACCGGAGATGAACTGGACCGCCTGAGGTTGGGGCCAATTTCAATTAAGGAGCGCACTCGCAGTGTAGGCGGAGTGTTGACGGTGGAATCCACTCCGGCGCATGGCGCCCGCTTGACGGTAGAGGTCCCTCTCGGCTGATATGGCCAAAACTACAAAACCACAGATTCGTGTCTTGATGGCTGACGATCATGCCATCTTCCGTGAAGGTCTGCGCAAGCTTCTCGACGGGGACGATTCCATTACCATTGTCGGCGAGGCCTCCAATGGGAATGATTGCATCAAGATGCTGGCCAAGCTCAAGCCCGACATTCTCTTGCTGGACTTGCGCATGCCCGACAAGGACGGCCTTGCGGTTCTCGAAGAAGTCAATTTTGACCAGCTTCCCACGCGTGTCGTCGTTCTGACCGCTGCCGAGGACGATCGCGACGTTGTCCGAGCCATGCGTTTGGGCGCGCGCGGCGTGGTGCTGAAGCAATCCGCCACGGACCTGCTGGTCCGAAGCATCCACAAAGTCTACGGCGGGGAAATTTGGCTCGACAATCACATGACTGCGGAAGTCATGAAGGCTTTCTCAAAGTCTTCCGATGGCGGCCCGCGCCGCGAAAAGCCTCTGCTGAGCGACCGCGAAAAAGAGATCGTCCAGCTGGTCGCGCAGGGTTACCGCAATAAGGAAATTGGCGAAAAGCTCTTCATCAGCGAACAAACCGTGAAGAACCATCTCCACAATATCTTCGATAAGCTCGGCGTTTCCGACCGCTTGGAGCTCGCCCTGTACGCCATCCACCACCGCCTCATCGATCAGGGCTAGCCGCGGCGCTTCCTTCCTGACCTATCTTGTTTTCCTCCTATGGCTGTAACTGGCCTGGCATCCTAGTACCCCCGTACCAAAATAGGAGCAAAATAATCGGGACTTCCGCGCTATTGAGGCTTCCACCTCACCGCCGTATTCTCTCACACATGAAAGCAAGCGGTAAAAATCGGGAGGATGACCCTTTGACAGCCGAAGAGCGACGCGCAACACAACGGTTCCAGATTCGGTTACCTATGATCGTTCGCTGGACCAGCGGCTCGGCAATTGGTGAAGCTTCGACGGAATCCCGGGATGTGAGTTCGCGCGGGGTTTACTTCTTCTTGCCGAAGGAGGTCACCAGCGGCTCCCCCGTGGAGATTCTGCTGACGCTCCCCCATGAAATCACACTTGCCGGGCCGGTTAAGGTTCGTTGTCTTGGGCGCATCAAGCGCGCCGAAAATGACGAGCCAGGCCGCATCGGAGTGGTAGCCCAAATCGAGCGATACGAATTTCTGCGCGGCGACGAACACGCCGCGTAGTACGGGTGTGGGCTTTAACTGCAGCCCGCCCGTAACGGGTGTGGGCTGTACTTGCAGCCCGCCCGTATAACGACCTTGCCCGCCACCTGCGGAGGCGGACAGGAAAGACCGGGACGCTCCGGCCCCTCAGCTGAGCGTCCCGGTTATTTTTTTTGCAGTTTTTTTTCGTTACGGCGATTCTTCCGGTGCGACAATGTTGCGGTTCTTTACGAGTAATTCGTAACTCGGGCGGAAAAACAGCGCCAAGCCGTGCCGATTTTTGGCATGTTATTTGGGCTGAGCCGATATAGCTGTCCCATTTCGGATTGAGTCTGTGGCATTCGCCACAACAACTTCACCAGGATGCAAATCGCCAAAGACCTCGATCTTCCCGTTCACTGTCGCACCTGTGTTGACGTCAACCCATTCCGCTTTTCCCTGACGTGCGCGAATGACGAATGTCCTCTGCTGGTCCGTCGTCACTGCTGACGCAGGCACGAACAGAGTTGCGTAAGAACGATGGATGGGCCACTCCACACTTGCAAATGTCCCCGGCGTGATTTGAGCATCGGCATTGTGCAAATCGAGTTCCACTTGCATGGTTCGCGTCCTTTGATTGATATCGTGCGAGATACGCGCGATAGGGGCACGATAAGAGCGCCCGGGATAGGCAGGCACGCTGAACGTAACTTGCTGGCCTTCTTGAACCCCGGCGGCGTATGCTTCCGGTACGGGAACGACGACCCGCAAACGGTTTAAGCTTTCGATTTGAACGATTGGCTCTGCCCCGGCCTGCCCCGATGCGGGCCCGACCAGGGCTCCCGGATGCAGATTCCGCTGGGTCACCACGCCATCAAACGGTGCGCGAATTTCCAAGTAGGATTCCAATTGAGCGACGCCGCGCAAGGTTTCACGCGCCGCCTTCACATTATTGGAAGCGGCCTCCACCTGCGCGTTGTCCGCTGCGGCGGTCTGTTCCTCCACTTGAAGATCATTTCCGGCGACAACTCCCGGGGTCTTTGCAGCCGCCGCTAAATGCAGATACGTTCCGTGGTCGGATGCGAACTTCGCCTGTGCGGCGGCGAGTTGCGCTTCGGCCTCATCCAGACCAGCTTCCGCTCGCGTGCGCTGCGCGACTAATTCCGGAGCCGAAAGGAGTACGATGATTTCGCCGTCTTTCACACGCGACCCGCGGTCAACGGGGATCGTGTCGATAAATCCCGTAACCTTCGGGTACACGTCCACGGCCTCGTACGGCATGATCTGAGCGGGAAGACTCAGAATCATATCCAGTTTCTGGGATTCAACCGCTGCCACAGGAACCTGTTGGGGAGCCCCTGCACCGGCTACCTCATTGGCCTGCGATTGTTGGACGGCCGAACTACTGCAGCCGAACAACGTGAGGGTCAGGAGAAGGGCGAAGAAATGCGATTTCATACCGAGGCCTCCGAAGCCGTCGAATGCGAGCTTTTCAGGTCCTCAGGATCGAGTGAGGGAGAGACCAGAGAAGCACGTTTCTGTACGAGTCCGAAAACGGTTGGCAGCACAAGCAATGTTGCTGCGGTTGCAGCGATCAGGCCACCGATGACAGCCCGGCCAAGCGGCGCGGTTTCCTCGCTCCCGCGTCCAATCGCGAGAGCCATCGGGATCATTCCCGTGATCATCGCAAGGCTGGTCATCAGCACGGGGCGGAGGCGTTCACCGGCGGCATTTCGCGCGGCGGTCTTGGCGTCCGCGCCATTTTTTCTGTTCTTTTCGGCGAAGGTCACCAACAGAATCGCGTTTGCAACGGCAACGCCGATGGCCATAATTCCGCCCATGAAGCTTTCGAGATTGAGGCTGGTCCCGGTGACCAAGAGCATGAGGACGACCCCCGCAAGCACGGCGGGAGCCGTCGACACCACGATGAGCGAGAGCCGGATCGATTGGAAATTAGCAGCGAGAAGCAACAGTATAACGAGGATCGCGACTGCGATGCCAATGCCCAGGTTTTCAAAGATCTGCCGCATTGTGCTCACTTGCCCGCGTACCTCTGAGGTCACGCCGCGTGGTGGTGTACCGGCCCGTGCGATGGCGCGGTCGATGTCCGTCGCCGCGCCACCCAAATCGCTCTTGGCTAGATTGGCGGAGAGACCGATCATCCAAAGCCCATTCTCGCGGTCCAGTTCGCCGGGCACGCTTCCTGCGCGCACGGATGCAACCTCGTTGACGAATGGTTCGGTACCGGTTGCGCTCGACACAGGAATCGCTTCGACATCCTTAATCGAGGTCATTTGCGCCTGCGGTACTTCCACTTGAACCTGATAGCTGACGCCGGAGTTTGGATCCCGCCAGTAATCCGGCGACACGAAGCGGCTTGAGGCTGTGGCCGAGACGACCGCCTGTCCGACCTGATCGGCGGTGACGCCAAGCTGCCCGGCCAACACCCGGTTGATGCGCACATCCACGGTTGGGTAATGGAGGGGTTCCTCGTATGCGAGGTCGCGTAGTTCGCCGATTCGCGAGAGCTCCCGGTCGATTCGTTGCGCAAAACTTAGAACATCATTGTATTGCGGACCCGTAGCAGTCACCTCGATTACCGATGGCGTCCCAAAATTCAGCGTTTGGCTGACCAGGTCGCCGGGATCGAAGGAGAAGTGTGACCCGGGGAATTGCCCCGGCAAGGTCTCGCGGAGCTTTTCTTCCAGGTCATGAAGAGAAATCGATGAGCCGGGCTGGAGCGCAACGTTCATCACGGCTTCTTGCGGCCCGCTCGTCCAGAGGAAAACCGTGTTAATCGGATAGGCTGAACCCTGGGTACCCACATAGCCGAGAGTAAGAGCCACATTGCCGGGTCCCGCTTCGCGATTAATCGTGTCCAGCACTCGCTGTGTCATCTCCTCGGTCACTGGCACCCGAGTGCCATCGGGAGCATCGAAGCGCAAGCGAAATTGATTCGCCGCGGCCGAAGGGAAGATTTCCCGCGATAGCCGCGGCCCCACAAAGGCCAAGACGCCGATTGCAACCGCCGCATATACGCCCAGCAGGAGTGCCGGATGGGCCATGAGGCGATCCAATTGGCTGTAAAATCTCCTTCGGAAGCGATCGAAGCCTGTCTCCGTGGAACTATCCGCATGCACTTTCTCCGCCTTGAGGAACCAGTTGGTGAGTACCGGCACAAGAGAGCTGGACAGCAGATACGAAGCACCCATCGAAAATCCCACCGCCAGTGAAAGCGGAACAAAAAGTGATTGGGCCGGGCCAACCATGAAGAAAGAAGGCAAAAAGACGGCGAGCACGCATAGCATCGCGAGAAGTCGCGGGACCGCGACCTCCTGGCTTGCTTCTAAGACCGCCCGGGGCTTTGGCTCATTCTGGGCCAAATGTACGTGAATATTTTCGAGAAGCACAGTGCCTTCGTCCACGAGAACACCAACTGCAAGGGCCAGCCCGCCAAGTGTCATGATGTTGATCGTCTGACCCAGCGCCCATAACGCCACGACGGCCATGAGCAGCGCAAAGGGAATCGTGATCACGACAATTAACGAACTGCGCCAATCGCGTAAAAAGAAAAGCAAGATGAGCCCCGTGAGGGCAGCCCCCAGTAGTCCTTCGCGCAAGACCGCGAGCAGCGCATCGCGGACGTACTCTGATTGATCGAACTCGTAGCTGATCTTAATATCCGCGGGAATCAGTGACTGGAATCGGGGCAAGTTTGCTCGGACCTCGTTGACCACGGTAATCGTGGAAGCATCGGGCCGCTTGGTCACTGGTATGTAGACGGTTCGTTTGCCGTTCAACAGTGCATAGCCCGTAAGAATGTCCGAGGAATCCGACACGGACCCGAGATCCCGCAGATAAACCGAAGGCCCCGACCCAGTCCGCAAGGGTATGTCAAGCAAATCGGTGATTTGCCGGACCGTTGAATCCGTAGTGACCAGCGCCTGATAGCTTCCGATGTTGGCGTTCCCCGCCGGTTCGATGCTGTTCCCCGCAACGATCGCCTGAACCACATTTTCCGGTGACAACCCATAGGCGTGCAATTTGTTGGGATCCACACTAACGACGATCGTGCGCTGATTGCCCCCAAACGGCGGTGGAGAGGAAACGCCCGGCAGTGTGGCAAAAACAGGTCGCACACGGTTGAGGGCAAGATCTTGGATTTCACCGAGCGTCCGCGACTGGCTCGAAAAGACGAGATATCCCACCGGCAACGTGCCGGCATCATAGCGGATCACAAATGGCGAAACTGTGCCTGGGGGCATAAATGCGTGAGCGCGATTTACATAAGAGATCGTTTGCGCCAGCGCTTGGCTCATGTCTGTGTCGGGGTAAAAAGAGAGCTTGAGCAGCGCGTTGCCCTGGATGGATTTCGCTTCTACGCTCTGGATGCCGTTGATATAGAGGAAATGATACTCATAGTAGAAGGAGACGAAGCCTTCCATCTGCTGCGGGCTCATGCCGCCATAGGGCTGGGCACATAAATGACGGGCAGATTCAAATCCGGAAAGATATCGATCCGCGTGCGAAGCAGCGCAAGGATGGAAGAAAGCGCCAGTGCGACGACGATGACGATCACTGTAATCGGCCTGCGCAACGCTGCCCGAATCAGCCACATGGCTAATGCTCCCCTGTTGGTGTGCCGTGCAAGACCTGCAGGAAACCCTCCAAGTTACCTTGCGCGCTTGCGACCGCGAACAGCCCATGCCATATATTTATCCGGGCAATGGAGTCGTCCACTTCTGCCTGGGCCAGAAGATTCTCCGCATCGGCCACTTCCACGAGCGTCGCCAACCCGGATTGATATCGAGCCCGCGATTGCGCTTCGGATTGCCGAGCCGCCGCCAATTCGGCAGGGGTTTCCTGAGCGACGAGTTGAGCGGCCTTCAGTTGGTCGCGCGCCGCTTGGATCTGGCCCGACAGGTCTTGAATCGTTTGGTCATAGCGAGCTTTTTGTGAGCGTTCATTGGCTTTCGAAATCTGCTTTTGGGCGCTCAGTGCTTTGAACCCAAAGACATCCGGGAACAGAATTGTTATCCCGGTTATCCAATTCCCACGGGCCGGCGCCAGGCCATTCCAGTTCCCGAGGATCGTTCCGTTATTGGGAACTTCGCTGCCGCGGCCGAAGACCTCTCCCTGCAGGAAAATGCGAGGATAATCGCTCCGCTGCAAAATTTTCTCTTCCGTTTGAATCTGCCGCACTTCGGCCATCTGATCGCGTGCTAGAGGATGTTCCGACGCGGAAACATCGGGCAGTGAAGCGGCCGAGGAAAGATCAAGCAAGCGTCCCGAATCCAGTTTGATTTCCCTGCCTGCCGTTCCCATAAGCGCCGCAAGCGTGTCCAGAGCCACGTGCTCGGCTTGCTGAGATTGGTATAGATGAATTTTCGCTCGGGCGAGCTCCGCATCGGCGCGCGAAGCATCCGCTCCGGCGCGCAGCTGGTTATCAACGAGGACATGAATGGATTTATTGAAAACCTGCCATCGGTCGAGATTGGCTTGCGCCGCCAGCACGGCTTGCTGGTTTGCCACGGCAAGCAAAAAATAATTTCCAACCGCGGCCGCGACCTGGAGCTGTGTCAGAGCCAGATCCGCTTGTGATTTTGCTTCGGCGGACCGCGCTTGGCCGACCCTCGCCGAGCGCAGGCCAAAGTCCAAAGGCTCCCAGGAGAAAAGTGCAGCAGCCTGACTGCCCCAGTAGCTCTGTCCATTGGAAGGGCCAATCGGGCCCTCAACAGTGGGAGTGATGGCCGTCGGCAGCCAGATACCCGGCACCTGGTTCTGAGTGGCTCGGCTGTCCTGGTATACACCGTTCAACTGCGGCAGATACTGTGTCCGAGCAACAGTGACTCCAGCGTGCGCCGCGTACACTTGTTCCAGCGATCCGCGAACAGCAGGATAGTTTTGAAGAGCGTAGTCCACCGCTTGTTCCAGCGTGAATAATTTCGGTGGCGTTGGCTGACTCTGCGCCGCGGCACTGGGAGTAATCGGTGCGAATAAGGATAGGGATGCGGCGATGCAGGTGAGCGTTCTCCAGTGGACTGACACTCCAGGAATCTCCCTCTGCTATCGATATTCGATATCGAGTTCAGATAGTAGGAGAAAAAGGAAGAACTGTCAATGAGGGAGAATCAATCCGGCGTGCGCCCTATTGGTGACAAGACACTGCTGCGATCGAACGGGGGATCAAGCGGACTGATGCAATGCAATAAGCCCTTACGTAAGAAGGCTACAGACCTACCCTTGCAGGGTCCTGCTTTCGGTGGTTGGAAGCTCGAACGGATATGACTCGCGGTCGCGGTCGGGAAATCTCCGCGACGGGTTCGTTCTCGAAAAGTTCGCCAAACAGTTCCCGGACTTTCCCTTTGGCGACCTTCAAGGTTCTTTCACCGGCTCTGGTCGTTCGATACACGCGGCGGATTTTCCCGGCAAGGCCCTGTGAATAGGAACGCAGCTGCCCATTTTCTTCGAGTCCGTGCAGGATCGGGTACAGCGTTCCGGGACTGAGCTTATAGCCATGCCTCGCCAGCTCTTCGATCATGCCCAGACCGAAGATTCCCTCTTTTGCCGCATGGTGAAGAATATGGAGGCGGATGAGGCCCGAATACAGTTGCCTCGCATCCTGGAGCCTTTGTTTGTCAGGAGTCATTATCGTATTCCGTTATCGGAATTCTCCTGAACAGGCTACCCGTGATTGACCCGAAGGATTGTAAGGATGTTGTAAAAAGATTCCTCTCTGGATTCAGCCACCTCGATTCACGAATTACAAATCACGAATCACGTCATTCATACCGCAACGCCTCCACCGGGTCCAGCCGCGCCGCACGCGAGGCCGGATAAATCCCCGACACCAGACTGATCAGCACCGCAAATACGATTGCTCCCAGCACCAGCCACACCGGCACCGACCAGATGTTCGGCGAATTCATGCCCTGGCGCTTCAAATATATCGCGGTGGCGAACTGAATCGCCCGCCCGATTCCCCAGCCCAGCAGCACGCCGAACACGCCTCCGGCCAATCCCATCACGCCGGCTTCCGCGAAAAATAGCTGCCGCACGTCGCGATCGGCGGCGCCCAATGCCTTGAGAACGCCGATTTCTCGCCGCCGCTCGAGGATGGCCATCACCAGCGTGTTGATGATTCCCAGCGAGGCGACAGCCAGCGCCAGGCTGCCGAAAATTCCAAGGAACAAATCGAAGATCGCGAAAAATGTCCGCAGATTGCGCGTCACGTCGATCAAGGAAAATGCCGAAAAACCCATGTGCGCAATGCTGGCTTCGATCTGCGCCACCGCCGCGGGGCTGCTCGCGCGGACATTCAACGCAGCATAACGCACCCCTTCGGCCTGCCCCGATCGCGACATTTCCCGCAGATCCGCCCCTTGCACCACTTGCAGGTTTTCGGCCACGGCCAGCGGCAGGTACATCCCCGCGTTATTGAAACCCACCGGGCCGCCTCCGGAATCCGAGGCGGGCGTCACGCCCACGACGCGAAACTTTTTCTCGCTCGGCATTATCGAATATCCCATGGCCTCTTCGTCTGGGCCGACTGCCTGATTGGGCGCGTCGGACTCGGCTTGCTCGGAAGGAGGAGGAAGGGCCTGCCGCTGCGCGAATCGCAAAATGATTTCCTTGCCGAGCAGGGAAGCGGGCGGTTGACCTTCGTTAAGCAGCCGCTTCGCCATATCGCCCTGGACAATGACTTCCTCCGCATCGGGGCCGGAAAAGAAATTGCCCGTCAATCCATCGAGCGCTCCGCTGTTCTGCGACGAGGTTGGCATTCCCGCCACCATCACCAACTGGCTGTAGGGTTCATACCTCGCTTCGGCCGTGAAACGCACTTCGGGATTCACTTCCAATACATTGGGCAGTGCGGCGATTTCTTTTCGCGCCGCGTCGTCCAGCACCCGCGGAGATTCAGGATTGGCGGCATCGCGCGAATTGCGCCGTCCGCCTCCGGGCTGTCCGAAGGGAGTGCTCCGCCGAGGCCGCACCGAAACCGTATCGAATAATCCGGCGCGCGCCACCGAGCGGTCCACCAATTGCTGTAAGCCGACGCCCAGCGACAATAGTGCCACCAGCGATGCCACTCCGACGGCTATGCCCAGCGTCGTGAGGGAATTGCGAAGAATGGCTTCGCGCAAATTTCGGGCCGCAAGCTCGGTCAGGTCCCTGATTTTCATCGCAAGCGCTCCTCGCGGGCAATCGTGCCATCCGACAACGTGACGATCCGATCGGCGTATTGTTCCGCCAGCGCTCGTTCGTGTGTAACCATAATGACGGTTCTCCCGGGTCCCGAGGCGGGCCGGTGAATCCCGGCAATCAGACGCATGATTTCGTCTCCCGTCTTGCTGTCCAGGTTGCCTGTCGGTTCATCCGCGAGCAGGATCATGGGCTGGTTAACCAGCGCGCGCGCGATGGCCGCCCGCTGCTGTTCCCCGCCGGACATCTCTGTCGGGCGATGCTTCACGCGCGCCGCCAAGCCAACCCGGTCGAGAGCCTCGCGCACGCGCCCGGGCCGCTCTCCTCGCGGGATCTCGGCCAGGCGCAGTGGCAACTCGACATTCTCCTCGAGGGTCATCCTGGGGAGCAGTTGGAACGATTGAAAAACCATGCCAATCGTGCGGTTGCGGTGCCTGGCCAGTTCTTCGCTCGACATCCCTGCCAGATCCCGCCCCTGCGCGAAAATAGCGCCCGAGGTCGGCCGGTCCAGCCCTGCGATCAGATTGAGCAGGGTCGATTTGCCCGATCCGCTGGCGCCCAGCAGCGCGAGAAACTCTCCTGCGCGCACTTCGAGCGATATCTGATCCACCGCGCGGATCGTGGCGCCGCCCATTTGATAATGGCGCGATACATGATCCGCGTGGATTGCATTTCTGTTTGAACTCACCTGGGTTTCGGTCACATTCATACTACGCAGGGTAGCACGCAAAGGTTTCAACGTGAATTGCGCGGCCCAATGGATACTTCGATCCGGGCAAATCGAGTCGAGTCTGGTTGTCGGCCCAGCCATCGCCCGGCAAAATGAATTGAAAAAAGAAGAAAGTGGTCGGGGCGCGCGGATTTGAACCGCGGGCCTCCTGCGCCCAAGGCAGGCGCGCTACCAGGCTGCGCTACGCCCCGACTGGAAGTGCCTACCGATTCTAAATCACTTCCACCAAAGCGGCTACCGCAATCGCGCCGTCCACGCACTTTACTTGCGAAGATCAAATCGGCCGGGCCGAATCCACAGCACGAACGTGCCAGGCGGGCTTATGGATATCCCTGAAGGATGTGGGCGACAAAGCAGAATGCTCGCTTGCTTTGCGAAGCGGGCTTTTATTTCACGCGCTGCGCCGTTTTTGATTTCGAGGAACTGCTTTTGCCGGACGTCCTGCTCGGCGCCTTCATCTTTTCGATGCGGAACAGCCGCACGCGGGCGAGCCGCGCATTTTCCTTCACGCGGAGTCTCGCCACGCCCACTTCCAGCAATAGCTCCACGGGATCCACATGTCCGCGCACGAATAAAGGCACGTGCCATCCGCCTGCGCGCAAGAGCCGGTCCTCGGGCTCGATCAGCGCGATTTCGTCCGCCGCCAGGTGCAGCGTTTCATTGCACTCGATGAAATAGCTGCCGCGCCCCAGGTCCCACCATTTGTATTTATCTTCCGGCCGCACTTCATGCGGCGAAAGAGTCCGCCTTCCGGCAGCGATATATTCCCCGCCGCCGAAGTCGATTTGTCCGGTTGGGTCCAGGGAAGAAATCGACCGGACGGTGAGATGAACCGAAAATCCGTGGACTTGATACTGCGGATGAAGAATCCCTGAAATGTGGGCTGCTGCCGCTTTCCCGGATAAGAGCTGCATAGCGGGCGACTATACCCAACGCGGCGGGCGCCGTCCATAAGACCTGCGGCGCCCATGCCGCGAAAAGGGAATGCCTCAGACGGTCTTATCTTTTGCGTAACACAGGGATTCGAGATTGCATTCGGCGCAGCGGGGCTTGCGCGCCTGGCAAACCTTGCGGCCGTGCCAGATCAATTGGTGGGAAAATAAAATCCATTTGTCTTTCGGAATCACGCGGATCAGGTCTTGTTCGATTTTCTTTGGCGTCGGTCTCGCGCGTAAGATCGAGCCGCTCGGAAAGCCGCGTGACGTGCGTGTCCACAACCACTCCGGCGGCGATCCCGAAGGCCGTGCCCAGGACGACGTTCGCGGTTTTTCGCGCGACGCCGGGCAGCGTCAGGAGCTGCTCCATCGTACGCGGGACTTCGCCGCCGAACTCCTCCACGATTTTCTTGCTTGCGCCCAGGATGGATTTCGTTTTGTTCCGGAAAAAACCCGTCGGCCGGATGTCCTGTTCGAGTTCGGCGGGATTGGCATAGGCAAAATCCTTCGGCGTGCGATATTTCGCGAACAGGGTCTTCGTGACTTTGTTCACGCGCTCGTCCGTGCATTGCGCCGAAAGAATCGTGGCAATCAGCAATTGAAACGCATTTTCATGGACCAGGGCGCAGCCCACGTTCGGATAGGCTTCGTCCAGCTTTTGCAGAATCGCGCGCACGCGCTGGGGATTGGTTCCGGCGCGTTGCGGCGCGGCGGCGCGCGCCCCGGAATTTTTCGTCTTCGGGCCGCGCGAGGATGATTTTGGCGCTTTCGCCCGCCGAGAGGCCGGCTTCTTCAGTCTTGGACTTTTTATTTTTCATTTATCATCAATCCGGCGCATGAATATAACATACGCGGAAGACATTATTCCGGGCGGCCCGGCGGCGTCGCCAGAAGAAATTCCAGCGCTTTCCGAAACGCTTTTCCGCGATGGCTGTGCAGGTTCTTTTCCTCGCGCGAAATTTCCGCGTACGTCTTTCCCAGTTCGGATAAGAAAAAAACCGGATCGTAGCCGAAGCCGTGATCGCCCCGCGGCGCCTCCAGAATCTCTCCTTCGGCGGATGCGGAAAACAGGCCGAGCACTTCTCCTGCCTTGGCGAGCGCGATGACGCACACAAAATGCGCGCGGCGGCTCTCGCCTTTCATCCCGCGCATTTCCCCGAGCAATTTGCGGATGCGTTCCGCGTCCGACGCGCCCGGCCCGGCATAGCGCGCCGAATGCACTCCGGGCGCGCCGCCCAGCGCGGGCACGACCAGGCCCGAATCGTCGGCGATCACGAGTTCCGGAGAAAACCGGCTGTAATGCAAGGCTTTTCCGGCGGCATTTTCGGCGAACGTCGGCGAACCTTCCTCGAAGGGCGGGATCGCATCGAAATTGGGAAGCAGGGCAATCTCGATCGGACGCGCCTGCCGCCGCGGCCAGCGCGCGATATTCCCGCAGCTTTCCCTCATTCGAGGAGGCGATGAACAACCGAAGCGGTCTATTTTGCGTGCGCACGGAAATCGGTTTGCACCAGCGTGGATTGGCTCTCGGTAACGCGGCGAATTCCGGCGGCCGCCAGCGCCAGCATGTCCTGCAACTCCGCGCCGGCAAAGGGCTGTCCTTCGGCGGTGGCTTGCACCTCGACGAATTTTCCGCCTCCGGTCATCACCACGTTCATGTCGACCTCGGCGCGCGAATCTTCCTCGTACGCCAGATCGAGCAGCGCCACGCCATCCACGATTCCGACGCTGGTGGCCGCCACGGAATCGATCAGCGGAAGCGCCTTCAATATTCCCGCCGCGACCATGCGCTCCATCGCCAGCGTCATGGCCACATAGGCGCCCGTGATCGACGCCGTGCGCGTCCCGCCATCGGCCTGGATCACGTCGCAATCCAGCCATACGGTTCGTTCGCCCAGCTTTTTCTGGTCGGTGATCGCGCGCAGCGACCGTCCAATCAGCCGCTGAATTTCCAGCGTGCGTCCCGACGGCCGCCCGCGCATGGATTCGCGCGCCGTGCGCTGCTCGGTGGCGCGCGGAAGCATGCCATATTCGCCGGTCACCCAGCCTTTTCCCTGGCCCTTCAGGAACGAAGGAACCCCGTCGTCCACGGTGGCCGTGCAGATCACGCGCGTGTTGCCGATTTCGATCAGCACGCTTCCTTCGGCGCTGGTGATAAAGTCCGGCGTCATTTTGATTGGGCGCATCTGATCAGGTGCGCGTCCGTCGCTTCGCAAATTTCCTCCTCGAGACACGGGTGCGAGTTTGACTTCCGCTTGCCCCACTGTCAACTATGGAGACGAGGGTTGTTGTGCGCGAATGTTCCTTGAGGAATTGCGATTCACATTTCCGGCTCCGGGTAGTGGTGACACGCGCCGGACGAGCGGCGCGCGTGACGATTCACCGCTGCCGCGCCTGCGCCACCATTTCCACCAAAACAGTTCTGGCTTCCGCCGGGGTGCGCGCTTCCCGCAAAAACGCGATGCGCGCGCCGCGCATTCCATCCTTGGTTTTCAAGCGCACGTGAAAGCCCAGCCGGTCGACCGAAGTCATCGCCGCTTCCTCGGATTCAATCCCCGCAAACGCGCGCGCCAGCAGGACAAGCGAATCCGCATGATCGGCATTCATGTGCTGAACGATGCCGGCTGCCGCGTCCGCCAGCGGGTCGGGCTGCCCGAGGTCATATTCCGCCGCGGAAACCCAGCCCATCACGCCGAAGCCGCCCACGTAGTACACGTCCACCACTTCCATCCGGTAGAAGGAAAAATCCTCGAAATCCACCCAGTATTTGCTGTTGGCGTAGCGATCGAGATATAGCTTTCGCGCCTCCGCCACCTCCGGCTCGAGCACCGGCAAAACATTTCCGATCAAGGTGACCCGAGAAGCGCCCAGAGGATCGCCGCCGGCGTCGGGCTGCGTTACCAGCAGGCTCGCGCGCATGTCCGCCTGCACATTTTGCGTGTGCATGGCCATCGTGCTGACCAGAAAAATCGGCCGTCCGCGCTCGTCCAGCCCGTAGGGCATCACCGATCCAAACGGGAAGCCTTGCTGCTTGCGCGAAAGCGTCGATAGGCTTCCGATTCTTCCCAGATGCATCAACGTGCGTGCCCGCTCGGCAAATGTAGGCTCGGGAATCGCAGGCTGGTTACTCGGCGTTCTTGGCCCCGCGTGTTTTCCTGCTGGTGTGGAAGACATTGGCGCTCTCCTGCTTCGCGTCACAAGATGGGGAATAACTCAGACTTCGGCATGACGCCGTAAAATATTTTTCCCGCAGCCTGTACGATCAATCCTCATGGCTTGGCCGGCGCTGAGATGCCGACGCGGGCGCCGCTGGTTTGCTTTGCCCGCTGCTTGGCGTAGAGGCAGCGGGCGCGGCAGGAGTTGCCGGGGCGGGAGCAGCCGGAACGATTGGAGCAGCCGCCGGCGCAGGAGAGGGAACAGGAAAGAATCCGGAAAGGTCCAGATGCCCCGCCAGAGTTTCCGCATCTTGTCCGTGGATCAGGATTTTGAGTCTCTGAATGCCGGTCGTATTCGCGCCCAGCGTTTGCACGATGGAATCCACGGCCATTTGTTCGCTGAGAATTCCGGATGGCGTTCCGGTTTGCACTTCATCCGAGAAATCGGCGATGCCCGTGCCATCCGGTTGGATGTAGAACGCCAGGAGCGTGGCGTCCGCGGGCAGCGTGCGAAGCTCCGGCGCCGGAGCCATGATGATCAACGCATTCAGAAGCTGCTTGGAGCGCTCGACCGGATCGGCGGACAGCGGAATCTCGACGGTTGCTGGGCTCCAGCAGAGGACGAAGACGCCGACAGCCAAAACATTTGCGCCTGTGCTTTCACGTCGGTGGGCGTCGAGATGGGAACTTGCATCACTTCGCGCCGCGCCTGCTGCTCGGTTTGCGGGCTTTTGCTGATGCGTTGGATCGCGCGCCGCAGGCCGGGCAGCGTAATCAGGCCAACCACGACCATCGCGGCCAGAATCGCGATCGTCGTCTTGAGTCCCCGGGACACGGCTCTACTTTCCCCCCGATTCGTAAATGATGCGAAACGCGGCGACCGCGCGCGCCACGGCGTCGGCAAGCGCGGGAGCCATCTGGTCCAGAAGCGTGCGGTCCGGCAAACTCACGCTCGAAACCTCGATCGCCACGGCAGGAGCGGCGATGGTTCGCAGTTGGCGGACCTGCGCCAGCAACGGTGTCTCGGGCGAGCCGCGAAATCGCTGCGCCATCTGAATTTGGATGAGTTCCGCGAGCCTGCGGCTCAAATCCAGCGAGCCGGTTTGTGCGCGGTCCCAGGGTATAAGGCCGCTGCGCGGCGCGTCGGAGGTCGCGCCCGGCAGGGTCTCGGGCGGCTCGGAATAAACGCGCACCGTGCCCGGCTGGCCGGTGGAAGAAACGTGCAGCGTAATGAAAATGACGCCGCGCTGGGCGTTTGCCATTCTGGAGCGATCGTCGAAGGATGGATCTTCATTGGCCTGGCGCGTGAGGATGACTCGCAGGCCCTGCCCTTCGAGGGAAATGCGAACCAGGCGCGCAAAACTTAGGACGACGTCGCTCTCCGAGATGCCCGTCGATCCGCGCGCACCCTGGTCCGCGCCGCCGTGCGCTGGGTCAAGGACCACCACGGACAGGACATTGCGCGGCGGCGGAACGGGTTGCGCCGGAGCCTGCGCGGGAACATGCGCGCGGAACTTGCGGCGCGGTCTGTCCTGCCGGCGCTTGCGCCGATTGCGCGTTCGCCAAGAGCGGCGGAACACCTGCGACGATGAGAAGGGACAAGAAGAGAATCAGTCTGCGACGCACATTCACGAGGATACCAGAATCGCACCGCCGGGGAGAAATGCGATGCCGGGTATTTCGCGCTGGAAATGCGTGGAAGGCAACAGTGTATCATTTTTTTCAAGGATGCCAGCAACCAGGGTTTCATGGAAATTCTAATCGAACACCACCGTCTTATTTCCATAAAGGAGCACGCGATTTTCCAGGTGCCATCCGACCGCCCGGGAAAGAACGATTTTTTCCAGATCCCGCCCTTTTTGCACCAAGTCGCGGACCACGTCCCGGTGCGAGATGCGGATCACGTCCTGCTCGATGATGGGCCCATCGTCGAGTTCTTGGGTCACATAATGCGCCGTAGCGCCCAGCAGCTTCACGCCGCGCTCGAACGCCTGGTGATGCGGCTTGGCTCCAAGAAATGCGGGCAGGAACGAATGGTGGATATTGATAATACGCTGCGGGTATGCCGCAATGAACTCCGGAGACAGCACTTGCATGTACCGAGCCAGGACAATCAAATCGATGCCATGGCGTTCCAGCAATTCGCGCTGCTGCCGCTCGGCCTCCATCTTATTTTCGCTGGTCACCGGAATCTCATGAAAAGGAATTCCATAAAAGTCGGCATGGCGCTTCGCATCGGGATGATTGCTGATGATCAGCGGAATTTCGCAGGCTAGTTCGCCCGAGTGCCAGCGATACAGCAGGTCCATCAGGCAATGATCGTATTTGGAAACCAGGAGCGCCACACGCTGGCGGTCGCTCGAAAACGCCAACTGCCATTTCATATCCAATCGCTCCGCAATCGGAGCAAAGTGGCGGGCAAGATCCTTCGCCTGGATCTGAAATCCTTCGAGGTCCCACTCGATGCGAGCAAGATACAAGCCGATTTCCGCGACCTGGTGCTGTTCAAAATGAAGAATGTTCCCGTTTGCGCGGAAGATAAAATCCGCGAGGGTGGAGTCCAACCCCTTGCGGTCCGGGCACTGCACACGCAATATGGCGCTGTTGCTCACAATTACCCCACTCGATCAAGGATTGTAACCGAAGAAATATCCTCTTGACGGGGTTATCCCTTCGCGTTCATCTTTCTTGATTGTCGTATGCAATAAGGTCTTCCGGAGGAAGAATGCCAGCCGATCAGGCAATGCCAGCAAGAAATCTGTTTGACCTGACCGGCCGCGTGGCCGTGATCACCGGCGGAGCCGTCGGCCTGGGCCGCCAGATGGCCCAAGGCCTGGCCGAAATGGGCGCGAACATCGTGATTTGCGCCCGCAAGCAGGAGCGCTGCGAGAAAGCGGCGGAGGAACTAAGCGCCCTGGGCGTAACCACGCTGGCCCTGGGGTGTGACGTCACGAATCCCGAAAGCATCCAGTTGGTGGTCGATGCCACGGTCGCCCGCTTCGGCGGAATAGACATTCTGATCAACAATGCGGGCACTTCCTGGGGCGCTCCCGCGGAAGAGATGAGCCTGGAGCATTGGAACAAGGTGATCGCAACGAATTTGACCGGCACATTTTTATGTTCCCAGGCCGTGGGCAGAGTCATGCTCGGGCAGAGGCGCGGGAAAATCATCAACATCGCGTCGATCGCGGGGATGGCTGGTTCACCGGAGGAACTCGGCGCCATCGGCTACAGCGCCAGCAAGGGAGGCGTCATCACGCTGACGCGGGAATTGGCGCGAAAATGGGGCGCGCACCGAGTCTACGTAAACGCGATCGCGCCTGGCTGGTTTCCCACGCGCATGTCCGGCGCCCTGATTGAACGCAACCGGGAATCATTTTTAAAAAGCATTCCCCTGGGGCGATTCGGGAACGTGCAGGATTTGAAAGGGGCCGCCGTGTTCCTCGCTTCGAGCGCCTCGGACTTCGTGACCGGACACGTATTGGTGGTTGATGGCGGCCAGACGGCGTAATGTTTTGGCGCTGGGCGGATGAAATGCCGCATCTTTTTTGTGAATTTAAGCCAATAGAGAGATTCCTCATTTCGCTCGGAATGGCAACGTGAGGTGCTTTTCCGCGCCGTCAGTTAGAAATTTCAAACTAAATATTTGCGGCGTGCATTCACTGAGCTTTCTGTGACCTCTGTGTTAAACGATTTTCTCGACCAACCCGCAATCACCAGGCCCGGCGAGGAGCTTCCTTTGCCGCCGCTCGAAACTTTCCTGCTGCATCATTTGTCCGGCAGCAACGGGCCGCTCGCGGTCAGCCAATTTCCCAGCGGTCATTCCAACCTCACGTATCTGGTGCGCCTCGGCAATCGAGAAATGGTTTTGCGCCGCCCGCCGTTCGGAAGCCAGGTTAAGACCGCTCACGATATGGGGCGCGAGTACCGCGTGCTTGTCAAATTGCACGCCGCCTACCCGGAGGCTCCGCGCGTCCTGCTTTTCTGCGATGACGTATCCATCGTGGGTTCGCCCTTTTATCTCATGGAGCGTATTCAGGGAATTATTCTGCGCAAAGATCCGCCCGAAATTCGGAGTTTCACTCCGGACATTGCGCGCCGCTTGAGCGAATCGTTCCTCGATAATCTCGCCCGTTTGCATGACCTCGATTACCAGGCGATCGGCCTGGGCGATCTTGGCAAGCCGCAGGGATATTTGCAGCGCCAGGTGCGCGGCTGGATCGAGCGTTACCATGCCTCCCGAACTCACGATTTGCCCGAGGTTCCGCGCATTTCCGATTGGCTGAATCAACGAATCCCCGCTGCTACCCAAGCCGCGCTCATCCACAACGACTACAAGTACGATAATCTGGTTCTGGACCCTGCCGATCTCACTCGTGTGGTTGGCGTCCTGGATTGGGAGATGAGCACGATCGGCGATCCGCTGTCCGATCTGGGCACGGCACTGGCGTATTGGGTGGACGCGAATGATCCGGAGGAACTGCAGAGCATACGCACGTCCCCATCGAATTATCCCGGCAGCCTGACGCGCGCCGAGTTCGCCGAGCGGTACGCGCGCATCACCGGGCGCGACGTTTCGTCCATGGCCTTTCTATCTTGCCTTTGCACGGTTCAAAGTCGCCGTCATTTACCAGCAGATTTACTTACCGCTACCAGCAGGGACTCACCCGGGATCCGCGTTTTGCCGCGCTGCCGGAAAAAGTGAACACGCTGATGCGCGCATCCTGGCAAACAATCGAAACCGGAGCAATCTGAATTTCTTTGCAGAGAAGCGCAAGCTACCGGTAAAAGCGGACGATCCATTCCGCGACGCAGCACGGTTTTTCGGATCCCTGCGCCTCGACGGCAATTTCGAAGACGGCTTCGACGCAGCCGGAAAGTTCCTGGAAGGATTGCAGCGTGATGCGCGCGCGAATCTCGGCGCCGGAACGAACCGGGGCGGGGAAGCGAACGCGGTTCAATCCGTAGTTGACTGTCAAGCGAACATCGTCGGGGAGCTGAATCGCCTGCCGCAAGAAATGGCCGAGCATGGATAGCGTCAGGAATCCATGGGCAATCGTCGCGCCGTAGGGCGATTCGCGCTCGGCTCGTTCCGGATCGACATGAATCCACTGATGGTCATCGGTTGCATCCGCAAATTGCCGGATGCGTTCCTGCGTGATGGGCAACCAATCGGTCGTGGCGATTTCACGGCCTGACAATTCTTTCAGAGATTGCAGAGTTTCGAGCACGAGAGGCGGCATGGCGTTCAGCACGTTGCGGGAGGAGTTGAAAGCTTCCTGAGCTCGAGTTTGGCGATGCTTTCGCTGTGGACTTCATCGGGCCCGTCGGCGAGGCGCAGCGTGCGCACCAGCGCCCAGGCTTCCGCGAGGAACGTATCCTGCGAGACGCCCGCGCCGCCATGCGCCTGGATCGCGCGATCCAGCACGTGCAGAGCGGCATTCGGCGCGACGACCTTGATCATGGCAATCTCGGCTCGCGCCGCTTTATTTCCGACCGTATCCATCATATAGGCGGCCTTCAGCGTCAACAGCCGCGCCTGCTCGATTTCCATTCGCGATTTCGCGATATCGGCGCGAATCGTGCCTTGTTCGGCGAGCGGCTTTCCGAAGGCCACGCGCGATTGTACGCGCCGGCACATCGCTTCCAAAGCGCGCTCGGCCGCTCCGAGGCAGCGCATACAGTGGTGGATGCGTCCCGGACCCAAACGAGCTTGGGCAATTTCAAAGCCGCGGCCCTCTCCCAGCAAAATATTCGAAACGGGCACGCGAACATTTTCGAACGCGACTTCTCCGTGGCCGTGCGGCGCGTGGTCATAGCCAAACACGTTCAGCAAGCGGACAAGCTTGACTCCCGGCAAGTCCATGGGGACCAGAATCATGGACTGCTGCTTATGCGGGGCCGCCGACGGATCGGTTTTCCCCATGAAAATGGCGACCTTGCAGCGAGGATCGCCCGCGCCGGTCGACCACCACTTCCGGCCGTTGATCACGTACTCGTTCCCATCGCGCGCGATGCTGGCGCGGATATTCGTGGCGTCCGAGGAAGCCACTTCGGGTTCGGTCATCGCGAAACACGAACGAATTTCTCCGGCCAGCAGCGGCTTCAGCCAAGCCTGTTTGTGTTCGGCAGTGCCAAATCGCGCCAGGACTTCCATGTTTCCGGTGTCGGGCGCCGAGCAATTGAACACTTCCGGCGCCATATCACTGCGCCCCATGATTTCGCAAAGGGGCGCGTATTCCAGATTGGTGAGTCCCGCGCCACTTTCGTCATTCGGCAAAAAAAGATTCCAAAGCCCGGCAGCGCGCGCTTTCACTTTCAACTCTTCGACCACGCGCGCGGGTGTCCTCCGGTCACGCTGAATTTCGTCCCGGTAGCGCTGCTCGTTCGGATAGACGTGTTCGTCCATAAAGGACTGGAGGCGGCGTTGAAGTTGTTTGACCTTGTCGCTGAATTCGAAATTCATCGTCGGGAGACCTGTCGCATGGGATTCACGGGTTGCAAAAAAAGTCGAGCAGCACAGCCACTCTTGGCTGTGCACCCAATGTAAGTGCTGCAAAAACCGCACAGCCAAGAGTGGCTGTGCTGCTAAACTTGCTCCGAATCGATTTTTCCGCAGCCTGTTTAGCCGCTGGCCTGTTCAAATTTGAGTCGTCACACAGGCTCGTCGGCGATTCCCGCGGCATTACATCGCCGCCTTCAGTTCGGCGTACACCTGTCCGACAAACCGGTCGGCCATGCGATCCCCGTTTGCTGCGGCCGGGGCGACGTTTGCGTCGTAATCGGCGGTCACATGCGCGGCCAGTACTTCGTCCAAAGTCTTGCCTTCCTTGATCATTTTTTCCACGCGATCGCGGACGCCGAGGATCATGTCCCGCTGCGCGGCGACGGCGGCTCGGTCGACGGTCGGACCATGTCCCGGAATAATTCTGGTGTTCGGGCCCGCCATCGCGACCACGGCTGCGAGTCCATCGATCATGCCGTTGAGCGAGCCGCCATTAGTGCGGTCGATGTTCGGGTATCCAATGGCGCGGTAAAAGTCGCCGGTCATGATGATGTCCGCGTTATGGAAGTGCAGCATAGTATCGCCGTCGGTATGCGCGCGCGGAACCGGGATGGCATCCACTTCCTCGCCGTCCAGATGAAACGTAATCGGCCCGGTATAGGTGACCACGGGCAAGGCGATTTCAGGAGCGGGCTTGCCGGCCACGCCGTTTGCTCCGGGCGCCGGATGCATCAACCGGTCGCGCAATTCCGGGCGGGCAAAGATCGTTGCACCCAGCTTGCCGAAGTTCTCATTGCCTCCCGTGTGGTCTCCGTGAACGTGCGTATCGATCACGAAACGGATCGGAGCGTTGGAAATAGCCTTGATTGCCGCGACGATCTTGTCGGTCAGCGGGGCAAATTCGGTGTCCACCACGAGGACGCCCTCGGGACCCGTGAGCACGCCGATCGTGCCGCCCTGGCCCTGCAGCGTGTAGAAATCATTCGTGATCTTCGTCGTTTTGATTTGGACCTTGCTGAAGTCCGGAGGCGCCTGGGCACTGGCGGAAATCGCAACGAGGAACAATAGCGCAAACAGCGCGGAGAACAGCGCATAGAAACGTCGAGTCCGTGAATTTTTCATTGGTTCATGCTCCTGAACGTAGCGTCTAGGCTTACAGGTCCGAGAGTATATACCAAACGGGCGCGGCTTTAGCGATGACATAAACGCGGCAAAATTATTAAGGCCTGAGCCGTGGAAGGTCCGATGTTGCAGGTGTCATTCATGCTCTTCAGACTCACGCAGGCTCCCCCGATACCTTCCGCTTGCCTTGCAAAGAAGCAGCGGGAATCCAGAAAGAAAAAGCGCCCTGTGCTCGGCGAGCACAGGGCGCTTTTTATTCTTACATGGGTAGCGGCTATTGTCCGATTTCCAGGACGACAAACGACCCTGCAATCGGTTGGGGGCGCGGCCTGGGGTTATCCGGTGATGGCGGCGGCGCGGGTCTGAAATCCGCAGTCTCTGTGAAGACGTGGTGCGTTTTGGTGTCGAGCGCCATTGTGCGCGTACCGAACTGAGTGGTGATGTTGCCGACGACGCTATATTTGTCCGGTGAATCCTCGTGAATGACGGAAACCAGGCCTTCGCGGCAAGAGGCGAATGCAAGTCCCGTACCCGGATCGTAGCCGTTGCCGTCCGGATCGCCGCCGATCGGCGGGGAAGCGACCACTTTTCCGTTGTTCGCATTCACGACGACCATCACTTTATCGCAGGCCACAAAAATTCGGCGGTGCACGCTATCGTACGCCATAGCGGAAGGCCCTTCGCAGGGCGCGAGCGGCCATGTGCCCTTGATGGCGTATGATTTCGTGTCGAATTCCTGAATGGAACTCTTGTCCTCGAGATTGACCCACATATTTCCGTTTCCGTCGAGGATAGCCTCTTCCGGTTTGCCGCCGAGCTTGACTGTACCGATCACTTTGCCCGAGGTTGCGTCAATCACTGTCGAGTCCATGCTCTTGCCGTTGAACGTGAAGACGCGTTTGGTGGCGGAATCGTAGCGGATCGAATCGGGATCTTTCCCCGGTATGGGTATGACCGAAGTGGCCTTCAACGTTTTCAAGTCGACAACCGAAACTGTGTTCGCGTCTCCGTTGCTCGTGAAAGCTTTGCCTAAATCCGTTGCCAGGGCGATACCATGCGAGTTCTTCGAATTGGCAATCTCAATGTCGCCGAGCAGCTTCCCGGAAGTATCGTCCACTACCTGAAAATGCGATCCGCGGGCGATATAGAGTCGATGTGAGTCAGAGTCTACCGTCATGTAGTCCCAACCGCCTTCGCCTCCGACCGGCATCCTCTTGATGACGTGATAGCCCGAGGCTTGCGGAGCGGCATACACCACTGCGGCAGCAAGCAATGCCAGACAGGCCAAAGGAATCGTCCGGCGGAACCATCCTGCAAACTTTTTTCGTGACATGCGAGAGATCTCCTTATCGTTTCGTTTGAGAAGAAACAAGCGTTCGCGGTCCCATTTCAACCATTTTATCGGTGACAGCCAAATATCCGACTTACCGAACCGGCACCGGAACCCCAGTATCCACCACCGCCTCTGTATCTGGCGTCATATAGTACTCAATTGCCGGCGTGATAATCAGAGACAGTACCATCGAGATCAAGATTCCCCCGATGACGGCAATGGCCAGAGGCTTCAGCATCTCGGCGCCCGCCCCCAGCGCCAGCGACAACGGTAGCATACCCGCCACGGCGGCCATAGCCGTCATGACGATGGGGCGTAGACGTCGGCGGCCCGCCTGAACCATGGCCTCTTCCGCCGAGAATCCGACCGCTCGGAATTTCTGGTTGGCGTCGAGCAGCAGGATCCCGTTCTTGGCCACGATCCCGATCACCATGATCAGTCCCATGAAGGACGCGACATTGAAATCGGTGCGCGTAATAAACAATCCGAAAAACACGCCCGAAGTGGAAAGAATGGCCGAGGAAAGGATCGCAATCGGCGCCGAGAAGGACCGGAACTCGACCAGAAGCACAAGGAAAATCAGCACCAGCGCGAGCAGCAGCACCACAACCAAGTCGTGGAACGATTTCTGCTGTTCCCTATACGTGCCGCCATATTCCACGCGGATGGACGGAGGCAAATGCAAATCGTTCACGGCTTTTTGCACGGCGGCCACGCCGGAGCCCAAATCGATACCCTGAAGTCGCGCCGTGGCTTCCTTCTCCCGCTGCAAATTGTCGCGGAGAATTTCCGTTTGGCCGGGTACCTCGCTGATCGTGGACAGGGAACCGAGAGTGGCTGTTCCGCCGTTCGAGTTGACAATCATCGTATTGCTCATGGCTTCCAGAGAAGCCCGGTTCGCCGCGGGATACCGAACGCGCAACGTGTAGGGCCGGTCGTTGATAATGACCGGCGTTGTGGCAGGTTCGCCGTCCACGATGGCGGAAGCGATCGTGGTGAGCTGATCGGTCGTAAAGCCTGCCTTGGCCGCCGCAACCGGATTGATGGTAAACACCACCGCCGGACCGCTGGTCGTGTTATCAATTCCGTCCTCGATATCGACCACGGGTTTCTTGTAGTTGATTTGGATCCGCCCCATAGCATCGGCTACGCGGGGCGCCCACGTGGTAAGGGCATCCGGGTCAGGAGAAAAGAGTTGGACTACTACGGGTTCGGGAGCGCCCGTGAGATCCGAAATCATGTCCTGGAGAACCTGCGTAAACTCGACGTCCAGTGCCGGCTCCTGGGTCGTCACCTTGCTTCGGACCTCACTGATAATATCGTCAATCCCACGGCTGCGTTTGTCCTTCAGCTTGACTGAAATGTCTCCCGTGTTGGGCTCCGTGACGGCCGCAAGCCCCAATTGCAATCCAGTCCTGCGCGACGTGTTCTCCACCTCGGGAACCTCCCGGATGATCTGTTCCACGTGTGTGATGACGCGATTGGTTTCTTGCAGAGAACTTCCGGGTGGCATAACGTAATCCAGAATGAAGCCCCCTTCATCCATGTGGGGAAGCAAGTCACTGCCGAGCCGACTGAAACACAGGTACGATACCGCCACCAAAATCACGCAAAAGGCGCCAAGCCAGACCGGATGCTCGAGGGCGCGGCGCAACCAGCGCTCGTAGAACCCGATGATGCTCCCAAACCATCCGCCTTCCAAGGATGCCTCTTCCGCGGCCATCATGCGTTTTAGCTGTTCCTCTTGTGAAAGCGCCGCGGATTGAGTCGCGCCTTCCGCGGGTGCCTGATTTGCGGCAGTTGTTTCATGCGTCTCCTTCCGGTTGATCAGAAAAGTGCCCAGATTGGTCGTCCAACCCAGAGCAAGCGCCAGGGAAATCAGCAAGGAAACACTCATGACAATCGCCAGAGCGCGGAAGAAAACACCTGTAACGCCCGTGATCGAGATCAAGGGTAAGAACACGACAATCGGAGTCAGCGTGGAGCCCACCAACGGAACCGTCAGCTCTTTGATGGCGCTGCTGACCGCTTCAAGGGGTCCTTCGCCTCCGTCGCGGTGCAAAACGATATTTTCGACGACCACAATCGCGGTGTCGACCACCAATCCACTCGCTGCCGCCAGACCTCCCAAAGTCATCATGTTGAAGGTCTGCCCCATGATCTTCATCACCAGGAAAGTCACCAGGACGGTCACTGGAACAACAAGTCCCGTCGCCAGCGCCGTACCCCAGTCTCGCAAGAACAGCCAAATGATCACCCCGGAAAGAACTAGCCCAATGATGATCGCATCACGCACGCTTCCGATCGACTCGCGAACGATGTTGGATTGGTCGTAAAAGACGTTCAACTCCACGCCGGCGGGCAGGGTCGGCCGGATCGCGTTGATCTGTTGGTTCACTTCGTTGGCAACTTCGACCGTATTACTGTCCGGCTGCCGATTGACGCTCAGCAGGACGGCCGGCTTTCCATTCGCCGTGACCACTGTATAGGCCGGCGCCGCAGATGGCGTCACGGTGCCGACGTCACGGATTCGAACCGGAGTATCGTTGACGTTCTTGATGACCATGTCTCCGATTTGATCTGCGCTGTGGACTTGGGAATCCAGCAGGCCGAGAAACAACTGATGGTTGCGGCTTAGAAGGCCGGGCGAATCGATGATATTCGTGTGCGTTGCCGTGTCCAGAATATCCTGCACCGCGACATGGGCGCGAAGCATCTTCGAGGGATCCGGCGTGATTTGGAACTCCGGCTGCTGCCCCCCCTGAATGATGACGCTCGCGACGCCATTGAGCCGGTTCAAACGCGGTTTGATATCGTAGGTGGCAATCTCCCACAATTGCGTTTGAGGGACTTTTTCGGATGTCATACTGTAGCCGAGGATGGGGAAGCTGGCGAAATCGAGCCGGTGTGTGTCAATCTGAGCCGTGGTCGGCAGCGTGCTCTGAATACGCGCTACGGCAGAATTGACTTGCTGGAGCGTCTGAACCATATCCACGTTCCAGTTAAACGACAAATCCACTTCGGCTGATCCGCGGCTGGTCGTCGAGCGGACGTCTTCCAGACCCGGCACGCTATTGACGGCGTTTTCGATCGGGGTTGTGATCGTTACTCCCATTTGATCGATCGGCATCACACCGTTATCCACGCCGATAATGATGCGCGGAAAATTGGTGGCCGGAAACACAGCAATGGGGAGCGAAAGCCCCTCATAAAGTCCGACTACCGCCAGCGTCAAGACCAAAAAGTTGATGGACTTGGAGTGCCGGGCAAACCAATGCCGTGACTCCGGATGAGCAGATGCTGTGGAACGGCTGGGCGTCTTATCTGGCATGGCATTTTACCTGTCCCAAAGTCGTGAATGTACAACGAAGAACCAAGCCCGCACGGAATCCGGCCGGTTCATCAAGCCGAGGTATGTTCCTGATGTCATTGGCCGTGATCATTACTCGTCCTCGTCCTCCTCTGGCATTTTCGGTGCTTGGACCTGGATCTTAGTCTTCGCCAGTACGTCGTCTTCCTCATTGGCAAGTTCGAACGCTCCCACCGTGACCACGCGCTCGCCCCCCTCAAGTCCATCTGTAACCTGCACATCCAGGCCATCTCGGATGCCAATCTTCACTTTTTTCTTGTGAGGTACGTTGTCGCTGTCGAGAATGATGACGGTGTTGATCCCATCAGGCGATGTGATCAGCGCTGCGGTGGGAATCACAATGGCCTGGGGGACAGTCTCAGCGACCATGGTTAAATGCACGCTGGTTCCGGGCCTCAGCCGCTCACCCGGATTTGGGGCTTCCACCCACACTTCCACGGTCGTGCTGCTTGGATCTACCGCGGGACTCACCATGGTGACTCTGCCTTTTACCTGGCCGGGTTGGCCCGGCACGGAAATGATTGCCGCGTCTCCCACCTTCAGTCTCGCCGCTTCGGTCTGCGCGATATGCGCGCGTGCGACGATTTGAGACAAATCCATGACCGTAATGACTGGAATGCCAACCGCTGGAGTTTCACCCGGATAGAAGGGCCGATCGGTGACGACGCCGTTGATGGGGCTCGTAATCTCGGTGTAACTCAATTGCGCTTCGGCGCTCGCCGTGTCGCCCTTTGCCGCGTTCAGTAGTCCCTCGGCGGTTTTGAGATCATATTTTTTTTGCGTAAGGTCGTATTGATTCTTAGCTTGGGTCAACGCGACAGTAGCGTCGTCCAGGTCCTTCGCCGAAACCGCACCTTCCTTGTACAGTGCCACGCGGCTGTCGTAAAGCTTCTGCGCCGAATCCAAAGTTTGCTTGGCGAACTTTAGGTCCTGCCCGCTCTTCTGCAGCTGCATTTGGTAGGCAACTTCAGCTTGCATGAAGCCGCCTTGGCTCTTCATTTGAGCCGCTCTCAAATCCTGGTTTTCAAGCTCTCCCAGCAACTCCCCGGTTTTCACGTGGCTGCCGCGCCCCACATTCCACTTTTTGATCGACGAAACCACCTTGGGCACAATTGCCGCCTGATCACGCGGGTACAGGACCGCGTCCGTAATCACCTTGCGCGAGATCGCCTCTTTTTCGGCGGCGTCCACCTGCACTGTAACTATTGGCGTCGTTTCGGCCGCTTCCTTCGCGGAACAACCTGATAACAGGACGCCCGCAGCCATTAGGACCGCCAAAGAACGGGCTGGCCGGCCCACAATCATTTTTCGGCGGGCTCCCAGTAGGGCCCAGACTTGTTTCTCGCGGGCTCCAAGTAGAGCCCACACCCTGCAGTTCATCGAGGGAAAGTGCATTGATTCGCTCCCATTCCTTTGCTTGCCATTGAGTTTTCTATCCTTCAGAAACTTCCTGTAAATGTTTGCAGATTCGCCAAGAGCGTACGGTAGCGCGCTTGCGCGTCAGCATACGCATTTCGCGCGGTCACCAAGGTCGTTTCCCCATCGACCACGTCGGACGCGGGAGCAGCCCCACCCTGATAGCGCAAGTTCGTGAGACGCAGGCTCTCCGCCGCAAGTTCCGCCGTTTTGCGCGATTCCTCCAGGGCCGACCGGGCGACAATCGCCTCGTCATAGGTAGCATAGAGTTCGCTCACATCGGTCCGCTTGGCCAGGCTCAATGCCGCCTTGGCAGACTGCTGCTTGTATTCCGCTTGGTGCAGCTTGCTGCGCAACGTCCCCCAATCCCAGACCGGCACCGTCAAGGCAGCCGTCAGGAAATAGCCAAGATTGGGAAGGACTCCCTCTTCCGGAAATGCCGCACGAGCGCATTTCAGAGCAAAGCAGTTCGCTTCAATGCCGTAATCTGTATCCACCGTCAGCGTGGGAAGGAACGCACTCTTAGCCAACTTGACGTCTAAATCCGCCTCCCGAACCGTCTCCAGGGCAACGCGCATATCGGGATTTTGTTTTTCGGCCATCTCTTGAATTTCCGGAAACGGCGGCAAAGCAGGGGAGGAGTCCAGGTCATCCACAACGGTGAAATTTTCATTAAAGTCAGGGAACAGGATTACGGCAAGGCCTAAGCGCGTGTCTTCCATGGAAAACTTCGCTTCGTCGAACGCCTGCTTTTGGATCCGAAACTGGATCTCCGCCTTCAAGGCATCACTGTGAGGGGCCTGTCCCTGGTGTTCTAAATCCTGTGTGATGTCCATAAAATGTTTGGCTTCGTCCAGCCCGGCCTGCGCGGTCGCGTACTTACGCTGCGCGACAACTAGAGCGTAATAGTTTTTCGTCACAGTCACAGCCAGACCGCGACGCGCAATTTCGGCCTTTGCGTTGGCCATGGCCTCGGCTGCTTTGGCGCGCGTATATCCCGTTCCCATGAGAAGGCCCGGCGAGAGATCCTGGTGATATACGCCCCAGGCCCGGTAGACGTGAATACCGTCGTTTGTAACGAATCTTCCATCAGAGACCTTTCCGCCGTTTCCCTGTGTGCCGAGGTATTGTGTCGTCGCGCTAATCGTAGGCAACATGGCGTTTCTGGCCTGAATGCGATCTTCATTGGCGCTCTTCGCATCAGAGATTGCACCAAGGAGCACAGGATCGAGCTTCCGCGCGCGGTCGAGCGCATCTTGCAGGGTTATGGTAATCGGCGCGGGCGCCTGGCCAGGTTCCGCCGGCTGCATCAGCTTGACTTGAGATTCACCCGAGGCTGCGCCGGCCGCTTCCTGGGCCGACGCTTTCGAAATCGGCAGCACGAGCCCAGCCGCAAGCGAAAATGCCGCCAAAAATAAAGTTCCCGCGCGCGCAATGGGACTGCCGCGCAGGGCGCTGTTGTGCTTATCCATTGGACTGCTCTCTCCCATCCAGCGTGAAATCCTCATGCCGTCTCTCCCTCTCCATCTGGCCCCGCCGGTTGCGGCCGCCGCGCCGCTGCGAATACTAATCTTCCTTTTCCACAAAGGCAAATCCACAGTTATGGAAAATCTCATTTCCGTCGATTGACGGGAGCATAACAATCCCACATTAAGATCATCTGAAAGAACTTTATTACGCACTTGAGCCCCAGGATGTTTCAAACCAGATGGATTGCCGCTCGAATTGCCGGTTTTCTGTACAGGATCAATCCATGCACGGGCTACACACGGGAATCTGCCCTAGCGGACGGCTAGGTTGATGTACCAGGCTAATCTGGCGGGAATGCCGTAGCTGGGCGCGCGCATGGAGCACCTGACAACCAAATTCGCAAAGCTTCAATCCGTGGGTTATCTTACCTGATCCGTACAAGGAGGCCTTTTGCGCCACTTCGGCGAATTTGCGGTGGGGATCCTCATAGGATTCCTGGGAGGATTATTTGGGAAGGGAGGAAGCTCGATCGCAACGCCATTGTTGAGCTTGATTGGCGTTCCAGGCTTTATTGCCGTGGCCTCGCCTCTTCCTGCGGTCATCCCTGGAACACTGATCGCTTCGGCGGCGTATTGGAAGTCGCATCTTCTGGATTGGGAGATTGTTCTCTGGAGCGTCGCCATCGGTGTTCCAACGATTATTCTTGGGGCGTTTCTTACCAAATTCACCGGCGACCGGCCTCTGTTGATCGCCACCGGAATATTGGTGCTTGGATTCGGCCTTTCGTTTCTGCTTTCACCGAGAGAAGGGAAATCGCAAAGGGTCCCGGTTGGGAGCGACGAAAATCGGCCATCGTAGTATTGGCGGCTCCGCTTGGTGGTGATCTCGGCCGGGGTTGGACTCATTTCCGGGCTTCTGGCAAACGGCGGGGGATTCTTGCTTGCGCCCAGCTATGCCCGGTTTCTCGCGCAACCGATCAAGAAATCGTTTGCGTGTTCCTTGGCCGTGTCCGTCGTCCTGGCTATCCCCGGAACAATCGTTCATGCGTATCTAGGGCACATCTCGTGGACGGTCACTGGTTTGCTTGCACTGGGTTCCGTGCCATTTTCATTCCTGGGAGCGTTGGTGGCGATTCGCACCGGAGCGGGGAGACTCGAACGATTGTATGGCGCGGCGCTGACGATCCTGGGCGTATCCTTCCTTCTCCATATAGGGTAACAACCACCGCTTCGGCGCGCGAGCGCTAGCTGCCATCGCGGATGACGCGGCAAGGTTCGATTTCAATGCTTGCGTCTCCGATCGTCAGCCGCGTTTGATCGCGGAAGCCGGCGATGAAGTTCAGGAAATGCCAAACATCGGAGAAATTCGTGGCCAGCCCGAGGGAGGCGCGAATCGAGCCCGCGCTCTTGTGGCCGCGTTCCTGCATCATGCGCACAAAACTCAGCAAGTTGAGATCGGCTCCGAGCGTGAACGCGGCCCGCATGTCCTCTTCGGTCAGCCCTTCCGCGATCTCTCCCGCGCCGGGATTGCAGAAGCATCCGGTGCGCAGCGAGATGCCTTCCGCCCCGGCGAGTTCCTCGACGCGCCGGTAATCCAGCAGGCCACCTTCAGGGTCGTAGAGGTTCAGCGTCACGGTGCCGCCGCGCGCCTGCGTAGTCGTGGGGCCATAGATGCGGACCATCGCTCGGCCATTGGCGTGCCGCAGAGCAAGCAGTTCCTCGAGCAGCCAGCCGGTGAGGCAGCGGACGCGTTCCGCGATCTTCTCAATGCCGATGGATTGCAGATGGCGAAGGCCGATTTCCACGGCCGGGATCGACAGGTAATTCAGCGTTCCGTCTTCAAACGCGGCCTCGTTCGGGGACAGCACGTGTGCCTGGCCCTGCACCGAAGCGAAGTTTACCGTACCTCCTGCAAACCACGGACGCTTCAACTCGGCGAACGCCGTCCGGCGAACGAGCAACGCGCCGACGCCGGTCGGGTAGCCAAACATTTTGTAGAAGGAAATCGTCACGAAATCCGGTTGCACGGCCTGCAAGTCGAGGCGGCTGGTGGGCACAAAGGCAGCCGCATCCAGAAGCACGCGCCATCGCTTGCTCTGCGCGTTCGCCACCAGGTCGAGCGGATGCTTGACGCCGGAAAAATTGGATTGCGCCGGGAACGCGAACAAATTGGGGAAACCCGGATCGGCCTGGTCCAGCAAGGATTCGAGGCGCGCGAGGTCGATTTGCAGCCCCGGCGTGACGAGCGGCGCGTAGGCGACGTCCGCTCCCTTGGCCCGCGCGAATTCGCGAATCCCATTGACGGAGTTGTGGTTATCGAACGTAAGCAGGTAACGGCTGCCGGGAACAAAGGGAAATGACTCGCCGACAAGCTTCAGGGCCCCGGACGCATTTTGCGTGAAGATGAGAACGTAGTCGCCGGCGGCGTTGAAATAATCCAGTACCGCGCGGCGCGTGCGTTCGACGTGGTCGGTCATCGCCGCCGAAGTTGGATTGGCGGAATGCGGATTGCCAAAAACGCCGGAGCGCAAAAGTTCACCATGCTTTTCGAGCTGCGACTCGGCATAGAGCGAAGCGCCAGTATAATCGAGATAAACCTGGCGCCGCTCGTCCAGCCGGCGGTACTCGGTGGCGCGCAATTCATCGAGCACGCAAGTCTCGACGTAGCTGGGAAAGCGCTCCAGGAAATCGGCGGAGGCCTCATCCAGCTGCAGTCGTTCGCGGGCGTCGCTTCTTGCCATCCACCAATATTATGCCTTTACGCCCGCTTTGCGAAGGATGGCCATCATGGGACACCAGTTCGTAAACGCCGACTGGAACAGGTTCAACCCCACAAACGCCGTGAACAGAAACCAGTACGGGCTTACCCAGTATCCCAAAGCGACCGAGAGCACGACGAACGCGCCTGCGATGAGCCTGAGATAGCGATCTACTGTCATGATGCGGCCTCCTTTTTAATCTTTAATCCGCTGAAGCAAAATCGTTGCCGATCCGTTTTGCGGTTCCATCACTGCCGCGCTCGCTCAAGTAATAGAGAACCGGAACGGTCATGCGTGAAAGCACCGTTGAAGCAACCTCGCCGGCCATCAGCGAAATCGCAAGTCCCTGGAAGATTGGATCGAACAGGATCACACTTGCGCCTACGACCACAGCGGCCGCCGTCAGCAGCATGGGGCGGAACCTCACGGCCCCGGCGTCCACGACGGCTTCTTCCAGCGACATTCCGTTCGCACGCCGCAGCTCGATGAAATCCACAAGGATGATCGAGTTTCGAACGATGATTCCCGCCCCGGCAATGAAGCCGATCATCGACGTCGCCGTGAAAAACGCTCCCATCAGCGCATGAGCGGGCAGGATGCCCACCAGCGTCAGAGGGATCGGCGCCATGATCACCAGCGGCGTGATGAACGATTTGAACCATCCCACCACCAACACGTAGATCAGCACGAGCACCGCGGCAAAGGCCAGCCCGAGGTCGCGAAACACTTCCACGGTGATGTGCCACTCGCCATCCCACTTCATCGAGTAGCGGCTGGTGCTCTCGGGCAGCGACGTCCCCTTGTACTGCCGGACCTGATAGCCGTCCGGCATTTGAATTTTGTCGATGGCGTCGCTCATCTTCATGATGGCGTACACCGGACTTTCGACCACGCCCGCCACGTCGCCAGTCACGTAGACCACAGGCCGCAGGTTCTTCCGGTAGATGCTCTGATCAATCGTGGTCTTCTGGACCTTGGTCACCTCGCGCAACGAAACCTGCGCCCCGTTTGCTCCGGGCAGCTTCAGGTCGCCGAGGTCCGCGATGCTAGAGCGGTCCGGCCGCGACAATCGCACTTCGATCGGAATATCTTCCCGCGACGCCGGATCGTGCAGGAGTCCGGCTGGAGCCCCGCTCAATCCGGTCTGTATGGTGCGCGTAACTTCCGCCGCCGAAATGCCATTCAACGCGGCCTTCGAGAGGTCGACGTTCATGTCGTACTTGGTTTGCGGGTCTTCCACGTACCAGTCGACGTCCACCACTCCCGGCGTTTCCTGGAAAATCTTTTTGATCTTCGCCGCGAGTTCGGTTTGGCCCTTGTAGTCCGGGCCGTATACTTCCGCCACCAGCGTTTCCAGCACAGGCGGGCCGGGGGGAACCTCGGCCACTTTAATTCGGGCGCCGAACGGAGCGCCGATTTTGTCGAGTTCCGGGCGGAACCTGCGCGCGATTTCGTGGCTCTGCGCGGAGCGCTCCTTGCGCGAAAGCAGATTGACTTGGATGTCGGCTTGATTCGGCTGGCGCCGCAAAAAATAATGGCGCACGAGGCCGTTGAAATTGTAGGGTCCGGAGGTTCCGGCATAAATCTGATAGTTGGTGACTTCGGGTTGCTGGCCCAGGTAACCGCCCAGCGCCTGCGCCACCCGCGTTGTCTGTTCGAGCGGCGTCCCATCGGGCATGTCGATCATGACCTGGAACTCGCTCTTGTTATCGAACGGCAGCATTTTTACCTGCACCCACTTAAGCGGGATAAAGGCCACCGCCGCGAGCAGCAGCACAACCACGCCACCCAGAAACGTCCATCTTAGACCCGCATTTTGAATCAGCGGATTCATCAAGCGCCGGTAAAAACGCGTGGTCCAGCCTTCCGCCTCATGCTCGGCGCCGGGACGCTCCGCGTAGTGGCGCAGCAAGGCGCAGCGCTGCCCAGGGCGAAACCACAAACGCCACAATCAGCGAAAACACCATGGCCGAGGATGCGCCCACCGGAATGGGGCGCATGTAGGGCCCCATTAATCCGCGCACAAACGCCATCGGAAGAATCGCGGCGATCACCGCGAACGTGGCCAGGATCGTCGGATTGCCGACTTCGTCCACCGCTTCGACGGCCACGTCGGCCAATATCCGCCCGGTATTTTCCGGCAGCCGGAAATGCCGGACGATGTTCTCGACCACGACAATCGCATCGTCCACCAGGATGCCGATGGAAAAAATCAGCGCGAACAGCGTGACGCGATTCAGCGTGTAGCCGTAAAGATAAAAAATGGCCAAGGTCAGCGCAAGCGTGACCGGAATGGCCAGCAGCACGACGCCCGATTCGCGCCAGCCCAGCGCGATCGCGATGAGCAGTGTGACCGAGAGCGTCGCAATCAAAAGATGCTCGAGGAGTTCGTCCGACTTGTCCTTGGCCGTCTCCCCGTAATTGCGCGTCACCGTGACGTTCAAATCCTTCGGCAGGGTGTCGTCGCGAAGCGAATCGATCTTCTGGAGGACGTTTTCCGAAATCACCGTGGCGTTCGCGCCTTTGCGCTTGGCAATCGTGATGGTCACGGCCGGGGAGTCAGGGGCGGCCGCGCCTCCGGTTGTGCCTTTCGCGTTGGCGAAGAGGACGTAACTGTCGGGCTCGGCTGGGCCGTCCTCGATCTTGTCCACGACGTCACGCAGATACACGGGCCGCCCCGCATGAACTCCGACAACGACTTGCTGCAACTCTTCGGGGCGCGTGAAGAAGTTGCCCGCGTCCACTTGAAATTCGCGGTTGTCGCTGGCAAAACTCCCGGCCTGTGCGCGGGTATTTGCGTCTCCCAGTTGCTGGACGACCGCGCCGGGAAAAAGTCCATAGGCAGCCAGACGCTGCGTGTCGAGAACCACACGCACTTTCCGCGTTTGTCCGCCGATGATGGTCGTCTCGGAAACGTCGTCCAATTGCTTGAGCGAATGATCGAGTTCCGCAGCGATGCGCCGCAACTGGTAACCGTCGTAATTCTTGCCCCAGAGCGTCAGGGCCATGATGGGCACATCGTCGATCGAGCGCGGCTTGATGATCGGTTGCGAAACTCCCTGCGGAATGCGGTCAAAATTCGAGTAGAGTTTGTTATAGGTCTGGACGATCGCGTCCTCTTCTTTCATGCCGACGTAAAACCGCACGATCAACATGCTCAGGCCGGGGCGGCTGGTCGAGTAGATGTACTCGACGCCGGGCAGTTCGCGAATCAGTTTTTCCATGGGCACGGTGGCGCGCTGCGTCACTTCCTCGGCGGAAGCGCCCGGCATCTGGACGAACACGTCCAGCATCGGGACCACGATTTGCGGCTCCTCTTCGCGCGGCGTCTGCGCGATGCTGAAAGCGCCGAGAAGAAGAGCGCCCACGATGACCAGCGGAGTCAGCTTCGACTGGATGAAGATGTGCGCGATGCGGCCCGCGAGCCGCAAGTCGTGTTTCGGCGCGCCTGGCGTGGAGGAAGTTTCGCTCATTGTTTTACCGCGATCTGCTTGCCGCCCAATTCACGTGTTCCCGGCGCGGCAACAATGGTTTCTCCGTCTTCCAGGCCGGAGAGCACTTCGACCTGCTGCCCGGAAGTTCTGCCGAGCGTGACGTAGCGCAACTGGAAAATGCGGTTTGCGTCCATTACATAAACTCCGTGCAGTTGTCCGCGCTCGGCGATCGCAGCATGTGGAATCAACAGCGCCTGGCGCTCTCCGAGAGGGAAGCGCGCTCTCCCAAAGACTCCCGAATGAATGCGCGCATCCTCCGGCAATCCGATCTTCACCAGGAAACTCCGGCTGGCCGCATCGGCGGCCGGAACGATCTCGTCCACTTTTCCGGAGATCGCCGCGCTGCCGAGCGCATCCAGCGAAACGGAAACGCTTTGCCCGGCGCGCACAATTCGGATGTTGCTTTCATCCACGGGAACTTCGAGCCGGTAGCGGCGCGTGTCCTCCAGGGTAAACAGGGGCATGCCGGGCGAGGCCAGCGCGCCGGCATCCGCGTTTTTTCCGGTTACCACGCCTGCAAATGGCGCGCGGACGTTTGCGTAGCCAAGCGAAGTGCGAGCCTGAGCGAGCGCGGCATTCGCCTGCGATTGTCCCGCGGTGGCCACGTCGCGACGCGCTTCGGCGGATTGGCGGCGGGCCTTGATCTCGTCAAATTCCTGAGGGCTGACCGATTTCTTATCGAATAGTTGCTGGTAGCGTTTTAGCGTGGCATCGGCAAGCGCAAGATCTGAATCCGCCGCGGAGACTTCTTTTTCCGCCGCGGCTACGGCCGCGGTGGCCTGTTCGACCGCGGCGCGCGGCTGCGAGTCGTCGAGCGTCGCGAGGACTTGGCCGGCCTGCACGCGGTCGCCTTCGCGGGCTCGGACCTCGCGGATGTTGCCCATCATCTGGCTGGAAACCTGGCTGGTTTGCGCGGCGCGTACGGTCCCAACGGCTTCCAGCAAATCGGGAACAGTGGTCTTGTGGACGACAATCACCGGAACATTGCTGACGGTTTCCGGCGCCTGGGGTTCCACTTGCCGCGGACTGGAGCATCCGGCCAGTCCGGCGCCGAGGACGGCGATGAGAATTGGAACGACGGCTGCGGCAGGGCTTTTATGGTTCATGGTGTCACCACGGGAGATTGCGAATTTAGGATTCCGCTTGCGAGTTCCAGGCCGGCGTAACCGGTATGATAGCGATAGATAGCTTTCCAATAGTCGGTTTGGCTGCGGCGCGCGGCTTCTTCCGCGGCCAGCAAATCAGCAATCGTGGACAAGCCTGATTCGTAGCGGTCTTGATTGATGCGCAGGCTTTCCTGCGCGGCCGCAATCGCCGCGCGAGCCACTTCGATTTGCTGATGCGCCGCATTGACGTCGTAGTAGGCGCGGCGCACTTCGAGCTTGGCGGCGTCGGTCGCCATTTCCTTCACGGATGCTACTTTTTCCTGCAAGGCCTGTTCGCGGGAAAGTTCCGCCCTCTTGGCGCCGCCCTGAAACAGATCGAACTGGAGTTCGATGCCCGCTGTCCAATTGTTCCCGCCTCCGGAGAAGAACGCGGGATTGTCCGCCTCCCAATCCGCGAACGCATTGACGCGCGGGCCGAACGATGCTTTGGCGATTGAGACGCTCTGTTGCTGCGCGGCTTCTTCCGAGCGAATCTGTTTCAAGTCCGGGCGCGATTCCACGGCTCTTTTCTCCGCCTCTTCCAGGGATAAGGCCGGAAGATTTTTTTCCGCAAGCGCCTCGGCAGGATCAAACTCGGTTTCGGCAGGGAGGCCCAGAGCCGTGCTCAACTGCGCCCGCGCCAATGACAGATTATTTTGCGCGCGGATGAGTTCCTGTTGCCGCGCCGCCAATCGAACCTGAGCGCTCAACGGGTCCGATTGCACCGCGACGCCGCTTTCAAATCGGTTTTTGCTCTGGTCCAGAATCGCCTGTGCCGTTTTCAACGCCTGCTCGCCAAGCTCGAGTTGCTTCTTAGACAGCAGGACGCCGTAATAGGAATCCACCACGCGAAACACGATTTCCTGTTCGGTGCGCGCGAGCTGTTGCGCGGATGCGTCCTGGGCGCTCTTTGCCCGGTCCAGGCCACGCCAGCTTGCGAAGGAATCAAATAGATTCCAGGTGCCGCCGAAGCGCGTAGCATAGTTTCCAAGCGGCGTCGGGGTGTTCAGCACATTGAATGCTAAGTCCGCGGCGGTAAATCGCTGTTGCCGCAACCGGCTGCCAAAAACATATACGGGATCGTTGCCGCGCGTGGCCGTTTCGGAAAACGTGACTCGCGGCATCAGGAAGGAACGCGCTTGCTTGATGTCCGCTGAGGCCGCCTTGGTGTCGGCAAGCGCCGCCTTGCGCTGCGGATTTTTTTCCAGCGCGATTTTTACTGCTTCCGGAAGAGTCAAGGGCTGCGCCGCCGGGCTCTGCTGCGCGTTCGCCGCGCCTGGGGAACAAACCCCCAGCGCCAGGATCATGGGAATACCCAGCCATGCCGCGTGGATTTTTTTGGTTTTCATTAATAGCGATTCCTTTTCTGACATTTCTTGCAGCGTACCCATGCTGTCGCTCGATGCGGGCAATTGTATGTGACACGTCTCACAAGGGCTTTGCTGTAACCGATCGAGCGCGGCTCGGGTCACCCTTGAACCGCGGCGGGAGCAGCCTGCGAGCATTCAAATGTCTCTTCAACGATTTCGGAAGTTGTCTCCAGCGCGGCTGTCTGCTTCACCATGGCGCCGACCGAGCAATACTTTTCCTCGGAGAGGCGAATCGCTTCGGCCACGGCTTTCGGATCGATTTCAAATCCTGTCACCACATGGTGAATTCGGACTTTGGTGAAGACTTGCGGCGGGCGCTCGGCCTGGTCGGCTTCCACGCGCACTTCGTACCCGGTCACGACTTGGTGATATTTTTGGCGGAGAATAGTGATCACGTCGAACGCAGTGCATCCGGCGAGCGCCGTCGCGACTAACTCAACGGGCTTGGGTCCGGTGCCTCCGGCTGGATCGTCCAGCAGCATGTGGTGCCCGCTGCCGGAAATCGCGACGAACTGCCGGTCCGCTTTGAGCGGTTGAGTGAGCACAACTTTAGCGCTTACCATTTTCCTTCTCCTTCACAATCATTTTCGGGGAATGGGCAAATCAAACAGCCCTGATATCCCCGGCCCACGTCGCGATTTGCATTATTTTTGCGCCGCGGAGTGCGTGTTGATCCCGAAGATCGACCACGCCGGGCAGACTTGAACCAGGCCGGTGATGAGAGCAATGGCGCCGATGACGTACGCGGCAATCGCCAGTCCACCGGTGACGACATGCAGGAAACCCAAAGCCAATAAGATGATCCCGATAACCAAACGGATTGTGCGTTCCACTCCTCCAACATTCTTTGTCATTTCCTTTTTCCTTTCCCCGGGCCGGCAACCTTGCTTGTTTGCGCCGCCCGGGTTGCTGCTATGCCCCTGTCACCAGAAAGAATGCAAACGGGCGGAATTTGTTACAGGGGGGGAATACGAAAACGTGCAAGGGATGTAAAGCTTGTATTGTGTGTGAATTACCTTGAGGCGTGGGGGCGGCGCGGGCGGCTTTTTTTCTCGCTACCCGTGGCCACTGGTGGTCGAGGCAACCTTGCCCGCAAACATGCGGTACACGCGAACGAAATAGATTGCCGCGAGAGCCATGCCGATTGCCCACCAGATGAGCCCGATTTTCAGGCCATATTCGCCGGCCTGTGCGTTCTGCGCTGTGAGCGAATACGCCGGATTGCTTGCGGGCAATACATCGGGGTATAGACCGAAGACCACGCTGGTCAGCATCCCTACCAGAAACGCGCAGGAGGCGAGGAACGCGCGAAGGCTATCGCGCTTGGCAAGGAAAATCCTCAAACTGAAAAAACCTGCCAGGGCCAGCACCGGAAATATATAACCCCACGGCATTACAGAAAGATTGTTCGGGACTTGAGGCTGTACCCGGAACGTTACAAATGTGACCAGCCCGGTCAGGAATAGAACTCCCCACCACACGTACCCCGCCAAGCGTGCCGCTCGCTCGCCAAGTTCTCCCGTTGTCTTATGCCAGACCCATAGGCCGCCGTGTTGCACAAGCGCGAAAAGCGCCAGCACTCCGGTAAGGATGGTGTACCAATCTAGTATTCCGGGTTCATTTCCCAGGCGAAAATTTGTCCACAGCGGTTCAAAAAAATACCCGCTGGAATCGAGCGGCACGCCCCGCACGACGTTTCCCAGAGCCGCGCCGAAAAAAATAATGAGAAGGAAACTTGACGCCCAAAATAGAAAGTCCCACAGCGGATTCCAGACCGGGCTCTTGATGTGGTTTCGAAACTCGATTGAAATCCCGCGCAGGATCAGCAGCCATAGGACGATCATCAGCGGCAGGTAGAATCCGCTGAATCCGGAAGCGTACAGTTCCGGAAAGGCAAAATAGAGCGTTCCGCCGGCTGCAAGGAGCCAGACTTCGTTGCCGTCCCACACGGGTCCGATGCTCGCGATGATTTGCCTGCGATCCTCGTCCGTCTTCGCCACGAACAGATGAATCGCGCCTGCCCCCAAATCGAAACCATCCAGTACCACGTAGATCGCGATCATCACAGCAACGAGGCAGAACCAGATTGTCGCCATCATGCTGCCTCCTTAACCCGCCGCAATCTGTGTTACCGGATTTCCGGCCTCATCGTCAGGCGCCGGACCTCGCTCAATTTCTTTATAAATGAGAAAGAGGAACAGAATAGAAAGCATCCCATAGATTCCCATGAATCCAAGAAGGGTAAACAGCGCATTGCCCGCGGAAACCTGCGGCGATACTCCTTGCACGGTTCGCATCACCCCGTAGATCAGCCAGGGCTGCCTGCCAAGTTCGGCCGTCATCCACCCGGCAGTATTGGCGATGTACGGCAGCGGCACGCATATCATCAAAATCCACAACATCGCGCGGGAAGTGTAAAGCTTCCCCCGCCAAAGCAACCAAGCGGCGGCGAGCATGACGGCGATAAAAATCGTCCCCAGGCCAACCATCACGTGATAACTGTAATAGAGGAGTGCAATCCTGTCCGGCCATTGATCCGGCGCAAAGCTGTCCAGCCCTTTCACGTCGGCCTTCCATTGCCGGTACGTGAGGAAGCTCAGCATATCCGGAACCGCGAGAGGATTATCCAACCGCTGGTTTGGCACGTCCGGCTGGCCGAGAATCGCAAGCGGCGCGCCATGGGCGGATGTGAACAGGCCCTCCATGGCCGCGAGCGTGACCGGCTGATATCCCGCGATCATTTTGCCTTGCATGTCGCCGGTGGGAAAAAGTTGCAGGATGCAGGCAATCACCCCTACTAGCACGCCGGAACGCACGAACTGTTTCCCGTAGGATTCATGCGCGCCGGTCAGCAAATAAAATGCCCCGACTGCGGCCATCACGAAACACCCTGTCTGCACCGCGCCCAGCATGTTATGCGCGTATTGCCACAGCGCCCATGGGTTCAAGACAAGTCCCCAGAAGCTCGATAGCTCGATCCGGCAATTGGTTGCGATTCGATATCCCAATGGATGCTGCATCCAGGCATCGGTCGCTATAATCAGGTATCCGGAGAGCCACGAACCAAGAAAAACCAGGAAAGCCGCCCACCAGTGCCCGACTCGTCCCAGCTTTTTTTCTCCGTATAAAAAAAGGCCCAGGAAAGTCGACTCCAAAAAGAAAGAAAAAATTCCCTCCATCGCCAGGGGCTGCCCAATCACGCCACCGGCGGTCTTGGAAAATTCAGCCCAATTTGTCCCGAACTGAAATTCCATCGGAATTCCCGTTACCACGCCCAGAGCGAAGTTAATTCCGAAAATGCGTGTCCAAAATCGCGCGGATTCGTTGTAACGCTCGTCGCCGGTCCTCAGGGCTTTTGTTTTCAGGTACACCAACAGCAGCGCGAGTCCCATCGTGAGCTGCGGAAAGATATAGTGGAACGTTACTGTAAATGCGAAATGCAGGCGGTGCATGTCCAACGCGTGTTCCATGGAGACTCCTGGGGCGCAAGGGGCGTTCCGGAGGAAACCTAAATCAACGGGCCTGAATTACCGCTCACCTCTTCGTCCTGCGAGCCGTAAGGTGAGGAACTGGAGTTTGCTAGACTCGCTTTGCTCCTCCAGACAAGACATTCTGATACTGAATTAGCAATTTTCTGCGAAGCCTCGCTGCTACATCCGGGTCGGGAAACTCTCCCGGCACGCGCCGCAAGTCCTGGATCGCTTCCTCCAAGCTGGATAAGAATGCCTTGCAAGGCTCGCAGCCGTCCATGTGTTTTTCGAGTTCTTCGCACAGGGAATCGTCCAGTTCTTCATCCAGGTAATTCGAGAGGTCTGCGAACATCTGCTTGCAGCGCCGCTGGTGCGGTTCGATGGGCGGTACCGCTGCTCCGATTTTTTTCTCAGGGGCATGGTTGGGGTGACTTGCGGCGTGCCGGGCAAGTTCTTTTCGCACATACAGCCGCGCTCGATGCAGGCGGACGCGAATGGTTCCCGCTCGCAGTCCTGTAATCTCGGAAATTTCGGCATCCGAAAGCTCTTCCATGTCGTGCAGCACCAGGATGAGCCGGTAATCGGGCGGCAATTTTTGTATGGCTTGCCGCAAACGCTTGGCGCTTTCGCGGCGCAGCAGCGACGTTTCGGGCGTCCCGCGCGAATTCCCGGACAATGTTTCCAATTCCAGCCGGTCCGGCATCAATTCCTCGAGCGAGAGAGCTTCCTTGGGAGCGAACTTGCTCTTGCGCCGGCTCATTAGGCAGCGGGTTTTGGCAACCTTGTAGAGCCAGACCAATAAGGCTTTAGGATTGTCGAATTTTTGCAGGTTCGAGACGGACTTCAGAAGCACTTCCTGCATGGTGTCTTCGGCGTCCTCGCGCTGACCGCAGACTTTCATGCTGAAGGAAAAAACGGTGTTCTGCAGCAATGCCAGCGCTTCCTCGGTGGACCGGGGATCTTTCCGCTGGATGAGTTGAACTGCCTTTTCGATTTCAGGTCGCATGAAGTGAATCTGGAATGCTGGAAGAAACCATGCCCTATGCTGCGTGCCGCGAAAGCTGCGCTACTGGGCGCGGGGTCGCGCCGCCGTTTTCATTCCAACTACGGAACGATCGTGACGTTCTGCTTCGTTACGCCGAAATTGGCATTGTCTGGATCCATGGCCAGCACTTGCAGTTCCACCTGTCCTGGATTCGTCGCCGGAACTTCGCCTTTGAACGTGTTGACCACTCCGGCGTATTCCATCGGGATTTCCGTCTCGATCTTGCCTTCGCTGATCAGCCGCGCGACCACGTGGATCTTATTCGCGTCCCAAATGCCGCCGGGCTCGATCGGGCATCCGCACATCATCGTCACGGTCGCACGGACCTCGAACGGCGATCCAATCTTCTCCTGGCTGTCCATAGCAGGCGCCAGTGTTTTCACGATGAAGCCGTGCAGCTCCAGCAGAATCCCCTCGCCCAGCACGTCTTCGCCCGGCACCAGGAGCAGCGTCGTCGTCGCACGCTGCGTGGCCTGCGGGCTGCCCAGTGGCCCTTCCGCCGACACTTCCACGACCGTGGGCTTATCCAGATTCAGAACTGCAAGATACCCGGAGGCATCCGGCGTGCCATATACGGTTGCGCCGCGAACTCGCGGCTTCTTCATGATCAAATCGGTGTCGCCGGTTCCGGCCTTCTGCATTCCCTCGGCCAGAATCTTTCCCGTGCTGACGTCCCGAACCGTGATCCGCGCGCCGCCGACATGCTCGCCAATCACCTTGGCGTCGCGGGCGATCGCCCGAATCATCACTTTGGTCTCTTTTGGCCCCGTTTGCGCAAAGGCTTGGGAAACGAATACCAACGATCCGATGACGATCAGACTAATACGGCGCTGCGTTTTCATTGATTGCCTCCATGAGTTGCCCCGAAGATATCACAAATTTCTCTATTCTGGATGCTTGCCGATCTCCATCTCGAAAAAGTAGGCGTAGTACTTGGTGGACGCCATTCCGGCTCGGGCGTATGATTCCTGGTAAGTATTGTGAGTTGACGGCAGTTTTCGTGCTGGCACGGGTAAAGGGGAGGAATCCATGAACGAAGTTTCGCGACGTTCCCTTCTAGGCGGAGCAGTGGTCGCGGCGACCTCCGCTCTGTGGGACGAACCCGCGCACGCCCAATACGTCTGGCAGAAGGCAGACTGGCAGGTCGGCGATTTCGAGACTCTCACGCGGTTGCCGCGCCGCATCAAGCAAGTCATCCACGCCCGCGAAATTGGCGATGGAAGATTCCTGAGCATGGTTAAGAATTCCATGAACGGGGTTATCCTGGGATCCGGCATCGCCCGCGCTCAGGTTCAAATCGTTTGTGCAATGAACGGACCCGCCAACACCCTGAACTATAGCGATTACGTATGGCAGAAGTACCGCCTCGGGGAGAGGATGAAAATCGCCGATCCGAAAACCGGGGAGCACGCTACGCGCAATATTTTTTATCCCAGCAAAGCCGGCCCGTCGCTCCACTACTCTTCCCTTGACCCAAGCAGTGAAGATTCCGCCATTCAGGACCCGAGCATCCAGGGGTTGCAGGCGCGCGGCGTGCGGTTCTTGTCTTGTCACACCTCGACCGAAGAACTGGCCCGCGCACTGGTGAAGCAGAATAATTTGTCCGAGCAGCCGGAAGACGTTGTAAAGGACATCCAGGCTCACATGCTTCCCGGTGTGCTCATCGTGCCGGCGTTATCGGCGGCGCTGGCCCTGCTGCAGTGCGACGGGCACTACGCCTACATATCGACGGGGTAACCGGCTGGTGGTGCGCAGGCGAATTCGGTTGCAAATTCCAAATACACGCGAGGCTTATCCAAACTTCGGAAAGACCAAAAAAATATGGCGGATATCACTGTGAAAACTAATCGGCGCAAATGGCTGCAAGCCCTCGGCGTTTCGACGACTGCAATTGCGTTCCAGCAGATTTTCGGCGCAACCGGATTGAAGGCGCAAGAGCCACCCAATCCGAAGCCGATTCCGGATTTTACCGGCCCCGGCCCCAATCCCTACTGGAATTCTCCGGGACAGATGGTGTCCTATGAGCAGAAGGTGCCTCTCATTCTCCTGACGGATCGTCCCGTGCAGCTGGAAAGTCCGCGCCGCACGTTTCTTTCGGCGTTTACTCCGAACGATGCGTTCTTCGTCCGCTGGCATCTTCCCCTGATTCAGAATACGGTTGACCTGAAAACATGGCGGTTGCACGTTGAGGGAAATGTGGAGCGTCCGGTCGAGCTGAGTTTTCCAGAACTCATGACGCGATTCAAAGCCGTCTCGCTTGCGGGCGTGAACCAGTGCTCCGGCAACAGCCGCAGCGTGTTCCAACCTCGAGTCGCCGGAGGGCAATGGGGAAACGGAGCCATGGGCAACGCGCTTTGGACGGGAGTCCGGCTGCGCGAGATCCTGAACTCCGCGGGGGTGAAAAGCGGATCGGTCCAAGTGCAATTCGAGGGGCTGGACCGGGGCTTGGGTCCCCGCGGCCTGGGTTCGAACCGATTCATGAAGTCGCTGGATTTGAATAATCCTGTCCTGGACGAGTGCCTGGTGGCCTATTCCATGAACCACGAGCCTCTGCCCGTTCTCAATGGATTTCCGGTGCGCCTCGTTGTGCCCGGTTATTTTGCGACTTATTGGATGAAGGGGCTCACTTCGATTCGCGTTCTCGACCAGCCCGACGAGAATTTCTGGATGAAGGCCGCCTACCGGATACCCGATACGCCGCGCAGTTCGACAACGCCCGAAGAAATGAAATCCGGCAAGGTCGCGACGATTCCCATCGCCCGCATGCCGGTGCGCTCTTTCCTCATTTCTCCGGGCGGCTCCACGAAGATCCCGGCCGGATTTCCGCTTCGTTTGCAGGGCGTGGCCTTCAGCGGCTATGGCGGCATTCGGAAAGTCGAAGTCTCCGGCGACGCGGGTGCGAACTGGCGCAACGCGCAGCTCGGAGAAGATTTCGGGCCCTATTCCTTCCGAACTTGGTCCGCGGATTGGACGCCTCCGCGCGCGGGGAAATATTCCGTGGCGGTTCGCGCCACCGACACAAAGGGAAATGTGCAGCCTGATACGGGAGTCTGGAATCCGGGCGGGTACGAATGGAATAAGATTGAAATCCAGGAAATTGTGGTCGGAGACGTGAACTGACAGGAGCGATTCGTGCGCAGATACAAGTGGCAGGTAATAACCTTTCTTTCATTGTTCATTCTTGCGGGCGCAGGACTCCGCGCGGATTTTCGCGCAGGATACTACGCGCCGGTTGAGCAGGGAGCCATGCACCAGATGCTCCCGGACATTTCCTCCACCGACGCGAATTACAGCGCGGGGCAGTACCCACTGTGGGACCCGGAGCTCGCAGCCGGAGAGGGAAAAGATACGTTGGAAGCGGATTGCAGCTTGTGCCACTCGCCGCGCCTCGTCACCATGCAGCCGCCCTTGCCTGCCGAAACCTGGGCCGCGGAAGTGGAAAAAATGAGGAAGGTGATGGGCGCGTCAATCCCCGATGAAGATGCGAAGAAAATCATCCAGTACCTGAGCACGCATTACACTCCCGAAACCCGAAAGCGTTGACCTGGAAGGCCAAAAAATGGCAAAGTCACATCAAGCGGAAATGCTCACGCCAGGGAGGCCTCAAGTGATTCGAGCGATCGCAATGCGCTGCACTTTGATCCTTCTCGTCCTATTTGCCATTGGCCTTGCGCTTCTGGGAAACACTAATACCCTCGGCGCCGCGCAAGACTCCGCCGCGGCCCCTGACTCCACAAACACATGGACGCGGCCCAGTACGGCCACTATCCCCGAGGGGCCTCTGGGAGACAGTATTCGTCTGGGCCTGAAAATATTTAACGACACGCCGAAATATGCGACGCGCTACGTCGGAAACCAGATGAGCTGCACCCATTGCCATGTCAATAGCGGCACAAAGCCCGGCGGGATCCCCATGGTCGGACTTCCCGGAATGTTTCCCGTGTACAGGGATCGCGAAAAAGAAGTGGTCACTTTCGAGGAGCGCATCGAGGAGTGCTTCCAGCGCAGCGAGAACGGCCACCGCGTTCCTAACAACAGCCCGGAAATGACTGGGCTTGTGGCGTATACGCAATGGCTGTCCAAGGGGCAGGTGACAGGCCGCGCGTTTCCCGGCCGCGGAATTCCTCCGATTCCCGAACTGAGTGGGGACAAAGACCGTGGCAGCCAAATCTATATGGACCAGTGCTCCATTTGCCACGGCCCCGACGGAGCAGGACAGCCGCCGACAGTCCCCGCGGTCTGGGGCCCCGATGCCTACAACCAGGGCGCGGGCATGTACGGCATCCCCAAGATGGCCGCCTTCATCAGCAAGAACATGCCCCAAACGAGTCCGGGCAGCCTGACACCGCAGGAAGCTTGGGACGTGGCGGCCTACATCCATTCCATGCCGCACACGCCGTTCGATATCAAGGATCACCAGTAGGACAGATCACCAGTAAGGCGGTTCTCCAGTTTTTTTTGGAATTGCGAACGATCCGGCGTCCGGCCGCTCACGGCACGGTGACCACAATCGCAGCGCACGGTTTCTTGTTGACTCGCCGGTACGAGTGCGGCAATGTGGAATCGAAATAGATCGAGTCTCCCGTCTCCAGAACGTGGGTATCGTTTCCGATTTGGAGTTCCAATTTTTCGCGGAGAACTGTTAGCCTTCAATTCTCATAAACTCCTGAGTGCAACCTTTCCAAAGCTTGTAAGAATCGGACGAAAACCCTTGAGAGTCTCTGGCGGCACAAGCTTTAGTCTGTGCGGTTTTGATTTTCTTGCATCACAATTTCGCAGAGGCTGAAGCCATCCCAGCGGTTTTCTAGCCTCTCCGAAGAGATAGAAAACGATTTCAGTGGCTGCGTGGTGAGAAATACGGATTAGGAATTCAACGCCGGCATGATGATGCGTCCGGGCCTTTCCGGGCGGAAGGGGTTATAACTCGGCGTGGTAGGCATTCAGGTTGCGCTCCACGGAGGCGAAGTCCAGCGGTTCAAAATAGAAAGAAATATCGCGCCCGCCGGGCCTTTCCGGAAAACGTTTGCTCTGGGCGCGGCGCACGATCCCGACCACGCGCCGCTTCTGGTCGTCGGCGAAAAAGTACTCCAGGCCGACGCTGAACACCAAGGCGATGCATCCCCTTTAGCGAAACGCCATCCGACAAGGCAAAGCGTGGCGGCCGGGGCTCCGGAACCGGTTCCGTTTCTCCGCCAAAATTGCGTCCTCCGGTGATGGGCATCACGGCGCGAATGGCAGAATGATGTTTTTATTTGCAGTAGGCGGAAAATTTATGCAATCCAAAACGATAATCGTGACATTGCTTTTCACTTTGTTGTCTCTGTTTTCCTTTCGAGCGGCGGCGCAACAATCAGAGCCTCATCAGCAAGACAGCATGTCCCGCGACATGATGGCTCAGCATCGGAAGATGATGGCGCAACATCAGGAAATCGGGAACTTGATCGATCAATTGCTCAAGAATTTCTCCGTCCTGGAAAACGAAAAGGATCCGGCGCTGCTAAAGAAAGAATTGGCGGAGCATGCCGCGTTGCTCAAGATACTGCAAAGCAAATTCCAACAGAATACGGCGATGATGCAAATGGGGCCGATGAGCGAGCATTCCATGATGATGCAACATGGCGAACAGGCCATGGGCTTCAGCCAAACGGAAACCACGCACCACTTCTTCCTGAACAAAGACGGCGGAGTGATTCAGGTCGAGGCGAATGACCCAAAGGATACGCGTAATCGCGATTTGATTCGGACCCATTTAGCCCACATCGCTCATGCATTTGCGGTCGGCGATTTTTCGGACCCTCTGGCCGTGCATGGCAAGGTTCCGGATGGCGTTCCCATGATGCAGCGTTTCAAGGCGGACATCCGTTACACCTTTGAACCGACTCCTGAGGGAGGCCGCGTCATTATCCATACATCGAACCCGGAAGCGCTTGACGCGATTCATCAATTCCTTCGGTTCCAAGTGCGCGAGCACCAAACGGGAGACGCGTTGAATTAGTTGCAGGCAGTTGAGCAAATATTCGTGGTGGCTGGAAATACAAAAAACAATCTCGGAACAAACCTCTCCATGGAGGTCCCGGGAAAAGGAGACTAAGATGACTCGAAACGTTGGAGATCGTTACGTCTGTGAGAAATGCGGAGCGACTCTCGTCTACGAGAAGGCGTGTACATGTCCTGCGAGCATGCCCCATTCAGAAATCTGCTGTGGAGTGCAGATGAAACTCGCCTCGCCCGCGAAGAAGTGACCTTGCCCCAGGCGCTGGTTTAAAAAATGGTTGCCGGGCCGGAGGATCGTCGCGTTGGGTGCCTTGCCTTTGCCGATCAATTTGCCGATCAGAAGGGTGGCGCTGGGTTTTATGGAATCCGTGCGCACGGGCATTGGTGTGCAATGCACTCCGATCATCCGAACCGCGTTTTCAAAAAGACTTCCGGACCTGGCACCAGCAACGGGCTGCGCGACCGAAATGCCTCTGCATACTGCACGCCGACAAGGCTGCCGATATACCGGTCCTCGGCATTGTACTTGTCGAGCAACGTCGCTTGATCGCCGCTGAACACGGACTCGTAGACGCGAAGCGCGGCGATCTTTGCCTCGTACACGTCGCTCACATCCACGGCAAAATCGAACCGTTCCCAGGCCGGCTCCATCCGGCAATGACCGAAAAAGAACCGCTGAATCTCATGCGGCTCGGTGCCCTTCAAGAACTCTCCGCCCGCGATCTCGTCCCATTTCGGCAGCCGTGCGTAGAACACGCCATTGGTGACGATTTCCGTTACGGCCTTATGATCGGGATGAACGCCTGCGCCGGCCGTCGTGAATACCATTCGCGGCCGATGTTCCCGCAGCAGCCGGGCAACCTGTAATCTGGCGTCGATCGTATCGCTGATCAATCGATCCTGCAGCGTCAGCGTGGTGCGTTCGACGCCGAGAATTTCCGCCGCCTTGGCGGCCTGCTTGTGGCGTTCTCCGCGCGCCGCATGGCGCGCCGGTTCGCCTTCGCACAGGTCCACAAAGAGCACCGAGAAGCCGTTCCGCACAAGTTTGACCGCCGTGCCGCCCATGACGGCTTCGAGGTCATCGGGATGCGCACTGAACGCAATCACGTCAAAAGTGGAATTCAATGAAATCTCCAGAAATGGACCAGAACTGCAATTGAGCCAGCCGTTCACCTACGATCCGCGCTTGCGCGCGATGCAAGACTGGCATGGCAAACGATCCTACGCAGCCGGCCGCGGGGCTACCGCGTCCAATGCGCGCCTGAGTTTTTCATTCACTTGCCGCGCCAGCGCTTCCATTTCCGGTTGATCGGCCACGGAAAGCATTCTCACCGCATCGACGGCGCCGACGCGGACTTGGCCGCCCTCCTCGTACACAATGGCATTGCAGGGCAACAAAAGCCCAAGATTGATATCCTTTTGAAGAGCTTGGTGCGCCAGCGGCGGGTTGCACGCGCCGAGTATGACGTATCTCGGGAAATCGATTCCGAGCTTTTCTTTCAGTTTGCCCTGAATGTCGATTTGGCAGAGAACACCGAATCCCTCCTTCTTCAGCGCCGCTTCCAACTGCGTGATGGCATCCTCGAAACGCAGCTTTGTTGTGCGAATGTCACCATACCCGGCCGTTTTGGTGGATGGCATAAAATTGTTTTACCTTTCTGAAGCAGGCTTGCCGGTCTTGTGGCTTGCTTCTTCGGACTCCTGTTCCTTCGTACGTTTCCGCCGCCCCGCGACGTTGCATGCCCCCGACATTCAAGTGGGCACGCCGAGCCAAGGCAGCACCCACTTCATCAGGACCCAGTAACCAATCAGGAATAAAAGCACCTTCGCCAAATCGTTCATCTGGCAGCCTCTCTTCTTCAGGGTACTACCAATACCGCCGAGTCCGCATGGCGTATTACTCGCTCCACGGTGGTGCCCGGAATCGTGAAATCCAGGAAAGGACGATGCCCTGCTTCCAGGACGATTAAATCGGCTCCGCGGTCCCGAGCTGCCAGCAGGATTTGTTCGGCCGCATTCCCCTGATGGACCACTTCCACCAAATCACAACGGGTTCGAACTTCCGCGGGCACCCACTGGCAGAGCTCCTGTTGCTTTGCGCCTAGATCGAAAACGCCTTCCTCGATGGCGTGCAAAACAACAAGCTGCGCTCCGAAAGCACCCGCTATTTCCGCCGACATCTCCAGGCCCCGGTGCGCCCTTTCCGTGAGATTAACCGGGCAGAGTATTCGGAAAAGTTTCTTGGGCGCGCCGTCTGCGTCGGCCTTGGCGACCAATGTTGGTGTCGATGTCGCTCGTACGACATTCTCCGCAACCGAGCCTAGCCGCATCCGGCTGAAGCCGCTGCGCCCATGGCTTCCCATAACAATCAGGTCGGGCTTCGCGGAGGCCGCATGATTGAGAATCACTTCTACGGCGGGACCCTCCACAACAGCAATTTCAGGGGAGAGATTCGGGCCGAGCGCCTCCCTTGCGAGCTTCGCAAGACTCTGGCCCAGCGCCGCGCGGTGTTTCTCGGCGCTTGCTTCCAATTCCTCCTCCTGAGAGGGGAAAAAGTAGGGAGGATATTCCGCCCATTCCGCATGCAGAAGTTCCAATTTTGCCCGGTACGTTTCCGCGAACAGGCGCGCCCAGCTCAATACCGTCCGCGATGCCGCACTCAAGTCCAGCGGGCAAAGAATCCTTTTCGGTGTAAAGCGTAAACGCTCAACAGTTGTCATTGGTGTTTTCGACGGCCGCCATCTCTCGGGGCCATGTATATAAATGCAGAGGCGCGCATTTTGTTACAAGCGAAGTTCAGGGCCGGGAAGCGGGAGGCCCGGAAATAAAAGTTGACTGCGGGGACCTCGCCTTTTACCCTGAAATCGACTGACTGGTCAGTCTAGAATGAATCTTCGGGAAGGCAAGTGAGAAAATCCGCATGGCCAAGCGCAGTGATCTGACCGAAGACCGAAAAAACGAAATCCTGGACGCAGCGCTCGAAGTGTTCGGCGAAATGGGGCTTGGGGACGCCAGTGTCGATGACGTCGTGCGGCGTTCCGGACTCAGCAAAGGAACCCTGTACTGGTATTTCAAGAGCAAGGACCGGCTCATCGGCGCATTGATGAAGCGTTTTTTCGCGCAGGAACTGGAAAAGGTGCGTCTGCTGCAGCAAGGGCCCGGCACGGTCCGGGAGCGACTCTTGCGGTATAGCCGGGACGTTGTCGCGGTGGTGAAACACATGCCGCGCGCGCTGACGCTGGAGTTCTACGCCGTGGCCGTCCGCCAAAAGTCGGTCCGCAAGTTTTTGGGCGAACTCTACGCCCGCTACTGCGCCGAACTCGCGGCCCTCATCCGGGAGGGAACCGAGCGCGGCGAGTTCGGCAAAGTGGATGCCGAGCAGACGGCCGCGGCGATTACCGGTTTATGCGAGGGTCTGATCCTTTTGTGGGCCCTCGAGCCCGAAGTATTTCCCTTTGAAAAATTCTTCGAAGCTTCCTTGCGAACCCTGCTCGATGGAATGAAGCCGGAAACCCGGCAAGGATGACGAACCTAAAGGAAAAAGCGATGGATCGAAGAATCAACCGCAAAGCGCTGGCGGCCGGGAGCGTCTGGATGCTTCTAATCCTCGGCGCCAACACCGTGTTGGCCCAACAGCCGAATGCAAACGAAATTGTGCGGCGCGGTGAAGACGCGGTGCGGGGAAAGACCCAGATTGGAAATGTCGTGATGACCGTGAAAACGCCCGACTGGCAGCGGACCCTTGAATTACGCTACTGGGCGGTCAATCCGGACAAGACGTTCATTCGAGTGACCAGCCCGGCAAAAGAAGCCGGCATCGGCACTCTGCGTCTCGGAACCAACATGTGGAATTACCTGCCGTCGGTCGAGCGCACGATAAAGATTCCTCCCTCGCTGCTTCTCGAATCATGGATGGGAAGCGATTTTACTAATGACGACTTGGTCCGGGAGAGCAGTCTGGTGAAGGACTACGACCACCGGATGGACGGAGAAGTGGTGGAGGGCGGCGATCCCTGCTACCGCATCGTCGCGACGGCCAAGCCGAACGCGCCTGTCGTGTGGGACCGGATTGTGCTGTACGCGCGCAAATCGGATGCGATCCCGCGCCGCGAGGAGTATTACGACAGCAAAGGAAAGGTGCAGAAGGTACTGACCTTCGACGATATCCGCGCGGCGAGCGGGAGGCTGTATCCCATGCGCTGGAAAATGGTTTCCGTGAACAAGCCGGGGCACGAAACGCTCCTCCAGTTCACCAAGCTGGCGCTCGACCAGCCGATTCCCAACTCCATTTTTACTCAGGAGAACTTGCGGCAGCCATTTTAGGCGCTTGGGAGGAATATGCTTTTTTTCAGCATGGCATGGCGAAACGTTTGGCGGAATCGGCGCAGATCGCTGCTTACGGTCGCGACCATCGCTCTGGGCCTGACGTTCAACATTTTCATGCGCGGCATCGGCGACGGATTTCATGACCAGATGGTGGACAATTCGGTTCGCGCCGAGATCGGACACATTCAGATTCACCGCGCCGGGTATCGCGACGATCCGGGGCTGGACAAGACTCTGCCCGATCCGGAAAAAATCACGCAGGCGATCCGTTCGCTGCCCGATTTGCGCGGCTACTCGCTCCGTGTTCTTGGCGGCGGGCTGGCGAGCACATCGGAAAATTCCAGCGGTGTGCAGATTCTTGGCGTCGATCCCGCGCAGGAGCGGACGGTCACGTCCATCCAAAACGCCATCGTGCAAGGGCATTACCTCGCCGGGTCCATGCAACGTCCCATTCTGCTCGGCGACCGGCTGGCGGCGCACTTGAAGGCCTCGCTGGACGATAAGATTGTCCTCATGGTGCAGGCCGCGGATGGTTCCATGGGAGCGCAACTGTTCCGCGTCGCCGGGATTTTCCGTTCAGGCGCCCCGGAAATGGACGAGGGCGTGGTTTTCATTTTGCGTTCGGATGCGCAGAGTCTTTTCTCGCTGGGCGACCGTATCACCGAAGCCGCGATATTGCTGGGATCGTCCCGCCAGGTTTCCGCTTCCTTGCAAGCGCTGGACCGGAGCCTCGCCGGAGAGCCGGTCGAGATTTTGCCCTGGTGGAAAGTGGAGCCTTTTCTGCAGCAGTTTATCCAGATCGATGACGATTTTTTTTACATCATGGTGCTGATCTTTTTCGTGGTGATCTCGGTCGGAATTCTGAACACGATGATGATGTCGATCTTCGAGCGGGTTCGCGAGTTTGGCGTGATGATGGCGCTGGGCACCAAGCCGCGCCAGATTATTAAGCTTGTAGTGGAGGAAGCGTTTGCCTTGGGCATGGTCGGAATCGCGGCGGGAACTCTATTGGGCTCGGCCCTCACGCAATATTTCGCGCGGCACGGGATTGACCTCTCATCGTTCAGCGCCGGTGCAGCCGCACTGGGAATTACCAGCAGCCGTGTGTACTCGGAACTCACCACGGCAAATCTCTTGTACTCGAATCTGGCCGTGCTTGCCGTGGTCTTGCTGGTGGCGCTTTATCCCGCCGTTCATGCAGCCAAGCTCCGGCCGGTCGAGGCCATACGCCATGTCTGAACCTGCCATGGCGCTCGTGAATATCCAGCACGTCTCTAAGACCTATCGCGACCACGTGGACGTTCATGCGCTGAAGGACGTGACGCTCGGCCTCGAGAGAGGATCGTTTGCAGCCGTGATCGGGCCGTCCGGCTCCGGGAAATCCACGCTGCTAAATGTGCTCGGCGGGCTGGACCGTCCGGATACGGGAAAGATTCAGATCGCCGGAATGGATTTAACCGCGACGCCCGCCGATCGGCTTGCCGATTTCCGCTTGTACCATATCGGATTCGTATTCCAGTCTTTTAATCTGCTGCCCGTGCTCAGCGTGATGGAGAATCTGGAATTCATACCCGCGCTGCAAAATGTGCCGAGAGAGAAGCGGCGAAAGCACGCGCGCGATCTGCTGAAAACCGTGGGCCTGGAGGAAGTGTCCGACAAGCGCCCCAACGAGTTGAGCGGAGGGCAGCAGCAACGCGTCGCGGTGCTGCGCGCGATCATGACCGAGCCGGAACTGGTGCTGGCGGACGAGCCAACGGCGAACCTGGATTCGGAAAACGCTTCGCTCCTGCTGGACATGATGGAACGCCTCAATCGAGAGAAGGGCATTACGTTCCTTTTCTCGACGCATGACCCGCAAGTGATGCGCCGCGCGCGCCGCGTGATCCGGCTGAAGGACGGCGCCATCGTCTCGGATGAACCTCAAATTCCGCCCGCGGTTCCGGTCTCGCAATGAAATTCGGAGCGTTGCTCGCCGGGCTCGTGTTGTGCGCCTTGCCGGCGCACGCGCAGGATTCGACTTCCGATTTTCAATATCGTTTTGCAGGCTATTACCGGTCCCTGTTCACCACGTCGCATTCTTTGTTCACCGGGGATACTTACGGCGACAGCCTGAACCGCCTGCGGCTGAGTTTTGACGGCGGCTGGAAAAATATTTTCCTGGTTCACATTGACTACGACAATGAAGCTCACTTCGGAAACCTGATCACCGAACCCGACTTCGATCTGGTGCGCCAGCGCCAGGACAATGCCTACTTCGGCCTGCTGCATGTTTTGGTAAACGAGCCGCACGCCTACTGGGATACATCGCTGTATCGCGGCTATCTGACGGTGCGTTACGGCCGCGCGGAATTGACGCTCGGCCGGCAACGCATCGCGTGGGGAACCGCGCATTTCTGGAGTCCGGCGGACGTTTTTAATCCCATCAGCCCGTTGCAGGTGGAAGCCGACCAGCGCGAGGGAGTCGATGCCGCGCAGCTTTCCATGCGCCTGCCGAAAAATCTCCGCTGGTCTGTCGTCTACGCCCCGCAGGACGGCATCGACCAGTCCACCGAAGCCACGCGCCTGGCCACGACGGTTTACAATTTCGATGTGGCCGCGTTCGCGGGCCGATTCCGCCAGGACCGGGTGGCCGGAGGAACGTTCGTCGGCCAGTGGGGCGGCGCGGGACTTCGTGGCGAATTAACCTATACCTGGCGCGCGAATCCCGCCCAGTCCAACGCGCTGCGGTTCACCTTCGGTTCCGACTACGCTCTGAACAGCAAACTCTACCTTGTCGGCGAATATTTCTATAATCAGGGCGCGCCGCCCGGAGTCATTTCCGGCCAGCCCGCGAATCCCACGGTCTTGCTGCAATACACAAACGAAATTTTCACCTTCCACCGGCATTTCATTTCCGGCGGCGCGCGTTACGCCGTCACCCCGTTATTTCATCTGGAAAGCTACACGGTCGTCGACGCGCAGGGCCGCAGCATTTTCATCATGCCCGTTGCCACCTACAGCCTCTCAAACAATGCGGACTTGACGGTCGGCGGCCATCTCTTCGCATCTTCTTCCACGGGCGAATTCCAGCGCGTGCCGAATCTCTTCTATGTTCAATTCACGGTCCATTTCTGACGCCACTGGCGGCTTCCAGCCAATCGGCGAAGCACGAGAAGTTGCAAGGTTGCGATTCGTCGAAAACAAACAGCCTATTGAAGGGTCTCAGCCGGAGATTGTCATCAGCGCTTTAGCCAATCGCTGCGCAATTCGATCAGAGCTTTCAGCAACCGGTCGATTTCCCGTTGATCGCGAATGTAAAAATGCGCGGAGGAAGACCTCGATGGCCCGACGCGAATGGTCAGCGTTCGTCCGCGCCGGGCCACGGCGAAAACATCCTCGTCCGTTTTATCGTCGCCGACGTAGATCACCTTGTCGCATTTCATTTCCTGCCGCGCGCGTTCGACGGCGCGGCCCTTGTCCGGCGCTCCTTCGGGAACGATATTGACCACCTGCTTGCCGCCCAGCAGCCTGGCGCCGGGCAGAGTTCGGGCTATTTCCGTGATGGCCTTGAGCGCTTTCTTCTTGTTGCACGCATGTCGGAAGTGCACCGAGACCGAGAATAATTTGTTCTCCAGAACGACGCCGTCAAAATTGTCGAGTCCCTGTTTCAATCGAGGAATCCAGCTTTTCACCGCGCGCGCTAGCTCGCCTGACGAATGCCAGGGCTCTATTCCGTGGTTTCCAATGATTTCCCGCAATGGAATTCCATGAAGTTTTCGCCGCACGTCGTCGCGGCCGCGGCCGGATACCACGACGCAGGGAAAAAGGGACGCCAAATTTCTCAGCAGCTTTTGCGTTGCGGGACGTAGGGCGGCCTTTTCGGGCTTGGAAACGATGGGCGCGAGCGTTCCGTCAAAATCGAACGCCACGAGCACATTCGAAGACGCGAATTTTTTAAGAGTGGGGAGATTTGCGGCAGACAGGAGGCGGCGCATCACTCCTGGTTCGCCCCCAGCCATTGTTCGGCGAGGCGGCCGGTCAACCGCTCGCGGCGCCGCAGGCGTGCCGCGTCTTCCAGCATTCGTCCCGCCCACCGGTATACATTGAATTCGGCAAGATATGCGCGCATCGAGCGCATACGTTCCCTCTGTTCCTCGGGCGACATGTTCAGCGCGGTCATGAGCGCCTCGGCGGCCTCATCGGTGTCGTACGGATTGATGACCAGCGCCTCGGTCAGCTCGCGCGCGGCGCCGGTGAACTGGCTCAGAACGAGGACGCCGCGCTCATCTTCCCGGGCGGCCACGTATTCCTTCGCCACCAGATTCATGCCGTCATGCAGGCTGGACACATAACAGAGGTCCGCGGCGCGATAATACCGAAAGACGTCCGGCGGCTCGTGGTGAACCCTGCGCAGGATGATGGGTTTATAGGATCCTTCTCCGAACTGCTCGTTAATGCGTGTCGCCACCAGCTCGATGCTTTCGTTCAGATGGCGATAGCGTTCGATCAGCGTGCGGCTGGGAGCAGCGAGTTGAACGAAGGTGAATCGTCCCCGGAACTCGGGATGCTTTTCCAGCAGACGTTCCACGGCGAGGAATCGCTCCTCGACGCCCTTCGTGTAGTCGAGCCGGTCGACTCCCACGCCCAGCAGCGCATCCGGTTTCAGTCCGAGTTCCGCAAACACGCCGGCCCGGCACTGCTCCGATGAGGGAGAGGTCTTCAGCCAGCGCACCGGCCATTCCAGGGAGATCGGATAGGACCGAACATGCGTGGCCCGGCCGCTCTGAACGACGGCGTTTTGCTCGCGGTCGATGCGGCACTCCAGAAACCTGTCCACGCACGCCATGAAATTATTGCAGTGAAACTGCGTATGAAATCCGATGATGCTGCTTCCCAACATCCCTCCCATAATCTCCTTCTGCCAGGGACAAATTCCAAAACGCTCGGCATTGGGCCAGGGAATGTGCCAGAACATCAGCACCGTGGCTTGCGGGAGGCGTTCGCGAATCAACCGGGGCACCAGCGCGAAATGATAATCCTGAACAAGGATGATGGGATCGTCGGTATCCACTTCCTCGCACGCCGCATCGGCGAACTTCCGGTTAACTTCCTGGTAATATCGCCAGTCTTCGCTGCGAAATATCGGGCGTGTATGGGCCAGATGGCAGAGAGGCCAGAGCCCTTCGTTCGAGAACCCGTAGTAGTAGCCTTGTTCCTCTTCCTCGGAAAGCCATAGCCGCCGCAACAAATAGGTCTCGTCCCCGGGAGGGACCGGGATATGTCCCCTCCGGTCGGTCACGTCCTGGTCGGCCGAACCGCTTCCGTGGCCGACCCAGACGCCCGAGCAGGCTTTCATCACCGGCTCGAGAGCTGTAACCAGTCCGCTGGCGGGGTGCCTCACGGTGATGCTCCCGTCACTCTGGCGTTCGTGAATGTACGGCTCGCGGTTTGCGACGATCACAACTTTCTCGCCGTGCAAATGCCGAGTCAGGGTCAGCTTCAGGCGTTGCGCCGTCCATGCGCCGCCTTCGAGTTCCGTTTCCTTCTCCACCATGATCCGCTCGACCAGGTCCCGAATATCCCGCAGGATGGGCTGAAATTCGGGGCGCTGGGGTGGCTCGCCGCGCGCTAAACGATGAATTTCCTTGCTCCAACCGCGCCAGGCGAACCGCGCGACCAGAACGGTGACCGCCGAAGCGACTAAGGCAAGCAATCCAAATGCAATCAGGACGAACCGTTGCGTTCGTGCTTCCCGCAGCTCCGCGAAGCTCAGGTCATGGACAAGAATGATGAATCCAAGCGTTTGACTATTATCTTCGACGGGAATTGCACTGATAAACACCGAGCCGCCCGGCAAGGAATCCGCATGGTGCCAGGGCGTCCACAGTTCGGCAGGACCATTGGCCGAAGGCATCACGTGGGGACCAACTTCTTGACAAGAAAAATTCCGCGGGAAATCGGGCGTGCTGGCGAGCAAGGTCAGGTCTGCATTGCAGGCAGCTGCGGCCATGATGCGCTGGTCGCGCGTGATCCCGCTCAGCGTTCTATCCAGGTCTTTGTGGTCCGCGTCGGTCCAGTGCGCGCTCAACGCATCGCGGGCTCCGCTCACCACGAGTTCCGCTCGCAAGCGCACGTCATTCTCAAACCATCTGTGTGTTGTCTTTTGCACGATCACGGAGGTGGCCCACGTCAGAAGAGCCAGGCTCGCTACAAGGCCAATGAGGAATTTAATCGTCTGGCGCATGAGTACATCCATCTAATCACATCGTTGTCCATGCTCCAACGCAAATATGCCGCCGGATGCCTTGTTTCAAGAGCAACTCCGCCTGCTTGATAACGATTTATTTTCAGCTCCGGTAGGTGGAGATGGCCGGATTTCCGATGCGCGAGCTGAAAAAGGAGAAAATAAAAATCAAGCGAAAGGGAAATCCCACCTTCAACTCGTCATCCGTGCGGTGGTAACATTGGATATGAAACTTTTTCCGGGATTGACGGACGTTTCCTTGCTGTATCCCCTTCTCCAACATCTGCTGCGCATTTGCCTCATTGTCGTTGGAGCGTTTGTGGCCACGAAGATATTCGGCAGGTGGGTGCCGCGTCTGCGGCTTTGGATTGTCACGCAGATGACGCGGCGGGCCGGGCCGGACGTCGAGTTGGAAAAGCGCGCGGCAACGCTCGGAAGCATCTTTCGAAAGACCGTTAACGTGTCGGTGTGGACCGTGGCCGTGATCATGATCTTTCGCGACGTGGGTTTCGATATCGGGCCGATTCTCGCGGGGGCCGGGGTCATCGGCCTCGCCGTGGGATTCGGCGCGTAGAATCTGGTGAAGGACGTCATTTCGGGGGTTTTCCTCCTGCTGGAGAATCAGGTGCGCGTCAACGACGTAGTCGTAATCAACGGAACCGGAGGTCTGGTCGAAGCGATCAACTTGCGCACTATCGTTCTTCGCGGGCTGGACGGCACGGTTCACATTTTTCCAAACGGGTCGATCAACAGCCTTTCCAACATGACGCACAACTATTCGTATTACGTGTTTGATATCGGAGTCGCCTACAAGGAAGATACGGACAGTGTCTCGGAAGTTGTCCAATCGATTGCGGAAGAAATGATGCGGGAAGAGGAGTACAGCTCCTGCATCCTGGAGCCGCTCGAAGTGCTCGGCGTCGACAAATTTGCCGATTCCGCGGTCATCATCAAGTTCCGGATCAAAACCGCCCCGATCAAGCAATGGTTGGTGGGGCGCGAAATGAACCGCCGGATCAAGAGGAAATTTGACAAGGCGGGCATCGAAATTCCATTTCCCCACATGAGTTTGTATTTTAATGAGGCCAGCAGGCCGGTTCCCCTGAAGCTTACGGAAATTGACCGCGAGCAACTGAAAGGTTTAATTCACGAGGTCCTTGAAGAGGCCGGGAAGCAACGATGATGTGGCATCGCAAGGCAGGGCGGAACTTCGCGCTGGTTCTGTTTCACGTTTAGGCGACGGGTGTTTCGCTCGGTTGGGCGGATTTCTTGGGAGACTCGTCAGGAGGAAATAGAGATTCAGTCTTTCCAGGTTCAAACCGTTTGCGGCGGCCAATTCGGGCGCGAACAGACGCGCAAATGATGTTGATTGCGCAATCATGCGCACGACCATCTATGTTCTGTCGATGAACGAATCGAGTTGCGGGCCCTTACCCATCGCTTGCAGCCGCACCGCATTTGGCTTGGTGTGAGTTTGTCGTTCCAATCTTGCGTTATCGCCTCAAAAACAGGCGATCAGATAGGCCTGCTTCTCTCACGGCAGGTTCTTCCGCACTACCCATGTGGTCATCGAGCGTTGATTTTGGACGACGGTGGTCTTCAACGGTTCGGCCAGTTCGCCGCCCAACCGTTCGGTGATCGAGCCGAGCATCGCTTCGTCCACCAGATACCGCTCCGCGCCATCCGGCGATCGGAAGCGGCGCCCCTCGATGCGCACGAACTGGCTCTCCATGCCGATCGTGGATGCGACACGGCAGAAGAAGAGTCCGCCGGGCTTCAATACGCGCCAGGATCCCTGCAGCATGGATTCGAATTGCGCGTCGTCACGGGCGAGATGCAGGACGGTGTTGCTGATGACCACATCCGCGCAGGCATCGTCGAAGGACATTTGTTCGACCGATTCAACTCGAAAATTCGACGCCGGAAGCGCGGGCGCGAACATCCGGGCGAGCGAACGGACGCTATCCACGGATTGCGCGTCCGAGTCCGCTGCGTAAACTTCGTACCCTTCCCGCAGCAGGTAGACGAGGTTTCGGCCGGAACCGCATCCGGCATCCAGTATTCGCATTCCGGGCGAGATGCGGCCTTTCAGAAGCTGGTCGAAAAGATAGATGTCATG
>CAWAEW010000022.1:0-133242 GCA_963781055.1 Terriglobia bacterium
TGCGCTTTTTCCAGGTCTGCAATGCCAATATGGATGGGGAAGGAGCAGAAACCGCGATCGCCGAATCAGCGGTCGGTGCGTTCCATCGAGAAGGGTTCCCGGATGGACTGCAAATTTTGCATTGCGTGCGCGCGCAAGTTGCCGTTGATAGATTCCCAAGCCCCGAGCAAAAGGAAGGGAATGATCGCCGACGCGGCCCAGAGCTTGGCGCGGCGCGGTGCTTTGGCCTCGGGATCCCAGCGGAACAGTTGCGCGGAAATCAGAAATGCTATGAGCGCGCAGCCCAGCAAGGAAGCAACATACATCCCGAGGCCCTCAATGCCTGTGTGGTCGATCATGGCGCGTTGCAGGCCGCTGACCAGATATGTGGCCGGGAGGAAGACCGCGACTGCCTGCACGGCGCCCGGCAGCATGGGAAAGGGAATCGTCGCCCCGGAGATAAACAGGAACACGAACCAGATAATCTGATTGATGATCTGGGTTTCCTGCATGGTGTTGGTTACGCTGGCCACGATCAGGCCAAGCGAGGCGAAGCAGACGGTTCCCAGCGTCACTAAAACGAGGACTGAAACGAGATTGCCGAGTCCGCTCATGTGAAACACCGAGCGGGAGAGATAGAACTCAATGATGATGGTCGGCAACGTCAGGAAATAATTCGAAAGCAGGCTGGAGGCCAGCATGGCGCTCGCCGTTACCGGAGCGACCCGGAACCTGCGCAGGATGCCTTGCTCGCGAAAGGTCACCAGTTGTACGCTCAGGCCCCAGAAGCTGCCCATGACCGTGAGCGCCAGGACCTCCGCCAGCAGGTATGGCACGGCCTGAACTTTTCCACGTCCGAAAATGCCCGCATAGATGAACAGAAAAGTCAGCGGCATGATCAGGCTGAAAAACAGAAACGCGCGGTTGCGCATCGCCAGCTTCATGCGGCTTACGGTAAGCGCCCAGGTATTACTCAATCGCGCAACCTTCTTCCGGTCAGCTCGAGGAAGATATCTTCAAGCGTCGGAGCGGAAATTTCCAGACTGACCAGCTCATTATTCTGTTCTTCCAGATGTTTCACCAGGGCGACGATCGTGCGCGGGACTCGGGTGGAATAAAGCAGGTAATCGTCGGCTTCGACGCGGCACTCGGTCACGCCTTCGAGCGTATTCAGCGCGCCGTTGGTTTCGGGCCGGGCCATGCGCACGGTAATTCGCGTGACCGCGCCGGAGCGCTGCTTAAGCTCGCGAGGCGTACCCTAGGGCGATGACCTTTCCGTGATCCACAATCGCCACGCGATCGCACAGTCTTTCTGCTTCCTCGATGTAATGCGTGGTGATCAGGATGGTTTTCTTTTCTTTCTTCAGCTCTTCGACGATGTCGTAGATTTCGCGCCGCACCTGGGGATCGAGGCCGGCGGTCGGCTCATCAAGAAAGATGACGCGCGGATCGTTCACCAGCGCCATGGCCAGGGCCAAGCGTTGCTTTTGTCCTCCGGAGAGCTGGGAATAGAACGCGTTGCGTTTTTCCTCCAGGCCGAAGCGCTTCATCAGTTCGGGCGTGCCGCGGCGGCGGGGATAGAAACTCCCGAACAGGTCGAGAGCTTCGTGGACGCGCAACTTGTCGGGCAGGGCGGTGGATTGCAGAGCCGCGCCGATGATGTGTTTGTAGGCGACGCCGCTGGTCTGCGGGTCCAGCCCGCAAACGCTTACCTTGCCGCTGTCGGCGGTGCGCAGGCCTTCGAGAATCTCGACCGTACTCGTTTTCCCGGCGCCGTTGGGGCCGAGCAGGCCGAAGACTTCGCCTTCGCTAACGGAAAAGCTAACGCCGCGCAGGGCTTCAACGGCGCCGTAGCGCTTGGTCAGGTTCTCGACTTCAATGGTCGCGGCAGTCAACATAAGCCCTTATATATAACACAATACGCTGTTTAGGCGCGAATGGCGTCTCTAAATTTTCCGTATCTTCTTTACTGTTCGTTAGTTCCGGCGTCTTTTTCCCGCGGGGATCCACTCGTGCCCCTGGAAATCCTGAATGCGCCGCTCGATGACCGAGACGCCTTCCCCTTCGAGCAACTTCCGCTGCAGCAAGACATTGGGCTCGCGCAAGAGCAAACGCCCGCCTGCGCCGACCACGCGATGCCAGGGAATCCCGCTGCCGCTCGGACAAGCGGCCATGGCGCGACCCGCAGCGCGCGCTCCGCCGGGCAACTTCACGGCGGCGGCGACCTGGCCGTAGGTCATCACTCTGCCACGCGGAATTTTCTTCACCAGCGCGTATGCAATCTTCCGATGCATCGAATTCATCGGGCAAATGGACCGTCATGCACGTACTAAATCGCGGGAACCAATTCACTCACCCATTCGAACTATAGCGCCCGGCGGCCCGACAGGAAAGAATCGAAATCGTTTAGTAAAAATCGGCGTCTAATTACTTACAGGCTTCGAAAGGCGGCCCGCAATCCAGGTAAAAGATCCAGACGCCAGGCAGCAAAATCCGAAAAGGAACCCGGGCGCAGCCGTGGCGGCGCCGCAAGGGGAGTTACTGTTACGGAGCAAAATCTGCAAGGCGCAGACATCTAAATTGACAGCTGTAGTGGAAGACACGTACACTACAGACTCGATGTCGGCCCCAGGAGCGAATCATGGCTTTTCTTCGGCGAAAAGGGAACACGTTCTACCTGGTTCATAACGTCCGCGAAGGCGACCGGGTGCGGCAATTGCATTTGGCCAAGCTTGGGGAACGCCCCCGGATTACCGACGACGTCGTGCGGCAGGTCACCCGTTCTTACCCCTTTGTGGACGTGAACTGGAGGGAACTGCGCGAGCAAGTCAACAACCGCGTCGAGCTGTTCGATCCGAAATCAAACCAGGTTCAGAAGCTGGTTTCCACCTTGCGCAATTTGAATCTCGATCTGGCCGATCTGTTTCCGCCCTTGCTGGACGTATCGCATGCCCCGGAAGAAGGACAGGAGATCATTACCCAGCTGCGTCTTTTGCACTCCACCGTTGGCGTCAAGCTGGATCAATTTGACCGCGCCCCGCACCGGGGCGTAATGGCAGACCGGAAGTACCGGTAGGAGAAAGACCATGAGCAGCCACCGAGCAACGCAGCAACACCTGGACCCGACGCTGAGAAGCGTGGAGTCGCAGGAATTCCAGGCCTCGCTGAAAGGCAAGGTCGTCGGACAAGAAGAGGGCGTCCGCGCGCTTGTGGACCTGTATCAGGTCTACTGTGCCGGGATGAGCTCGATGGGGCGTCCGGTGGGGAACCTGCTGTTCCTCGGGCCGACCGGGTCGGGGAAGACGCGTATCGTGGAAGCGGCGGCGGAGATCCTGTTCGGGGACCCACGCGCGGTGATCAAGGTGGACTGCGCGGAGTTCCAGCACTCGCACGAGATCGCCAAGCTGATCGGCTCGCCTCCGGGGTATCTGGGGCACCGCGAGACGCATCCGCTGATCACGCAGGAAGCGCTGGCGCAATATCACACCGAGAAGCTGAAGCTGAGTTTCCTGCTGTTCGATGAGATCGAGAAGGCGTCGGACGCACTGTGGCAGTTGCTGCTGGGGATCTTGGACAAGGCGACGCTGACGCTGGGAGATAACCGGCGGGTGGATTTGTCGCAGACGATGATTTTTCTGACGTCGAACCTGGGCGGGGGAGAGATCACGGAGTTGATGACGGGCGGCATGGGATTCGTGCAGCCGAAGGACAAGGTCGAGGATCATCTGGACGTGAAGGTGGAGCGGACGGCGCAGGAAGCGGCGAAGAAGAAGTTTTCGCCGGAGTTCATGAACCGGCTGGATAAGGTGGTGGTGTTTCATCCGCTGCGGGAAGAGCAGTTGGAGCAGATTTTGGAGATTGAGTTGGGGATGGTGCAGCAGCGGGTGCTGGACACGGGGCGCGGGCAGTTTTTGTTCCGGGTGACGGCTCCGGCGAGGAAATTCCTGCTGCAGGAAGGGACGGACCTGAAGTACGGGGCGCGTCACCTGAAGCGCGCGATCGAGAAATTCGTGGTGTACCCGCTGGCGAACCTGCTGGCGACCGAGCAAATCCGCTTCGGCGACATGCTGGTCGTCGATTGGGACGGGAGCTCCGCGCATCTCACGTTTCAAAAAGAAGGAGAAGGCGCGGTGGTCCCGGCGGCCACTCGAGCGGCCCGTGGCGCAGCCGCAACCATCGCACGCGCGACGGGCGGCAAAGTGGTCGAAGCCCCCGCTTCGGTCATCGTGCGCGAGGCGAAAGCTCCCGCGGCGTTGCCGTCGGGCGCTCCTCCTCCGGTAGCTTCCAGTCGGCGCAAGATCGATCCGCAATAGCTCGATCGAACATTTCGACGCGAAACATTTAAAGGGTGGCCTGGCAAAATGGGCCGCCCTTTTTGTTTGCGCCTTGCCAAATCATGCGAAGACCAGAACCGCTTGAAGTCTCTGTCTGTACTCAGGAGGGAGGGCTCAATGTGTCGCATATTGAACAACTATGTTCCACCCCGAAACACATCTGAAAGTTGTCCTTTCAGTCCTCGGGAACGCACTTCCGTCCATAACTTGCAACTTTCTGATTGAATGGGCGTTAAGCGCGGCGGCCGATCAAGTGAAGTTTGGTCACTCGGTTGCCTTACATATTTTCGTGCAGCGCACCCGTAGAAGCTACATCGCATATGGAACCACTGGGGGAATTATGAGACCAGAAAAAGCGATGCTCGATCCAAGCCGTCACAGTTACGAATCGCAGCAATTTGAAACCGCCCTGCGCAGGCGGATCGTCGGACAAGAAGAGGGCGTCCGCGCGCTTGATGGACCTGTATCAGGTCTACTGTGCGGGGATGAGCTCGATGGGGCGTCCGGTGGGGAACCTGCTGTTCCTTGGGCCGACCGGGTCGGGGAAGACGCGTATCGTGGAAGCGGCGGCGGAGATCCTGTTCGGGGACCCACGCGCGGTGATCAAGGTGGACTGCGCGGAGTTCCAGCACTCGCACGAGATCGCCAAGCTGATCGGCTCGCCACCGGGATATCTGGGGCACCGCGAGACGCATCCGCTGATCACGCAGGAGGCGCTGGCGCAATATCACACGGAAAAGCTGAAGCTGAGTTTCCTGCTGTTCGATGAGATCGAGAAGGCGTCGGACGCACTGTGGCAGTTGCTGCTGGGGATTTTGGATAAGGCGACGCTGACGCTGGGAGATAACCGGCGGGTGGATTTGTCGCAGACCATGATTTTTCTGACGTCGAACCTGGGCGGGGGAGAGATCACGGAATTGATGACGGGCGGGATGGGATTCGTGCAGCCGAAGGACAAGGTCGAGGATCATCTGGACGTGAAGGTGGAGCGGACGGCGCAGGAAGCGGCGAAGAAGAAGTTTTCGCCGGAGTTCATGAACCGGCTGGATAAGGTGGTGGTGTTTCATCCGCTGCGGGAAGAGCAACTGGAGCAGATATTGGAGATAGAGCTGGGAATGGTGCAGCAGCGGGTGCTGGACACGGGGCGCGGGCAGTTTTTATTCCGCGTGACGGCTCCGGCGAGGAAATTCCTGCTGCAGGAAGGGACGGACCTGAAGTACGGGGCGCGGCATCTGAAGCGGGCGATCGAGAAGTTCGTGGTGTACCCGCTGGCGAACCTGCTGGCGACCGAGCAAATCCGCTTCGGCGACATGCTGGTGGTGGAAAAGGACACGGACGAACCGTGCCTGTCGTTTCACAGGGAAGGGCAGGGCGCGGTTATTCCCACGATTCCACGAAGGCCAGCGCGCGCGCCATCCGTGCGAGTTGCGGTGAGCGGGTCGAGCGAGGATAAGGAAAAAGTGTCTGTGCGAGAGTTGGAACCTGTATTGAGTTAGGCGCTTCCCTCGGAGTGTTGGGTTTAAGGTTGAACAGGCCAGCGGCTGAAGGCGCATTCATTCTGCGCATTTTATGGCACGGCTGAACCCGTGCCCCACAAAGATTTGCCCATTGCACACAGGCTTTAAAGCCTGTCGTACTTTTACGTGTGTGAGGAATTCGCTTTTGGCTTCCAGCGCAATACAGGTTTACGCGCGGCGGCGACTTCGTCGAGGCGGCTGACGCGGGTATTGTGCGGCGCGGTCTTGACCAGTTCCGGAGTCGTCGCGGCTTCCTCGGCAATCGCGCGCATCGCATCCACAAACTGGTCGCATTCCTGCTTGGATTCGGATTCGGTCGGCTCGATCATCATGGCGCCCGGCACGATCAGGGGAAACGCGGTGGTATACGGGTGAAAGCCGTAGTCGATCAGGCGCTTGGCAATATCCATCGTGTTCACGCCGTTCTTTTTCTGCCGCGCGTCGCTGAAAACGACTTCGTGCATGGACGGCGAGTTGAAGGGCAAGTCGTACACGTCCTCGAGTTTCTTGCGGATGTAATTCGCGTTGAGGACCGCGTCTTCAGTAGCCTGGCGGATGCCCGGGCCGTAGGCCAGCGTGTAGGCCAGAGCGCGCACCAGCACTCCAAAGTTGCCGCCAAACGCGCGCACCCTGCCGATGGATTTCGACCGCTGATTGTCCAGCGCCAGCCGCCCATTTTTTTCGGTCACTACCGGAATCGGCAAGTAAGGCTCGAGGATTTTCTTGACCATCACGGGCCCCGCGCCCGGACCTCCGCCGCCGTGCGGCGTGGAAAATGTTTTGTGCAGGTTCAGGTGCATCACGTCCACGCCGAAATCGCCGGGGCGCGCGACGCCGGCCAGCGCGTTCATGTTCGCGCCGTCCATATAGAGCAGGGCGCCGTGCGCGTGCAGAACTTCGGCGGTCTCCGCGATATTCTGCTCGAACACGCCGAGCGTCGAAGGGTTCGTGACCATCATGGCGGCCACGTCGCCATTCACAATTTCTTTCAGCCGCGCGATGTCAATCTGGCCGCGCTCATCCGAGCGCACGTTTTCGACTTCGTAGCCGGCAATGACGGCCGTGGCGGGATTGGTTCCGTGGGCCGAGTCGGGAATCAGGACTTTCTTGCGCGGGTGTCCTTGCGTGTCTGCAAGATACGCGCGGATCAGCAGCAGCCCGGTGAGTTCGCCTTGCGCGCCCGCGGCAGGTTCGAGCGTGCCGGTATCCATTCCCGTGATTTCGGCAAGGCAATCCTGCAGCAACTTCAAAATCTTCAGGCAGCCCTGCGAGAGTTCCTGCGGCTGGTAGGGATGCTCGGTGGCGATGCCGTCCAGGCGCGCGACGAATTCGTTGACGCGCGGGTTGTACTTCATCGTGCAAGATCCCAGCGGGTACATGCCCAGATCGATCGCGTAGTTCCACGTCGAAAGGCGCGTGAAATGGCGCACCACTTCGATTTCGCTGACTTCCGGAAATTCCGCGACCGTGTCGCGCGCGTACGCCGCGCCTAAGGCCGTCCGCGCGTCCACCGCTGGCACATCGAGGGGAGGGAATTCCACGCCGCGCTTGCCGGGCGCGGATTCCTCAAAAATCAGCCCTTCGTTCTGGCTGACGTGGCGCCCCGCTTTCTTGATTCGATCGGTCAATTCCATTCTCCCTCGTAAATATTTCTCAATCCACGGTCCGTGGGTCGCGGCTTCAGGCGCGACACCAACATGCCTCTTGAGAGAGGGTTCAGCCCCTGAAGGGCCAGGGGCTAAAGCCCCTTTACGGTGCGTCCTAATGTCGGAGCTAAAGCTCCGACCCACAAAACATATGTGATTGCTGGAGCTTCAACTCCGATACACAAACCGAAACGCTTTCTGCATCTCATGATGCTGCCCAATGATTCGAGACTGTCGCACGACATCACGAAAAACCCCGCCTCTGAAGAGGCGGGCTACAGCAAAACTTGTGCGAATGGTGTAGCCCGGGTCTTCAGCCCCGGGGCTTTTCTGTCCCGCTCAAGAAACCCTCTTCGGAAAACACCGGGGACCGAATTGGGTTACGCAAAAAACTCTTGCCTTACACCGGCTTCGATAAAATTTCGCGTATCGCCGCGGCCATTCGTTCGATTTCGGCGCGCGAAGTGGTTTCCGTGACGCAGAATAGGGCGCGCTTGGTCAGGTCCGCATAGGAACTGCCAAGCGGCAGCGGGCCGATGATTTTTCCCCGCAGCAAATCCGCGTTCACCATCTTTACCGACCGCGGAAACTCGACGGCGAATTCATTAAAAAACGGGCCGGAGAAGGCACGGCGCACGCCGGGAATGGTTTCCAGCAGATCGAGGGCGAAACGCGCCTTGGCCAGATTCTGCGCGGCAAGTTCCTTCAAGCCTTCCTTGCCGAGCAGGCAAAGGTGAATCGTTACTGCGAGGGCGCACAGGGCCTGATTGGTGCAGATATTCGATGTGGCCTTCTCGCGGCGGATGTGCTGCTCGCGCGTGGCCAGCGTCAGGACGTAACCGCGCCGCCCGGCACTATCCACGGTTTCCCCCGCAAGCCGGCCCGGCATCTGACGCACGAATTTGTCTCGCGTGGCGATAACGCCGGCATACGGCCCGCCATAACTGGGCGCGAGGCCAAAGCTCTGCGCTTCCATCGCCACGATGTCGGCTTCGGCGGGCGGGCGCACCGCGCCGAGCGATACGCCTTCGGTGATGGCGACGACCAGCAGCGCGCCTTTGGCGTGCGCAAGTTCCGCCAGATGGGGAATTTGTTCGAGCACGCCGAAAAAGTTGGGCGACTGCACGACCACGGCGGCGGTTTCGTTGTCGATCGCGGCTTCGAGGCGCGCCGCGTCCGCCTGGCCGGAACTAGTGAATCCGATTTCCTGGATGTGCAGGCCGAGATTGCGCGTGTAGGTGTCCAGCACCTGGCGGTACTCGGGATGCAGTGAGCGCGCCACCACCACGCGATGCCGCCCGGTCAGCCGCTCGGCCATCAGCACGGCTTCGGTGGTGGCCGTCGAGCCGTCCCACATCGACGCGTTGGCCACTTCCATGCCGGTCAGTTCGCACATCAGCGTCTGAAATTCAAAAATCGCCTGCAGCGTGCCCTGGCTGATCTCGGCCTGGTAGGGCGTATACGAAGTCAGAAATTCACCGCGCTGGATCAGCGAATCGGTGACCACCGAACGCAGGTGGTCATAGACGCCCGCGCCCAGGAAACTCGTATAGCCGCGGGAATTTTCAGCGGCGCGCGCGCGGAAATATTCGATGATCTCCTGCTCGGACATCGGTCCGGGGAGGCGAAGAGGTTCTTTCAGTCGGAACTGTTCGGGAATGCATGCGAATAAACTTTCGATGGACTGGGCCCCGATGGCCGCAAGCATTTCGCGGCGCTCCGCAGTGCTCTTCGGAAGATAGCGCATCAGGCCGAGGCTTCCTTTTCGGAGACAAAGGCTTGATAGGCGGCGGCATCCATCAAACCGGAGACCTCGGCGGGATTGGCGAGCTTCACCTTGATGAGCCACGCGGCGCCGTGCGGGTCCGAATTGACCGTTTCGGGCGCGCTGGAAAGCGCCGCGTTCGTTTCGGTAACTTCTCCGGACACGGGAGCATAGATTTCGCTGACGGCCTTCACGGATTCGACCGTGCCGAAGACGTCCCCGGTTTTGATTTTTGCGCCAACGGCAGGGAGTTCCACGAAGACAACGTCGCCCAGTTCATGCTGCGCGTAGTCGGTGATGCCGATGGTGCCCGTATCGCCGGACACTTTGATCCACTCATGTTCCTTGGTATAGCGGTAGTCGCTTGGATACATTATGGCTCCTTGAAAAAGTGTCTGAGGCGCGAGTGCGCCGCCCGCGAATTCTCCCGCGATGATTCTACTTCGTTCGCTTGTAAAACGGCATCGGAACAATTCGCGCGGGGGCCTGCTTGCCGCGAATCTCGATGGCAATTTCGGTTCCGGGCGCGCGGAATTCCGGCGGCACGTACGCCATGCCGATATTTTTCTTCAGAAACGGGGCAGGGGACCCGCTGGTCACGCGTCCGATTGGCTTGCCGCCGGCCCACACGGCGCACGCATCGCGCGCGATCAGCCGGTCCTGCATCTCGAATCCGACCAGCGTGCGTTCCACTCCCTTTTCCTTTTGCCGGATCAGAGCTTCGCGCCCGAGAAACTCTCCCTTGTTCGGCTTGCAAATCCAGCCGAGGCCGGCCTCCCACGGCGTCGTGGTGTCATCGATTTCGTGGCCGTAAAGGCACATCGAAGCTTCCAGGCGCAGCGTGTTTCGCGCGCCCAGGCCGCAGGGGATCATTCCTTCTCCGCTCCCCGCCTCCATCAGATCGGACCAAAGTTTTTCGGAATGTTCCGGCGCGAAGTAGATTTCAAAGCCGTCTTCCCCCGTGTAGCCCGTGCGCGCGATCAGGCAATCGACGCCGTCCACCTCGCCAAACGTAAAATGGTAGTAGGCGATGGAATCGAGCGGCACGTCGGTCAGGGCTTGCAGAATGCGCAGCGCCTTGGGTCCCTGAATGGCCAGTTGCGAATAGCGCCCGCCTGCGTTTTCGACCTGCGCTCGTGGTGGGATTGTGCGCCCGGATATGCTCGAAATCCTGATCCTGATTGCCGGCATTGACGCAAAGAAAATAATGTTTGTCGGAAATTTTGTGGACCAGGAGATCATCGACAAACGTGCCTCGCTCGGTCATGAGGCCGGAATACTGAGCCTGCCCGATGGCGAGCTTCGAGGCATCGTTGCACGTGACGTGCTGGACCAGCGCGAGCGCCTCGTTCGCCGAAGACTTCGATTTCGCCCATGTGGCTGACGTCAAACAAGCCGGCGGCGGTGCGCGTCGCCATGTGCTCGGACACAATGCCCGAGTACTCGACGGGCATGTCCCAGCCGCCAAAGTTGACCATCTTGGCTTTTAAGCGCCGGTGCTCGGCGTTCAAAGCGGTCTTTCGAAGTTGTGCAGTGGTCGGAGACGTCACGCGGAGTTCCCAGCAATCACAAAGCAAAATCGAAACTAACACGCGCGTTTGAAATGTGTCAAGAAAGGGCCGGCAGGCGAACCGGGCAACGTTGCGTGGGCGCAACGATCGCCATGGCGGGCATCGGCCGGGAAGCCCAGTCTGCACCATTTCGCGTGCCTCGCGGATCGTTGAAGAAACTTTTCCGCCCTGTTAACCAGGATGGCACTTGCGGCTTGTTCCGGCGCGCCAGGCTGGCCTATAGTCGTCATTGGATTCTTCGCGGCGGGCCAGGCTGAATCCGCTGGAAACCGATGCGGGCCCTGCCGACTTTCTATCGGAAGAGAGACGAAAGAAGATTATGCAAAGCACCGTTCTCTGTTCACAATGCGATAAGCCGGAGAGCAAGTGCGAGTGTGACCGGTATTGTTGTTACTGCCAGGGATTGGAAGGCATTCGCCTCTGCATGGACGGCCAGTACTATTGCCCGGATTGCCGGGAAGCCTGCGAGGTTCATGTGGTGGATACCGATGACCAGTGAGCCCGTCCGCGTCATGTTTCATTTGGACCAGAACTTCGCTCTGACGGGCGTGCTGCGCAGTGCGGTGCAATTTCAGGCCTCGCAGGCAGGGTTCGAAGCCGAAACATGCGCGGAAATTGCCGGGGCCTCGGAAGGCGTCTGCCGCGAAACGCTTTCCCAGCTTACCGACGCGGATGGGGGACTTGATGTGACGCTGGAAAGCTTTGCCGACCGCATCGAAGTTTCTTTCCTGCATCGCGGCGAAACGGCGCCAGTGGTCGGGCTGGAGACATTCGCCTTACCCAATGTTGTTGCGGCGGGAACAGGTGGAATCAACGGCTTGGAATTGCTTTCGCGAGTGGACCGCGTTCTCTATAGCACTGAAGACGGCAAGGTTCGGACTACGCTGGTGAAGTTCCTAAAGCCCAAGGGACTAGCGGAAAAATCCTGCAAAAAGTCAAAAAGGCAAGCCCGAGAAACCGGACCAATGCGCCGAACTGCGTTTTTGTGCGGGACGATTTTGGCTGCGCATACGGCTCTTTGCACGCTGCTTTGGGAAATCGCCCATTGTGCGGATTGCCGAAACGGGAGACCTGAACCGGTCCCGAGCCTATTTCGGGAATTCTAAATGATTTGACGGCACAAGTGTCTGAGATCATTCCGATCGAAATCTAAATCCGCGCAATGAAGTTTTGCGGTTCCCGTGAACACATGATGAAGCAATGCATGGAGATGCGGGAATGCTGAGCAAGATGGATTCCGAGGCTAAGTGCGAAGTCTGCGATCCGGGCATTTCTGAACCGTCGGAAACAATGGCATGTTTCGTGCTAAACAGTGCGGGAGAGTGTGTGCAGAATTCTTCCATAGGGGCTGTCGAGGAACGTGTCACTTTGACACTCCAGCTTGAAGAGATTGTTTAGAGCCATGGGCGTGTCATCGTTCCAGTTTTCTCGGCTGAGTGCCGATTTCAGAAGCTGGCAACTGTCGAAAGAAAGCAGATCGCCGCTGGAAAGTACAAGGACAGGCGGTTTTGGAAGCATTATTACGCATTTCGTGACCCGGAATTCGGCATTTTGTGACCTCGAATCAGGCGTTGAGTGACCCCGGGGTTGGCGATCAGTGATTCAAATCACAGACAGCATCATGGTAAGCATTGCAGGATGCTCGCAGCAGCATTGCAAATACTTGGAGGGCGATAGGGCAGTCAGATTTTCAGACCCTTCCAGAAAGAATAAGGCTTGAGAATGATACACCAGCCATTTGCAGGAAAGTACGCTGCCTTACCCGGTTCTCTGCGAGTATTGCTCGCTGCTTTCGCGCTTGTCGCTTGCATGGCAACCGGAAGTTTCGCCCAGAAGCGCACGGAATCGCTTCAGGGCCCTTCCGTCGCCAGCCGCGTGCCGAACTATGACGCGCCCGCCAGCGAATTTGCCGGGCCCGAGGCTTGTAAAGACTGCCACAAGAACGAAACCATCCAGTACGAGAAGACGAGCCATTCCAAACTCGTTTTCCCGGGCAAGGACTATATTCACGGCTGCGAGACCTGCCACGGTCCGGGGAAAGCGCACAGTGACGCCGTGCAGGCGGCGCATGGCGACGATGCGGAGATCGCCAAGGCGATGGTGGAGCACCCGATCTTTGCGTTTAAAGGCACGGCGGACGAAAACGCTTCCCGGTGCCTCTCCTGCCATATCTCCAGCAAGCAGCAATCGCTGTTCGAGCATTCCGAGCACGCCGGCCACGGCGTCTCCTGCAACCAGTGCCACTCGGCCCACTTGGTGGATGAAGTCAAGGACGCCAGCAAAGGGGATCTGAGCTATCCCCAAGCCTATTTTTTCCAGCTCCCGCAGGTCGCCGATGAAAACCGCTGGCGCCACAATAGCCTGCTTAAGCGAGCCGAGCCTGCTCTGTGCTACGACTGCCACCGCACGGTGCAGGCGCAATTCGCGCAGCCCGAGCATCACCGCGTTCCGGAAGGGCTGATGAAGTGTTCGGACTGCCACAACCCGCACGGCTCGGAGAACATGGCCAGCCTCAACAATCCCGGATCGGAAACCTGCGTGAAATGCCACGTCGAGAAGCGCGGACCGTTTGTGTTCGAGCATCCGGCGGTGAAGGTCGAAGGTTGCGTCACCTGCCACAATCCGCACGGCAGCCCCAATCGAATGCTCTTGGTACGGCGTGAAGGCCGGCAGTTGTGCCTGCAATGCCACACCGGATATCACGCGCAGGCGGCGGTTCCACACAGCCGTCTGGGATTCCAGACCAGCGGCGAATGCGTTCGCTGCCATGTGGCCGTACACGGATCAAGTTTGGATCCGAATTTTCTGCGATGAGGGATGACTCCATGACACGAGGCGCTCGATCCTTTTTGTTGATAGCAGCACTTCTGATGCTTGTGCCCTGCGCCAGCGCGCAGGATGACTCGCAACCCGCTCCCATCGTCCTGGGCGATTTCACATTGTCCGGTTCCACAACGGCAGGATATCGCTTCACCGACGTCAAGGGATATCGGCCGGAGTACCAGGAAATGCTCAATCTGGACAGCGGTTTCCGGGTGCTCGATTTGAGTCTCTACGGGGAATCGGAAGAGGGCAAGAGTCCGTTCGCCGACCATTTTTCTCTTCAGATGAGCAGCCTGGGCGGCGATCCGTTTCCCACGGCGCAGTTCACGATTTCGAAGAATAAGGTCTACGACTTCCGCGTCGACTGGCGGCAGAGCTACTATTATTGGAACCAGAACGACAACGTGGTCCTGCCGATTGCCGCGGCGACCACGGGAGTCTCCAAAGGCCTGACCTCGAACCAGGATTGGGCCACGGTCCGCAAATTCGGCTCCGCGGACCTCACCTTGTACCCCACCAATAACCTGCGTTTCCATTTCGACTACTATCGTCCATCCGATGAAGGCACCACGTTCACCACCCGCGCGCTGGATTTCTTCAGCTCGCCTTCCTATTGGGGCACGTTCGCCAGGGCAAACCCTTTCTATCTCAATGCCCCGCTTTCGGACAGCACGAACCGGATTACCGGCGGAGTGGATTACACGGTGAAAGATTGGAATTTTCATTATTCCATCGGCTATCAGACGTTCACGGAAAATATCAGCCTGAACAACGTGACTTCGCCCGAACTCAGCATCAATCCGATCGCCAGCTCAACCACAGAACCGCTGACGAATCTTTCCTGGTCGCAATACCGGCGGCTGACGACTCCGATCAGCGAGTTTAGCTTTGTTGGCAAGCCGCTCCCCAAACTGGAATGGCGCGGCGGATATATGTATTACCGCTACCAGGGCCCGGTCACGTTTGTTCAGGCGTTCAACGGAACCGCTCCCAGCAGTTCCGGCCCGTTGGCTCCTTACACCGTGAGCCAAAGCGCGCACGCCATGGTTACCGAGCCGAACAACATCGTCAGCCAGGGGCTGACTTATCACCTGCTTCCATGGTGGAAGCTCGATCTCGACTATCGCTATTCGCGTTTCACGAGCGACTCCATTGGGAATTATCAAAGCTTGCTCAACGGGACGACGCCGGCGGCGGGGACGACCGAAGTGATCTGGCGCGATGGGCTCAGTGACCTCAGCTTCAGCATGGACTTCACTCCAATTCGCTCGCTGGTAATTCGTCCGGGAGTTCAATTCATGAAGTCTGACGTCGAGTCGCTCACCAACGGCGTCATTTCTCCCGAGCTCACTCTGCGTACCAACACGGTGCGGCCGGAAATCAGTTTCGGCTACGAGCCCTCGAAGATGTTCAGCATCCGGGGCGACTATCACAGCACCGACAACGGAGCCTCCTACACGGCGATCTCCCCGCACACGCAGCAGGCCACACGTTTTATCCTCCGCTTCCACCCCATCGATAAGCTCAGCTTCGAGGACGAAGTGAGTATCGCCAACAACAAGCTGCTCGCGACCAATTTCGAAAACAATATCCGGACCAACGCCTTCACGGTTTCGTATGCGCTGGGAGAACGCTTCTCGATCTTCGGAGGATTCAGTTATGACAGCTACTTCGCGCAGGGAAACATCCTCTACGCGCGCGGCACGGCCCCGCTGGCCGATACTCTGCAGGATCAAGAACTGAACCGCACATGGTCGGGCGGCATTGAGGCGAAGCCGACGAAGCGTATCGGCCTGCGCCTTTCCGGCAATCACGACCGGTCCAGCGGTGTCGGGGCGATTACCGGCGAGCCGCCAGCGTATGGGCCCATGGTTTGGCCTATGATCACGGGCACCGCATATTACGATCTTCCGATCCTCGGCCAGTTTGCGATAGACTTGCAACGTACGTACTACGCTGAGCAGATCGTGACGGTGAATAATTTCAGCGCCAACATGCTGACGATTCGCTGGACAAAAGGGTTTTGAGGTGCGGGAAGGTTTTAAAAATAAATCCTCTGGAGGTCGAAGGTAACCGAATGATGAGGGCTATCGGATTCGCAAGATTGGTAGTGAGCGCAGGCCTTGCCTTCGTTCTAATCTCGGCGGCGGGAGGTTCTTTGCTCGCTTCTCCCCCTCCGCAAAAAAGTGCCCAGGACGTATATCTCGATAAATGCTCGGTCTGCCACGCAAAAGATGGATCCGGGAACACGGCCAAGGGCCGCAAGGTCAAAGCCAAGGATCTACGTTCGGCCGAGATCCAGAAGATGAGCGACGCCGACTTACTGCACGATATCGCCAAAGGCAAGGGCAAGGACATGGACGGATTTGAAAAGGAACTGGGCGCCGACATGGTAAAGCAACTCGTCGCCTATTGCCGCACGCTTGCCAAGCAGTGACGCGCGTTGGCCTTAATTTTCTCCGGAGTAGAATTTCTGAAGTTTTTGCGGATCATACGGGTGCGGGCTCTGCTTGTAGCCCGCGGGAATAAGGCCCGCGCTGTACTTGCAGCCCGCGGGAATAAAGTGCAGGGTTGTACTTGCTTGTCCTGACGCATGAGAGGTGCGTCCAAGGAGTGGGGAGCAGGTCTTTTCTCATGACGAATACGGCGATCACTCCGATTCTTTTTACAGCGATAGTGGCCGTGCTCGGCCTGCTCACGGCCATGCGCCCGGAACTCACCGTGGCGCGCGGCGGCAAGATCCTTGCCTTTGTGGCGCTTTGCATTTTGCCGGTGCTCTCGGTTTGGGCAGGCTTAAATGCGCAACTTGAGCGTTCGACTTCGACGCAGTTCTGCCTTTCCTGCCACGTCATGACCGATTTCGGCAAGACCCTTTACGTGGACGACAAGAGCTACATCCCTGCCGTGCACTTTCAAAACAATTTTGTCCCGCGCGATCATGCCTGCTTCACCTGCCATACCGACTACACAATGTTCGGGGATTACAAGGCGAAGTGGCGCGGCGTGCACCATGTCCTGGTGGAATACTTCGGAACGATTCCCAAACCCGAGGACATCCAACTTTACACGCCCTACAACAACCGCGAATGCCTCCATTGCCATGCAGGTGCGCGCTCCTACGAGGAAGCCGCGCCGCATCACAAGGACCCGAACATGCTCGCGCTTGCGGCATCTAACCGGCTGTCGTGCATGGCCAGCAATTGCCACGAATTTGTCCACGACGTACGAGACTTGGGCAGCGCGACTTTCTGGAAGCCGACAGGTGGTGCGCAATGACAACCCATGTGATCCAACGCAACATCCGCTGGTCCGGCAGGCTTATTGTCGTGGGGCTGATCGTGCAGATGCTGACGCTGCTTTGGACGCATCCGCTCGCTTTTATGTGCTTTCTTCTGGTTGGCTGCCCTCTGGTGGGCGCCGGAATCCTGTTCTTCCTCTACTCGCTCGTTTCGCACGAAACCGCATAAACAGACTGCGGAAGCAGTCCCTTTTTCTGTCATTGCGAGTCCCTGCCGGGACCCGGAATGACAAGAATAAATACTTCTGAAACTGAGAAGCCTGATCTACATCGTCACGACAAACGTATTGCGCCGGATCAGCGACTGCATTTGATCGTCGGTCAGGGAAAGTTTGAGGTCGAGCCGGTCGCCGGCTGGCGTAATTTGGGCGCTGTCCAGGAGTTGGCCCAGATCCGGGTTGGTGTTCCCGACCTGATATTTTTTGTACATGAGTCCGGCCTGAAGCAATGCAGCGAAGGTATTGGCGTCGTCGGTGGAACCGCACACCGCTTCGAACTTCGCATCCACGCCGCTGCCGCCTTTGATGCTGATGGTCATGGCCTTCAGTTTGGAGGTGAGCTGCGCCGCAGCGGGGAATTGCGCTGTTTCCGGGACCAGTTGCTGCATGGCGAGGCGAGTATACGCGGGATTAAGCACCGCCCAGACCGTGCCGCTGCCGTTGGCCTGATCGACCAGAGCCGAAAAATCGGTGTTCGCATAGAGTCCCTGGGCTTCGCCGTATCGCACGCCAATCATTTTTTCTAATTGCTGGCGCTGTCCGAATGCGGCGGTGTTCGAATCGATGAAAAAGAAGAAAAGATCGTTGGGCCCGCTGCCGCCGCCAAACGCAAACAGCGAAAAGGTTCGAACCTTCACGATGGGCAGCTTTTTGGAGGTGAAATAGGCTTCGGCGGTCGCGGGTTGAAATTGCCCGAGAGCGACTCCGACGATCTGGTCGGTGCTAGGGACCGAGCTGCCGGCGGTGTCGGCCGTCGTTTTGCCGGGAACCAGCGCCCAGGCAAGTTCGGTCACCTGCGTGTTCGGATCGATGCCGGCCGAGGCGAGAAACGTTTCAAATTCGCGGAACTTCGGCGGCAGCATCTGTTCCTTGAGTTGCGTGAACCAGGGAAATTGACGCGCCTGTTTGAGGTCGGCATAGGCGAGTTCGCCAGATTCCTTGGGGAACATGCTGAGGATGTCAGAACCGAGGCTGCCGGCGCGAGAGGTTTGCGGAACGGCGCAAACCAGCGCGATAACAATGCTGGTCCAAATAATTTTTTTAACGTTCATCTGTTTTCTCCCGCCTTATTGCCCTTGAAAGCACGTTAATTTTAATCTGAAGAGGCGTTCCGAGTCGCGAGAATCGATTTAAGATTCGAGTCGACAGTGTCCAAAGCGTCGCGGGCAGCCGTCCACGCCAGTTGGCGCCCCGTACGGAAGTCTGAAAGGATAGACGGCCCCGTTAGCGGTTTCGAGTTGCATCCACTGCTCAAATAGTTGCAGGGCGGCAAAAGCCGCCTCCAGGTTCGCCCTGGCGGCATCCCTGGCATCCCTCCGGGCGGCCGTCAGGCGCTCTGCAGGCGCCCCGGAGCCGATTTCTTCGGCAAGCTTGCGAATTGCATCGCGCAAAGCGTCCAGTGCCGGCTGAGTCGGCGCGCCTGCCGCAGCGGCCAAGCGGTTTTCGAGGATTCGCGCGGGCGAAAAATTCTCGAGTTGCAGATAATATTCGGCGGAAAGCTCGATGGCCCGGCGCGGAATGAGGCCGATGATTTCGCTTCCGACCACCTTGCAGCCATGGCGTTCGGCTTCGCGTTTAACCATTTCGAACACGCGATGCAGCGGCGTCTGTTCGAAATCGGTCAGATTGATGGAAACCTGGGCGATTCCGCGCGATCTCAGGTTCACCCCGATCGCCTTCACGTGGCGCAGTCCGCCGCTGGAAAACCGTATGGCTTTGGCGATCGACTTTGCGATGGTGACATCGCTCGTGTTGAGATGGATGTTGTAGGCGATCAGGAGCTTGCGCACGCCTACCGCGGTCGCGCCCGCCGTGGGGTGCAGCCGCGGCTCACCGATATCGGGCGAACGGTCGGGGTCGCGCAGGGCGTCTTCGCGCAGGCCCTCGAACTGTCCCCGGCGGACATTTTCCAGATTCACGCGTTCCGGCTTGGTCGCGGCCGCCTCATAGAAATAAACAGGAATCTGGTAGCGCTCCCAAATTTCGTGAGCCACTCGCCGGGCGAGCGCTACGCACTCTTCGACGGAGACGCCTTCCAGGGGAATGAATGGCAGGACATCGGTCGCGCCGATCCGCGGATGCGCGCCCTGCCTGTTTCGTCATGTCGATCAATTCGGCGGCTTTGCCTACTGCTCGAATCGCAGCCTCGGCCACGGCCTCGGGCTCGCCTGCCAGTGTGATGACGGTGCGATTATGGTCGGCGTCGCTGGTGCGGTCGAGTACCCAAGCGCCCGCAACGCCGCTCATCGCGGCGACGATGGCGCCGACCTTGGCAAGGTCGCGCCCTTCCGAGAAATTCGGCACGCATTCGATCAGTCGATTCATGAAGTCTTGGGGAACTGTGCAGGGTCAGTTCCTGTACGAGGATATGGATTCGTCGCGCCCTTGTTCGGCACGGCGTAGCCAACCTATAGATAATATTATATGTCGCAATAGGGCTCCAGAACGAAGATCACGCCGTCCGCGTATCAGCCAACTTGCATGACCCGGGAAGGCCATGCCAGGAAGTTTTATTGCGCGCGCCGAGATTCGTGCGGTAATGTTCTCTTTCGCCATGGCTTACGCGACACTCACGGAAAAACTGCTGAATGCGGTCAACCGGTGCCCCAGCGATCGCGCGGTATTGCTCAGGGTAAACGGCCGCTGGGAGCCCCTGTCGTCAGCCGAATTCCTGCGGCGGATCGCGGGGCTCTCCAACGCGCTCGAACAACTCGGCGTTAAACCCGGAGACCGGGTAGGCTTGTTCTCTCCGAACCGGCCCGAATGGCATATCGCGGATTTTGCCATCCTGGGGCTGGGCGCCGCTGACGTCCCCATTTACTTCAACGAATCGCCGGACCGGATCGTGTACATCCTGAATCATTCCGGCGCCGAAGTCGTGTTCGTTGCGGGAGAGATGCAGGCGCGGCGTTTGCTGGAATGCCGCAGCCGTCTGCGGACGGTGAAGCACATTATTTGCGCCGCCGCGCCGGAGGATCTGGGCGATGATGTTTTGCGCTATGAGTCGTTCGCGGCCGCGACCGGCGATGACGCCGTCGCCGAATACAAGTTGCGCGCGGCGCGTGTGACCTCCGACCAGATCGCCACGATCATTTATACCTCGGGCACGACGGGCGAGCCCAAGGGCGTCATGCTCACGCACAGCAATCTGAGTTCAAACGAGCAATCCGCCTCCGAGGCGTTTCGCATGAACCCCGCCGATACCTCGGTGAGCTTTCTTCCGCTCTCGCACGTTTACGAACGAGCCATCGCCTACGCCTATTTGTTCCGCGGAGTTCAGGTGGCCTACGTCGAGCACATGGACGACCTCCCGCGGGCGCTGCTGGAAATCCACCCCACACTTTCGGCCGCGGTCCCTCGGGTGTTCGAAAAAACGTATGCCAACATCATGCAGAAAGGCCACGCAAATACGGGAGCGAAGCGGCGCTTGTTCGACTGGGCCGTGCGCGTGGCGCACGATTCCGTGCGATGGAAAGCGTACGGCGAATCCGCGAACCTCGGCCTGCGCGTCCGCTGGGAGATCGCGGATCGCATCGTCTATTCGAAGATTCGCGCCGGCGTGGGCGGCCGCATGCGCGCCTTCATTTCGGGCGGAGGGCCTCTTTCCCGCGGGCTGGCGGAATTTTTCTGGTCCGTGGGCGTGCCCGTCTATCAGGGGTATGGGTTGACGGAGACTTCGCCGGTGGTCAGCGCGAATTGTCCGGGCGCCAACAAAGTGGGAACCGTCGGGAAACCGATCGCGGACGTGAGCGTGCGCATCGCGGAAGACGGAGAGATTTTCGTGCACGGCCCTTGCGTGATGAAGGGCTATTACCTGAAGCCCGAAGAAACCAGCGCCGTGCTTTCGGCGGACGGGTGGCTTGCGACCGGCGACATCGGCCACCTCGATGAAGACGGCTATCTCAGCGTCACTGACCGCAAGAAGGATTTGTTCAAGACGGCGGCGGCAAAATTCGTGGCGCCGCAGCCGATTGAAAATCAGCTCAAGACGTGCCCCTTGATCCTGAACGCGGCGTTAATCGGCGACCGGCGCAAATTCATTTCGGCGCTGATCGTGCCCAATTTTGCCAACGTTGAGGCCGCCGCGCGCCAGCAGGGCAGGACGTTCACCTCGCACGAGCAGATTGCGGCGGATCCCTGGGTGCACGAACTGATCGGCAAGGAAGTCGCCCGGGTCAACGCGAGACTCGCACAGTACGAAACGATCAAGCGGTTCGCGCTGCTCGATCACGATTTCACGTTTGACGGTGGGCAGCTTACCTACACGCTGAAGCTGAAGCGCCGAGTGATTGAGGAGCGCTACGCGCAAATTATTGAAGGGCTATACGCGGAGACGTAGCGGCGCCACAAGTTATGTGCGCTTTCGATGAAACCAAGCACAGGCTTCAGCCTGTGCCACCGAGGGCCGGGCGCGATACAATACATTCGGGAGAAATGTGATGAGCGATGAACTGGTGATTGCAGGGCGGGCGTTTCGTTCGCGCCTGATTGTGGGGACGGGGAAATACCGCAGCTTTCCGGAAATGGCGCGCGCACATGGCGCCTCCGGCGCGGACATGGTGACTGTCGCGGTGCGCCGCGTGAATCTCACCGATCGCACGAAGGAATCTCTGCTCGACTTCATCGACCGCAAAAAAATCTTCATCCTGCCGAACACGGCGGGATGCTACAACGCCGAAGAGGCCATCCGAACGGCGCGGCTCGGCCGCGAAGTGGGATTGTCAAACTGGGTGAAGCTCGAAGTTATCGGCGACCAGCAGACGCTGTTTCCGGATACCGAAGAACTCGTGCGCGCGACGAAGATTCTTGTGAGTGAGGGCTTCGTTGTGCTGCCCTATACCAACGACGATCTGGTGGTCGCGCGGAAATTAATCGATGCGGGCGCGGCCGCAGTAATGCCGCTGGGCGCGCCGATTGGCTCCGGCCTGGGAATTCAAAACCATGCGAATTTGCGGATTCTGCGAGAGCGCATCACCGAAGTGCCGATGATCGTCGACGCCGGCGTGGGCACCGCATCCGATGCAGCCGTGGCGATGGAATTGGGAGCCGATGGCGTCCTGATGAACACGGCGATTGCCGAGGCGCAGGACGCGGTCCTGATGGCGGAAGCGATGCGCGACGCGGTCTCTGCCGGACGCAAGGCGTTTCTCGCCGGGCGCATGCCGAAGAAACTGTACGCCTCGGCATCGAGCCCGCTTTCGGGCGTGGTGAGGTAGGTGAGGTGTACGGCATCTGCGCACTGAGTGTGTCTATGCGCTGGGTGGACGGCAAAATCGATTTTGCATGCCAGAAGATTCTCTTGGATTAAGATCTTTTAGTTCGTTAAACAGCATGTTGTACTTTTCCTTTGTGCGAGCAATGACGCCCCAGTATTCGTTATGGCTGATAAAGACGAAGAAGTCGCTGTCCGCATTTGGAAGAACGTAGGCGTCCCACCCGAAGACGAAACAGGGCACAAGGAATGCAATTAAGTCAACAAGTTCGTCGTCTCTAAAGAAATGCCCGCTGGCGGTTTGCAGCGAGCGATTCTCTCCAAACCCTTGCCTCATTTTCTCGACCAACTTCCACCCCGACTTTTCCAACTGAGGGGAACCGATTTGCGAAAGCGTGATCCACAGAAGTGCGCCGTAAAATAGGGACTCGTCTGTGATTCCCATCATTGCGACAACCCTCGCGAAATAAGTGATTCGCAAAGGAGTCTCCGGGAATTTTAATTCAAAGCAGTTCGCATCGGAGTCTGCGTAATACAGACCCCTTTCGTCTGCCCGGATGCCATGGTGCCATTTAGTGTCGGCAAGCCACTTCAGGACCTCAGAATCTGTAGCGACATACATGGCTTCTCCTTTAAGATCGCACTCCTAAATACCATTATTCATTTATTAAAAAAGTAAAACGAATGAAACTTTACCCTTGATCAGTTTCCATCCCCCCCCGCGTAGCTGCCAATGAATGTCTGATGACAGTACTTACCAAATAACCTACCGGAAACTGGCGCAGGCTCAATACCCCTGTGCAGATACCTCCCGTTCTTATCAGATTGGCGCGCTAAAGCGTGTGAAACAGCAGATGCCAAGTCGTGTCCACAAGTGCGTGTACGATTGCGGCGGGGAAGATGCTTCCTGTTTTGCGCCACGTGCGGCCATAAAAAATTCCGGCAATAATCGCAAGCAGGACGTAGCGCCAGTTGGGAAACACGCCGTTGTTGGTGATGTGCGCGAGGCCGAACAGCACGGAGGCCGCGATCCAGCCTCCGGTTTGGCTGGAGAGCGTGCGCGAAAGGGAATTCTGCAGCAGGCCGCGAAACAATAATTCCTCAGGCCACGCGGTGAGCAGGAAAATTCCGAATGCGTCGACGGGCAGTGATTTCCATTGCGCGATTGCCGGATCGAATTGGATGAAGTGCAGCATTGTTCCCAGGGGAATCAAAATCAGCGCGAGCAGGCCAAAATGAAGCGCGATGTTGAATGCAACGTCGCCTCCCCAAACAATGGTGTAGCCGACGCCGTCGAATTGGCGCGCAAACAGAAACGTCGCCAGCGCCACGCTGACGGCGAGCAGCGCCGTGGCCACGTATCCGATTCTCGGGCCCGGGTAATGCCAGAAACCATTGAGCCATCGCAGTTTCAACGGGAGAAAAATCGCCAGCATCGCGAGATAGTCCTGCCACACGCCGGGCTTTGCGCTGCCGGCGGAAATGGCGATCAGCGCGGGCGCCAGAATGTAGGCGGCTGACATTGCGACACGCCACCACGTAAAACTATTTGTCCCCACGAGATAAATCAGGTATGCAAAGAAGGGGACGGTGCAGGCCAGAACGCTGATCCGAGGACCGGTTCGGCGCGCCAGGCGCTCACCCAGATTTCCAGCAGCGAAGAGCAACTGGATCGCGAGAAGAAACGCGAGCACGCCAAGCGTCGCGACATAAGCGCGTCCGGTATATCCGTGCAGGGCCGCGTAAACGGCCGCGCCTGCCACGGCCGCGGTCCAAAGGCCGAGCGCGGTCCACGCGGAAAGTTGGCGTTCACCGAACATCGCGCGATAGTGTATCGCATTTGAAGCAGGGGACTCATGTCCGAGAAGACAAAACGAATCGCCTACATCGACTGGCTGCGGGGACTCGCGTGCGTCGTGATGTTCCAGACGCATTGCTACGATTCCTGGCTTGGCGGCTCCGCCCGCGACGGAGGTTTTCTGAAAATGTCCCAGCTTGGGGGAACGCTACCCGCGCCGTTGTTTCTGTTTCTTGCGGGCATCTCCTTCGCGCTGGTGACGGACAAACTTCGCCAGAAGGGCGTCTCGGCCGATGAAATCGCGCATATAACGATCCTGCGCGGCGGAGAAATCTTTATGCTGGCGCTGCTTTTCCGCTTGCAGGAGTTTCTTCTGGGCCAGCCCAACGCGCCGTGGACTGACTTGCTACGCGTGGATATCCTCAACGTGATTGGACTTTCGCTGATCCTGATGGGGATCGCGTGCAGGATTGCGGCAATTGGCGGCACGGGGGACGTAGGGCATTTGCGGAAGACGACAACCGTTACCGCGGTCGCGTGCGCTGCGGCCATCGCCGCCGTTACGCCTCCGCTTTGGACCACATGGCGTCCGCACTGGCTTGTGTGGTGGCTGGAGTCGTACATCAACGGCGTGCATACGTTCGCCGCTCCGCAGGCGTGGTTGTTTCCCATCTTCCCGTGGGCCGCGTTCGCGTTCGCCGGCTTGGCGGTCGGCCTTCTCCTGCTATCGGACTGGCCGCGCCGCAATCAAACCGCAGGCTTGGTTCTGGCCGGCGCTGGTGGAATCGGCCTGATTGCATTGGGGCTGTGGCTCGATGCGCTGCCTGTGCGGCTCTATGCGGTCCACGACTTCTGGCATACAAGTCCAAATTTTTTCATGGTTCGCGTGGGAGTTGTCCTGGTGATTGTTTTGTTGAGCTACTTGTGGTGCCGGTGGGGAGCGGGCGAGTGGGGATTCAGCCCGCTAATCGAAATGGGCAAGTGCTCGCTGCTGGTCTACTGGGTGCATATCGAATTTGTGTATGGCGGCCTTTCGATCCTGCCCAAGCGAAGCGAGGGAATCGGAACAGCGACGCTGGGGCTAGCCATAATTTTTGTTGCCATGACTCTGCTGGCCGTGGCGCGCAACCGGTTTCCCGGGCACAAGGCGGAAATAATGGCGTTTTTTCGGCGTGGCGTGCGCGCGTAGTTCCTCCCATAGGAGTGGATCTGCCTAGCGTGGAAAATCCGATTTGTGGGCTGGAGCTTTAGCTCCGGCATAAAGGATGTTGAGGTAGTCCGGATTTTAATGATTGCGGAAAAATCTGCAAAATGTTGTCATTCCGAACCCGCTCCTGCGGGCTGAAAAATCCCTCTTTCTTTTCGCTTCCAAACCGATGAGAGATTCCTAGGCTTCGTTCGGAAATGACACCCGTAGTCAATTTATCCGCAGCCTGTTTAGGCCTTGAAGCCTCAGGGCCTAAAGGCCCAGACTTTGTATGGGTTGTATTTGTTGGACCTAAAGGTCCGACCCACAAATTTCGCCCTCGGAATAGGGCGAGAAAAAGCTTGCAGAATTTGAATTTAAAAGGTGCGGCGGCTATTTGTTTGAATCCTGCCCTTGCGGATCGCCTGGCTTATCCGAATCGGGAAGTTTGAAAATCATCTCTCCTGGACGCGCCAGGCCCATTTCCTCGCGCGCGATGCGTTCAATGGCTTTAGGGTCCGACTTGAGCGAGGTGACCTGGTCGGCGAGCGATTTGTTTTCTTCGTTGAGATTGCCGATCTGCTCGCGAATTTGCTCGATCTCTTTTTGCGTGCGCCGCATGGCGACAAACCCGTGCGCGCCGAAGATGTCATGCACCAGGAGCGCAAACAGCGCAAGGCCCAGAATTTGCCGCGCGTTTTGCCGCAAGTACGCGGCGGCCTCGCTCGGGGAAATTTTTAGAATTTGTCTTACGTCCATCATGCCTTCGCTTCCTGCGCCGTGTCCATGACCCAGGATTTGGTTTCCTCCGCAAGATTCGAGGACTCTTTGAGCGTCGCGGCCTCGGTGTAAATTCTCAGCAGCGGCTCGGTGCCGGAAAGCCGCAGCAACACCCACGACCCGTCGCCGAACTCGAATTTCAAGCCGTCGGTGCGGTCCAGGCGTTTCACGCGCCGCCCCAGAAAAGTCGAGAAATCGGATTTCAAACGGTCCACGGTTTTCAATTTTACATCCTCGGGCAAATGCAGATTCGTGCGCAGCGGCCAGAACTCGCCGCCCACGCGCTTAAACAGCGCGCGCAATTGTTCTTGCGAGCGATGCGCGGCGCGCCGCAACCATTTCCGCTACGAGCAGGCAGGCCAGGATTCCGTCTTTTTCCGGAACGTGGCCGCGCATGGTCATCCCCGCGCTCTCCTCGCCGCCCATGGCGATTTTGTCCTGCTGGATCAATTCGCCGATGTACTTGAATCCCACGGGCGTTTGAAATACTTTTGTGCCGTAATGGCGGGCGACCGCGTCCATCAAGTGCGAAGTGGCCACGCTGCGCGCCGCGGGCATTTTCCATCCGCGCGTTTCCACGATGTAATCGTACAGCAGCCCGAGGATATGATTGGGCTGCATCCATGTGCCGTCGGAATCGAGGATGCCGAAGCGGTCGGCGTCGCCGTCGGTCGCCAGGCCCACGGCGGCTTTTTTCGCAAGCACCGCGTCGCGCAAGGGGCGCAGATTTTCCTCGGAAACGTCGGGCCCCGAGCCGTCGAACAGCACGTCGCGATCGGTCCGCAGGGCTTGTACATCGACGCCGTGCGCTGCCAGCACGCGGTCCAGATATCCGCCGCCGCATCCGTGCAGTGCGTCGGTGACGACGCCGCGTTTCGCGCCGGCAATGGTCTTGAAATTCACGAGCTGCGCGAGGCGCGCGAGATAGGAATCGCGCGGGTCGATTTTGTCGAACGGCTTTTCATTTGGTTTGGCCGGAGCGCGCTCGCCGAGTTTTGCCGCGCGCGCTTCGATGTCGCGCGTCACTTCCGGCAGGGCCGGGCCGCCGTCCGGGCCGGAAAATTTCAGGCCCTGATACTCGGCGGGATTATGGCTGGCCGTAAAATTGATGGCTCCATCGATCTTGCGCCGCCGGATTTCGTACGCGATGGCGGGCGTGGGCGTCGCGCCATCGCACAGGAGCACATGGATGCCGTACTCGCGCAAAATTTCCGAAGCCGCGCGCGTGAATTCCTCGCCGAAGAATCGCGTGTCGTGCCCGACGATCAGCGTGGGTTTGGCGTTGCGGCTGCGCACGTGCTCCGCGATGGCCGCGGTGGCCAGGCGGACGTTCGCGAAAGTAAAATCTTCCGCGATGATCGCGCGCCAGCCCGAGGTTCCGAATTTGATCGTGGCGGTCATGTTTTAGGCATTCGGCGTCGCACTCGGCGGAAAAATAATTTTCGTCTCCGGCGAAGTATTGTAGCGTGGAGTGCAAGGTTCAAACAGAATGGAAACGCTCGACGCGAGAAAGAGTAACGGCCTTGGAGGATCTTTTGAGCGACAAATTGGTGGTTCTGGTGACATGTTCGAGCGCGGCGGAGGCGCGGCGAATCGCTCGCGCCGTCGTGGAGGCGCGCCTCGCCGCGTGCGTCAATATTCTTCCGGCGCGGTGACGTCCATTTATCGCTGGAAAGGGAAAGTGGAGTCCGCAAAGGAACGCCTGCTGCTCATCAAGACATCAAGAAAGCGGCTGGCGAAACTGCGCGCGGCGGTCGAGCGGCTGCATTCCTATGAAGTTCCCGAGTTCATCGCGTTGCCGATCGTCGCGGGGTCTCGAGAATACCTGGCCTGGATCGAGGAAGTCCCGCCGGAAGGAATCCGTCTGTGGTTAGTCTTCGCGTGAGATACCGGCGCCATGCGGGACGTCAGTGACGCTTACGTCGCGAGGTTCGAAATCCGTAAATCTTTCCAGCGCCTGATCCAGGTCGGCGATCAAATCCTCGACGTCCTCGATTCCCACCGAGATGCGGATCAGTCCGTCGGTGATTCCAATCCGCTGGCGAATTTCGGGCGGGACCGAGGCATGCGTCATCGTCGCCGGATGAGAGATCAGCGTTTCCACTCCGCCCAGACTTTCCGCCAGCGAGCAGAGTTTCACGTGATTGAGCACGGTTCGCGCGTTTTCCAGCGTGACCACGTCGAACGAAATCATGGCGCCGAATCCGCGCTGCTGGCGGACGGCCACGTCGTGGTGCGGATGCGAGGGAAGACCCGGATAAAGCACATGCTTCACACGCGGATGGTCTTCGAGGAAACGCGCGATGGTTCTGCCATTAGCGTCGTGCTGCTTCATCCGCACGGCCAGGGTCTTGATCCCGCGCGAGACGAGGAAGCAATCCATCGGCGCGAGGCCCGCTCCGGTCGATCGCTGCAGAAAATAAATCTTTTCCGCATCGGACGGATTCGTCAGGATCACGGCGCCTCCGACCGCATCGCTATGGCCGTTCAGATATTTCGTCATCGAATGGACGACGATCTGCGCGCCCAGAGCGATCGGCGATTGCAGGTACGGACTCAGAAAAGTGTTGTCCACGACGAGCGTGGCGTTGTGCGCCGCGGAAATTTTGGAGATGGCCGCGATGTCGGTGACGCACATCGTCGGATTGGTGGGCGTCTCGACGTAGATCATTTTGGTGTTTGCCTTGATGGCGCGCTCGACCTGCGCCGGCGAGGAAGTGTCCACGAAGCTGAACTCCAGGCCCCATTGCACCAAAAACTGCGTCGTCAGCCGGATGACGCCGCCATACACCGCCTCCGAGATGATGGCGTGGTCGCCCGGGCGCAGCAGCCGAAACACGGAATCGATGGCGGCCATGCCTGAAGTGAAGACATAGGCCGCGCTGCCGCCTTCGAGTTTCGCTACAGTCCGTTCGAGCGCCCGGCGGTTCGGGTGCGCTGTTCTGGCATAGTCGTAGCCCTTGTTCTTTCCAAGCTCTTCCTGAACGTACGTCGAGGTCTGGTAGATCGGCGCGACGATGGCGCCGGTCGCCGGATCGGGCTCTTGCCCCACGTGAATGGCATCGGTTGCGAATCCCATGGGAAAATCTCCTTGATCTTGCTGGGCTTGCGTTGCTGCAGGCTGAAAAATGATTTCCGTGCCGGCATCGGCGGCTCTTTAGACGAGAACACTCAATTTCCGCGGGTTGCGCCAAATAGTATGAGCGCGGGTTGAAAGTAGCTCAGGACCGCAGCCGAGTCAATTATCTGCCCGGCTTCAAATAACGAAACAAAGCCCGGACTTGATGTGTCGCGGGCTTCACGCTTCACCTGAAGCGTTCGGCCCACTACGCGCTTGCGCGATCCACCCAAAAAGGCAAGAATATGATACGCAATCATGTTTCGACTTTCTTGCCTGGGTGCTTGTTGTGAAAATCGAACCGAACCTTTCGAAGAAAATCGTTCTTAATCTTTCGTCGCTGTTGTTGTGTTTCGCCCTTGGCCTGCATGGACAGGACAAGGGCGCCGACCCAAGGGGAAGACGGACTCCGCTGCCAAGGATTCGCGTCTGACGATCGTCGTCACCGGCGGAGAAGACAAGAAACCGGTCGATAGCGCCAGCGTCTACGTGAAGTTCGTGGAAGAGCGCAAGTACGCAAGGACAAGAAGATCGAGATGAATTTGAAGACGAATTTGTCCGGCGTATGCCACGTTCCGGAAATTCCGCCGGGAAAATTTCTGATTCAGGTGATTGCGCCGGGTTGGAAAACGTTCGGCGAGTATTACGACGTCGAACAGGCGGAACAAACCATCAACATCGCACTCGTGCGCCCTCCCAAGTGGTATTGAAATTATTAGAGAGAAAATGAATTTTTCCCGCCATGCATGGTTTCGAAATTTAATTGTTTGTGCGGTTTCGGAATTGGAAAATAAAAAGCGAACATGATCTGTAATTTTTCCGGATGATTGCTTCATCTTTGTGCAAACTGCATCAAGCTCTGTATTTCGCGTGCGATACGCGCTCTTCAGGGTTGTTTTCCACAAAGTTTTCAACACAACTGTTGAAATCTTCGCGCGGAGCGATTGTTTTGCGGCGCTTTGACCATCGTGGTAAGGGGTGTTAGATTGTGAGTCCGAAAGTTGTCGGCGGAATTTGAAACACGGGCGCGGGCTGAACTTGCTGCCTGACGAAGGAAACGGGCGCGGGCGAACTTGCAGGCGGCAAATTAAATGGATGAAAAACCATACAAAGGGTTTGTGATCTGGCATCTCCTGTGGAGCAATCTGGGGATGCGCCCGCTGCGCTCGGCGCTGAGCGTGCTCGCGTTGTCGCTGCAAGTGTTTCTCGTTCTGCTGATTGTGGGGCTGACCTCCGGCGCATTGGCCGACTGGCGCACTCGCGCCGAAGGAGTGGGCGCGGACATCATCGTCCAGCCGCCCAACTCGTCCATTTTCTTTGCGTTTTCCAGCGCCGTCATGCCGGAATCGCTGACGGATGAGATTGCCGAGCTTCCCGGAGTCGATGAAGTGGCGCCCGTTCTGATCGTCGTGGATCAGCACAACCTGGGCGTGGTGTACGGCATTGATTACGAGCGGTTTGCCGGACTCAGCAACGGTTTCACATTTCTTTCCGGCGGGCCGTTCCAGCAGCCGAACCAAGCGATCGCCGACGACCTTGCGGCGCAGTCGCGCAAGCTGCGGGTGGGACGGCCCGCAACTCTTCTGGGTCACGAGTTCATGGTTTCGGGCATCGTCGTGCACGGCAAGGGCGCGCGGTTTTTCATTCCCATCAAGACCGCGCAGGATATCGCCGGCGCGGACAAACGAGTCTCCATGTTTTACGTGCGCAGCACAGGCGACACCGAAGCCGTGCGCAATGAATTGGTCAAGATGCTTCCCACGTATAAGATCCGCTCGATGGCGGAGTACAGCACGCTGATGACTTCGTCCAACCTGCCGGAATTGAAACCGTTTATCCGTTCGTTCATCACCCTCGGCGTGATGATCAGCTTCCTGGTCGTGCTTCTGACCATGCACACGATGGTGCTGGAGCGCACGCGCGACATCGGCGTCCTCAAGGCGCTGGGATCTTCCCGCCTGGAAATTTGCTGGATGATTCTCGGCGAGACTTTGGTGATGGTGGCGCTGGGCGTGGCGTTCGGATTGCTCTCCACCTACGGCGTCGTTGCGATTTTGCATCGGACTTCTCCCACGCTGCAAATCGCCATCGAGGGCGCATGGATCGTTCGAGCCATCCTGCTGACCATTGGCGGTGCGATCGCCGGCGCGCCGTATCCCGCCCTGCGTGCCGCCCAAAGCGATCCCGTGGATGCTTTGGCCTACGAGTGATTCCCAACCCTTGTTGCTTCAAGGGGCCGGTCAGCTCGAATCTTTGCGCAGTCGGTGCCGCGTAATCCGGGTTTGCCCAGGAATCCGATTGCGCCGCTGGAATCAAATCTGATACAAGAGGGCACCGGGGCGGTCACCGGAATATTCCGTGATTCGGCGGCCGCGCGATTTCAGGAGAGGGGCAAAATTCCATGAAGATCAAGCAGATCGTTGTTGTGCTGCATTTTTTGCATTGGTTTTACCGCTCGGCGCGCAGATGGGCATGGGGCCTCGAATGCCGGATATGAGCGGCATCTGGCATCCGGTCGTTGGCACAGGCGCGGCCTATGAAATGACGGATCGCGACGGGAAGAAAACCCAGATGGAAATCACCATCGTAGGGAAAGAAGACGTCAGCGGAAAACCGGGCTATTGGATGGAAATGGCCATGGCCAGCCCGCGTTCCGGCGGCGATATGTACATGAAGTATCTGATCGCGCCGGGTGACAAGGGAATGACCTCGGTGCGGATGATCATGCAGATGCCGGGCCAGGATCCCATGGAAATGGATATGAGCATGATGAACATGGGCGGCCGGCAGGCGCCGCAACCACGCCCGCGACATTCGGGAAAAGGCCGAACTCGTGGGAACCGAAACGATAACGGTTCCCGCTGGAACCTTCAGCTGCCAACACTACCGGATGAAAGATGGTTCCTCCGATGCCTGGGTATCGGACAAGGTCGCCCCATGGGGCCTGGTGAAAACGCAGAGGAAGGATACCTCGATGGTTCTGACCAAAGTCATCACTGACGCCAAGGACCACATCACCGGCACGCCGAAGAAATTCGATCCCATGCAAATGATGCGGGACCGCAGGGGCAGCAAGGGCAGTAGGAAAGTCGCCCTGGCCGCACCCGCTTCCGAGATTATTCGGATCGCCTCCAAATCTTGAACAGGGGAAATGCGTCCGGCCGAGCGCGCATTCCCCGGTGGGATCAGTTTTTTATTGTTGACGACAAAGCGAAAGGAAGAAGGAATGCTCCCTCCTAGCGACAAGTTTTATTCCGCCCAGATCCTGGAACGGCGCGAGATTTCGGACGATCTATGGGTAATCCGGATCGATCCCGGCGGCGAATTCAGGTATCGCCCGGGCAGTATGCAACACTGGGCGTGGTTTCGGCCGAAAAGCAGCACGAGCGCCCATACTCCATCGTCTCCGCTCCCCATGAGAAATTTCTGGAGTTTTTCATTGAGCTGGTGCCTCAGGGCCAAGTGACGCCCCAGCTTCATAAGTCCCGCGTGGGCGACCTGCTCACCCTGCGAAAAGCAGCCAAAGGGAGTCTGACGCTGGATCTTTCCGGCGGGACACCAACCATTTTCTGCTCGCGACGGTCACCGGAGTTGCCCCTTTGTCAGCTACGTCCGGCCCCTGTACAACGAATGGAAGAGGGGCCAAGGACCGGGCGCACAGATTATATCTGATCGAAGGCGCCAGCCGTTCCTGGGAGTTGGGCTATGGCGAAGAATTCGCAAGGCGCCGGCGAAGTTCCATGGCTAACCTACGTTCCCACGGTTAGCCGTCCGGGGAAGACAAAGGATGGAAGGGCGAAATCGGCCGCGTGGACGACGTGGTCCGCAAGTATACCGACCTGTGGGGCCTGACGCCGGAAAACACCAAGGTGTATCTCTGCGGTCACCCCGGCATGATTGAGAACGCCAGAGGAATCGTAAAACGCCGCGGATGGACGGAAAATGCCGTCAAATCGGAGGCGTTTTTCGTTCCGGCTCGGCAGGGCTATGCGGGAGCGCCTGAAGACTGATCGAGAGCCAGAGGCATGCGCGTTACGCGTGGCGGAATTACCAGCGCTCGTGTTTGAAGTAGACCGCTGCCAGGGGCGGCAAGCGCAGGTTGATGGAATACGGATGATTTCCCCACGGGATCGATTCCGCATGCACGCCGCCGAGATTTCCCACGTTGCTTCCGCCGTATTTTTCCGCGTCGGTATTCATGATTTCGCGATAGAAACCCGGCTCGGGCACGCCCACGCGGTAGTTCTCTCGCAGCACAGGAGTGCAGTTGGCGACGACGACGAGGAAATTTCCGGGTGCTTCGCCCGCCGCAGGAAGGAAAGGACGCTGGCATCGGCATCGTTGCAATCCAGCCACTCGAATCCGTGCCAGTCGAAATCCACCTGGTGAAGGGCCGGTTCGTTCCGATAGACCGCATTCAAATCAGCCGTGAGGGTTTGCAGGCCCCGATGGGGAGCATATTCGAGCAGGTGCCATTCGAGGCTGGTACTGGATCCCATTCCGCCCGCTGGCCGAATTCGCCGCCCATGAACATCAGTTTCTTGCCGGGATGGGCGAACATGTACCCGTAGAGCAGGCGCAGGTTCGCGAACTGCTGCCACAAGTCGCCGGGCATTTTGTTCAGCAGGGAGGCTTTGCCGTGAACCACTTCATCGTGCGAAAAGGGCAGCACAAAATTTTCCGTGAAGGCGTAGAGCATGGAAAACGTCATCCGGTTGTGGTGATACTTCCGATGGATCGGCTCCTGCGAGAAGTAGCTTAGAGTGTCGTTCATCCAGCCCATATTCCACTTCAGGCTGAAGCCCAGTCCGCCCAGATAGGTCGGGCGAGAAACCATGGGCCAGGAAGTGGATTCTTCGGCGATCATCAGCACGCCGGAATGCCGCGCGTAAACGACTTCATTCAATCGTTTCAGGAATGCGATCGCCGCAAGATTCTCGCGCCCGCCAAATTCGTTGGGGATCCATTCGCCTTCGCGCCGCGAATAATCCAGGTACAGCATGGACGCCACGGCATCCACGCGCAAGCCGTCGATGTGGTACTTGTCGATCCAGAACAGGGCATTCGAGATCAGGAAATTCTGGACTTCGTTGCGGCCGTAGTTGAAGACCAGCGTTCCCCAGTCGGGATGCGTGCCCTGGCGCGGATCCGCGTGCTCATACAGATGCGTGCCGTCAAACTCGGCAAGGCCGTGCGCGTCGCTTGGGAAATGGGCGGGAGTCCAATCCAGAAACACGCCGATGCCTGCCTGATGAAGCCGGTCCACGAAGGACATGAAGTCTTCCGGAGCGCCGAACCGGCTGGTGGCCGCAAAATATCCCAGAGTCTGATATCCCCACGAGCCATCGAAGGGATGTTCCATCACCGGCAACAATTCCACGTGCGTGTAGCCCATCTGCTTCAGGTAGGGAATCAGCTGGTCCGCGAGTTCCGTGTAGGACAGCCACCGGCTGCCCTCTTCCACGACGCGCCGCCAGGAGCCAAGATGCACCTCGTAAATCGAAATCGGCGAGGTGAACCAATCGTTTCTCGCGCGATAGTCCATCCAGCCCCGGTCATTCCAGATATGCCGGTCGAGACGCGCGACGATGGAGCCGGTGTTGGGCCGCAGTTCGGAGCGGAAGCCGTAGGGGTCGCTCTTGAGCACCGGCAAGTCGGCGGACAACGGACGGATCTCGTATTTGTAGATCGCGCCCTCGGCTAATCCGGGCACAAAAAGTTCCCATACGCCTGATGGACCGCGATTCCGCATCGGATGCGTGCGGCCGTCCCACTGATTGAAATCGCCAACCACACTTACGCGCATCGCATTCGGGGCCCACACGCCGAATTGCACTCCGGCAACCCCTTCGATGACGGCGGATGTGCGCCCATCTTTTCATATTTCAGGTAATGCGTGCCCTCGCCCATCAGATACAAATCAAAATCGGAGAGCAACGGGGGAAACGCGTAGGCATCATGGAATTCGTGGCCGCTTGGCCCGGCTCTTGATGCTCCAGCGATAGCTTGTCGGCGAAATGGGAAGTTCCGGGAAGAGCGGCAGGACAGCTTCGAACAGGCCTTCCGGCGAAATGCGCCGGGCCGGAATCGGGTCCGTGTGCCCTTCCAGCACCACAGACACCTCGTTCGCCCGGGGAAAAAACCGCGGACCACAAGCCGCTTTGCTTCGGCCTCCTCGACAATATGGGGCCCGAGCAGACGAAATGGATCGCGATTTTCCGCGCGCAGCAGGAGCGCGACATCGCGCTCGAACTCGCTCACGAGGCGGTTTCCTCGGCGCTTTCGTCGCTGGATGATGCTTGATCACCGGTCCAACTGAATCCCCCTCGGGGGGGGGGGGGGGGGGGGGGGGGGGGGGGATGTCCTTAATTCTATCAGGGTATCCGCGTAGATGAGGAATGCATTCTTGACAGAACTATGGATAACAATGCCCCAACTATGCTCCATCACATGGGACGCTTGAAGAGTGGAAAATGCGTTCCTCTAGTGTGCACTTAGACACAAGATTGATGCACACAAATGGCACCTCCATATCCGCTATTTAGATAAGATGTCTATTATGTGTAGTTTAAAAGAAATTCGGTCTGGCATTGGGCCTTGCTCTGGTTCATAGCGAAAGCGCTCCGGGCCGGACCGCAGCCCTTCTGGACCGCTTAAACACACGAAATCCAGGACCCTTTATGCCAACCTGCCACACAGCGGTCTGTGCAGCGCGACCAGGCTATTGTTTGTGGGCGCCGTCGCGCTTACCCTCTACGCGCTGCCTGCTCGCGCGGATACCTACCTCTCCGGCACTTACGATTGTACGAAGATCGAAGTCGCGGGAAAAGCTCAGGGCAGTGCACAGCCCCATCCTTGGAGTTGAATTCGGATGGAAGCTACCAGATTCTGAGCGAGCGCGGGACCTATGAAATTGTCGCCGGCCATCGGCTTGTTCTTTCGACGTCCAAGAATCATGGCAAGGCTCGTTTGGATGGAAGCAGGTGGATCATCTTCGAATTCATTTCCGGCGGCAAGAAAAGCAAGATCACGTACCGTCGGAAGTACCAAAGGTCACCGGGCTGGGTGTCGAGCTGAAATTTCGGGTCGAGTCCATAATTCCTCATAAATCGTGCACATGATTCCTGGCCGAACGCCGTTCCCACCACATTTTCCTGGTCAATTTCAGAAGTTTGCATGTGACCTCGCTTGTCGATCCTTGCCAATATTCTTGCCTGCGATGGATTCGCCACGCTTGGAATGGTCCGTAGCACGGCGGCACAATCCTAGCTTGTTCGGTTGGTAATGAAACAGTCACAACCTTTCAGACATTAGGTGTGAGCGCGACTGATTTATAAGTTCTTTAAATTCACTGCGTGATGTCTCTGCTTGCCCATGATATTTTCCTCAAACGGCATCCGGTGTGCTTTTCTCCATCCCAGAAAGTCGATGCGGCAATAGGCCGCCAGACTAAAGGGGGAGAAATGCTGGAAGTTCAAGCTCACGATTCCGATTTGGAGAGCGCACCGGAACAGCGGCTTTGGCGCGCCGTGCTCGCCAACACAGTGCAGGAATGGATTCACGGCCCGCTGCGCAAGAAGCGAGAAGCCGAGCAATTCCTTTTTCAAGACAACGATGACTACCAGATGGTCTGCTGTTCGGCAGGAATTGACCCCGCGCATTTTCGGAATCGATTGGAAAAGATTCGCGCGGGCACGGACTTGGAAGCGCTCGCTCGCGTATCGCAAAATTGATCGGTCCTGTTTGGCGCATCAACAGATTTGCAAACCGCGTGCATTTTGCGCGCCGTGATGAGCGGTAGAACCGCTTTTGAGCGGATCTGGATTTGAGTCGCCGGAATTTGCGCCGGAGGGGAGTTGTTGTTAGCAAATTAAAATGTCCGGTTTTCGTAGCACACGATATGTCCGGTTTAAGATCGATGGACCGCCGTCGTCGCGGCTGTGGGAAAGTGGGAATCCCGCGCCTTTTGCGGGATTTCCAAGCGCAGTGGAAACCCTGCTTTTGGGTTTCCACGGAGCGGCTTTTCCACAGCCCTTTTCCGGCGATCCAGTTTCCGCTCGCAGGGCCACGGCCATCCTTGCGCGGTGTATCGGCCTACGATGTGCGGTCCGTACCGGATACTCCAGGTCTCATCCAGATGCTCGCACACTGTGACCGAACACCCCGCTAGCGTTCCCCGCCAGCGCGTCGGCTCGATCTGAAACAGTTTTCCTCCCACCGCGACCGTGTTATCCCGATTCACCACGCGCTCGTGTTGCACCGAGAACACCACATCCAGATCCTTTCTCCGGCACGGCAAAAACGCGCTGCCCGGCTGCAACGCCGAGACCCGAAACCGCTGATTGAACTCGGCCACGTAGCGCTCCCGCAGAAACTGGTTCGCTTGCTCCAGCGTGCGAATTCCCTGCAGGCGCAGTTCCTGCGGCAGCCGCCCTTGCCAGGTTCCAAATCCGCGTTCCGATCGCCCCCGCGCCTGCGGCGAATACGCCGGGATCATCCGGATGTTCAACTCCCGCAACGCTCGTCCCACTTGTGTCGGACGTTCCGCATCCACTTTCCCGCCCGCCCGAGGCGTCCAAAAGAAGTGGCTGGCGCGGTCGCTGTAGAGGGCGCAGAAAATGCCTTGCTGCTCGATCACGTCCCGCAGCGCCCGCAGCACCGTCATCGTCGATTCTTCCTCGACCAGCTGCGCGTAATAAATCTCGCTGGTGGCATCGTCCAGAATCACCAGCAAGTCGTACCAGCGGTCGTCCTGAAACCAGCGGTGCCGGCTGCCATCGATGTGCAGCAGCATCCCCGGCAACGGCCGCCGCTCCCGCCTCCGTCGGTGCACCCCGCGCTTGCGTTCCCGACGCACCAGTCCAGCTCCCTGCAGCGCTTTCTTCACCCACGTATAGCTGAGCCGAATCGCATGCTGCTCGCGCAACTTCTCGTGAAAATGACGCACGTTCAGATCGAAATACTTCTCCTGGTACAACGCCAGCACCTGCTTCGACCAGGGCCAACGGCACGCGCTTGGGACTGGGCTTGCCCAGCCGCAGTCCAGCGATCTACCGTCATAGCCGAAGCTCCCGATACCGGCAATCCGAACGCCGGCGTCGGCCAAGATCCACTACGGCCAATGACTTCGGCCGCCTGCCAGCCAGGAAATCTTCTTCGCCATCACTCACAAAATCACTTCCCTGAACTTTCATCGTCCCGCTCCACAGCAGCCCTGGGATAATTGTTGTGCATGCCATTCTTCCCGCGCATGCATCTTCTTCCCAAGCCGCCTCTATAAACAAAACATTCATCGGCCTGAATTCAACCGGACGGGTCATCTGCTGACGACATGCGCCGGAGGGGAGCTTGACGGACTTCCGTGCATCCGCTATCATGCATTCGCGGGGTGGGGCAGCCTGGTAGCTCGTCGGGCTCATAACCCAAAGGTCGTTCGTTCAAATCCAACCCCCGCAACCAATATGATACACCGGCTAAACTACGGATTCCGGCAGCTTTTCTTTGTCCAAGTTATCGGAAGTGGTTTCTCGAGTTCTTACGAGTCCACCAAAGAAATCGGTGGGACATAGAACCCGATAGTCATCATACAATGCCCCCCGGCCTGCAACCACAGCCCCGATGTGACTAATAGAGCATAGGCTTATTGCCTGACTCGAAAATCCCCTTTTTCTTTTCGGGAGAGGAGTCAGTTTTTCCTGGCGGTCGCTGTGAGCAAATGCAGGCAGCCCACTGACTAGCCACACCAGGGAGTTCACGGGCTGCAAAGTCATCACAGCATGTAATTTGATGGGATGTGAAGGGTCATGAAAGAGCCGAAGACTCGAGGCGAGGGCGATGGGCTCGCCTCTCAAGGGCCGGGACGCCAAAGACGCACTCGTGAACGCGGCGAAGCGGTTCCCGCTTAACAAAGCGTCAGGCGCTTCAATGCCGAGAGCAATTCGCGAAACGCCGACGAGCGCTCGGTCGAAACAGAGCACTACTGAGTCGCTCCAAGTTTTCAGGCAGTAGATACTCGGGTCCCTAGATGATTCTAAGGTATCTCGCCCACGACATTAACGGCCGGCTGAATAAGGCCGCGTTCCACGGACGATGAATTCCAGGCTTCACGACCATTCCTTCACCGCCCTGACCGGTCAACTCCCTCCACCAACGGGTGGCCTCTTCGACGCTCGTCGTGTCGGTCACGCCTACCCGTCTGTAAGGGGTTGCGAGAACAGTCCGTCACTGGCCTTCCGGATTCCGCGAGTTTTTCCATGTGCCAGACGTGATCGCGCTGGACGTGAACTGGCCTTCCGTTGCAAGCAGATGAAAGGGCGCAAGTTTCAGGTCGCTGACTAAACGCACTGGCCCGCGGTATCGGCGGTACGAATCCACGTAAAGATTAATAGCTTCTAGCCGTTGCTTGTATCGCTCGATAAGAGGCAAGGCGTCTCCGGTCTGCGAGCAAGGCATTCCAAGGCGGCGACTACTTCACCAAGCGAAGCCCCTGCCGCTGCCCCCACGGCAGCGTACTGTTGGTGAATTAGTGCCTGGGCTTTCCCGACCAGGGCATCAATTCCGCGTCAAGGCAGACCCAGTGTCTCGGAATTCGTGCCAGAAATTCGCGGCTCCGACTGCCCCGCAAACTTTGTCGAGGATTCCTTTTCAACTTCGAGTCGTCGAAGAATCGTCTTCGTGTTCGTGTATAGCGATCCCAACGCCGTCCCCGACGACACCGAAACGTCGTCGCGCCGCATCTTCGTCCCGGCAGACGATACGTTCCGCGCGAGCCCATATGTTTTTCTTCGCAAACGACGTGCGGAATACCTTCCCGGCGAAAAAAGGTGAATGCCTCTGCCGGGTGTTCCAGAAGACCGGGCTGTGCAGTCGCCTCTGTTGGCGACATCGTCGGCGGCAAGTAGATCAGCCGATTCGGGTTCGCCGCGAAACGGCTCATGACTTCGAGGGCGCCTATCCGTTCTCCTCGCGAACCGTGACATTATGGTGGAGGCGAGTAGTGACAATTCGTTTCCCAATCACATCATCGATGTCGAGCAAATCGTGATGCATTGCTCGAGGTGAGCGACGGCACGGATTCCGCGACTGCCACAAGCGGCCGGACTCGCTGGGCGTAGGTCGCCCGCGCGGCAACTGACACAAGCTCTTTCTCGGGGTAGCGCAGCGCCGTCACGGCTGCCGCCGAAAACACAGCCGGTATCGATGTTTATCGTCCGATTCGGCCGGTCGGTTTGCGGCACTGGATATGGCCATCAACCGCCATTGCCTTACCGCGATACTCCGCGGCCCAGTTGTAGCGAACGGGCAGGCCCGATTCGTCGTTCTCGCCTGTCGTTCGCCGTAGAGCGCGGATTCGCGAACCTTTCCTGAACCCCGTCCCTGCATTTCCTCTTTCATCCCTGCGTGAGCGACGACGAGTTTCCCTCGTCTAAAACATAGTGACTGATTAACTCGTCAATGAACTCGGAGACCTGAGTGCGAAATTCTTGCGGTTCCTTATCCAGTTGCTCGAAAGAATCTGCGAGCCCATGCGTATCTGTACGTCTCGGCCCCGTAGTTTGCGCATTAGCTTGATGTAGTGGTTACCGGAACGCATAGAGCTGTACCCGCTTCGACCATGCTCATCGCCAGGCGGAGTACGTCTGGAATCCTTGGCCCACGATCCACAAGTCACCAAGAAAGACGACCTTGCGACCCTCCGGGGGAGTCACTTTGTACTCAGAGGCGAGTGACCATTCAGATTGCTTCTACTATAGATCAGCCAGTACATTGCTTCAGCAGATCAGATCGGTTCATCGAAGACCAGGCCCATGCCACGTCACGATAATATCAAACGGGCCGTGTTCATGCTTCAGATTGCTCCACAGCGGCTGAAGCTACCAATATATTCTGCCACGTCAACCTCTTCAGGTGAAATACCGATATACATGGAGGCTGCAGAAAACCTCGGTTCGCTCAAGGTTCACAAAGATCGGCGTAGCTGCTGAGATTGTTGCCGCACAACATCGAGACCGAAAGTCAGTTCTGGACGGTCACGATTCCGTTCAGATCACAGAAAACTTTCTCCGGCAAGTCAGAAACAATGCAGACAGAAGGCCATGATATTGCCGAGACAGCGCAATAATCGACTTGCGGCTTTCAGCTGTCGTTTTGGCATCAACTACCGCTGAGCTTCCCGGACATCAGCCGTTTGGAAGCGATGAAATGCGAGACCTCAATGCGTCGTTTGTATGGCCTGTTCTGGCTGTTCTCGTCATGGGATAAAACACCTGGCAGAACTCTGAAAGAAGCGCCTAAGGATGGATCAAAATACTTCCAGGCAAAGCTGGACTTGCCTGACCCTGAAGAGCAGACAAGAGCGACAACCGCTGATTCTGGAATGGTCAGGATTTCATATTGGCGGATAAAGATCCCCATTTGTGTGGGGCCGTTCCCACGATTGAATCTTCAGTCCAATTGGCGAGAAGACAAAACAGAATATAAAAATCTCCGCTATGATATTGACCAGGATTGAAATTCCGGGCGCGTCCATTCAAAGCGATGGTCTTTATGTCGCATATTACCGGCTGGCGATGTATCAAAATTAACGTTGTATTCAACATTCGGTGATATCACCCACCACAGTCTCCGGGCGCGCAATTCAAAGAGGACTCGTTCGAACGCCGCCAGACGCAGCGGGTCCTGATGCTCAATGACTTCAATCACTGTGGCGGCGTCGTAACCATCAAGGCGTTTGTCACGGTAGGTCAGCGATCCATGGATCGGGTGAATACTCTCCCTTTGCATATTCAGCAAATTCTCCATGCGCAGTTTCTGTGCGGCAATCTCCGACGCACGGTGCGACGCGTCCATCCCAATAATTTCCGCAAAGGTCTTGTCTTTCAGAAGTTCTCGACGAAGTCGCCCTCACCGCAACCAAGGTCCGGTACGCGACTCGCACGGCACTGTGAAGGGCTGCCATCACTGCGCCGATCCGCTGTTCAGCCAAGCTGATCGGTTGTTCGATTGCCTCCTCTTCTCGGGTATAGGTTTCTGCTACCTCATCAACCGCTGGTTCCTAGCCTCCAATAAGGCGGTCGAGAGCTTCACGGGCCAGCCGCTTCTGATGTTTCAAATACCGATTGTGCAATTAATTCTCGTTCGGGATGTTTCCAAAGCCAACCCTCACCGTGGCGCCGAAGCTTTCTACTTCGTCATCGCCAACCCAATAGTGCTGTTCGTCATTCCCGACAGGAATGAGAACGTAGAGATGGGTAAGCAATTCCTTCGATGGAGTCGTGGCCTTGAGTGTGACTGTGAATATCGGCTCTCAGCCCATTCCCGGGAATTTCTCGTCGAGCAGGTGATACGTGGCCGTGACCTCGTAGCCCCGTGGTTCGAACAAGCGCGAAGCGCGCTCTCGCCACCACGGCACGGCAGCACCGCGATTTGGGCCTCAAACGGTAATGGAGTTTCGCCGAGTTCCTGGCGTTCTTTGCTCCTGCCCGTCATTGCGGTTCTGAAAGGTCGACCAATCCCATCGCTGATGAAAGACGACGCTACATAAGGCCGATAGTTAACATATTCCTCCATCGGAAATCCTTCGCAGCTCGGACCACGCCGGTTGCGAACAAGGCCAATCAATGACGATCTCCAAAAGCAATGCGGCATTGCACCTCTCGGGTGTCGTCTCTGGGTAGAAAATGTGCGCCTTTCCCACGAACCTATCCAGCGAGTGGACGTGAAACGGGCTATATGGAGGAGGTAGCCCAGGTCGGTGGCCGGACTGTAATTTGTAGTAAGTTTAAAAGCATGGTCGGAACCATACGGTTCTCGCAGCAGATAACGATTTAGTCTACAGGCAGCGACTTCAGGAATGCGGGAGCGCAGTTTTCGTTTGGCAGGAGGTGCGTTTTTAGCAGGAAAGTGAGGATCGCAAGGCAGGAGCGAAGTTGTTTGTTAACGCGGGAAAGAGGTGGAAAAGAATTCGGATGCACTATTGCCCGTTAAGTCGCACAGAATCAATGGACCGTCTATTTTAGTACGTTCTCATAACCCGAAGGTCGTTCGTTCAAATCCAACCCCCGCAACCAAAGTCTCGAAATTGAAGGCCGGGTCCACAAGCCCGGCTTTTTTGTTTTCAGCCAAATTAGGCCCGGCACAAGCTAAATCTGAAACAGGACAAACAACCATCCTTGTTACGCGGCCGCGGGCTGCCTGCGCCCGTTCGTGTGTTCAAAGCAGTCATTAGAAAGAAATCGAAATGCACGATGACTTTGGATTCAAAAGCATGCGAACGGTCCAAGGACAACGCCGGAACAGGAGTCAGCCACTGAAATGTTTATTCCTTGCCGTGTAGATCTACATGCGTACAGACGATATTTTATACATTGTGCGAAGGTATCCGTCATATAGGATATCATCGTGCACCACGTTCCATGAAAACACACGATACGATAATTGTGATGTACAGCGAACCAGGCGAAAGCGCAACAGAGTTGGTTATCTCCCCTCGTGGAACCGTGATCCATCACCCTGGAATTGGAACGGGCCGCCCGGGAGATCGCCGGCAGGGAAAAATCGTTTGGTGTTCATAGCGGAATCTCTGTTTCGGATGATGCTTTCTACGCGGAAACGCGCGGCCTGGATTAGCCAACTCCATTCCTTGGGAATTCTGAATGTCGAGATGGACAGCAGCCGCAATCTACGTCGTCGCGCGCTTGCGCGGACTTCGCGCCGGAATGATTTGTTCCTGTTCCAGCAATCTGATGTCGGGAAAAAGTATGTACGACGGCACGCACGAAGCATTGAAGAAGGGTTGGATGTTTAACATCGAAGCGGCCCTGGAAACCGCCGTGAACCTGGACCTCTAATGAAATTAAATCTGCACAGTCATCTGGAAGGACGGCTCCGGCCCGCAACCGCGGCCGCGCTTGCAAAGGAACAGGCGTTTCCGCCTCCGAGTGGCGGATGGGAAGAGTCCTTACAACTGGATGGCCCGTCGAATCTGACCGTGTACTTGTCGAAGGTATCGGCCACGTACCCGTTTTTTCGTTCGCCAAAACACGTTTCACGCATAGCCTGCGAAGCCGTCGAGGATGCGGCTGCCGATGGAACCAATTATCTCGAACTTCGATTCGGTCCCGCGACGCACGTTCACATGGGATTCGCAATGGATTCGGTGATTGCGGCGGCCTGCGACAGTATGGCAGAGAGCAGCGCCGCACAGGAATCGATGCGGGACTGGTTATCGCCGTGCTGCGTTCCCACGATGAGGCCACGGACATCGGCGTCGCGCAGGGGGCCTGTCGCTTCGCGGGAAAGGGTGTCGTCGGATTCGATTTGGCGGGCGATGAATCTCTCTACCGGGATCTTCCGAAATATTCGCGGCCGTTTGCGATCGCGCGCGCCTCAGGACTCGGATTGACATGCCACGCAGCCGAAGCGGCGCCGGGGACGGCGGCTCTGGAAGCAGTCGAGAGGTTTGGCGTGAGCCGCATCGGACACGGCGTGCATCTTGCGCAGGATATTGAAACCCTGCATTGGGTGCGCGATCACGGCATTGTCGTGGAGTGCTGCCCAACGTCAAATTGGTACACCGGCGGCATAGCGCGCAGGTCCGATCATCCAATCAAATATTTTCAGGAACAGAAACTGCAAATCGTTCTCGGCGACGACAACCCAATCCAGATAAAATCTCCGCTATCTAACGAACGGCGTGTGTTCGTTTGAAGAATTAGGTTTCACCGCACACGATTTGCTAGGCATTGACCATACGAGCGTGCAATCGGCGTTCCTTGAAGATGGCACGAGGGAAAAAATGTTATCGCACCTGCAAGAGAAATAATGTGAGTCTTCTGTTCACGCTGTGACCAAGAGAAACGCCTTCCAAACTTTCATCTCTCAAAGATCCACGGCTACCTCCGACAGAAATCACGAATTGCATCGCTCTGTCTCTAAATGCATGTGGAAATAAACCTGTATGCCAATAATAAGCCGATCAAACAAGTAATTTAGTGTGATATCTTCTGGCTGAAAACAATCGGCAACCTGCTTCCCAAGGCGTTATTTCCATGATGGCAGGAAGGATTCGCACATGAGCAAGAACGGAATGCGTGGTGATAGGCGCGGGGCTGGCGGGGCTGGCGGGGCTGGCGGCGGCGTATCACTTGACGCGGAAAAAGTGGAAGGTGACGATTCTGGAAGCCTCGGAGAGACTCGGTGGCCGGGTCATGACCCACCATTTTGCCGCCGCTCCGAAGTTGAATTGCGGGACTGGGCGGGGAATGGATCGGCAGCGATCACCGGGAGATGAGGAAGTTGTGTTCCCAATTTAACCTTCCGTTGCAAGAGCACCGATACGCGAACTCATTCTGGAATCGATCAGGGCGCCCCCGGTTTATCGCCCCCGGTGAATGGTGCTTGTCCAGGGCGTCTTGGAAAATCTGGAAACGATTTCAGAAGGATTTTCAAAGATATTCGCAATCGCAAATGAGGCAATTGGACAGACCTGGATTGGTGGGCTAAACTCGCGGAACTCGGATTCAACCGGGAAGATCTCATCCGGCGCGATCTCATGGACAGCACGGATTTCGGAGAGACGATCCGCATGAATTCCGCCTACTCCGCCGCAACTCAATACCTGAGTACCCAGGATCAGACCGTGGACAAAACCGACGAGATGGATTTTAAGATTCAAAGCGGGAATGACCTTCCTGGTGAATGCGCTGACAGACGCAATCGGCCGCGAAAACATCAACAAAAACAGGAAGTTACAAGAATCATTCCAGCAAAGTATCGCGTCACTGTGCATTAGGAACGAAACCAGAGCATGAGCGCCGATTTTTGTGTGTGCGCCATCCCCGCGCACTCTTTGTGGCAGATCGATTGGGGCAATGATAACCCGAGGAAGAAAATAGCGGCAGCCAAACAGCTTCAATACGCCCGGATCACAAAAACTGCGGTTTTATGTTCTCGCCGATTCTGGCCTCAACCGGCGAAGGGCGGTTTTTCGGTGTGTACCAGCCTGGCTTCGGATTTCTGTTTCGATAGCACTCAGGGACAGGAAGGGCGGCAAGGAATTCTTTGCAGCTACGCAATCGGCGATAAGGCAGATGATATTGCTTCATCTCCACGGCAGAAACTCAAGAACTGGATTGTGGAAGACGTTGCCCATGCCTTCGGGTTGCCATGAGGAACTGAGCCGAGTCATCCTACCGCGGTCGCGATCGAACAACAGGCATGGCAAAAGGAACCGTTCACCGGAGGAGCGTATGCCTTTTTCTCCCGGCCGGGTCAGTGGTTCACCGTGCGGCCGATCCTGAGGAGGCCCTTTAAGAAAGTGTTTTTTGCGGGCGAACATATTGCCGATTGCCAAGGCTTTATGGAAGGAGCGGTAGTGACCGGCAAAGCCGCTGCCGCCGCGATATTAAGATCGTGACCGAAATTCTGCCTGCCGGGGACGCTGGAATCAACCGCTCCACAGCCTTCCGCGGGGCAAACGCGCGTGCGTCTACGGTCCTGTTATAGGCGCTCGGGTGCAAGGTGCTGCATTCCGCACTTCGCCGCTCACTTCTCCGGCTGATTCATGTTGTAGCAGTCGTAAAGAACTTTCCATGCGCCATTCACTTTTTTCCAAACGACGACGTATTTGCCTATGGTCACAACGTGGCCTTTGGGTGTGTCTTGCCCGTAGGAGACTTTGCCGAAATCCGGGCGGTATTTCAGAACACGCGCGACGTCAATGCGTTCGGGCATGAACTTAAGTGTAAGCCCCTTGATCTGGTCAAAAGATATTTTCCAGTCCGGCGCGGATTTTCGCGGTGCCGTGCGCGGCTGGAGCATCCGGCCAGACCGCCGAACCGTCGCTTGCATAGAACGCGACCACCGCGTTAAGGTCCCCTTTGCAGGCGGCATGGGGCCACTCTCCGTCCACTGCGGGATCAGTATTTTCATCAGCACTATGTTTTGCAGGCAGGCATTTGTGTGGCTCCTTTATAGGAAAGCAAACATACCGTTTCAGTTAGCACAAATTCCATTTTCGCCGGGATCATAACACGTCAATCAAGCTTTCGCTTCCTTGAGATCCTTCCGTGTCGAAACCCTCGGTGAACCAGGAATAGGTGTTCGAAAGCGACTCGCGCGCCGACGATGTGTCGCCACGGCCGGCGAGCAGGCGCGCGAGAGTCGTCGCGCTGCGCAGTTGCCACGACTTTGCCTTCTGTGCGCGGGCAAGATCGATCGCGGCTCGCAGACTTGCCTCGGCCTCGTCCAGTTGGCCCTGCTGGATGAGCACCCAACCCCTCAGGCGCAACACCTCGGCGTCGTGCGGCCACTACCTCGCCGTTCCGGATCCGCTCGACGCTCTCGTCAATGAGCGTTCTAGCGCCGGCAAGGTCGCCGGTCAACGCGAGACCTTCGGCCTGCAGCGCTCTCAAGTACCAAATCCAGATGCGATGGCCGGTCGCCGCGATTCGCTCGACTGCTTTCTCCAGGCGCGCGACGCCGTCGCCGATACGCCCGCTGCGCAGCCAGATAATGCCCCGGCTGATTTCGGCCATCACTTCCCACATCAGTGCGACACCGTGCTCGCGGCCCACCCGCTCTCCTTCCTCCGTTCGGCCCGCAGCAATTCGTCGGGCTCGCATCGAAAGTCAAAGGCCTGTGCGCCCAGGGTGAGTGCGAACGCAGAAGATCGAACGGATCATTGCGGCGCCGCGCGTGCTCGTCCTTTGCATCGCTGGCAGCCACGGCCTGGTCGGGGTAGCCCAGAATCCACAGATACTGCGCGCGGTATATCCCCTCGCCGGTCACCGGGTCGGCGTTAGTGGGATTGAGCAATATGCCAATGTCGCTGGGAGTCGTACATGGAGTGGACGATGTCCCCGTGCCTGCGCGCCGAGGTGAAATCGCCCAGCCAGTAATACGATGCCGATGCCGCCCGGTGCCCGACGATCTCGAGGCTGTCATCGTGTTCTGCGGCGCCCGCGGAAAGCAGCTTTTCGGCCCACTGGAGCGATAATGCCAGTTGATCCAGGCACAGATAATGCACCCACAACGCGTTCAAAATCGGCACATAGGCGGGATGGTGCCCGAGCGATTCGGCAAGCGCCCAAGCGGGCTCGAGAATGCGGCCAACGTCGCCGTGCCCCCAGCCGCGCTGCGCAACCACGGCCGGGGCAACCGCTGTGCGAAAGCCAAGTTCCATACGGTCACGCTCGGGTGTGGCTGGAAGCGTACCGAGAAGCGCCATGCCCTTTTGCAGATGCGTCACCGCTTCCTGGAGCGCGAAGGCTTGCATCGCCAAATCCCCGGCCCGCCGCCAGTAGGGAATCGCCGCCTCGACCTGGCCCGCCTCGGGGTAATGGTGAGCGAGCAGCTCGGGCTCGGTATCGGCGGTCTCCGGCCACTTTTCGGCGAGCACCTGTGCGATTTTGCCGTGGAGAGGTTATCACCAGCTTTTGAGCAGCGAATCATAGGCGGTGTCCTGCACCAGTGCGTGCTTGAAGGTATAAACCGCGTTGGGGATGGTGCCGCGGCTAAAGGCCAGTTCGGAATCGGTTAGTTGCGTGAGCGCATGACCGAGCGCCTCCTCGGACATGAGTTCCAGTGCCGCCATCAGTTCATAGCTGAACTCACGCCCGATGATCGCGCCGACCTGCGCGACTTCCTTGACCGTCGCCACGCGGTCCAAGCGCGCCGTCAGCGAGTCTCGCAGCGTCTCCGGAATTGACACGCGGGCCGAGGTTACGGAATAAACGTAGCGATTCTTCTCCTGGATCAGGTCGCCGGACTCGAGTATAGCCTTGGTCAACTCCTCCACGAAGAGCGGCACCCCATCGGTCTTTGCGACGATCTGCGCGGCGAGTTTCACCGAAGAGATTTTCCGCTCGACTAGCCCCGATACGAGAGCGCTGCTCTGCGCCCGCGTCAGTCTGGCGAGGTTGAGCGTCGAGACGTGGGCATATTCGGACCAAGTCGATTGGAACTCCGGCCGGGGGTGAGCACGAGCAGCAGGGGAATGTTCGCGAGTTGGTCAATGAGCATGCCCAGCACCTCGACCGAAGTTGGATCAGCCCAGTGTACATCCTCGAACAGCATGAGGCTCGGCTGCGCGCGCGCAGCCGCCTTCACGATATCGATCAAAACTCGGATAGTTTCGGCCTTAACAAGTCGCGGGCTCATCGCAAGCGGGCCATAGCGCTCCTCATAAGGGACAGAAAGCATGGCGGCAGTGAAGCGCACGTCCTGGAGAGGTTGTCCGAAGCGGCCCACGATCAGCGTCTCGAGTTTGTCGAGCCTCGATGCGGCGGGCTCGTCTCGGCCGAACTCAAGAGTGCGTTCGAAGTTGGCGCTGATGGGATAGAAAGCGCTGTTGATATAGAAGGGCGAGCACTGAAAACGCAGCGGGCGGATTCCTTGCGCTCTAAACGCTCGCGAAGCGCGCTCACGATCCGGCTCTTGCCGATTCCCGGCTCGCCCGATAACAGCACCACATGGCCCGCGCCGCTCTGAGCAAGTTGCCAGCACTCAAGCAGAACACCGATTTCATGCTCCCGGCCAACCAGCGGAGTCAGTCCAGCACTGGTGGCGGCGTCAAATCGGCTCTCCGCCGCGCCGACCCCAGGATTCGATAGGCGTGGGTGGGCCGCGCGATGCCCTTCAGGTCCTGCTCGCCAAGGTCCTCATAATCGAATACGGCGCCAGCAAGGCGGTGCACTCGCTCACTTACCACGATGCACCCGGGCTGGGCGGCGCTGAAGCCGGGCAGCGAGATTCATGGTCTCGCCAACCGCGCGTCGTCCGTTTGCCTCCACGACTACGATTCCGGTGGCAATGCCGATGCGCACCTTGAGCCGCCCCGCTTCCCGCACTTCGAGGTGGGCCATCGTTTCCACGATCTCCAACCCGGCGCGGATAGCCCGTTCGGCCTCACCTTCATGCGCCAGCGGGAAGCCGAAGAAGGCAACGATGCCGTCACCCAGGCGCTGAAACACGTAGCCGTCGTAACGCGTGATGCACACCGCGCAGGCGTCTTCGTAGCTGCGAATGATGCTTTGCAGGACTTCGGGGTCGACGCGATGGGCCAGCTCGGTAAACCCCACCATGTCGCAGAACAACACCGTGGGCTGACGCCGTTCGCCTGGCGATGCGGCAGCGGGCGCCGGAACTTCGGCTGCTTCACTTCCGCCAGCGCGTTCAATAACCGCTTGCGCGGGCCGAACGGCAGACCGAGGTCTTTCAAGTCGTTTTGAGTCAGCACTTGAAGCGTGGTGAAATCGACTTCGTTCTCAATAAAGATCGAGGCGTACCGTTCAAGATCAAGTGTCTTGAGCCATTCGGTGATGGAAATCATGGAGCTGGCTCGCGCGCGAGGTACGGGTTTCCCTCGACAAGGATTCCATTGCGGATCAGCCAACCGGCGATTGCCAGGCCGGACGATACCGGAATCCGGTTCGACCAGGATCGCACCAGTTGCATCGGCGTCGACCCGGGCGGCAAGCGCCTTAACAATGGTGCAAGGTCCCAGCCACCGAGGTAAGCAATGGGACTTTCAAGATTCGGGTGGCGCAGCCCGGCTTGAGCGTTACAAAATCGCCGTCGATGCACGGCAGTTCCACGAACTCAAGTTGTCGTGAAAGGTCTACGCGAATCGCCGACAAAGTTTGTGCATCGACGGGAGTGTTGGGAAGTGAAGGCGGATTCGATTCCGGGTGCGCGGCCCGATCTTCCCAGAATCTGCCGCCGCCGCAGGCGGCAACCGAACGGTAATCGCTGCCGCCCAACGGCAGTGCCGGTCAGAAGCGTCGCCGATTCGCCCGATAGAAGCACGGCGCGGTATCGCCCGACGCAGGCCTTCGCAGCAAGGTGTTGGCGACGACCGCGGCAGCGAGTGCGCTCTGCATTGCCTTCTGGACGCCACTTGAAGAGATTGGATCGATCGCGAGTGCCGCTTCGCCCACCTTGATACTTGACGGCGTCACGCTGCTTTCGTCGAGGTACGGGGTGGCTTCGGCCGCCCGGACAGGACCAGCCAGATGAGCGGTGCGACATCCGGCAGCGAGGCTGGAACGTCCGAGCAGTTCGAGAAAACGCGTCGTGAGCGAACCTGGACGTGCGGTACGGAAATGTGTTGCGTCGACGAAGACAAGCGTGTTGTAAGTGCCGTCGGGGAGCGGTACGCCCCAATACCACGCGTCACTGCCGGCCTCGATAGATGGGTCCTCGGGGAGAGCGCGGCCGCGCCAATAGGCGTACAGGGCGATGGTGCGGCAACCCGTGCGGCGCTTGTTTGCGTTGAATCCCGCGGACCGCCCGGTCGCCTCCGCCAGGAAGTCGACACGAAGTTGAGCGGGGTTGCGCCGGCGTCGACTTCGATCCTCCATCCGTCATGGTCGTTTCTGGATTGGCGCCACGCGCTGCTGCAACACTCGCACTCCAAGCGCTTTGGCGCGCTCCATCAGGAGCCGGTCGAATTCACCGCGATCGACCAGCAGGCCTTGCTCGCGCGCGTCTTCCTTACTTGAAGCGCGGCATCCCATTTCACGCGGACGCTGCGCACACGGAGGAAACCGGCGGCTTCCACGGCTTCGCGCGCGCCGATGGTTTCGAGCAGCGGCGACACACCCAGACTCAGCGATTCGCCAAGATGGCTGCGCGGGAAGCGCGCGCGTTCCACAAGACACACGCTATGGCCGAGCTGAGCCATCCTCGCGGCGAACGTGCTGCGGCAGGTCCGGCACCGATTACGCAAATGTTGGCCAGAAATTATCAGCTCAACCAATGACGGCGCCTGCTTGCTCCCGGACAGGCGCACATACGCCTCAATGCAATAATGCAGCCAGCCGCGAATATAATCGCAGGCAGGCCGCCCGCGCCGAATGACTTCGTGGTGGCACCCGCCGCCACACAGGTAGCGCGCCCAGCATGTGCGGCACGGTTCCTGGCGGTGCACATGACGCTCGGCGAGCCATTCCGTTTGCAGTTTCAGGTCCACGCCTTCGGCGAGAGAGCCCATCGCGCCCGCCTCATCGCCGACGAAGCGATGGCAGGCCGCAACTCGCCGTCCGCCGAGACGCCGAGGTATCCGGCCCCGGCGCCGCAGGATACGGGCGGTGCGTGCCGCGGCGGATTTCCCGCATGGCGTTCACCATGTTGGCGAACGGATAGCGCTCTCCGGCAAGCGAGCGGCGCTCGAACTCCCGCCCGCAATCGATCATTTCGCCCAGCATGACCTTGAGGTCCGAGCCCTGCATTTCGGCGTTGCCGCTGGGCGCGCTGAGCATCGGCGAAAAGCCCACGCTGTGGAATCCAGCGTCAACGAACTGGTCGAGAGCGCGGCGCAGTTCCAGGTTCGCCGGCGTTACCGTCACGCGCGCCGATACCTGCATGCGCCGCTGGCGGGCGAGCAACGGCCCGACCCTGAGCATAATCGCGTCAAAGCTTCCGCTGCCGCTCTTGTAGGGCCGCAGCGCGTTGTGCACTTCCCGCGGGCCGTCGAGGCTGACGGTGACCGCAAAGCCGTGCTGCTCGAAGAAATTCGCATCCTCCTCGGTGAGCAGCGTCCCGTTGGTGGTGATCGAGAACGTGATGGCGACGCCGCGGCGCCCGGCGATTCGGCCGCGCGCAGCGTTGCGGCCTGAAGCACGGGGCGGTTCACCAGCGGTTCGCCGCCGAGGAACGCGAGATTCAGTTTCGCGCCCGGCTCGGCGCCGTTCACAAGCAGATCCACCGCGCGTTCCGCAATTTCCCGCGACATGTCTTTCGCGGCGCCGCCGAATTCGCCCTGTTGTGCATAGCAGTAGGTGCAGCCCAGATTGCACTTCTGCGCAACCGCAAGAGACACCGCATGAATCGGCGGGGGCGGCAGCGGAACATCGTCGATGAGCGGCGGGCCGCCCAGCCCCGCCCGCTTCAGCAGGGCCTCGATTTCATCTTCACCGCCTGCAGCCGTTGCCGATTCGAATCCCTGAAAAAGACTCGGATCGGCATCGAACAGGCAGCTTCCATCGGCGACGAACAGATGTTGCCCCAGCGAGGTTTCGAACAGGTGTACTTGAGGCACACGCGGCGCCGACGCGCTCATGCAACGGGCGGCTTCCTCGATACTCAACTTTCGTCCTTCCCGCTGGTGTCTTTCACCGGCATATCGGCACGTTCCTGATCCGGCACGTCCCGGCCGCCGACCTGAAACTTCAGCCATCGCTCCCACTCGTTGAAGAGCTCATCGTAGAGGATCAGCCGGGAGTCCGAGTAATCGTCCGGCACGTAGTCTCCGGTGCGTTCTTTCTGCAGCCAGTTGTCTCCCTTGCTCAGTCCATTTCCCGCAGGTTCGACGTTGATGTAGTCCGGGCGGGCCGAGGCCCAGTAGTAGCACGAACATTCGCGATAGTCGTTCTGCCAGGGCGAGCACAGCCCCTGAGTAAGTTCGCCGGGGTCCGCCAGCGCCTTTGAAATAACGGCTGTATCGTCGTCGAAAAAATGTCGCACTTCGAAATCGACGGTGACATAGTTTGGCGGATGGTCGATCAAGGGTTGCTGCATGTCCGCTTTCTCTTCGGTCAAGTCTTTGGTAAAGTCGCAAGTAACCGTTTTCCCTTGGCTCCCACTCAAGAGGTGGGCAAGTGCGTTGGACCATTCCAGGGCGGCCAGGCCGAAAGGATTAAATTGCGTCGACATAACGATTTCGCCGTCCAGGTCGGTCGACGCCGGCCCTCGGATGGGAGTCGTCATCAGAATCTGCGTCCGCTTTCCGGCACCCGGACGCGCAACAGACGCTGACCTTTGAGGCGCCGCTTTTCCGGCTCTTGAAACCGGGGTCGACATCCACCACCAGATTGTCGTACTCCCGCAGCACGATGCCTTTGAACATCCGCCGCCATACGGCGCGGAAGTCCACTTCGAGGCCGGGGCAGCAGTTGGCGACGATAGTCACGGGCCGAGAACTAATCGGGTTGCCCACAGCTTCATAGTGAAGCTGAGCGGAAAGATTCAGCGGCCGGAGCAAGTCCGGGGCCGGCTGGCTTTCGTCGGCTTTCGAGTGGAACGGCGCCTCCTCGCCAAGCTTGCGAATCGAATCAATCTGGCGGTAGGTCAGCGCAAGATAGCTGTTATCGGCCCCGCACATCAGCGCAGGCATTTTTCTCCGTCCCCGGTCGGTAAAGTCCGCGACCTCATCGGGATGCCGAAACAATTTCACAAACCAGGGGGCAGCTCCGCCGCGCAAAGCCGCAAAAACCTGTTCGTGCAGCGCCATGATCCCGAACGTATCCACAGACCCGGAGACATCACCGGACGGATCGCTCGCTCGGTATCGGCGGCCTCTTCTTCCGGCATCGAGTCCAGCAAAAGCGCGGGCGGCCCTTGAAATTGTTGCCGTTCATGACTGAGACATTCATGAAGCGCACGGTCTCGTAGGCCCGCCTAACGATGTCAAGGGCGCGATCGCGAGTCACCTCGTAAGGCTCGTCGTGCGACACTTCCGGCCCATAGATAACCTGCTCGAGATCGTCAGCCAGGCTGCGCACGAACAGCGAATCCGGAACCACCGCCGGCGGCCCCGCGCAGATGCGCGCCGTCGCGGTGAATTGTTTCCGCCGGCCAGGTCAAGCGGACTTCCACAAAGCCGTCGCAGGAATCGTCGAGATATCCGCGGCTGATCGCAATGTTGTGGTTCAGCCACGAGGGGCCGGAGGATCAATTGCGTACAGCGAGGGCGGCAAGGTCTGGTTCTCGACGTCCTTGCTCCCAAAACCGAGCCAGCCTTTGGTATTATCGTAGATGGCGCGCTCCGCAGGGATCACTTTGTCGTCCGGGTTCGCGCTGGGCCCGTAGATCAATCCCTGCGCGGGCGTAAAGCGAAGCCGAATTCCGGGAAACTTATCGTTGGACGCGATGAAGCGCACATGCCCGAATGCAATGCAGGCCTTCTCCGAAATGAAGTTCTTGCAGTAGCCTTGCAGGAGATGGGAGTCGTGATCGGAAAACCAACCCGTATTCGCCGCCACCAGGTCGTGGGGGTTGCCGGTCCGCCGGACCACCTTGCGGTTCGCGACCGATACGCGCCACTCCACTTTATTCGCATTCAGTGAAGGCTGCGAAGCAGTTTGAGATCGAGCGGCTCGATCGCCTCGTCGCCGGCGTCCTGGCCCATCACCGCAAACACCTCGAGAAATGGCGCCACGGGACGTATGTGCGTGCCGCTCTTGAATTTTATGTTTTGCGGAGTCCGCTTGTCCCGAATTTCGCCGGTGGTCTCATCAACGAAGAGAGTTCGGCCCCGCGGATCCTGCGAAAGCCCAGCGGATGGTTGGGGTCGTCTTCGATCGTGTAGTTGTCGAGAGGCTCCTTGGCGGAGCCAAGGCGTCCGATGGCAAAGGGCGGGAGAATGCGTAATTCGCGGATGGTCATGCCGAGTACCTCGCCGTTGAATTCAGTCCGGCCAGAATCCGATTGATCCATGTCTTGGTCTGTTCGTCGAGATCCATCAGAGTCTCGACATAAGCGCGGTCCTCGGGGCGAGGATCGCTTTTCAGTATGGCCGTGTAAACATCGGACACGCTGCCGAGGATGTCCAGATGCAGGCACCAGCAATCGACATCCGCAACGGGAAGCCTGAGGTTGTACGGCATTTCAAAGGGCGGACCGGCGCGCGGCACGTCCTTGGGCGCCGTGTTTGGGTCAACCGCGTCGCGCAGCGGCAGTTGGACCAGAATCCCCGAGATCGTCTTGAGGTTATACATTTCGCCGAATACCTTGTGCATCAGCATGGCGCGCACGTTGGGCTCGCCGGAGCGTGTCAGGCGCGCAACTTGAAACGTGTGCATCAGAAAAGTGAGAAGCATGCGGTATCTCAGGTTGAACAAATCGGCCCAGTTTCGCGCGCGGATCGAGGAGATGTACCCATCCCGGTCGGGCGCCTTGGGGTCGTCCACCGTGTTGGGATTCACAGACACCGGGAGCGTTGGGCTCCAATTTTCGTTTTTGATCGTTTCGTATTCCCGGAAGATTTTAATGAAGCGCTTGAAGTGCGACCACTCATCCTCTTTTTCGGTGCCGTGCGGCCCTTCGCCCTGGATGCTGAGCGCTTTCAGCGCCGCCAGCGCCTGCGTGCGCGTGGCCACGCGGTCGATCAAGATATGCGACCGGAACTGCGCGGCCTTCACGGACTCGGCGGAGGCCGTTACAAGATTGCCCTCGGGATCGAGAGGCCGCGGGTCAGGCTTATATCCGCGGCCCCAGTCGTCCCACGATGCCTGTAACACATAGGTTTCTTCGTGAAACGCTGAGTCGGGAATGAGGCCGGGGTCCCCAAGAACCTTCATGATATCGGAGTAGACAGTGCCTACCGGGTGGAGTTCGGGAATGTCCTTCTGGCTTTTGCTCTTCAGGTGCTTGTGTGCGAGTCCTCAATTTGTTTTCTTTCCGGGAACTTCTCATCCTCCGGCATCTCGGCGTAGACGTAGCACGCCAGGGCTCCCAGCGTGAATGGTTCGAGATTGAACCATTCGATTTCCCAGGGGAAATTCTGCCGGGAGATGTTAACTCCTGCACCGAGAAAGGTGAGGACATTCTGGACGGTAAGCAAATGGCCCATTTCCTCGCGCGCCACTGCCAGTATGCTTTCTTGCCAATGCTTCACCATCGGCCGGTACTCGGGCGGCACCTGGTCGCCGCCCAGCGAATAAGCAGCATAGAGATACTGAACCATGAGCGAGTGCTCCAGCGACGCACCCAGGTGCAGCAGCGCGATGAGGTAGTCGTGCCACGACATATCGCGCCTTTTTTCCAGCGATTTATCCAGTTGGGGCGTTCCGCCCTTCGCGGTTTTAAGTGTGAGCGGATTTACAGGATTGAGAGCGTTGCCGTCGCCGACGCGTGCCATGAAGTTCGTCCTCCTGCCCACATGGTAGTTACCGAGTTCGGAAGGGTATCTATATCACAATCCCGGGTGTAAAAGGGAAACGCGAATATTTTGGACAAATACGAAACTATCCGGAGGGCCGCTATGCGGGGGTAACGGAAATGCCAATGCGGTTAATCAGATTAGTAAATCGGAAATCCGAACGCAGTGGATCAAACCGGGGATCCATATTGATCCATACCAGCGGCCTGGCGCGCTGCTTGTAGGCTTCCTCTAAACACTCGAACGCCCGATCCTTTTCCCCGCTGCCTAGATGGATATACGCGGTACTTAACGGGGACACATGCTTGCGAGGGGACATCTCCGCCAGCTCTTGCAGCAGCTTCCGTGCTTCCTCCGGCCTGGACATCAACCCCCAGCAGTGTCCCAATTCACCCAGAATGAGCGGATTATCGCCGCCGCAGAGTTGGTTCGCTTTTTGAAACGCCTGAACCGCTTCCTCAAACTTCCCCTGCTGCTCCAGCGCCCGAGCGAGGCTCCAATGAGCATGATAAAAGTTCGGGGCCATTTCTAAGATCTCGCGGAACTGTTCGATGGCAGCCTCATAAAGGCGCTTTCGGTAGAAGCATCCTCCCAGAGCCACTCCTGTAATCAGTGAAAGCGGATCTAGTTCTTGAGCTGATCTTATCTCCCGGATGGCTTCATCCAGCTTTTCCGATGGGAGTTAAATAGTCCAAAGCATAGTGGAAGTGCGGCGCGGCAAACCCGGGACCAAGCTCCAAAGCGCGTTGGAATTCGCGCCCGGCTTCAGGCCAGTTCCACTCATATCCTGCATACACCAATGCCAGCGCGCAATGAGCCAAGGCAAGCGTGTCGTCTGTTTCGAGGGCGTGGAGGGCCGCCAGTTTAGCCTTCGGCATCACTTCAGATGGAGGGGCGGCGCCATACCAATCCAGCAAGAGATAGCAGTCGGCTACGCCGATTCGGGCCAGGGCGTAATTCGGAGCAATCTGCAGCGCGCGCTCAAAATCAGCGAGAGCATTCCACAGCGAGCCGGTAGTCTGCTGGTTAAAAAGATAACGCCCCTTCAGGTAAAGCTCATGAGCTTCCAAATTCTGGGTATAGATTTTCACCAGAGGTTCCGGGGAAATTGCGAGCTTCGGGATCAGCTTTGCAACAATGGCGCGGGCTACCTCTTCCTGCACTTCGAAGATGTCTTTTACTTCCCGGTCGAATCTTTCCGACCAGAGCTGGTATCCATCCGATACGCTAACGAGTTCGGCGGTGATGCGGCACCGATTTCCAGCCCTTCTTACGCTTCCATCCACGATCGTCATCACTCCGAGTTTTTCGCCGACCTCCCGGCTATCCTGGCTCTTGCCCTTGAATTGGAACGTGGAGCTTCGCGAGACGATGCGCAAACCCTTTAGCTGCGCCAAAGCATTGATCAGTTCTTCCGTGAGGCCATCACTGAAATAGTCGTTCTCCGCGCCCGCACTCATGTCGCTAAAGGGGAGGACGGCAATCGAGGGCGCAACCTCAGCCGCCACGGTCTTTTTCGGAGACTGAATTTCCTCGATTGCCAGTTTCACATCCGTCATGCGTTGAAAACGGTTCGCGGTTTCTTTCTGGAGACACCGCGCAACTATTTTTTCCAGCTCGGGTGGCGCACCCGCGGCAATTTCTCTCAATGGCTGGAAAGCTTCATACAGGATGGCTCCCAGCGTGGCGGCAGGCGCTGCTTTATGAAAAGGATGCCGCCCGGTAATCATCTGATAAAGCACTACTCCAAACGAGAAAATGTCCGAGCGGGCATCGACTTTTTCGCTGCGGGCCTGCTCCGGAGACATGTAATCCACGGTGCCGATGATCGCGCCGAGTTGCGTATGTACTTCATCATCCATCGCGGTTGGGGCTTCGGAGGGCTGGACTTCTACGTCTTCCATAGGCGGTTCGCCCGACAGCAGCTTCGCCAGCCCAAAGTCGAGGAGTTTAATCCCGTCCTCCGGGGTGATCATGATGTTGTTTGGCTTGATATCGCGATGGATCAGCTCCTTCCCGTGCGCTCTATCCAACGCGTCAGAAATCTGGGTGGCGTATTTCAAAATGAGATCGAGACTCAAAGGGCCTTTGGCAAGCCGTTGCGCCAGAGTTTCACCCTCGACAAACTCCATTACGAAGTAATCAATGTCTTGATCATGGCCGATGTCGTAGAGCGCGCAGATATGGGGATGCTTCAGGCTGGCCAGGGCGCGGGCCTCGCGCTCGAATCGAGCGCGGATCGCCGGTTGATTGGCGAGGCGAAGAACCAGGATCTTGATGGCTACCGCTCGATCCAGGCGGGGATCCCAAGCCTTGTAGACTTCTCCCATTCCCCCCACGCCGATTGAAGAGATGATTTCGTAGGGGCCGAGGCGTGTGCCGGAAGTTAGAGGCATCAGCTTTTTCTCGCTGCCGTCGCTGGACAAGGGCGCTGGTTCTGGAACCGCCCCGCACTGAGTATAACGAGCGCAAGGAAAGTACGATGCGTATAATACACTGGCGGCGACCCGAGTTCACCTGCGATCCGCGGCTATCCGTATAAGATAAATTACTTTCTCGCAATCCTCTTTTGTCGAGAGGATCGCGCCGCGAAGATTCATGCGATCCTGCAATCACCGGAAGTTTGCGATTCCATTTCGACCGAAGCGAGATCGAATCCGATACTTGATTGAGTCTGATGTATCATTCGGGCCAGTCTTTTGACGCGAAGCGGGCTGACAGATTACGCTCGATTTGATAAAAAGGCCGGCTTGATGCTTCGCCTGGAGAGTGACGCGTACCTGGTGGTCGTCGCGGTCTTCAAAACCGCTGCCCCGGCACTTTGTGCCGGGGGGTAGGTTCGATTCCTACCCTCTCCGCCAGTTTTATTAACTATTCTAAGCCATTGTTCATGGACTTATCGAAAGGAGGTGATCGCCCGTGTCACGCGAGGAAATATTCAAGCTAACTGCGTTGTCGTCCTGCGCTGGTTGAGCATCGAAACTCAGCCAACAGGCTCTGAAGCAGGTTCTGCGTCAGCTACCGATTCTGAATAGCCGGAATCTCCTGGTGGGCATCGCCAGCGGAGATGACGCAGGGGTGTATCGCATCGACCGGGATCGAGCACTGGTGCAAACGACCGACTTCTTCACGCCGATCGTTGACGACGCGTATGCCTACGGGCAGATCGCGGCAACGAATGCGATGTCCGACATCTATGCCATGGGCGGCCGTCCGTTGACGGCGCTGAACCTGATGGGGATACCCGTGGATTTAGTTCCGCCGCGCATCATTAATCGAATTCTTCGCGGCGGCGCCGTGAAGATCAAGGAAGCGAAGTGCGATCTAATCGGCGGCCACACCATTCGAAACCCGGAACCCATCTACGGCCTTGCCGTTACAGGCATGGTTTCGCCGCGGCATTTGCTGACCAACGCGAACGCTCGCGCGGGCGACGTGCTGATCCTGACGAAACCCCTCGGCACGGGTATCATCACCACGGGCATCAAACGAGGGTTAACGAGTCGCTTGCTGGAACGCAGAGTGATTGCCATGATGGCGAAGCTAAACAATGCCGGGCCGGAACTCGCCGAGAGGGGCCTTCTCCGAGCCGCGGTGGATGTGACCGGGTTTGGGCTGCTCGGCCATTTGAACGCGATGTGCCGCGCCAGCCATGTGGGCGCGGAAATACTTGCGGACCGCGTGCCCGCAATCAGCGGCGAGGTTTTTGATTTAATCGCCGCGGGTTGCATCCCCGCCGGCAGCCGGGACAATCTTGCCTACGCCAATTCATTTACCGAATGGGATGGAGCCACCGATCTTCAGAAAACCCTGCTCACCGATGCGCAGACCAGCGGCGGACTGTTGCTCAGCGTGCCGCGAAAGAATTTGGACAGGGTCTTGAAACTTTTGAAACGCTTCGACACTCCCTGCGCCGCCGTCATTGGCCGCATCGTGCGATCCGCCAAACCAAAGATCAGGGTCAGTCGATGAAACGGTCCTTTCTCCGCGCCATTCCATCCGTTGATAAGATTTTACTGGCGCTGGGCGAGACCGGATTCCCCCGGCCCGTCGTCCTCGCCGTGGTGCGCAGGGAACTCGGCTCCATTCGCAGTCAGAAGATGGCGCTGAATTTCGATGCTGTGCTCTCCCGCATTCAGGCCGCGCTCCGAGAGTTGGGCGCTTCCCGCATTCAACCCGTGATCAACGGAACGGGAATCCTCATCCACACGAATTTCGGCCGCGCTCCGCTCGGGGCGGCTGTCATCGAAAACCTGGCAAAGATCGGATCGAATTACAACAACCTGGAATACAGCCTCACGGGCGGCGCGCGAAGCGGGCGAGCCGCTTATCTGGAACAATGCCTCGGGCTGCTTTGCGGGGCGGAAGCCGCCACCGTCGTCAATAACAATGCCGCGGCCCTGGTATTAATCCTGCGGCATTTCTGCGAGTCCGGGGCGGCGTATCCCGGTCCTCGTTTGCGCGGCAGAAACGAGCAAGTGCAGGGACAAAAAAATGAGGTCATCATTTCCCGCGGCGAGCTGATTCAAATCGGCGGCGGGTTCCGCATTCCGGAAATATTGGAATCCAGCGGCGCGAGGCTTTGCGAAGTCGGCACGACCAACAAAACCTCGCTCGACGATTATGCGCGGGGCATCACGCGCGAAACCGCGATGATCTTGAAAGTGCATCACAGCAACTTCTACATGGGCGGATTCGTCGAGTCGCCGGTGACGGAACAGATTGCGAAGCTGGCGCGGCGGAAACGAATCCCATTCGTCGAAGACCTCGGAAGCGGCGCGGTCATCGAAACGCAAACGATTGTGGGCCTGGAGCACGAACCCACGCCGGCCGAAGTGATCCGTTGCGGCGTCGATTTGGTCTGCTTCAGCGGAGACAAATTGCTGGGCGGCCCCCAGGTGGGGATCATCGCCGGCAAGGCGGCGCAGATCGCCGCGCTCAAGCGCGAGCCATTGTTCCGCGCGCTGCGCTGCGACAAATTGATTCTTTCGGCGCTGGAGACAACCGTGGATCTGTATTTGAGGAACAGCCGCGGCGGGGTTTCCAGCTCCAAATCCGTTTCCGAAAAAAAGGTTGGAAGTGGAATTGTTGCCGGGCACATCGATATTCCCGTGCTTGGGATGCTGCAAGTGACAATCGAGGAATTGCGGTCGCGTGCGGGAAAAATCATTATGGCGCTCAATGGTTTGCCCATAAACGTCGCCATCGGCGTTGGCCGCGCGCAGGTCGGAGGGGGCACGTTGCCCCGCTCCGTGATCGAATCGGTCACGCTCGAGCTGATGCACAGCAAACTCAAGCCTGACGAGATGGCCGCTCGCCTGCGGGAGCATTCCGTGCCGATCGTTGGATATATCGGACGCGGCAAATTCAAGCTGGACTTGCGCACGATTTTCCCGCGGCAGGACGAGGAAGTAATTAAAGCCATTCAGGCCTTTTGCGTCTAATAATAGGTTGGATGAAACGCGCCATCCAGATTTCTTGCGTGATCAGTTGCAAATGAGCCGTGGATTTCTCGAATAGAGGCCGAAGCGCGTCCGGGTTCGCGGAAAACAAAAAATGTCCAGCGTTCAACATTTCATTGTGGCCACCGCAGGGCATGTGGACCACGGCAAGAGCGCGCTGGTCAAAGCGCTTACGGGCACGGACCCCGACCGTTTGCCCGAAGAGAAATTGAGAGGGATCACGATAGACCTGGGATTTGCGCATTTGGAACTGGAGTCTCCGGCCGCTCCGCATATCTCATATCTGTTGGGGATCGTGGACGTGCCGGGGCACGAAGACTTTGTAAAGAATATGGTCGCGGGTGTCGGCTCGATCGATTTAGCGCTGTTGATCGTCGCGGCTGATGACGGCTGGATGCCGCAGACCGAGGAACACCTGCAGATTCTGACGTATCTTGGCGTCACCCACGCCGTAATCGCGTTGACCAAGATTGACCTCGCGCACGACGAAGTGAGCAGGATCGCGTCCGTCCGCGAACGCTTGCGCGACACGCCCTTTGCGGACTCTCCGATTGTCCCGACATCCATCGTCACCGGGCGCGGCCTCAAAGAATTGAAGTCCGCGCTCGCCGGCGAACTGGCACGGACGGCGCCGCCCCGCGACATTGGTAAACCTCGCCTTCCCGTCGACCGCGTTTTCAACCTCCAAGGCATTGGCACCGTCGTGACCGGAACTTTGACGGGCGGCACGTTGCGGCGGGGTCAAAATATCGTGATCCAGGCGTCGCGAAAATCGGCGCGCATCCGCAATATTCAGTCGCACAATCGCAATGTGGAATCGAGCGGTCCGGGCACGCGCACGGCGCTCAATTTGCCCAACGTCATCGCTCACGAAGACATCCGCCGGGGCGACGTTGTCACGCTCGCCGAATTCGGCGAGCCGAGCACGATCCTGGATGTGCTCCTGGAAATTGTGCCGAGAGCGAACCGGCCGTTAAAGCACGATGCGAGAGTGCGAGTGCATCACGGAAGCGGCGATGTCGCGGCGCGCGTCGTATTTTTTACGGGCAAGCAATTGGCCGCGGGCGAACGCGCCCTGGCGCAACTTCGGCTGGAGGCGCCCGCATTCGTTTTCGCGGGCGATCGCTTCGTCGTGCGCGATTGGGCCGAGCAATGCACGCTGGCCGGCGGCATCGTGCTGGATGAGAACGCAAGCAGCGCATTGCTGCATAGCGAGGCGCGGGCGAATTTTCTCAATCAGCGCGCGGGCGCTCCTGAAGACGTCCAGGCTTATATCATTTCGCAATTGCAGCGTGATGGTGCCGTGCGGAAATCCCATCTGTTATTGAAATCGCGTTTCAGTGAGGAAGAAATAGCCGCAACGATTTCGCGGCTCGCCATAGGCGGCGCCGCGGCGATCGCCGGAGAGTTTGTCGCTGACGCCGCGAAGTGGAAGAGCCTCCTGCGGCGCGCAACCGACGCGGTGGACGCGCGGCACCGCGCGCGCCCGGAAGACGCGGGGATGCTTTTGGCGGACCTGCGCGCGAGTCTCGAAGCGGATCTTCCGTTCGCGGATCTCTTTGACGAGCTGATCAAGGATTTGTGCAAGAGCGGGTTTGTGCAATCGGGCGCGGTGATTGGCCGGGCAGCGCACCGGCCAGCGCTATCGGCCGAACTTCAGGCGGCCGCTTCCAAGTTGCGCGCCGAGCTGGCGGGCAAGCCGTTTGACCCGCCTTCGCGCAACCAGCTTGCGCCCGATCCCGTTTCGCAGCAGGCGCTACGTTTCCTGATTAAATCCGGAGAAGCAATCGAGATCAATGAAGAAGTCGTGATGGCTGCCGAGCATGTGCAGCGCGCCACCCAGTTGATCCGGGATTTCATTCGCGCTCGCGGCCCCGCGACCGTTAGCGATCTGCGCCAGATGCTCGGCGGCACGCGCCGCGTGATCCTGCCCTTGCTCGTGCGTCTGGACCGCGAAGGCGTCACTTTGCGCCAGGGCGACAAACGCATTCTGCGCCAATGAAGTTCTCAATCCGGGTTGCGGATCAAGCCTCCTGTTTTTCGAGCGTGAAGGAAGAGGTGAGCTGGATCGTTTTGTGCAACGTGCGATACAGCGGACACCTCATGGCATAAAAGCCGTGCACGCGCTCCACGGTCTCCAACACTTCTTTCGGCGCAACCAGCCGCATGGCCAGATGGATTCTGCGGATCACGAGTACGCCGTCCTCGGATTCGACTTCGCCGGTCACTTCTCCCACGAGCTTCCCGTTGCTCGCATCAATGTGACGCGCCTCCAGCGCGCCTCCGAAGGTGCCGAGCATTCAACCGGCGGTCGCGGCGATCACGTAGTCGATCGTGGAAGCGTGAGACTCCGTGAGTGTGGATGGATCAACTTTGTAATGTTCGGCGATGGCTCCGTGGACGCTAAAGTACACCGGCTGCGGTTCGCCGGGTAAATGGGCGATGCGAAGCGGGCCAACCTTGCGCTCAATGCGAGCCTTGGAAACGTAAGCAACTTCGGACATGGCTGCCTCCAGTATTGCTCAGTTCAAAATAACAGACGGCGCTCTATTTGTGCCGGATGTCTTCCGGAGCCCGCTGCCGATCGAGTGGCAGAACTTGCAGTTGCCAGTGAACCGGCACGGACGCCGGCAAGTAGCAAATCTTGGTGTCGCAGGCCTGATAGTCGAGCTTTCCCGTAATCGTAAAAGTTTTTCCATTCGTCCCAATGGAATTGCTGAACTCCGCGGCAGAGCTTATTTTCAGCTCTTGCGTGATGCGGAATTTTCCCTCGAAGACAGGAACGCGTTCCTTGATCGCCGGAAGATATAGAATTTTTGCGCGCGGATAATTCGCCGGGCCGAACTCCATTCCCGGCGCCGGATCCATCGTGAGGGCGATGGGCTTATAACCCTTAACCCCGGGGGAGTACACATGCACGTTGGGCGGGAGCTGCACCTCGGCCGTCAAGGTGATAAGCCCCCCTGGAAAACCGGTGCGATCCGACTGCGCGACGGCAAGCGTCAAGTGCGGCGCCTCGACTTTGTCCGTTACCTCATCGCCCAAAGCCGGAAAAAGCTTGCCGATAACATTGTTTCCGGAAAAGCGTTGCCGGTATTTCGCTTCAAAGAATTTTTCCCGAATAATGCCCTTGGGATCGATGAAGAAATATCCAGGCCGCGCCATCCCTTTGTATTGCCCCGTCGCCTCGGTGTTCAGGACGCCGTAGGCCCGAAGTGTTTTGGAATCGGGGTCGGAGAGCAAAGGGAATTCGATCTTGCGCCGGTCGGCGAAGCTTTTCAAAATCTCCACGCTGTCATAGCTGATACCGGCGATCTTGATGCCCTGTGCTTCAAATCGCGCTTTTGCGTTTTGCAGCTCGACCAGCTGCCCTTTGCAGTACGGTCACCAATCGGCGGAACGGAAAAACAGGAGAACCGTTCCCTTGGGCCCTTTTAGCGTCTCCAGAGTCTGCAGCCGGCCAAATTGATCGCGCGCCGAAAAATCCGGGGCCTTCTGGCCGACTTCCAGGCCAATGGAAGTGTGCATTTTTAAAGAGGTGAGATGGATGGTATTGCCGTCGAGAGTTCCGGAGGCAATCATGCTGTCTCCTAGGTGGCCCTTCGCCGGGTCCTGCGGATCGAGGAAGTACAGTTGCCGGGTGGTGTCGTCGTACAACACGAATTTGGCCCCGGAAACGTCCTTCTCGGTGCACTTGGCCGCTTCGGCGAAGGCTTCATCCGCTGTGCAATTATTGTTGATGATCACGCCGGACCACGATCCGGAGTTGGGGGTATCGGTTTGCGCGATCAGCGCTGCGCTGAAGACCGAAAGAAACGCGGCCGCACAAATCAAGGATACAATCGCTTTCATCTAACCCTCGCTTCAGAAACGTCCCAACATTCGGTGGTCGTCAGGAGCATAGGCGAGCACATTCCCGCGATCAAATCGAACTTTCCGGCGAATGCTCGGATTTCATTTTGTTCCACTTATCGACTCATATCAATCAAACAATTTAAGGCGGAAGTTTCGCAGCTTTATTTTAATCCGTACATGGACCATATTCTGCTGTTCTTTGCCTTCTGGACCATGCTGGCGGGATGCTTCGCGCTTTATTCCTTGCGCGACTATGACGTTCTCTGGTCGTTCCCGTCCGCTCCTTCCACGGCTGTCTCCGGTGCCGGCCGCGACGTCCTATTAGCCCGCGCGCTTCTTCTGCTTCGGCTTTCGGTGGCGATTGCGCTCGGAATGTGGTGCGCCGGGAAATTTATCAATCCGACGCAAACCACTCGAATTCTCTCGGGTTTCTATTCCATCAGGGGCGTGAGTTTTGCCGGCGCGTACGGCGTCGGAATTTTGCAGGCCGTGCTGATTCTTGCCTTTGTAACGGGGATAGCCAAAAGAGTCACCTACGGTTTGGTTTTGCTTTCTCACACCCCGGCCGTGTTGGCGCCTTGGGCGCAGTACTTGCATCCCTACGGAGGCCACGTTCTCCTCTTCCTCGGCGCTTTCCCGATGTGGTCAGCGTGTTTCGCGCTCTATTACTTGCGCGCATACGATGTGTTGTGGGTCCTTTCTCCGGGCCGCGCACGAAATGCAGGAGCCGAGGGTGCAACACCTACTCAGGCTGTTTCCGGCAGCCATTAGGAGCAACCATGCGTAAATCGACGATCATAGGCATTGGCGCGGCGGTTGTGATGGTTGTGTATTTCGCCCGCATCTGGGCCAAAACGGCGAACGTGCAGCGCGAGCAGGGGCCCGCCATGATCTCTCTCGTCCAGCAACAGTTCGAGCCGTCGCCGAAATTGCAGGCCATGCAACCCGTTGGTGACTTTGAGTGGATCGCTACCCCGAACGCCGTGGATTGCAAATTCCAGCGCCCCCAAATCAAGAATTGCTGGGAGGTTTACTTCGGAACCAACGTGGTGGGCCCAGACCAAAACGGGCGAAAGCCCGGCAAGGTCGAGGCCAACTTCATTGTGGACGCAGACACGATGCGACTCGAAGGCGGTGGCCAGACGGGCGGAATGTTCGTCAGAAAGGGCCGTGGGGCCGGCGGAGGCGCGATGGGAGGCGAGGGCGGCGGAGAGCGTGGCGGGAAGCCGGAGCGGCCAGACGCCTCTCAATAGTCGGAAACACGTTTCGTTGCAGTTCGAGAACGATTCTGCAATTCGCGATCGAGAGCTTCAATCGAGCGAGGAAATCTCCGATGGCATCTTCAGCAGGGAAGGGCAATTCAGCTCGGCGAGGAGTTCTCTGACTTGATTCGCCACAATGGGCAGGGCATTGCGGGCGGCCTCGGAAAGGCCGTAGCCGGTCGCGATGCTTTGAGGTTCGACGCCGACGACAAACACCTGCTCGGGGAGTTCATTTAAAATTTTGGCGACGGCGAGGAGTTCTCCAGCATTGCCCTCATGGGAAGTATTGGCGCGATTGACGCCCATCTGGAAGATTTCGGACGCATTCAAAATTCTGGTGGTTCCCGGAGGCGCGCCCATGGAAAGGGCATCCACGATGATAATGGCTTCCCTCCCACTCAGGTGGCCGAGCAACGCCAAGCCCTGCGTACCGCCATCGAGAAATTCAGTCCGCTCTTTCCAGCGTTGGTCTTCCCGCAACAGTTGCTCGATCAAGGCAGGACCGACGCCGTCATCACCGAGCAGAGTATTTCCCAAACCCAGAACAAGAAAGGGCGCCCGGTCCCAAGGAGAATCGCTCGGGTTACTTGACATCTTTCACGTCTTCCTTCTGGTAGAACTTGTGGCCCGATATGATGGAACCAACCAGGCCGTTGCCGAGTGTGACCGCGTCATAAAATACAACGTAGACGTGCATTAACACGAAAATGGGAAACGCCCATGCTACAAGATGGTGATACATGTGGACCTTGTAGGACCCGCCGAGCAACGGAACCACCCAGCCGAACAGATGATCCAGCACGCCTCCGGGATGAACTTCCGAATACATGGCCAGGCCCGTGAAGATCTGAAACCATCCCAGGAAAACGATGAAAAAAGTGTAGGAAGCGCCGCCCAATGCGTTGTGGCCGAGGTAAGCGCGTCCACGCCTGAGATTCAGGTATTCGATCACTTCCCCGACGATTTCGCGCCACCAGGAGGCGCGCCAAATATAAGGGAAGCCCGAGCGAGCATAGTTGTTGCCCACCCAGAACCAGTAGATGCGGAACAGGAAGCTGACTAGGAAAATTAGACCGGCCGCGAAATGCACTTCGCGAACGCGTCCCATGACAAAGTGATTCGCGGGCTCGCCTACCGGTGCGAGGATCGGATGGCCGATGTAAAGACCCGTGAGAAAGAGCGTGACAATCGAAAGGCCAGTGACCCAGTGGGTGACGCGCACGGGAAGTTCCCAGACATACGCCTGGCGGAAGAAGTTTTCCGGGTGACCCTGGAGCTCCTTTGGATCGAATAATCGAACGACGTTCGCCATGGCTGCCTCCTAGGGAACGATGACGACTTCGGACAACTTGCGGCCGTCCGGGCTTATGACGTGCGATGCACACGCCAGACATGGGTCAAAGGAGTGAATCGTGCGCAAAATTTCCAGGGGCTGCTGAGGGTTCGCCATGGGCGTGCCAATCAGAGCAGATTCGTAAGCGCCGCGCTGCCCCTTGCCGTCTTTCGGGGAAGCGTTCCATGTGGAGGGGACCACGATCTGGTAGTTGTTGATCTTGGCGTCCTTGATGTGAATCCAGTGGCACAACGCGCCGCGCGGAGCTTCCGTGAAGCCGTACCCTTTGGTTTCCGCGGGCCATGCGGAAGGATCCCACTTGGACGTGTCCGCAGTCGCCGAATCGCCCGCCTTCAGGTTAGCAACTAGATTATTATATTCATCCATTAGCCAACGAACTGCGAGCCGCGTTTCCAGGCCGCGTGCCGCAGTCCGTCCGAGCGTGGAAAACAGCGCCGTGGCGGGAAGTTTCAGCGCCCCGAGCGCGTCATTGACCACATCCTTGAACTCCGTGTTGCCGCTGGCATAGCCGACCAGCATTCTGGCCAGTGGCCCGACTTCCATGGCGTTGCCCTTCCAGCGCGGCGCCTTGAGCCAGGAATACTTCGCGTTTTCATCGAGCTGTTTGTAAGGCGGTTTGGGCCCAGTGTATTCGGGAATGGTTTCTCCCTCCCAGGGGTGCAGGGAAGTCTTGCCACCGGTGTACTCGTACCAGGAATGCGCGACTTGTTCCTGCACCTGGCTGGTATCGGTCGGATCAACGGACAACACTTCACTCAAATTCTTATTGAGAATAATCCCCCGAGGAAAACGGAATTTGGAAACGTCGCTGATTCCATTCTGAGGAAGATCGCCATAGGCAAGATAATTGCCCAGGCCTCCTCCGATTTGTGTCCATTCCGGGTAAAAGGAAGCGATCGCGAGCAGATCCGGAATATACATTTGCTCGACGATTTGCGTGGCCCCGTCGATCAGGCCCTTGATGTAGTTCAGGCGCTCCATGTTGATGGCGTTGTCGCTTTGCATGGAGATCGCCGCGGCAATCCCGCCGACCAGATAGTTCGGGTGCGGGTTCTTTCCGCCGAAAATGGTGTGGATCTTAATGATTTCCTTCTGCCACTTGAGCGCTTCGAGGTAATGCGCGACGGCCATGAGGTTGGCTTCGGGCGGCAGTTTGTAGGCCGGGTGACCCCAGTAGGCGTTCTGGAAGATGCCCAGTTGGCCGGAGTCGACATACTTCTTCAGCGTGGCGGCGATGTCGCGGAAATAGCTGGCGCTGGACAGAGGAAATGACGGAGAAACTTTCTGAGCCAGCGCGGCCGTCCGGTCGGGGTCGGCTTTGAGTGCCGAGACGATGTCGACCCAGTCGAGCGCGTGCAGGTGATAAAAATGGATCACATGATCCTGCACCATCTGGGTGAGAAACATCATGTTGCGCATGATCTCGGCGTTTCGCGGCACACGGATGCCGAGAGCGTTTTCGACGCAGCGCACCGAAGCCAGTGCATGAACGGTTGTGCAGACGCCGCAGATGCGTTCGCAAAACGCCCACGCATCGCGAGGATCGCGGCCCTGGAGGATCAGTTCGATTCCGCGCCACATGGTCCCGGAGGAGATGGCGTCACCGATGTGGTTGCTGTCGTTCAGTATGGCTTCGATGCGCAGATGCCCTTCGATGCGTGTTACGGGATCAACAACGACTCGAGTGCTCATGAATCACCTCTACTCGCCTTTGTCGGCGGTCGGCTGATCTTTGTCCGTTAGCGGCTTCTGTGACAATCGGTGAGCGACCGTGGCTGTCAGGTGCGCCCCGACGCCAATCGCCGTGGCTATCCCCAGCACTTCGCCAATCTTGTCCGGCGTCGCATCGATTCCAGGCACCACGACGCTCGAAAGCCTCTGGTAAAACGGGCCGTTGTCCCAGAAATTGGCCTCGCTGCAGCCAATGCAGCCGTGGCCGGAGCCGATGGGGAAGGAAACGCCGTTATTCCACTTAAATGTGGAACAAGAATTATAGGTCGTTGGGCCGCGGCACCCCATCTTGTACAGGCACCAGCCCTTGCGCGCGCCTTCGTCGTCCCAAGATTCGACGAACTGGCCCGCGTCGAAGAACGCGCGCCGGTAACATTTGTCGTGAATGCGCTGGCCGTAGAACATCTTGGGCCGGCCGATGCGGTCGAGTTCCGGCAACTCGTCGAAGGTGAGAATGTAGGTCAACACGCCGGTCATGACTTCGGCGATCGGCGGGCAGCCGGGAACATTGATGATCGGCTTGCCGGAAATCAACTGGTGAATGGGTTTGGCGCCCGTGGGATTCGGGCGCGCCGCTTGCACGCAGCCGTTCGAAGCGCAGGACCCCCACGCGATGATCGCCTTTGCGTGTGCTGCCGTTTCCGTGAGGACATTGAGGAAAGTATCGCCGCCCACGGTGCAATAGACGCCGCCGTCCGCAGTGGGAGCGTTGCCCTCCACGGCCAGCAGGTACCCGCCGGGATGCTCCTTGATCATCTTTTCGCGAATCTCTTCCACCTGGTTGCCCGCGGCGGCCTGCAGCGTATCGTCGTAGTCCAGGGAGATCATGTTGAGGATGATGTCCTGGGCAATCGGATGGGACGAACGGATAAAGGACTCGCTGCAACAGGTGCATTCGAGGCCGTGGAGCCAGAGGACAGGAATGCGGGGCTTGGTCTCCAGTGCGGAGACTACACGCGGCACCATGGCGGCATCGAGCCCCATGGCGGCGGCGGTCGTAACGCAAAACTGCAGGAAGTCTCTACGATCAATGCCATGCTGTCGAAGAACATCGTAGGTTGAAGCAGGAGAGAATGGTTTGTTCACGTCATCCCCCTGAACGCAATGTTTCTGGCCGGTGCCAATTGCGTGTGGAGTATCTGGACGTAAGCATTGTCCTGCCGTCTTCCCGCGTCTGTGATAAGCCTCACGCTTGTTTGTGATTTTTGAACATTTTGAAATCAGACTCCTGTCAGGGAAATGGCAGGCTCACGTGCTTCGGGAGTGACTTAATTTTGCGAGATACGGAGGATGCCACCAGAGCCTGCCCAAGACTCAAACCGCCGTCTCCGGCTGGAACTGCAGACTGCGTGAACACCTCAAATCCGTTTGCCTCAAGCTTCCGGACCAATGTGCTCAGCAGGCAGGCATTTTGAAACGTGCCGCCGCTCAGGCAGATTCGATGCAAGGAGAACTCTTCCCGGAGCCGCTCGGCCATGCGGGAAAGGATTTCCGCCAGGCCGTTGTGGTATCGCAGGGAGATCGTTTCCACGGGCGTGTTTTTTCTCAGGTCGTCGACAATGGCTTCGAACAGCGGGCGGACCCCGATCTGCCAGGAGTTTCCCTCTCGGATCAAGGAGAATGGATAGCCGCCGGCATCCTTCGGCGCGGCCAAGGCGGCTGATTCCAACTCCATGGCCGCTTGCGCTTCGTAATCGACCGCGTCGCGCAACCCGATAACAGCCGCGACGCCGTCGAACAGCCTGCCGCAGCTTGAGGTCAGCGGAGAATTCACGCGGCGTTCCATCATGCGCAGCATCGTTTCGGCTTTTCCCCGCGCAATTTTGTTCGTGAAGGGAATTCCCAAGCCGAGAAAATCCTTCCCGAACGTATGCGCCAGATAGCTGACGCCCATTCGCCAGGGCTCGCGAATCGCCGCGGCGCCTCCGGGAAGAGGGACATATTCAAAATGCCCCACGCGCTCGTAGCCGGCATAGCCGGCGACCAGCGCTTCGCCGCCCCAGACAGCGCCATCGGCGCCATAGCCGGTTCCGTCCAGCGCGAAACCAATTACGTTTCCTTCGATGGCGTTTTCCGCCATGCAACTTGCAATGTGCGCGTGGTGGTGCTGCACGCCGACCAGCCGCGCGCCGGTCTGCGCCAGCGCCCATTTGGTTGAAAAATAGCCGGGGTGCAGGTCGTAGGCGATGGTTTCAGGACGGATCTCCAGGATTCTCTGCAAATGTTCCACCGCTTCGTGAAAGAAATGGAGGCTCTCCGTATTTTCCAGGTCGCCGATGTGCTGGCTGAGGAATGCGTTGCGGCCGCGCGTCAGGCAGATCGTATTTTTCAGTTCGCCGCCCACCGCGAGAATCGAAGGAACATCCTTGTGCAACTCCAGCGGTGCGGGAACGTAGCCGCGCGAGCGGCGGAATTGACGGACGCGACCCGCCATGGGCTTGACGACCGAATCATCGCAGCGCAATAAAATCTCGCGATTGTGCACGAGATAAGCGTCCGCGATCCCCGACAGGCGCGCGGCGGCCTCGCGATTGTCGATGGCAATCGGTTCCTCGCTCAGATTTCCGCTGGTCATCACCAGGGCGGGGAACTCCCCGACAGCGAAAAGCAGGTAATGCACCGGCGTGTAAGGAAGAAAAAGGCCGAGATCGTGCTGGCCGGGAGCTACCGCGCCGGCAATTGCGATGCCAGGTTTCTTGGGAAGCAAAACAATGGGACGCTGGCGCGAAGCCAGGACGTCCTTCGCCTGCGGCTCCAATTCGCAGAAAAGTTCCGCGGTATTCAAGGTCGGCACCATCACGGCAAAGGGTTTCCCGAAGCGATGCTTGCGCTGGCGGAGCAGTTCCACGGCCGCGGAATTTGTGGCGTCCGCCGCGAGGTGAAAACCGCCAAGACCTTTTACGGCGACAATTTCACCTCGGCGCAGGCGCGCGACCGCTTGCGCCACCGGATCGGAGCACTCCACCTTTTGCCCTTGCGAGTCCCACAGCTCAAGTTGCGGCCCGCATTTCCAGCAGGCGTTCGGCTGCGCGTGGAAACGCCGGTCGCGGGGATTTTCATATTCGGCCAGGCACTCTTCGCACATGGGAAACACGGCCATGGAAGTGCGCGGCCGGTCATAGGGAATGTCTCGGACAATCGTAAAGCGCGGGCCGCAATTCGTACAATTGATGAATGGGTAGAGGTATCTGCGGTTGGCTGGATCGAACAGTTCCTCGAGGCACTCGTCGCAGATGGCCACATCCGGCGAGATCAGCGCGCGAACCGCTTCTCCCGTATGGCTGCTGACAATCCGGAATTCCGCGTCTCCATTGCAGGGAAGGTCCTGAATCGCAAGGCCCATAATGCGGGCGAGCGGCGGGGTTTTTATTGGCAATTGAGCGGTGAAGTCTTCCACCAACTCGGCCGGACCTTGAATTTCGATGGTGACGCCCGCGGGAGTGTTGCTGATATTGCCGGTCAGGCCGCGTTCCGTGGCCAGGCGGAAGACATAGGGCCGGAAACCGACGCCCTGCACGATTCCCGTAACCCGGATCTCTCTGCGAATCTGCATGTCATGTTTGAATCGCCGAAGCCGCGGCCACGCGCGGCGCCGCGCGCTTCCGGCTCAACCAGCCGAGCCATTCGTCCAGCCCATCTTTCGTTAGACAGCTTACCCGGGCAATCTCGATTCCAGCATGAATCCGGCGCGCATTTTCTTCCGCGGTCGCAACCTGAAAGGGAACATATGGAAGCAGGTCCGTCTTGTTCAGGATCATCAATTCGGACTTGAAAAATATGGAAGGATATTTCAGCGGTTTTTCTTCGCCTTCGGTCACGCTCAGGACGACGATTTTTGCGGCTTCCCCCAAATCGTAGCTGGACGGGCAAACCAGGTTGCCCGACATTCTCGATCAGCAAGAGGTCGATGTCTTCCAGGCGCCAGTCGGCGAGCGCTTTCTCAATCATGCGCGCGTCGAGATGGCAGGTTCCTCCGGTGGTGATCTGCTTGACGGGAAATCCAAAGCGCGCCAGGCGCTTTGCGTCGTTGTCGGTCTGAATATCGCCGGTCAGCACCGCGACGCGCTCACCGGGAGCGAAGCTTTCGAGCGTGCGCTCGATCAGCGTGGTTTTGCCCGAGCCCGGAGAACTGATCAGGTTCAGGCAGAGGACGCCGTGTTCGGCGAAGCGAGCCGCGCAGCTCTTCCGCAATGCGCCCATTTTCGTTTAATACTTTACGTTCCAGAGGGACTCGTTCCATCTTCGACCTCCAAATAGGAAAGCTCCAATTCATCTCCGGCAAAAAACCGGGAGTCCATCGCGCCGCAGGAAGGACACTGCGCCCCTTCCATCGGTGCAGGGAAAATGCCTTGGCAGGCGCGGCACTGGTGGCGCCGCGAGCAATACTCGATGTCAATCGTCAGCGGCTCCAGATCGGTTTCGCGCACCAGGGCGTCGAAACAGAAACTCATCGAGTCCGGGTCCACGCCGGCCAGTTCTCCGATACGCACGCCCACCTTGCAAATATGGCCGTCCGGAAATCGCCGCGCTTCAGTGCGGACCGCTTCAAGGATCGAATTGGCAATGCCCATCTCGTGCATCGCGAGTCCTAACAGATTCGAGGCAACTGATCCCCGGTCAACAAATCCACGATTCGGGAAGTGCCCAGCCGCGTTCGCATCGTCACCATTCCGGGATGCGCGCCGGTAACTGTGCCGATGATTTGCGCGTCCCGGCCCAGCGGATTCCGGCGCATCGTCATCCAGCAAAAGCTCGGCAGTGGCAGGGCCGGCAATGGCGACAAGTTTTCCTTCATTGGCCACATATAGCGGGTCGAGTCCCAGCATCTCGCACGCGCCCTGAACTTCCTCGCGGATCGGAATCGCGCTCTCCCGCAGTTCGATTCCCACTCGGGAGCACCCCGCGATTTCATTCAAGGAACTGGAAAGCCCGCCGCGCGTCGGGTCGCGCAGGCACCGGATTTCATCGGTTGCGCGCAGCATATCGGCCACAAGTGTGGACAGCGCCGCAGTGTCGCTCTCGATCGGGCTTTCGAATGCCAGGCCCTCCCGCTGAGAAAGGATCGTGATTCCGTGATCCCCGATCGAACCGCTGAGAAGCACGCAATCCCCCGGCCTTGCTTGGTTCGCGGAAAGCCGCACTCCGTCGGGGACCAGTCCGATACCCGAGGTGTTTACGAACAATCCGTCTCCGCTGCCTTTTTCCACCACTTTCGTGTCGCCGGTGACGATCTGCACCCCGGCGCGGGCCGCCGCATCCCTGACCGATTCGATGACTTGCCGCAGCACATCCATCGGTAGCCCTTCCTCCAGAATAAAAGCCAGGCTGAGAAACAGAGGCTCGGCGCCGCCCATGGCGAGATCGTTGACCGTTCCGTTCACGGCCAGGGAACCGATGTCGCCTCCGGGAAAGAACAACGGCTTCACCACAAAAGAATCCGTCGTGAAGGCCAGGCGCAAGCCGTTGATGTCCACAATCGCCTGATCGTCCTGCCGCGCGAGGATCGGATTTTGAAACGCCGGAAGGAGAAGGTCGCGCAGCAGGTCGGCGCTCATTTTGCCGCCGCTGCCGTGGCCGAGCAGCACGGCGTCGCGCGCCGGGATGGGCACGGGGCAGGTGAATCCGGCTTCGAGCTTTGTGTCCTGCGACATTACCGGCCTCCGTGTTCGGCTACCGCGTGACGCCGATAGCGGTAATAGGCCGCGCAGGCGCCTTCGGAGGAGACCATCGGCGCGCCCAGCGGATTTTCCGGCGTGCAGCGCACGGCAAAAGCCGCGCAGTCCACCGGCTTCTTCAATCCTTGCAGCACCTCGGCGCTGATGCAGTCCGGAGATTCTTCCGCCGTCAGATTCTCCGTCTGGAAGATTTTGTCGGCGTCAAAATCCGCGTAGGCCGCGCGAATGTTCAGGCCGCTGTCGGGGATTCCACCGATCCCGCGCCATTTCCGGTCGCAGACTTCGAAAACCTCAGAGAGGATTTTCTGCGCGGGCAGGTTGCCTTCGTAGGAAACGGACCGGACATACTGGTTCTCGACCTCGGCGCGGCCTTCTTCCAGTTGCGTGACCAGCATCAAAATGGCTTCCAGCAGATCCACCGGCTCGAACCCGCCGACCACGATGGGAACGCGGAATTCCTGGATGAGTTCCTCGTATTCGTGATAGCCCATGACGGTGCAAACGTGGCCCGGCCCGATGAACCCTTGCACGCGATTGCGAGGCGAACTCAACAGGGCCCGCATGGCGGGCGGCACAAGGACGTGGGATGCCAGCATCGAGAAATTGCCGAGTCCCTCGCGCTTGGCCTGCCAGACGGCCATGGCATTGGCGGGAGCCGTGGTCTCAAATCCGACGGCGAAAAACACGACGTGTCGGTCCGGATTGGCGCGCGCGATTTTCAGCGCTTCGGTGGGGGAATAGACGATGCGCACATCGCCGCCGTTCGCCCGCACATGAAACAGATCCGTGCGCGATCCCGGCACGCGCAACATGTCGCCGTAGGAGACGAGCGTAACGTTGTCGCGCGACGCGATCTCGATCGCTTTGTCGATTGTCTCCAGGGAAGTTACGCAAACCGGGCAGCCGGGGCCGTGGACCATTTCGATCCCGGCAGGCAGCATTTCGTCGATTCCAAAGCGCATCAATGTGTGCGTCTGCCCGCCGCAGATTTCCATTAAAACCCAGGGACGCGTTACACGGCGCGCAATTTCGGCCGCCAGCCCGCGAGCGATAGCCCCATCGCGATACTCGTCAATGTATTTCATTGCCGCCCCTATCTGATGCGCTTCCCGGACGACTGCACGTTCCGTTCGCAAGCTAGTCCCATTGTTCCCGATGAAGACTTGAGCAATTGCTCGGAGCAATTCGCTCAGGACAGGTCTTTCAGGAATTGTCCGTTTCGGGTCCCAATTCCTCCTGAAGTAAGCCCATGGATTCCAGCAACTGGTAACTTTTCTCGGCCTCCTCGGGGTCCACGCGGCTGATCGCGAAGCCAACGTGGACAATCACATAGTCGCCGACCTCCGCCTCGGGAACAAAATCAAGGCACGTTTCGCGCGTAATCCCGCCGAATTGGACGCGCCCGATCCGTATGCCGTCGTGATTTTCCGCTGTTAAAATCTTGCCTGGAATAGCGAGGCACATTTAGGTTCTCCTGAACTCAGGCCGAGATCCCTGCGAGTTTGCCTTGAGAGTGAGTCTCAGCCCACGGGGTCCCCGCGTCTGTGACGCTTGTCACATTAAAATGTGAGGCAGCAAACGGCGGACATCCCTCGGTCTGAAAAACCCGGGTCGTCGCTTTTCCGGCGCATCACCGGTTCTTTAATTGCTGGCGGGCCTCTTTGAGCAGGCGTTCGACAACGCGCGGGATAATCCTCTTCACTTCGGTCGAGAGCTTGCTTCCGACATCGAATCGTTTTCCCTCGATCCCGAAGACAATCAGGCGCCGCGGCAGCTGGTTCAAGGCGCGCGCCAACTCTATTGCCTCGCCAAGGCCAAAAGCGTGCGTCGAGCCAATATTGAATTGAACCGGCAACGTCTGTCGACTCGCGTCGAAACGCAGGACCATTCCCGTTTCGCCGCCAGAGGCCACCGCGTCCACGACAATGACCGTGCCGGCGCCCGCCCACAACTCCATGAGGTCCGTGCCTTCGCCGGAACTTTCCAGCGACTCTGAGAAATGGCTGATTTCGCCGCTTGACCTGAGCGGCGACGATTCTCCCGACGGAATCGTCTCCCCGCAGCGGATTCCCCAATCCAATAATGAGCACGGTGGAACGGGCAGCCGAGTGCGACGATTTGCGCGTGTTCCGGCTTCGTTTGGCTGCCCTTGTTTTATTTTTAACGCCCATTTTTCGGAACGATTCACTAAATCGCTTACACGCGCTCAATCCGCAGCTTCAGGAAATGAGTGGAGCAGGAGATGCACGGATCATAATTGCGCACCACTTGCTCGCACCGCCAGCGAAGTTCTTCCTCGGGTAGGGAAATATTCCTGGGGACAAATTGCCTGAGATCGTTCTCGATTACTTTCTGGTTTTGCGATGTAGGCGGAACGATTTTCGCGTCCAGAATGGCGCCGTGGTCATCGAACCGATAGCGGTGATAGAGAATCCCGCGCGGCGCTTCCGTGCAGCCGTATCCGGTTCCCGCCTTCAATTCGACCGCCACGGCTGGTCTTTCGGGCATTTCGTACTGCTCGATGATGCGCAGGGCCTCATCGCAGGCGTGCAGAATTTCCACGCTTCGCACCACGATGCTTTGGAATGGATTCTTGCAGACGCGTTGCAGGCCCGCGGCCAGCGCCGCCTCCTGGGCCATGGGAGACAGCCGGTCAAAGTTCAGGCTGTAACGAGCCAGGGGGCCGACGAAGTAGGCGCCGTGGTCCTTGAGCGTCGAATGCAGCGCGGTGGAATGCGAAACTTGTTCTTCCGAGAAAAGCTGCTCGTAAGTCGTGAACGGGGATGTCCAGCCCCTGGCTGGAAACGATGCGCCCCTCGTTGAGGGGATATTCGGTTTCATGGCGCAAGGCGACAAACAGGAAATCCTGTTCAAAATCCGGGAAAGGCAAGCTGGCCGCCCAGCGAACCGTTTCCAAGGCGGCCTCGCGCGCCCACTTCAATTGCTCCTCGATCGCGCGGAGCGATTTTTTCGTGGGCGCTTTATAAAAACCCCCGACGCGGATATTGATGGGATGGATTTCGCGTCCCCCGAGAAGACGAACGATTTCGTTTCCGGCCTTTTTCAGTTTCAAGCCGCGCTCGAGGATGCCGGGATGATCTTTTGCCATCTGGATGGCGTCGGCATAACCCAGGAAGTCGGGGGCGTGCAGCAGGTACACGTGCAGGGTGTGGCTTTCGATCCATTCCCCGCAATAGATGAGCCGCCGGAGCGCGCGCAACTGTCCGCCCACCTTCAGGCCGAGCGCGTCCTCGACCGCGTGGACCGCGCTCATCTGATACGCGATCGGACAGATGCCGCAGATGCGCGACGTGATCCCCGCCGCTTCCTCGCAGCTTCGCCCGCGCAAGAACGCTTCAAAGAACCGGGGCGGCTCGAAAATATTGAGTTTCACCTCAACTACGGTGTCACCCTGGATTTTCACGTAGAGCCCGCCTTCGCCCTCCACGCGAGACAGCAAATCAACACGAATCGTCCTTGTTTTTGCGGATTTTGTTTTCATGGGCCTCACTTTCCTGGCGGAATGATTCTGCCCCAGCGTTGAAATTTCGAAGAACCCGCACAATGTCCTGGTCGCTGGTTCCCAGTTGGCGAAACTTCGTGGCCAGCGAACTCGTGTTCGGCGTTTCCTTGGGGCCGAAGCATCCGTAACAGCCCCGATTGTAGGAGGGACAAATCGCGCCGCACCCGTCGTGGGTGATGGGCCCAAGACACGGCGTGCCATGAGCGACCATCACGCAGACCGTTCCCCGCCTCTTGCATTCCATGCACACGCTATAGGCGGGAGTGTTCGGCTTGCTCCCGTGCAGGTATGCGCGGATTACTTCGAGGAGTTGCTCCTTGTTGATGGGGCATCCGCGCAGTTCGAAATCCACACGCACATGGTCGGCAATCGGCGTGGACTTGTTGAGCGTCGAGATGTATTCCGGGTGAGCGTAGACGATGGAGATGAATTCCTTCACATCCTTGAAATTCCGCAGGGCTTGAATCCCGCCCGCCGTGGCGCACGCGCCGATCGTGACCAGAAACTTCGAAACGCGCCTCACCTGGTGGATTCGTTCGGCATCATGGGGCGTGGTGATCGAACCTTCGACCAGGGACAAGTCGTACGGGCCTTTTACGACCGCCCGCGAAGCTTCCGGAAAATTCGCGATTTCCAATTCTTGCGCCACGGCCACAAGTTCGTCCTCGCAATCGAGGAGGCTGAGCTGGCAGCCATCGCAGGAGGCGAATTTCCAGACGGCAAGTTTAGGTTTCTTGAGTCGCTTCATGTTAAAGCTCTCGTATCCCCAGCAGCGGCGCAATTCGATCGTACCGAAAAACTGGGCCCTGTTTGCAGATGAATGCCGGACCCAACTGGCAGTGGCCGCAAAAGCCGACCGCGCATTTCATGTTCCGTTCCATCGAGATATAGACCCGTTCTTTCTCCACCCCGCGGTCTTCCAATTCGCGCACCACAAATCGCATCATCACTTCCGGCCCACAAACCATGGCGACGGCTTCGTTGCGGATCGAAAGAAACCTTGGGGATCAGGGTAGTGACCACGCCGACCGAACCTCGCCAGGCGGCCGGGGCGCGATCGACGGTGACTTCGGCGCGAAAATCCAGCCGGGATCGCCACTTTGCAAGCTCGTTTTGAAACAGAATGTCGGCGGGTGTGCGGGTGCCGTAGATCAAGACGACCTTGCCGTATTTCGCGCGGTCGGAAAGGATTTGGTAGATCACCGGACGCAAGGGAGCGAGTCCAATGCCGCCGGCGACAATAATCACGTCTTTCCCGGCCGCGTCTTCCACCGGCCAGGGAGTTCCGAAGGGGCCTCGAACTCCAACCATGTCGCCGCGTTTGAGCTTGCACACGGCCCCGGTCACGGCGCCAACGCTTCGAGTCGTGTGGACAATCGTATCCGGATCCCCCGGGTCGCCCGTAATGGACATGGGAACTTCTCCCACCCCGAACACATACAACATGTTGAATTGCCCGGCGAGAAAAGGAGGGCGGGCGGCGCCGTTGGCGGATTGAAGTTCCAGCGTAAATGTATCGCGCGTCTCGCGCCGCACCTTTTGCACACGAAAAGGCGATGGCGCCATCGGGTGGAAAGCCGACGGCATCGGTTCGTTCTCAGGCGTGGGTTTCATAAATATTCAACAACTGCAAACGTGTCGCATCCAATCTCTGCTCCACCATGTAGGCGAAACGCTTCAGAAGTTCGTATCCCAGATCGTGATCCGCCTCGCATTTGGTTCTCAAACATTTCCCGTCCAGCGCAATCGCCCTGGTCTGTTCCACGGCGCGCGCGTCGAATTTCCAGCGGTAGGGCGGGAACAGCCAGGACCACCCGAGCACCTCGCCCTCGCCAATCGTGGTAATGGTGGTCTACCTGGGAGGGGCCCGCAAAAAGCTCGACCGCCACGACGCCGTGGCGAATGAGATAAAATTGGTTGGCTTCCTCACCTTCCCGGAAAAGAAATTCCCCGGCATCGAATCGCACGTTGGACGCGCATCCGACCAGAAGTTCGATGTACTCGCTCTTCAAGTCCCGCGAGAACGGGTGTTCAGAGATGATTCGTTCCAGTGTTTCCATCAACGGGCTCCTTCGCGTTCGCTTGTGTCCGAAGGTCAGTCGTCCGGATCGCCTGAACCTCTTGCGTGAGATCGATCGCCACCGGACACCAGGTGATGCAACGTCCGCAGCCGACGCATCCGGAAGTTCCAAACTGATCGATCCAGCTGGCCAGCTTGTGCGTCATCCACTGGCGATAACGGCTCTTGGTGGAGCTTCGAATGCTCCCTCCGTGAATGTACGAAAAATCCATCGTGAAACACGAATCCCACTTTTGCCAGCGTTCCGCGTGGTCGCCTTTCAGGTCGGTGACGTCCTCGACGGTGGTGCAAAAACAGGTGGGGCAGACCATCGTGCAATTGCTGCAGGCCAGGCATCGCGACGCCACATTGTCCCAGCGCGGGTGTTCCATGTTCGCGTAAAGAAGATCCTTGATGCCGGTCGTGTCCATGGTCCGCCCCATTTGCTGAGCCGTGCTCGCATGGATATGGTCGGCTTTTTTCACTTCTGTTGCTTCCGCGGGCCGGTGCGTTACCTGCCGAAAGGATTTCGGCGCCCAGCGGCGTTCCGGCTTCCGCCACGAAGTAATGTTGCGCGCCTTCGATGACCTCGGTGAGAGCCAAATCAAATCCGGACGTCGCCTTCGGTCCGGCATTCATCGATGCGCAGAAGCACGTGTTTCCCGCCTGGCCGCAGTTCACGGCCAGGAGGAATGCGCCTTCGCGGCGCGCTTTGTAGAGCGGGTCGACAAAGGATCCGCCGAGAAACACTTTGTCCTGAATGGCGATGGCGTGCAGCTCGCAGGCGCGCACGCCGATGAAAGCCATCTTGGCAGGCGCGTGTTTTTCTTCTTCAATCTGGATGTTTTTGCCCGTCCGGTTCGCCTGCCATAAACGGACGGCCGGGGGATGCAGAAATTGCTTCCAGGAATGCGGGCCGACCACGTAGCCGAACAAGGCCGCATCGGTTCGTTTTTTTAGCCGGTACGTGCCGCCTTCCTGTTCGTCGGTCCATCCCACGGGCAGGTCGTCGCTCGAACTCACATCGTCATAGACGATGGCGCCATCGCGGACCGTTGGTCCGATGACGCGATATCCCCGAATTTTTAGCGCAGCGAGTAACTGGTCGAAATGTTCGCGCTGCAAAATGGAGTGGTCCGGCATAATTGCACGCCACTTTCCGATCTACTTTGATTGTGATTGATTTTTCTCGCTCGATGCACGGAGATCGTTTTCATAATTGGACTTTCGCAACATCCCAACGAGCGACTGCCTTCACCGGGCGCAACAGGTGTTCGAGCCAAGGGCATCGGTTCCAGTGTCGCCCCATCCCCGATTGTACCCAAACCCCATCCAGAATATAGCCTGTTCTCGGATTGTCGTTGGCAGAAGTTGCAGATTGAACCGTATCGGAATGGGAAGATTGCAGAGGGTCAATTGATATTTGATATTGAGGATCGATGGGCTCGGCACCGGAGCCGCTCTCTAGCTTGGGCGAGTCCTGGAGGAAATCATTTTGGTTACGGAACCGAGATTACGACGGTCACTTGGTCCGAGTACAGGCTCTCAACGCTCGCGGCATCAACCGATGTGACCACGTAGTAGTACGTTCCGCCAGACAGCGGCGTGGGATCGGTAAACGTCGTTGCCGTGTCCATTGCAAAATTGAGTTTCGTGAAAGGCCCGCCGAATTCCGTGGACCGGTAAACGTAGTAGCCCAGGACGGAAGGCGCGGGATCCCAAGCCAAAGTAACCGAATGCGGAACGGGCTGCAGCCCGGCGCCGGATAGGCTTATGGTTATGGGAGAATTTGCCGAGTCGCTGGAAATCACCAGACTCCCGCTCACAGTACCGGAACTGGACGGAGCAAATATCACATTCAGGATTAACGACCCTCCCGGCGGCAGAATATACCCGGTTGGAAGATCGCTCGCATCAAAGCCCGGCCCCGAAATGAGTACACTCGAAATGCTCACGTAGGAATTGCTGGGGTTCGTGAGCGTGACACCCAATACACTGCTGCCGCCGATATTTACGATTCCAAAGCTCAAGCTGGACGTGTCCGCAACCAGCTGCCCCTGTATAGGATCAACCGAAAGCGTTGCGGCGCTGCTGGTCACGCTGCCCAACGCGCTGCTGACCACGACTGTGAACTGCGCCGCGTTGTCCGTGGCGGTCGCGGCGGGCGTTGTATAGGTGGAGGACGTGGCGGTCGAAATTGCAGTGCCATTCTCATACCACAAGTAGCTGAGCGGGCCCGTGCCTGTTGCCGCCACGCTGAACGTCGCGGACTGGCCAACCGTGACGGCTGCATTCAAGGGTTGCAACGTGATTGAAGGCGGAAGGCTCGCAGGCACCGTCTGGTACATATACGCGCCCGCATCCCATGGCGTCGAGCCTGCCGGGCGCGTCACTCCCAAACGGTCGGCACACAAGGAAGCGCCTATGGATCCGCAACTCGAAGTCAGGTTCAAGCCGGCTCCAACTGTTTGGCTATTCGCGGCGGACGGCTGAAAACTATTGCTGGGTGTATAGCCTTCGGATGTTGCCGCCGAGGTTGGCATCAAGACATTATTTCCGAATGTGAGGTTCAAGACGGGGCCGCAATCATTGTTCCCGCCCGCAACGAACCAGCACCATGCCTGGTTGGCGGGCAGGTCGGAAATGCAGTGGTTATTCTCGACCGTTAGATTCGTCGGCGAGAAATTGCGCGGGGTCACGCTCACGCAACCTGCCACGCCAGCGGACAACGTATTGTTGGAAATCAGTTGATTCGACTGCAATTGGTAAGCCATGGCGTCCGGATCGACCGTGACTAGGGAATTGTCTCCCCCATTCCAGACCATGTTGTTGTAAACCGATTGCGTGTTGCCAACTCCGGACCACGCGGACTCGAGATACACGGCGAAGGCCCCGGGCACTACATCGTGCACGATGTTGTTATAAATGTGTCCGCCGCCCTGCGCGAGGATTCCGTTCTGCTGTTTTGAAGGATCGGCGGAATACGTCACGTTGAAAATTTGGTTGCCGCTCACATCGGTTCCCTGATCCACGACCTGGATGCCGTTCGGCATGTTCTTGATGATGTTTCCCTGGATCACGGCGCCGCCGTAGATCCCGATTCCCGAATCCGCCTCCGGGCCTGCGTCCAAAACGCAATTGCGGACGACTCCACCGGTCGATCCGTTGTAGAACGCGATCCCGCCGGTTGGATCCGAATCGCTATCCATGACAGGATTCTGAATGCTCCAGCCGTGAATGTAACAATTCTGGATGGTGACGTTCGACCCGCCGTTCACCGATATGGCGCTTCGCGGCGGCCACGTATACCTATTGTCCACCTGCTCGTTTGCGATTTCGAGATTGTCAAAGACAACATAATTGACGGAATTCGCCAGCACCGGGGCCACGGTCCAGACACCTATCGTCAGATCAAACACCGGCCGCGTCCATGAGATGGCCTTGAACCACGTTGGATCCACCCCGTACGTGATCGGACTCCCTGATGTTCCGGACCAATTGACGACCATGGGGAAGTTCGTGCCGTTCCACGTCACTCCGCCTTTAAAGATAACTGCGTCGCCGCCGGCAAGCGTAATCAGGCTGCAATTGGAAGAACATGTGGCCATGCCGGGAGCGTGCTGCCAGGGCGCATTCTCGGAGATCCCGCTGTTGGTATCCAGGCCCGAATCGGCGTCCACGTAATAGGTTTCCGGCGACGCTTGCGCCACGACAGTCAGCGTGGCGGGAGCGCTCAACTGAGATCCCAGGAAATTTGTGACTCGAACGGTGAACTGCTCGCCGCTGTCCGTGAGAGCCGAAGCCTGCGTCGTGTAGGTTGATCCCGTTGCGCCGGGGATGTCCACATTGTTCATCTGCCATTGATAGGTTGGAGCCGGCGTTCCGGTCGCGCCAACAGCGAACGTCGCTGCTTCACCGGCGAGCACGGTCAGGTTCGCCGGGGGCGTTGCGATTGAGGCAGGCGTATTGACCGTGAGCGTTGCCGCGCTGCTGGTGGTGCTTCCAGCGATGTTGCTGACCACCACGGAAAACCGAAGTCCGGCGTCCGAGGCGGTTGTGATGGGCGTTGTGTAGGAGGAAAAGGTCGCACCGCCGATGTTCGAGCCATTACTCTGCCACTGATAGCTCAGCGGAACCGAACCCGCCGCCGCCACGCTAAATGTCGTGGATTGGCCTGCATTCACCGTTTGATCAGCGGGCTGCGTGGTGATCGACGGCAGCGCCAGGGTTGACGTGTAACTTGGCAACAGGCCGAAGACGGCCACGCTGTTTGTCGTGCCCACGTAGACGTTGCCGTTTGCGATCGTGGGAGTGATGAATTTATTGCCCGGACCGAATTGATCGCGGCCTCCGCCGGCTTGATTCGAGTTGTACAGCTCCGTCGCCAGGTTCGCCGCATCGTACGCGTGCAAGACCGCGGCCGCACTGTTGTTCTCCACGGCCCATAGAATTCCGCTCGCCGTGCCGTTCGCGGAAATTCCCGGCGTCGCTCCGGGGTATGCAAAGGGGGTGTTGGTCTGGCTGGTTGGCGTGGTGGAAAGCTCCGCGCCGGCAACGCCGAAAGCCATGATCGGGTTTCCAACCGATCCGAAGTAAATCGTATTGTTGAAATAAGCAGGCGAGGAGTAAATTCCCGCGGGAGCGCTGCCCGGGAAGATTCCGGTAATCTCCTGATAAATATTGTTGCTGCTGGCATTGAACTTTCCCATGGAATTGCGACTTACGACATAGATGTTTTGGTCCTTGCCCGCTCCGACGGCCAACTGTTGCGTATTTCCTTTGCTATCGAGCAAATTCGGCAACAGCAAAACCCCGCCCGAGCCGAGGTCCAGGTCGCTCGCGTTTTCGGAAGCTTGATTCGACATTTCAAAATAGTCGGCCACTTGTAGGCCATTCGAGGTCGAAAGCTTCAGGAACGCGTTGCCGTAGTCGCCCTGGTTGGGGAACCCATTGGCGGTGAGCGTCGTATCGAAAGTGCCGTTGCCCGCCAGCAAAAAGATATTTCCCGATTCATCCGCGGCCAGTCCTGCGCCGCTCATCCAGATCGCGCCTTCGTTCCCGTTCGGCGTGATATTGAGCACGCTGGTTTGCGCCAGGGTGGATGCGTCATAGCCGATGACCCATGCAGTGTAGGGCCGGATATCGCAGTGCGAAGCCCATGCCGTATAGACGACGCCGTTTAACATCAACAGCGCGGCGCGTTCCTTGTATTGCGCGGGATCGAAAATCACATTTTGTCCGTTGCTGTTATCTCCGGTCCCGGGATACGTCGCCTGAATCGTCGCGGGGCCGCTGAACAATTCGTTGCCGGTCGTGATGTCGAGAGCATGTAAGCGCTGGTAATAATTGCCGGAACCGTCCTTGGACATGGCGATGATGTAAATCGCGCCGCGCCCGCGGTCAATCACTGGCGTGGAAGTGATGCCGATCTCGGGCGTTACCTGATCGCAGCCGCGCGGATCGCTCGGTGTTTCTCCGGATCCCAGCAACGAAGTGTTCCAGAGCAGCGCGCCGGTCGCGGCGTCAAACGCATAGGCGCTGTCGTGTTCGGTCACCACGTACAAGACATTGTGAGCGCCTTGATTCGGGATGGCGACGTTCGAGAGATAGAGGGGCTGCGCGTCCACTCGTCCGTCAACGGGAAATTCATTGAGCTTGCCGAACGTCGCTGACGTCACATTGCCGGGCGCCAGCAGCGTTTCCGCGAGATTCTGTCCGGTGCGCGAGATGTCATTGTGGTAGGTCGCCACATCGACGGCCTGAGCCGGATTTACCGTCAGCGTGGCGGCAGCGCTGGTGGCGTTCCCAAAAGAGTTGCTGGCGGTCACCGTGAATTGGGCGCCGTTGTCCGCGATGGATGTCTGTGGCGTCGTGTAACTGGAAAGCGTCGCATCCGAAATGGCGACGTTGTTCTTGAACCATTGGAATGTCAGCGGCGCTGTGCCCGTTGCCGCTGCCAGGAAGGTCGCCGTTTGGCCTGCGGTTACGGTCTGGCTCTGCGGAGAGCCAGTGATCGTCGGCGGGGTGCTCACGGCCAGGATTGCCGGATTACTTGTTGCACTCCCGACCACGTTTGTCACCACTACATCAATTGAGGTTCCATCGTCCGCGGCGGTTGTCGCCGGCGTCGTGTAGGTCGAGGACGTAGCAGCCGGGATCGTGACGCCGCCTCTTCTCCACTGGAACGTCAGCGGCGTTGTGCCCGTTGCCGCTACCGTAAACGTTGCCGCCTGACCCAGGTTCACGGTCTGGTCCGAAGGCTGCGTCGTGATGCTGGGGGCGGAATCGACAGTCAGAACGAAACTTTGCGTCGCATCCGCGCCGATCCCGTTATGCGCCGTGAACGTGAGGGGATAGCTGCCGCCGGTGCCGGCATTGGGCGAGCCGCTCAGCGTTCCGTTTGCGGATGTGAATGTAATGCCTGCGGGAAGCGCGCCGGCTTCCGATATCGTCGGTGTCGGAGTTCCTGTTGCACTTACCGCAAACACGCCTGCCACATCTTCCGTGAATGTGAAGCTCGCCGCGCTGGTGATCGCGGCGGGTTGGTCCACGACGAGGGTGAAAATCTGCGCGGCGTCCGCGCCCACGCCGTTGTGCGCCGTGACCGTAATGGCGTAGCTGCCTCCAGTGGCTGCAGCAGGCGTGCCGGAGAGCGTCGCGGTGCCGTCGCCGTTGTCGGTGAAGGTAACGCCGGCGGGCAGCGTCCCGGTTTTCGTCAGCGATGGCACGGGAGAACCCGAAGCTGTGACCGTGAATGATCCGAGTGTGCCAACCGTGAACGTCGCGCTATTTGCGCTGGAGATCGCGGCGACTTGGTCCACCGTGAGTGTCACCGTGGCGGTGGTCGTCGTGTAGTCGGCGGTATCGGTTGGCGTGAACGTGGCCAAGAGAGTCTGCAGGCCAACGGGCAGGACAGTGCCCGATGGGGGTGCGTAGACGAATGTACCCGGCGTGTTGGCGGAAGCGTTGAGCTGCGTGGAGCCGAGCGCCGTGCCGACGGTGATGGCCGCGGGTGCGGCCCAAGTGATGGAAGGCGTGGCCTTGTTCACCGTGAGTGTGCCAGAGCTGTTGCCGGAGTAGTTGGGATCGCTGATAGAAGCGGTGACCGAATACGAGCCTGCGCCGGTAGGCGCGGTGGCCGATGGGCCGTAGGTGGTGCCGCTGGTGCCGGAGTAAGAGAACGTGACGCCCAAGCCAGAAGGCGTGGTAACGGCCGACGCGACTTTTGCGGTGCCATCATAGGTCTGCGTAAGACTTCCCAGTACCACTGAGGCCGAGGCCTTGTTGACGGTGAGAGAGACGTTTCCGGTGGCCGTCGTGTAATCGGTAGCGTCGGTCGGTGTGAATGTGACGGAAAGATTCTGACTGCCCGCGTTGAGCACGGTTCCCAAAGGGGGTGCGTAGTTAAAACTTCCGGGGACATTCGCGGTGGCATTGAGTTGCGCAGCGCTGAGCGCGGCGCCGTACGTGATGGCCGCAGGCGTAGCCCATGTGATGGTAGATGTAGCCTTGTTGATAGTCACAGTGACGTTCGCCGTGGCAGTTGTGTAGTCGGCGGTGTCGGTGGGCGTGAACGTGACGGAGAGATTCTGACTGCCAGCGCTGAGCACCGTTCCCGAAGGTGGCGCGTAAACGAAATTTCCAGGGACATTCGCGGTGGCGTTGAGCTGTGTAGAACCGAGCGCTGTGCCATACGTGACGGCCGCAGGAGTCGCCCAAGTGAGGGAGGACGCGGCTTTGTTGACCGTGAGAGAGACGTTCGCCGCGGCCGTGGTGTAGTCGGCGGCGTCAGTTGGCGTGAACGTGGCGGAAAGATTCTGGCTGCCGGCGGTAAGCACGGTTCCCAAAGGGGGTGCGTAGATAAAACTTCCGGGGACATTCGAGGTGGCATTGAGTTGCGCAGCGCTGAGCGCAGTGCCATACGTGATGGCCGCAGGCGGAGGCCAGGTGATGGTGGACGTGGCCTTGTTCACTATAAGTGTGCCGGAACTGCTTCCGGAATAGTTGGGATCATTGATGGTGGCAGTGACTGAATATGACCCGGCTCCGGTAGGAGCACTGGCGGAAGGACCGTAGGTGGTGCCGCCAATGCCGGCATAGGAGAACGTAACGCCCAAGCCGGAAGGCGTGGTAACGGCGGAAGCGGGCTTGGGCGCAGCGTCGTAAGTCTGCGCAAGACTGCCGAGCGCCACTGTGGCCGAAGCCTTGTTCACGTTAAGAGGGACGCTCGCCGTGGCCGCGGTGTAATCGGCGGCGTCAGTTGGCGTGAACGTGGCGGAAAGATTCTGATTGCCTGCGGTGAGCACGGTTCCCGATGTGGGTGCGTAAACGAAATTTCCAGGGACATTCGCCGAGGCGTTGAGTTGCGCAGCGCTGAGCGCGGTGCCATACGTGATGGCCGCAGGGATCGCCCACGTGATGGACGGTGCGGCCTTGTTTACGAACAATGTTCCGGAGCCGCTGCCGGAATAGTTGGGATCATTGATGGCGGCGGTAACCGAGTACGATCCGGCGCCGGTGGGAGCGGTGGCCGATGGGCCGTAGGTCGTGCCTCCGGTGCCGGAGTAAGAGAACGTGACGGACAAACCGGAAGGAGTGGTCGTAGCCGACGCCGCTTTTGCGGTGCCATCATAGGTCTGCGCAAGACTGCCGAGCGCCACTGAGGCCGCGGCTTTATTTACGGTGAGAGTGACGTTCGCCGTAGCCGTGTTGTAATCCGAGGTATCGGTGGGCGTGAACGTGACGGAAAGATTCTGGCTGCCGGCGTTGGGCACGGTTCCGGAATTGGGTGAGTAAAGGAAACTTCCGGGAACATTTGCGGTGGCGTTGAGTTGTGCGGAACCCAGCGATGTTCCGAACGTGATGGCCGCAGGCGCAGCCCATGCGATGGAGGGCGTGGCCTTGTTCACTGTGAGAATGAACGTCTGCGTTGCGTCGGGCCCCGCGCCATTCTGCGCGGTGATCGTCACCGGGTAGGAGCCTACGGTCCCCGCAGCCGGAGTCCCGCTCAATGTTCCCGTTCCATCTCCATGATCGACGAACGTGATCGCAGACGGCAGCGTACTGCTGGTTAGCTTTGGCGTAGGCGTGCCGGTAGCAGTCACGGGGAATGTTCCCGCGCTGCCAATGATGAACGACGCGATGGTCGAGGACGAGGGACTTGTAATGACCGCGATCTGCTTCACGGTCAATGTGAAGCTTTGCGTCGCGTCCACACCCACGCCGTTGTGCGCCGTAATCACAAAAACGTAGCTGCCGCCGCTGGCCGTAGCGGGCGTGCCGGAAAGGGTCGCCGAGCCGTTACCGTTGTCGGTGAAGCTGACGCCCGCGGGAAGGGCGCCGTTCCTGGAGATGGACGGAGTCGGGAAGCCGCTGGCAGCAACCGTGAACGATCCCAGCGAACCGACGATAAAGGCCGCAGTATTCGCGCTCGTGATCGCAGCCGTCTGATTCACTGTCAGCGTGAACGATTGCGTGGCATCCGAGCCTATTCCGTTGTGCGCGGTAAAAGTAATATGGTAAATGCCTGGCGTATTTGCCGAGGCCGTCCAGGCCAATAGCCCGGTTCCATTTCCGTTGTCAGTGAACGTGACGCCGCTGGGCAACGCACCGGACTCGGTGAGCGTTGGCGCCGGATTTCCCGATGCCACCACAACAAATGAGCCCGCTGTGCCCAGAGCGAAACTCGTACTGCTCGAGCTAGCAATTGCCGGAGCGGACGAAGGAGGAGGGTCCGCGCTGGCTTTGCTTCCCCCGCTTGCGCAGCCGACTAGTCCTGCCCCGAAAAACAAGGCGATTGCCAGGAGCCAGGTCACGCGGCGTCCAGGCGCAGGAATGCGATCGGTCCGCGCAGTGCACGTCCCTCGAAACCCGTCCGAAGATTGAATAATGCAATGCAAAGGGAAACTCAAAAACAAGCTTTTCGAGCGGAGAACGCACCACAGCCCATTCATTTAAAGGCACTTAATGGGCCAACTGGACTTGCAAAGCATGAATATTTCTGGAATAAGGCGCTTAGATTCAGTAGGTTATGGAATATTTGTGAAAGATGCTCCGCGGGTTGCGATAAATTTACAATATGACAGAAGTATTATGTCCAATTGTTCCAAATTGCTGGAATTTGAGAAAAAATTTTCCATAGGTCCAATTCCCTGCGAAAGCCATGCAACACATTCATGTTCAGCATATTAGGGGTTATCAAGAGGTTGAACTGAAGGTATAGGCCGGAATCAATTGTATGAGCCCGAAAACATCGCCGCACCGCTAGGGACAGTTGCCGCGAGAATTTTTTGCCGGCGCGCTCTGGAAGCATGCCTGATCAAAATAAATCTGTTCTCCCAACTGTTGATACATCAGGATGGTTGCCTTTCCGTTCCCCGAACTCTTGGCAATCTTGAATTCGTGCTGGAACGAAACCGAGGGAGGTCCGCCCGTCAGAGCCTCTTGCAATACTCTTCCTTGCCATTTGCCATTGCTGGGAACTTTCAGCCCAAGAATATGCGCGAGCGTTGGCTTGATGTCCGCATTACTTGCGGGAGCATTATCAACAAAGTGCTTCTTAAAGTCCGGACCGATTGCGGCCATGAAGTTGAACGTATTGGCGCGCCCGAAGCTGCCATGCATTCCCTGGCCTTGCTGCAACCCGGAGTCAGTGATTTGAACGCCGGTCATGAATGCTTTTTTTGGATTTGTGGAAAAAGTTTTGAACGTCACCACGATCGTAGGCGACGGCAGGGGAGACGAGCCCACCAGGCGCACGGCGCTGGTTGGTAATGCTCCCGGCACGTTTCCATAATCATCGTTGACGAATATCCCGCCTACATAATCCTGCTCGGTCAGGAACTTTACGATCTTGCGGGCCAAGTCCGAATCACGTGCCGGAAGATAGATCAGGTCGGATCCGCCGTTGACCGCGACGACGACCTTGGCGTCAGTCTGCTGCGCGATTCGGCCCGTGCCGCCAATGAGTCCGTTGCCCGCGACAGGGTACTGGCGCACCGAGGGGAGTTGCTGCGCAATGGTCGGGTCGACCGGCTCAAAGATTTTCTTGCCGTCTGGACCGCTGATCTGGCTGCTCGGGTCGAATAGCGGAAGGTCCAATTCATGAGCGAGATCAATGGCGAGAAAGCCCAGCGGCAGGAATCCATTGTTAACCTCTTGCCGGCCGTGAAGGTCTTTGTAGATCCACTTCGCCGCATAACTCGTCGTCGCGTGACCCGCGGCGTCGACGTCATGTTTGCTGATGGTCGCGAAACCATGATCGGCCGTCAAAAAAATATCCGTGTTCGCGGCCAGCGTCGGATCAGCGCGGATATAGTCCAGGATTTGCTTCAGATTGTTATCGGCATTCCTGAGTCCAGCTTTTGAAGTCGGCCCGTTGATCCCGGGAACGAGCTTGTTCAAGCTATCGCCCTGGTTGTGCTGTGTTCCATCCGGATCGCGCGACCAGTAAAGCAACACAAACGGCTTTCCGCTCTTTTTGAACATCGGCAGGATGGCTCGAGTGGTCGCGTCCGCGAAATACGTCTGCTGTATGTAATTCGAATCCTTCGTTCCGGGAGTGGTATTGGTGCCGACGGGCTGGACGCGGGCCGGAGTAGCTGTAGGAAGGCCCGCGCCGGAAAGCGCCGCGATCACTTCCGGGCCAAGAGGCACTCCGTCCGGAGTGCCCGTCCCATCATCGATAATCACGGTTTGGGGTATCGCGAAACGCCCATTCACCGGATTCAATTGGCTTACGTCCTGGATCGCCGTGGGGCCCATTTTTCCGATGGCCGCTGTTTCGAATCCATGCGTGCGCGCCGCGGCCAGCAAAGTCTCCTCATTCAAATAATTCCCGTTGAATTGCGCGTCCAAGTCGCCCAGGACCGCATCATTTTCGATGTAAGGGATGTATGTTCCCGGCGCGCGGCCGAAAGTGCCATTGAAAAATATGGGACGCCCGATGTAGATCGTATTGCTGAAGTCTCCGGTATCTCCGAGGTAGTGACCCGTGGCGATGGCCGAGGCATTGGCCGTCGTAAAAGTAGGGAAGAGCGAGTGGCTGTTAAGGAAGCTGACTCCATGGGTGCGAACCCAGAAGTATGTGGGAGTATCCGCGGACGTGACGGAACCACTCCGCAGGCCGTCGGAAACAAAGATCACGATATTTCGGGAGTGAACAGAGGGCGCCTTTTGCTGCCCCGAAACACCGGCCAGCCAGAGGGACCCGGCCACGACGGCCATGAACAACAGCGCCAATTTCTTTTTCATTCCGAATCCATTCGAGAGTGGCTCATCCTTGCGCAGTGCAAACGAAGAGGTCTTTCTGCAATGTGCGCGTTCGGGAAGAAAAGGTCAAATCCTAGCCGTGATGCAATCTTGCGTCCAGGGTAACCGAAGCAATAGCGTGCGGCGCGGCGAGAATTGCGCGCCAACGGAATATGAGCGATTGCCTCCGGAATGGAAATATTCCGAGATAAGTCCCGCAGCGAAGGGCACCCGTTCTAAGGCCAGATATGGCAAGTTGAGCAGACGGTCGGGGCGTTGTGCAGCGTGTGGCAATGCAGGCAAACGCCCATCGTCGTCACGCTGGTTGCCTCGGACATCGTTTGCATCTCGGCTACTTGTCCATGGCAAGTCTCGCATTTTATTCCGGCGTCCAGGTGCTTGCGGTGCGTCCAGTTTACGCCGGGAAGCACTCGATAGACTCGAACCCACGGTATGGGCTCGCCCGATTTCGCGTAGGAAGCGAGTTTCTGGATTGCCGGTTTGTCCGTGGCAATCACTTGATGGCAGGACATGCAGGTCGACGTCGCCGGGAACGTCATGAGTTTTCCCGGCTCGGGATTTGTGTGGCAGCCCGCGCACTGCAGACCGAGCGCCAGATGCGTCTTATGACTGTAAGGGATTGGCTGCTCAGGCGCCGGATGCGGGGCCAGGTTTTCGGGAACATCCATCCTTGCCAAGGGCGAGGCGGCGGACTGCCCGGCGCTGGCGCTCCACACCGGAAACGTCATGGCCAGAAGACATGCGGCGGCCAGTGCTGCGATCGGGACTTTCGCGCTCGTCATCAAAGATAAACCTCCTCGGCAGGTGGATGCTCCCAGCAAAAAAAGTTTCTACGACTTCTTGCCTTCCTTTTTGCCAACCACTTCTTCAATGCTGGTGCCCAGATCCTTGAGCAGGACCGCAGCGGCGTTGCGCCCGGGAATCCCGGTGACCGAACCTCCCGGGGCGGTCGTTCCGCCGGTTTGATAAAGGCCGGGAATGGGCATGCGATAGTCGGCCCAGCCGGGCATGGGGCGCATGGCACCCGATTGCGATGGACCCGATCCTCCGGCGTGGCAACTGCCGTGCCAGTTGTGCGGGTTCATGCGTTCCAGATCGAGAGGGCTCATGACCTCGCGTTCCAGAATTTTGTCATTCGTCAGATTGGGTGAGTACTGCTGGATGTATCTCAGGGTCGCGTCGGCGACGTCTTCCTTGATGTTGTCCCAGTGCTTCGGACCTTCCTTCAAATCGTAGGGATGATAGCCGACGACCTTGATGGTGTGCATTCCCGCCGGGGCGCGAGTCGGATCGGCGACCGACGTCTGGATGATGTGGACGGGCGGCTCGTTCGTATTGACCGCTCCGATGGCGTAGTCATAGGCGAAGCGCAGCGCGCGGTCGGGAGTTCCCAGCAATTCCGAATGCACCGGCGAAAGCGGGCCGTCCGCGGTCGGGTACTTGATGGGCTCGGAGGTCGCATAATTTGTGCTCATCATCTGGAATTCAGGCTGCCAGGTAGCTCACGCCATCGATGAAATCGGGACCCCACAAATCTTTCGGCGCCATATCCACCAATTGCTTGATGTGGATCGTGGAAACGACAGCCTTTTCGGCGCGAAAGGAGCTTCCGTCCAGGCACTCGACGCCCACACACTTGCCGTTTTCGATGATCAAACGCGCCACCGGCTTGCTGGTGAGAATCACGCCGTTATGCGCTTGGATATAACGCGCCAGCGCCTCGGTCAGTTTTCCCGATCCTCCCTTGGGCAGCGGGCGGCTGTGGCGCTGCTGATTGAAAGCGGAATAGGCCACACGGCCGGTCATCGGGAACTGTGGCGGCTGCTGCGACCACGGGCACGCCAGCATAAAGGCGCGGCAATGGTTGTCTTCAAAATTGTCGCGGATGATGTCCCAATGGGACATGGCCAGGCGCCGCTTCCAGAAATTTTCCGTGGGCTTGATGTTTTCCGATTCCTTCCACATGCGCCAGTACGTGTCGCCATCTTTCTTGGAAATCTTGGCGAATTCGGCGCGGGTGCGGTTCGGGTCGCGCCATTGCGTGATGTAAGCGCCATCGAGAAACGGCATGTGGAAGACCGGATCGGGGAAAATATATTCGAGCCCGTAATCCTCGAGATTGATTTCCTTGTCCCGAATCATCGGGTTTTCCTGGATGCCGTTGTGCGCGGAGGAGCAGGTGTCGTGGATAAAGCCGCGCAAGGTCAGCTGCGCGGACTTGACGTCGCCGCCCACGGTCGGGCGTCCCTCGAGGATCACGCAGCGAAAGCCGGCCTTGGTGAGATAGGCCGCGGTGACCAGGCTATTGTGCCCGGCGCCGGCCACGACGACATCGAAACGGTCCGAGGTGGAGGTATTTTGCGCCGCTGCATTTAACGAAGTAAGCGCCAGTGGAGCGAGTGCCGCGCCTTTGACAAACCCGCGCCTGGTAATTCCGCTCATCTCTTCCTCCTGCCACGTTTGTTTTTTCGGTGGGACTTGCTTAACAGCCCATGAGCTTATTCCGAACAGAAATTTTGTCAATTGGATTTATGCGGCATCATCGTGGCGGGGCGCTGAATACAAAGTGCCGCGAAGACGCTTCCATCAGGCAGGAAATGTCGTATGATTGCCCGGCAAGAGAGAGTTCGCCGTGCATCGTGTCTTTGCGGCAGGGAGTTCATAGTGCGCGCCTATCGCATAGTTGCGACGTTGTCGATTATTTTCGGCCTGTTCCTTTCGCTACCCGCGTTTGCCGCGCAGAACCCGCCAGCCGCTTCCGAAGCCGATTCGGCGGCGATCAAGCAGGTCTTTGCCGATTTCTATGAAAATTTTTCGCGCCACGACGCTCACGCCACGGCCATGACCTTTGCCCCGGACGGCGACTTCACCAATATGCGCGGCGTGCACCGGCGCGGGCGCAAGGAAATTGAAGCGTGGTTTACGTCGCTGTTCGCCGGCAGTCTCAAGGACGCGCATCGCACGGATATCGTGAGAAGCATCCGCTTCTTCACGCCGGATGTCGCGACGGTTGACGCCGACACGGTCATCACCGGAACCAAAGCAGCCGATGGCTCCGAGGTTCCCGCCCGCAAGGGCCTCATGATCGTTACCATGACCAAACAGGGCGGCCGCTGGATGATCAGCACGTTCCACGAAGCGGAATTTCCCGAGGCTCGCGCCGGCTCGGCCAATCGCCCCGCGAGCAATTCCCCCAATCAGTAGGCTGCGCCGTCTAAGAACCCGGGAACGGGCTTGCTGACCGGATCGTTTTTTTGGGTCGTTGGTCCGCGACACAGCATGATATCTTCCGTTGCTGGGTGGCTGTAAGTTGTGGCTCTGTTAACATCAGAATCCGACCCCGTTGCTGTAGCCCGCCTCTTCAGAGGCGGGGATTTTCCTCGCCAATGGCGATCAAATCCTCGCCTCTGAAGAGGCGAGCTACAGCAACCTGCGCCCTAATTTGAGGATGCCAACAGAGCCAAGTTGTGTCATCTTTCACTATAAATAGGGGGGAGATCCGATGAATTTATTCAATCGCTCGTTCGGTATGCGACAAACCGCGACGCTGCTCGTGATTGTGCTTGCCGGAGTAATTTCCGCCGCGGCGCAAATGGCTCCCACGCGCACGTGGGAAGAACTCAAGCAAGAGACCCAAAGGCGCGTGGACAAAAACCTGAGCCCGATGGCGGGCCTCAAATCCGAAGACGCACGTGAAGCGCTCGCCAACATTCACAGCCTGGATCGCGACGGGTGGGCGGCCGCGTGGAGCGCCATCGCCGAGCGGTACGAAAAGCGCGCCAAGAGCGAAGAGGTGGACAAAAATACGAACGCGGCGCGGGACGACTACTTTTGGGCTTTCCGCTATTACACCGCCGCACGCTGGCCCGTGCCAAATTCGCCGGGCAAGGAAAAAGCCTATCAGAATGCGCTGGCTGCATTTCGAAATTACGGGCGATATCTCGATCCGCCGCTGGAAATTATGCACATCCCCTTCGAGGGCAAGGAAATTACCGGGTACATCCGGCTGCCGAAGGATGTGCGGCCGGCGCCGCTGGTCTTCATGATCAATGGAACCGATTCGCGCAAGGAAGACGAAGTGCAAGGACACGATTCGATGTTCCGCGCCGGCGTCGGCGTGGTCGCCGTGGACATGCCTGGCACCGGGGAGTCGCCGGTGAAGGCGGACGTGGGATCGGAGCGGATGTTTTCGCGCGTGCTCGACTATCTGGCCACACGGCCCGATGTGGACAGCAAGCGCATCGTAACCTGGGGCGTAAGTTACGGCGGTCATTGGTCGGCGAATCTCGCTTACACTGAGAAGGACCGCCTTCGCGGCGCAGTCGTGCAGGGTGGACCGGTGCATGATTATTACACGGTGGAATGGCAGAAGAAGTCACTCGGCACGCCCGAATACCTGTTCGATTTATTCGCGGCGCGCGCCGCGGCTTATGGCGTTAAGTCTTTGGACGAATATTACGCCTATTGCCCGCGATTGTCGCTGAAGACGCAGGGTTTTCTCGGCCGGCCCTCGGCGCCGATGCTGCTGCTGAACGGAGAAAAAGACAGCCAGGTGCCCATCTCCGATCTTTACATGCTGTTGCAATCGGGCGGCTCGGCCAAATGGGCCTGGGTCAATCCCGATGGAGGACACACGGGTCGCTCGCCGGAGTGGCCGAATTCCAGGATCAGCGAAGAAGTCGTCATGCCCTGGATCATTGCCCGGCTCGAACCAGTGTCCGCGGGGAAGCACGCGAAAGGCGGCGAGTAGTTTTCTGCAAGTGCTGCGCATCACAGACTGCGGAAAAGTTTCTTTTTCGTTTCGTTCTGAGCGAAGTGAGGAACCTCTCTTTTCTTGAGTTTAAACCGAAGAGAGATTCCTCACTTCGTTCGGAATGACAACGTGACGTAGGTTTTTAGCATCTTGTGAAGCCTGCGCCGCCGTGGCCGGCAGATTCCAGCCACGCATAAAAGTACGGAGGTCAAACTCATGACGAAATCCAAAAATCCAGCGGTTGACCGTCGGAATTTCTTGAAGACCGTGGCGGCCGGAGCCGCAACGCTAGCTGCGCCGGCAGAAGCTATGTCTGCTGCACCGGCTGCTGCGGCCGCGCCGCAGCCCTTCGCCGCGATGCCGCTGCTGCCGCCATTAATCGAAACCGATCCGCCCGCCGATTCGGAAGTGCTGACCGAGGGGCGCTCCGGCTCCGACTTCATGGTGGACGTCATCAAGTATCTCGGCTTTGAGTATGTTTGCTCGGTCGCGGGTTCCAGTTTTCGGGGGCTCCATGAATCCGTGATCAACTACGGAGGCAATCAGCATCCGGAATTCATCTCCTGTTGTCACGAAGAGTCCTCGGTCGCCATGGGACATGGCTACGCCAAGGTGGAAGGCAAGCCGCTGTGCATCTTCGCGCACGGCACGGTCGGATTGCAGCACGCCGCCATGGCCATTTACAACGCGTACTGCGACCGCGTGCCGATTTACATGATCGTCGCCAACATGATCGACGCCACCAAGCGCGATCCCGCGTATGGAGAATGGCCGCACAGCGTGCAGGACGCCGCGGCGATGGTCCGCGACTACACCAAATGGGACGACCTGCCGATTTCGCTGCCGCACTTTGCCGAGTCCGCCGTGCGCGCCTATAAGATCGCCATGACGCCGCCGATGGGCCCGGTGCTGCTGGTGGCCGATAGCGAACTGCAGGAAAATCCTATTCTCGAAGGGACCAACCAGACGATACCGAAGCTGGCGCTGTCGGCTCCCCCGGCGGGCGATTCCGGCGCGGTTGCCGAAGCCGCGCGCCTGCTGGTGCAGGCCGAAAATCCCGTGTTCGTCGTGGATCGCCTCGCGCGTACGCAGGCCGGCATCGACCATCTGGTCGAGCTTGCCGAATTGCTCCAGGCGCCGGTCATCGACCAGGCCGGGCGAATGAATTTTCCGACGCGGCATCCCCTCAATCAATCTTCCCGCCGCGCCGCTGTCGATCTCCGACTCGGACTTGATCGTGGGTCTTGAGGCGCCGGACCTGTGGAGCGCGGTGAACTCCTTCCACGATCAGGTGCACCGCAGCTCGCGTCCGATTACGAAACCTGGCGCGAAAATGATCAGCATCAGCACCGGCGATCTCAATATCAAAGCGAATTACCAGGATTTCTTCCGTTACACCGGCGTCGATTTATCGATGGCGGCGGACGCGGAAGCGACTCTGCCGTACCTGATCGAAGAAACCAAGCGCCAGATCACCGCGGATCGCAAGAGAACATTTCAGGATCGCGGGGTGAAATTGGCAGCGGCGCACCAGCAAGCGCTGGACCAGGCTCGTAACGACGCGATGTACGCCTGGGACGCGAGCCCGGTCAGCACGGCCCGTCTGGCCACCGAACTGTGGGCGCAGATCAAGGATGAGGACTGGTCGCTGGTGTCGGTTCTCCGGCACTTCAGTTGGTGGCCGCTGCGGCTGTGGCCCTTCGAGAAGCATTATCAATATATCGGCACTCAGGGCGGCGGCGGTGTCGGGTATAACGCGCCCGCCTCGGTAGGCGCGGCGCTCGCAAACCGCAAGTACGGCCGGCTGTCGGTCAGCATTCAGGACGATGGCGATCTGCTGTTTGCCCCGGCTGTCCTGTGGACGGCGGCGCACCATCGCATCCCGATCCTGAGCGTCATGCACAACAATCGCGCCTACCACGAAGAGCTCATGCACGTGCAGCGCATGGCCAATCGGCACAATCGCGGCATTGACCGCGCCTGGATCGGCACGACATTCCAGGACCCGCATCTGGATTTCTCGAAACTCGCGCAGAGCATGGGCGTCTACGCAGAAGGCCCGATTACCGATCCCAAGGATCTTGCCCCGGCCCTGAAGCGCGCGATTGCAGTGGTCAAGCGTGGCGAGCCGGCTCTGCTCGATGTCGTAACTCAACCGCGCTAAGGAGTGAGAATGAAAACGTTTCGTCTATGGAGTTTCGCGCCGCTTGTGGCGCTTGCGATGGCGCTGATTTTCAGCCCCGCCCGCGCGCGGTCCCAGAATGCGGCCCAGACTGCTAAATCGCCGGATGCGCCGGCAGGGAACGTCGAAGCAGGTAAGCGCGTTTACACCAAGGATGGCTGCTATGAATGCCATGGCCGCGAAGGGCAGGGCACGTCGGTGGCCGGACCTCGGATCGGCCCGGACCCTATTCCGTTCGACGCATTCTCTTCTTACGTCCGCAAGCCCACGCGCGAGATGCCGCCGTATACCGCGAAGGTTTTGACGGACCAGGAACTGGCCGACATCTATGCGTTTCTGCAAGCGCGGGCGCAGCCTCCGGCCACAAAACCCGCCGCGCTTCTGAACTAGTTTGCATTTCCCGCGACTCTCGAAGTTGGCGGCGGGGAAACCGTGAATCGTATTGCGGAATGATTGCTCTGGCAGCCCGGCATCCCGCCTGTGCTACAAAGCTAAGGGAATATTTTTGAGCATCAAATCGATCCGCTGGCGGCCGGCGCGGACAGAGCCGTCAATTTCCAAAGGTTCCTTAGGCCGGTGGACGGACCGATCCCGCTCACCAAATCGATTATCTGCTCACAGCGCTCCGGCGGGAGCACACGCATGGCAAGGGAAGTGAACTTCGCTGCTAATTCTTCCCAGCTCAGCGGGTTTTCCGGATCGCCTTTCGGGTATCGAACAAATTTGTCAAACTTTTTGCCGTTCGTCAGGTGAATTTCCACGCGCGCGGGCCACTCTGCCGGAAAGTTTTTCTCGATGCGGGTGTCTTTCGTCAGGACGACTTTGCTCATCAAGCTCTTGAGCAGTGGTGCGTGGAGTCTATCTCCGGTGAATTGATCGAGGCCTGCCGCGTGATCGGTTAGGGCCACGGCAGCTCCATACGGCATGGAAAATTGCGCGTCCACTGTATTGGCCGGCGAATATTTTCGCTTTTGCGGCTCGCAAACCAGCGGCCAGCCGGCCTCCAGGACGGCCACTTCGACGCGCGCGATCTGCTCGGGATGAATATCGTGCGTTGCGGCAAGTTCAATCAGGCCGTCGATGGGAGCCTGCATATACCGGCAGCACGCATGAGGCTTGATGGCGGTTTTTAAAATTTCAAACGTTTGTCCCAAATCTTGAGTCACCAGCTCGGGCTTGGGGCGCTGCGAGTACGCGGAAAGAAAGCCGTCGCGGCCCTCCAGAATCGTGCCCGGCCCTTGAAAACCTTCCGCGGCAAGCCTTGCGGCGAGGATTCCGTTTTGCGCGGCAAGTCCCGGATGCAGCCGTTTGGTCCATGCGCCTTCCGCCAAAAACTCCAGCGACCCGGCGGCCATGCTCCCGGCAATCCCAACGGCGGAAAGCATCTGTTCTTCGGTTAATTGCATGAGTTTTGCCGCGGTTATGGCGGCGCCGAATACGCCGCAGGTTGCGGTCGGATGAAACCCCAATTGGTAATGATATTTCGGCTGCAAGGCAATTCCCAGGCGCGCAGCGATTTCATATCCGGCAACCACGGCCGGGAAAAATTGATCGCTGTCGATATCCGGCAGAAGTTCGCTCAAGGCAATCGCCGTCGAAAACATCACGACGCCCAGATGGATGGAACCCGCCTGATGCGTGTCGTCCAGCTCCACGCCGTGAGCCGACGTTCCGTTCGCCAGCGCCGCGTATTCCGGCGATGCTTGCAAAGCCGTGCCAATCACCGTGCATGGCCCCCGTGATGCCGAGTGCGCCAGCATCCGGTAAACTGCCTGGGAAGATTCCGTTTGCGAGCCGGCGATGGCAACTCCAAGATAGTCCAGAAGCAGCTTCTTGCTCTGCTCGACGACTTTGCTGTTCAGATCCTTGTGGCCGAGCGAGTGAGAAAAATGAACGACCGTTCGAGTGATGGGGTCCATGGACTTTCCGTTCCGCAAAAAGCCGATATTCGTTAAGATACTCTGCAATCGCATTTCTGCTGTTCGGCATCTTTGCTTTATCGAGTTTAAGCGATTGCATATTCCAGCAGGCAGAGTTTACGCTAGCGCCCGGCAGAGGACGAGGTTTTCCGTTGAATATCACGAGCAGCTCCCATGACGAAACGCACCAGGACCTGAAATCCTCCATACGCGAATTGTGCCGGGATTTTCCCGACGCGTATTGGCGGGGACTCGACGAAAAGCGCGCCTATCCCGAAGCCTTTGTCCAGGCCCTGACGCAGGCCGGATACATGGCCACCTTGATTCCCGAGGAATACGGCGGAGCGGGGCTGGGCGTCACGCACGCTTCGATCATCCTCGAAGAGATTCACCATTGCGGCGGAAATGCCGCGGCGTGCCACGCGCAGATGTACATCATGGGCACGCTTTTGCGGCACGGATCGGAAGAGCAGAAGCGGAAATATTTGCCGAAGATTGCCGATGGCTCCATTCGCCTCCAGGCATTTGGCGTAACTGAACCAAATACGGGCACCGATACCACCCAGCTGAAAACCATGGCGGTCCGAAAGGGGGACCGCTATGTGATCAACGGCCAGAAAATTTGGATTTCGCGCGCCGAACATTCCGATCTGATGCTGCTGATCGCCCGCACCACGCCCGTCGACCATGTGAAGAAACGCACCGAAGGCCTCTCCACTATCCTGGTCGATCTTCGCCAAGCCGTGGGCCACGGACTCAAGATTCGTCCCATCCGCACGATGATGAATCACGCGACCACCGAACTGTTTTTCGATAACGTCGAAGTCCCCGTGGGAAATCTGGTTGGCGAGGAAGGCCAGGGATTTCGCTATTTGCTGGACAGTTTGAATGCCGAGCGAATTCTGATTGCCTCGGAATGCATTGGCGACGCGCGCTGGTTCCTGGAGCGGTCATGCCGCTACGCGAATGAGCGAGTCGTGTTCGGGCGACCGATCGGAAAAAATCAGGGGATTCAGTTTCCGATCGCCCGCGGCTACGCCAATCTGGAGGCGGCAGCGGCTGATGGTCACGCGCGCGGCCAGCTTGTTCGATAGCGGCAAACCGTGCGGCCCGGAAGCGAATATTTCCAAACTTTTGGCGGCCGATGTTTCCTGGGAACTGGCCAATGTCGCTGTCCAAACGTACGGAGGATTCGGCTTTGCCGAAGAGTACGATATTGAACGCAAGTTCCGCGAAACACGATTGTATCAAGTGGCGCCCATTTCGACGAACCTCATTCTGAGCTATGTGGCCGAGCACATTCTCGGCCTGCCCAGGTCATATTGATGCTGCCTCTCGAGGGAATTACGGTGGTGTCGCTGGAGCAGGCCGTCGCCGCGCCGTTCGCCACGCGGCAATTGGCGGACCTGGGCGCCCGCGTCATTAAGGTCGAGCGCCCCGAAGTCGGCGATTTTGCGCGCGGATATGATGCGACCGTTCGCGGGATGTCCAGCCATTTCGTCTGGTTGAATCGCTCCAAGCAATCGCTGGCCCTGGACCTCAAGCGGGCTGAGGCCAAGCTGGTTCTGGATCGCCTGATCGAGAAGGCCGACGTGTTTGTCCAGAATCTGGCGCCCGGAGCGACCGAGCGGCTCGGTTTCAATACTCCCGAACTTCGCAAGAAATATCCGCGTCTCATCGTCTGCGATCTTTCCGGATACGGATCGTCCGGGCCGTACCGCGACAAAAAAGCATACGACCTGCTGATCCAGGCCGAGACCGGATTGATTTCCATTACCGGAACGCAAGAATCGCCCTCCAAAGTAGGAATTTCCATCGCCGATATTTCCTGCGGCATGTACGCCTATTCCGGGATTTTAACGGCTTTGTTCGTCCGGGCGCGGACTGGGGAAGGAATCGCCCTCGAAACTTCTCTTTTCGATTCGCTGGCGGAATGGATGAGCTATGCCGCTTACTACACCTCTTTTGGAGGATCGGCTCCGCCGCGGTCCGGCGCAAGCCACGCCACAATCGCTCCGTACGGGCCGGTGCAAAGCGGAGACAATAAAGTGGTGTACCTCGGTCTGCAGAATGAACGCGAATGGAAAAAGTTTTGCGAAGTCGTCCTGGAGAATCCCGGGCTATTCCTCGATCCCCGCTTTGACTCCAATGCCAAGCGGGTCCAAAATCGTCCGCAACTCGATCAAGTGATGCAGGAAGTTTTTCAGAAACTGACCGCGGCCGAAATCATCGCGCGGCTGGAAGCGGCGCAAATCGCAAACGCCCGCATGAACACTGTTCAGGAATTTTTGGTTCATCCGCAACTCGAGGCCAGAAAGCGCTGGGCCGCGGTGGATTCGCCCGTGGGCCCGCTGCCGGCGCTTCTTCCGCCGGTCACCATGGAAAATGTGGATATCGCCATGAACGAAATTCCGGCGTTGGGGCAGCATACCGACGCGATTCTGGGTGAATTAGGTTTTGATGCGGAAACGATTGCAGGTTGGCGTCAAGCCAGCGTGATTTAAATACTTGAAAACAGTCTCAGGAAGGTGATCATGGCAACGATCGAAGGCCGGGCAGGCCGGGTTTTTGAGGATTTCGAGGTCGGAGATATTTATCGTCATTCCCTGGGCCGCACCGTTCTGGCCACGGACAATATCTGGTTCACTCTGCTTACCATGAATACCAATCCCATCCACTTCGATCGCGCCTACGCGGCGAAGACGGAATTCGGCCGGCCGCTGGTCGATTCCACTTTCACGCTCGCGGTGGTCACGGGCCAGTCGGTCGCCGACATCTCCCAAAATGCGATGGCCAATCTGGGCTGGGACGAGGTGCGCCTTCCCAATCCGCTCTTCGAGGGCGACACGATTTATTCGCAGAGCGAAGTCCTGGAAAAGCGAGAGTCGAAATCCAGGCCCAACGTGGGCATCGTGCGCTTCAAGACCACGGGCTTTACGCAAGAGGGAACCGTGGTCATCGAATTCAAACGAACCGTCATGATTTACCGGCGCGGCCATGTTCCCGAAACCGTGAAAGGTCCGAAAATCGAACCGAAGAAAGCATGATTTGAAGGGAGCCCATGTCGGCGACCGTCCCGCCCAGCGACATCTTGCAGCGATCCAACGCTGCATCCACCGGTCCGAAGTGAAGAGCATTCTCAGATCAGCCGCTGGTGGCGGTTGATCGGCGGACTGCTGATGACGCTCGCCCTGGGCACCCTTTATGCCTGGAGCGTATTCGTCGCTCCGCTCGAACATGAATTTGGCTGGAAGCGCGCGCAGACCTCCACGGTTTTTACTTTCGCGGTCGTCATGTTTGCAGTGTCGCTGCTTCTCGCCGGAAAACTTCAGGACCGCTTCGGCCCCTTTTGGATCTCCGTGATCGGAAGCATTTTAATTACTCTGAGTTTCTTCCTCTTCGCGTATACCTCCAGCCTGTACTATCTCTATTTTTTTTACGGCGTGCTCGGAGGCATTGGAAACGGTTTCGGTTACGGGACCGTTGTTCCCGTGATGGCCAAATGGTTTCCGGACCGGACGGGCCTGGCCATCGGTCTGGCGCTTGCCGGATACGGCGGGGGATCGGCAATTTTTGGCACGTTCGCCAATCTGGTGTTGTTTCCCCATTTTGGCTGGCGCGCTTCCTGCATGGTCCTCGCCGGAATTTTTTTCGTCATGACCATGACCGGCGCGTTTCTGATGAAGAATCCGCCGGCGATCCGGCATTCGGCGGATCAGACTTCCGCATTTCGCGTTCCAGCGGCTCAGCATCAATTCACTCCCAGCGAAGTTTTGCGCACGCCCGCTTTCTATCTTTTGTGGCTCGGCTTTGGACTCGGTTCCACGGCGGGTCTGATGGTGATCAGCCAGCTCATCCCCTTTGCCAACAACCAGGGAATCTCCAGCGCCACGATCGCGACGCTGGGGCTGGTCGTGGGAGCGTCCGGTAATGTCTCCGGGCGAATTTTGCCGGCTGGCTTTCCGATATTCTCGGCAGACTCAACACGCTGCGAGTGGTTCTGTTCATCTCTACCGTCGCCATGCCCGCGCTGTACTGGGTTGGCACTCATGTCGCCGGGCTCTACATCTTGATTTTCATCGTGTACTTCTGCTACGGGACGCAAGCCTCCGTGAATCCCGCGGCCGTAACGGATTTTTACGGCACGCGGCATGCCGGCACAAACTATGGATTGGTCTTTACCGCCTGGGGATTCGCGGGAATTCTCGGACCGACAATCGGAGGAGTACTCTTCGACAAGTACAAAAACTACGGGGCCGCTTTTTATACGGCTGCGGTCTTGGCGTTGATTGCTTTCATTTGCGTCCTGGTGGCCAGACGGCCCAGCTTTCCTGCGACCGCTCAGCTTTGAAAATCCAGGTAGGAAGGAACGAGTACAATCACTTCTTCTCGGCCAGAAATAAATACCGATTGAGATTGAAAAAGTAAGCGCCCGATTGGGCGAGATCCCGGAGTTCATTGGCCCAGGCGTCCGCTTCCTGTTTTGTGATTCCCTGGCGGTCCTGCACAAATTTCCGAATCGTTTTCGTCATGTTATAGCCGTAGCCTTCGGGCTTGAACTCGGTGTCCAGATAGGGAATCACTTTGCACTCCCGCAGGGAAAATCCGGCGTCGCGCAAAAGTGGGTTCAAAATTCGAGGTAGCACGGGGTGCGCCAAATGTTCGTCCCAAGCCTTTAATATGCGAGCCATTCGGGTCGGGTCGGCGGAATGCCAGAGGATCGTGTGCCAATCGGTATCGATGATAGCCGCGCGGCCGCCCGGGCGGAGTACACGATGCAACTCGGATAAAGCGGTCTTGATGTCGGGAACAAATTCGTATACCTGCGTGGAGATCGCCAGATCGAAATGATTTTCAGGATAGGGAAGCTGCGTGGCTTCCGCCAACTGGAACTGGACGTTGACAAATCCGGAGCAGCGCTGGCGCGCCATCGCGACGGAACTTTCGCTATTGTCCATCGCGTGGACCGTGCCGCCGGGCCCCACGGCGCGCGCCAGCTCTTCCGTCACAAATCCTGGTCCGCAGCCGATGTCGAGCGCGCATTCCCCGGACCGCGCCGCGACGGTTTCCAGCAACACACGCCGTTGGGCAGCGACTTCCGGCGCACGGTAAGTCACCTCCAGATGGCGCAGCGCTTTTTCGTCAAATTGCACAAAGACAACCTTTGCCGGAATCGGAATCAAGCAAGCGAAACGAAGCCGATCCGGTGCTAAAATCCCATCTTGATTTCATGGACGTTCAAAATTTACATCCGGCCGCATCGGAATGCAATGTCGCCACAACCGTTTCCCGAGCGCTGTCGAATCCATTGTGTCGATTGCAGGAGAATAGTACGATGCGCGAGGCACACGCCCCAGTAAATGCGAAAGGTAGAAAAATAGAATCATGCCAATCATGATGCGCCGCATTATTTCGGTCTACCGTGCTGGCCCTATTGTTCGGCGCGCTGACGCCAGCCCAGCAGCAGAACCAGCCATGGCCCCGATAACCAATCAGGACTTGCTCGAGGGGTTGAAGAACCCCGAGCGCTGGCTGACGTTTTCCGGCGATTACACGGGGCAGCGGCACAGCCCGTTGAAGCAGTTGACGCCGCGGAATGTCGCGGGACTTGTCCCGCAGTGGATTTTTCAGACCGATGTGCCGGGCGTGCCCGATCGCGGGATTGAAAATACGCCGCTCGTCGTCGACGGAATTTTGTACGTGACCGGGAACAACGATTCTGCTTGGGCGATTGATGGCCGGACGGGCCGCCCGATCTGGACTTATCATCGCCGGTTGCCTGCCAATTTTTCCGCTTCGGTGTGTTGCGGTCCGGTCAACCGCGGCTTTGGGATTCTCGGCGATCGCTTGTACATGGGCACGCTCGACTCGCACCTGGTGGCGCTCGATCGGAAAACCGGCGGCGTCATCTGGGACGTAGCGGTCGGCGATCTCAAGAAAGCCAATGCCATCACGGCGGCGCCGCTGGTCATTAACAATAAAGTGATTATCGGCGTGGCCGGAGGAGACTTTTCCAGCCGAGGCTACATTAACGCCTACGATGCGCAAACCGGGGCGCTCATATGGCGCTTCGATACGATTCCCATGCCCGGCGAGCCGGGCAGCGATACTTGGCCGAACGCGGACGTGGCAGCGCGCGGCGGGGGAGCCGTTTGGATGACGGGAAGTTACGACCCTGCGCTTAACCTGGTGTACTACGGCACGGGCAATCCGAATCCCGATTACTACGGCGACGATCGCAAGGGCGACAATCTCTACACCTGCTCACTGGTGGCGCTGGACGCGGACACCGGGAAGCTGAAGTGGTATTTCCAATTCACTCCGCACGACGTGCACGACTGGGACTCGGTTCACGTCCCCGTGCAAGCCGATCTGAAAATCGCGGGCCAGCCTCGCAAAGTCATCATGGTCGCGAACCGCAACGGTTTTTTCTATACGCTTGACCGCGAAACCGGGAAATTGCTGGTCGCCAAGACGTTCATCGACGGATCGAACTGGGCCAAGGAAATCGGTCCTGACGGGCGTCCCATCGTTCTCGATAACATCGGCACCGCTGACAAATGCCTGCCGGATAATCACGGCGGCACGAACTTCATGCCGCCATCGTTCGATCCGGGCAGCGGATTATTTTTCGTGACCGCTCACGAAACGTGCGCCACCTGGGAGGCTATAAAGCCGACCGAGCCGATTGCCATGGGCGTGCGCGTCCCGAGCGGCGGCCGGATCCTGGTCGAGGGACACGACCAATTTGCCGCGCTGCGTGCGATCGATCCCACCACCGGCCAGCGCCGTTGGGAACACAAGTACCGCGCATATCCCTCCACCGTCTCTCTCGATTTGGCTGGCGGAGTGATGTCCACGGCCACCGGCCTTGTATTCACCGGGGACTACGAAGGCTATTTTCATGCGTTCGACGCGGAGAGCGGAAAAGAGTTGTGGCGATTTGAGGCCGGCGGACCGATCTGGGGTTCGGCTGCGGTAACATATATGCTCGACGGCCGGCAATGGGTCGTCACCACTGCGGGAGTTTCCTTTGTGGCGTTTGCGCTGCCTGTCGCGCCGCGCTAAGACATGCTCGTTAAGATTTCAAACCGACGGACTCTTGACGTGTCCGGATTTTCATCGACCCAAACGCATTTTAACAAAGCCGTGGTAGAAACCTCGGGCCGGATTGGGACTGCATAAAACTCCAGACCCGAGTGAATGCGGGATTATCAGGCGTGTGCCACGTGCCAAGCGGCCGCGCATGAATCAGGCGGAGTGACGCCGCCAGCCCGGGTTATGGCAAGATTCCAACGTACTCAACACAGGGGAGGGAAGAAGATGAACCTGAAAAACGCAGTGGCATTGATCACCGGAGGCAGTAGCGGCATTGGCCGCGCCATTGCCCAATCGCTGGCCGCAAGCGGCGCGCGCGTCGCCATCACGGGACGCGACCAGAAGCGGCTGACGGAAACCGCGCGGCAACTCGGCGTGCATCCGATTCATGCCGACGTGGCCGTGGAGGCGGACGTAGAACGGACGTATCGCGAAGTTCTGCAGAAATTCGGCGACCTCGATATTTTGGTGAACAATGCGGGAAGCGGCGTCTTCAAGAACCTTGTCGATTTCGAGCTGAAGGATTTTGAGTCCACGTTTGCCACGAACGTTACTGGAGCGATGCTGATGGCGCGCGAAGCCGCCCGCCATTTTGTAAAACGGCAGCGCGGAAACATTGTGAATATTGCCTCTACCGCGGCTCTGCGCGGGGCTCCGAATGGCACGGCCTACTATGGCAGCAAATTCGCCCTTCGCGGCATGACGGAGTGCTGGCGTGCCGAGCTTCGCAAATACAATGTCCGCGTATTTCTCGTCAATCCCAGCGAAGTGCTGACCAATTTCTACCCCACGGCCGGGCTGCCGCAAAAAGAGAATGAGACCAAGCTTCGCGCGGAAGATATTGCTTACGTGGTGAAATCGATGCTCGAGATGGATGATCGCGGCTTTGCACCCGAGGTATCCATTTTCGCCACGAATCCCAAGGATTGATGCTGCATTGTCCTTGCTGGGTCCGAAGAATGGGCCAAACTCACCAGTGGCGCAGGGCTCAGCCTGCGCCACTAGAATCATTCCACACCCAGCGCTCTACAGCCTGAGCAGCCGCGCCGGATTATCGCAAAGAATTAATTCGCACTGCTTCTCAGTTATATTCGGAATCGCCTCGACGTACTCCACGGGCTTTCGTATGGACATGCCCTGCGGAAAATCCGTGCCGCACACGACTCGATCGGCGCCCACGATCTCGATCAGCATCCCGGTAAGCTTCGGATCGTGCATGGCGAGGTCGTAGTGAAAGCGGCGCAGGTAATCGCTGGCGCGCGGCAGCTTCAGGTTTTTGTAAGCATTCGTGCGCCCGCGCGGCGAATAGGTCGCGGTGCCCATCGCCCAATCGATTCGCGGCGTGGCGAACGCAATAAACCCTCCTCCATGCGGGAAAAATACGTCGAGTTTCGGAAATTCGTCCATGACTCCGCCCAGAATCAGCGCGGTGGCGGCAATCGTGGCCTCAAACGGATTTCCAATAATGTTGATCATCGTATAGTTCTGTTCCACAAGCCGCTCGGAAATAGGGTCGAGATTATGCAGGAAGATGGGGAGGTTCAAGGCCTCGGCGCGTTCGTAGACCGGCCAGAAAGATTTGTCGTCGATGTTCTTTCCGAGAACGTTTTCCGGAAAATTCACAGCCTTCATGCCGGGCAACTTCCGGCCGCGTTCCAATTCTTCGAGCGAAGCATTGACGTCCTGCAGCGGCAGCGTGATCGCAGCGGTAAACCGTTTCGGGTACTTCACGCACAAGCGCCGAGCTTGCATCGTTGATGGTCTGCGCGAGTTTCACGCCGAAGGCGGGCGGCGCCCACAGGATGTGGGGATTCGTCTGCGTGAGGGTGCACATGTTGACATCGCGTTCATCCATGGCTTTCAGCATCAGGTTGACGTCGGTCATTTCGCGACGAAATAAGGCATGCGGAGCGTACGGATGATTGCCCGGGACGACGCACTCAAGTTCACCCTTTTCGTTGCGCCGGATATTGGTCACGCCATTCGCCGCCCCTTCCCGCTCGATCAAGTCGGCAAACTCCGGCGGATACCAATGAAAGTGCGCATCAATCACGGGCTTGGTGTAGTGGTATTTGGGCTGCGTCGCTATTTCTTGCGCGCTTTCGGCATTCGGCGGAATCAGCGAGGATGCGCCGACGGCGGCCATCCCGGTAAGGAAATCACGTCTTTTCATGGTCATTTCTCCTCCGAGGAAATGCTATCCCGAGAATTCTAAAACCGATTCCCAGGCTCTTCACATAACGGTCACGGCGCAGGTGACCTGCCGGTGGCCATTCAGCTCAAAGCTGTTTTGCACTTTCGCTGCGCGCCGCAGATTCCGTGGACAAAGCGGAAAGTCGGGCGATTGCGCGAAACGCGGAAGGCGCGCTTCAATTCACTAGTGTATAACAAACCGAAACAGTTGGGGGGCAGCGAACGCACAGTCCGTCGAGATCCAAGGAAATCTCCACGCACCAATCGGAAATGAGGATTAGGGGGCCCACCTGAATTGAGAATACAATGGCACATATCGAAGGCAGGTGGATGCTTTGGAATGGTCCGGCAATCTAGCCTATTTGAAGCAGCGATGTCAACATGTGGATGCGGGCGGCCAACTCGAAAGTGCCATACGCTCAAGACCGGTGACCTGGAAAGTGCCTTAAACTTCGCTGCAAATATATGACGCCGCCTCCAGATAATCGCCGTCACTTGTAACTGGTCCAAGGTCTCGGCGAACAGATCAAGAATTCGGAGGAAGATATGTGGAGATATTTTGCAGTCCTCGCAATGTTCACCTTCCTGGCGGGAAGCAGTCCCGCGCAAGAAAGCAAAAACGATCAGGGAAAACCTGCGGCGGAACAAAAGCTTTCACCGGAAGTCGTCAATCGCAAGAATCCGGTGGCGCCAACCGCAAGTTCCATGGCGGAAGCCAAGAAGCTGTTCACAATCGACTGTGTCATGTGCCATGGGAAAGATGGCGATGGCAAAGGCGATCTGGCTGTGAGTATGAAACTGAACCCTCCCGATTATCGGGACGAAACCGCGATGAAGAAATTTACCGACGGAGAATTATTTTACATTATTACAAACGGGAAAGGCGGAATGCCGGCCGAAGGCAAGCGGGCGACGCCCGACCAGATTTGGGGCCTGGTGAACTACGTTCGTTCCTTCGCCCAGAAAAGTTCTACGCTACCCGCAAAATAATGCCGGTCGGCGACATCCTTGTTGCCGAATCCTTTTGAGAATATCGCTTAACCGGACCAACATCCTGCTGCTCGCAACGTTAGGGATTGGCTCCTGGGGCTGTACTTGTACGATCTTGTTGCCCCGTTTTCCGGAAGCCATCCAGCCCCGCGCGCGAAAAAGTTTACAGACTCTCAGCCATGAAAATAAGGTTAATTGTTCGCATTGTTTCGGGACAAAATTCCCTTGCTATTCGCGCGCAGGTTGTAAACTAGGAAGCCGCTATGAAAATGAAAATGGCCATCTCGATTCTCACGGTTGCTCAATCCCTTGCGCCCGTCTTGGCCCCTGCTCATCGTCTCGCCTTGCCGCAAGAGCCGCGCGAACCACAAGCATCCGCTTCGGCTCCGCAATGCTCGGAAATTGATAAGAATGAAATCACGATAACGTGCGCGTATACGGCGGGATCGCCGGGCGGCGCTGACCGCGGGAGGGCGCCGCGCGTTATCCTGAATCTCGCTGTAATTTCATTCGTCGCGTCGAATGACAGCCACATGAGAGTTGAACTGACATTTACGAACGACAGCGGAAGCAAAATCACCGACCGGCGTGCTGTCTATCTGGCGATCGACGACGAGAGAGGCGAAAATCACATGCGCAGATTCTTGCCGCATGTGGATTTCACCAGGCTCGAACCCGGCAAGCCCGCGAAGTTTCAAGAGGTGTTCGCTGGCGCCGGGATTTTCTCCCGGCGCCTACACTATTTCCATTTGGATTCCCTCGACAGATCTGTCGTTGAAGTTCGATCCGGCTCATAATTTTCTTCTCAGCTCGAGTGGCGTCCCTGATCCCGCCACGGGTTTGAACCAGATCGCCAAATTCACTATAGCTTCCAGATCCAGGGGCAAATCCGCAGCCAAGCCCGATTGAGATTGCACAATCGTTTTCGCCACGTATTGCCAGGCGGAACTAAATGCTTGTTTTTTCTTCCTGATAGGAATCCTAGCCCACCTGCGCAGCGTCAGATATCACTTGACGGCGACCGCTAAACATGCTCGTTGAGATCATTGCGGGAATCGAAGCGTCTGCTCTCTTGTGGGGGGATTCGGAGAGGGAGATGCCGTGAAAATCTGATGGGCGGAAGCACCCCTGAAATCAATCCTGCGTTTCTCGAATACTCCGTCAAACACCCAGTGGCCAAAAGCAACGAGGCGGCAGACATTTCCAGCGCAGAAACTGGCTGATCGTCTGCCGCCTCGTCGTCACGCTCAGGTTTCGAACGCCTGGTCCTGAACCGGATATTAATTCGTTCCGGTACCGGCCAGTGGAACGATCAGGGGACTGTTCGGATCGTTGGAGGTAATAACGAACGAACCGGTCCTGGTTCCCGTTGCAGTCGGCGTGAAGGTCACAGCCAACGTGCAGGTGGCCGACGGCGCCATGGGTGAAGCGGAGCAAGTATTGGCGGTTATGGCGAAGTCGCCGCCAATGATGATGTTACTGATCACGAGTGGTGTCGCCCCGGTGTTCGTTACAGTTGCGATTATCGGAGCGCTGGTTGTATTCAAGGATTGGCTTCCGAAGGTCGGGGTTGCAGGCGTAACCGAAGCGACGGATGTCGTCACGCCTGTACCGACCATTGGAATGATCAGGGGGCTGCCCGGATCGTTGGAGGAAACAACAACCGACCCGCCGGCTGTTATCGACGCAGTTGGTGTGGAGGTAACAGTCAAAGTGCAAGTGGCCGACGGCGCCATGGGTGCAGCCGTGCAAGTGTTGGAGGTTATGGCGAAGTCGCCGCCCACGATGATGTTACTGATCACCAGAGGGGTCGCACCGACGCTCGATACAGTTATGGTCGCCGGAGCGCTGGTTGTATTCACGCCCTGTCTGTTGAAGGTCGTAAGGACAGGCGTAGCGGAAGCAGCGGCTGTCGTCACGCCTGTACCAGTCAGCGATACCGTTATGGGGCTGCTGGGATCGTTGGTGGAAATGACAAGGGTGCCCGTCCTGGCTCCCGTTGCCGTCGGCACGAACGCCACATTCATCGTGCAACTGGTTGACGTCGTCATGGCTAAAGCGGTGCAAATGCTGGATGGCATATTGAAATCGCCGGTCGTCTGGATGTCCGAGATCAACAGTGGGCTTGCCCCAACGCTGGTTAGAGTCACGGTCAGGGTACTGCTGGTTGTATTCACGCCCTGGCTTGCCGAACGCCAGCGACGTTGCCGAAATGGAAGCAGAGGGCGTCGTCACTCCCGTACCCGTCAGCTGAATGGTCATGGGGCTGTTCGGATCGTTTGTGGTAATGACAAGCGTGCCCGTTTCCGCTCCCGATACTGTCGGTGTGTAGTTCACGCTCATCACGCAATTGACTAACGTTGTCATGGGTATCGCAGTGCAGGTACTGAAAGGCATGTTGAAATCGCCGGTCGTCTCGATGTCCGAGATTAACAGTGGGCTTGCCCCGACGCTGGTTAGAGTCACGTTCATGGTATTGCCGGTTGTATTCACGCCCTGGTTGCCAAAGGCCATGGACGTAGCCGAAATGGCAGCAGAGGGTGTAGTCACGCCCGTACCCGTCAACTGAATGGTCAGGGGGCTGTTCGGATCGTTAGTGGTAACGACAAGTGTGCCCGTTTCCGGTCCCGACACGGTCGGTGTGAAGGTCACATTCATCGTGCAATTGACTGACGTTGTCATGGGTAACGCGGTGCAGGTACTGGATGGCAAGGTGAAATCGCCGGTCGTCTCGATGTCCGAGATCTCGAGTGGATCTACTCCGACGCTCGATAGAACGATGTTAACGGGATTGCTGGTCGTGTTCACGCCCTGGTTCCCGAAGGAAAGTGACGTTGGCGTGACCGATGCAGCCGGCGACTTGCACGCCAGTGCCGGTCAGCGGAACAATCAGTGGGACTGTTCGGATCGTTTGCTGGAAATGATAAGCGATCCTGTCTCGGCTCCCGAAACAGTCGGTGTGTAGGTCACGTTCAGCGTGCAGCTGGCTGGCGTGGCCATGGGCAAACCGGTGCAAGTATTGGATGGGAAAGCGAAGTCGCCGGTCGTGGTGATGTTAGAGATCACGAGTGGGTTGGTCCCGACGCTGGATAGAATCACGCTCAGCGGGGTACTGGTTGTATTCACACTCTGGTTCCCGAAGGCCAGTGACGTTGGCGCAACCGCGGCGCCAATCGACACTGTCGACTTTTCGTTGTAGATCTCTTGGACCTCGGTCGAGGAAAGAGCCCGGCTGTACAATTGGAATTCATCCATCTCGCCGCCGGAGAACGACGTCGTCCCGGCGCGTGAGAAGAGATAGAGAGGGAAGTTACCGAACGCCGCCGTATTGTCGGCGCTGTGCGTTTGGCTGAGAGGAGTTTGCAGCACTCCGTCGATGTACAGGGTTACTTCATTGGCTGCCGCCTGGGTCACGTCGTATACGACTGCCAAATGGTGCCACACGCCCGAAGTGGGCTGAGCGTAGCACTTGAGGTTGAATCCTGCGTCGCCACGCAGGCCAAGCTCCATGGCAGGGGTTCCGCAATCGGCCGCCTCGTCCGGATAGAGTGCGAAAGTCCCCGTGTTACCGTTGATGCTGCTGCTGAATTCATAGAGCGTTGTTCCGCTCGTTCCCCCGCTGGTGTACGTCCGGTTCACCCACATCGAAACCGTCACGGCAGTTGTGCCGGTCAGATTAATCGTGGGGGTGCTGACGTACTGGTTCACGTTGTTGGCGGAAATTGCTCCGCCAAATACTCCGTTGATCCAAGTCACGCCATTGAACAGCGTGGCGTTATATCCGTTCCCGGAAGAGTCCGCCGCGGTCGTGCCTGTCCCATCGTTGAAGGACCAGTGCCCGGCCAAGCCGGATAACGTCGTCGAGATCGGTCAGGTTCGTGGAACCGACAACGGCTCCGATAGTCGCTTGAATCGTCGTGCTCCCAAGGGCGATCGCAGTCACCGAACCGGTACTGCTGACCGTTGCTATGGAGGGGTTCGACGAGGTCCAGACAGCGGAACTAGTGAGATTCTGAGTGCTGGAGTCGCTGTAAGTCCCCGTGGCGGTGAAGGCCTCGCTGGAACCAATGGCCAACGAGGAGTTGGCCGGCGTCAACGCGATCGTCAGCAGCGTGGGCCCCGACGGATTGAGAATCGTAACGGTCTTGGTCGTGCTGTGCGTCAGCGCTCCACTGGTTCCAGTGATGGTCACAGTGAATTGCCCCGTTGGAGTTGAACCCGTCGTATTGATCGTAAGAGTCGAGGCGCCGTTTCCGGTGACCGAAGGCGGATTGAACGTTCCTGTCGCTCCGGAAGGCAACCCCGTTACGGACAAGGCTACGGTTCCGGCGAACGCGTTGATACCACTGACCGTTGTAGAGAATGTGGTGCTGGAGCCCTGGTTGATCGACTGCGAAGCGGGCGAAGCGGTCACGCTGAAATCGGGCGTGGCCGCTGGAGTAACGGTCAGAACCGTGGAGCCAGTGACCGTGCCGGACGTCGCTTGAATCGTCGATGTCCCGCGGCTACGCCGCTCGCCAATCCGCTGCTGGCGACTGTAGCCACACTGGTGCTGGTGGAAACCCAGGTTGCCGTGCTGGTCAAGTTTTGCGTGCTGTTATCGGAATAGATTCCGGTGGCGGTGAATTGCTTGGTCCCGCCAGCTACGACGGACGGATTAGCGGGAGTCACGGCGATAGACGATAGTATGGGCGTGATTCCCGTACCTGTCGTCTTCAATCCGAAGATTACGCTCATCCAATTGTTTGCGCCGACGCCGTTTGTTCCGGTCGCCGACTGGATTCCGGTCGCATACACGTTCTTAAACTCTACCAGCGAGACAGCTTCCTGGCCCGAGATGGATGTGTAGGCAGGGTCAGGCGTGTAGGGCGTCGAATAATTGTCTTCCAGGAAGATAGCCCAGATCATTTCATTCGCGGTGGTGCTTGCCAATCCGGAATTGCCGGTGGTCATGCTCGTGCCGGTTCCGGTATTCAAATGCAAGACGTTCGTATCCACGGGATTCGTGGTAGCGATACCTTGCAGGGGAATGACCCAGAGTTGGACTTCCGATCCGACGGCAGGAGCGCTCAGGGTGATATTCACATGAGTAACGCCGCCGGCGCTGGAGTTCACGAGCCACACTTGTCCGCGATTCGGTCCCACCGCTGCATTATTCGGTCCGGAGATGGTCGTATACGTGTTCACACTATCGGTGATTGTTGCCGTGGTGGTTGAGCCGCCCCACGAACCGATGATCATAATCGCTTCGCCTGCAGGAATGGTCCCATGGATAAATGCGTCGCAAGTTTGCGCCGGGGCATTGCATGCGGAAACCGTGGCCAAAGTCATGTCAGGCGCGCCATTCGGGGCTGGTGTATTCACCACCAATGTCGTGGTCGTGCTTTGGACCAGGGCTCCGCTGGTGCCTGTCACCGTCAGCGTGTAGGTGCCGGCCGGTGTCGTCGCCAGAGTATTGACCGTAAGCGTAGTAGATCCCGAACCGGTGACCGTTGTGGGAGCAAACGTCCCGGTCGCGCCGGTCGGCAAGCCGCTTACGCTAAACGAAACCACTCCCGTGAATCCTCCCACCGCCGCAACCGTTGGCGTGTACGTCGTGCTGCTGCCCTGAACCGGGTTGCGTAACGTGGGCGACAATGACAACGTAAAGTTGGCCGCCGGATTGACGACGAGCGTCGAGGTTGCGGAGTGGACCAGGTCTCCGCTGGTGCCCGTGGTTGTCACGGTGTATGTCCCGGTCGGAGTCGTCGACGAGGTGGTTATCGTGAGCGTCGAGGATCCCGCGCCGGTGACTGTGGTCGGATTAAACGTCGCGGTTGCGCCGTTTGGCAGTCCGCCCACGCTGAACGTGGTGGTCTTACTGAATCCACCCGAGATCGCAACGGTTGACGTGTACGTCGTGCCGCTGCCCTGAATTACAGTCTGGGAAGCGGGCGAGGAGGATACTGTAAAGTTTGGCCCCGCAGTGACCACCAGTGTCGCGGCAGTAGTGTGCACTTCGCTTCCGCTGGTGCCGATGATCGTGAAATTGTAGGTACCGATCGGAGTAATATCCAACGTTGATACCGTGAGCGTCGAGGTTGTCGGCGCCGTGACTGTTGGAGGATTGAACGTCGCCGTAGCTCCTGACGGCAAGCCGGTTGCGCTGTAGGTGACCGCTCCGGCGAATCCGCCCGTGGCCGTCACTGTTGGCGTGTACGTCGTGCTGTTGCCCTGCATCACCGTCTGCGACGTTGGCGAGGCTGACAGGATGAAGTCCGCCGGGACGTTGCTGGCGATCTGCGAGATCTCCGTTGCCGAAAGCGCCCGGGCGTACAATTGCAAATCATCCATCTCACCGCCGGAGAACGATGTTGTCCCGGCTCGCGAGAACAGGTAGAGAGGGAAATTGCCGAAGGTGCTCGCATTGTTGTTGGCGAATGACTGGGTGAGAGCAGTTTTCAGCACGCCGTCGATGTACAGGTTCACTTCATTGGCGGTCGTCTGGCTCATGTCGAATACGACCGCGATGTGGTGCCACACGCCGGACGTGGGCTGCGCATAGCACTTGATGTTGTATCCGGCGTTGCCGTGCACGCCAATCTCCATGGCAGACGTGCCGCAATCGGTCGCTTCGTCGGGGAAGAATCCGAATGTACCCGTGTTGTCGTTGTAGTTGCTGCTGAGTTCCACGAGCGTGGTTCCGTTCGCTCCGCCTGTACCGTACGTCCGGTTCACCCACATCGCAACCGTTACCGCTGCAGTGGACGAAAGATTAATCGATGGCATGCTTACGTACTGATTGGTGTTGTTGGCGGATATGGCGCCCGAGATCTTTCCGGTGATCCACGAGACCCCATTGAACAGTGTGCCGTTATACCCGTTTCCAGAAGAGTCGGGCGCAACAGTGCCGGAACTTTGATCAAACGCCCAATGCCCGACCGGGCCTGTTTGTGGCGAGGTAACCGTTAAGACCGTGGAGCCCGTGACGGAGGACGCGGTTGCTTGAATCGTTGAAGTGCCGACGGCCACGCCAGTGGCCAGACCCGCGGAGTTAATCGTGGCAACTGCGGGAACGCTCGAAGTCCAGGTTACCGTACTCGTAATGTTCTGGGTGCTCGAATCGCTGTACGTACCGGTCGCTGTAAATTGTTGCGTTGCGCCAATGAGAATCGATGGGGTGGCCGGCGTCACTGCGATCGACACCAGCGTGGGCCCCGGCGTCACGGTCAGGGTTATCGAGCCGGAGATGGCCCCGGAGGTCGCCTTAATGGTTGCACTTCCGGCAGCTATGCCAGTGGCCAAACCCGCGGAGTTGATGGTCGCTGCCGCGGTATTGTTCGAGGTCCACGTGACCGTGCTCGTCAGATTCGCCGTGCTCGAATCACTGTACGTCCCGGTCGCGGTAAATTGCTGCGTGCCGCTTGTGAAAAGCGTGGGATTCGCCGGGGTCACCGCAATCGACACCAGAGTCGCGCCGGTGACGGTCAAGGAGGTCGAGCCGGTGATGGAATTGTAAGTCGCCTGAATCGTCGTGCTGCCCGCACCGGCACCCGTGGCCAGGCCGCCCGTAGAGACGGTAGCGGCGGCGGTATTCGTCGAGTTCCAGGTCGCGAATCCTGTCAGGACCTGCGTGCTCGAATCACTGTAAGTGCCCGTTGCGACGAATTGTTGCGTAGCGCCCTTCGCGATGGAAGGGGTCGCAGGGGTTACCGCGATCGAAACCAGGGACGGCGGATTCAATAGTCCATATGCGCTCAGTTGAGTCTGGGTGCCGACAAATACCTTGCCGTTGGCGACGGTAGGCACCGTGAATTTCACTGCGTTTCCGGGGTTGTCGCGAGACAAATTCTGCGAGGAGTTGTAGAACTCCGTGGCGAGGTTCGTCGCGTCATAGGCATGTAGCACGACCGGACCGGGGTTGTTGAATTGAGCGTTTTCCAGCGCCCAAACAATTCCGTTGGTTGTGCCGCTCGAGGAAACGACGGGCGTCGGTCCCGGAAACAGGAAAATCGTGGAGGACTCCGAGAAAGGAGGAGACGCGAGTTGTCCGGTGGTGGGATTAAAGTGGAACGCCTTCATATAGTCGCCGGGTTGGTTGTATTCTCCGCTGCCACCGAAATACGCCGTATTGTTCCAGAACGCTGGCGCGCCAAAAAGTGCGGGCATGGCTGCCGGCAGGCTCTGAACAACTTGGCTGTCATTGCCGGCATTGAAGTGACCCATGTTGTCGCGGTTGAGAAGATAGATCGTTCCTTCCTTGCTCGCCGTCAATAGTAAGTGCGTATACGCGGACCCAGCAGGCTGGTCGGGAAGCAACACCACTCCGCCGGAACCAAGATCAAGATCGTTCGCTTGCAGATTGGCCTGATCGTAAGGCGTAAACCAGTCCACGATAGGAAGTGTACCGCTGGCCGGCTGACCAAACTTTATCGCGCTATCGCCGAAATCGGTGGTGCCGTCGTAAGTGCCGTTCCCCGATGAGAGGTATACGTAGTTGGAATCGGCCGCGAGTCCTGAACCGCTCATCCAGATCCCGCCGAGACCTCCATTCGGAGTTGTGTTGTAAACAGCTTCCTGCGCAAGCGTCGTCGCGTTATACGACATGACCCAACCATGAAATGGTGATACGTCTTCATGCGATGCCCAGGCGATGATGACATGCCCGTTCTCCAGAAGCAGACCGGGACGATTATGTTCTCGCAGAGGATCGAAGGCGAGCGTGCCGCTCGCGCTGCCATCACCCGTGCCTGATACAGAAGCAGTGATGACCACGGGGCTGCCGGATCTTTCCGCCCCAGTTGCCACGTTCAGCGCATGCAAGCGCTGCACGAACGTTCCGTTTTCTTTGGTCTTCGCAACCACATAGAGAGTTCCGGCCACTGGGTCAATCACGGGTGTGCCGGTGATCCCAATTTCCGGGACCAGGTCGTCGGGGGCGCCCGCGTCGGCAGGGGATACCGTCGTAATTCCCGCGGACGGATTGATGAAGCTCACATGCCAGAGTTGGCTGCCGCTATCCGCATCGAACGCATAGACGCTGTCATGTTCCGTGGCGACATATACCACATTGTGAAATGCACTGTTGATGCTGATATGGTACAGATAGAGGGGCTGCGCGTACACGTAACCGTCCACGGTCACCGAATACAATTTGCCGAACTGGTTGACGTTGACGTTGGAAGGCGTCAGGACCGTTTCCGCGGAATTCGCGCCGGTCCGGCCATTGTCGTAGTGTTCCGTGGTCACGTTGATTTGAGCCTGGGCCGGGCTAGTCCAAGACAACACACTTGCGAGGACAGCCAGCATCAGGGCGCAGCGATAAAAGACGGCTTTCGCGCGCGTAATGTCGAAGGATTTCATTGGATGTTCACGCTCCTGGCGGCCATTCCCATCATTCCGCTTCGTGAGATCCTTCACCCCAGCGGCAATCAGGGGCAGCGGAATCTGCCGAGACCCAAGTTGAGAAGTAGCCAATTTTGATGACATGATTTTCCCTTGAGCGACATTATTCGTCGCAGCTTGCAAATTCGGATTCTTTCTCGGCATGCCCAAGTGCAATTCACATACCAATGCGGGATTTTTATGCCTGCAACGGGAAATTCTTACTTGCTGGTTTTAAACGAGTTATGGGCCGCGACAGAAATGCGGGTGCCAATTAGGAATCGACAAAAGGGTAAATAACTTCTCTTTATTGGAAACAGGCGGTCAACAAGTCTTTCTACCGCGCGAATATTCGCTCCATTTGGCTTAACTCACTGCAATGGGGAGCTCTGATTGACCCCATTCCAAAGAGCAGTTTTTCAGTGGATTTCCGCTCACGGATCTTCGCTTCAATGCGCTGCAAAGCAGTGCGACGCATGGCAATTGGCGCGGGACGCGCCGGCCAATCCGGGATAATTTCACGGGCCTTCCTCACACGTGACGTAAACTTAGGCCCTACATTTCGAGAAGATTCGTGAATCGGTCCAGCATGCACTCTGACTCGCATGCGCGCCAAACATCATGCGTTGGATGTGATTGCGGCCACAATTCATCGTGACACGCATCACGGTGTTGCTTCGCGGTTAAACTATGCTGTAACTCGATGTGCCCAATTGCCATATGAAGTGAAAGGAGTAAACATGTCCAGGAATCCGCTCCGGCTGCAATATCTCATTCCGGCCGTGCTTCTATTCGTGCTTGCGCCCGTTCGGTCAACAAGGGCGCAGGCCGGGGAACCCGGACTTTTCCTACGATGTCGTCGTGACTAAGAACGTAATGGTCGCGATGAGGGATGGCGTGAAGCTGGCGACGGACCTCTACTTTCCTGCTCGCGGCGGCGTCGCAGTGCCGGGCAAGTATCCCGTACTCGTCGTCCGGACGCCTTATGGCAAAAATCCTCCGCGGGTTACTTCAGCAACAAATCCAGTGGCGGAAAAAGAGCTGAATGCGGCCAGCTACTTCGCCAAGAATGGTTACGTGGTTGTGCTGCAGGACGTTCGCGGGCGATTCGATTCCGAGGGTAAATTTTATTTCGCGGTCAATGAGGGGCCCGACGGTTACGACACCGTGGAATGGGCCGCGAGCCAGCCCTGGTCCAATGGAAAAGTCGGCACCTATGGCGCATCTTATCTGGCGCACGTCCAGAATGCGATGGCGGTGCTGCGACCGCCGCATCTGCGCGCCATGTTCATCACCGTGGGAGCAGGGAATTACTATGAGGAAGGCGCCTGGCGCGGCGGCGCGTTCATGCTCCTTCACAACGTTTATTACGCCTTAACCGCGCTTGCCGCGACCAGCCAGGAAGCTCGCGCGAATCCGATTACGCTGGAGGCCCTGAATCAGGCCGCCCATCAGGACCTCGGTGCGTGGATGCTCGCTTTTCCCTATCAAGACCGCCGCGACCCCCTTCAGCTCGGCGCCCGCATATGACAAATGGTTTCAGGACTACGTCGATCATTACACCTACGACGATTATTGGAAGCAAAACGGCTTGAACGCTGAAGTTTCCTATGACAAATATCCGGACATTCCGATTTACTTCACCACGGGCTGGTACGATTTTTTCGAGCGCGGCAGCCTGAACAACTACAAGGCCATGGCATCACGCCACACGTCCCCGACGAAACTTCTCGTCGGCCCATGGGAGCACAGTGGCAACGGCCCGCGCACCACGGGCGACGTTGATTTCGGACCAACAGCCGAGTTCGACATGTTCGCGGAGCAATTGCGCTGGTTCAATCAAACGTTAAAGGGAGAAGAAACGGGAATCTTGCGGGAGCCGCCCGTAAAGTTTTTCGTCATGGGCGGGGGAAGCGGCACGAAGTCGGAGTCCGGTAAAATGCAGGACGGAGGCCGATGGATCGCCGCATCGGCGTGGCCGCCGCCTAGCGCAGTTTCCCGCTCCTATTACCTTCACGGCGACGGCTCGCTTTCCGAACTATCTCCCGAGGCGGAGACTCCAAGTGTATACGAATACGATCCCGTGCATCCGGTTCCTTCCATCGGCGGCCAGATGAACGGCGGCGTTGGATCTGGATTTCCGGCCGACGGGCCGCGCGATCAGATTTGCAGCGTCAAGACGTTTGGCTGTGACAATGATTTGCCGCTGGCCGCTCGCCGCGATGTGCGCGTGTTTCAGACCCCGCCTCTCGAATCCGATGTCGAGATTGCCGGGCCTATCTCCGTGAATCTTTGGATATCGTCATCGGCTCCGGATACCGACTTCACGGCGAAACTCGTGGACGTCGCGCCACCGAACAAGGACTACCCCTTCGGCTTCGCCATGAATATTGAGGACCGGATTATTCGCGTGCGCTGGAGCGAGGGCCTGGACAGGCAGGTTCCGCTGAAACCCGAAGAAGTAAGAATGGTCACGATCGATCTGCTCGCGGCAGGGAATCGCTTCGTCAAGGGCCACCGCATACGCCTGGACATTTCCAGTAGCAATTTCCCGTACTTCGATCGCAACCCCAATACAGGCGAGCGTCCGGGCTATTCCACTCACATGGAAAAAGCATTGAACACGGTCTATCACGACAGCAAGCATCCATCGCGCTTGAACCTGACCGTGATGCCGTCCAATTTCGTGTCACCGTAAACGGCGCGCCGCCCGAGGGATCTTACTCACTGCCCCCATAATCGGGCGGAAAATGCTCGTCGAGGGGATCTAGGACCGGGGATTCCGTCTCCTCGACGGAATCGTCCACGCCGCCTCCAATCACATCGATCTCAGTGATTTCAACGGCGAGCACGCCGCCAGTCCGGTTCTGCCTCCGCACGGGTTTCTTCTTCCGGGGCGAGGGCTTGACGCGAGTTTGCTTGGCTGGCCGCGCGATCTTTTTCTTTTTCTTTTTCTTTTTCTTTTTCTTGTTCTTGGTCTTGGTCTTGTTCTTGGCCTTGTGGATGATCTTCTTTTTCTTCTTGGGCATGATGCCTCCCATCGTGTTTCCCGATAGAGACCCTGTACCTGGCTGCGGAAAGAAAACAAAAACAGCATATAAATTCCATATGCTTTAGTCCAGTTTGTTTTGGGAGATGGGCTCCTTTGCGCGCCGCCCTTCTTCCTGCTCATGGATTCCGCGGGCGGAGTTGTCTCACCGGAACTCGCTGGAAATTATCGAACTGGGCGCTTATCGGGCGGCGCCGCCGTCGCGCGCACCTTTCTTGCATGTTGTACCCCTGCGATCGCCCAGTAAAAACTTCGGTCCTCGCAATGATAGTTCTCGGCCAGGTTGGCGTCCCCGGAGCCATTGAAGATTGGCGCTTGAGGATACGGGCACAGCGGCAACGTGCGGTCCACGGTTCCATTGGTCAGGTGAGACGCGATGATTTTTTCAGGCGCGACGCCGTCTTCCACCCAATGATCCAGGGCCATCACGATATCGTGCTGCGCGTCGAGTTGCGGCGAAAAGCCCTGGTTTGCGCCGCCGAATACGTTCGGCCCGGGACCATTGCCGCAATGATGCATGCCCGGCACCATGAACAATCGCGCGAAATCCATCACCTGGTAGGCATTCGGCTCGCCCTCTTGCTCGCCATCCTTTTTTCCCATGGTTTCGATCACGTCTTCGTAGTATTCGATGGTCCGAAGGGGCGTAATCGAATGGTCCGCCCAGCCGTGGTACAGGATCAATTTTCCGCCATGCGCTTTGAACTCGGAGAGATCCGGGTTGGCATTGTCCTGCGCCAAGGCCACGGGTACCAGAGCCGCCAGAGAGGCATCGAAATGGAATTGCTTCACCAAATCGAAGTTCAGGCCGAAAACGAACTGCCGCATGAAGATGTCTGCAAGGTTCCAGGTCGATGCTGGTTTGGCGGCGTCGGTTCCGTCGCCCGTCAGGAAGGCCCGATAGTCTTCTTCATGTCCGGGAACAAATCCCGGGATATAGCTCTGCGCCGGCGGAATTCACCGGCCCGCTTAAAATCTTTTGCAGCGCCTGCGCTTGTCCCGATGTCAGGCAGTTAGGACCATCGCCGGACGGGCAGACAATCGATTTCGGATCGAACTTGCAGCGGCCCGGAGTCATGAGGAGGCCATTGATAGCGCCGCCGCTCACGCGGCACGCATTCATCGTGGCCTTTTCGATCACCGGAATTTTGGAGGGCGGGATCGGAGCGGGCGCCAAAGCCTGCGCGTTCCATACATATTGCATCATGAGTTTGCTACGGTCGATCACCGGGTCGCCCGCGATCGCCGCATCGAAATCGTCCGGATACCGTTGAACTTCCGCCAGCGCCATCTTGCCGCCGTTCGAGCAACCCACAAAATAGGCGCGCCGCTCGTGTTGATCGTAAAATGCCCGGAGAATCTGTTTCCCAATCAAGGTAACGACGTGCGTGGCCAGATAGGCGTAGTTATTCTGCGCGTCCAAATTGTTCCAAGCCCAGTTTGTGTTCTTGGCTTCGTGGCCAGTGTCCGAACCCGCCGCGGCGTAGCCCTCGGTGAGCGCCTGCGTGAGCCTGGGGATCACGCCGTTGTACCCGCCACCGCCCGCTACAAAATATTTTCCGTTCCATTTCGATGTCGGCAGCGAGACTTCAAACTGAATCGTGGATTGTGGGAGGTTGCGAATGCTTCCCAGAACCTTGCAGTATTCCGGAATCATACCCGCCGCGGGAACGATGGTTGCCGAGTTGATCGTAGTGTCCTTCAACGCCAGGCGGGTGAGGCTGGCGCAGTCGGCCGCCGCTGCGGGAGCCGCGCCAATTGCAAACAAAGTGAGCAGAACCAGCGCGTGCACCGACAGCAAGACTGCAAGTCTGGACCGCGCCGCAGCTAAGTGGGAGCCCAATCGAAATGCGAAGCGGAGTCTTTCGTGTGTGTGCATGATCTTCCTCCTGTACGGTTCGCGGAATAACATGTCGACGGCTGGCAAAGTCTACGCCAATCTTGATCAAGAACGCTACCCCGAGCCGGTTCCGCGCTCAGTGGACAGCCACTTTACCCTTGGCATGCGACGGTTTGCGCATCAATGCTACCAGCGGCAGCATCACCAGGAACAGCACGGCCAGCAGCCAGTAGGTCTGGTTGAATGCGAGCATGGCCGCGTGCCGTTGGACCATCGCGAAAATGACGTCGTACGCGCGGCGCTTTGCACTCATCGGGCCGGCCCCGCGCGAAAAAAACATGCCGCGCAGCATCTCCATGAAAGTTCCCACCTGCGGGCTGCCGGGAAAAATGTTCGCACCCAGCGTGTTTACGTGCGCCTGTTCGTTCCGGGCCACCATGGTTGTTACCGCTGCGATTCCGATGCTCCCGCCAAGGTTGCGCATCAGGTTAAATATGCTGGTGGCGTTGCCCATCGTTTCCTTGGAAATGGGGCTCATCGTAATCGTCGTCAGGGGAACGAAAAGAAATGCCAGCGAAACGCCTTGCAGAAACTGCGGCCAGAAAATGTTCCAGAAGCCGATGTTCAGGTTCAGGCTGCCTAAATAAATAAGGCTGATGGCGCAGGCAATCATGCCCACCATTAAAAGCTTGCGCGGATCAAACCGCGTCATGATCGCCCCCACGATGGGCATGGTGATGAACGAGCCCAGCCCCCTGGGAAACATGGCTATGCCCGCCTGAAGTGCCGTATATCCCAGCAGCGTCTGCAGCATAATTGGCAGCATCACCAGGCTGCCGTATAGCACCACGCCCAGGATGGCCATCAGAAAGACACCCACGGAGTAGGTTTGAAAGCGGAATACCCGCAAATCCAGCACCGGATGGCGGATATACAACTCATAGATCACCAGGGTAACCAAGGCGATAATCGAAACAACGGCCAGTGTCGCAATCCAATGATTGGCAAACCAATCTTCCTCCTGGCCTTTGTCGAGCACGATCTGCAGCGCGGCCACTCCGACCGCCAACATGCCGATGCCCCAGTAATCGATCCGCTGCGCCGCCCGCCGGATATAGGATGGATCAAAGATGAATAGCTCGGTCATCACCAGGGAAGCGATGCCCACCGGCACGTTAATGTAGAAGACCCATCGCCAGCTGTAGCTGTCGGTGAGCCATCCGCCCATCACAGGGCCAAGCATTGGCGCAACCACGATCCCCAGTCCCCAAAAAGCCATGGCCTTGCCGCGATCCTCTGGGGGAAAAGACTCCAACAATACCGCCTGGGAAATCGGTTGCAATGCTCCTCCGCAAGCGCCTTGAAGGATGCGGAACACGATGAGCAAAAACAGATTCGGCGCGAGGCCGCATAGGAACGACGCCACCGTGAACCCGGTCACGGCCATCATCAGCAGACGCTTGCGCCCGAGAACGCTCGCCAGCCAACCGGTGATTGGCAAAATGACCGCGTTGGCCACCAAATAAGATGTCAGAGCCCAGGTAGCCTCATCCACGGTCGCTGACAGGCTCCCGGCAATATGCGGCAGCGAGACATTGACCACCGTCGTGTCCAGCACTTCCATGAACGTGCTCAGCATCACCGCGATAGCGATGATCCATGGATTGATGTGCTCGCTTTTCGGACTCGTCAGCGCTTCCATCGTTGCAGCCGCTCCGGCTTCGGATATCTTTATACGATAATGGCCCGCGCCACCGGCAAACTTTTCGCGCGGGAGTTCCGTTCCAGCAGCGCCATGCGCGCTTGAAAAAACACTGGGTGAAGCTTTGCATCCTGATGAGGGCGGGTGTATGTTATCGGACGGGAAGAAAATTAAAAGCGGGAATGAATGTTTCTGGAATGCATAATTGTTAAATGAGTAAATATGCGCCGAACTATCCGCTATCCTGGAGCCAAAGTTGAAAATAGCATGGAAAATTCTTGCAGCAATTGTGGCTTGCCTGGCTGTGGCGCTGATCGTGCTGCGCATTACCGGCTTGGAACCTAAGGATCGCCGGCCCGGATTGTGGCTGAAAGGGAATCTGGTCACCACGCCGGTCACGGACTGGTCGTTCACCGACAAGGTTAAAAATGTCGAGTTGCAGACCCGAACCTGGTACCTGCTTCCGCATTCAGTAAGAATCAATTGTGTCGCCTATAACGGCCAGCTTTATTTGAGCACCGTTAATCCTCCGGGAGTTTACGCCCCCCATTCCTGGAACGTGAATGTGGCTCGCGATCCTCACGTGCGGCTGAAGATCGGAAATCAATTGTACGATCGGACCTTATCCTTTGTTACCGATCCGGCCGAAAAAGCAGCCGTGCTCCAGGCCAGAGTGAAAAAATACCCGGAACTGAAAACAGATATAAACACGTCTGTGGCGGAAAATGCGTCCGCAAGGGTATATCACGTGATGGATAACTAGGCGCGCGCCCGAGGACTCTGCTTTCGAGTAAGTTACACATGGATAGTTTGTGAGTTTTTATTGGCGTGTCATTGTTCGCAGGGTGTCGTCCTTAGATCTAGGAGCTAAACATGAAAACGCTGGGGAAAATTATCGTTGGAATACTGGTTTGTTTGGGCTTAGCGCTGGTCGTGCTGCGCTTCACCGGCCTTGACCCTCACGGCAGAATTCCTGGCCTGTGGCTTACCGGGGATCTGGTCACCACTCCGGTCACCGACTGGTCGTTCACCGACAAGGTTCCCAATATCAAGCTTCAGACCTGGACCCGGTACCTGCTTCCGCATTCGGTAACCATCAATTGTCTCGCTTATAATGGCCAGCTTTACGTTTCCTCCGTTTATCCCGCGGGAACCCCGAGAGACTGGAACGACAATGTGATGCGTGATCCCCACGTACGTATAAAAATCGGAGATAAAGTGTATGATCGTACGCTGTTACTGGTTACCGATCCGGCCGAGAAGGAAGCCGTACTCCAGGCCAGGGCGAAAAAATACCCGCAACTGAAAATTCCGCCGAATGCGACAATTCACGTATTTCACGCCATCGGGTGAGCAGGATCCGGCATGAAGGTAGTCATCACCGGCGCCAATAGCGCCGTCGGTCAAGCCATCCTGCGATGCGGATCGAAATCCGAGGCCACGACGAACACATTTGTCGCCGCGGTCCGCTCCGACCGTGCAGCCGAACAGATCCGTTCGCTGTTGGGAAAAAGCCGACGCCGTAGTCCGAATCTCCTACGATGACCCCGGAAGTCTCGCCGCGGCATTTCAGGGCGCCTCTGCCGTCATCCATCTCGCGGGAATTCTCGTCGAGACGCCGGATTCGACCTATGAGCAGGCAAACGTTGCGTCAACTCGCAGCGTCGTGGAAGCCGCGAAGCGAAGCGCGGTACGCAAATTCGTTTTGGTCAGCGCAACCGGAGCCGACGAAAATTCTTCCAACCGCTACTACCGCACTAAAGGGCAGGCGGAGGCTCTGGTCCGCGCATCGGGATTGTGTTACACGGTACTGCGCGCTCCGCTCCTGCTTGGTCCCGGCACGGCAGGCGCGGCAGCACTCGAGCGCAACGTCAGCCGGGAACGCGCCAAGTTGATCGGCGGCGGCCGCAATCTTCAGCAGCCTCTCTATGCGGATGACCTGGCGCGGGCTGCGCTGGCTGCCGCACATCCATCGGTTGCGGACAACCTTGTTTTGGACGTTGTCGGCCCGGTCTCGCTGCCGGAGCGGGAAATCGTCGAGCGAGCTGCCCGCCTACTGGGCCGCCAAGTCCGGATCGGCTCGATTCCGAAACGTTGGCTTTCCCTGGTGCTGGCCATCCGCCAACTCCTCGGCAAACGCGGGTTTTCGCGGGACGCTCTCGAGGTGATCACCGCGGACACGCGCCTCGATCCGCAGCCGGCCGCGCGCGCACTTGGAATCCAGTTGACCGGGATCGACGAGATGATCAAGAAAAGTTTAGGCCAAGGACAAAAACGATGAACGACACCTCTGTTCCCGCGGCTGCAGTCCGGAAAAAAAGCAAAGGTTGGCAGCGATGGTTACCGTTCCTGATCACGGCGGCATGTTTCGCCTATCTCTATAACCGCCTCAACCATGCCGCTGTGGCCGAAGGCAGCCGCTTACTTCCTTACCTGGCAAAAAGTTTTGAGAATGTGAACTGGTATTACTGGCTCGCGCTGATGATTCCGTATTGCTTCTTTTACCTCATATTCGACAGCCTGGTGGTTTGGAGCGCGATCAACTGGTTCAACGTAAAAATACGCTATGCCGACATCTTGCCCATTCGCGCCAGCGCCTACATTCTTTCCCTTGTGAACGAGCAGGTCAGCAAAGGAGCCATCGCGGTCTATTTGAATCGTCGCGACGCCGTGCCGGGCTGGGAAGTCGGATCCAGCATGATCTTCCTCATGTTTTGCGAGTTTTACAGCCTGATCCTGTGGGCCACTGCCGGCATCGTCTTGCGCTGGAATAGTTTCCCGCGTGACTTCCATGTCATTCCTTGGATCGCGCTGGGCGCGGCTGTTTTTTTCGCGATGTTTCATTTATTTTTTACCGGAAAGATTGGATCGGGGATCGCGCTGCGCGATCGGCCGATCTTCCGGGCGTTTCGGCTGGCCAAAGTCTGGCACTACGCGGCCGTGATCGCCATGCGCGCGCCGCTGATGATTGCCGGCGTTGTCGTCTATACGCTCGCTTTGAGGCTTTTTGGCGGCTCGGTAAGCATGGGAGAAATGCTGGGCTATCTGCCCGTGATATTTTTTGGGGCGGCCATGCCCGGCCCGATGCACTCGGTAGCGATTCTTTTTTGGGTCCTGCTCTTCCCGGACAAGCCCGGCCAGATGACCGCCTTCGGCTTCGTCATGCACAATTTCTTCATCTTCTTCAACGCCGGAGTCGGCATGCTATTTCTCCGGCGAGCGACTCGGGAGCTGTTCGGGTAGGCTTCCTGAACATCAGGCGCTGGCCCATCGAGACCAGCGTGCTCAGAACCAGCGTCCAGACCAAAATCGTAAGCAACGGCTGCAGGAAACGCGCGCCCAGGCGAATCAGAATATCCATGCACAGCGGCACGAAGTAAAGCATGCCGTTATAGCGGCCAAGCTTGCTCCCGCGCAGCTTCGCATGGCGGTGAATCCAGTAAGAATCGATGACGTACTGGAGGAAGGCCGCGACGATCAGGACCGGCAAGATCCACGGAAACACCCCGCGGTACGCGCCCGCAAACAGGCCGCTGGTAACGAAGAGAAAATCGCTGGTGTGATCGAATGTCCCGCTCAGCGCGGTCACCGTGCCTCTGCGGCGCGCGATGGGCCCGTCCAGGAAATCCGTAATCAGCACCACCACCCACACGACCAAAGCAAGAACGGCAAAGCGCGCGTCTCCCTTGGCCATGAAAAATGCAAATGGGATCACCAGGAGCAAGCGAACAGCCGTCAGGGCATTAGCCATCAGCAGTCCAAAGGGCGATGCAATTGTTTAGAAGCGGTTTTGCAGGACATCGTTTAATTGTCGCATACTGTTGGCGCGTCGCGACA
>CAWAEW010000023.1:0-270000 GCA_963781055.1 Terriglobia bacterium
TGCGGAGATCATTCCGATTTCCGCGCTGACCGGAGACGGCGTCGAGCGCGCGCTGGAAAAATTCATCGAATATCTTCCCGCCGGCGCTCCGCATTTTCCTTCCGACCAGTACACCGACCAGCCGGAGCGATTTCTGGCGGGAGAAATTGTCCGGGAAAAAGCCATGGCCGCGACCACGCAGGAAGTTCCCCACGCCGTCGCGGTGCTGGTGGATTCGTTTGAGGAAGCCGCCGACATCATCCGCATTCGCGCCACGATTTATGTCGAGCGGGAAGGGCAGAAGGGAATTTTGATCGGGAGCAAGGGGAGCGCGCTGAAGCAAATCGGAACGGCGGCGCGCAAGGAACTGGAGAAGATCCTGGGCACGAAGATTTTCCTGGAGCTGTACGTCAAGGTGCAGAAGAACTGGCGCGACAACGCGCAACTGGTGCGCCAGATGGACTGGCAATGGCAGCTTGGAGCGGATGACGAAGGAATAGGTGGGACAGGCTTCAGCCTGTCTGCCTTTTGATTCTGCGGAACTCAAAACCAGACAGGCTGAAGCCTGTCCCACTTATTCTTCGGCGGTAATCCCCAGCGTGCGCATGCGGCGATACAGGTGGCTGCGCTCCAGGCCCAGCGCTTCGGCCGTGCGCGTCATGTGCCACTGGTTTTCTTCCAGTTTCCGCAGGATGAATTCCCGTTCGTAGGCGTCCCGCGCTTCGTGCAGCGTGGCGTTCGGCTGCTGCGCCATGCGCGAACTGGCGCGGAACAACTCCGGGGGAAGATGCAGCGGCTCGATCTTGTCTTGCGGCACAACGATCATCAGCCGCTCGATCAGGTTGCGCAATTCGCGGACATTGCCCGGCCAGTGGTAGCGCAGCATCACGCCGATGGCCGCTTCGCTCAGCTCTTTCGGCTTGCGGCCATAGGCGGCGGCAAATTCCGACATGAAATGGCGCGCCAGCACCGGAACATCCTCGATGCGCTCGCGCAGCGGCGGAAGGTTGAACGGGATCACGTTGAGGCGATAGAAAAGGTCCTCGCGGAACCTGCCGTGCGCGATTTCATCTTCCAACACCTTGTTGGTTGCGGCGATCACGCGCACGTCGACGCGAAATCGTCTGATTCGAGCCCACCGGCTCGAGCCGTTGTTCCTCGAGGACGCGCAAGACCTTGGACTGCGTGCGCAGGCTCATGTCCCCGATTTCGTCGAGGAACAGAGTGCCGCCATCGGCCTTTTCGAATTTCCCGACTTTGTTTTCGCTGGCGCCGGTGAAGCTCCCCTTGGAATGCCCGAACAGCTCCGATTCGATCAGTTCTTCGGGGATCGCGGCGCAATTGACTTCGACGAACGCGCGATCGCTGCGCAGGCTCGCGGCGTGAAGGGAACGCGCCACGAGTTCCTTGCCCGTGCCGCTTTCTCCATAAATTAAAACGCGCCCGTTCGTGGGAGCCGTGAGGGTGATCTGCTGGCGCAAGGCGCGCATCGGCACCGTGTCTCCATGCAACTGCGTCTGTCCGCCAAGTTCTTCGCGGAGGCGGCGATTTTCCTGCCCCAGGCGATGGACTTCCAGGGCGTTCTTAATGACCAGGATGACTTTTTCGAGAGAAAGGGGTTTTTCGATGAAATCGAATGCGCCGAGTTTCGTGGCGCGCACCGCGGTCTCGATGCTGGCGTGCCCGGAAATCATGACGACCATCGGGTCCATGCCGTTCTTGCGGATGCGCTCCAATGTTTCCAGGCCGTCGATTCCGTCCAGCCACACGTCGAGAAGGACAAGGTCAATCGAGCGCTGATCCAGCAGCGCGAGGCATTCTTCCCCGGAGGCGACGGCCGAGGCTTCGTATCCTTCCTCGGCAAGGATGGACGACAGCGCCTCGCGAATGCCTTGCTCGTCGTCCACGATGAGAATGGAATTTGGCATGAAGGTTCGAGGCTACCCGATTCGCGGAGAAACGGGCACGGCCGCGACCTCCGTCACTGGGAGTTGCAGGATGAATTTTGCCCCAATCGGAGAATTATCCTCGACGCGGATCGAGCCGTGGTGTTCGGCCATGATCCGGCTGGCAATCGCCAGGCCCAGGCCCGTCCCGCGGTCCTTGGTCGAAAAATGAGGCAAGAACAGCATGTCCTTGTCCTCGCGGCGAAATTCCGTGACCGCTGTCGGCCACGATGATTTCAATCGTTTCCCGGTCGGCGTTGAAGCGCGTGCGCAAAAGCAGTTCCTTGACCGAAGAGCCTTCCATGGACTCGGCGGCGTTATCGATCAGATTCACGATCACGCGGCGCAACAGTTCGCCATCGGCGCGGATGGCGGGCAGATCCGGCGCCAGGTCCGTGCGGACCACGATGCCCTCGAGGCGGCCCTCAAAGACGGCCAGGGCTTCGGTGACGATGGCGTTGGGGGAAGCGGAAGAAAGCTTCGCGGTGGGGAATCGCGCGAACTGGGAGAATTCGCCGACCAGGGATTCGAGCGCGCTGACTTCGCGCTCAATCAGGCTGGAACATTCGCCGACGAGCCGCACCAGATCGGGCGGATCGTTCTTGGCAGGGATTGGCGCGGTTGCGCTCGAGGTAGCGCGACAACCGCTGCGAGGAAAGCTGGATCGGCGTCAGCGGATTCTTGATTTCGTGAGCGATGCGCTGCGCGACTTCCTGCCAGGCGGCGGCTTTTTGCGCGCGCAGCAGGTCGGTCAAGTCGTCGACGACGACGACGTAGCCGCGATTCGAGCGGCGCGGGCCGAGCGAACTGACGGTCACGGCCGCATGCAGAAGGCGTCCCGACGCCGCAAACTCCAGCTCCTGCGTGGCCGTGCCCAGGCGCAGGGACCGCCGCATCAAGATGTGAACGGCCCGCGCGGCTTCCTCACCCAGCAATTGCGCGAAGCGATGCGGCTTGCTTGGCGCTTTCGCCGAACATGCGCACGGCGGCGGGGTTGACGCGGCGGATGGTTTCGGTCTCGTCGACGGAAATTACGCCGGTCGGAATATTTTCGAGAATCGTTTCCATCAGCGTGCGCCGGCGTTCGAGTTCCTGCACGGCTTGCTGAAGATTTTGCGTGAAGACATCGATCTGCCGGCGGCTGTCGCCGAGTTGCTCGGTCATGCGGTTGAAGGAGAGGACCAGGGTTTCCAGTTCATCCTTTGCCTGCACGTTGACTCGAGTTTCGTAATTGCCCTCGATGATCTCCTGCGTGGCCTGGGCCAGCGCCTGGATGGGAACCGTGACTTGCTTGGAGAGAAAAAACGCGGCCCAGGTCGCGGCGAACATCAAGAGAATGGTGAAGAGCAGCAGCGTCGCCAGCAATTGATTTTTATAGGTGCGCAGACTGCTGGCGCTGCTGCCCGTAGGCCGTGGTTTGGGCGTTGATTTCATTCAGGCGATTCTGAAAGTCGTCGGGAACATTTCGTCCGGCCAGCAGGTAGCCAGTTGCGCGTCTTGGCACGGCCCGCAAGGAAGAGCTTTCCGCCGTATTCCCAAAGCTCGGCGCCGCCGGGCGTTTGGCGGACTTGAGCGGGCAGGTCCGGGTGCGAAACTCGTCCCGGAAGTCGCAGGTGAGGGTCGAAATTTAAAATCGGGATTTGCCGCGACGGCGACGGGATGGCCGTTCGGATTCAGTTCCCAGGCGAGATCCGCGCCGCGCTCAAAGGTCTGATCGAACGCGTGAATCGTTTGCTGCGCGGCATTGCCGGCCATGGCCGGGGCGACTTCCTCCGCGATTGCCGACATGCGCGCGGCGTCGGCGCGGCTCATCTGATCGACCAGTTCGCGGCTGGATTGCGTGGCGATTTCCAGGGGGCGCGGAAACCAGAGCACCAGCGTGCGGTTCAGCAGGGCGTAGCTCACAAAAAATAAAAAGACGACGGGCAGGAAAGAGACGCCAATCGCGCCCAATACCATTTTCGTTTTAAATCGGGAGCCGGGCTTGTGCGCGACGCGTTCCGCCCCCAGGCGCACCAGGCTGCGCGTCAGGATCGAAGCAAACACTAAAAGCGCGGCGACGATGAACGTGGACAGGGCATAGAGGATCGCTTGATCCAAATCAGGCGGCTGAAAGGGAAGCGTCAGCGAACCCAGCGTGAAAACCGCCGCGAGGAGCAGCACGATGGCCATGCCGCCCACGGCAAGCAGAATCTGCGATTTGCGGCTTGTGCTCACGCCAATGCCTCGGACAACGAATCGCCGGATGGATTCGGCGCGAGGAGTTGGAATAAGGGCGAATCCGCCGGCAGCAAGTGGCGCAGCGGGCAATCCGCGCAGCGTGGAGCGCTCTTCCGGCACCAGTTTTTTCCCGTATTCACGATCAGCGCGTGGAATTCATTGAACATGGGAGGATGCGGCGGAAGCGCCGCCTTCGAACAGCGGCGCGGACTGCTTCATAGTCCGGCTTGGCGCTGACGAGTCCATGACGCCCGAAAATTCTGTGCGTGTAGGCATCCACGACGAAAACGGGATGATTCCCCGCGTACAGCAAGATCGAGTCGGCGGTTTCTGGTCCGATTCCATGGACGGACAAAAGCTTGTCGCGCAATTCACGGGTCGGCGTCCGGAACATTCGCTTGAGCGACCCGCCATACTCGGTTTTCAGGAATCGAACGAAGGATTTCAATTTTTTCGCTTTTTGACGGAAATAGCCCGACGGCCGCACCAGGGCGGCCAGGCGAGACGGTGCGAGCTTTAAGGATGGCCGAAGGCGTAAGCATGTTCGCCGCGCGCAGATTGTCCATCGCCCTCTCGACGTTTCCCCAGGCGGTGCTCTGGGTCAGGATCGCCCCCACAATGACCTCAAACGGCGTCTTGGCCGGCCACCAGCGCATCGGGCCAAGCGCGCCGGACATCGCTTCATAGTAGCGCATCAGGTCGCCCGATTGGAGTTTCGTTGATGGCGCATTGCCGTTTGCACGCGGGTCCGGCAGGCGAGCGCCACTCACCGATTTCCGCCGATTGCGTCCGATTGCATCGCGCATTGCGGGCTCATTGCATCGCTCATTGATTCGATTTGGAAGATAACGGCGGTTGTACGCCGAGTCAAGGCAAGGTGTTCCGCGCATTGCACGTGTTCCGCATCGGGGCAAGCGACCTGTACGGAAGTACAGGTGCCGCGTATTGTCCCTTACAGTACGACAGGCAAAAATGGGGCCATAGGCTTCTATAGCGATCTGCTACTTTAAGATTTCCGGGGGTGTCTAGGCCCCGGGGAGTCCTCGTCCGATGTCGTCCCGGCTAGGCGAAATACTGATCAAAGAAAGTTTGATCACGTCCGACCAGCTCCGTCAGGCCTTGGAACACCAAAAGGCGAATGGCGGGCGGTTGGGAACGTGCCTGATGAAGCTTGGGTTCATCAGCGATGACGAAATTACGGGTGTGCTTTCCCGCCAGTACGGCGTTCCCTCCATCAATCTGAAGTATTACGAGGTCGATGCGTCGGTCATCAAGCTGATTCCGCAGGATACGGCGGTCCGCTACCAGATCGTGCCGCTATCGCGCGTCGGATCCACGCTGACGATCGCGATGACCGATCCCACCAACGTCTTCGCCATGGACGATATCAAGTTCATGACGGGATTCAACGTGGAGCCGGTGGTGGCTTCCGAGACGGCCATTGCCGAGGCCATCACGAAGTTTTATGGGGAGGCGCACAGCGAAGAAGAACTCACCAAGGTGATGAAGGATCTTGCCGGAGACGAAACCGGAGATCTGGAACTGGCCTCCGAGGAACAGGAAATGAACCTCGCCGAGCTGGAACGCGCGGCCGAGGAAGCGCCCATCATCAAGCTGGTGAACCTGATCTTGACCGACGCGGTGAAGCGCGGCGCCAGCGACATCCACATCGAGCCTTACGAAAAGGAAGTCCGCGTGCGGTTCCGCATCGACGGCATTCTGCAGTCGGTGATGAACCCGCCGATGAAGCTGCGCGACGCCATTATCAGCCGCGTCAAGATCATGGCGAAGCTCGATATCAGCGAAAAGCGGCTGCCGCAAGACGGCCGCATCATGATCAAGTACCGCAAGGACGGCAGGATCAAGGACCTGGACTTCCGCGTTTCCACGATCCCGACTCTGTTCGGCGAAAAGATCGTCATGCGTTTGCTGGACAAGGAAAATCTGCGCCTGGACATGACCAAGCTCGGGTTCGAGCAGGAATCGCTGACAAAATTCGAGAGAGCGATTCTGCGTCCCTACGGGATGGTTCTGGTGACCGGGCCGACCGGATCGGGCAAGACGAACACTCTATATTCCTCCATCGCGCGGTTGAACACGCCGGAAACCAACATCATGACGGCCGAGGATCCGGTGGAATTTCAGCTCGGCGGCGTCAACCAGGTCCAGATGAAGGACCAGATCGGCTTGAACTTCGCCTCCGCGCTGCGCGCTTTCCTCCGGCAGGACCCGAACATCATTCTGGTCGGCGAAATCCGCGACTTCGAAACGGCGGAAATCGCCGTCAAAGCCGCGCTCACCGGGCACCTGGTGCTTTCCACGCTGCACACCAACGACGCGCCCTCGACGATCAGCCGCTTGATGAACATGGGAATCGAGCCTTTCCTGGTGGCGACGTCGGTCAACCTGATCTGCGCGCAGCGCCTGGTCCGAAGAATTTGCCAGAACTGCAAGGAGCCGCATCGACGTGCCCGAGCAGGCCATGCTCGATGCCGGGTTCACGCCGGAAGAAAGTCAAGACGACGAAGATCTCGATCGGCAAGGGCTGCGGCACCTGCAATAAGACCGGGTACAAGGGGCGCGTCGGTCTGTACGAAGTCATGGAGATCAACGACGAGTTGCGCGAATTGATTTTGGTGGGCGCTTCGGCGCTGGAACTGAAGAAAAAAGCCCTGGAGCAGGGAATGATCATGCTGCGCAGGAGCGGCTTGATCAAGGTGGCGCTGGGACTGACGACGCATCGAGGAAGTCGTTCGCGAAACTGTGCTGTAGGAAAGGTGAAAACGATGTCTGGAATCACGCTGAGTGAATTGCTGAAGAAGATGATCGAATTGGGCGGCAGCGACCTGCACATCACCACGAACAGCGCGCCGCGCGTCCGCGTGCACGGCAAACTACGCCGATGGACATGGCGCCGCTGACCGCCGCGGACACCAAGGCGCTGGCCTACAGCGTGCTGACCGACGCGCAGAAGCACCGGTTCGAGGAAAATCTGGAACTGGACTTCTCCTTCGGGTTGAAGAATCTGGCGCGCTTCCGCGGCAATCTGTTCCAGCAGCGCGGCGCGGTCGGCGCCGTTTTCCGGACGATCCCGTGGGAGATCAAGGACTTCGACGCGCTCGGCCTGCCGCTGGTGGTGAAGGGCTATGTGCGACAAGCCGCGCGGCCTGGTGCTGGTTACCGGGCCGACCGGCTCGGGCAAATCCACGACGCTCGCGGCCATGCTCGACAAGATCAATACCGAACGCGAAGAGCACATGATCACGATCGAGGACCCCATCGAGTTTCTCCACAACCACAAGCGATGCCTGGTGAACCAGCGCGAAGTCCATTCGGACACGCATTCGTTCGCCAATTCGCTGCGCGCGGCCCTTCGCGAGGACCCGGACGTGGTTCTGATCGGCGAAATGCGCGACCTGGAAACGATCGAGTCCGCGCTGCGCATCGCGGAAACCGGGCACTTGACCTTCGCCACGCTGCACACCAATTCCGCGATCTCGACGATCAACCGAATCGTGGACGTTTTCCCGTCCTACCAGCAGCCGCAAATTCGCGCGCAGCTCTCCATGGTGCTCGAAGGAATCCTTTGCCAGTCGCTGCTGCCGCGCGTGGATGGGCGCGGGCGCGCCATGGTCATGGAAGTCCTGGTGCCCAACCCGGCGATCCGCAACCTGATCCGCGAGGACAAGATTCACCAGATCTATTCGGCGATGCAGACCGGCACGGGCACCACCGGGATGCAGACGTTCAATCAGAGCCTGGCCAACGCGTATTTCGGGAAGTTAATCACTTTGGAAATCGCGTTGTCACGCTCGTCGAATCCGGAAGAATTGCAGGATATGATTAACCGAGGAGTGACATCGCCCGCTTCGCGCGGGCCTGCCCCGGTTCGGCGGTAATGCCCGGGCATTCTGAGCTTGCCCTGAGTCATACGGGGCTGCCCATCGGAATTAATGATGCGGGGAGAAGTGAAGCCCGCAGCAATTTTAAACCTGCCGTCCGAGTGCTGGAACCAGGATCGGGCAGAGCGACTTCTGAGGAGGGATATAACGATGCCGGTTTTCACCTATCGCGGAACCAATCGAGCCGGGACCACTGTAACCGGCGAGCAGATGGCCCAGAGCAAGACCGAACTGGTCAATACGCTCAAGCGCCAGCAGATCAACGTCGACCAAGATGTCCGAGAAGGGCAAGGAGTTCAACTTGCCGACGTTCGGCGGCGGCGTGGATTCCAAGGAACTCGCCGTCTTTACCCGCCAGTTCTCGGTGATGATCGATGCCGGATCTGCCCCTGGTTCAGTGCCTGGAAATCCTGGCCGGGCAGCAGGAAAACAAGATGTTCCAGAAAGTGCTCACCGGAACTCGGGCCGCGGTCGAAGGCGGGTCGACGCTTTCCGCTTCCATGCGGCCAGTACGATAAGGTGTTCGACGCCCTGTATGTCAACCTGGTCGAGGCCGGTGAGACGGGCGGTATTCTGGACACGATTCTGCAGCGGCTTTCCTCCTACATTGAAAAGAACGTCAAATTAAAGCGCGCCGTGAAATCGGCGCTGGTGTATCCGGTTGCCGTGTTGCTGGTCGCCGCCGGCGTGATCGTCCTGCTGTTGTGGAAGGTCGTGCCGATTTTCGCGACGTTGTTCGCTGGGACTCGGAGTGAACTTGCCGCTGCCCACGCGAATCGTGATTGGCCTGAGCAACTTTGTCGGCAGTATTTTCGGATTTTTGATCCTGGTGGTATTTATCGGGGCGGTGATCGGATTGAAAGTGTGGTACGGGACTCCGATGGGAAGAATGGCCATTGACCGCGTGCTCCTGAAACTGCCGCTGATGGGCATATTGCTCCGAAAAATCGCGGTCGCGCGCTTTACGCGAACCCTGGGAACGCTGATCTCCAGCGGCGTTCCGATCCTGGAAGGATTGGACATCACGGCGCGGACCGCGGGCAATGCGGTGATTGAAAAGGCGTTGCTGGAAGTGCGCAAGGGCCTGGAAGCGGGACGCAATCTTTCCGATCCGCTGAAGGATACGGATGTTTTTCCGGGCATGGTCACGCAAATGATCGGCGTGGGAGAACAGACCGGCGCGATGGATGCCATGCTCCAGAAAATCGCCGACTTCTACGAAGACGAAGTGGACGCCGCGGTGAAGGACCTGCTGTCCGCGCTCGAACCGATGATGATCGTGTTTTTGGGCGTAGTCGTGGGCGGCATCGTCATTTCGATGTACTTGCCATTGTTCACGCTGATCGGTCAACTGAGCAGCGCGCATTAGCAAACATGGCGGGCTGCAAATAGAGCCCGCCGGAAAATCGGCGCCTCCGGTGCTGTGGGAAACCAATGGCCCCGGAGTTCAGTCTAGCTAAAGCCTGACTAACATTTTCAAGCACGAAACGGCTGCTGGCCGACTCGTTCGCCTCGAATGGACTTGACACAAAATGTCGCTGCGTGGCTCGGATGGCTGTCGCGCGTCCGATTTTTCCTGATTACACTGCTGCTCGCCCTCGTCCTGGTTCTCGGAAAGACCAGCCAGCTTGAAGTTTCCACGCGCTTTTTTATTCCCCTGATCATTCTCTGGTACACGCTGGCGATCGTCTACACGATCCTGATGCGCTGGATGCCGGTGGCCTCCTGGCACGGCCCGGTGCAAATGGTCTTTGACCTTGTGATGGTTACCTGCCTGATCTATCTGACCGGGACGCAGGACAGCTATTTTGTTTGGCTGTACCCGCTGGCCATCATTGTGGCGAGCATATTGTTTTCCCGGGAAGCCACGTTCATCGTCGCGGGGTTGAGTTTTGTTCTGCTCGGCGGGCTGACCGAACTGATTTATTACAATATTTTGCCGCGCATGCAAGTGGAGGTTCCGAGCAGCCGGCAACTGCAGACCTGGATTTTCAGCAATTTATTTTATTTCCTGGCCGTGGCTTATTTGTCGAGCCTGCTGGCGCAGAGCCTGCGGCGGCAGGGCGCCGAACTGGAAGTGAAGCGCGGGGAATTGCAGGACCTTCAGGCCTTCAACGAAGACATTATTCATTCCATGAGAGGCGGCTTGCTGACGACCGATCTGGAGGGCCACATTCTGCTTCTGAACCGGACCGGGGAAGAGATTACCGGATACAAGTTTCGGGATGTTCGCGGATTGTTGCTTCAAGAATTATGGCCTGTTTTCTGGCTCCCTGGAGACGCGGAAGAAGACGGCAAACTTCCGCAGCGACGGGAAATTGAGTTTCTCACGCCCGAAGGCCAGCAGCGTTTCATCGGAATTTCCGTTTCTCCGCTTGCGCACCGGCGAGCGGCGCACCACCGGATACGTTTTCAATTTTCAGGACCTCACGGACGTAAAGCTTTTGGAGCAGGAAGTGGCGACCAAGGAACGCATGGCGGCTCTGGGCCGACTGTCGGCGGCGATCGCGCACGAAATCCGCCAGCCGTTGACCGCCATGGCCGGGGCCGTCAAGGAACTCGGCCGCCTGGTGCCGTTGCAGGAGGACGAGCAGCATTTGGTCGGAATCGTGAGCCGGGAATCGGAGCGCTTGAACCGGATCATCACGGATTTCCTGAACTACTCGCGCGAAAAAACATACGAATTCTCGGAGGAGGATGTTTGCAGCCTTCTCGACGAAACCTTGACCCTGCTGGAACGCAACCCGCAGGTCGATGGAAAATTTCGCATCGAACGCACCTTCACGCGCTCGGAAGTGCGAGTCCGCGTGGACCGCAACCGGATCAAGCAGGTGTTCTGGAATCTGTCCGACAACGCCCTTCGCGCCATGCCCAACGGCGGCGTCTTGTCGGTATCGCTCGAAGTCGTCCCCTTCTGGGTGCGCATCCGCTTTCGCGACACGGGCACGGGAATCGATCCCCGGCAAAGCGCCAAGATATTTGAACCTTTGCAATCGACCTTTGCGGGAGGAACCGGCCTCGGCCTGGCCATCGTGTATCAGATCGTGCAGGCGCACAGCGGCCGCATCGGCGTGGTTTCCGAAAAGGACCAGGGCGCGGAGTTTACCGTTGAACTGCCTCGCGTCGCCTGATGCGGCGCAGGCGGAAGGAAACAGTTTCTCATGGCTCACATTTTGATTGTCGATGACGAACGCTCCATTTGCGAACTGCTGGAGATCACTTTTCGCAAGGAAGGACATCGCGTCGAAGTGGCCATGAACGGGGAAACGGCCCGGCGAAAGTTTGAATCGCAGCATTTTTGATATCGTGATTTCCGATATCCGCATGCCGGACACCACGGGCGTCGAGCTTCTGCAATTCTGCAAGGAAATTTCGCCTTCCAGCTATTTTCTGCTGATTACCGGTCTGCCCACGCTGGAGACCGCCATCGCCGCGATCAATTCCGGCGCGGACCGCTACGTGATCAAGGACCACGACCTGGTCGATCAATTGCGCCGCGCCGTTCGCCAGGTGGACGAAACCCTGAAACTAAAGGACGAAGCCGGCTACCTGCGCCGCGAGTTGCGCCGCCTGACCGGCCTCGACAACATCATCGGCCACAGCGCCAATATGCGCGCCGTTTTCGACATGATCATGACCATTGCGCCGCAGACCAGCCGCGTGCTGATCACGGGCGAGACCGGCACGGGCAAGGAACTCGTCGCGCGCGCGATTCATGAAAATAGTCCCCGCAGCCTGAAACCGTTCATCACCATCAATTGCGGCGCGTTTCCGGAAACGTTGTTGGAGTCCGAGCTGTTCGGCTACGTCAAAGGCGCGTTTACGGGCGCGAATGAAAATCGCGAAGGCCTATTCAAGGCCGCCAACGGAGGCACGCTGTTTTTGGACGAGATCGGCAACATGAGCCTGACGATGCAGGTGAAACTCTTTCGCGTCCTGCAGGAAGGCAAAGTGCGGCCCATCGGATCGAATGAGGAAACCGAGATCGACGTCCGCATCATTACGGCTACGAATAAAGATTTGGAAAAAGCCATTGCCGAGGGGGAGTTTCGCGAGGACTTGTTCTATCGCTTGAGCGTGATTCCCATTCATTTGCCGGCGCTGCGCGAGCGCAGGGAAGACATTCCCCTGCTGGCGCGCTCGTTTCTGGAGCGGTTCCGCAAAACCATGGAAAAGACGGTCGAAGGCGTGAGCCCCGAGGCCATGGGCCTGCTCGAAGCCTACGAGTGGCCCGGAAACGTCCGGGAACTGGAAAACACGATGGAGCGTTCGGTCGCGCTCGAAACCGGGCCGACAATATCCGCCGCCGTGCTCCCCGAAAAAATCCGAAACGCGGGGCACCGCGTACATCAGGAAAACATGGGCATCGAAAATGTCTCCGCTCAAATTCCGGAAACCGGCATCGACCTCGAAAAGCACATTCAGGAGCTGGAGAAGGCCTATATTGTGACGGCGCTTAAAAACCTGCGACGGCGTTGGCACGCGCGCCGCGGAATTGCTGAAGATGAGTTATCGCTCCTTCCGGCATTACTCCAAAAAATACAGTATCCGTTAGCGATGCGTCGCGGGCCGTGCGTGGGGGCGCCGCCCGTTGCGGCGGATGCCACTCCAAGTACGACATCCCCGAAATTCGCGGATATTTATTGAATTCACGAGCGATCATCGGATTGTTCGTGAGAAATCCTTGCCGGGTTTCTACATCGAAAATCCGTGTAGCAGGCATGTAGCAGGCGTGTCGCATGAATGATCGGCCCGAGATTCTGGTATTCTAGCGTCAAGAGGCTCCATGAAGCTGATGGCGCGCATTTTGGTGCTGGCGTTGTTCGCAGGGCTCGGCGGCGGACTGCTGGCGCTGCAGCGCGACGCCTTTCCGCAGCGCGACAACTTCCCGCAAGGCAATCGCTCGCAGCAGTCCGGCATCTTCGCGCAAGGTTTCGGCTACTCGCGCGGCGGCAGCCAGTCTAACTTCGGCCTGCCTACGCAGCGCTACGGCAGGGGCGAAGGCGCGCCCACCGATTCCGGCGCCAAGACGGAGTGGGTTTTCGGCCGACTGGTCTATTCGAATCTTGGCGACTACGGGCCGCCGATCCAGCATCGCCGTTTGCGCGCGTGGTCCGAGGACTGGCCATACGCCGACTGGGACTTCGCTGAAGGCGTGCAGCGCCTGACGCGCATCGACGCCCGCCACGACGACGAGACCGTGGACCTGACCAGCGACGAGCTTTTCAACTGGCCCTGGATTTATGGCAACCAGGTAGGGAACTGGAGCCTGCCCGACGATCAGGCCAAGCGGCTGCGCGAGTATCTGCTCAAGGGAGGCTTCCTGCTGGTGGATAATTTCCACGGCGGCCGGGCATGGGACAATTTCATGGTAGGCATTCGCAAGGTTTTTCCGGATCGACCGATCGAGGACTTGCCGGTCACCGACGAGATTTACCACACGCTGTACGACATCAACGAGCGCATGCAGGTGCCGGGCGCGGAATACGAGGAAACGGGAAAAACCTACGTCACCTACGTGCCGGACGCCGTCGAGCCGCACTGGCGCGCCATCCGCGACGACCAGGGGCGCATCATGGTCGCCATCTGCCACAACATGCACCTGGGCGATTCCTGGGAACACGCCGACGATCCGCGGTATCCGGAAAAGTTTACTTCGTTCGCTTACCGCGTGGGGATGGATTATCTGATTTATTCGATGACACACTGATCGTGCCTGCGGACCGGGTGGAGCGTCAGAAAGACCCACGCTTGGAACCCAAAGCGTGGGCCACCCGAAAGTTCAAAACCTAGCGCGCCCGGCACGCAGAAAAACGAAATCAGTCCCTCGGTGTTGACGTGCTGGAGCGATATCATCCCCTCGTGTGCGTCCAGAGGAAAATAGGAGAAAGGGTGTGCCACCCGCCGAACCGACAGTATCAAGGCCTCGAAAGCGTCGCACTTTTTTGCCGTCGTGAAACAAAGTATCTATTTGGAAGTGACGCTCGACACCGTTGCTCGACTTATTTCTCTGCTGGGAAGAGGATGGCCTCCTCAGGATTCTTGAGAGCTGACAAAATGTTCTCCGCAACTTTATCTATCAGCTTCGTGCCCCAAAATGGATCTCGAGTGTCATAGTATATGACTCGAACATGCTGAACGTCGAAAGGCACGTCCTCCCTATTTGACGAGACCAAAACGACAGGCTTGCGGAGCGCATGCGCCAGGCCAAGTTCGTAGAGCACGTTTGGATTTCTTCCCGTTAACTCGGCAACCAAAACACGCGCGCCACGAATGCCTGTCCAAATCTGGTCGATAATTTTTCCAGTCCCGAAAATTTCAGCGTCAGCCCTAACCGCTTTGAGTTTCGCTTTCTCGATCGCCGGTTGATACATAGAAGCGTAGTAACCACCCAACGGCTCTGCGAACGGCATCATAACGAAGCAAGTATCTGTGGCCTGAACGGTCAGGCCCTTCGAGAGTTTCTTTATTTGCTGCTCTCCAACGGCGCTGCCTTGTTCTGTGGGAAGGGTGGCGTCGAGTACCCGATTCTTCCCCGAACCCACATCCTCTAGTAGTTCTGCGTCCTTCAATGTCTGAATGAAGACTTCAATGAAGTCTTCTACCCTCTCTTTGGGAACCTCAAAGGAATCCACAGCTGCATTTACTAAAAATTGTCGATCTGGTAGGTTTTCGCCCCGGTACCGCTTGTAGAAATCGCCTACGACGGGGGCCTGCAGAACCGCGTCGCGCAAGCCGTCAATCCTGTCTTTAGTCTCCTGGGGCCGTAAAATCTTTCGAGCAAGATCGGTCGGCTTCACTTTTCCGGGCGAAGGCCGTTCCAGCAATCCATATTTGATTGCCGAACTTATCTCCACCCCTACTGGACCGGTCCAGCCAATCTTTGCATAGCCCGCTGCTTCTCGGTCCGTACATTCGTTCCCCGCGTTCTGATCGAGTATAGCCTGCGGGATTCGGAAACACTTGGACAGGGCGTCTTTAGGAAATGCGACTCTGCTTCCGCGAGTTCCAGTTCTTGCGCCAACATGTTTCTTGGCCCGCTTGCGTCGCTTGCCCTTCTTCGATTGCTTCGTTTCGATTTTATCGTCGCCTACTGCGCCTTCTGCTTTTTCGGCCATGAGTGCTCCTGTGGCACAAACAATGCACTGGCGGGCAAGATATTAGCACTAAACGTTTCAGCACGATACTCTTTTGCTATTGGTGTCCAATCGATCCAAATCTGCTAAGTTGATGTGCAGATTCCAAGTTACGCGGTAGGCACTGTTCCCACAGGCGAGGCCTCGGCAGACCGATGCGCCAATCGCCCACGCAGCAAGGCGATCGTCTGCGCCACGCCGTACGCCGACAGGACCATCATGATGGGGTCCATGGGAAAGCGGTAGCGCAGCGAAGCGTGCGTGAGGTAAAAAACCAGCGGAAAAACCAGCATGACCATCGCGTACGGAAACGCTTCCGGGCGTCCGGTGCGATAGGCAAACAGCGCGCCGAGCAAACTAAACAAGGGCAACAGGATATTCAGGACGACGAAGAGCTTCAGGTAGAGCGGACTATAGGACCAGGAATCGATGGGGCTGTCGCTGATCGCCAGCCAATTATCCACAAATCTGTGAAACGTGAACCGCAGCGTGTCCATGGGATGCGTGCGGATAAAGGCGAATGCCTGCTGCTGCTTTTCGGCCATGTAGGCGATTTCGCCCATGCGCTTGTATTTCAGGGCTTCTTCCAGATTGTCGTTGGGGTGCAGCCAGGGAGACCAGGAGTCCGGAACGCCCGGATTATTTCCCAGCCACAGTTCCAGGCCGAAATTCGAGCGCAGGACGATGAATTTGCCAAAGACGCGGTAGTTGCGGATGGTCCAGGGAACCAGGGCGATGGCAAAAACCAGAATCGTGGCGGCAGGAATACTTGATCCAGGGAGCGCCGTCGCGGCGCGACTCCCAGATGACCCATCCCACCAGGAACGGAAACAGGGAAAGCACCGACGGGTTGATCAACACGCCGATCCCCCAAAGAGCTCCGTATCCCGGCCCAGGACCATGTGGTCCGCGCCTCATGCATGGCCAGAGTGGCCCAGAAAATAAGCGCAAGAAACAGAGCTATCAAAGAAGTGTCCCAGATCCATGTCAGCGGGAAGAACAAGGATGTCGGCAGAAAAACCCAAAACCAGGATGCCCCTACGGCTACAGCCTCTCCGAAAGTTCTCCGCGCAATGCTGTAAATAGGGATGATGGTTAAGGACAGCAAACGCAAGGTTGAGCGTCTGGATGATCATGTGCGACAAGTCGCTGTAGATTCCCCAGATCTTGAAAATCGCGGCGACCAGGTACGGGTAAATCGGAGTGAACCAGACGGTAGGCCCCGAATCGACCATGCGCAGGGGAGAAGAAAATCCCTGGCCCGCGGCGATGGCGCGCGCCACGCGCCCCAACTCATAGCCGTACGGCACAAAGTCCCTAACCGGTACTGGAGCGACCTTCCAAATGTGATAGAGCAGCAACATGCGCACGCCAAAGGCAAACACAACGATGAAGGGGAGAGAACGGAAAAGACGTTTGAAAAGTTGGATCATTGGAACCAGCAACCGCTCCTGAACGATAGAGACATTCGTAAAATAGAGTCAAGTTTATTGGCTGCTCGCCGCCCGCGCAATTGGATATGCGATTTCCGCAACGAATGCATGTCGTTTTAGTTAGCACGCGTGGCGGCGTCTGCACGTATCCCCGCGGCTCCCACTGGCCATTTGCGTACGGATGCACGATCGAAATATTTGAATTTATAGGGGTGAAAGCCTGCGAGTCGACTCAGCTGGGGATGCCAAGTTGTGGCTATCGCCGATGACAAAGTTTGTCACAATAAGGGGCCCAAGCGGCAGATTGGAATCTTCTTAACGAGTGCCGAGGGGTAGTTCTTCGCTCATACGTTCTTTGGAATCATTGACCTGCGAAGATTGTGTCCGTCTTGATACCCGGTCCGCAGTGCTTGGCATTGCAGTTGCTCCTATGAGGGCGTTCCCCGGTACGGGACAAAAATTTTCGGCTGACAAAACTAAGAGGAGCAAAAAACTAATGCGGAATAAACAGAAGGGTTTCTCACTTATCGAATTGCTGATCGTGGTCGCAATCATCCTGATCATCGCGGCAATCGCTATCCCGAACCTGCTGCGTTCGAAGATGGCGGCCAACGAAGCGTCTGCGGTTGGCTCGCTGCGCACGATCAATACCGCCTCGGTGGCGTATTCCACCACCTACGGTAACTATCCCCCGGCGCTTACCAATTTGGGGCCGGCGTCCGGCGGCACCGCGACTTCTGCAACCGCGGACTTGATTGATTCCGTGCTGGCGAGCAGCACCAAGAGCGGATATACCTTCGCCTATACTGCTGGTACGGCGAACCAGTCCTATACGCTCACGGCCACCCCGGTGACCGAAAACGTAACCGGCCAGCGCGGCTTCTTCACCGACCAGTCGGGTGTGATTCGCTCTGACCCCACGGGCACGGCGACTTCGGCCAGCACGCCGATCAGCTAAGCGGCGAGAAGCATTCCAAAGGGGGGAGGAAACTTCAAGTTTCCTCCCCTTTTTCTCTTAGCGGGACAAGAGGCGCGACAAGGAGCGGGAGAAGTTTCGAGCAATGGAATAGGCGAGAGGTGAGTATGTTCGGACAGCGAAGAAAAATTGGATCAGGGAAAACGAATGGCGGCAATGCAGGGTTCTCCCTTATCGAATTGCTGGTTGTGGTCGCAGTGATTCTGATCATCGCGGCGATTGCCATTCCGAATTTCATTCGATCAAGAATGCGCGCGAACGAATCGGCCGCGGCCCAGGACGCGCGCACCATCACGACAGCCGAAGTTATCTACTCCACGACTTACGGCATCGGCTTTTCGGCCATCTTTGGCCGCGCTGGGAGGGAATACAGTCATCCCTGACCAGAACAATGCCGGATTAATCGATCCTGTGCTGGGAGCGGGCACCGCGGCTGGATACCAGTTCAGCTTATAATATTCTTACGCAAGACGCAAACGGAAATGTTACCGGATACTCGTTGAATGCGGATCCCCTGACGTCCAACACTGGCCAACGCCACTTCTACACCGATCAGACGGCCGTCATCCGGTCAAACCTCACCGCTCCCCGCCGGACCATCGGATCCACCGATTCAATAACTCCTGATTTCGTCTTCCGCCTGCCGCCTGGAGTTCCGTCATCGGCACTTCGCCTGTTACACTGGGAATGTGAGATCAAGAGTTTGCTTCGCGCTTATTATTCTTTTCGGGGTGGCCGCCTCCCCTGCTTTTTCGCCTGGTTTCCAACTTTCCGCGCAGGAATCGTCGGTCTCGGCGAAGCAACTCACCCGGCTTCTGGAAGAGCATTACCACCATCTCAAGACTCTCCGCGCCGTCTTCCTCGAACGCTACAACGAAGGCCCAAAACAATCGCGCGTCGAATCCGGAACCGTCTATTTCCGCCGGCCGGGACAAATGCGCTGGGAATATGAATCGCCCGAAAAGAAATTATTCCTGGCGGACGGCAAGAATGTTTGGTTCTATGTGCCGTACGACCATACGGTGACCAAAGCGCCGGTCAAGGAAAGCACCGACTGGCGCACGCCGCTCGCCCTGCTGACAGGCAAAGCCGATCTTTCGCGGTTGTGCAGGTCCGTGGAGTTGATCGATCAGCCGGGGCTGCCTCCGGGGCATTCCGTTCTTCGCTGCCTTCCCAAGGGCGAACCAAAGTCCGCGCCGCCCGCGCAGGGCCGTGCGTCCGACGCCGCGCCGGGTCCCGGATCAGATGAAGAGTTCACGGAAGTTCTGCTGGAAGTGGATTCCTCCTCCGGAGAGCTCGCGCGAATCGAGATTCGCCAGCCGGGCGGCGTGGACCTGGAATACCGGTTCGGAAACTGGCAAACCGACATCCCGTTGCCCGAGTCTCTGTTCCACTTTCAGGTTCCGCCCGGAGTTGCGATCGTCGATGGAGCGGGCCTGACATCTCCCTCACGCTAAAACCAAAGTCGATAGGCAAAAGAGATACTAACTGTTTGTCTTTCTCATCCCGCGTGCGTTGATTCGCGCCTTTTTCCGGATGCTAGACTGATTCAGGTCTTGGGAAGAGAGGCATAATGGCCGGTACGGGATCAGCCGCGGAAGGTCTAAATTCACAGGGGGCCGGGCCGCTCGAAAAGTATTATCTCCGGATCGTCCTGCTCATCACGGTCATCATTTATCTGGGCACGATCAAGTTTGATTTCGTTTCCGATGACTATCCCCAGATCGTTTCCAACCCGTTTATCAAGGCGTGGCATTACGTTCCGCAATATTTTTCGGGATCGGTGTGGAGACAATTGTTTCCGCCGACGCCGGGCGGGACCTATCGTCCGCTTTACCTGCTTTGGGCGCGTTTAAATTACGCGATTTTTGCCGACAGCTCTCTCGGCTGGCACACCATGGCGGTTTTGCTTCATGTCCTGGTGACCTGGCTGGTCTACGTGCTCGTCAAAAAAATGACCGGGCGTTTCACGCTCGCCTGGCTCACCGCTCTTATTTTCGGCGTGCACCCGGTCCATCATGAAGTCGTGGCCTGGGTCTCGGGCGCAGGCGAATCTCTCTTCGCGGTCTTGTTTCTGGGGGCATTCCTGGCGTTTTTGCAGTCGATCGAGAAATCAAAAGCAATTTGGATGACCTTCTCCTGCATTCTGTACGCCCTGGGATTGCTCAGCAATGGGGCGGCGATCGTGTTGCCCGTGCTGGTGTTTTTCCACGCGTGGATTGCCGGGAGTCTTGGAGAGCGGCCAGAGCGGGCTGAATTTGCCGGGCGTATCTACAATGCGGCACTGTACGCGGCGGCCTACGTTCCGATCGCGGCTATCTATTGCTATGTGCGTTATAAAGTCGCATCGGGGTACAGCCAGCCCATGGCCGGTGCATCGTTTTCCATGTGGCTGCTCACGCTGCCTTCGGTCTTATTTTTCTATGCGAGGAATTGGTTTTATCCGGCGCATCTGTCCGAATATTACGATCTGTATTATCAATCGCATGTGGATTGGACGCACGTCGTTGTGCCTGCCCTGATCGTTCTCGCGCTGGGTTGCGCCTTCTGGGCCCTGCGGAAATGGCTTGGCGGCCGGGAGATTTCCATCGCAGTGGCCTGGATTGTTGTGCCGTTATTGCCGGCGCTGGCCTTCGTATGGTTCCAGCCGGATGAATTGGTGCACGACCGGTATTTTTACGTTCCGAGTATTGGCGCCTCGCTGCTGGTGGCGCTGTGCGTCGAACGCGCCCTGGCGTCGCGGCGAATGGTGTTCGGGCAGCCACTGCGCGTCGTGGCCGGCGCGCTGTCGCTGGCGCTGGTTCTTTCGCGTGCACGATCTGGACGTCGAGCTTCTGGAAGAAACGGATACACGTTGTTCAGCCGCGCGCATGAAATCGCTCCAGAGAATTCCGCCGCCGCAAGCGGACTGAGCGGCGAATACATCGATCGCAAGGAATTCGATCAGGCGGAGGCATTGCTGGAATCGGTCGGAGTGAATGGGTGCGGAGATTATCGGTTTTCGCTGAATCTGGGCCGCGTGCAATATTTCAAAAAGCAATATGCGAGCGCCGAGGTAAGCATTCGCCGCTCCATCGCGCTCGATCCCTATGCCGGAGAGCCGTACGTGTATCTCGGAATGACCCAGCTCAAGCAGGAACATCCCCGAGAGGCTCTAGTCAGCTTGCAGCGCGCCGTGGAATTAAATCCCGAGGAGGCGCATTTCCACACCAGCTACGGGATCGTTCTCGAGGTCAATGGCGATTGCCCCGCCGCACTGTCCCAGTTTGACGCAGCGCTGGCGCTCAATCCGGGAGACGGCCTTACGGAACGTGAAGTGTTCCGCTGCCGTGCGGCTGCGGCTTCGTCCAGTTCGTCAAGCGGCCCGGTTAAGCGGTAGGCAGCGTCGTCTGAGGCAGAAGGGTTTTGCCGTGGCAGTGCATGACATCGCAAGATTTTATCGAGCTGGGAAGCGGCGATCCGAGAAACGCCTGTGCTGAAGGAAATGGCCTGGTGCAACGCGCAAGCCGAGATTTTCATCTCTATCTCATGCGGCAGCAACCCATCATTGAAGATCGAAGGCTACAACCGTGTTGGGGTTCCGATTCACATCCTCTGACCGATTTGCGGCGCAGGCGCACGGCCACGCCTTTGCGCCAGCTCAATTCCCGCACCGTCCCTTGGGAGTAGAATCATGCGGGCGGGTTTGGATATTCACGGTGGGGCGTCTTTTGGATCAAGGAACTGCCGCAGTTACCTAGCTGTACATGCAGGCGTTTGCGCGGCTTCTACAACCAGTATGGTTGCGGTACACTGAAAAATATGGCTGAGTTCTTATGCAAAGTCGCGGACTCTACCGGGCGGGTCTACTCCCAGGTAGAACCGGCGGAATCGATCACGGAGGCTCGCCAAAAGCTGACCGATCGCGGCCTGTTTGTCTACCAGGTCCAGCCGCGCTCCGGGGTGTTTGGCAAGGCATTCGGCGCGCGCCGCGAGAAAATGGTCGATGGCAACGAATTTCTGGTCTTCAATCAGCAATTCAATACGCTCATCAAGGCGGGCATTCCGATTTTGAAGGCGCTGGATCTGCTGGCCGAACGGGCGGCCGCGCCGAGGCTGCGACCCGTGCTGGGCGAGGTTCGCCGCCTGGTTCGAGAAGGCACGACGCTGTCGGAAGCCCTGGAACAACAGGGCGTTTTCCCAAAGGTCTACACGGTTTCCGTCCTGGCGGGAGAAAAAAGCGGCAATTTGTCGGGCGTGCTGGAATATTACGTGGCCTACCAGAGGGTCACGACGGGCTTGAAAAAGAAATTGATTTCGACACTTGATTTATCCCGCGATCCTAGTTTGTGCATCGGTAGCGATTGTGACCTACCTGGTCAGTTCGGTGATTCCGAAGTTCGCCCAGTTGTATAATGACTTGAACATTAATCTCCCGGAGGCCACCCGGATCCTGCTGGCGGTGACCGTCACGTACCGGCCCTACTTGTTGGGCACGATTGGCGTGCTGGCGCTGGTCGCCATTGCGGCGTTTGCCTGGTCGCGTTCGGATCAGGGAGGATTGGCGCTGGAGCGCGTGAGAATGCGCCTGCCGCTGATTGGGGACACGCTGACGAAATTTCAATTTGCCCAATTCTGCCGAACGCTCTCCACGCTGCTGGCAGGCGGCACGCCCCTGGTGCAAGCCATGGAAACTTCCGGCGGGGCCATCAAGAGCCGCCTGGTTTCCGGCGCCATCACGCAAGGGGCGCAACTCGTGCGGGAAGGGCAATCGCTGCACAATGGGCTGGAATCCACGGGTTTGGTTCCGGATTTGGCGCTTGAAATGATTGAAGTGGGCGAGGCCAGCGGAGCCCTGGCCCCGATGCTGGGAAGTGTCGCCGAGTTTTATGAAGAGGAAGTGAATAACCAACTGGCGAATTTAGTGGCTCTGATCGAGCCCTCCATCCTGGTGTTTATGGCGGTCTTGATCGCTCTTCATCCTGCTGGCGCTGTATCTTCCGATGTTTTCGATGTCCATCGGAAGTCAGGGACAGGGATAATATTTATGAGCACAACCGATCAAAATATAGCGACAGTCGCCGATCCTCAGGGCGAACGGGAGAAATCCCGGCGCCTGGCGGAACGCTATCGATGCCCGTTTGTCGATTTGCTGGAACAGCGCATCGATCCGGAATTATTCCGCAGCATCCCCGCCGATCTGATGTTCCGTTTCAATTTCGTGCCCATGGAGGCGCAGAACGGCGCCTTGGTGATCGCGGTTGCCGAGCCCAGCCAGGTCCTGTTGAGCGATGAGTTGCCGCTGCTGCTGGGAAAGAAATTGATTCTGAAAGTCGCCACGCCGACGCAGATCGGCGATCTGCTGAAGCGCACCGAGCAATCCCAGCGCGTTCTGGACCAGGCGACCGAGGCCTTCACGCTGACGGTCGTCGAGGAAGACGAGGAAATCGACGCAAACATTTCCGCGGACAGCCTGACGCGGGAATCGGCCGTCAGCCCGGTCGTCCGCCTGGTGGACACGGTTATTTTCACGGCCCTGGAACGCCGCGCGTCCGATATTCACATCGAAGCCCGCGACATCGAAGTCGCCGTCAAGTATCGCATCGACGGAGTCCTGGTTCACGCCATGGCCCCGATCTCGAAGGATTGGCTCTCCACGATTATTTCCCGCATCAAAGTGATGAGCGAACTGGATATCGCCGAGCGGCGCGTGCCGCAGGACGGCCGCTTCCGCGTCCGTTACAAGGGCCGCTTCGTCGATTTTCGCGTTTCGATCATGCCGTCCATCCACGGCGAAGACGCCGTGCTGCGCGTTCTCGACAAGGAAACGCTTTCGGAAAAATTTCACAACCTGAGCCTGGACGTGGTCGGTTTCTCGGAAGAGGAAATGCGGAAGTTTCGCCGGTATATCCGCGAACCTTACGGGATGGTGCTGGTCACCGGGCCGACCGGTTCGGGAAAAACGACCACGCTGTATGCGGCCATCAATGAGATTAAGTCCGACGAGGACAAGATCATCACGATCGAGGACCCGGTCGAATACCAGGTTCGCGGAATCACGCAGATTCCGGTGAACGAGAAAAAGGGACTGACGTTCGCGCGCGGATTGCGTTCCATCCTGCGCCACGATCCGGACAAGATCATGGTCGGAGAAATTCGCGACAATGAAACGGCGCAAATCGCCATCCAGTCGGCGCTCACCGGGCACCTGGTGTTCACCACGGTTCACGCCAACAACGTCACCGACGTCATCGGGCGGTTCATCAACATGGGCGTGGAGCCCTACAACTTCGTCTCGGCGCTGAACTGCATCCTGGCGCAGCGCCTGGTGCGCGTGGTTTGCGTGCATTGCAAGAAGGTCGTACGCTATTCCCCGGACGTGCTGCGGGCCTCGGGCCTCGAACCGGAGCAGTGGGCTAAGGTTCAATTTGTGGAGGGAGCGGGTTGCCTGGAATGCTCCGGCACGGGCTTCCGTGGCCGGAGCGCGATCTCGGAATTGTTGGATTTGTCCGACCACATCCGGGAAATGATCATCGACCGGAGGCCGACCTCGGAGATCAAGCGCGTGGCGCAGGCGAGGAAGGCATGACGTTTCTGCGGGACTCCGCGCTGGCCAAGGTGCGCGAAGGCATTACGACGCTGAAGGAAATCAACAAGGTGACTTTCATTGAGTGAGCCGCAACACCATCCGGCAGGGAATCTACCAAAGCCATTTCGTTCGGCGCTTCGCGCGCTGGCTGGACGCCATTCCCCATCCGCTGATTGCCTGCGAGATTGCGGCCGATTACGTGGCCGCGGCGCGCTGGGCGCGCACCGGATTGGCTCTGGACGGATACGCGGTCGAGCCCTTGCCGCCGGGATCGATTTCCCCGACCGCGGCGGAGGCCAATCTGATCGATGCGGAAGAAGTGCGCGCCGCGGTGGGCCGCGTGTTCTCGCGGCTGCGCGTGAAGGACGAGGAAGTGGCGCTGCTGGTTCCGGATGCCGTCATCCGCGTGTTCGTATTGCATTTTGACGTGTTTCCGCGGAAAAGCGAGGAAGCCATTCCGATGCTGCGGTGGCGGCTGAAGAAAAGCGTGCCGTTCGAGGCGGAGGAAACACTGATTTCCTACATGCGGCAATCTCCGCAAAGAGAATGGCGTGGATATTGTCACCGGGTTGGCGCGTCTGCGGATTGTTCGCGAGTACGAATCGCTTATGGAATCGGTGGGGATGTCGCCCGGCGTGGTGATGAGCTCGACGCTGGCCGCGTTGCCGCTGCTTTCGGACGGGAGGCCGTCCCTGCTGGCCCGCGTGGCCGGTACGACGCTTACCACGGCGATCGTTCGAGAAGGCGTTTTGTGCGGGTACCGCTGCATTACGCTGCCGGCCGACGTGCAGCATCTGACGCCGCAGGCGTTGCTGGATGAAGTTTATCCGTTGACGGCGTATTATCAGGATACCTGGAGCGAGGGAATTGCGCAGGTGCACCTGGCGGGACTTGCCGAACGCACCGCGGAATTTCATAGAGCCCATGGAACGCGAGCTGCGGTGTCCGGTGGGAGCCGCTTCTGGCGGCTGCGGCGCAGGAAGGGCGGATCCGCGAAGATGAGCGGCCGCTTGCCGACCGCGGCCTGGAAGCGTTGATTGGCTGGACCCTGAATCGCGGGGCGTAAAGCGGAAAAGAAAGGAAGCAAAGGCTTCATGAAGGTTCGTCTCAATCTCTCGACATCTCCGCTCGAAAGCAACCGGCGATTCGCGCTGGGTGACTTCCGTGATCGGAGGGTTGGCCTTCGTCTTGTCTGCTGGTGCTTTCGCAGCGCGCCTATTCCATCTGGAGCAGCGATAAGGCATTTCGCGCCCGGCAGGTTGCCCTCGAGAGCCAGGTCACGGCTCTGGAACACCAGCGCCAAAGCCTGGCGACTTTTTTTGAGAACGCGGACAACGTGAAGCGCCGCCAGCGGGCGGCCTACCTGAACTCCCTGATCCAGCAGCGAGCCTTTCCCTGGATCAAGATCTTCATGGACCTCGAGCGGATTCTTCCCGAAGGCGCCCGCGTGGTCAGCATCGAGCCGAAGTTGGTTGGCGAGGACGTGCAATTGAAGGTCCTGGTGGGCGCGTCCAGCGATGAAAGCAAGCTGAAGTTCCTGAAAGCGCTCGAGAAATCCGCTCAATTTTCGCATATTGAGCTGCTGAGTGAATCGCGTCCCTCGCGGCCCGACCAATCCGACCGCGTGATGCTGGAGCTGCAGGCGCAGTATTCGGTGATTTGACATGAACCCGATCTACAACGCCGCAAGACGATTGTCCGCTGGGGCCTGGTCGTCCTGCTGGCGGCGGACCTCGTCCTGATCGGCGTGAATTGGAAGCTCAGCAATTCGCCGCATGTTCTGCCCGGCGATATCAACCGGCTGGCCATGCTGGAGAAATCCTACCGCGCCGACAACGCCCGGCTGGAACGATTCCGGACCGAATTGCCCGCCGATGAAAAACAGTGGGATGATTTTTTTAACACGCATTTTCATCCGGCAGGGGAAGGGTACTCGGCGATCAGCGAGGATCTGGGAAATTTGTCGCGTTCTTCCGGCCTGCAGTCGGATACGATTACCTTCCACCAGCATGACCCGGACGCGCGCGGGCTGATGGAAGTGGAAATTTCCACGGCCGTCGAGGGCGATTACGACAGCCTGGTTCAATTCCTGAACAAGCTCGAGCATTCGGATAATTTCTATGTATTGGACGGCCTCTCGCTGGCGTCAAGCACCGGAGGGAAGATCCGCCTGAATTTGCAGTTGAGGACCTATTTCCGGACCATTTGACATGAAACGCCAAACACAATGGGTTGTGCTCGGAGCGCTGTTGGCGGTGCTGCTCGTCACCGTCTATTTCATGTATCTCAAGGGCGACTCATCGGTGAGCGCGGTCCAGACGCCCGCGCTGAACGAACGGTTTACCCCTCTCAATGTGGATAACCCCGCTTTGCGCATGGATATTCTGAAGAGATTCCTGGCCCTGGAGTACAAGGGAGTTCACCGGAATATTTTCAGCGCCACGGCTCCTCCTCCGCCTCCTTCTCAGGCGCAGAAACAATCGGTGAACGTTCGGCCGCCAGTGCCTTCCGGCCCTCCGCCTCTGACCGTGGACGCAAAATATTTTGGTTACGTCAGCGATTTCAATGGAAGCCACCGGAAGGCTTTCTTTTCCACCCCCAATAATGAGGACGTGATTATTGCGGGGGAGGGCGATACGCTAATGGGGCGTTTCCGCGTGGTGCGAATTACGAGCACGATCGGCCGACGTGGAAGAGGTTTCTTCCGGACGCCACACTACGCTGAACTCTGGAACAGCCTGGTCCGAACGGTTAATTCGTATGTCCGATTCAAGAGTACCAACGCGCTTCCGCAAGCAAGCCGGTTACAGCCTGCTCATGGTTGTATTTCTGGTGGCTACCGTGTTGATTCTTGTTGCCGCAGCCGCGCCGAGTATCCTTACGCAAGGGCGGCGCGAGCGCGAAGAAGAAACCGTGTGGCGCGGCGAGCAATACGAGCGCGCCATCGGCCTGTATTATCGCAAGTTTGGGCGCTATCCCACCAAGATCGATGATCTGACCAAGCAGACCAACGGCGTGCGCTTCCTCCGGCAGGCGTACACGGATCCCATGAACAAGGAAGACGGTTCCTGGAGATTCATCTACGTCGGGCCGAACGGCCAATTGATCGGCAGCCAGCGGCAGACTAGTCTGCTGCAGAGCGTCCTTTCCGCGCCTCCCGTTCCTGTCTCTCCGGCGATTGGCGCGGGACAGCAACCCGGTACTTCTTCGACCGCAATGACGTTCGGCGCCGGTGGGCAAGCCGATCCCGCCGGTGGCCAGACACCCGGTGCCACGGCTCCTGCTGTGAATCCCCTGGAATCGCAGCCACAGCCGCTGGAGGGCGCCGTCCTGGGCGGAAATATCATCGGGGTAGGTAGCAAGGTGAAGCAACCCTCGTTGAGGATTTACGAGGGCGGGGACAAGTACAATCAGTGGGAATTTATCTGGAATCCGAATCAGCAGGGGCAGGGTATGCCGGCAACTCTTCCCTCCACTCCGGTGGCGCCGGGCGCAATTCCGCCCGTGGCACCCCCAACTCCCGGAACGAATCCACCCGATGCGAACACTCCGGGCGCGACTCCTCCGACATCGACGACTCCGGCGCCAACGTCTCCGTAAGACACCTGTCTTCTATTGTTCGTTTGCCACATTCACGAATTTTGCGAAATTCCGTGGGACAAATTGCAGATCTTCTGAAGTGAGTTTGGCGGCCAGCGCGGAAAATCCCCGGGACTGAAGACCCGGCTGTAACAATATCGCCGTACGACAGATTGCTGTAGGCCGCCTCTTCAGAGGCGGGGGTTCCTGCCCCGGACGCGACCCGCTCCGCGCAAGCCACACGAACCGCGAAGAATAATCTGGAAATTTGAATTGCCGGCGAGGAATTAAGATTCAAATGCAGGTAATTTTCCGCCATTCCAACGAAACTACTGCAGCAAAACAATCGCGTGGAGGGAGCCCGCGGCGCGGCGGTATTTCTCGGTTACGCGCCGAATGTAGTTTTGCGTTTCGGGATACGGGGGCGCGGCGCGATACTGCTTCACGCGCTCCGGCCCCGCATTATAGGCCGCTAGGGTCAGCGCCAGATCGCCGTTAAAGCGCAACAATAATTCCTTCAAGTAACGCGTGCCCGCGTCGATATTTTGTGCGGGGTCGAACACGTTGGTAACCCCGAAGCGGGCCGCCGTTTCCGGTATGAGTTGCATTAATCCGCTCGCCGATTTCCAGGAGACCGCGTTGGGATTGAAGTTAGATTCGACGGCGATCACGCTGGCCACGAGTTCCGGGGCCACGCCGTGCGCTTTCGCGGATGCCGCAACGAGATTGGCGTAGGGAATATCGAGCAGTTTCACCTTGATTGGCAAAAATGTATCTTCCGGGTCGATGCGCACCAGGGCTTCCGCCGGGATCTCCAGCATCCCGCCCGCCACCGTCAGGCGAACGTTGTCCCCCAGGCGTTCGTAGCCGGTGATGTGGATCCGCTGGCCGGACTGCAACACGGCATATTCGGCGCGGGCAGCGGGCGCGAATCCCGCAAGGAACACAGCGGCGAGAATGGCCCACCCAGAGGAAAAACTTTTTGGAATTCCCCTCACGTCACGCCGCTCCCAGCGCATAGGCTTCGATCGCCGCCGCCACGCCGCCTTCCTCGTTGGTCAGCGTCTGATGCCAGCCCAGCGATTTCAACTCCGGCACGCTATTTCCCATCACCACGGCAAGCCCGGCGTATTGCAGCATTTCGAGGTCGTTCAAGTTGTCTCCGATGGCCATGACGTCATCCCGCGACCATCCTCGCTCGCGCACCCACGCCGCCAGCGTGGACCCTTTCGAGCAACCCGGAGAAATCACGTCGACCATGCCAAAATCACGATTCTGGTACAGCGTCATGGCCAGGGAATATTCGGCGGAAAACGGCGATCCGGAGAGAAGCGATTCCACCACTCTGGCTTGCTCCACCGACCCGGTAAACATGATTTGAATCGGGTCTTCGGTAAGGCAGTCGGCTAGCGGAGACATCTCGGCGATGAATTCGCGGTTGCGCGCAAAATATCCGCCGCGCAGCGGATCGTCCCAATCGATGCGCTCAAAAATAAGCTGCTTCTCGCGCGGCCGATGGAAGCAAACCGAGGACATTTCGCGAAATTCGGAGGTCGCATCCAGAACGCGCCCTGCGACGGTGCGCGGCAGCAGGCGGACGAGCTGTGTTTCGCCGCCGCTGGATTTCGCCAGGGCCCCGTTGTTCACGATCATGGTCAGCGGGCAAGGGAATTGACGGGCGATGGGCATGGCAAAGTCGTAGCGGCGCCCGGTGACCAGGGCGATTTCAATTCCGCGCGCGGCGGCATCCGCGACAGCCCTCCGGTTGCTCTCGGGCAGTTGAGAGCGGTCATCGAGCAGCGTGCCGTCAATATCGAGTGCGATCAGGCGAACAGGCATGTTGTTATTTTACCGTGATTCCCCGCCTTGCAGCGAATTTCGTGAGGTACAGGTGTGCCCTAGAATGAGATTTCTCGCCGGCACGAGCGGATTCGCGGCACCAGGAGCATTGCGCGCAATCAGTAACAATGTTTATGGATTTTTACGCCGCCTATCCCGGATGTTTCAAAGCGGCGGACCGAGCCGAGGAATTTGGTGGAGGCTGGGGGAATCGAACCCCCGTCTGTTCGTTGCGAACGAACTATTCTCCCTCTGAACTAAGCCCCCACCGAGGGCAATATCGTAACACAGGGCGCGGCGAAGATTCCAAGCACACTGCGCCCAAAGATTTGCGGATGTTAGTTCAGGACTTGAAAATTATTGCTGTTGCGCCCCCGTGGTAGCGGAGCGTTGCGCGATGATTTTTCGCGCATTATCGTACAGCGCTCTGGCCTGCGGGAGGGACTCGACGGCCTTTTGAAGCTGGGCGTCGTCTTCCAGGTCGACCTTGTACCCTTCGGTCAGGCCGAACACGGAAATAAACGCCTCTTTCTTGATTTCGCGCTTGATCCACGGAAGATTCTGAGCGATATCGGCGTCCGTATACTTGATCTTCTGTCGATCCAGGTACGTCGTGAAGGTCTTCATCACGGCGTCATCGGCCACGAAATCCTTGGTCACTTCCGGCTTGGACCCCAGGAAATAGGTGGTGAAATCGCCCACGCCGCCCTGGTAGGCGAAGAAAACGTTGCGGCGCAACAGCATCTCCTGGAAGGGGTCGAGCTTGTTAGGCGCGACGACCACGTCCGGAGTGATCCCACCGCCGCCGGTCACCTGGCGCCCGCTGTCGGTCAGCTTGACTTCGGTAGGCGCGGGATTCTTGTGGTTATAGAGATAGTCGTAGAGCGAGGTGTCTTTGTAATCGCGCTGGATCAGGCGTCCGCTCGGCGTGTAATACCGGGCCGTGGTCAGCGCCAGGCCGGTGTTCTCGCTCAGCCCGGAAACGGTTTGAACCAGGCCCTTTCCAAAGCTTTGCTCGCCGACCACCAATCCGCGATCATGATCCTGGATCGCTCCGGTAACGATTTCCGAAGCCGAGGCCGACCCGCCATTCACGATTACGACCAGTGGCATGGTGACGCCGCGATTGCCTCGAACGGCGTAATAGCGGCGTTCCTGGGACGCGCGGCCGTGGTGCGACACGATCAACTGGTTCTTGTCCAGAAACATGTCGGAAACCGCCACGGCTTCATTCAGCAGGCCGCCGGGATTTCCCCGCAAGTCGAGAATCAGCCCGTCGAGCTTGGTCGCATCGAGCTGCTTGAGCGCCGCGGAAAGCTCGGGATCGGTGGTCTCATTGAACCCGGAAAGTTTGATGTACCCGATGTCCGGTTTCAGCAGAAAAGCGATATCAACGGAACGCTTGGGAATTTCGTCGCGGGTAACCGTAAAATTCAAGTTGTCGTTATACCCCACGCGCTGCATCGTGATATGCACGATCGTGCCTTTGGGACCCTTCAGCATGTCGGCAACTTCCGAGGTGCTGAGGCCTTCGGCGGTCTTGCCATCGACGGCCACGATTTTGTCTCCCGGGCGGATCCCGGCGCGAAACGCGGGCGCTCCCGGCATGGGCGCGAGCACGTAGGTGAAATTATCCTTGGGCACGATGGTCATTCCGACGCCGTAATAACGGCCGCGCTGGTCTTCTCGCAGATTGGCGTAGGCCCTGGGATCAAAGAAACTCGAGTGCGGGTCGAGGACGCGCAACATTCCGGGGATGGCGCCCGAATACAGCGCGTGATCGGTGTCTACCGGTGTGGCGTAATTCTTCTGGACCACGGAAAGCACGCGCGTGAAGGATTTTACCGAGTCCTCCAGCGAATTGACGTCCGAGGACGTTGCGCGGACCGAGGGACCATAAATCCCGCCGAGAATCGCAGATACAACCAAGACACTGATGACGAGCAGCGCTCCACGCCTCTCACCCTTCATTTCGCCCTCGCTTTCTTACGGCCCTTTTTTATGGCCTGGCACATTGGCTCATAGTATAGCATAGAGCCTGAATTGACACCCCTCGGCCTGTCCACTATGATTCCACTTGTGTACCAAAGCGGTTTCGCAGGGGATCTCCCGACCGCTGCACTTATCCGCGATCGAACCATAAAGGCATAGAGCACTGCCCATGTTAAGCTTTCCGCATCTGGTTGTCCTTTTCATCATCGCCCTGGTGATTTTTGGCCCCCAGAAGCTGCCGGAATTGGCGCGCATGTTGGGCAAGGCCACTGCGGAATTCCGCAAAATGACGAATGATTTTCGGTATGCGCTGGAAGATGAAGTCAGGGAACTGGATCGCCAGGCACGGATTCGCGAGGAAGAGACGGCCGCCGCAACGCGCGCCGCGCAACTCCCGCCGGCGCCTCCCGAAGGAGCGGTGCAGCGCAGTTCTCCCAGTTCTCCGGTTCCGGATGAACTCGGCGAGGCTTTTATCGAACCATCACCCGATGCGGCGCCTGACTCTGCTCCCGCACCGCCGCAACACGCCGTGACCACTCCGGAAGAGAAACCCTCTGATGACCACAATGCAGTCTGACCCGTCGGCAACCACGCCCGAGCAGGAGCCGGGCGGCAAGATGTCGTTTTTCGACCACTTGGTCGATCTGCGAAAACGCCTGATCAATTCGGCGGCGGCGATTGCGATCGGCGCCATGATCGGCGTCAGCGTCTCTCAAAAAGTCATCGGCTTCATTTCGCGCCCCATGCAGGAGGCACTGCGCAGGCAGCATCTGGACGACAAGCTGATCTACACGAGCCCGGCAGGGCTGATCAATATCATCATCACCTTCGGCATCTACATCGGGGTTGTGCTCGCCGCGCCGTTCGTTTTGTATCAGGTGTGGCTGTTTATCGCGCCGGGACTGTATAAACACGAGCGCAAGGCTGTGACGACTTTTATTTTTTCCTCCTTGTTTCTGTTTCTGGCGGGTATCTCGTTCGGCTATTTCATCATGTTGCCGTACATGCTGGATTTCCTGACGAGTTTTCAAGGCCCGTTCCGCCCGCTGATCAGCATCAACGAGTATTTTGACTTCATTTTTATCGTGCTGCTGGGCCTGGGCGTGATTTTTGAATTGCCCGTGCTGATTTTCTTTCTGGCGCTGTTCAACATCGTGACGCCGAAATTTCTGTGGAAGAATCTCCGGTACGCCATCCTGATCATCGCGGTGGTGGCCGCGATCGTCACGCCCACGCCCGACGCCACCACGATGCTTGTGTTCATGGCGCCGATGGTCTTGCTCTATTTTGTGGGTATCGGTGTGGCGGCTCTGGTCGTGCGGAATAAGGCGAAGCAAGCGGCCATCGCCAATCAGGGGACTCGCTAAATGAATACGGGAAGGCGAAGAGCGACATTCGGCATTGTGATTGCCGCAATTCTTTTTCTAGCCGCTTGCGGAAATTCCTCGCCTTCCAGGGGTGTGGCGCAAGCTGGGACCTCGCCGCTGGCCCCCGCCTTTCCCCCGGCGCCGCCCGCGGAAACCACCGGGGGATTTGACGGGGCGCTGGCCTACAAACACGTCGAGCAACTCGTGGCCATCGGGCCGCACTCGGCCGGCTCCGAGGGCATTCGCCGCGCGCAGGCATACATCGAAGGTCAGCTCAAAAGTTATGGCTGCGCCGTGGAGGAGCAGGATTTTCACGCGGACACGCCGGTGGGCGACGTGGCCATGAAAAACATCGTGGCGAAAGCGCCGTCGACCAGTCCGAACATCGTCATCTACGCATCGCATTACGACACCAAGCGGATCGCCAATTTTGTGGGCGCCGACGATGGCGGTTCGAGCACCGGCGTCTTGCTTGAGCTTGCGCGCCTGCTCTGCGCGCGGAAAAACTCCGTAGCCGTCTGGCTGGTCTTTTTCGACGGCGAGGAAGCGTTCAATTTTAATTGGGTCGATCCCGACCACACCTACGGCAGCAGGGAATTCGCTGCGCGGCTCGCTCTTTCCGGCGAACTGCATCGCGTGAAGGCCATGATCCTGGTGGACATGGTTGGCCCGACCAATCCGCTCTACCGCCGCGAATCGAATTCCACTCCCTGGCTCACGGACCTGGTCTGGTCCACGGCGGCGCGCCTGGGATACGGAAACATTTTCGATAACAGCCAGAACGCGATCGAGGACGATCACATCCCGCTTCTGCAGCGGAATGTTCCGGCCACGGACATTATCGATTTTGAAAGCCCGGTTATGGATTACTGGCACACCAGCAAGGATACGCTCGATAAGATCGATCCCCGCACGCTGGCGATCACCGGATACGTATTGCTCGAAACGCTTCCGGAACTCGAGAAGAAGTTTAAGTAGGATAGGCTGAAGTCTGTTCTGCCTACTAATTCCAGATACTGCGCTTCACGGAAACAAGCCCCTGAATCACGCTGCAATAAAAAATCCAATTCACCAGGAACATGATCGAGTATCCGAGCGTGGTATTGAAATCGTGAAGAAGAGTGGCCTGCGTCCAGTTCGCGATCACCACGCCCGGCAAGCCGAATACGCCGGCCCAGATTCCGGGGCCGGAGTGCAGTCCGTACGAGCGCGCGATGAAAGCCAGCGCGGCTGTCCAGGCGCCCGCCAGCGCCAGCGCCCACAGAATGATTTTCAACAGCGCCCCCCTGGGGAATTGAAAATCAGTTTGGGTGGATCTTATTTCCATATTTTGCGCTTCAAGAAAACGAAGCCAAAAATTATGCCAAAGTAAAATACCCAATTAACAAAGAACATGATGACATGAGCGATGTAGTTATCACCAGAGTCCGATATCGAGATTCCGGCTGCAACGCCTGGGAAGCCTAACAACAATACCCAAATACCAGGGGTAGAGTGGATGCCAGGCGACTGTTCAACTGATATCAGCACAACCATCCACACGATCGCCAGGGCAAGCGCCGAAAGCATGATTTTCACGGAAGTACCTCCGTCAGCATACCTTAACAAAAATCGGAAGGCCTTTGTTTTCCTCGGTCGGTAGGCAAGTGTGTTACATTTTTCATTCTCGGAAACGCGGTCCAAATGAAGAAAATCAGAGTGCAAGCGGCGAACGGGAACGTACGACGTTCTTGTCGGGCGAGGCGCGCTCGGGCAATTGCGCGCGCGTCGTTGCCGGAGTCGGGGAAAACAGCGCGGTGTTCGTGATCTCCTCGCCGCGCGTGTGGCGCCACTGGGGCGCGCGCATCGAAAAGATTCTTGGCGCGTCCCGCCGAGCCACGATTTTGATGGATGACGCGGAAACGGCGAAAAATCTTTCCACGGTGGAGCGCGCCTGCCGGGATCTGGTTCTTGCCGGAGCCGACCGGCGCGCGCTGATCGTCGCCGTCGGAGGAGGCGTCGTCGGCGACGTGGCCGGATTTGTCGCGGCCAGCTACGCCCGCGGCATCGGACTCGTCCATATCCCCACGACCGTCGTGGCGCAGGTGGACAGCGCGATCGGAGGAAAGACGGGAGTGAATCTGCCGGAAGGGAAGAACTTGGTCGGCGCGTTTTATCCGCCGAAGGCCGTGCTGGCCGATCCGGAACTTCTCCGAACTCTTCCGGCGCGCGAATACCGGTCCGGGATTTACGAGATCATTAAATATGGCGTGATCGGCGATGGGAAGCTGTTCCGGTTTCTGGAAGAGAAAATGGAAAAACTTCTGCGCCGCGATGCCGCCGCCCTTAATTTTGCGATCGAGCGCTCGATCGCGCAAAAAGCGCGCGTCGTTTCCGCGGACGAGCACGAATCCGGATTGCGCGAAATTCTGAATTTCGGGCATACCTTTGCGCACGCGCTCGAAAGCGCCACGCGCTACCGCAAATACCTGCACGGAGAAGCCGTGGGCTGGGGGATGATCGCCGCGGCAAAACTGGCTGTAGCCGCGGGAATGCTTTCGACGCGCGAAGCAGAACGCGTGGTGCGGTTGACGCGCTCGGTCGGCCCATTGCCCGCGTGGCCGACTGTAGCTTCCGCGCGCCTGGTCGCCGCCATGCAAGCGGATAAGAAAACGCGCGCCGGCCGCCTGCGCTTTGTGCTGCCCGAACGGATCGGCAAAGTTCGGTGCGGCGTCGAAGTTGCGCCGGGCGATCTTCTTCGCGTTCTGCACGACTGCGCTTATCCCAAAAGCGCAACGCAAGTTCCCGCGGGCCGCGGGAAATGACGCTGGCATCGCAACGCGGGCTTCCCGGAACGCGTCCCGAGGGCGTCACCGATGAAAACGAGGCCGCCGCACACGTCCGGGAAATGTTCGGCCGGATCGCGCCCAGGTACGACCTGCTGAACCACCTTCTTTCGCTCGATGTCGATAAGATGTGGCGGCGTCGCGTGGCGAAAAAATACAGCGCCATTTTGCGCGACTCGAATGCCCGCGTCCTCGACCTGTGCTGCGGCACGGGCGACCTCGCCTTTGCTTTTCGCAAACAAGCCCCGCAAGGCGCCGAGATCACCGGCTCCGATTTTGTTCCGGAAATGCTGGTTCGCGCGCGCGCCAAGGCTGCCGCCTCCGGCGCAAAAGTGGATTTCGTCGAAGCCGATGCGCTGGCGCTGCCGTTCGCCGAGGAAAGCTTCGATCTGGTTTCCTGCGCGTTCGGATTCCGGAATCTCGCGAACTACGAGCGCGGGTTGCGGGAGATTCACCGTGTTCTCAAGCCGGGCGGCTCCGTGGCGATTTTGGAATTCGCCGAACCTCCCGGCAAACTGTTCGGAGCGCTCTACCGGTTTTATTTCCGGCATGTGCTGCCGCGCCTGGGCGGATGGATTTCCGGCAACGCGTCGGCGTATTCGTATTTGCCAAGGTCGGTGAGCAAGTTTCCCGGCCCCGAACAACTGCAAGAGCAGTTTCAGCGCGCTGGATATTATGATGTCCAATTCAAACGGTGGACCGGCGGAATCGTGACCTTGCACACGGGGCGCAAGGGCTGAAATTCGCAGCACGGCGACGCGAAAACCCCCGCCTCTGAAGAGGCGGGCTACAAAAATCTTCCGAAGGCTGTAGCCCGGGTCTTCAGACCCGGGGTTTTTCTTGAAAACCGCGAGGGTGCCACGTGGTTTGCGGAAAGCAGTTAGTTCTCCTAGGCCCAGCAAGCGAATCTTGTTCAGCAGCGTTTTGTAGGAAACTCCCAACTGCTCCGCCGCCCGTGGTTTTATTCCACTTGCAGGATTTGAGCGCGGATTCGATCTTGAACCGCTCGACATGGTCCACCGCGCGCGTCGCGACATCCTGCAGAGTGCCTCCCCAATCAAACGATTCGCCCAGCATCCCGTCCGGCATGTGCCCTTCGGGAGGACGCGGGGCGGGGAGCTGCAGGTCCGCCGCGTCGATCGTGTCGGTATCCGAGAGGATGGCGGCGCGTTCAATCGTATTTTGGAGTTCGCGGACGTTGCCCGGCCAGCCGTAGCCTCGCAACGCGGCGCTGGCGCCGGGCGCGAATTTCAAGTTCGGCTTGCGAAATTCCCGGCGAAATCGGTCCAGAAAATGTTCGGCGAGCATCAGCACATCGTCGCCGCGCTCGCTGAGCGGAGGAATCGTGATGGGCACGGCGGCGATGCGGAAGTACAAGTCCTCGCGAAAGGTTTTCGCCGCCACGGCTTCGCGCAGGTCCTTGTTCGTGGCCGCCAGGATGCGCACGTCGATATCGACGAGTTGCGTGCCGCCGACGCGCTCGAAGCTGCGCTCTTCCAGCACGCGCAAAAGTTTCGCCTGCGTCGACAGCGGGAGTTCCGCGATTTCATCCAGGAAAATCGTGCCGCGATTGGCCAGCTCCATTTTTCCGACCTTGCGCGAACCCGCGCCCGTATAGGCGCCGCGTTCGTGCCCGAAGAGTTCGTTCTCGACCAAGCCCTCGGGGATCGCCGCGCAATTCAGCGCGACAAACGGATGCTGGCGGCGCGGAGAAAGATGGTGAATGGCGCGGGCGAACAGTTCCTTGCCCGTGCCGCTCTGTCCCAGCAGCAGGACAGTGGAATCGGTGGCCGCGACGCGCTGCACCTGATGCGTGGCCTCCTGCATGGTTTTGTGCTCGCCCACGATGCGCGGAAAACCGTACCGCTCCGTGTATTCCTCGCGGAGCAGAAGATTTTCGCGCTGCAGTTCCTGCTGCTCGGTGGCCCTGGCGACCAGCAGATTCAAGTGCTCCAGGTCCACGGGCTTCTGGATGAAGTCGTACGCGCCTTCCTTCATCGCGGTCACGGCCTCTTCCACCGAGCCGTACGCGGTGATCAGGATGACGGGAATGGTAGGGTCGGCCGCCTTGGTTTCGCGCAGCACGTCCAGGCCGGAGCAGCCGGGCAGCTTCAAATCGGTGAGAACCAGCAGATAGCGCCGCGCCTTGACCTTCGCGACCGCGGACGATCCGTCCGGGGCCTCGTCCACCGTGTGTCCGGCGCGCTCCAGCGCCTTGCGCAGCATGGCGCGCAGTTCAGGTTTGTCTTCAACGAGAAGAAGGGGTTCCATCAATTTACTTTTATCATGATTTCAACGCGCGGAACGCCCGGCCGCGAAACCATGTGCGGAGTTCGCTATCGGGCGGATGCGAAATGATTGGATAAATATCGCCGTGGCGGCGAATCGCCCGGGTTATGGCTGGCGTTCCCATCCGGGATCGCCTCCCGCCTGGCGCAGCGCGTCTTCCAGATCCGAGATATCCTGTTTGTCTTTTGCGACCGCCGCGGTTTTGTCGTCGATATTTTGCTTCGTGTCGGTCAAGTCCTTGCGGTCGAACTGTTCCTTCATCGCGGTGTTCGGGTCGCTGTAATACTGCTGTTCTTTCAAGTTGTATTCGCGCTGCAGAATGTCGAGTTCGTGGGAGTCGTCCGCGAGCTTCTTGTTGGCGTCCGCGAACAGCTTGCGCCAGTACGATTCGTCCTTCACCACCGGTTTTTCGGCTTCCGCTTTTGCCTTTTCGGCCGCGGCAGGCGGAGCAGGCTCCTGCCCGACGACGTTGACGGTTCCAGTCAAACTGCCCAGATTGTCGTTGTCGATGACCATCTTGGGTTTCGGAGCCGCTTTCTTTTCGGCCTGTGCCTTCCGGGCGGCTTCGGCGACACTTTCCTGGGGCTGATCCTGGGACTGGCGAGCGTCGACCCACGCCGGGGAAACAACAGGGCGCTTCCCAATGCCACAAAAATAAGTCTCTTTGTCTTCATAAACTTTGGCCGCCTTTCCGAGAGAAATCGGCGGAGCTTTAATCTGGCGGGGCTGTTAGCGCAGCCCGCACCCGACTACTGTTAGTTTAGATGCGGCCGTCAGCCGAATCAATCACCCTGACGGCTTCGCGTACAAAGGGTAACCATACGATGAATTCGGCGCCGCCTTCGGCCTGGTTGCGCGCTTCGATCGTTCCCCCATGCTGCACCAGGATCTTTTGCACCACGGCAAGCCCCAGTCCGGTGCCGTTCGATTTTGTGGTGTAAAAGGGCACAAAAATCTTGGTCATTGCCTCGGGCGGAATCCCCGGGCCATTATCGGAAATGGAAATGCGCTGGCCCTGCAGCGGCCCGGAGTGGTCGATATCGCCCCGGATAATTACGCGGCCTCCGGCGGGATTTTCGGAAACGGCCTCGGCGGCGTTCCGCGCGAGATTCAAAAGGGCTTGATACAGCAGGGCGTCGTCGCCCGACACTTGGGCGAAATTCTCCCACGGCCGTAATGGGGACGCTGGGCACGGTTTCCGCGACCTCGGCCAAAACCCGGTCAATCATGGGCCGCAGGGTGACTTGTTCGTCGGCGATTTGCAGAGGGCGGGCAAACTTCAAAAATTCGGTCACGACGTGCGTCAGCGCGCGAGTCTGCTGGAGAATCTTTTCGCCGTGCTCGCGAAGTTCCGTGCCGCGCTCGGCTTCGCTTCGGATCATTTGCGCGTAACCTGAAATCGTGGCCAGGGCGTTCTTGAATTCGTGCGCGATGCCGGCGGAGAGCTCGCCCAGCGCGGCCAGATTTTCCTTCATGTGAATCTGTTTTTGCAGCGCGGCGAGTTCGGTCAGGTCGCTCAACAGGCAAATCGCGCCGGTGACTTCCGTGGTGTCGCCGAGGATCGGGGAAATCGTAACGCCCAGCTGCCGCAGTTCGTGCGACGGGGTGATATATTCCACTTCTTCGCGGCGAAACGTCCGCCCCTGATCGAGGCATCCGGCGATCAACTGCGTCAGCCGCGTGTCCGATCCAAGCACTTCGCTGTAGCGGCGGTAAACCAGGGACTTGACGCCCAGCGCCAGTTCGGCGGCAGGATTCGCGCTGGTGACCAGGCCCGCGCTGTTGAGCAGGAGCAATCCCGCGGGCATGTTGCGCGTAACGGCTTCGCTGAGGCGTTCGGTTTGCTTGGCGCGTTCGCGCTCGGCGCGGTGCAGGGCTTCGAGTTCTTTTTCCTGTTCCTTCAGTTTCTGGATCACCGCCTGCATGGAAGCGGTCACGAAAGCGGTGGGGTTGTCGGTTCGCGGCGTCGAAGCAGCGAGAGGATCGGCGGATTTGGACCCGCCCCGAAACATGCGCCGCGCTGCAAACACTGCGAGGATGCCTGCGGAGAGAATGATCGCGAATAAAATGGCGGACAATGCCCCGAGCGTTCCGAGACTCGGTGTCGTCAGCGCCGCTAGAATTGCGATTTCCACGACTTACTTCACCGCCAGAAGCGATTGATACCAGTGAAGCGCGGGCGTCCCGAAAAATAACACCAGCAGCGCTCCTGCTCCTAGAAATGTACCAAACGGCAACTCGTAATCGCGCCCCTTCTTCGTCAGCGAGATCAAACAGATACCAATCACGCTTCCCAGAAGCGACCCGGCCAGAACCGTCATCAGCGTGCGTTTCAGCCCCAGAAATGCGCCGATTGCCGCCATCATCTTCACGTCGCCAAGGCCCATGCCCTCGCGCCCGCGCAGCCGGAAGTATCCTTCCGCCACCAGCCACAGCAGGCCGCTGCCGGCGATGGCTCCCAGCGCCGCATCGACAAACGACAGCGCCATCCGGGGAGGCGGAAAATCAAACCAGCGGTTCGCCAGCCACAGCGCCGTGCCGTCGATCGGCTTGGTGAACAGGCTGAAGAGCAGCCCCGCGCCGAGCCCGAAGAAATTCACTTCGTCGGGAAGAATGCGCTCGCGCAAGTCCGTGATCGTTAAAACCACGACCAGAGCCGAGAAAACCGCCCACTTCAGCGCGTCCACCGTTACGCCGAATGCGAAATAACACGCCAGAAACAGCAGCCCGGTGAGCAATTCCACGGCCGGGTACATGGCCGAAATCTTTGTTTTGCAGTTGCGGCATTTTCCGCCCAGGATCAGCCAGCTCAGTACCGGGATATTGTCGTACGGAGCGATCGCTTTCCCGCATTTCGGGCAACTCGACGCGGGCAGAACAATGGATTTGTCCGCGGGAATGCGCAGAATGCAGACGTTCAGAAAACTGCCGATGACCAGGCCGAGCAAAAACACGCCAAGAGGGATCACCCCCTGAATGTGCCATAGACGCCTCGCCGCGACAATGCTCGCCGTGCTTGCCAGGAAGCAATTAAGCAACAGCCATGTTGTTTGACACCTATCGCGCTGCCTCTTATATTGAAAATCTACATGAATATGTCCTGGCTGGAACAAAAGATTCGCCATTACGAACATGCCCGGTGGACCACCGACGACAACCGGCGCGTGTTTCCATTTGAATGGGGCCTCGAGCATATCGGCGGCCGGGCCGACGAACCCGACCCTCGCGGCTTCTTGAATGCTTGGGTCGAGCAAACGCTGGCGCACAGCGACGAGTGGTTTGCCACGTCGCCTGCCGAGCGACTACGTGCTGCATCCCCCTGAAAACGGGGGTTCCGGCGGGCGAGTGCTCACGTTTACCAGCCAGATCGTCTCGCCATGGCCGAAGAACAATCTGGTGCATGCACGATTTTTCCGCGCGCGTGCCACCGGCCCGGCGGTTGTCCTGCTGCCCAATTGGAACGCGAAGTGGGAAGGGCAGGTGAATCTCTGCCGCTGGCTGAATAAGCTGGGCATCTCGGTCCTGCGGCTTTCGCTGCCGTATCACGATCGCCGCGTCGCTCCCGGACACGAGCGCGCGGATCAACTGGTGGGCTCGAACGTCGGCCTCACGTTGCAGGCCACGCGGCAAGCCATCACGGATACGCGCCGCTGCCTGCGTTGGCTCGAGCAGCAGGGATACACGCGGCTGGGAATTGTCGGCACGAGCATTGGCTCGGCCGTCGGCTCAATCACCATGGCGCACGATCCCGCGGTGCGCGCCGGCGCATTTCTCCACGTATCCACCTATTTTTCGGACGCGGTTCGCACCGGCATGACGACCATGCACGTGTGGGAAGGCCTGCGCACGCACGTCACCGAAGACGAGTTGCGCCGCTACTGGACTCCCATCAGCCCCGTGCCGTATATGCACCGGCTGCGCGATACCGGCCAGCGCATGTTGATGGTGAGCGGGCGCTACGACCCGACCTTCTGGTTTGAATTTACCGATGAAATGTTTCGCACGCTGAAAAAGAAGGGGCTTCGGCTGGAAACTTTGGTTCTTCCTTGCGGACACTATTCCCTGGAGCTTGCGCCATTTGCGTTTCCCGCCGGTCTGCGCCTCGGTCTGTTTTTGTTTGAAGCGCTTGCATAAACCGCATTTCGATTCCTCGGCAGGACAGGCTTTAGAACTATGTGGCTCTGTTGATATCCGTGGATTCCGGCCCCGAGTTGCTGTAGCTCGCCTCTTCAGAGGCGAGGGGTTTGCTGCCGATCGCAGGGAAAGGCCCCGCGTCTAAAGACGCGAGCTACAGCATCCGGCGCTTGAGTTTGAGGATATCAACGGAGCCAGCCTATATGACAACGGTAAAATCTTTGTGGGGCACGGCTTCAGCCGCTGGCCTTTTCAAATTTGGGTAATCACGCAGGCCTTAAGCCTGCCCCACTAAAATCGATCCCGCACAGGGCTTATTATGCTAATTGTGACGAAGACTCCTCGGCGGCAGAAACATCGAGAATGAGGCGGTATTTCTCCGGCAACGCTTTGGGTTTGCCGTTGCTGCCGCAGACCACGTGGATGGTTTCGCCAAACGCCAGCAACTCGCCGGATTCGTGGTGCAGGATTTCATAGCCGAAATGAATCGTGCGTCGCTTCACTCGAAGCACGCGCGTGCGAATGCGCAACAGATCGTCATAGCGAGCCGGGCGGCGGTAGCGGCACTTGGATTCGGCGACGACGATGAAGGCGTCGTCCTCGATTTCCATTTTTCGGTAATCGATGCCCAGGTTGCGCATGTATTCGACTCGGCCAATTTCAAAATAAATGTAGTAGTTGGCGTAATAGACGACGCCCATCTTGTCGGTTTCGGCGTAACGCACGCGCACCAGGGTGTCGAAGGATTCGCTCATCGGGAAGAGAAGTGTAACAGAATGGCGGCGCGCGCCGGATAGGCAGGCATGGCGGTTATTTGGACGCCCACCGCGGAGGGCGCTTCTCCAGGAATGCCGCCAGGCCTTCCCGAAAATCCTTTGTGGAGCGCATTTGCGCGCTTTCCGCGATGGCCAGTTCGAGTTCGCGATCCAGTTCCGGTGCGGCGGAATTGCACAGGAGTTTTTTTGTCTTGTGCAGACTGAGCGGGCTGCAAGACAACAGTTGTGCCGCAAGAGTTTGCGCCGCGGCCATCAATTCGTGCGCCGGGACGATTTCGGTGACCAGGCCGAGGCGGTGTGCTTCCTCCGCATCGATGATTCTTCCGGTCAGCAGCAGATCGCGCGCGCGCTTTTCGCCGATTTGCCGCGCCAGAAAAACCGATACGATGGCGGGAAGAAATCCGATGCGCACTTCCGGGTAGCCGAACTTGGCTTCCGGCGCCGAGATCGTGAAATCGCACAGCGTCGCCAGTCCGCATCCTCCCGCGATGGCCGGCCCATTGACCGCGGCGATGGTGGGTTTCGGAAAACTCCAGATGCGCCGGTAGAGCCGAGCCGTGCGCCGTGAGTCTTCCAGATGTTCGGTGGGGGACTGCGTCGCGACCGCCTTGAGTTCATCCAGATCCATCCCGGAGCAAAATGCCTCGCCCGCGCCGGTCAGGATCAAGACGCGCGCGGGATTCGATTCGGCCTCGGCGAACGCGGCCATCAGGTCCGCGATCATCGCGGCGGAGATGGCGTTTCGTTTTTCCGGCCTCGCCAGCGTGATCGTGGCGATTTCGCCGGAGATTTCGAGGTGGAGCGTAGTGTAAGCCATGATGTGGTTCGATGCTTTTTAGTGGCACAGGCTTCAGCCTGTGCGCTTTTTCGATTTTCAAGGTAGAAAGCTTGTCCTAGTGTGCCACCGCATGCGCGTATTTCGCGCGAATCTCCTGGGTCATGGCGATGGCCGTACCCAGAGTTTCCATGCGAATTCCTGCGTTTACCCCGAGCGCGGTCAGAGTCGATACGATCGTTTCGGTCGCGATATTTCCCACCAAATCATCCCCGGCAAAGGGGCAGCCGCCGAGGCCCGTCAGCGCGCCGTCAAACCGCCGGCATCCAGCTTTGTATGCCGCCAAAACTTTTTCGGCCGCTTCCGCAGGATGCCCGTGCAAATGAACGCCAATCTCGACGCCTGCCACGCTCTGCTTCACGGCACTATACACCTCGCCCACCTGTTCGGGCGTAGCGTTGCCCACGGTATCGGCCAGCGAAACCGTTCGCACGCCGATATCTTTCAGCCAGACCAACGTATCTTCGACGATTTCCGCGCCCCAGGGCTCGTCGTAGGGATTGCCGAAGGCCATGGAAATATAAATCACCAACCCGTGCCCGGAAGCTTTCGTAGCCTTCCTCAATTGCTCGACGACAGCGCGGGATTCGCCGCGGCTCATGTTGGCATTCGCGCGCCGAAAATACGCCGAAATGGAATATGGATATCCGAGCGTCGTGACGCCCGGCGTGGCCAGGGCCCGCTGCATCCCATGCTCGTTCACGACAATGCCGATGATTTCCGGCGGCGCGGCATCCGCAGGAAGTCCAGCCATGAATCCCCGCATCACCTCTTCGCTGTCGGCCATCTGCTTCACATGTTTCGGAGAAACAAAGCTGACGGCATCGATGTGTTTGAATCCCGAGGCCGCTAAGTTCAAAAGGTATTCGACTTTCAATTCCGTCGGAATGATTTCCGCCAATCCTTGCCACGCGTCGCGGGGGCATTCGATTAGCGTTACGTCGTCAGCCAATGGAGATCCTTTTCAGTCGAGAGTCGACAGTCAAGAGTCGAGAGTTAAGAAAAGACTTTACTACCAGTGACCGCCGCTGCCGGGCGATGTTCATGATGGATTGATAACTTTGTTGCGCAAACCGTGGAGCATTTTCCCGATTTCATCCGCCTCGGCCAAAACGGGCTTTGCATCGACAGCGGTTAAGTAGTGTAAATCACGGCTCACCATGAGCAAATACTCGGTTTCAGCCAGCGAGCCCTCGGCTATGTTGAGGAACCGGCCATATTCCACGTTCGTTTGCCGCTTCGAACCCTCGGCAATATTTGTGGGGACCGAAAGAGCCGCGCGCCGGAGCTGTGAAGTAAGGCCATATCGCTCTTCGGAAGGGAATCCTTTCGTCAGCCTGTACACTTGCGGCACAAGCGCATGGCTCCTTTGCCAGACCTTTAGTTCCGTGAATCGTTGCATCGCATTCTCACAATGCCTGTGGGGCGTCGGTTTTACTCTCGACTCTCGACTGTAAACTCTCAACTTCTTCCTAAGTCTGCAAAACGCCGGTTTTAAATTCCTTCACGTGCGGATTGAGTGCCGCCGCTTCCAGCGCCCAGATCAGCGCTTCCCGCGTTTGCGCTGGATCGATGATTGCATCCACCCACAAGCGGGCCGCGGCATAGCGCGGGTCGGTCTGGTGTTCGTACGTGGCGCGCGTGGATTCGTAAAGCTCTTTTCGTTCGGCGGCGGAGAGCTTCTTGCCTGCGCGTTCCAGCTGCTTGATCTTGATTTCGACCAGCGTGGAGGCTGCGGCATCGCCGCTCATCACGGCGAAGCGCGCCGTGGGCCAGGCAAATAGAAAACGCGGATCAAAGGCCTTGCCGCACATGGCGTAGTTTCCCGCGCCGAAACTTCCGCCGCAGATGACGGCGATTTTCGGCACCACGCTGTTCGACACCGCGTTCACCATTTTCGCGCCCGCGCGGATAATTCCGCTCCACTCCGCTTCCTTGCCGACCATGAAGCCGTTGACGTCGTGCAGGAAAATAAGCGGCACCAGATTCTGATTGCAATCCATGACAAAGCGCGCGGCCTTTTCCGCCGATTCGGTGTAAATCACGCCGCCAAATTCGATGCGGCGCTCTCCAGTGGCCGCGTCGATGGTCGGAACGTGCTTCTTGTTGTTGGCAACGATGCCCACGGCCCAGCCGCCGATGCGCGCGTAGCCGCACAGCACGGTCTTGCCGTATTCCGCGCGGTATTCCTCGAATTTGCTGGCGTCCACGATGCGCGCGATCACTTCGCGCATGTCGTATTGCTTGGCCGGATCGGACGAAAATATTCCGTAAATGTCCTCGGGCGGAAAGGCGGGATTTTCCGATTCCTTGTAATCGAATCGGGCGGCGAGGGGATGGCCCATTTTGTCGACCAGCGCGCGAATCCGCGCCAGGCAGGAGTCGTCGTCCGGCTCGCGAAAATCCACCGTGCCGCTGATTTCCGCGTGCATCTTCGCGCCGCCCAGTTCCTCGGCGGAAACTTTTTGCCCGATCGCGGCCTGCACCAGCGCCGGCCCCGCGAGGAAGAGTCCGGAACCTTCGGTCATCAGAATTTTGTCGCACATCACCGGCAGGTACGCGCCGCCCGCGACGCACATCCCCATGATGGCCGTGATTTGCGGGAATGCCCATGGCGCTCATGACGGCGTTATTGCGAAAGACGCGGCCGAAGTCGTCGGTATCTGGGAAAACATCTTCCTGCAGCGGCAAAAACACGCCCGCGGAATCGACCAGATAAATCGTGGGTATATGATTGTCGATGGAAATATTTTGCGCGCGGATGACTTTCTTTGCCGTGAGAGGGAAGAACGCTCCGGCCTTCACCGTGGCGTCGTTCACGATGAGCATCACCAGGCGGCCGCAGATCCTCGCCAGCCCCGTAATAACGCCGGCCGCCGGCGCTCCGCCCCATTCCTCATACATCTCGTGCGCGGCGTAGATTCCCAGCTCGAAAAACGAGGTGTGCGGATCGATCAGCCGGGCGATGCGTTCGCGCGCCGTCAGGCGGCCCTTTTTGTGCTGGGATTCGATGGCTTTGGCGCCGCCGCCCTGCTGAATTTCGGTTTCCTGATTCTTGATCTCGGTGACCAGGTCGATCATGCGGCGCGTATTCTTCTCGAAGTCCGGCGAGTCGCGTTTGATCTTGGTGTCGACAACGGAACTCGTCAAGGGCGGCTCCTCTTGGGATTTATTCGCGGCATGCCATGAAACGGCGAAGCGACAGTATAAGCTGATTTTAGCCAACTGTGCAGGCTGCGCGGGACAATTGCACCCGCGCCATGCAATCCGAGTCCGACCACGGCTACGGATTTCCCGCCGGAAAGCGTTTGCAAACTATCGTATAGTCTTTAGCGGAAGATGGAAGCCTTATGCAGGCCTGCCGCGTCTCATAGGGAGTGGGGAATCGCCAAGGAGAATGGGAATGACCTCTGCGTTTTTCAGCCGCGCGTTGCTCGTAAGCATTTCGGCCGCCGTCGCGGCCGTGTCCGTATCCGGGCAGAATCCGGCAAAAAAAGCGCCGCCGAAACAGGCGCCCGCGAAAGTGGAATCGTCGGCCGCAGGCTTGCCGCTGGCGAGCCTTCCCACGATCAAATATGAAAAGTACACGCTGCCCAACGGCCTGGTCGTGATTCTTTCCGAGGACCATCGCCTGCCGATGGTTTCCACGAACATCTGGTACCACGTGGGTCCGGCCAACGAACTCCCGGGACGCACGGGATTCGCGCACCTGTTCGAGCACATGATGTTCGAAGGCTCGAAACACGTTCCCGGCAACGCTCATATCCGCTACCTGGAGGCGGCCGGAGCTTCCGACCTGAACGGCACCACCGATTTCGACCGCACCAATTATTTCGAGACCATTCCCTCCAACCAGTTGGCGCTTGCCCTGTGGCTCGAATCCGACCGCATGGGCTATCTTCCCGACCGCCTCGATCAAGCCAGCCTGACCAACCAGCAGGACGTGGTGCGCAACGAGCGCCGCCAGAGCATCGAGAACAGTCCCTACGGCATCGTCGAGGAAGGCGTCTTTCACGAGCTGTACCCCAAAGGCCATCCGTATTATGCGGACGTGATGGGCTCCCACGCCGATATCCAGGCGGCGAAACTCGAGGACGTGCGCAATTTCTTCAAGCTCTACTACGCGCCGAATAATGCCAGCCTCGCGATCGTCGGCGATTTCGATCCGGCGGAAGCCAAGAAGATGGTCGAAAAATATTTTGGACCGCTCAAGCGCGGCGCTCCCGTTCCGAAAATCACGGCCGTGACGCCGCCGATCACCGCGCAGCGCCGCAAGGTGATCCACGATCAGGTGGAATTGCCGCGCGTGTATATGGCCTGGCTGACCTCTCCCATTTTCAAGCCCGGCGACGCCGAGGCCGATCTTGCCGGAGAAATTCTGGGCGGCGGCAAATCGAGCCGCCTGTATAAGAAGCTCGTTTACGAAAAGCAGATCGCGCTCGACGTCAGCGCCTCGCAAAATTCGCTGATCCTCGGCTCGATGTTTGAAATCGTCGTGACCGCCCGCCCGGGACATACGGCCGAAGAGATGGAAAAAGCGATTGACGAGGAGGTGGCCGCCTTTCGCAAGGATGGGCCCACCGAAGTGGAGCTGGAACGCGCGCGAAATGGCGTCGAGACCCGGATGATCCAGGGCCTGGAGCGTCTGGGCGGCTTCGGCGGCGTGGCCGACCGCTTGAATGAATACAATCATTATCTCGGAAATCCGGGCTATTTTCCGCAGGACGTCGCGCGTTACCAGAAGGCCACGATCGCCTCGATCCGCACGTTCGCCCAGGCAGCAATTGAAGCCGACGGCGAGCGTCGTCGTCTACGGAATTCCCGGCAAGCCGGACCTGGGCCCCGATGTTCCCACTCCGAAAACGCTGGTAAAGGGCAAAAGTACCGGCGGAGAAGCGGTGAACGCGGATGCCGCCTGGCGCGACAACCCGCCGCCGGCAGGTCCGGCGCGTCCCGTGAATTTGCCGGTTCCTGAAATTTTCAAGCTTTCCAACGGCTTGACCGTGTTTTACAACTATCGTCCCGGCCTGCCCGTTGTGGCGGCGAATCTGGTATTCACGACGGGAAGTTCCGCCAACCCGGTCGATAAGCCGGGCCTGGCCAGCTTCACGGCGAATATGCTGCAGCAGGGAACCAGCACGCGCAACGCCACGCAAATCGCCGACGAAGCCGCGCTGCTGGGCACCACGCTTTCTTCCGGCGCGAGCATGGACGGGTCGACGCGTCGGAACCAGCGCTCTCACGAATAACTTTTCCGGCGCGCTCGATCTGATGGCGGACGTCGTTCTGCATCCGACATTTCCGCCGGACGAAATCGAGCGGCGCAGGGCGTCGCGCCTGGCGGCGTTCGCCGACGACCGCAGCGATCCGAACGTGATCGTAATCCGCACGGGAGTTTCGGCGCTGTTCGGGCCTCATTCGCCGTTCGGGTACGACAATTCGGGCACCGAGGAATCCGTCAAGGGGATGTCGCGGGAAGATATGGTGAATTTTTGGAAGACGCACTACGTGCCCAATAACGCGGCTCTGGTCGTGGCCGGGAATATTCCCGCGGATGAACTTAAAATCTTGGCCGAAAGCAAATTTGCCGCGTGGAAAAGCGGCGAGGTCTCGCGTCCTTCGGCCGGCGAAATCGAGCCAACGAAGGCGAAAATCGTCATTGTCGACCGCCCCGGAGCCCAGCAGACCATGGTTCGCCTCGAACAGATGGGCGTCGCGCGCAACACTCCCGATTACCCGGCGATCGAAGTGATGAACTCCGAGCTGGGCGGCCTGTTTTCCAGCCGCATCAATTTGAATCTTCGCGAGGAGCACGGCTACACGTACGGCGCGAACTCGTTTTTTATTTACCGGCGCTCTCTCGGATATTTCGTGGCCGGCGGCGGCATCCGCACCGACGCCACGGCGCCCGCCGTGGCGCAAATCTTCAACGAAATCCGCCGCATGATCGACACGCCAATGACGCCCGCGGAATTGAGCCTGGCGAAGGATTCGCAGTCGCGCTCCTTGCCGGGAATGTTTGAAGCGAGCAGCGGCGCGGCCGGCGCTCTCTCGGAAATTTTCATGTACAACCTTGCGCCCGATTATTTTCAGAAATTGCCGGACCGGCTGAACGCGGTGACGTCCGAGGACGCCGAGGCGGCGGCCAAAAAATATCTTCACCCGGACCAGATGATTTTGATCTGCGTGGGCGACCGCGCCAAGATCGAGCCGGACCTGGTGAAGCTCGATCTGGGCGCGATCGAAATTCGCGACGCCGACGGGAAAGTGATTCCGTAGGTTTTTTCATGCCAGCTTTGGGCGAGGTTCCTGGTTGAGGTGGCACAGGCTTCAGTCTGTGCGGTATTGATTTTCCCGCATGACGCACAGGCTGCAGCCTGTGCCACCGATGCTCATCACGCCAGGCGGCGCGATCTTTCATGCATGACCTGGGGCCTCGAAACAAAAAACAGTTTCACTGCCCTGAAGTACAGGCGTTTAACGAGCCTTCGCAGCGGCGCTCTGCCGCACGAAGTTGACGATGTCCTGCGTGGATGTTCCGGGAAGAAAGATCTCCGCGATGCCGGCCTTTTTCAGGGCGGGAATATCCGCCGCCGGAATCGTGCCGCCGAGCAGCACGGTTACGCCGTCCATCCCTTTTTCCTTCAGCAAATTCATCAGCTGCGGCGCAAGCGTATTGTGCGCGCCGGAAAGGATGGACAGGCCGATGACGTCGACGTCTTCCTGCAGGGCGGCCGAAGCGATCATTTCCGGGGTCTGGCGCAGCCCCGTATAGATCACTTCCATTCCCGCATCGCGAAGCGCGCGGGCAATAATCTTCGCGCCGCGATCGTGCCCGTCCAGCCCAGGCTTCGCAATCAACACTCGAATTCGTTTCTCCTGCATTTCTCTGTGTCCTTTTTATTCTTTGCGTCGGACAGACCCGAAAGGAATTTAACACAGAGAGCACAGAGGACACAGAGGGCACAGAGAAATCCTTGAGAAATTCAAGAGACGAGATGATTACGTTACCGCCGCCTCCTCATGCGTGCCGAAAACATCCCGCAGCGCAGCGCAGATTTCCCCCAGCGTCGCATACGCCTTTACCGCATCGTAAATCGGCGGCATGAGATTCTCGGTGCCTTCCGCGGCCTTGCGCAGGGCCGAAAGGCTGCGCGTAACCTCATCCGCAGAACGCTCGGCGCGCAGCTTGCGCAGGCGCTCGGACTGGCTCCGCCGAACCGATTCGTCGATTTGCAGCGTATCGAGGGGCTTCTCTTCGCCGGTGAATTCATTCACTCCGACGATGATCTTTTCCTTGCGGTCGACGGCCATCTGGTATCGGTAGGACGCGTCGGCAATTTCCCGCTGCGGATAGCCGCGCTCGATCGCGGCGATCATGCCTCCCATGCCGTCGATTTTTTCGAATGTAATCCAGGCGCCCTGCTCGACTTCGTTCGTGAGCGTCTCCACGAAATACGATCCGCCGAGAGGGTCGGCGACGCTGGTGACGCCGCTCTCGTACGCCAGGATTTGCTGCGTTCGCAGCGCGAGGGTCGCGGCAAATTCGGTCGGCAGCGCCCAGGCTTCGTCGAGCGAATTCGTGTGCAGCGATTGCGTCCCGCCCATCACCGCGGCGAGCGCCTGCAGCGCCGTGCGTACGACGTTGTTGTACGGCTGCTGCGCCGTGAGCGAGCAGCCGGCGGTCTGCGCGTGGAAGCGCAGCGCCGCAGGACCGCGGCGACTTTGCATGGAAACGCTCGGTCATCGTCTTGTACCAGATGCGCCGCGCGGCGCGGTACTTGGCAATCTCCTCGAAGAAATCGTTGTGCGCGTTGAAAAAGAAAGAAAGGCGCGGCGCGAAATCGTCCACGTCCAGGCCCGCGGCGGATGCCCCACTCGACGTATTCGATGCCGTCGCGCAGGGTGAACGCCAATTCCTGAATCGCGGTCGAACCGGCCTCGCGAATGTGGTAGCCGCTGATCGAAATCGCGTTGAACTTCGGAGTGTGGCGCGCGCCGAATTCAAACGTGTCGATCACCAGGCGCATCGAAGGCTTCGGCGGATAGATGTATTCCTTCTGCGCGATGTATTCCTTGAGAATATCGTTTTGCAGCGTGCCCGTGAGGCTTGCCCAGTCCACGCCCTGTTTTTCCGCGACCGCCAGATACATCGCCCAAACAATCGCGGCAGGAGAATTGATGGTCATGGACGTCGAAACGCCGCCGAGCGGAATCTGGTCGAAAAGAAGCTCCATGTCCGCGAGCGAACTGATGGCCACGCCGCATTTGCCGACTTCGCCGTCGGCAAGCGCGTCGTCGGAGTCATAGCCCATCAACGTGGGCAGATCGAAAGCGACGGAAAGCCCGGTCTGCCCCTGCGAAAGCAAGTATCGAAAGCGCTGGTTAGTATCTTCCGCCGAGCCGAACCCCGCAAATTGACGCATCGTCCAAAGGCGGCTGCGGTACATCGCCGGATGAATGCCGCGCGTATAGGGAGGCTCTCCCGGCAGGCCCAAATCGCGGGCGGGGTCCCAGCCGGATAAGTCTTCAGGAGTGTACAAGCGCCGGATGGGATGATTGGAAACCGTGGTGAATTGGACGGCGCCGCTCGGCGGGTTTGCCGGAAGTTGCGTGGTGCGGCGTTTTTTCGCGTTGGGAAGACATGCGTGATCAGGCCGTGCGTCCATGCGCAAAATAAAGAGTCGAGCCCCTGCGCGATCTGATTCTAGGCGAAGCAGGTAAACGGAACAAGAAAGTTCGGCGGACAGAAAATAGAAACCGGATGAAAAACGGCAGCTAAAAGGGGATGTTGTTTCCGGTCCGCCGAAAGAGCCAGGAGAGCGGGTTTCTATACACTCCGAAAATTCCCAGGTCCGAAGACCCGGGGCACGGCAATATCGCAAGTCCGAATTCATTGCGCCCGATTGCAGATTGTTGTAGCCCGCCTCTTCAGAGGCGGGGATTTCGTTGCCGTGGTGAGAACTCAAGATTAGGACCGCGGCGGCCTTACTGCCCGTTGCCGGCGCCCGAAGGACTGTTGGACAGCAGCAAAAGTTCGTCCGGCTGCTTGGCGCGATCCACATAGAGTTGCCCGTCGGACGCGGTGCCGGGGATCAGCGTGTCTTTCGGGGACTTGCCGGACTTGGCGTCGGCGATCGTGATGTTGTAGACCTCGAGCGTGCGGGCCATGGCGCGGTCAAAGTTCACTTTGCCCTCGGCGAGGTTGACACGCGCGCGAACTTCGGCCGATTCTGCCGCAGCCAAGGTGTTTTGATCGGACACCACATTGAATAGCGTGGAAGCGCCAAGCTGATATTTCTTCTGTTCGGCGTCGAGGGTCTGCTGATCGAGGTCGCGTGTCTTGCTAGCTGCTGCCAAGGTGATGCGGGCTTGCTCGAGAATGATTTGCGCGTTGTGAACATCGATGGCGGCGTTATTCATGGTTTGGCGGTAGCGGGCTTCGTCCTGACGCTCATTCAATAGCGCCGTGACGTTATTGGCTTGTGCCGCGCGATTGCGAATCGGAATCGTCAAACTGATCTGCGCATTATATTCCGGATAGACACCGGTAAACATGTCACCCAGGGAAGTCGCCAGTCCGGTCAGATCTGCGGCGGAGGGGTGCATGGCGCGGGCGTGCATGTGGGCCGTTGTTGCCCGCCAGTCCTTCCGTAGCATATTCGGCGGATAGAGTCAGCACGGGAAGCAGCGCATTCTTTGTGGCGCGCACGTTGATGTCGTCTCCCTTGAGCGCGATCGCCGACTGCAAGACGTCCGGCCGCTTCGTGACGGCTTCCTTAATCAAATCCTCAAGCGGGATCTTTTCAACTTCGGGCGGGGCCACGTCGGCCGTGTCGGTGGGGATAATCTCGACTCTGCGCAAGGCAGGAGAATTCGGATTCTTGGAGATCAAGTTCAAAAGGGTGAGCTGGTCCTGAAGCACCGTCGTCTGCGCAACGATCAAGGCTTGGTTGGCTGTCGCGACCTGCGCTTCGGCTTGGACGATTTCCAGCGGGGCCAGAGTGCCGACATCGACCTGCTTCTTGTTGTCGCTATAGGGCTTGTTTGCCAGTTCAATTTGATGCTGGGCCACGTCGACGTTTCCGCGGGCAAACACAAGTTCCCAATAGGCGTTGCCGACTGCGGTGATCGAGGTGATCACCTGCTGCTGGAAGGTCTGATCGGCTATGTTCTTGTTCAGCTTTGCAATGCGGATGTAATGCTCATTCGCAAGCAGTCCGAAACCGTTCAGCAACTGCTGGCTGGCGACGAAGACAAAATTGGATGTCACCGAAGGGTTGAAAAAGTTGGTAGTGCTGGACGTGGATGCCCGTGTGTTATTGAACGCCGCCGAAAAGGACGTGCCCGTATGAAACCCCTGGGTATATTGCAGGTTGCCGATGGCAGTGTGCGTATCCAGCGGAAGAAAAGTTCCGACCGCGGCGCTGCCCCCGACTCCGGCGGTGAGCGGGTTATTCACAGGAATTGTGCGCTGGTCCAAGCTGAAAGTCGAAGTGACTTGCGGATCGAAGTTCTGCGCCGGGATGGTGCCGAGCGGAGTTACCGTTGACGATGCTGGGGGCGCCGCCGCTCAGGGTACGAAGAATGTTGGCTTCGGCAAGCCAGGGAGCATACCTCTGGATCGTGATGTCCAGGTTGTTCTGTAACGCCAGGTCAATCGCATCCTGCAGGCTGATGCGTCAGCTTGCCGTCCTGGATCATTTGCTCGATGCGCGGCGCATTGGTCAGAACGGGCTCAGGCACGTGCGTGGGCGTATAGGGCGCGAAGATATTGGGGAACCACCGCTTGCCATAGGTGTAGTCCTGATTCGATACTTGGATCGTACGAGCGGGAGCCTGAGGCTGGGGCTGCGCGGGCGGCGTGAATTGTCCCTGCTGCTGGGCGAAAGCCGGCGCAACTGGCGCCAAGGCCGTCAGTATGCCAAGCATAGGGCAAGCGTGACACGGTATAGCCTTCCGATCATTTTTGTTTTCCTCTCGATACAGAAATCAGTATTTTAATCAGCGAGTGGTGGCTTAACAGTGCTAAGTGATTTAAACGTCTGCCGAGGCCGAATTGTTTCAATTATTTTCCCCGCGCTTGCCGGGATTTTCGGGCGTCGAAGGGCTAAATCTTCTTCTGGTCCATTTCTGGCGTTAACTTGAACATAACTCGCGGTTTCGGCGCCGCTCTCCCCATCCAAATTTTCGAGCGCCCCAGTATTGAACGCGAGAAACTGCTGAAGGTCAAGTCCCGGTTAGGTTTCGCCGTGGCGCCTGGCGCAATTTACGTCCATCCTTGACAATCGTTTAGGGGGCCGATAGTCTTGGCCCGCCATGAGGCCTGACGCCATTACTGAGATGCTGGAATCCGTGGGAGCCATCCGCCAGGGGCATTTCGAGCTGACCTCGGGGCTGCACAGCGGCACGTACGTGCAGTGCGCCCTCGTGCTCCAATATCCAAAGTACGCCGAGCAACTGGGCCGGGCCCTGGCCGCGAATTCATGGACCTGCGCGTCGATTGCGTCGCTTCGCCGGCGCTGGGCGGCGTGATCCTGGGCCATGAAGTGGCCCGCGCCATTCCTCCGGATGCTCATGGCAAGCCGGTGCGCGCGATCTTTGTCGAGCGCGACGCCACCGGGCAATTGACCTTGCGTCGCGGGTTTCGCGTCGAGCCGGACGAGCATGTGCTGGTCGTGGAAGACGTTTGGACCACTGGCGGATCGACGTGCGAAACCATCCGCGTGCTGGAGGAAGCCGGCGCGCGTGTGGTTGCCGCCGGCGCGTTGATCGATCGCAGCGGCGGCAAGATTGAATTGCCTGTCCGCACCGAAGCCCTGATCGACCTCAAGATCGAAAGCTACGAGGCTTCGGTATGCCCGCTATGCCGCAACGGCGACGTGGCCATAAAGCCCGGCAGCCGCTTCGCGCGTTCCAACCCCTGATCGAATTCACCATCTCCAGTCATTGGTCTTGAGTCTTGAAATGTGGAACCGAATGAATTCCCATGTCAACGCAACGCTTCATGAGTGCGATTTCAAATTTGATATCAGTGCTGTCCCATTAAAAGTCGAACAGATTCAACTGCATACGGGACTCCGTGTCCGGGAACTGGTCGCAGAAGTTGGAAAACCCTTCCAGAATGGGGGTTTTCTCGAAAACGGTGACACTGAGAATCTGCAAAATTTTGTAAAGGCTCAGGTCCAGCGCCAGTTGTTTTTTGACAATGGCGACCAGCACATACACCGACACGGCCACCCACGCCTGCGTCTTTACGGCGTTTTCGCTGGTGCCGTAGAACGCTTTGATGCGCAGGTGCTGTTTGATCCAGCGAAAGAATAATTCGACTTGCCAGCGCGCGCGATACAGTTGGGCGATGGTCAAAGCAGGAAGCAAGAAATTGTTGGTCAGGAACGTCAGCCGAAGTTCTTCTCGGCATCGAAGTAGTGGATGCGCCGTAAGGGATCGGGGTAGCGCAGGGCCGTGCGCACTCCGGTGAGCAGAATGGTTTGGTCGCAGCGCAGTCCTGCGGATCGTTCGACGGGGCGCCAGTCGCGTCGGTAGAACTGCATCCCTTTCCGGGCGCGCGTAATGAAGAAGGCGCAGGCTTGGGTAAACAGATGCAGGCGAGCGAAGTCCACATAGCCGCGATCGAGCAAGTAAAATGCGCCCGCCCGTTTCGGGAAGCAACTAATACAAGAAAATATCAACGTCGTGAACTTGGCCTCCGGTCACATAAACATTGGTCGGAATGCGGCCTCGCAGATCCAGCAGCGTGTGCAGTTTCACGGCGCTCTTGTGGCGGCGGAATTTCCCCCAGGTGAAAAGCGCCAGGCGCAAATCGATGGTGGTGGAATCCAGGGCGTAGACGGTTTCCGACAACTCCACGCCGAACGGTTCGTTGCGGTAGAGATCGCGGGCGGTGGCAATCAGGACGCGGGCGAAGTCGGCGTAAATCCGCCAGTCGCGATGCTCGTTGGCGTGCGCCAACGTATTGCGGAGATTTGGCCGCGGAAACCCATGTGATACAACTTGGGTTGCTGGGCGCGCAGACAGGCTTCGATGTCGCGAAGACTTTCGCGGTAGGTGAGCTGAGCAAAGGCCAAACACAGGAACTGGTCCCAGCAGGAAGCCTTTAACGTAGCAGATGCCCTGGTAGCGCTCGACGCAAAGTTGAAATTGATAGGTCGGGAGCAGGTCCACCAGTTGCGAGAAAACGGTTCGGCCAAGATTCATCGGCTGCCTCCAGAACAAGCTGGAAAGCAGTAGAATGACGGCAAAAGGGAGAAAATAAATTGAAATAGAAAAAATCATCAAACCCCTTTAGCTTCGCTGAATCAAGCACTTATCGTGTACTATTCAAACTTTCTTGGGACAGCACTGATTTGATATTTCAAATTGTCGCCTGATTTTTCGGGTATGAAGAAGGCATAAAACGGCTTTATTGACATCATTAGAATCCGAACCCGGTTGCTGTAGCCCGTAAACCGCGGCGGACGGGGATTTTCCTCTCCAATGGCGATCAACTCCTCGCCTCTGAAGAGGCAAGCTACAGCAACCTGCGCCCTAATTTGAGGATGTCAACAGAGCCACATAAAATCCATTTGCAAGTGCCGCCGGAGATCGCGCGCTTCGTGCGATAATCTTCCGAAGCCAAAATGCGCAATATGAGCTGACTCTCGCCTATGACGGCACGGATTTCTGCGGCTGGCAATTCCAGCCAGGCCAGCCTACCATTCAAGGGACATTGGCCGACGTCCTCGAAATGCTGACGAACAGCCATCCTATTATTTACGCCGCCGGACGCACGGACGCCGGAGTGCACGCCGCCGGGCAGGTGGCCAACTTCAAGACGGAATCGCCCTTGAGCCCGGAGGAATTCCAGCGCGCCTGCAACGCCTTGTTGCCGCCCTCGATTCGCGTCTTTGGCGCCGAGGAAGTCGATCCCGATTTTCATTCCCGGTGGAACGCCCTGGCGAAGACCTACCGGTACCGGATCTTTCGCGGCCGTGTCGTTCCCCCGTTCGTGTGGCGCTACGTGCAGCACGATCCTTACCCGCTTGATTTTGCCGCCATGGCCGATGCCGCGCGGCGTTTTGAAGGGGAGCACGACTTCACGTCGTTTGCCGCGTCAACCGGGTCGGAGGAAGACGACCGGGAACGCATCACGACGCGAACCATTTATCGCTCCGAACTATTGCGATGCGGGGAACATGATTCCGAAACGCCGGGCGAGGAATGGGTTTACGTAGTTCGCCGGGAAGTCCTTTCTTCGCTACATCATTAAAAATGGTGGACACGCTGGTGGACGTGGGCCGCGGAAGACTCGCGCCCGACGGCATCCCGGCGCTGTTTGCTTTGCGCGATCGCTCGAAATCCGGGCCGACCATGCCGCCTCAGGGGCTGTGCATGGCCGAGGTCGAGTACGAGAAATCGGCGGAGCCATTCACCCAGGCTGACGCCAATTCGGCCGCGAAGCAGTAGACTGCTTGCCGGCCCGCGCTCGAGTCATGCTTGGCCCGGCAGGAAGGATTCGAGTAAGATACGCGATAGTCGCTCACTAACCGGGAGGGGAACAAGAGCAGGCTGAGGAAACAGCATCGCAAGGCGCGGCACCCGCCGCTCCGCCACCCGCGGCTGCGGCCGCTGCCGCGGCCGTCGAGACCGCGCCGCCGGAAGTGAAGATCAAAGTGCGCAAACCGAAGCAGCGTTCCTGCAACGAAAAGGACGCCAAGGGAAAGCTCTGCGCCGGGCATCTGAAGCGATGGTACGATTACCCGAAATGTGGAAGCAAAATCGGCAAGGAAGCGGAAATCTACCGCTGCGAATTCTGCAAAACACTGTATAAGCCGGACCCGAAACAAATGCCGCACAGTTTCACGCCGCGGCATTAGCTGCCTTGCGAGACGCCATGAATGCCGATGGGCCCGACCGCACCATTGGAAACACCGCGGGCGACTCGATCCTTCCTGCCGGCTGCAGAGTCACACTGGATGAACGAGACGCTCCGCGAGACGTCCTGCAAAATCCCTCTTATTTTTACAACCCCTCGATCGAAGCAAAAAATAGAAATCCTGCAGTTGATGGAAAGCGCTGCAAATTGAAAGTGCCGACATAGGTTTGCCGGCCGCTGGGCCGCGGGCGAACGCTGGACGCCGAAGCCCTTGCCCTGGAAATCGCGAATCGGCGAATGAAGTCGGCCCGAACTGCGCGGCGCGAACGGTCGAGGACGATCTGGGCCCCTTGATCGCCGAAGTTTCGCAACGCGCGGGGATTGCTGTGGAAGCCGCAATGTTAATATGCTCAAGTCCTGTCCGGCGCCTGGCGGAGGGTTGAAACTTTGGTCCACTTCCTGCTGTCTACTGACGGAAAACGCGGTGCGCTTCGGCGTCGCGCAAAATTGACGGCGATGTAGGTGACCGAGGACACTACGCGAACCGATGCGGGCACGGTGCAGGGCGCTGTACACGGCGGGCTAATCGCTGCGGCGTGCGCTCCATCGTGCTTTGCGATACCGTAGGGCACGCCACTCCGATGGGCGTGGAAATAATCGTAGTGAAATTCGTGCAGGAAAAGGTGGTTGTTCCATCCGGCGAATCCATTCGCGTGGGGTCGGGGACCGGCACTGCGACCGCGGCCCGGCCCTCGCCAATTCCTTCGCGGCGATTGCCGCAAGCGCCAGTCAGGTTCAGTGCGGTCTGCCAATTCAGTGGGAGAGCGCGTGTGGCAACATGTCGACGGTATTGATGCTGGTCTAGATGGAGCCACCGGGCATGATCGACCGGGATCTTGTCGAAACTTGGGGAGTTTTGCGAAACCGTCGCCCATGCCACGCACACGGTCGATTCCGCCGAATTATCCGGTGGTAGGACGCGACGCTTTTCGCACCGCCACCGGCGTACACGCCGCGGCCTTGATTAAGGCGCAGCGCATGGGCGACGCCGCCCTCGCCGACATCGTATATAGCGGCGTCCCGCGCATCGCTCTTCGGTCTGCAGCAGATTATCGAAGTGGGGCCGATGAGCGGCAAGTCCAACGTGCTGCACTGGATGGAGGGTCACGGCATTGCTGCCAGCGACGAAATCGCCGAGCGTGTCCTCCACGCCGCCAAGAACGCTTCCACGGTGTTAACCGACGAGGAACTCTTCGCGCTATGCAGACAGCCCTCTCCCCGATAAACTAGACACGTCAACGATAGCGTTGCCGGACCGTCGCGGGTCCGCTAGATTTCCGTGGGATCGAGGATTTGGTTTTCCCTCCAGGGTTTAGCGTTTGACCCACGCGGCGGAATGGTGGACACTGGCAAGCCCGCGGCAAAATAAGTTGGGAACGTCGCGGCTGAGTGGGCCGTGAAGCGCATTCTTCTGTTTTTCACAATTGGGATTGCATTGACATCCTTTATTCAGAATTTCGCACGAAAGGCCTCGGCGGCGCAGGCGCAGGAAGATCCGCGCATCGCCCGCGTTCTGGACATCCTTCGGACGACCGCCGCGCAAACAACCGACGAGCAGATTCGCATTACGGAAATTCCCGCTCCACCGTTCCAGGAGGCCGCGCGCGCGGCATACATGAAAAACCTTCTGGCGGGCGCTGGCCTCCATGTGAGCGTTGACGCGACCGGCAACGTCATTGGCGAGTTCCCAGGATCTTCTCCCGAAATCGTCATGGTCACCGCGCACATGGACACCGTATTTCCCGCGGCCACAGACGTGCATGTGAAGCGCGAGGGCGGACGATTGCTGGCGCCGGGAATCTCGGACAACGGCACGGGACTTGCCGCGCTCGTAGCCCTTGCCAGGGCATTTCGCGAAGCCAAGATCAAGACCAATAAGACGATTCTGTTCGTGGCGGACGTGGGCGAAGAGGGAGAAGGGAACCTCCGCGGGATTCGCGCGCTCGTCGACGCCTACAAGAAGAATCTGAAATACGTGATCGCTCTCGATGGCTCGGCCACCGAATATGTAACGACTTCCGCCCTGGCATCGCGCCGCGTGGAAATTTCCATCACCGGGCCAGGAGGACATAGCTGGTCCGATTTCGGCGTGCCCAATCCGATCCATGCCCTGGGCCGCGGAATCGCCCGCTTCGTCATCGTCCGTGTTCCCGAGTCTCCCCGGACTAGCTTCAATATCGGAGAGATCGAGGGCGGCACGTCGGTGAATTCCATTCCCATGAGCGTGCAGATGAAGGTCGATTTGCGTTCGGAATCGGAAATCGAATTGTCCAAGCTGGAAGGTCAACTGCGGGACGCCATGCGCGCCGGAATCGATGAAGAAATGGCGGCCGCCCGGGAACGCGGCATGGCCGGCAGCACCACCTTGCTGGATTTGAAAATCACCGTGCTCGGCGTGCGTCCGTCCGGGGAACTTCCGGAGAATTCGCCGCTTCTGGCCGCACTGCTCGCCGCCGATACACGGCTCGGAAACAGGTCGCGGATGGAGCGATCCTCCACCGACGCCAATATCCCGCTTTCCCTGGGCATAGCGGCAATTTCTATCGGAGCCGGAGGACGCAGCGGGGGCGCGCACACGCTGGACGAATGGTACGACCCTGCGGGCCGCGAACTCGGCCTGCAGCGTGTCGCCCTAACAACGCTGAGCGTTGCCGGCCTGGAGCCGTAGGCGCACAGGGATGCTTCGGAACCACCCGCCTTTGGCCGGGCCGCCAAGTTCGTTGTCCTTCCTACGTTGTTAAATCTTCCGCACTCCCGGCTAACCTAATTTCTCCTTCTCAAGATTTCTATTGACACAATCAGTAAATAGGTGATAAACGCTCTCCCCAATGTTTGGGGCGGGTTCAATATCCGGCTTTGAAGGGTCCGCATTCGGGGGTGTGAACTCTCTCACTAGGGGTTGGGGGAGGGTGATTGGGTGCCTTCCGGTTTCAAATCGATGAAGGATATTGGGGAGGGGTGCGTATGAAGTCTCTTCGTTTTGTTTCCCGTTTGTTAGTTGTATGTTTTGTGCTCCTTTTGGCAAGTGTGTCCGCCTACGCTCAGGGCGGAGACGTTGGCAGCATCGTTGGCGCGGTTACCGATAAAAGCGGCGGCGCCCTTCCGGCGCCACTGTCATGTCATCGATACTCAAGTGGCGTCACGCGCACTCTGACGGCCGACGACGCCGGCCAATACAGCGCTCCGAACTTAAACCCGGTACCTATACTGTTATGGCGGCGAGTTCAAAGGTTTCAAACCCTTGAGCTGTCAAAGTTCCTCATCAGGTCGGCTCGCAAATTGGGTCGACCTGTCCCTGTTGCCCGGCGAGCAGACGCAAACGATCACCGTGACCGAATCTGTCCCACTTGTGCAAACCACGAACGCCGTGCTAGGCGGGGCAGTCAATAATGAGCTTATCAGCGATCTACCCTAACGGCCGCAATATCAACGCGCCTGCTCGACCTTCAACCCGGCCTCTATGTTCAACCCGGGAGCGGCAAATGGAGTCAGAGTTCCGATGGGATGCGCGCTGAGCATAATGTCTACATTCTTGACGGAATCGATACCGTCGAAGGCTTCTCCTCGCAAAGCGTGCTGAACTCCTCTCCCGTTTTCGGCGACGCGACTTCAATTCTGCCCATTGACTCCATCCAGGAATTCAACACCGAGCAGAATCCCACCGCCGAATACGGCTGGAAGCCGGGCGCCATCGTGAACGTCGGTTTGAAGTCTGGCACCAATACCATACATGGCACAGCCATGCCTTTGGCGCGAGCCGCGCTGGACGCCACCAATCCCTTCATCCTGCCTGGGCAGCCGAAGCAGCAGACCGCCATCGAAGATTTCGGCGGCACCATTGGCGGACCCATCCGCAAAGACAAGCTGTTTTATTTCCTGGGCTACGAAGGCCAGTTCAATCACATCAGCGCGCCTTCACAGAGCGACAGCTTGCCGACATTACGATTTGTCGACAGTCGCTGGAACCTCGGCGACCACCCGCAATACCTATAGCTTGCTGGCTGCTTGTAACGCGCTCACCACGGCACCGAATACCCTCAGCCTCAAGCTGGCGGGCCTGACTTATGGCGGAACTCCGGGGACTTGCGCCGTGACTTCGCCCTACAGCGGAATTTTCCAGACGGGTGCTGTCGCCAATGGCGCCGACCCGGTTATGCCGATCGGCAACGATACCATCAACAACGGCCTTGCCAAGATCGACTACCACCTGAACGAGAAGAACAACCTGAGCGGCGAATTTTTCATGGGCAACTTCGACGGCTTGGGATTTCGAGGCGCTCCCGCGCAGCCCTATTGGGATACGCCGCCCATGCCAAGTCCATGATCATCGGCGCTCACTGGACTTGGTTGGCAAGCTCGTCCGTGGTGAACGAAGCGCTTTCGGTGTGAACCGATTCTTCCAGCCCAGCTATCCCGGTGATTGCTCCGACATCGGCCAGCCCTCTGGCGAGACCGGCATCAATTGGGGTACGCAAGCTACGGTCATTGGACAAACCGGTCAACCCGCCAATTGCGGTATGCCGGTCCTGACCATTCAAGGTTTCACCGCCACGGGTTGCTGCAACAGTTTTCCCAAGATTCAGGGTCCGGACTACACCATCCAGGGCATCGACAGCGTCTCCTACATTCAGGGAAACACTCCTTCGGATTCGGCGGCGAAGCGCGCCATATGAGCACGAAGGAAGGGACCTTCTGCCGGTCGCGGGGCAATTTCCTTTGCCCATGCCGCCGGCGGGCTAACCGCCCTGCAGGAATTCCTGTTAGGCGCCCTATCGACCTCGAGCCTTCCTTCAGAACTCGTCGGCACGCCTAATGTCAAAGTCACCGAAAGGGGTATGCCCTGTACGCTCAAGACGATTGGCGCATCAGCCCCCGTTCACGCTCAATTTGGGCGTGCCCTTCGAGCGCGTGACTCCCATCCAGGAAAAGAATAACCAGCTCGCGAATTTTGACCCCAACTCTCCCACAGGCCTGGTCCAAATTGGACAAAAAAATAGTCTCTATCCCGCGTGGAATAACGTTTCGCCCCGCTTCGGATTCGCCTGGGATATCAGGGGCGACTCCAAGTGGGTGTTGCGTGGCGGCTTCAATATCATTTACGTGCTGGAAGGCTTCAACGTGTTTCTCTCCCAGCAGGGAACCGGTCCGGATACGACCGGCCTGAACACCATCCCCACGGGGCCTAGCTGAACAACGGCACCACCACCGTTCCCCGCCCCGGGCAATATGCAAACCGCCGTTCTTAAATTCCAGCCGAATCAGGTGAGCTGGGGGGCAGCCCTGCAGGTATTCCCCAGCATTTCGCCCACGCAGCTCGCTTGTAATAATCCGACCAACGCTAGTCCGAACAACAATACCTGCGCGATCCTGGCCGTAAATCCCAACTTGCGCAGGCCTTACGCGCCGGCTTATAACCTGAGTCTCCAGCACGCCATTACCAACAATCTTGCCTTGCAGGTTGCCTACGTCGGCAGCCATGGAGTGGGGCTGATTGGCCTGAATGATGCCAATCCACCGGCGCCAGGTTCCGGGTGGGAGACGTATAGCAGCGGGACAAAGACGTGCGGCCCCGGCGCTGGGCCTTCGGGGTCGATCAGCACGGTTTGCGAAAATCTCAGCAGGCCGTACTTCAGCAAGTATCCGTACCTCTCCAACATCAACACGCTCCAGAATCTGGACGCCAGCAACTACAACGGGTTGCAGGTGACGCTGACCCAACGCCCCTAGCACGGACTGAACTACGTGCTTGGCTACGTCTACGCCCATTGCATGGAAATGGGATCGGGCGATTGGAATGGCGCCACTCTTCCCTCGAACGTTACTAATCCCAGGGCTGACTACGGTGATTGCATCACCGACGTTCGGCACAGCTTGACCTGGTCATTGACGTATGAATTGCCCAGGAGAGGGTTACGGACAGATGCTCGAGGGCTGGAGACTCAATTCCATTGTGAAATACCAAACCGCTGTGCCTTGGAACGCCGCGGACACAAGAACAATATCAGCGGCACCGGCGAACTTCAGGATCGCTGGGATTTCTTTGGCAATCCCAATGATTTCAGCGGCCAACAATACGCCGGCGTACCCTTCTACCTGCCTGGAAAGCCCGTGACAACTGGATCTTCGCCTGATCCTCTAGGTGCAACTGACCCGGCTTACGCTATAAACAACGCTGCTTGCACGACCCAAGCCTCAACGTTGGATTCAGGCTACACGCAGCCTTTCACGACTTGGGGAAGCGGCACGGTCTGGACCAACAACTCGACGACCGTGACCGGGCCCACCGGCGGATACCAGGCCGCACTTTACAAATTCGGCTGCTTCGCCAATGGCAGCTCGGTCATGCTTCCGCCCGCCTTCGGAACGTTTGGCAACATTTCCCGTTACGGATTCCGTGGCGAACCGTTCCGGCAATGGGACCTGTCCGTTTCCAAGGACGTGCGGATCACCGAACGGCTCAATGCGCAATTCCGCTTTGAGACCTTCAACGTCCTCAACCAGGTGAATTATTACACCAACTCCGGCAACCCCTCCGTGACTGGCTCGTTTGGTTCTTCTCGCCAAACCCCGGACGTAGGCATCGCCAACGCAACCGTAGGAAGCGGTGGACCTCGCTCGGTTCAGATCGGGCTACGGCTCACGTTCTAACCTCAACCTACGCAAAGACCGAAGGGGCCGGACGCTACTCCGGCCCCTTCTTTTTTCTGGCCGAGCTTTCCACACTAGCTTTCTCCAACCGCCGAAGCATTTGATGGTGTTGCATAACCCAGCTTGGAATTTATTTAATGCAGATTCCGTGAGTGTCCACGTTTTCAGGAATGGGAATCTCGATCGGCGCGGAAAATCCCCGGGTCTAAAGACCCGGGCTACAGCATTCGCGAAGGCGATAGCGGAGTTGCTGTAGCCCGCCTCTTCAGAGGCGGGGTTTTCTGCGAGGTTATGCAACACACTTTAGGCGTTGTAACAGCTGACAGGGGTAGAGAAAAACCGTGGCGCAGATTGTGGTCTCGCAGCCGAGAGGCACGACATGGCGTGCTTCTACACCTCACCGATGGCCAGCAGATTCATTGGTCGGCACGGTCGCACTTTAGATTTTGCGCGGGTTGATTGCGAGAAAGGCGGGCCTGGTAACACTCCGCCAGGGGCCGATAGAAAGCGCAACCTAAGGCTGGCTTCGAAACTCGACGGCCTGGATTTCCCCGTCCCAAGGCTTGTCCGACGCCAGCAGATAACTGACGCGCGCGGTGCGCCCGCGCAGTGCGCTGCAACTCGTATTTTTTACAGGTGTGTTTGAGCCTGCCGATTTGACGGACACTTTCCCCAGATCGTCGGCATGTAAATGCATCACCAGCATCTGCGCTTTCAGCGTGATCCGAATTTGCGGGGCGCTCGTGCAGATGACATCCGTGATCGTGCCGACCATGGAATAGACGCGCGGCGCGGCCGAAAACAGCGGCGGCACGGGAGCGGCGGCCGCAGGCGGCGCAGCGGAAGACGCGGTTGTCGCGGACGGCTTGTCGTCGGGTTCGGTCTTGCGCTCGATGCGCAGACCGGAATCCGACGTGGATTGCGAAGCATTTCCCAGCGATTCCTGCGGAGCAGACGGTGCAGGGCGGGACGCCTGCGCGGCGCGCTCTCCGGCCTTTGCGGAACCTTTCGAATCGTTCGCGGAAGCCGGCCCGCCGGACATTGCTTTGCCTGCCGCCTCGCCGCGCGCCAAATGATCCAGTATCGCCGCGACCTGCATCTGGTAGCCTCTATCCCCGGGAGCCAGCGTTGCGGCCCGCTGCGCGTCCGCCAGGGCCCTCTGCATGGTTTCTGGACGCATCGCATAGACGGTGGCGAGGTAATACCAGGCGGGAGCAAAATCGGGATTCAAAGCCGCCGACTTTTCGAACGCTTCCGCCGCGCCGGCCGGCACTCCGACAAACCCGCCGCGCGACATCGCCGCCAGGCCTTCCCCGTAGTAGGTGAGGGCATCGTTCGGGTCCAATTGCTGCGCTTTTGCGAAATGTTTGTCCGCTTCGTCCAACTGGGTCTGCTGCAAATATAATAATCCCAGGCTCTGCTCCGCGACGGCGATCGAGGGATCGGCCATGAGAGCATCTTCCAGCTTGGATTCCGCGTCCTCGCGCCGCCCACGATTCGCCCAGAACTCACCGATGCGGGCGTCCATTTCGCCGGCGGAAAGCGTTCGAGACGCACCACCCGAGTCGCCGCCGCCCGCCATTGCGATATCCGTGGGTGGCGCGTTAACCTGCTTGATGTAGGTATCCAGGCGGCTCTGAAGCTGGTTCAAGTCGCCGAACACCTGGCGAGCGGCGTTCACCGAGTCGGCGCCGTGCTCGATCAGGTCCACGTACCGGTCCAGGGCCTTCTCCGAGGTCATCTGCGGATCGGCGAGAAGGAAATGCACCAGAGCACGGGACTCGGCAAAGAAGACGGTGTTTTTATCTCCGCTCGAGTAATACGGCGAATCGCGATCCACGTGCAGAACCAGATCCAGGGGCAAAAGCGGACTTTCGAATAGCACGCTCATATCTTCCGGGTCCGGCCTGCCGAGCCGTGCGCCTTTGTCGGTGAGTTCCATGCTTCCATAGACGTTCTCATAGCCTTCCTCGAGCCATGGAGGCAGGCTGCGATAGCTGAGCCTCAGGATCATCCGCGCATAATCCCTGTAGATCTCCTCGTAGGGCGTGTGGCCAGAAACGTTAGTTCGGATGGCGATGAAGGTTTTTTCCGGGCCGGGAATAAATTGGCCGTTCGGCTGTATGTGCCGCTTGTCGGGAGGGAACTCGGGAAACAGCTTGGTAAACGATTGGGCGTCGCGCGCGGCCAGGATGCGAATGGGAATTCCGGTGCTGAGGCGCGCATGGGGCATGGTCGCCTGGATGACGCGGCGCACCTGTTCGAAATCATGGAGGACCTTGCGTGCCGCGCCTTCTCCGCCGTCGCTGGTCACAATGAAATACGGGGAGCGCATTTCGACCCAGATATCCGGCTTTTCCTTCTTTTCCTTTGGCTTCTTTTCCCGGTCATCGGCGCGGGACGCGGGCATGGCAACGCCTGCCAGAAACGGCAGGGCGAGCAGGATGGCCAGAACGCGGACAAGACGAAGCGGCACAGTCGTAAGGTTTAACAAGTCGCGGTTACCATGTCAACGCAGCTAAGAACCTCGATATAAAGTGCGATTCCTATCCGGACAAGCAGGTTGCCTTTAGTTTGCGGCCTCACTAAACTCATTGCTTCCATGAGACGCTGGCCGCGCCAATCCGGTTTTGCAAATTGCTTCCATCCTCTCGCTCTCAAGATGCGGACCGCGTGAGCGCGCGGTTCAAAGCTCATTGCGCGTTGCTGACGTGCTCGCTACTCTGGGGCGCCACGTTTGTCATCGTCAAAAACACTCTTGCCGACATTTCTGTTTTCGCGTACCTCGCCGCGCGATTCACCCTGGGCGCGTTGCCGATGGCCTGGGTTTACCGGGCCGATCTGCGCAAGCTCTCGCGGCGCGATATTCACGCCGGGATAATTGTGGGCCTGTGCATGGCCGGGGGATATGTGTTTCAGACGGCGGGAATCGCGCGCACCACTCCGTCGAAAGCGGCGTTTATTACCGGATTCAGCGTTGTCCTGATTCCAGTCCTGCTGGCCATCGTGTGGCGCAGAAAAATCAATGCCTGGGCCTGGGGAGGGGCGCTGGCCTCTTTCGCGGGCCTCTATTTCCTCACCGTTCCGCGGCAGGGAATTAGCGATCTCAATCGCGGCGATCTGCTAGTCATGGGTTGCGCGGTTCTCTACGCGCTGCAGATTATTTTCATCGAACGGTACAGCGCGACGCATTCGCTCGGAGGCCTCAGTTTTCTGCAGGTCATCGTGACCGCTTCGCTCTCCTTGCTGGCGGTGCCGTTTCTGAATGTGGCCGGATGGGAGACGTTTTACATCCATTTCACATCGCAAATGATTTTTGGAGTTCTGGTCACGGCCTTTTTCACCACGGCGCTGGCCTATCCGCTTTTGGTTTGGGCGCAACGCCACACCACGGCCACGAACACGGCGCTGATTCTTGCCAGCGAACCGGTGTTCGCGGCCATCACATCCTTCCTCATGGTGCATGAACGGTTGGGGACGCGGGCGCTGGCTGGCGCGGGCCTTATCCTTGCGGGGATTCTGGTCGCGGAATTAATGGGGCACACGCCTTCCGCCGCGAATAATTCTCTGGGTGCGTGAATTCTCATGCAGGACAGGGCTCAGCCTGTCCTGCTGGATCGCCAAACGGATTTTAGCGAAGCCTTGCGAACGGAATCTGAATTAATGCTTTGGGAAATACTTTGCGTCCACAGCCTCGTACATCGTGGCGCTTGGATGCTTGGCCTGTTCGTAAGCCGCGATGCTGGCCGCATGTTTCAGAGTCAGCCCGATATCGTCCAGGCCTTCGAGCAGGACATGCTTTCGGAAGGGATCGATTTCAAATTTATAGTTGAGGCCTGCCGAATCACTGATGGTCTGATTCGGCAAATCGGCGGTGATCTGGTAGCCCTCCTGCGCTTCGGCGCGGCGGAAGAGTTCGTCGATCTGCGCCTCGGGAAGCGTCACGGGGAGAATGCCGTTCTTGAAGCAGTTGTTATAAAAAATATCGGCGTAGCTGGGAGCGATCAGAACGCGGAATCCATAATCGGCGACGGCCCAGGGAGCGTGCTCGCGGCTCGATCCGCAGCCGAAATTCGCGCGCGCCAGCATCACCGATGCGCCTTTATAGCGCGGCCAGTTCAGGATGAATTCCGGATTCGGTTTTTCGCCCGGCAGGTAGCGCCAGTCATAGAACAAGACGCGCCCGAATCCTTCCTTGGTCTGAAGTTTCAAAAATTGCTTCGGAACCATCTGGTCGGTGTCGACGTTGACGCGATCCAGGGGAAGAACTATTCCGGTATGTTTTGAAAAAAAGGGCTGCATTTTTTCTCCTGCAGGCTGCATGTACAGCCCGCACTTTATAACGGAAAAACTTAAAGCGTTGTCATTCCGAACCCGCTCCCGGGGGTGGGAGTCTCTCTTTCTTCTTGGGTTTAAAACCCGTAGAGATTCCTCACTTCGTTCGGAATGACACACTAAAATATCTTTAAACCGCGCAGATCTCGTGCGCGTTACTCCGGCGCTTCCACGTTCCAGTCGCGAATGTCCACGAAATGGCCTTCGATGGCCGCGGCTGCGGCCATGACCGGGCTGACCAGATGCGTCCGGCTGTCTTTGCCCTGGCGGCCCTCGAAATTCCGATTCGAGGTGCTGGCGGCGCGTTCTCCCGGGGGCAGCACATCCGGATTCATGGCGATGCACATGCTGCATCCGGCGTCGCGCCATTCAAATCCGGCGTCGCGGAAAATTTTGTCCAGGCCCTCGGCTTCGGCCTTCGCTTTGATGGTCATCGAGCCCGGCACGACCAGGGCTCCCTTGAGAGTCTTGGAAACGTGCTTGCCGGCCACGACGCGCGCTGCCGCGCGAAGATCGTTCAATCGGGAATTGGTGCACGACCCAATAAAAACGCGGTCGACGGGAATATCCACGACGGCGGTTCCGGGCTTGAGGCCCATATATTCCAAAGCGCGCGCCACCGCTTTCTGGTCGTCAGGGTCGCGGAACGAAGCGGGGTCGGGCACGCGTCCGGTGACGCCGGAAACCATTCCCGGGTTGGTTCCCCAGGTGACTTGAGGCGCAAGCGCGCTGGCATCTAGTTCCACCGTGGCGTCAAACGTGGCGCCCGGATCGGTGGCCAAAGCCTTCCATCGCTCGACAGCTTCCTGAAATTCTTTTCCACGAGGCACGTAGGGGCGCCCTTCCATATAGGCAAACGTCGTGTCATCTGGAGCGATCATTCCGGCTCGCGCGCCGCCTTCGATGGACATATTGCAAACGGTCATTCGGCCGTCCATGGAGAGGCCGCGAATGGCTTCGCCCGAGTATTCGACAACATGGCTGGTGCCTCCGGCAATGCCGATTTTGCCGATGATGGCGAGAATGATGTCTTTTGCCGAGACGCCCTTGGGCCGCTTGCCGTTGACCACAATGTGCATCGTCTTGGATTCATATTGCGAGAGGCACTGCGTGGCCAACACGTGTTCGACTTCGCTGGTGCCGATGCCGAAGGCCAGCGTGCCGAAGGCGCCGTGCGTGGACGTGTGGCTATCGCCGCACACAATTGTTTGGCCAGGCTGCGTGATGCCGAGTTCCGGGCCGATCACGTGCACGATGCCCTGGTTATGGCTGAACATGTCGAACAGCGTGATGCCGAACTCGCGGCAATTGCGCTCGAGGGCCTCGAATTGCCCGTTCGCGGCCGCATCCAGAATCGGCAAATTGCGATTCTTCGTGGGGACGGAATGGTCCATGACGGCAAACGCGAGATCGGGACGCCGCACCGTCCTTCCCGCCGCTTTCAGTCCGGCAAAGGCCTGCGGGGAAGTGCCTTCGTGAACCAGATGGCGGTCAATATAGATCAACGAAGGTTCTCCCGGCGCCTCGCGGACCAGGTGAGATTCCCAAATCTTGCGGTACATTGTGCGTGAAGTCATAATTTTTGAGTCCTAAAAATTCCGTGGCCGCCTCATTTCAAGCTGTTCGTCAAGTTTCGCGTGCCGCCAGAGCCCTGATTCAAGTTTAGCAAGCCGGGAGAATTCCGCAACCTGCGGATTGCCGGCGAAAGAAAGCTCGGCCCTCCCTGAAATTAAGCGCCCGGCGCACCATCCATTTCATGACGAATGGGCGGACAATACAAATTTATAATAGTTGTGAGCAGCATAAAAGTGAATTATAGGGAAGGGAGCCGAGGTAGCCGCGCGCCTTTGCGGGGAGTTGGCTGCCAAGCGCGGGGGCGCGCGTGTCCACGGTTGCGCGGCGCGGGGTAGTGGTATAATGCAAGATAAGTTTGGCCACAAGGCTTGGCTAAGAGGAGTTGAAGAATATGGGAACGCAGTTGCGGGAATTTGCCGTCTGGGCGCGCAATCGAAAAATCATGGCGACACTGTTGGTGACGGTGACGCTGGCCATCGGCATGTTAATCGGCACGGTGATCTCCGGCCGCGTGGGAGCATCGCATCCCGCCGTGGGCGTCGGTGGCACACCGCTGGCGATTCCCGATCCCGTGCAGTTGTCGAGCGCCTTCGCCTCGATCGTGAGCAAAGTGCAGCCGGCGGTCGTGAACATTTCCACCACGCAAGTGATCGAAGGCCGCGGCAAGGGCCGCGGAGCCCCTTCGCCGCACGACCAGGACGACATGGGCCCGCAGGACGATCAGCAGCAGCCGTTCCAGGATTTCTTCAACCGCTTTTTCGATTTTCCGGATCAAGGGCCGACCGCGGAGCGGAGCCTGGGGTCGGGCGTCATCGTCGACAAAAAGGGTTTTATCCTGACCAACAATCACGTAGTGGATCAGGCCACCAAGATTCAAGTCACGCTCAATGGCGATCAGACCAAGTACACGGCCAAGGTCGTGGGGACCGACGAAGAAACGGATCTGGCAGTGTTGAAGATCGAGGTCGGACACGATTTGCCCGCCGCGAAACTCGGAAATTCCGACGGCGTTCAGGTGGGAGACTGGGCTCTGGCGATTGGCAACCCGTTCGGCTTCCTGCAGGGCAGCGTAACCGCCGGAATCATCAGCGCCAAGGACCGCGCCAACGTGGGCCAGCAATTCCAGCGATTCCTGCAGACCGACGCGGCAATCAACCCCGGAAATTCGGGCGGGCCGCTGGTGGATATGGCCGGGCAGGTGATCGGCATCAACACGGCCATCATTACCGGAGGGCATGGAAACGAAGGCGTGGGATTTGCGCTGCCTTCGAATACGGCCATCGGCGTGTATAACCAGATTATCTCCAACGGAAAAGTGACGCGCGGCTCGATCGGCGTGAGCTTCACCGAAACGCAGGGCAGCAATCCGATCGTGCTCAAGGAACTCGGCGCTCCCTACGGCATCGTGCTGCAGCGCGTCGAACCCGGCAGCCCGGCGGAGAAGGCAGGGTTGCAATCGGGCGACGTCATCACCAGCGTGAACGGCAAAGCGGTTCATACGGGCAATGATCTGGTGAATCCGATCGCGTCCACGCCGATTGGCAGCAGCGTCCGTGTGACCTATATGCGAGACAAAAAAGAGCACGACGCCTCCTTGACCGTTGCGGACCGTACAAAAATTTTCCCGGATCGCGCCGGCAATGAAGCCAGTAACGACAACGGGCCGACACCGGCCGAATTCGGTCTGCGCCTGGAAGATCTGGGGACGGATCGGGCCAAGCGCGCGGGCTACGAGAATATGAAGGGCGCTCTGGTCACCGAAGTCGATCCCGCAAGCTTTGCCGAAGACATCGGCTTCGCGCGAGGGGACGTCATTTCGGAAGTGAACCATGTGCCGGTCGCTTCAGTCGCCGAATATCGCCGCGCCGTTTCGGGCCTCAAACCGGGGCAAGATGTCCTGTTCAAGGTCCTGCGGCGCACCGGTAGCGATCAATTCGATACGGTGTATCTGGCCGGCACGGTTCCGGCTCCGGAGCAGTAGTTTTTCGCGGATCTTATTTTCGCGGAACGATCGCAGGGGTAAACGGCAAATAGACTGTTATCCGCCTACGGGGACATCCAGATGAAAATGAAAAAAAGAACCTGGCTAAGTTTCTTGGCGCCGTGCTCCTGGCGAGCGCGGCCCCCGTCGTGCATGGGGCCGCTCACCCGCCTGCGGCGCAGACCACAGACCAAGAAAAAGACTGCCTCGTCGAAATCGAAGAAAAAGAAGGAAGACGGTCGCGAAACCCAAGGGTCAAAATGCGCCGACCGCGGATCGCATCAAGGAAATCCAGACGGCTCTTCAGCGGGAGGGCGCGTACCAGGGCGAGCCTACAGGGAAGTGGGACGACGCCACCGATCGACGCCATGAAAAAGTACCAGGACAAAAATGGGCTGAACGCGACGGGCAAGATTGACGCCTTGACGCTGCAAAAACTTGGGTTGGGTTCCGAGACGGCCGGCAAGGGGGCTCCGGTGCCCACCGCGCTGTCTTCTCCGAATCCAACCGCTAATTCCGCGCAGTAACAATAGCCTCCGCGCACGTTTGACGCGCCCGGACCGCTCTGCTACATTCGATTGCCGCGCGGATTTTTTCCGCCGTGATCCGGCTCACGCAATGAGCCGTCCGTTTTGCAAGGCCTCGAAGTTTCCCAGGAGGCACGATGACCACAAGCGCTGTTTCCAGAGATCATAAGAACTTTATCAATGGGGAATGGGTCGAAGCTCGCCAGGGGCGAACGTTTGAAAATCGCAACCCGGCGAATTCGGGGGAATTGATCGGAATTTTTCCGTCCTCTACGCACGAGGATGTGAACGCCGCCGTCGAAGCGGCCAAGGCCGCCTATGCGAAATGGCGCCTGGTTCCCGCGCCGCGGCGCGCGGAAATTTTATATCGCGCGGCGGAAACCCTGGTGAAGCGCAAGGAAGACCTCGCCCGCGATATGACCCGCGAAATGGGCAAACCTCTGTCGGAAACGCGCGGGGATGTTCAGGAAGCCATCGACATGACGTATTACATGGCCGGAGAAGGGCGCAGGCTGTTCGGGCAGACCGTCCCTTCCGAACTTCCTAACAAATTCGCGATGTCGGTGCGCGATCCGCTGGGCGTCGTGGGCATGATTACGCCGTGGAATTTTCCCGATGGCGATCCCATCGTGGAAAATCATGCCCGCGCTGGTTTGCGGAAATACGGTGGTCATCAAGCCGGCCGAGGACACGCCGCTTTCGACTTACAATCTGGTGCAAATCCTTACCGAATCGGGCTTGCCCGCAGGGGTCGTGAATGTCGTGAACGGCATGGGACCTGACGCGGGAGCGCCGCTGGTGACGCATCCGGATGTTTCGGCGGTGAGCTTTACCGGATCGACCGAGACAGGGCGGCTGGTGAACCAGGCCTGCGCGCCGACGTTCAAGCCGTGCCATCTGGAAATGGGCGGCAAGAACATTATTATCGTGATGGATGATGCGAACCTGGACCTGGCCGTGGAAGGGGCGGTGTGGGGCGGGTTTGGAACCAGCGGGCAGCGCTGCACAGCCGCGAGCCGCGTGGCCGTGCACGCAAAGTGCACAAGGAATTCCTCGACCGGTTTGCGGCGCGAGTGAAGTCGCTAAAAATTGGCGACGGCCTCGATCCCGAGACCCAAGTGGGTCCGGTGATCAACGAAACGCAACTGGAAACCGTGATGAAATACGTCGAGATCGGCAAGAACGAGGGCGCGAAAATTGTCGCTGGCGGGCACCGAGCCGAATCGGACGGATTGGCCGGCGGCTGGTTCCACGAGCCGACGATTTTCGCCGACGTGGACCCGCGCATGCGCATCGCGCAGGAGGAGATTTTCGGTCCCGTCGTCGCCGTGCTTTCATTTTCCTCGTTCGACGAGGCCATCGAGATCGCCAACAACGTGAAATACGGCCTTTCGGCGTCCATCTACACGCGCAACGTCAATCAGGCCTACCGCGCCATGCGCGATTTGGAAACCGGAATCGTGTATGTAAACGCGCCGACGATCGGGGCGGAGATTCAGTTGCCCTTCGGAGGGACAAAGGGAACCGGCAACGGACACCGCGAAGCCGGCACGGCTGCCATCGATTTTTATTCGGAATGGAAAACCCTGTACGTGGATTATTCCGACCGTTTGCAGCGTGCGCAGATTGACGCCACCGATTTGGCTTGAATCGCTATGAAGCCGACTCCATCGCTGAGCTCGGGTCAGTTGCCCGACGCGGATTCAGACGCTGGATTATTCTGTAGCCGCTCATTGAGCGGGCTTTTATTGATGAGAAATCTGTATTGGTACAGCTTCCGCGCATCTGGTTTGACGAGAACAACTTCTGGGCATAAAATCAATTTCAGGAAGATTACGATTCCGTGAGCAGTGGAGCTATGACTCATCCAGCCCCACATAACGAACGCAACCGGCAAATTTTAGCGGCGATTGTCCGCGCCTACATTGAATCGGGCGAGCCCGTTTCCTCGCGCGCGATTTCGCGCCGCACGGTGGAATCGCTGAGTCCGGCGACGGTTCGAAACGTCATGGCGGACCTGGAAGAGGCAGGGTTATCTTTACCAGCCGCATACTTCCGCCGGGCGGGTTCCCACGGCCACGGCGTACCGGTTTTTTGCGCAGCAGGTTGCGGCGCAAGCGACGTTGAGTCCGGAAGATGAGGATTGGATTCGCGGGGAATTTGCGGCGGCTACCACGGCCGAGGAAATTGCCGAGCGCGCGGGGCACATCCTCGCGGAAGTTTCGCGGGGGCTGGGGATCGTGGTTTCGCCTCCGATCGCAAAGACGGTGCTGGAGCATGTGCGCTTCGTACTGCTTCCGGACGGCCGCGTTGTGGTGGTTCTGGTTTCGACCGGCGGCAATACGCGGGATAAGATTATTCGCACCGAGCGCGCATTCACTCAGCCCGATCTGGACCGCACGGCGGATTATTTAAATCGGCATTATGTGGGCCGCACGCTGGAGGCCATACGCGCGGATTTGCTCAGCCGGCTGGCCACGGAGCAGGAGCGCTACGATCTTTTGGCCCGCGATGCGCTGGCGCTGTGCGATCCGGGAATGCTGGAGCAAGGCTCGACGCAGCGCGTGTACATCGAGGGCGCCGCGCAGATGGCCGGAGCGCCTGAATTTTCCGATCAGGCGCAATTGCGCGAAGTGCTGGTGGCGATCGAGGAAAAGCACAAGCTGATCGCTCTGCTGGCCGGATGCATCGATACGCCGGACCCGGTGCACGTGCAGATCGGCGTGCAGGGAATCGATCCGGCGGGCGAGCATCTGGCGTTGATCAGCGCCGCCGTACTCGTATCAGGATCAGTCCTGGGCACGGTGGGAGTTCTCGGGCCCATGCGAATGCACTATGAACGTGCGATCACGGCAGTGGCGTTTGTCGCGCGCGCGTTCAGCGAAACACTGGATCGGAGCTAAAAGCCTTGGCAGAACCTAAGCGCGAGGAAGAATAAAATATTTTCAGTGGACTCGGCGGACGAGGAACGCGACGCAGCAGGCTCCCCGCAATTCCGGGGATGATCCGGTTTCCATCGATTCCTCTTCGGGCGAAACGGGAATGGCCGCGGAGGTGAATAAGCTTCGCGCGGAGAAGGAAGAGTTGCTGCAGACGCTGGTCCGGCGCCAGGCCGACTTCGAAAATTTCCGGAAAAGGACCGAGCGCGACCGCCATGAGGAAGGGCGGCGCGGCGTCGAACGCTTGATCCTGGATTTGATTCCCGTGCTCGATGCGTTCGACCGCGCGCTTCAGGCCCACGACGATCCCGCGTACGAAGAATATCGCAAGGGCGTGATTTTGATCCGCAAGCAATTGTGGGACGCGCTCACGCGCCATGGATTGCAGCGCATGGAAGCCGCCGGCAAGATGTTCGATCCGCACATGCACCAGGCCATCGAGCGCGTGGAATCCGAGGAATATCCGGACGGGTTTATCGTCGATGTGTTTCAGGACGGGTACCTGTTTCACGGACGGGTTCTGCGGCCCGCGATTGTGCAGCGTCGCCGTGCATCCGGGCGGCGCTCCGGATGCTAACACAGAGGGGAATTAAAGCCACTTCGGCCTATACCAGACGATGAGCCAAAAACGCGACTGCTACGAAATTCTAGGGATCGAACGCGCCGCCAGCGCCGATGAAATCAAGTCCGCCTACCGCAAATCGGCGCTGAAATGGCATCCGGACCGCAATCCCCAGAAAAAACAGGAAGCGGAAGAGAAATTTCGAGAGGCCACGGAAGCGTATTCGATCCTTTCCGACGCGCAGAAGCGCGCCGCCTATGACCGTTTCGGCTATCAGGGCATATCGCGCGGCGGGTTCGACGGCGGAGTCAACCAGACCATTTTCGATGAGTTTCAAGACATCTTCGGCGACTTCTTCGGATTCGAGGATATTTTCGGAGGTCGCCGGGCGAGAAACCGCTCGCAGCGCGGCGCGGACCTTCGCTACGACATGAAATTGAGTTTCGAAGAGGGCGCCGCCGGAGTGAATACGAAGATCCGCCTGCCGCGGCTGGAATTCTGCGAAAGCTGCAACGGCACGGGCGCGAAGGCCGGCACGGGAGTGACTGCGTGCGCCAAGTGCGCCGGGCGCGGCCAGGTTCACTACCAGCAGGGTTTCTTTACTATCTCCCGCACCTGTCCGGAATGCCGCGGCGCGGGACAAATCGTGCGCGAGCCTTGCCCGGATTGCCGCGGCCAAGGGCGTCGTCGAGCGCAGCAAGACGATTGATTTGCGAATTCCCCCCGGCGTCGATTCCAATACGCGCCTGCGCGTTCCGGGCGAAGGCGAGCCGGGCGAAAACGGCGGCCCTGCGGGCGATCTGTATGTGGTGCTGGAAGTGAAAGCGCATCCGTATTTCGAACGCCGCAATGCGGACCTGTACTGCACCGTGCCCGTTTCCATCGTTCAGGCCGCCCTGGGGACGGAAATTAAAGTGCAAGGATTGAACGGGGAAGAAACCGTGAAGATTCCGGAAGGCACACAGACCGGCGAAATCGTGCGCCTGAAAGGGAAAGGCTTGCCCGATCCGCACGGCGGTGGCAAGGGCGATCTATACGTGAATATTCACGTTGTGGTTCCCACCAAGCTGACGCGCGAACAGCGGCGACTGTTCGAGCAATTGGGCGCCACGCTGCCGGTCGAAAACCGTCCCGCGCAGCGCGATTCCTCGTTGTTTGAAAAAGTGAAGGATATTTTCGGGTAGCATTCGCGCCGGCCTCCAACAAAAACCCCGCCTCTGAAGAGGCGGGCTACAGAGAAATTGCGCAACTGCTGTAGCCCGGGTCTTCAGACCCGAGTTTTTCTTCGCCCCGCAAGATTCGATCCGCGCGGATCGGAGTGAAAAACCTACCGGACTCCCAGCGCGGTCATAAAAACTTCGCGAAACCTCAGGGAATTGGCGTCGATCGCCACTTGCATGTTGGGCCTGTTTTTTTTGACTTCGACCGTGCGGCCGAGCTCTCCCGGATTATTGCTGACCTCAATTGCCATGGGCCGAAATATGGCGACTAAGGGATTTGCCAGAATTGCGGCGGCAAGCGGATCCCACGCGAAATAAAAACCCTGGCGGATGGATTCGCGGTTCGTGGCGAGCACCTGGGCTACAAAGCGGGCGAGCGGCGTGGCGGCATGCGCCTGGAACTGTTCAAACATCGCCATGTCGATCGGCACGCGCTGCGTGGCGTCGAGCGGCACCAGGCGAATAGGCGCGCCGGAAGCGAATACAATTTTAGCGGCGGCAGGATCGATATACATATTCCATTCGGATGCCGTGTTGTTTGTCTTGAACGCGCCTCCATCCCCCAAATTTCCCGGCACACCGATCGCGCCGCCCATGATCGTAAGCTGGCGAACCGCGCGAGCTGCGCGCGGAGCGCGTGTGAAGGCCGCGGCGAGGTTGGTCAACGGCCCGAGCGCGAGGACTTGCACGGGGTGCGCTGCGTCGGCGAGGCGCTTGGAGAGATATTCTTCGGCGGGGCGGGATTCGATCGCGCGATGCGCCTCGGGAAGCGTGATGCCGGGAAGTTCGTCGGAGGCGCTGCGCCATTCCGCCGGAAATTCCGCGCTGCCGGACAACGGAGTTTCCCGGCCAAGAAAAACGGGCACATCCCTTCGTCCGGCAAGTTCCAGCAATCGCAAAACATTGCGGCCGCCCGCCGGCACATGCGCCATTCCGTTGACCACGGTAATGGCTTCGACGCGAATGTCCGGGCGGGAGAGAAGGAAAGCAATGGCCATCAGATCATCGCTGCCGGCGTCGGTATCGATGATCACGGTTCGCGGCAGCAGAGGACGCCGCGGCCGGGTCTGGGCTCCAACGACAAGCGAACAAACAAGAGCCAGGAACACCAGGAAAACAGCGAAAGAAAAAACAGCGCCCAGGACGGAGTTTGGCCGGCGTCGCGGTGGCATCGGATTCATATCAGATAAATTGATATAACATAAGAGGTCATGCGGCGGCGATTCTTTGTCGATGGATTTGAAGGGGGTTCCGCGACGCTCGCGGGCGACGCGGCCAATCATCTGGGGCGCGTGCTTCGCGCGGAGCGCGGCCAGTTATTTGAACTGAGCGATGGCGAATCGCTGTGGCTGGCCGAAACCGAAACGGTGGGCCGCGACGAGATCCATTTTTCGCTGGTCGAACAACTCCCGGTTCACATGGCGGCGCTGCGGATCACTCTGCTGCTGGCCGTCGTAAAGTTCGACCGCTTCGAATGGGCCATCGAGAAAGCCACCGAACTCGGAGCGGATGAAATTGTGCCGCTGGTGGCGGACCGCAGCGAGCACGGACTGATTGCGGCGGCGGCAAAGCGCGCCCAGCGATGGGAACGGATTCTTACCGAGTCGGCGCAACAGGCGCGCCGGATGCGTGTTCCGCTGCTGCGCGAAGCCGCCAAGCCGCGCGATGCGTTTGCCGCCGCGGGCGCGCAAGTCCGGCTGCTGCTCTCGGAGCGGTCCGGTGCGCAGGCCGATGCGCGCATTGCTCGAGCCTGCGGCCGCAGCCGTTCACGGAGAAGGCCCAACACATGTCGCCATTGCGATTGGGCCCGAAGGCGGCTGGACGGACGCGGAATTTTCCGTCGCGGCGGCATCCGGATTTTCAGAAGCCGCTCTGGGGGCAAATATCATGCGCACGGAAACGGCCGTGTGCGCCGCGCTGGCGGCGGTGCAATACGCGTTTGGCGCCTTTCGGCCGAGCGCCGAGCCGGAAAATTCGCAATCTGGACTGAGGAAGGAAAATTCGTGAGGGAACGAACCGGCAAGACCTTAATCGCGAAATCTGATTCGAGCGGGCCGCGCGCAACGCAGGAAGTATCCACCGAAAAATCAGATGCCGCGTCGTGGAATGCGAATTTATACGATGCCAAGCACGGTTTTGTCTGGAAATACGGTTCCGACGTGGTTTCTCTTCTGGCGCCGCAGCCAGGCGAGCGCATATTGGACCTGGGATGCGGGACCGGGCACCTGACCGCGCAGATTGCGGAGTCAGGGGCGCGGGTGGTTGGCGTGGACCAGTCGCCGGAGATGGTTCTGGCGGCGCGCGCGGCGTATCCCAAATTAAAATTTGAAGTCGCGGACGCGAGGGAGTTGAAGTTTGACCAGGAATTTGACGCGGTATTTTCCAATGCGGTTCTGCACTGGATTCATGAGCCCGTGCCGCGTGATCCAGGGCGTGTGGCAGGCGCTGCGTCCCGGCGGGCGGTTTGTGGCGGAATTCGGCGGCAAGGGAAACATTCGAAAGATGAAGCAGGCATTCGATGATGCGCTGGTGGAGATGCACGCATCCACAGCGGGAGAGATTAATCCTTGGTATTACCCGAGCGTCAGCGAATACGCGACGCTGCTCGAAGGGAATGGTTTTGAAGTGAGGTTCATCACGCTGTTTGACCGGCCCACCGGGCTCGCGGACGGCGATGCGGGCTTGCGAAACTGGATCGTGATGTTCGGTTCGGCTTACCTGGCGGACCTGGACGCCAAGAAACGCGAAACTTTTCTTCGAAAGGTCGAGGACAAGCTTCGGCCCGATCTTTTTCGCGACGGGCAATGGTGGGCGGATTACCGGAGATTGCGGCTGGTTGCCGTGAAATAGAAGACAGCTATGAGTGGCAGTGCTACCGACTTTTTCGCGGCGCGCTTCGCCGGGTGGCGTAGTGCGTGGAAACCCAAAACCAAATAGCTGAAGCCTGCCCGACTCGGTTCCGGTGGCGCGGCGCGAAGGAGCATGGTATAAAAGGAGAGTACCCGACGTAAGAACCATGGAGCCGAACTCTGAAATAAGCAATCCTGTCGCGCCGGATGCGACGCCGCCGCTGCGCCGTGAACTTCGGAGTTGGGGGCGCGACCTCGTAATTGCATTGAGCCTCGCCGTCGTCATCATCATTTTTTTCTACCAGCCCGTAAAAGTCGAAGGCACCAGCATGACTCCGCTGATTTCCGATCAGGAGCGGATTTTCATCAACAAGTTCGTCTACCGGTTTGAACCGATTGAGCGTGGCGACGTCGTCGTTTTCTGGTATCCTCTCGACCGTTCGAAATCGTTCATCAAGCGCGTGGTGGGATTGCCGGGCGACACGGTGGAAATTCGCGAAGGGCAGGTATACGTCAACGGCAAATTTCTGCCGGAGCCGTACGTTCCCCGGCAGTCCGAGGATTTGGCTAATTTTCCCGCCACGCGAATACCGAAGGGCGAATACTTTGTGATGGGGGATCACCGGATCAGCTCGAATGACTCGCGCATTTTCGGGCCCGTGCCTCGCAATTTTATTTACGGCAAGGCAGTATTCGCATATTGGCCGGTGGATCATTTTGGTTCGATCCCGGTTTTTGCCGAATCAGAAAAGTAGAATCGGGCTCCTGTTGGAGCCTGCCACGGATAGACGGGTGCGGGTTCCTACTGGAAGCCCGCCGGAGAGATGGTGCGGGCTCTACTTGGAGCCCGCCGGAGAGAGGGTCCACTGACAGCATCAGCAGAACGCACGGGAATTCTGGCACTGGAAGATGGAAAAGTGTTTAACGGGCGCGCCGCCGGGGCCATCACGCGGCGCGGCGGCGAAGTCGTTTTCAATACGAGCCTCACCGGATATCAGGAAGTCTTTACCGACCCGAGCTATGCGGGACAAATTGTCTGCCTGACGTATCCTCACATTGGAAATGTGGGAACGAACCTCGATGACGAGGAATCGCCGGCGCCGCACATCGAATCGCTCGTGGTGCGTGAATTTTCCGCCATCTCTTCGAATTGGCGTTCGAGCGAATCGACTCAGGCCTACTTGACGCGCCACAATATTCCCGTGCTGTGGGACGTGGATACGCGGGCGCTGGTGCGCCACATCCGCAAGGAGGGCGCGCTGCGAGGCGTATTGGCGACCGATGGAACTTCCGCGGAAGCCCTCGTGGCCGAGGCGCGCGCTCTGCCGTCGATGGCGGGGCAGGAACTGGCGAGCCGCGTTACCTCGGAAAAGCAATACGCTTGGGATAAGGGTTCGATCGAACTGACGGCTTCGCCTTGGCAGGAAGCCATGGGCGAAGCGCAATCGCACGGCGAGGCGCAGAGATTTCGAGTGGTCGCCTACGATTTCGGCATCAAGCAAAACATTCTTCGCCTTCTGGTCGATCATCATTGCGAAGTGGTGGTCGTGCCCGCGAAAACGTCCGCCGAAGATGCGCTGGCGCTGAAGCCCGACGGCGTTTTTTTGTCGAACGGCCCGGGCGATCCGGAACCCGCCACCTACGCGATCGAAACCATTCGCAGCCTGCTGGGGCGCGTTCCGGTATTTGGAATTTGCCTGGGGCACCAGTTGTGCGGCCTGGCGCTGGGCGGAAAGACGTTCAAATTGCGATTCGGGCATCACGGCTCGAATCATCCGGTGAAAAATCTGCTGACCGAGCAGGTGGAAATCACCGCGCAGAATCACGGGTTCTGCGTCGATCCGGATTCGCTGCCTTCGAGCGACGTGGAAATCACGCACGTGAATTTGAACGACCACACCAATGAAGGCTTGCGGCACCGCAGCCTGCCGCTGTTTTCCGTGCAGTATCACCCCGAGGCTTCCCCCGGGCCTCACGACTCGCATTATTTGTTCCGCCAGTTCACCGACACGATGAAGAATTGGAAATTGTCCGGCGCTCTGCGGCGCGGACAGACGAGGGCTCAGTAACTTCATGCCGAAGCGCACAGACCTGAAAAAAATCATGATCATCGGCTCGGGGCCGATCGTTATCGGGCAGGCCTGCGAGTTCGACTATTCGGGCACGCAAGCGTGCAAGGCGCTGCGCAGCGAAGGGTACGAAGTCGTGCTGGTGAATTCCAATCCCGCAACGATCATGACCGACCCGGAAATCGCCGACCGCACCTATGTCGAGCCGCTGACCAAGGAATACCTGGAAAAGATTATTGACGCGGAAAGGCCGCAAGCCTTGCTGCCCACCGTGGGCGGGCAGACGGGCTTGAACCTGGCCGTGGAGCTGGCGGAAAGCGGAATCCTGGAAAAGTACGGCGTGGAACTGATTGGCGCGTCGCTGCGCGCGATCAAAGTGGCCGAGGACCGCCTCTGGTTCAAGGACGCCATCCGCAAAGTGGGGCTCGATGTTCCGGCGTCGGCGCTGGTGAATAACGCGCAGGACGGCCTGAAGCTCGCCGACCAGCTCGGCTACCCCGTGGTGATCCGGCCGTCGTTCACGCTGGGCGGAACCGGCGGATCGATCGCCTACAATCGCGAGGAATTTTCGGAAGCGATTTCGCACGCGCTCGATGCCAGCCCGGTGCACGAAGCGCTGGTCGAGGAGTCGGTGCTCGGGTGGAAGGAATATGAACTCGAAGTGATGCGCGATTATCGCGACAACTTCGTGGTCATCTGCTCGATCGAGAATTTCGACCCCATGGGCGTGCACACCGGCGATTCCATCACCGTGGCTCCCGCGCAGACGCTGACCGACAAGGAATACCAGCGCATGCGCGACGCGGCCGCCGCGATTATCCGGGAAGTGGGCGTGGAAACCGGAGGATCGAATATCCAGTTCGCCATCGATCCGGCGAACGGCCGGATGATCGTGATCGAAATGAATCCGCGCGTTTCGCGCAGTTCGGCGCTGGCGTCGAAGGCCACGGGTTTCCCGATCGCCAAGATTGCCGCGCTGCTGGCCGTGGGCATGACGCTGGACGAAATCCCCAACGACATCACGAAAAAGACGCCGTCGTGCTTCGAGCCCACCATCGACTACGTGGTGGTGAAAATTCCGAAGTGGCAGTTCGAGAAATTTGCGGGCGCGGACTCGACGCTCGGCACGCAAATGAAATCCGTCGGCGAAGTGATGGCCATCGGCAGGACCTTCAAGGAAGCGCTGCAGAAGGGCATCCGGTCGCTCGAACCGAGCTCACCGTGGCGCGCTCCGGCCGATACTCCGGTGTCGATGCTGCGCGAGAAAATCGCCACGCCGCGCCCGGACCGCATTCATTGGCTTTTCGTGGCGCTGGAGCGGGGACTTTCGTCGAAGGAAGTAATCGAACTGACGAAGATCGATCCGTGGTTCATCCAGCAGATGCAGGAAATCGTGGCCGTGAACCGCCGCCTGGCCGCGGTCACGGTGGAGACCGTGCCGGAAGATTTGCTGCGGGAAGCCAAGCGCATCGGCACCAGCGACGAGCAACTGGCGCAAATGTGGAAGACGACTTCGGCGGCCATACGCCACCGGCGGGCCAAGTCGCACATCGCGCCCGTATTCAAGCGCGTGGATACCTGCGCCGCGGAATTCGAATCCTTCACTCCGTACATGTATTCCACGTACGAAGACGAGGACGAATCGGAGCCGACCGGCGCGCGACAAAATCATCATCCTGGGCAGCGGCCCCAACCGCATCGGGCAGGGCATTGAATTCGATTACTGCTGCTGCCACGCGTCCTTCGCTCTTCGTGAAGATGGCTACGAAACGATCATGATCAACTGCAATCCGGAGACGGTCTCTACCGATTACGACACCTCGGACCGCCTGTATTTCGAGCCGCTCACGCTGGAAGACGTTCTCTCCGTGGTCGATCGCGAAAAGCCGCAGGGCGTGATCGTGCAATTCGGCGGGCAAACTCCGCTGAATCTGGCGCTGGAACTGAAGCGAAATGGAGTGCCGATCATCGGCACCGCGCCGGAATCGATTGACCTGGCCGAAGACCGCCGCCGGTTCGGCCGCCTGCTCGATGAACTGAAAATTCCGCAGCCGAAGAACGGCACGGCGCTCGTGCCCGAGGAAGCGGCGCGCGTCGCAAGCGAAATCGGTTTTCCGGTGCTGGTGCGCCCGAGCTACGTGCTGGGCGGACGCGCCATGGTGATCGCCTACGACTTGAATACGGTCCAGGAATACGTGGCCCAGGCGGCGCTGATGGGGCCCGCGCGGCCCGTGCTGATCGATCAGTTCCTCGAGGAAGCGACCGAAGTGGATGTGGACGCGCTGGCCGATGGCGAGGACGTCGTCATTGGCGGCGTGATGGAGCACATCGAAGAGGCGGGCGTGCACTCGGGCGATTCTTCGTGCGTGCTTCCTCCGGTGAGCTTGTCGCCCTCGGTGCTGGCGCGCATCCGCGATTACACGCATCGTCTGGCCAAGGCGCTGCAGGTGGTCGGCCTGATGAATGTGCAATACGCAATTCAGCGGGACACCGTGTACGTGCTGGAAGTGAACCCGCGCGCCTCGCGCACCGTTCCCTACGTCAGCAAGGCCACGGGCGTGCCGCTGGCGAAAGTCGCGGCCCGGCTGATGGCCGGACGCAAGCTGCGCGACATGAACCTTCCGGTGGTCATCACCGACGGCGTGGCGGAAATTGCCGTGCGGGACTACTACGCCGTGAAGTCTCCCGTGTTTCCGTTCAATAAATTCCGCGGCGTGGACACGATTCTGGGCCCTGAAATGCGCTCGACCGGCGAAGTGATGGGCATCTCGAAAAACTTCGGCCAGGCGTTTGCCAAGGCGCAGCTTGCGGCGGGGCAGCGACTTCCGCGCAAGGGCTCGATTTTTCTGAGCGTCAGCGACCACGACAAGCGGCACTTTGCTCCGCTGGCGAAGGAGTTGCACGCGCTGGGATTCCGGCTGATCGCCACGCGCGGCACGGCGGCGGCCCTGGAGGCTGCCGGAGTTCCCGCGGAACCCGTCTACAAGGTGAACGAAGGACGCCCCAATATCGTGGACCTGGTGAAGACGGGAAAAGTCGACATGGTCATCAATACGCCGCTCGGGCGCGAATCGTTTTACGATGAGAAGTCCATCCGGCGCGCCGCGATTCGCTACAATATTCCGTGCATCACGACGCTTTCCGCCGCCAATGCGGCGGCGCGCGGGATTCGCGCGCTGGTCGAGCAGTCGTTCGAGGTCTCGCCGCTGCAGGCGCTGCATCTGAAAAAAAACGCGGCGCCGCAACTCCCCTCGGCGGACTGATTCGCGAATTTGGTGGCACAAGCTTCAGCCTGTGCCACCGGGACGCGCCTTACGAGGAGTCCTGGGTTGCGGCAACCGGGTCATGAATGGTCACGAACTTCGGCTGAGCTGCCTTTATGAAAATATAGTTTGGCGGAATACACTAACCGCGGCGATTGCTCCCGGAGCGGTCACAGCTTGAGTCGTAACCTGTTCCATCTAATCTAAAATTAGTCCGGCAAGTGCGCGTTGCCGGATTTCTGCGCGGACGGTATGATGGAGCATCCCATGGAGTGTCATTGTATCCCAGCAGGCGAACTGCCCGGCGCCACACTCCTGTACACCACGTATCTCAATAATTTTCCCCGCGTCTCCCAATTTTATTCTCATCCTCCCAACTGGACTGGTATTCAGGAAGCGACTGCCGACATTCGTGCCGAAGCGTCCATGCGGCGCGGCGTGGTCGAAGTGCTGCGCGCGCAAAACCGCGCGTTCGGCGGAGACGCCGCGACTGCCCACAATCTGGACCGGCTGCAGGACGGCGCCGTTGCCGTGGTCACCGGGCAGCAAGTCGGCTTATTCGGCGGGCCTGCGTATTGCGTCTACAAAGCGCTGACGGCGATTCACGCGGCCCGGGAATTAACCGAAAAGGGGACAAACGCCGTCCCGATTTTCTGGGTTGCGACCGAGGACCACGACCTTGCGGAAGTGAATCATAATTTTTTTACGAAACGCGGCGGCGTCGAGAGGTTTGACCTCGCCACGCAAGGCATTGCCGACCGGCGCGTCGGGGAGATTCGTCTAGGCGATGCGGTTCGCGAAATTGCCGCTGGCGCGGCCGGATGCTCGGCGGACCTTTGGCGGAGGAAGTCGGGCGCTGGCTCGCCGAGAGTTATCGGCCCGAGGAAACGTTCGGGTCTTCGTTTGCGAAGCTGATGACGCGGATGTTCGCCGGGCGGGGATTGATCTTTCTCGATCCGCTTTCGGCGGAGTTGCATCGGCTTTCCGCGCCTGCCATGCATCGCGCCATCCGAGAGCACAAAATGTTGGCGCAAGAGCTGGTCGCTCGTTCGGCGGCGCTGGAGCAGGCGGGTTATCACGCGCAAGTGAAAGTCGTCGAGCAGAGTACGCTGGTGTTTCGGATCGTCGATGGGCAGCGTCTCGCGCTTCGCCCATCCGGCGGCGGATTCATCGCCGGTTCCAGGCAGGAATCGGAAGAAGAGACGCTGCGGGCGCTGGATCTGCATCCCGAAGAATTCAGCGCGAGCGCGCTGCTGCGTCCGGTCATTCAAGATACGCTTCTGCCGACGGCGGCGTACGTCGGCGGCGCAGCGGAAGTCGCTTATCAGGCGCAGACGTCGGTCGTATATCAACGGCTTCTGGGAAGGGCGCCCGCCATTTTGCCGCGCGCGGGTTTCACGCTGGTGCCCGCGCACGTCGCAAACCTGCTGAAGAAATATAATCTGGGAATCGAGGACGTGTTTGCGGGCCGTCATCGTCTCCGCGCGAAGATGGAATCGGAGGCGCTGCCGCAGGCGCTGACCTCGCGCTTCGAGGATGGCGAGAAAACAATCAAGGACATGCTGGATGGATTGCGCGAGCCGCTTTCCAAGCTGGACCAGACCTTGGCGGGAGCGCTCGATACGGCATCCGAAAAAATTCTCTATCAATTCAACGGCCTTCGCAGCAAGGCGGGCCGCGCCGAGGGATTTCGCACCGGCGTGCTGAATACCCACGAGAATGAGATCGCTGGCGCGCTGCTTCCGAACCACGGATTGCAGGAGCGGTCGCTTTCGCTGCTGCCATTTTTGGCCTCCGAGGGCAGGGAACTATCTGGATCAGCTCGACCGCTGCATTCGGGTAGGAACCGGCGAGCATTGCGTCGTCGATTTGTGATCCCTGCCGAAATAAGAGCATCGACAGGCTTATCTTTTTGGTGAGGCTGTCATCGAAGAGGGAATCGCTCGATTGTTTTGCCGTGGTACTATGCCGAGCAGGCGGATTGGATTTATCAGCCTATAACCGGAGGAAAGCGGCATGAAACTCACCCCTGGAAAACGCAAGGGAATGGAAGCGGTTTCGGATTCGCGCGGCGTGATCGCCGCGGCCGCGATGGATCAGCGCGGCTCGCTGATGAGCGCCATCGCCAAGGACAAAGGCATCGATAAAAAAGCGGTCACCAAGGAGATGATGGCCGAATTCAAGGAAGCCGTGTCGCGCGTACTGACGCCGCACGCGAGCGCCATCCTGCTCGATCCCGAATACGGGCTTTCCGCGGCCAAGCAGCGCGCGAAGAACGCCGGCCTTTTGCTGGCCTACGAAAATAGCGGCTACGACAATACGCAACCCGGCCGCCTGCCCGATTTGCTGGATCATTACTCGGTGCGGCGCCTGGTGGCCGATGGCGCGGATTGCATCAAAATTCTGCTGTACTACACGCCGTTCGATTCGGCCGAAATTAACGACATCAAGCACGCCTGGGTCGAGCGGATTGGCGCGGAATGCGTTGCCGCCGACGTCCCTTTTTTCCTCGAATTTGTGGGCTACCAGGAAGGCGCGGACGAAAAGGGGCTGGAATACGCAAAACGCAAGCCCGAGGTGGTTACGCGCAGCATGGAAGAGTTCAGCAAGCCGCAGTACGCGGTGGACGTCCTGAAAGTCGAAGTTCCCGTGACCATGGCCTTCGTCAAGGGCACCAGTTCGTGCAAGGGCGATTCCGCGTATACGCGCGATGAGGCCAAGGAACTATTCCGCAAGGCCGCCGCTGCCGCGAAAAAGCCGTTTATCTATCTCTCCGCCGGAGTGAGCAACGATACGTTTACCGAAACGCTCGACCTGGCCTCGGAAACGGGCGTCAATTTTTCCGGCGTCCTGTGCGGCCGCGCGACCTGGAAAGATGCCATCCCCGTTTATGCCAAACAGGGCGCGAAAGCGCTGGAAGACTGGCTGAGCGATCAGGGCGTGAAAAACATCAAGAACGTCAACGGGCGGCTGGCTGCGGCAAAACCGTGGTATTCGTTTTACGGGGTGACGTCGGCCTCGGCGCTGGGTTAGGAAAAAATGTATCATTGGCGGAGCCGCCGAACTGCGCGACGCCGCACAACCCCCCGCCTCTGAAGAGGCGGGCTACAACAATTGCGAGAACGATGGAACATGGCTGTAGCCCGGGTCTTCAGACCCGGGGTTTTTCCGCTCCATTCCAGAAACCTTCTCCGCGAGCGCCTCTTACTGCTCGTGTGCTAATGTTTAGGCAGCGAGACCTTTGATCGGGGACGCGAGAAAATCCAAAATGCAAGCCGGCGTCTACGTACAAGTTCCGTTCTGCCAGACCAAATGCACCTATTGCAACTTCCATACGGGTGTGTTTTCCCATGATCTGTACGCGCCCTATGTGGATGCGGTCGCCCGCGAGATTCGCGAATATCCACGCCTGCTGCGCGAAAATGGAATCCTGGAAATTCCGGAAACGGTTGTCGATACCGTGTACGTCGGAGGAGGAACTCCCAGCCTGCTCGATCCCAACGGCCTTCGCGGCATCCTCGATGCGATTCGCGCGCGGATTCCATTGCGATTTCAAAGAGGTGACGCTGGAGGCCGATCCGGAGACCATCACGCCGGAAAAGGCCGCCGCCTGGCGCGACGTCCGGATTCGATCGCATCAGCATGGGCGTGCAATCGTTTCACGACCGCGAACTGAAAGCGGCCGGGCGGATGCACCGGCGGGAAGATATTTTCAATGCGATGCGCATTCTTCGCCACGCCGGCTTCCACAATATCAGCGCCGATTTGATTGCAGGATTGCCGCACCAGACCGATGCCAGTTGGGACGATTCGGTCAGGGAATTATTGGCCCTGCGGCCCGAACACGTTTCCATCTACCTGATGGAAATCGACGAGGGCAGCCGATTGGGACTCGAAGTTTTGAACGGCGGAACGCGATATTCCGCCGCCGCGCTGCCGAGCGACGACGCGATGGCGGGTTTCTACGAGCGGGCCTGCGAGCGATTGGCCGATGCAGGCTACGTGCACTATGAGATTTCGAACTGGGCTTTGCCGGGTTTCGAGTCGCGCCACAATCTGAAATATTGGCGCCGCGAGCCTTATTTCGGATTTGGCGCGGGGGCGCATTCCTTCAACGGCACCCAGCGCTGGGCGAATGCCCACGATCCGGCCTCCTATGCGGCCACGATCAGCCAAGGGCGCTTTGCTGTCGAGCAATTGGAAACCGTGACTCCGGAGCAGGCTCTCGAAGAAGAATTATTCCTTGGCCTGAGGCAGTTGGCGGGCATCGATTTGGCGGGGATCGAGTCAAAGTATGGGACGAGCCTCGGCCCGCGCATCGAGGAATTGCGCGCGCAGGGCCTGGTCGAATGGAATGGCGACGCTGCTTCGGCTGGCTCCGGACCGGCTGACGGTTTCGAACGAAGTGTTTGTCCATCTGTTGGACTAGGCAAAAGTTGGAAAACATGACTGCTGGTGCGTCTTCGGAACCTGCTTCGAGCCTGCCGAAAAGAGTCTCCTCGCCCTTGTGGTATAAATGAAATGAACGCAATCGAATGCGCAAGCTTCGCGAGGCACATTGGATTTTTCCTTCACCGACGAACAGCAGCAGCTGCGCCGCAGCGTGCGCGAATTCGCCGAGTCTGAAATCCTCCCGCATGTCATGGAGTGGGATGAGGCGTCGCATTTTCCGTCTGAACTGATCCCGAAGCTCGCGGAAATGGGTCTGCTGGGCGTTATTTTTCCGGAGGAATACGGCGGGGCCGGCCTGGGCTACATCGAATACGCAAGCGTCATCGAGGAACTGGCCCGCGTCGATGGTTCCATCGGCTTGACCGTGGCGGCCCACAACTCGCTATGCACCAATCACATTTTCAAATTTGGGAACGAAGAGCAGCGCAAGAAATACGTCGTGCCGCTGGCGCAGGGCAAGAAACTTGGCTGCTGGTCGCTGACCGAACCCGGGGCTGGGTCCGATGCGGGAGGAACGCGGACCGTCGCCGTGCACAAACCGGGCGGCTGGATTCTGAACGGCGCGAAAACATTTACGACCAACGGCCACTATGCGGACGTCTGCGTGGCCATGGCCGTGACCGACAAGGCCAAGGCAGCAAAAGGCATTTCGGCTTTTATCGTGGAGAAAGGGAATCCCGGATTCCGCGCAGGAAAGAAGGAAAACAAGCTGGGCATGCGCGCCAGCGACACTTCCGAAGTTGTGTTCAGCGACTGCCTGGTGCCGGAAGCGAATCTGTTGGGCGCCGAAGGCCGCGGATTCGTAAACACGCTGCAAGTGCTCGACGGGGGCCGGATTTCAATAGCTGCGCTCGCACTGGGCATGGCGCAGGGCGCGTACGAAGCGGCCGTAAAATACGCCAAGCAACGAAAGCAATTCGGGAAAACAATCAGCGAATTCCAGGCCATTCAATTCAAGCTGGCCGACATGGCCACGGAAATCGACGCGGCGCGCTGGCTGGTGTACCGCGCGGCGTGGCTTGCCGACCAGAAGGGGCCGCGCTTCACGAAGGAATCCAGCATGGCGAAGCTTTATGCCAGCGAAGTGGGCGTGCGCGTGGCCAACGAGGCGGTGCAGATTTTCGGGGGATACGGTTTTGTCAAGGATTACCCGGCGGAGAAATTTTACCGGGACTCGAAACTCTGCACGATCGGCGAAGGCACCAGCGAGATTCAGCGCATGGTCATCGCGCGGCAGATTCTGGAAAAGCATTGATTGGCGTCGTCTTGGGGCTTGTTCCGGGCCGTGGTAGATTTCTTGCTTCGTTTTGGCGAACGCAAATCCATGTTAACTTGTGAACTCCCGTGAGTCTTGCCGTGCCAGCCATGTCCGTAGACATCGAAGCGTGGGCCGAACAAATTCGGAGGGAGACATTCGCGCCATTTCGCGCGCCATCACGGCGGTCGAGGGCCACGACCCGCAAGCGGAAAAACTCCTGCAGCAACTTTTTCCGCATACGGGCCGCGCCTTTGTGCTGGGAATAACCGGGGCGCCGGGCACGGGGAAGAGCACGCTGGTGGATCGCCTCGCCGGGCATTACCGCAAGGCCGGAAAACAGGTTGGGATCATCGCCGTCGATCCCACCAGTCCTTACACCGGCGGCGCGATTTTGGGCGACCGCATTCGTATGCAGGGGCACGCCGGCGACGCCGGAGTGTTTGTCCGCTCGATGGCCACGCGCGGATTTCTCGGCGGCCTGGCGCGCACGACGGGCGAAGTGGCGATGGTTCTGGACGCGGCGGGCAAGGAGTTCATCCTGGTTGAGACCGTGGGCGTCGGGCAGGATGAAGTCGACATCGTGCGACTGGCGGATTGCACTCTGGTGCTGCTGGTGCCGGGCCTGGGCGACGACGTGCAAAACATGAAGGCCGGATTGATGGAAATTGCGGATATATTCGTTCTGAACAAATCCGACCGCGAGGGAGCGGATCGCGTGGAGGCCGAGCTGGAAGCGATGCTGCATCTTGCCCCGGAGCGCGAAGGATGGAAGCCCAGAATTATTCGCACCGTGGCCACGGAGAATAAGGGCATGGACGAACTGGCCCTGGCCGTGGAGCAGTACCGGGAACAATTCCGTGGGGGCACGGGGCTACAAGACAAAAAGATGGAACACTGGAAGCGGCGACTTCTCGCGCTGGCCGAGGATTTATTTTTGCGGCGCGCGATTTCAGGCGGCGCAGGAGAAGCCGCCTCGACGCGCTGGCTCGCGAAGTGGCCGGCCGGAGAAAGGATCCCTACGCGGCGGCGCGCGAACTGCTGTCGCACGCGGAGCGATCCTGGGAGAGCAAATGAAATTAGGGGACCTGGAATTTTGGCTGATTACGGACGGAACGTTTCGCCTGGATGGCGGCGCCATGTTTGGCGTGATCCCGCGGCCGATGTGGGAGCGCGTGGCGCCGCCCGATGAGCGCAACCGCATCCTCATGGCCATGAATTCCTTGCTGATTCGCGCGGCGGGGAAATGGATTCTGATCGAAACCGGCGCGGGCGACAAGTGGGACGCGAAACGCACGCAGATTTACTCGTTCGAGGGAACGCCGCGGCTTCCGGACAAGCTGGTCACGCACGGCGTGCCGCCGGAGCAAATCGATATCGTCATCAACACGCATCTTCATTTCGATCACTGCGGGTGGAATACGCGCATGGTGAATGGGGAAGCGATTCCCGTATTTCCCAATGCGCGCTACATCGTCCAGCGCGGCGAATTGGAACATGCCAAGGCGCCCACCGATCGCGACCGCGCCAGCTATTTCCCGAAAATTTCATGCCCATGGAAAAATCGGGCCAGTGGCAACTGCTGGAAGGCGACGCCGAGGTTGTTCCCGGCATTCGAGTTGCATTCGCGTGCCGGGCCACAACCGCGACATGATGTGCGTGCGGCTAACGGGCGGCGGCAAGACGGTTTTCTTTTTCGCGGATTTAATTCCCACGGCGGCTCATGTGCCGTATCCGTGGATCATGGGGTACGATCTATACCCGCTTACGACTTTGGAGAATAAGCAGAAATTAATTCCGCAAGCGGCGCGGGAAGAGTGGCTGGTGATTTTCGGCCACGAGGCCAGAACCCCTTGCGGCTATCTGGTCGAACAGAAGGGCAAATACATACTCGAACCCGTACTGATAGACGCCTAAACATTCTCTTTACTAAGGACGATTTCATGCCCAAGAAGAAGCAGCCAGCGAAAAGCCGCGACGCTCGCAAGGACGCGGTCACGATCGGCATCATCGGCGGCAGCGGCCTATACACGATGCCGGGGCTTGCGCAAACGCGCGAGGTGCGCGTCAAGACGCCGTTTGGCGATCCCAGCGACGCGCTCGTCGTGGGAACCCTGGAAGGCAAGCGCGTGGCTTTCCTCGCGCGGCACGCGCGCGGGCATCGCTTTCTGCCTTCGGAAATTAATTACCGGGCCAACATCCACGCCATGAAGCAGCTCGGCGTGGAACGCATTATTTCGGTCAGCGCCGTGGGTTCGCTGCAGGAGGATTTGAAGCCGCTGGATTTTCTGATCCCCGATCAGTTCTTCGACCGCACGCGGCACCGGATTTCCACTTTTTTTGGAGGAGGAGTGGTCGCGCACGTCGGCTTTGACAAGCCGGTTTGCGGGCAGCTTGCGGGGGTCCTTGGGAGCGCGTGCGATCAGGCCAAGGTGCGCGTTCATCGCGGCGGCACGTACATCTGCATGGAGGGGCCTCAGTTTTCGACCCTTGCCGAGGCGCACGTGCACCGGCAAATGCGGTTCGAGGTCATTGGGATGACGAACGTCACCGAAGCCAAGCTCGCCCGGGAAGCGGAAATCTGCTACGCCACGGTGGCGATGATCACCGACTACGACTGCTGGCATCCGGATCACGCCTCGGTCACGCTGGAAGAGATCCTCTCGAATCTGGGCAAGAACACGGAAAACGCGCAAAATGTATTGCGCGAAGCGGTGCGCTCGCTGCCGGAAGAGCGAGCCTGCCGCTGCGGATCGGCCTTGTCTCACGCGATCGTCACGGATCCGAAGGTGATTCCCGCCGCGGCCCGCAAGCGCCTGAACGTGATTGCTGGAAAATATCTGAAGCCAGGAGCGCGCTGAATATGTCCTTACTCGTGGTTGGGTCGGTTGCTTTCGATGCCGTGGAAACTCCTCACGGCAAGGTGGATCGCATGCTGGGCGGCGCCGCGACGTACTTTTCCATCGCGGCAAGTTATTTTACCCACGTGAATCTGGTGGGAATCGTGGGCAACGATTTCACGGAAAAAGACGCGGCCGTTTTCAAGGGGCGCAAGGTGGACACTCTGGGCCTGGAGCGCGCCGATGGAAAAACGTTTTTCTGGGCGGGCAAATACAGCGAAAACATGAACGAGCGCACGACGCTGGCGACCGAATTGAACGTGTTCGCGGAATTCAAGCCGCGATTGCCGGGCCCGTATCAATCCTCGGAATATGTTTTTTTGGCGAATATCGATCCCACGCTGCAACGCTCGGTCCTGCATCAGGTAACGAAGCGGCCCAAGGTCGTCGCGCTCGACACCATGAATTACTGGATCGAGCGGACGCCGAAAGAACTTCGCGAGACGCTTCGGCACACCGACATCTTGATGATCAATGATTCCGAAACGCGCCAGCTATCGAATGAGCACAACCTGATGCGTGCCGCGCGCCATATTTTCACGCTCGGGCCGAAAGCCCTGGTGATCAAGCGCGGCGAGTACGGCGCGATGCTGGTCCACCAGAACCGGACGTTTCACGTTCCGGCGTTTCCGCTCGAGCAAGTCCACGATCCGACCGGCGCGGGAGACACGTTCGCCGGAGGCTTTATGGGCTACCTAGCCAGCGTGCCCCGAGCGGGCGATGAGGAGTTGCGCCGGGCGATGGTCTACGGCTCCGTGATGGGAAGCTTTACGGTGGAAAAGTTCGGCCTGGACCGTCTGCGCGCGCTGAAGCGTTCGGAAATCACCGCCCGCGCCAAACATTTTCACAAGATGACGCGATTTGGCCTCTAACGGCTCCCCGGACGCGCGGCCGTCTGCCGGCAAGTTGTTGGTAACCAGGGCAACGGCCTTTTCACAGATCGTCCATGCGCGCGGCGAGCGCGTTGTATACTTTTATTTTTCGGCCCTCTTCCATGCCTAAATCTCTCAAGCCGCCAGCACTGGTCCCGGGAAGCACGATCGCCGTTGTTGCTCCGGCAAGTTCGGCCAAGGCGGAGCGCATCGCCCGGGGGTGCGAAAACCTGACACAGATGGACTATCGGGTGGTGGAACAATCCGGGCAGCGCAAGCCGGAAGGATATTTTTCCGCGCCGCTGAAAACGCGGCGGGCGGAGTTGCAGGATGCCTTGATTCGTCGGGAGGTTCGAGGCGTGTTCTGCACGCGCGGCGGGTACGGCAGCGCGGAACTTCTGGAAGGCCTGAAGATCGCGCGGATGAAGCGGCCCAGGATTTTTTGCGGGTTCAGCGATCTGACGTCGGTCCACATTTTTTTGTGGCAGAAACTTCATTGGGTCACTTTTTACGGTCCGCTCGTGGCCGGCGGCTTTGACGCGGGCGCCAATGCCACCGGGGGGTACGATCCGGATACTTTCATGTGCGCGATGACCGCGACCAATAGCGGCTGGTCCACGCCGCTGCGCGGGGAAACGCTGGCGCGCGGCACGGCCGTAGGAACGCTGCTGGGCGGATGCATTACTCTGATCGAAACATCGATTGGCACTCCTTGGGAACTCGACACTCGCGGCAGTATTCTGGTGCTGGAGGACCGGGGCTTGAAACCTTACCAGCTCGATCGCATGTTGCTGCATTTAAAGCAGGCAGGGAAATTCAACGGCGTGAAGGGAATCGTGCTCGGCGAATTTCCCGAGTCCGAACCGCCCGAAGGAAGTACGGTGACCGTCAGCGATGTCTGCAAACGCATCCTGGGTCCGCTGCGCATTCCGATTGTCTACGGCGCTCCCGTGGGCCACACGCCGCGCCCGATGCTGACGTTGCCGCTTGGCGTTCGCGCACGCCTTCATGCCGCGGGCGAAGGGCGTTTGGACATTCTCGAACCGGCGGTGCGCCCGTGAGCCGTCCGCTGCATTTTCATCTTTCCGGAATAGGCGGCGCAGCGATGGCTCCCTTGGCCGGAATGCTGGCCGAAAGCGGCTATCGGGTGACGGGCTCGGATGCGGGCGTCTATCCTCCCGCATCCACGCTGCTCGAAGGACTCGGGATTCGATGGACGAACGGATTTTCGGAAGCGAATCTTGATCCCGCGCCGGACATCGTCGTGATCGGAAACGCGTTGTCGCGCGGCAATCCGGAAGTGGAAGTTGTCCTGGACCGGAATCTAGCCTATCGCTCGTTGCCGCAAACGCTCGAGGAATTCTTTTTGCCGGGACATGATTCGCTGGTCGTCACCGGCACGCACGGGAAGACAACCACCACGTCGATGCTTTCCTGGATTCTGCATTATGCGGGACGGCGCCCGAATTTTCTTATCGGCGGAGTCGCCGAAAACTTTGGCCGCAGCTTTGGCCTGGGCGGCGGCGGCGAATTTGTGCTGGAAGGTGACGAGTACAACTCCGCGTTTTTCGATAAGGCTCCGAAATTCCTGCACTACCATCCGCGCGAGGCGATTATTACGTCGCTGGAATTCGACCACGCCGACATCTATGCGGACCTGGCTTCGATCGAACTTCAATTCCGGCGCATGGTGAACCTGGTGCCGCGCAGCGGCCGGATCGTCGCCTGGGGCGAAAGCGAAACGGTTCGCGGCGTTGTGGCCAAGGCTTTTTGTCCCGTGGAAACATACGGGTTCGCGCCCGGAGTCGATTGGCTGGCCGGAGACGTGGAATTCACCGAAGGCGAAACGCGCTTCCGCGTGTCCTATCGCGGTGCGGAAGTTGCCCGGGTAAGGATGCAACTTGCCGGGCGGCACAATGTCTTGAACGCGCTTTCGGCGATTGCCATCGCTCACGGCCGCGGCGTTGCGAGAGACGCGATCGAGGGCGCGCTGGCCGTCTTTCGGGGAGTCTTGCGGCGCCTGGAAGTGAAAGGGGAAACGTCAGGCGTGCTCGTGGTCGACGATTTTGCGCACCATCCCACGGCTATTCGCGTCACGATTGATGCGGCGCGGCATCGCTGGCCCGGGCGGCGGCTGTGGGCGGTTTTCGAGCCGCGCTCGAACACGATGCGCCGCCGGGTCTTTGAAACTGATTTGGCAGCCTCGCTTTCCACCGCCGATCTGGCTGTGCTGGGCGCCGTAAATCGTGCGAATCTGCTGGGCGACGAGGAACGATTGTCTCCCGACCGCGTACTGCAATCGATTCGATCCGCCGGGCGAAAAGCGCAAGGGTTTGAGTCGGCCGATGAGATTGCCGAATATCTTGTGGCGGAAACGCTGCCGGGCGACCTGGTCCTGGTGATGTCCAACGGCAGCTTTGACGGGCTTTGCGGCAAGCTGCTGGGAAAACTTCAGGAACGCGGCGCACCGGCAGGGAAGTCGAACGGATGAAATTGACCGCCCGAAACCTGCAGCGGATCGTGTTGTTTGCGGCGGTGTTTCTTGCGCGGCCCGCGCACGCAACCATCGATTACACGGTGTCGGTGGCGCATCCCGAGCGGCACGTCTTCTACGTCACGATGTACGTTCCCAACGTGCGCAATCTGCTGACTCTCCAAATGCCCGCCTGGAACGCCTTGTATCAAATTCGCGATTTTTCTTCCCACATGATGCAGGTGAGCGCGCGCGACGATGAAAATCACGCGCTTCCATTGGTGAAGATCGACAAGCAGACCTGGCAAGTAAACTCCAGCGGCACGGTCACCATAACGTATCCGATTTATTGGGATGAGCCCGGGCCATTCGCCTCGCAGCTCAATGCGGATCACGCGTTTCTCAACCTCGGAATGGTTTTGCTGTACGTTCCGGAGCGCCGCGCGGAAGATACTCGATTGAAGTTTGACGGAGTGCCGGAACCGTGGCGCATCGCCGTGGAACTCGATCCCGCGGACGTGTCCGCCGGGAGCAATAGCAGCGCTTATGTTGCGCCCAGCTATGACGCCTTGGTGGACGCGCCGGTGGAGATCGGCGTGTTCGATGAATTTCACATCGCCGCCGGCGGCAGGCCGATCCGGGTCGTGGTTCATGGCGAGGAAGGCGACCGCACGCGGCTTTCGGACGCGCTCAAGCGCATCGTGGATTATCAAGTCTCGTTGATGGGCGGCGCGCCGTTTCGCGAGTACATGTTTCTGTTTCACGTCGGGGCGAATTTCGGCGGGGGAGGCATGGAACACTCCAATTGCACGGCCATCTCGGCGGAGATCCCGGCGCAATTGCCCAGTTATTCGGCGCATGAATTTTTTCACACCTGGAACGTGAAACGGATTCGCCCGCAGTCGCTCGAGCCGGTGGATTACACGAAGGAGATGTGGACCAGGTCGCTGTGGTTCGCCGAGGGCGTCACGAACACTTACGGGGCGTACACGCTGTTGCGGACCGGGCTTTGGTCCACGGAGCAGTTCTATGCCGACCTGGCCGGGCAGATCAACGAACTGGAATCGCGGCCCGCGCACCGCTGGCAGAGCGTCGAGCAATCCAGCCTGGACGCGTGGTACGAAAAATATCCGATCTACAACCGGCCCGAGGAAAGCATCTCCTATTACAACAAGGGGCAACTCGTGGGAGTGGCCCTGGATATCGCCATCCGCGACCGCACCAACAATCGCGCGAGCCTGGACGACGTGCTGCGAACTTTGAATGTGGAATACGCGCAGCGCGGGCGGTTTTATAACGGCAGCGAGGATCTTCGCGCCGTGGCCGAGCAGGTGATTCGCAAAGCCGCTCCTGACAGCGAACGCGGACCTCAAGGACTTTTTCGCGAAGTACGTTTCAGGAGTCGCGGAGATTCCGTTTTCGAGTATCCTTGAGCGTGCTGGACTTACGATTCACGACATCGCGCAGCATCGCGCTTCCTTTGGCTTTACGATCAACCGCGATGCCGACGGCGCATTTACGGTCGGCTCGCTCGACTTGGAAAGCGGAGCGGGTCAATCGGGATTAAACGAGGGTGATATCTTGCTTGGGTTGAATGGCGAGCCGATCCCACGCTCGCCGGACCGCTGGCTGCGCGATCATCAGCCGGACGAGCGCGTCACGGTGAAGGTCCGCCGAGCCGGGGAAGAACGCGAATTTTCATTTCCCCTCGGCCGCATTGTGGACGGGTCTTACCAGATTACGGAATTGCCGAACGCCACGGAGAAGCAGCGCCGCATCCGGACGGGAATCCTGCACGGCACCACCGACCCCTTGAGATGATTCGCACAACAATTGTCGCCGTATTCTTGAGCCTGTATACCCTCGTGCTGGGGCCGCCGCTGATTCTCTTTACGCTGGCCACGCGTTCAGCCGAGCTGATGTATTGGGTGGGCGTAAAAGGAGTCGTGTTTATCACGCGCCTCGCAGGCATGCGCGTCCAAGTCGAAGGCCGGGAAAATATTCCCGCCGGCGTGTGCATGTTTGCCGCCAACCATACCAGCAACGCGGATGCCGCCGCGATTGTGGGCGCGATTCCTCGCCGCCTCGCCATTTTCGGCAGGAAATCCCTTTTCGATATTCCCATCGTCGGGCTGGCATTTCGCCTGGCGAAGTTTGTTCCCGTGGACCGCGGCAATCGCGACGCGGCGCTGGCCAGCGTGAAGCAGGCGGTCGAGTACATGAAGACCGGCTCTTCGTTTCTGGTTTATCCCGAGGGAACGCGCAGCCCGGACGGGCGGCTCTCGCGATTCAAAAAAGGCTCGTTCGTGATGGCCATCGAGGCGGGAGTTCCGGTTGTGCCGGTGGCGTGCGCCGGGGCGCACCGCATCATGAAGAAGAAGTCGCTGGTGATTCACCCGGGAACGGTCACGGTGCGATTCGGAAAGCCGATTGATGCTTCCGCATATACCATCGAACAGCGCGACGATCTCGCCAAAGTCGTTCACGATGCCATTGCCGCCGAATTGCCCGAGGAACAAAAGCCCGCGACTTAGCCTGTGCAACTAGACCTCATATTTTCCCTCAGCCTTCCGTTGTTCGATTTCCGCGGCCAGATGCCGCAGCGTCTTTTGCATCTCCGGAAGCCGCTTCATTGCCGCGATCACCTTCAACCACAATTTATTTTCCATAACAGGAGACCCCGAGCGAACCGCGCCCGGCGGGACATCCAGATGCATCCCGCTTTGCGAAGTGATGATCGCGCCGTCTCCGATGTCCAGATGCCCCGCGGAGCCCACTTGGCCGGCCAGGATGGCGCGATTGCCGACGCGCGTCGAGCCCGCCAGACCAACCTGGCCGCAAAGGATCGCATCCTCGCCGATTTCGCAGGCGTGGCCGACCAGCACAAGGTCGTCGATTTTCGCGCCCCTGCGGATGCGCGTTTCGCCCACGGTCGCGCGGTCAATGCAGGAATTCGCCTGAATTTCCACGTCGTCTTCGATCACGACGGGCGCGGTCTGCATGATTTTGTGCCAATGCCCGTCGGAGCGCTTGGCAAATCCAAAGCCGTCGCCGCCGATCACAACGCCGTTCTGGAGGATGACGCGATTGCCGATGGTGCAGCCTTCCCGGACGACGGTTTGCGAATGCGCCAGGAAATCGTCGCCGATGCGGGTGTTCCGGTAGATCGTCACCAGGCTGTGCAGGACCGAATTGCGGCCGATCGTCACGCCTTCATCGACGAAGCAGTGCGGGCCGATGTGCGAGCCTTCGCCAATCTTCGCGCTCTTGGCCACCACGGCCGTGGGATGAATTCCCGGCGGGTACGTCTGTGGCTCGTTGAACAATTCGATTGTGCGTGCAAAATCGAGATACGGATTTTGCGAGCGCAGGGCGGAAAGCGGCGGCAGGGCGGGATCCCGTTCCAGAACAACTTTTTCGTCCACCAGCACCGCCGAGGCCTGCGTTTTCGCTAACTCTCGCGTATACCTGGGATTCGACAAAAAGGTAACTTGGCCGGAGCGCGCGTCTTCGATGCCTGCAATTCCGTGAATTTCGGCCTGCGCGTCGCCTTCAAGCCTGCAGCCAAGCCGCGAGGCCAGTTCCCCCAGTTTCATGTGTGCGTCTCCTTAAACAGAAAAGGCAATCCAGCGGGTTAGCCAACCCCGCAGACCCAGTCGCTCACTCTACAACATTCCCGGTAGCAGCTGAAATTGGAACTGGGAGATGAAGACGCCATCTACTCGGTGAAAAGCCCGGGCTGAGCGACGGGTGAAGCGGGTTTTCGCCGGGCGATTCCCACGACGCCAAGCACCGTCATTTCCGACTAGCGCGGTTCGCGGGATGAAAATTTTAAGGGTTGTGCCATGCAAGTCGGGCGGAGTAATTTGCACGCCGCGATCGAGCAGGGACAGCAGGTCGTTGGGAACGACTCCCTCCAGGGTGTCATTGTCGCGGAATTTTAGGCGCACCCAAAGTCCATCGAGCTTCGGGCGGGACAAAAATGCTTTTCGTTCCGGTTCAAAGTCATCCGTAAATTCCCGTACAAAATAGATGCTGCGCACGTCTTCGACCGCAAAATGGCGGTGCTCTCCCTCTGGCGTGAGCAGATCAAGGGTAGTCGGCGATACCGAGTCTTGCGGGGTTGAGGTAGCCGCGCAAGGCGGTGCGGTCGAGCAAGAGCACGACGACCTTCTTGTGCGTAGAAGCTGGGGCGCGTGGTTTCACAGGGTTGAATCCGCGGCACAGGCCTTGCGAGTCGCGTCGAGGTATGTTATGTTAAGCGATCTTTTGCTGTCAAGTGCATATTTTTCAATGGTTTAGATAGAGGCTGGGATTGGGGGCCTCGATTTTTGACTGAAATCGTCGCGCATAAGAAGCAGATTCTCAAGTCTGCTTCGATCATCAGCATCATCACGGTTGTCAGTCGAATTCTCGGATATGTCCGTGATCAGCGGCTTACGTTGCTGCTCGGTACCACGGGCATCGCCGATTCGTTCGTCCTGGCTTACCGCATTCCGAATGTCCTTCGCCGACTTGGTCGGGGAAGGTTCGATGACCGCCTCATTTATCCCGGTATTTACGGATTACATGAGGAATCGTACCCGGGAGGAGACTTGGACCTTCGCCAATCGGTTGTTTTGGACGTTTTCGGTGGTTCTGGCCGGCCTGACCGTCTTGGGCGTTATTTTCTCTCCGTTGGCGGTTCGATTGTTTTCGATGTTCGGCAAGTACCAGGTTCAGGTGGAAGCCGTGTATCTGAACCGGCTGATGTTTCCGTACATTTTGTTCATCGGGATGGCGGCGCTGGCGATGGCCATATTGAACTGCTTTCACATATTCGGCATGCCCGCGGCCACGCCGATCCTGCTGAATGTGTCCTTTATCACGTTTTCGACGGCGGCAGTTTGGAAGCATTTCTCAAGTCCTGCCGCGGCGCTGGCGGTGGGCATACTGATTGGTGGTATATTGCAGTTTTTCCTGCAGGTGCCGCAACTGGTGCACCGGGGAATGAATTTCCAGTTCGGCATTTCGTTTTCGGACCCGGGAGTGCGGCGCGTCGCGCGGTTGATGGTTCCCGGGTTCGTGGGGATCGGCGTGGCGCAAATCAATTTGCTGGTGGACACGATTTTTGCGAACGCCAAAATCATGCCGGAAGGAAGCCTGGTGTCGCTGTACGTGGCCGACCGGGTGACCGAACTGGTTCTGGGCGGATACGCTATCGCCATTGCCACGACCATTCTCCCCATGATGTCGCACCAGGCTTCGGCGGGCGATCATGAGGGGATGAAGAAGACATTCACTTTTTCGCTGCGAATCGTGTCGTTCATCACGATTCCCGCGGCGGTTGGCCTGGTCATCTTGCGCGAGCCGATCGTGCAGGTGCTGTTTCAGCATGGCTTGTTCGTCGCGGAATCGACGCGCTTGACGGCGCGCGCGCTGCTGTATTACTCGATGGGGCTTCCCGCGTTTGCCGCGGTGAAATTGATCGTGCCGGCGTTTTATGCGACCCAGGACACGCGCACTCCGGTGCGCGTTGCCGTGTTCACGCTGCTGATAAATGTACTGCTGAACGTGATTTTTCTTTTTTATTTTTTCGCGAAGCTGAAAAACGGCAGCCCGGCGCTGGCCAGCGCGCTGGCGGGCTATTTCAATGTTTCGATTTTATTTGTTATTTTCCGGCTGCGGTTTGGGCGGCTGGGAACACGCGAGGTCCTGCTGTCGATGGGAAAGATCGCGTTCTGCGCCGCCGTCATGGGTGTCGTTTGCTGGGGCGCGCTGCAATATTCGCGCTTCGACGCGATTCAATTTTTTATTCCGCGATTGGCCGTGTTTGTGGCATTGATCTTATCGGCGACCTTGACCTATCTGGGACTCGCGTGGCTGTTGCGGTGCGATGAGATTAGCGAAGTTTACGGCATCGCCTTTCACAGGGATCGGACCGAGGCCGGGAAGACGGGATTTACCGGTTAGCTATGATGGATACGACCATTCACGTATTTCTGAGCTACTTGCGCGTGGAAAAGGGGCTGGCGCAAAATACCATCCTCGCCTACGGGCGGGATTTGCGCCGATTCAGCGCATTTCTCGCTAAGCGCAAAAAACACGAAGCCGTGGACGTCACCCGGGATGACGTTGTCGATTTCCTTTCCAATCTGTACAAGGAAAAGTTGGACAGCCGGTCGGTGGCGCGGTACCTGGTTTCTCTCCGCAGTTTTTATAAGTACCTGATGATGGAGGAACTGGTCCGCCTGGATCCAACCGAGAACCTGGAATCCCCCAAAATCCGCCAAAGCCTGCCAACGTTCTTGCGCGTGGAGGAGGTCGACCGCTTGCTGGCCGCCCCTAATTTGGAAACTCCCGTCGGTTTGCGGGACCGCGCCATGATGGAAGTATTCTATTCCACCGGATTGCGCGTCTCCGAAGTGTTGAATCTGCGCCTATCCGACGTGGATATGCGCCTGGGCTGCGTGCGCTGCATCGGAAAAGGGAACAAGGAGCGCCTGGTCCCGATCGGGCGCAAGGCCATCGCGGCCGTGGAACAATACCTGGCGTTGTCGCGGCCGCAATTCGCGAGGCCGGGAAGTCCGCCTCCGCACAATCAGGTGTTGTTCCTGACGCGGGCAGGCCGGAGGCTGAGCCGCATCACCATCTGGAAGATCCTGCACGATTACGGAGTTCGGCTGGGTTTGCGCGGGCACCTCACTCCGCATAAACTACGCCACAGTTTTGCCACGCACCTGCTGGAACGGGGCGCGGACCTGCGTTCGGTCCAGCTCATGTTGGGCCATGCGGATATTTCCACGACTCAGATTTACACGCACGTGGTCGAGGAGCGCTTGAAGCAAGTGTATAAAGCGCATCACCCGCGCGCGTGAAGGCCAAAAATCAATTCACGGAAAATTTTCCGTGGCGTCAAAAATTCAATCGGGTGCGGAGGCGCATAGCAATCCATGGCGTCTCCGGCCGAGGACGGGATTCGCATGCCTGATTATATGTACCAACTGGAAAGCCGGCTCTCCGCCGACCAGTGGGCTGGACTGCTTCGCATCCAGGAACTTGCCGCCGGAGGAGAAACCAACCTTTATCTCGTGGGCGGGGCCGTCCGCGACCTGATTTCCGGAATGCCCATTCGCGATCTCGATTTCGTGGTCGAGGGAAACCCTTCGCGGATCATCCGGGAACTCGAAAAGGGCGGGGCGCAGATCACGGCCGAAAACGAGGCGCTGCGCAGCGTGGAATTGATTCTCGCCGGGGACGTTGAGGCGAGCATCTCTGCAGCGCGGGAAGATGTCTATGCGCGTCCCGGGGCTAAAAGCGAAGCGCGGTTCTCGACCATCATGGAGGACCTGCGGCGCCGGGATTTTTCGATCAATGCCATCGCAATCTCGTTGAACGCGAACTCACGGGGGCTTTTGCTGGATCCCACCAACGGCCTGGCCGATCTGGAACGCCGCGAAATTCGCGCGCTTTCCATTCATAGCTTTACCAACCAGCCCGTGCGGCTCTTGCGCGCGTTGCGCTATGCGGCCCGCATGGATTTCAAGCTCGATACGCGTACCGCGGACTGGTTCAAGCTCGCGCTTGAGCGCAGACTGCAGGAAACCATCTCTCCGGAAGACGCCGGCAGCGAGCTGCGGCAAGCGGCGCGCGAGGAAAAACCGGTAGCTGTCCTCAAAGCCTGGGAAGCCAGTAATTTGATGGAGGTCCTGCACCCGCAACTCGCCAAGCGCCATCCGGATTATGACGCGATTCAACGCGTCACTCGCGTCCGTGACGACATGGTGTCGGCGGGGTTTCGCCCCCGGTTGTTCGCTCCGGTGGCATTGGCGATCGTGGGTCGCCTCAAGGATCGCGAACGCAGCGCCGTGATCGCCCGCATGGCGTTGCGCCCTGCCGAACTTCATGCCGTGGAGCAACTCGAGCCGGAGTCCGCAAAGATTGCGAAAATTCTATCGGGCCCGAAAACCGCTTCCGTTCCCGATGCCTATGCGTTCCTGGAGAAAACCCCGCTCGATCTGCAGGCTTATATTCTCGCCGAATCATCCAACAACAAGGCGGTCAGCAAAATTCGCAGCTATTTGAATAAATGGAAACCTCTGCGCCAGGGACTTCCGGCGGTGGCCGCGGAACTGGAGGCCATCGGACTTGAGCACGGGCCCAAGTTCGACAACGTGCTCGAGGACTTTTTCCGCGCGCAACTCATGGGCCGGGCGCGAAAGCCCGAGGATCATGCCAAGATTCTGCGGAAACTTGCGGGCATCAAGGAACTTCCGAAAAAGGTGGAAGAAAAAAAGAAACCGGAAAAGGGAAAGAAAAAGGGGGAACACGGCTCCGCGCCGGAAACTGCCACCGCCTGGCGCCGCATCCGGCAAAGGCAAGCCCTCCGGCAAGGTTTCCGCTCCCGCGCCGGCAAAAACCGCAACCAAAGAAAAGCGCAAGGCGAAGCCGAAGGGCGGCAAGAAGTAGCGCGTCCTGATTTATTTCATGTTGCAATTGGCAGGGCATGCGTTCGCCCGTATTTCTCACCACGCAACCACTGAAATCATTTTCAATCTTTCTTTCCGGAGAGGCTAGAAAGCCGCGCTCATGTGTAAATCAGGTCAGCGACGCTCCTCGGTTCAGGATTGGCGCAAGAAATAAGAAATCGCCCCGTAGCTAAAATCTTCCCGCGCGATTAGAATATCCTCCGGCATGGAAAATCCCAGGTTCGTTCATCTTCATCTGCACACCGATTACAGCCTGCTGGACGGGGCTTGCGACCTGGAGGAAGTTGTCGATGAAGCGGCGCGCCGGAAAATGCCCGCCGTCGCCGTTACCGACCACGGCAATCTGTTCGCGGCGGAATCTTTCTACCGCACGGCGAAGACGCGCGGCGTAAAACCGATCATTGGCTGCGAAGTGTACGTGGCCAAGGGAAGCCGGCACGATCGCGGGGAAACCTCCACGCGCGACGCCGCAAACGGCTCTTCCAATTCTCAGGCCGAACCCGGACAGCGCGGCGCCAATCATCTCGTTTTGCTTTGCGAAAACGCCGAAGGTTACCGCAATCTGGTCAAGCTGGTTTCCGCCGGCTACCTGGAAGGCTTTTATTACAAGCCGAGAATCGATTACGACCTGCTGGCGAAACACAGCAGCGGGCTGATCGCGCTCTCAGCGTGCCTGCGCGGCGCGGTGACCGAAAATCTGGTGGAAGAGCGTCCCGAGCAGGCTCGCGAGGCGGCCTACCGGCTTCGCGATATCTTCGGAAAAGGAAACTTTTTCCTCGAAATTCAGGATCAGGGCCTGGACATCGAAAAACGCGTCAATCCGCAGATCGTGGCGCTTTCCAAACAGACCGGAATTCCCCTGGTGGCCACCAACGATTGCCATTACTTGAAGCATTCCGACGCCCACGCCCAGGAAGTGCTGCTCTGCATTCAAACCGGCAAGACCATGAGCGACACGCACCGCATGAAATTCGCCACCGACCAATTCTTTTTCAAGACGGCCGAGGAAATGGCGCAGGTATTCGGCGAACTTCCCGATGCGCTCGAGCGCACGGTCGCGATCGCCGAGCGGTGCAACGTCAAGATCGAAGCGGTGCAAAATTCCTTCCCGGATTTTCAGGTACCCGAGGGACACACGGTCGACACCTATTTTGAGGCCGTCGTACGCGAAGGGTTCGCGTCGCGCGTCCCGGTCCTGGAGGCGCGCGCCAAGGCCGGCCTGCTCCGAAAGACGCTGGCCGAATATGAAACCCGGCTGACCAATGAAATCCGAATGATCAAGCAGATGAAGTACGCGGGATATTTCTTGATCGTTTGGGATTTTATACGGCACGCTCGCGCGCAAGGAATTCCCGTGGGTCCGGGCCGAGGTTCCGCCGCGGGGAGCCTGGTCAGCTACGCGCTCCAGATTACGGACGTCGATCCGATGCAGTACGATTTGCTGTTCGAGCGCTTCCTGAACCCGGAACGCGTATCGATGCCTGACATCGACATCGATTTCTGCATGAGGCGGCGCGGCGAAGTGATCGAATACGTCACCGGAAAATACGGCCGCTCGAACGTCGCACAGATCATCACCTTCGGAACCATGGCGGCAAAGGCCGCGCTGAAGGACGTGGGGCGCGCCATGGACCTGCCATACGGGGAAGTGGACCGCATCGCGAAACTCGTTCCCGCGCAACTCAACATCACGCTGGACGAAGCGCTGAAGCAGTCTCCGCAGCTCAAGGCCCAAATCGAAAGCGACGCGCGCTACACCGACATGATGGAAGTAGCCAAGCGCCTGGAAGGCCTCGCGCGGCACGCCTCCACGCACGCGGCAGGCGTGGTGATTTCTCCCGAGCCGCTCACCAACATCGTTCCGCTTTACAAGTCAAACCGGGAAGAAATCACGACGCAGTACGACATGAAAGGCCTCGAGCATATCGGCCTGCTGAAAATGGATTTCCTGGGCCTCACGACGCTCACCGTCCTGGACGACGCGGTGCGCATGGTCGAGCAGAATCGCAGCGTCCACGTCGATCTGGGAACGCTTCCCCTGGATGACGAGGCGACCTACAAGCTGTTTGCGCGCGGGGAAACGACAGCCATCTTCCAGTTCGAGTCCCACGGCATGAGGGACATTCTCCGCCGCTACCAACCCACGCGCCTGGAGGACCTGACCGCGCTGAACGCGTTGTATCGTCCCGGCCCGATCCAGGGCGGCATGATCGACGACTTCATCAACCGGAAGCAAGGCAAGAAGAAGGTGACCTACGATCTTCCCGAGCTGAAGGAAATTCTCGAAGAAACCGCCGGCGTCATCCTGTACCAGGAACAAGTCATGCAGATCGCCAACCGCTTGCCGGGATTTTCCCTGGGCGAAGCGGACATCCTGCGCCGCGCCATGGGCAAAAAGAACCACGCCGAAATGGCCGCGCAAAAGGAAAAATTCCTTGCCGGGTGCGCCGCGCGAAAAGTGCCCGCGAAAAAAGCCGAAAAGATTTTCGATCTGATGGCGGAATTCGCCGGATACGGTTTCAACAAGTCGCATTCCTGCGCGTACGCATTGCTGGCCTATCAGACGGCCTATCTGAAAACGCATTATCCGGTCGAGTTCATGGCCGCGTTGCTGACGTCGGAAACGGGCAACACCGAGAAGGTCGTAAAATACATCAACGAAGCGCGCGGCATGGGGATTACCGTGCTTCCGCCGGACGTCAATTCCAGCGATCTGGATTTCACGCCGGTCGGCGAAGCCATACGCTTCGGATTGCGCGCGATCAAGAACGTCGGGGAAAACACGGTGAAGGGAATTCTCGAGGCGCGCGCGGAACTCGGCCGCTTTTCCTCGATCTACCAGTTCTGCGACCACATCGATCCGCGGCTGGTGAACAAGCGCGTCATGGAAAGCCTGATCAAATCCGGCGCGATGGATTCCATCGGCGCGCGCCGCTCGCAGATGTTCGGCGTCATTGACCGCGCCATGGAGCGTGCCCAGCGGCGACAGCGCGAAAAGGCCTCCGGGCAGCACGGACTGTTTGGAGGCGCGGCCGCGGTTGCCGAGCCCGCCGAAGAACCGTTGCCGGACCTGGAAGAATGGCCTGAGCATGAGATGCTGGCTTCCGAATATGCCACCGTGGGTTTTTATATTTCCGGACACCCTCTTTCCAAATACGCGGCCCGGCTTGCGGAATTGAAAGCCGTGGATCTGGCGTGCCGTGGAAGGGCGGCGAAACGGGGAAGAGATCGCCGTGGCCGGAATCGTGATCGCCACGCGCAGCATGCGTTCGCGCAAGGGGGAACGATGGGGTATCCTCACGCTGCAGGACACGACCGGAGTGCTCGAAGTCCTCGCGTTTCCCGAATCCTACGCGCGCCTGGAATCCGTGTTCAAAAGTAACGCGCCCCTGATCTTGAAAGGCCGAGTCAACGTGGAGGAAGCCGGAACGCGCCTGGCCGTGATGGATGCGCGCAAGCTCGAAGACATGGGGCAGCGTCCTCCCAACATGATGCGCGTGCGCGTGGATATGTCGGCGCTCGATGCCGCGAAGCTCGATGAACTGAAACAACTGTTTGCCAGCAAGCCGGGCTCCTGTTCGGTGGCTTTCGACCTGATTTCTTCCGAAGGGGAAGTGGCCACGCTGCGCGCCGACCAGCGCGTGCGGCCGGATCAGGAACTTGTTCGCGAGGTTTGCAGATTGTGCGGAGAAAATGCAGTGGAACTCGAGGCGCGTTCCTAGCCGGCGTTTCTTGTGAACTTGGTGGCACAGGCTTCAGCCTGTGCGCTTTTTCGGCCCGTTGAAAATCAAAACCGCACAGGCTGAAGCCTGTGCCACTGGATTGCGGCGCATGAAACGAGAATCTCAAAAAGACGAAATCGAAAAGCTGCGGCGCGAGGTCGAGGACTTGCAGCGGCTGGCGCGGCCGGAAATTCCCGTCGCCGACGTGGAACGCCTGCGCGGCGAAGTCACCCAACTGCGGCATGAGTTTTACGAGCATCTCGGCCCCTGGCAGCGCACGCTGCTGGCGCGGCATCCCCAGCGGCCCTACCTGATGGATTATGTCCGCCTGTTGTTCGAGGACTTTCACGAATTGCACGGCGACCGGGCCTATGGCGACGACGCTGCGATGATCGCGGGATTCGCCAAATATCACGGCCAGCCGGTGGTGGTGATCGGGCAGCAAAAGGGCAGGGACACGAAACAGCGCGTCGCGCTCAACTTCGGACAGGCCAAGCCCGAGGGCTATCGCAAGGCCCTGCGCATCATGCAGCTTGCCGGAAAATTCGGCCGCCCTATACTCACATTCATAGACACCCCCGGCGCGTATCCCGGCATTGACGCCGAGGAGCGCGGCCAAGCGGAAGCCATCGCTCGGAATTTGCGCGAAATGGCGCGGCTTCCGGTTCCCATCGTCGTGACCATCACGGGAGAAGGCGGTTCGGGCGGAGCGCTTGCCATCGCCGTCGGCGATCGCATCCAAATGCTTGAGAACTCGGTCTATTCCGTCATCTCTCCCGAAGGGTGCGCCTCGATTCTGTGGCGCGATGCGGCCAAGGCGGAAGTGGCGGCCGAAGCGCTGAAAATTACCGCGCGGGACCTGAACGAACTTGGAATCATCGACGAAATTATTTCCGAGCCGGAAGGAGGCGCGCATTTGGACCACGAAGCGGCGGCCGCGCTTCTGGACCGCGTGCTGGACCGTTCCCTGCGCGCTCTTCAGGCAGTGCCGCGCGCGGAACTTCTGGAACGCCGCTACCTGAAATTCCGCCGCATGGGCCTGTTCTTCGAAGCCACGCGTAGCTGACGGTTCGCTCACCTGCCGCATTCCGAAGCCTTTTAACCGGCATTGCTGCATTCGCACCATCTGCTCGCATCTCCGTTGTTGCCCCGCGATATCTCGTCTAGTCTGTTTAAACGGAGACGGGGCCATGCCAAAGCAGACGGACGCACCAGTGACGGAAATATCGGCGGGAAGCGGTACCACTCAGGTATTTCGTCCCTATGAACGTCTGGTGGAAATCAAGATTCTCGGGAAGTCCTTCGAGGTCCCGGAAAAAAATACAATTCTCCGTTGCTTTCAATACATCAGCCCGGAAACCATACCGTACGGCAGGTTCTGCTGGAATCAGGATTGCCAGTATTGCCGCGTGGTGGGAAAACTAGTTGACGACGACCAGTGTCGCGAAATGCTCAGTTGCAAGTTCCTGGTGAGCGCGGGAATGGAGATCACCGAGATCAGCCCCGAACTCAAGTATTGCCTGCAAAAGAAGCTTCGCAAGTAGACGGCGCCCGGTTTACGGGTTGCGCGCCCAGATGGGACTCTCGAAGTTTTTCCATCAGGGCGAAAGTCGTTTTTCGTGTTTCCCATATCCCTCGCACGAGTGATTGCTGTACGATAACCTATACAAATGCAAAGCCCTGCGAATTCGATCCTTTGCGATGGCTGCGGCCGGCCGGCTTCTCCTGATCATATCGCCGGGCGCGTCGCTCGCCTGGAACGCGCCACGCGTTTTCGCCCCGTGCACATGAACGTGCTCTTCCTGGCTTCGGCGCCCTTGACTCGCCCGGAGGATGATTTTTATGGATCTCCGCAATCCAGGGCTTTTTTTGAATCGCTCATGGATGCCCTCGATATCGCGCCTCCGGCTGCGGAAGCCTCCCGCGAATCGGACCGGACGGGGGATCAGGCGGCAAGGCTGGCTGAATTCCAGCGCAAGGGCTACTACCTGTCTTATTTGGCGGAGTGTCCGATCCCGGATGAAACTGACAGCATTGCCGCGGCGATCTCCGCGCTGGGGCCTGCGCTGATCCGTCGAATCCGGTTCAACTACAAGCCTAAACACATCGCGCTGCTGGGCAGCAATATGGCGCCACTGATCGGTATTCTCGAGAAAGTCCGGCATGGGCCCGCTATTGCTGCTGCATGGCGGACAGCCGTTGATGCTTCCGGAGGCAGGCGACCTGTCCGCAAGGGCGAGGTTCCGTACTGGCTTGGGTACAGCGTTGCCCACTGGCGCAACATCCGAAAATCGCTTTTCGGAATATGATAGAATGCAGTCTAAGCGGGTGTTCGGAATTTAGCAGCAGGGGGAAACTCGTGAAAGCTAAATCGAAGTTTGCGATTGGGGCGGGAATTATCATCATCGCGATATCCTGCCTGGCCTATGTGGGGGCTCAGCAAAGCAAGACGTATTACCACACGATCTCGGAAATCCCCACACTGAGCGGTTCCGCGCTGCACCAGCGCCTGCGCGTAGGCGGAGACGTAAAGACCGGATCGATCCAGCACTACTCCGGGCGTGTCGATTTCGTGCTTGTGGAGCAGGGAAAAGGACTGCCGGTCAGCTATGTCGGCACCGATCCGCTTCCCGATACGTTCAAGGATGGCGCGCAATGCCTGGTGGAAGGCAAAGTGCAGCCGGACGGCAGGTTTGTCGCCGAGACGGTTCAGGCCAAGTGCGCGTCTAAATACGAGGCTGCTCCCGACCAATCGCAGCCGGCGGGCGGATCGGCTGGCGCCTATCAGGGTGGAAAGAGCTAGTCGAACCTGCATAATTAATATGAGTAGTGTCGCGGAAGCGGCTGCAAGGCAACTGGAGCTTGAGGCGTTTTTGATCCAGCCGGAAACGAGGATTTGAGTTGGATATATTCGGCTCTTACGCGCTGCTTTTGGCGTTTGCCTTCGCGGTGTATGCGATCATCGGGGGCATTGCCGCGATCATCACCCGCCGCCCTCTGCTCATCAAATCCGCGCGGAACGCGGGATTTGCGGTTTGCGTTCTGATCTGGATGGGAACCGCCAGCCTGGTCTACCTGTTTTACACGGACAATTACGCGATGGCGTACGTGGCCGCGCACAGCAACCGCAGCCTCTCGCCGTATTATAAATTTTCCGCGCTTTGGTCGGGCCAGGAAGGCTCCTTGCTGTTCTGGAGTTTTCTGCTTTCGATTTATGTCTTTTCCGTTCTGTTCACCTACCGAGGCAAGCATCCGGAACTGATGCCCTACGTGGGCGTGGTGATGGCGGGCGTCCAGGTTTTCTTCCTCACGATGAATAATTTCATCGCCGGCCCTTTCCGGGTCTTCGCCGCCAGCGACGCCGGCGGGTTCATGCACCTGGTGACGCGCGCCGACGGAAGCGGCCTGAATCCGCTGCTGCAATATCCGGAAATGGCGATTCATCCGCCGACGCTGTATTCGGGATATACGGGATTTACGATTCCGTTCGCGTTTGCTCTGGCCGCGCTGCTGGGGCGCTATCCGGGAGAGAAGTGGATCCATCTGACGCGCCGCTGGACCATGATCGCGTGGGCGTTCCAGTCCGCGGGAATCCTGCTGGGCGCTCACTGGGCCTATGCCGTGCTTGGCTGGGGCGGGTATTGGGGCTGGGATCCGGTCGAAAACGCATCGCTGATGCCGTGGCTGACCGGAACCGCGTTCCTGCATTCCGTGATCATGCAGGAAAAGCGCGGAATGATGCGGGTATGGAATGTCTGGCTGGTTTTCCTGACGTTCATGCTGTGCATCCTGGGAACCTCGCTGACGCGCAGCGGCGCCGTCAATTCGGTTCATGCCTTCGCGGAATCGAACATCGGCCACTGGTTCTGGGGCTTTTTGCTGGTGATCATCGTCGTTTGCCTGGCGGCTTATTTCAAGAACCGGGATTATCTGCGCAGCGACAATCATCTGGATTCGATGCTTTCGCGCGAATCCAGCTTCCTGTTCAACAACCTGATTCTGCTGGTCGCCTGCGTCGCGGTCCTCGCCGGAACGCTCTTTCCGGTGCTTTCCGAAGCGGTCCGCGGATCGAAAATCAGCGTTGGCCCTCCGTTTTTCAACAAGGTGAATATACCGATTGCGATGTTCCTGCTGTTTCTGACCGGCGTGGGCCCGCTGCTGGCTTGGCGCAAAACTTCGGTGGAAAGCCTGAAGAAGAATTTCGGATATCCGCTCATCGGCGGGTGTATTGCCGCGGCCATCGCCGTTGCCATGGGATTGCGTGAATTTTACGTGGGTCTGTGCCTGCTGCTGGGCGTGTTCGTCACGCTGACGATTCTTGCCGAATTCTATCGCGGCGCCCGCGTGATTTCCGCCCGGACCGGATCCAATCTGATTTCCTCCGCGGCGCAACTCACCATGCGGAATACGCGGCGCTACGGCGGGTACGTCGTCCACTTCGGAATGGTCCTGGTTTTTATCGGCATTTCGGGCACGGCCTTCAATCAAGATAAGCAGATGGACATGAAGGCCGGATCGGTGATGACCATTGGGCCGTACACGCTGCATTTGCAGAATTTCGATTCCGACCAGCAGCCGAATTACTCTTCCGAGCGCGCCACCATCGACGTCGATAAGGGCGGCCGCTCGGTCATGATGCTCTACCCCACGCGGCGTTTCTATCCGTCTAATCAAGAGTCGGGCACCATGGTGGCGATTTCCTCGACGCTCCGGGAAGACCTCTACGTGGTCTTTGCCGGCACGAATCCGGACACCAATCTGCCCGTGATTCACGCGTATTTGAATCCGCTGGTAAAATGGATTTGGCTGGGCGGTGTGGTCGTTGTCCTGGGAACGATTCTCGCGCTCATTCCGAACCGGCAGGCGGTCATGGTGATGTCCCCGGCGACAGCAACGGGCGCGTCGCCCTTGCCGGGTGACGCGCAGCCCGCCCGCGCATCGTTTTCGGCGCGCTCGCAGCTTCCGGATGAATCGGGTCCGGGCTCTGGCTGGAGCCCGAGAGAAAAATGACGAATCGACGACGACTTGCGGTGATTTGCGCTGTTTTCATGGGGGTAGCTACGGCCATGGTGCCCCTGCATGTGGACGCGCAGAAGACCGACCGCGCCAAGGCCTTGGGCACAAAGCTGATGTGCATGTGCGGCTGCGGCCAGATTCTCACGCAGTGCAACCACATCAACTGCCCTTCGTCGGGGCCCATGCTCAAGGAACTCGATGCCCATGTGGCCAAGGGCGAATCCGACGATTTGATCATTCAGGATTTCGTGCAGGAGTACGGCGAAAAAGTCCTGAGCTCGCCTCCTTCCACGGGTTTCAACAGCATCGCGTGGTATATCCCCGGCGTGGCCTTTGTTCTGGGACTGGCCATCGTGGTGGTCTTGATTCGATTGTGGCGGCAGCGCGATATCGCGAGACTCGCGTCGGCATCGTCGGCCCCGGTCAGCGCGGCGACTGCGTCGTCCACACTTCGGGACACCCAGCTGGAGCGCGCCCGCCAGCAAGCGGATCGCGAGACCGAGGAATGGCGATGACCCTTTCCCTCGCGGCAATCGTCATGCCCGACGCCGTCATGCTTTCCGCCTGCTTGATTCTCACGCTGGCTTCGCTGATTTTCGTTTTCTGGATTGAGCCGGACCCGGGCGATTCCGCGCCGCGCCGCTCGCAGCTGGATCAGTTGCTCGAACGCCGCGATTCGATCTACGATAATTTGCGCGACCTGAAGTTCGAGAATCGTGCGGGCAAGTACGCCGAACAGGATTACGAGCAGATGCGGGACTCTCTGGAGAACGAGGCGGCCGAGGTCCTTTTGGAAATCGAACGCGTAACCGGAAATCAGGCCCCGATCCCGCGCCGGGATCCGGCGACTGCCACGAACCCTCGCTCCTAGCGCTGACACGCGGGCCGGAGCAGAGAAATTTTTCTAGAGGACAACATTTGTTCATGAAGACTTTGCTGAATTGGATGAGTTTGCGCCGAATTTCTCTGCTCCTGTGCCTGTGTCTGGCCGCCTCCGCCGCGCAAGCCGGAACCGTCTCGGGCGTCGTTCACAACGGAACCAATGGCAATAAGCCTGCCGCCGGCGTCGACGTCCTGTTGATTCAGCTCATGGGCGGCATGCAAGTGGTGGCCAACACCAAGACCGACGCGCAGGGCAGCTATCATTTCGATAATCCCGCCATCGGCACCGGCCCCATGCTGATTCGCGCCGTCTACCGCGGCGTGTTTTTTCACCAGCCGCTGACTCCCGGAACATCCACGGTCGACGTCACGGTCTATGAACCGACCACCAATGCCAAAGCCATTCAGGTTCCCATGCGTCTGCTGGTGTTCCAGCCCAATGGCGACAAGCTGATGGTCGGCGAAGAGTATTCCATCCAGAACAACACGAATCCTCCGGCCGCCTATTACAAGCAGGACGGCAATTTCGAGTTCACGATCCCTCCCGGCGCCGAGCTCGATCAGGTTTCCACGTTTGGCCCCTCCGGCATGCCCGTGCGTCAGGGCACGATCGACAAGGGAAAAGGGCGGTACGCGATTGCTTACGCGTTTCAGCCGGGGCAGAACGGCGTGCGCATTTCCTACATTGTTCCGTACACGGGCAACGCCGCGTCCGTTAAAGAGTCGTCCACCTACGACGCGGCGCGCGTGCTGCTCGTGGTTCCGCCGACCATGCAGATTTCCAGCCCCGGATTCACTCCGGCGGGCACCGAGCAGGGTTTTAATGTTTTCTCGAAAGATTCGTTCAAGGCGGGAACCGGGTTTGATGTTTCCGTGTCCGGAACCGCGCCGCCTCCGGCGGATGCGTCCGCTTCCGCGGATGCCGGGGCAGGCGCGCCACAGGACGAGGCCAATGGGCACGATTCCGGCCCGACCATCGAGACCGCGCCCGCGCGGATAGGCGACGAAAAATGGATTTTGCTGGGCGGGCTCGCGGCGATCTTTGCCGTGGGCGTGGCCCTGCTGTGGCGCAAGCCGGTTCCCGTGGAGGCGCCTGCTTCCGGCGCACAACGCGGCTCCCAAGGGCCGCAAGGCGCAGCGCGCGGCGCAGCAACAAGCCAGCAAGCCGGCGACTGCTCCGCCACCGCCGCCTGCCGTGGAGCAAGTGACACAGGAAGTGAACGCGAATCTCGATTCGCTCAAGGACACATTGCTGCGAATCGAATTGCGCCGCCAGGCCGGCACGATTTCCGATGCGGAGTATGCCGTGGAGCGAGGTCGCGCCGAGCAAATGCTGCGCGATCTGGTCCAGGGCTGAGCCGTCGCGCGTGTCCACAGCGCCTGCATCTTCCCCGAACACGGGCCCGAGCGGCGGCCCCAATAGCGGATTGAAAATCCAGTTCAGCAATGTCGAAAAGCGCTATGGAATGCGCATGGCGCTGCGCGGCGTCTCGCTGGAAATTTTGCCGCGGCGAATGCGTCGCCCTGGTGGGGCACAACGGTTCCGGAAAAACAACGTTGCTCAAAATCGCGGCCCAGCTTTCCCGGCCCTCGCGCGGCAAGATCGCCTACTACGAGCGGGATTCCGTCCTTTCCGGCGACGAGGTCAAGAAGCGCATCGGAATGGTGGGCCATCACACGCTGGTGTACGACGAACTGACGGCCGAGGAAAACCTCGTTTTCTTCGCCAAATTATTTTCGCTTCCCGATCCGGAGGAACGCGCGCGCCAGGCGCTGGCACCGGTGGGCCTTGCGAGCCGCGCTGCCGACATGGTGAGAACTTTTTCCCGCGGGATGCGCCAGCGCATGGGCATTGCCCGCGCGCTGCTGGCTTCTCCCGGATTGCTGCTGCTCGATGAGCCCGCCGCGGGCCTGGATCCGGAAGGGCAGCAATGGCTCGGCGCGACGCTGCGACACCTGCACGCCTCCGGCTGCACGATTCTGATGAGCACGCACGGGCGCAACGAAACGCAAGCCTCGGTGACGCGCGCGATTCGCCTGGAAGGCGGCAAGATCACGCACGACTCCGGCTCGGGCGGCGACCCAAACCAGGTACTGGTGATGGCCGCCGTGCGCGACACCGATCAGGAAGACGAATCATGAACACGACTCGCGCCGCCGGCATCATTCTCGCCAAGGAACTCCGGACCGAGTTCCGCTCGCGGGAATTGCTCGGGACCACGCTCGTCTTCGTTCTGATTGTCATCGTCCTGTTCAGTTTTACGTTCAATCCGACGTCTTCGGAATCGCGGCGCTTTGGTCCCGGGCTTCTCTGGCTCGCGTTTCTATTCGCCGGGTCGCTGATGCTGCAGCCGTCGTTTTTGCGCGAGCAGACAAACGATACGCTGGCCGCGCTGCGCCTTGCTCCCATCGATCCATTCAGCATCCTGGCCGGAAAGATGGCGGCGAATTTCCTTTTCCTGCTCCTGGTCGAGGTGCTTTTGCTGCCCGTGTTCGCGGTGTTGTATAACACGCCGATTCTTCCCGTTCTGCCGCAGTTGCTGCTGGTTCTGTCGCTCGGCACCATTGGCCTGGCGACCACGGGCACCGTATTTTCCGCCGTGGCCTCGCAGGCGCGCTTGCGGGAATTGCTCCTGCCGCTCCTGTTGCTTCCGGTGCTGGCGCCGGTCCTGATCGCCAGCACCGAGGCCACGATCGGAGTCCTGCGCGACCCTTCGGAGCTGTCCCTGGTATGGATGACATTTCTGGGCGTCCTTTGACGTGGTATTTTTGACGGCGGCATGGATGGTCGGCGAATATTTATTGGAGGAGTGAGATGGAAACCGAAACGCAATCGCGAATTCCGTCCGGCCCGGCAATCTCCTTGCCGTCGGTCCTGGTTGTGTTTCTCCTGCTGGCGGCGGCCAGCTACGCCGCGCTGATCTGGGCTCCGACCGAGGCCACCATGGGAATGATCCAGCGGATTTTTTATTTTCATGTGTCCAGCGCGTGGTCCGGGTTCATCTCGTTCATCATGGTATTTATCGGCAGCGTGGCTTACCTGCGCACGCGCGCCTTGAAATGGGATTGGCTGAGCGTGGCTTCCGCGGAAGTCGGCGTGGCGTTTTTCACCATCGTGCTGGTCACCGGGCCGATCTGGGCGAAGCCGGTGTGGGGAATCTGGTGGACCTGGGATGCGCGGCTGACTTCGTCGTTCCTGTTGTGGGTGCTGTTCGTGAGTTACCTGATCCTGCGCACGCTGGTGGATGAGCCCGAGCGCCGCGCGGTGGTCTCCGCCGTTTTTGGAATTTTCGCGGCGCTGGACATTCCGCTGGTGTACTTCTCGATCTGGTGGTTCCGGACGCAGCACCCGCAGCCGGTGATTGGCGACGGCGGATCGCTGGCCCCGCGGATGGGCTACGTGCTGCTGCTGTGCTGGGGCGCAACGCTTGGCGTGATGACGCTGCTGATTCGCATCCGTTACCGTCTGGAGGCGTTGCGCTCGGAAGTCGATGCGCTATCGCATGGAACCATCGCGAAATAGTTGAAAACTGTGCCGCGCGTGGCGAGGCAAGAGCACATCTGGTTCAGCCATGTTAAGGGAGAGAGGGAATGAAGAATCTGAATTTTCTGGTGGCTGCGTATATTGCGATCTGGCTGGTGTTTTGCGGGTACTTGTTCTCGGTGGCCCGGCGCATGGCGAGTTTGCAGGATGATATCCGCCGCTTGAAAAGGGACGGGAAGTAGTCATGACGTCCCCTGCCGCAATAATTGAGATACGCTCGTGAGTGAAAAGAAAAAAATCGGCGTCGTATTGTTCCAGCTGGGCGGGCCGGATTCCCCCGCGGCCGTGGAACCGTTTCTCTACAACCTGTTCTGCGACCCGGACATTATCGATTTTTTCGGAGCGTGGTTTGCGCGGCGTCCGCTGGCGCGTTACATCTCGCGCAACCGCGCCGGAGTCGTGCGGGAGCACTACGATGCCATCGGCGGGCATTCTCCGATCCGCGTGCTGACCGAGCGGCAGGCCAAGCGCGCTGGAAGAGGCGCTGGCGCCGCACGTCGATGCAAAATGTTTCATCGCCATGCGCTACTGGAATCCGCTCACGGCGGAAGCCGCCGCGGAAGTGAATGCCTGGAACGCGCCCGAACTGGTTCTGCTGCCGCTGTATCCGCAATATTCCTTTGCCACCACTTCCAGCAGCCTGAAGGAATGGAACCGGGTGTTTCGCGCCAACGGAAACGCTCCGCGCACGCACACGGTCGAAAACTTTTTCAGCCATCCGCTGTACATTCAATCGGTCGCCGAAAAAATATCGCTTTCGCTCACGCACTTCGACGATCCCGATCGCGCTCACATCGTTTTCAGCGCGCACGGATTGCCGCTCAGCCTGATCGAGCGCGGAGATCCCTACGCCAGGCATGTGGAAGAAACCGTGCGCCTGGTGCTGCAGCAGGGAGCCTGGAAAAATCCGCACACCCTCAGCTATCAGAGCAAAGTGGGCCGCCGGAAATGGCTTTCGCCTTCCCTGATCGAAACCATCGACCGTCTGGGCCGCGCCGGAGAAAAAAATCTGCTTGTCGTTCCCGTCGCCTTTGTCACCGAGCACATCGAAACGCTTCACGAAATCAATATCGAAGCGCGCGAGCAAGCCCACAAACTCGGCGTCGAACAATTTGAGATGATGCCCGCCGTGGGCGATTCCCCCACTTTTATTTCCGCCCTCGCCGACCTGGTTCTTCAGTCCCTGAAGGATGATCCCGCCAAACGTTGATTTAAGCCTCGTCCGCAAGACTCTCCATGGCCGCGACAAATGGCCCTCTAAAAGAATATTGAACCAGAACGGGAATTGCCTTGACAGAACGGGCCTTCCGGAAATATAAGGGTCGTGTTCCCGGGCCATTTATTTTCTCGATTCATAACTTATATCGAGAGGTTACGTACCGGAATTATGGCCGACCCCAAGGACGGAACGACCCCGGCGCCCCAAGCACCGAAAATAGGAGCACCGTCAGCAACGCCGCCGCCCTCGGCAGCAAAGCCAGCGGCAAAAAGCAAAGGTGAGAGCGCAGGCCCTCCGGATCCCATGCGCAGGCGCGTGATTTGGGGCATGATCTACGGCTACCTGGGCATCAACCTCCTGATGTTTTTGCGGTTTTTCTTCCCGCGCGCCCTGTACGAACCCAACACCATCTTCAATATCGGATATCCCGCTGATTTCGAATTGGGCATTGATCAGCGTTACTTGATGACAAATCGCGTCTGGATCATTCGCGAGCCCGACAGGATTTTCGTGATTTTTGCCCGCTGCACGCATCTGGGATGCACACCGGAATGGAAGCCGTCGGAGAATAAATTCAAGTGCCCGTGCCACGGCAGCGGCTATGACAGCGAAGGCGTGAACTTCGAAGGCCCCGCGCCGCGCCCCATGGACCGCGCGCACATCGATATGGACCCGACCGGGAAACTGATCGTGGATACGAGCAGGCTGTACATGGACGATCCGCGCGCCGGGGTGAATCAGTTTAACGATCCGGGCGCGTATCTGCCGGTGTAATTCTGCCTGTGGCTCGTCTGGTATCGCCCTAAGCAAGGCCAGGGGGCAGGGGCGAATGGTTTGTGGCGATGGGTGAGGAAATACCCCGCGTCCAAAGATGCGGGCTACAGGAAATCCAGGCTTTGGGTATGGGCTCTATTTTCACTCGGAACGCTTTGGGTGAAGCGTGGGGCTCCGCCGCAATAAATGCGCGGGCTGGGATTGGGGAGCCCGCCGATAAAATCCAGTATTGCTATGGGGTTGTTCCTCAGGACTTGGGACACTCTCGGGGGAGCTAGGGATGGCCGAAGATAACGGCGAAAAGAAGAGCACTGGGTTGCTCGACCGTGTCCGCCAGGACGTCACGGACCTCAAGGAAGTCATCAAGGAAAAGGGCAAGGAAGAGCTGGAGGGCTTGAAAGAGCCCGAGAAGACGCAGCTGTTCCGCTCCATTTTCCGCGTCAAGCACGATGAGACGCCGCGCAATCGCGCGCTCTCGGTCCTGTCCAACGTTTTCTTCCACCTGCATCCGGCGAAGGTAAATCGCGACGCCGTAAAATACAAATACACCTGGGGCATGGGCGGGATCACGTTTTACCTGTTCATCGTCCTGACCTTCACCGGCGTCCTGCTGATGTTCTATTACCACCCGAGCAAGGTGCAGGCTTTCCGCGACATTTTGTACCTGGAAAACGACGTGCCGTTCGGCAAGCTGCTGCGCAACATGCACCGCTGGGCCGCGCACTTGATGATCATCGCCGTCTGGCTGCACATGTTCCGCGTGTTCCTGACCGGCTCCTACAAGCGTCCGCGCGAATTCAACTGGTGCATCGGCGTTCTCCTGATGGTGTTGACGCTGCTGCTCTCGTTCACCGGATACCTGCTGCCCGACGATCAACTGGGATTCTGGGCGGTCACCGTGGGCACGAACATGGCTCGCGCCACGCCGTTGTTAGGAACCGAAGGCCCGTTCGGCGCGCTGCTGGGCATGACGCCCTACAACGACGTGCGCTTCGCCCTGCTGGGCGGCTCCATCGTGGACGCCAACGCGCTGCTGCGCGCCTACATCTGGCATTGCATCGCGATTCCGCTGATCGCCAGCATCTTCATGGCGTTGCATTTCTGGCGCGTGCGTAAGGACGGCGGAATTTCCGGTCCGGCGCCGGTCATGCTGGAATCGGAAATCAAGGAAGAAAAGGGCCACCGGCCCGTGGTCTTGCGCCCGAGCGGCATGCAATAGCAGATTTTTATTGGTCATTCCGAACGAAGTGAGGAATCTCTCTGGGGGTTTGAGGCCGATATGAACTGGCATCAGATCTGGGAAATTGCTTCCGCGCCGGACAACGTGCCGATCGTGGCGCTGCTGTTCCTGGTTCCTTTCTACATCTGGTATGCATTCCGGCAGGCGCTGGAAAACGACCGCCTGATCGACAAGCTTTCCGCCGACCCGCAACTCGCCAAGACCGAATATCGCAAGACCGAGCCGTGGAATCCCGAAGTGGGAACGCGAAGTCCACACCTGGCCGTACTTGATGCGGATCGAGCTGGTCGCGGCGATTCTGGTCACCGTGCTGCTGATGGTCTGGTCGATCACGCTGAACGCTCCGCTGGAAGAGCCGTCCAATCCCAACGTCACCATGAATCCCGCGAAGGCCCCCTGGTATTTCCTGGGCCTGCAGGAAATGCTGGTCTATTTCGATCCGTGGATCGCGGGGGTGATCATGCCGACGCTCATCATCGTCGGGCTGATGGTCATACCCTATATCGACGCCAATCCGCTGGGGAACGGCTATTACACCTACAAGCAGCGCAAATTTGCGATCTGGACATTCCTGTTCGGCTTCATCGGCTTGTGGGTGTTGATGATTGTCATCGGCACATTCATCCGCGGCCCGGGATGGATGTGGTTCTGGCCGGGGCAGACCTGGGATGCGCAGCGCGTCGAGTTTGCCGTCAACCGGAACCTGGACCAGATTTTCGGTGATCAATGGTTCGTGGCTCGCGCACCTGATGCCGGCGGCGAACGCGGCCTATGCGCCGATTCTGGCGCGCATCATTTTCGGCGTTTTCCCGGTGGCCCTGTATTTCCTGGTGGCGGGATATTTTTCGCACCGCCTGCTGTTGCTCACGGAGTTCAGCCGGAAAATTTTCAAGCGCATGACCCTGCTGCAGATGGTCACGACGGAATTGTTTCTGGTCCTGATGCTGAGTCTGCCGGTCAAAATTCTGCTGCGCCTGGTGTTTCGCATCAAATACATATGGGTGACGCCGTGGTTCAGTATTTAAGTTTTACGGAAAAGTTTTGTCCGTCATTCCGAATGAAGTGAGGAATCTCTCCGGGGTTGGATGGCAAGTGAAGGCGAGACGCCCGGAACGGAAACCATTTTAATTTCTTCGAACACAGTTCTCTGAGGCAGAAATCGATGCGGAATCAAGTGAAGAAGGAGACCTGGGGTGCCTGAGCTTCTTCCGGATGATCCAGTCACAAGCAGGCCCATGGCCGGGCTTGTCCTGATTTCCGTTTTTCTCCTGCTGCTGACCGTTGCCTGGTCGCTGTACGATGAATTCTACGGCCTGCGCCCGTGGCGCAGCTACCAGAGCGAATTCTCCAACGTGTATTCGTCTTACCTGGAGAAGCAATACACGCAGCGCAAGGCGGAAGAGCAGAAATTCTACGCCACCCCCGCAGTATCAGAAACTCCTGGCCGACGTGAAGGCCGCTACCGACGCTGCCCGCTCCCAGGACCGGCAAATCGGCCAGCAGATCGATTTGCTGGATAGCCAGCGCGCCGCCATGACCGATTCTTTCCAGAATTCCCGCGGCATGGTCGGCTCGCTCACCTATCAGCTGGAGCAAATCGACGAGAAAGATAAAAGCGCGAAGGATTCCAAGCTCAAGGAATTGAACGAGGCCAAGGCGCAGACGTACGACGTCGCGTGGCCCGTCGAAGGCAACAAGATCGAGCCCCGGAAATTCAACTACGAGCAGCTCAACGATCTGTTCACCTCGATCATGACGGCGAAGGCGAAACTGGTCGCGCAGCGCGGAGAAGTCGATCAGCCCGCCAAGGACGCCCAGGACAAACTGAACGAGTACGTGAAAGAGCAACTCCCCGGCCTGGCCTCCAAGGATTTGTACACGCTGGGACAGAGCATCGAGAATCTCGACATTCATCTGCGCCAGGTGAACGTGAATCCGAGCGGGGCGTCGCTCAATAACCTCGGCGGCGCGGGACTGGTCGACCGCTGCCAGTCCTGCCACCTCGGCACCGACCCGCTGCTGGTTCCGGTCACCATGACGTTGACGAAAGCCGATCTCGGACTGGCCAAGAGCAAGGATGCGCCGTTCACCAGCCATCCCGATCCGGACATGATGAAATATCATCCCCTGGAAAAATTCGGCTGCTCGCCCTGCCACGGCGGAAACGGGCGCGCCCTCGACACGGTCGAGAAGGCGCATGGCCGCTATGAGCACTGGCTCTGGCCGCTGTATTACCCGGAAAATTATGAATGCGGGCTGCCAGCAGTGCCACGCCTCGGATATGGTCACCGAGCACGCTCCCGTCCTGAACCGCGCCAAGCAACTCTACCGGGAAAAGGGCTGCATCGGCTGCCACCGTTTCCAGGGCTTCGACAACCAGGACGAACAACTGGTCACCGCGCGGCAGACGATCACGCAACTCGAGAATCAGAAGCAGGACGACCGCCTGCAAATCGCGCAACTCAACAAGAAGGGCGACACCGCCACCGACAACGAAACCGCAAATCGTTATTACACGCAGGCCACGAACCTGACCGTCACCATGTCGGGAATGGACGCGCAAATCGAAACGCTCGACCAGCGCTCCCACAACCTGCTGCAGGAAATCAAGAAGGTCGGCCCGGACCTGAAAGAAGTCCGGATGAAGATTCACAAGGAATGGATTCCGTACTGGCTGAAGAACACGCATACGATTCCGCCCGACCACGAAAATGCCGCAGTTCCGTTTGCAGGACGACGAAATTCAGGCCATCTCCGCCTACATCTGGCAATCGGCCATCACCGGCCCCGAGCTTCCGAAGCAGGCGCCGGGAAACGCGGCGCACGGAAAAGAGCTGTTCGAGCAGCGCGGCTGCGAGGCGTGCCATTCGATCGGCGAAGGCGCCAACATGGTCGGCGGAGATTTCGCCGCCAATCTGTCCCGCGTCGGAGAAAAGGACAATTACGATTACCTGGTCCGCTGGATCCTGAATCCGCGCACGCGCACGCGTCCCTACAGCCCGTTCGAGAAAAGGGATCTGGGCCCGGAAGATTACGCCAAGCACAATCTCCCGTTTGTGTTTGACCTGGATCATTCGCGTCGCCCGGACGACGGCCACGAACTGGTCGTCGCAGCAGCCCACGGTCATGCCCAGCCTTCGCCTCACCGTCGAAGATGCGCGCGACATCGCCAGCTATCTCGAGACGCAGAAGCACGCCGACGCCAGCTACGATCCCGCGCCGTTCATGGACGATCCGAAGCTCAAGGCGCACGGCAAGGAACTGATCCAGCATTACGGCTGCGCCGGTTGCCACGAAATTTCCGGCCTCGAGGATGAAGGCCGCGTCGGAACCGAACTCACCAACGAAGGCAGCAAGCCCATCGAGCGCCTGGATTTCGCTCTCTATACCGAGGACGCCAAGCTGGGCATCCTTCCCGACGGCAAAAAGTCGCCCCGCGGGTCGTGGTACGACCTGAAGGGCTTCTTCGAGAACAAGCTCGCCGATCCCGCCGTATACGATCACGGCAAATACAAGCCGGATCCGATGGACCGGCTGCGCATGCCCAAGCCGAATGTCACGAAGGAAGACATCGACGCCCTGACGACATTCCTGCTCGGCTCCACCGATCCATCGCTGCCGGCGGACTACATGTACAAGCCCGCCGACCAGCGCGCGGCGATCCAAAAGGGCTGGTGGATCGTCACGAAATATAATTGCATCGGCTGCCATCAGATCGATATCGGCCAGAGATCCGTGCTGATGGGGCTGCCGCAGTACCAGGGAGAGAACAAACAGAATCTTCCTCCCGTGCTGACCAGCGAAGGCGCGCGCGTCAATCCGGAATGGCTGAAGGGTTTTCTTGCCAATCCGGCGTTGAGCACCACGGACGTCAACCGCAACGGCGTGCGGTCCTACCTGCAAGTGCGCATGCCGACATTTTTCCTGTCGGACGATGAAATCCGCACGCTGGTGCTATTCTTTGAGGCGATGTCGAGCCAGCCGCAGCCGTTCATCCCGCAAAAGCTGCAGCCGATCACCACGGCGGAAAAAGAAATGGCCCGGCAGCTGTTTACCAGCACGGCCGCGCCGTGCTTGAAGTGCCATGCGACCGGCGACCCCGCGCATGACAAGACGGCCATCGCTCCCAATTTCCTGTTCGCGAAGGACCGCTTGCAGCCGGCCTGGACCGAGCGCTGGATCACCAATCCGGCGCTTGATCGCTCCGGGAACCGCCATGCCTTCCGGACTATTCAATCGCGAGGGCGATCACTGGGTATTCTCCGGCCCGCTTCCCGCCAGCTTCCACGGATATACGGGCGACCAGGCGGACCTGCTGGTTCGCTACATGTTCGAGTTGACACCGGAGGAGCAACGGGCTCTGATAGGCCGTATGCCCTCGGGCGGCGGCATCGGGCGGAGCAGGGAAGTAGAAGCGAGGTATTGTTTGCCGCTGCAAGGCTCATCCAATACCGAGCCGTCGAATTTTTGAAAAGTTTGAGCACTCTTGCGACAGGAGGAACTTTTTCGTGAAGAAAACCAGATTAGGGATGTACTCGCTGGCAATCGGCGTATTCGCTTTGGCGATTACCGGTTGCGGCGGAAAGAAAGAAGAAACGTCGGAAGCGCCCGCTCCGGCAGCCAGCGCGCCTGCGGGAAAGACGGTTGACCCGGCTACGGCCGGCGAAGTCACGGGCATCGTGAAACTGGAAGGCACCCCTCCGAAAATGAGAACCATCAGCATCGCGGCCGAACCGAGCTTGCGCCAAGGCGCGTACCACGCCTTTGACCAGCGAAGAAGTCGTCACCGGAGACGGCGGGGCGCTGGCCAACGTGGTGGTCTATTTGAAGACCGGCTTGGAAGGATATTCGTTCCCGGCGCCCTCCACCCCGGTAAAAATGGTGCAGCAGGGGTGCCAGTATCATCCTCACGTGTTGGCCATGCAGGTCGGCCAAAACGTCGAAGTCGTCAACGAGGATCAGACCACGCACAACATTCATCCGATTCCCATGGAAAACCGCGAGTGGAATGAGTCGCAGCCTCCCGGGGCCGCGCCCATCGAGAAGTCGTTTGCGCGCGAAGAGATCGCCATCCCGGTCAAGTGCAACGTCCACCCGTGGATGAAGGCGTATATGGCCGTTTTGTCCAACCCATATTTCCAGGTGACCGATAAGGACGGAAAGTTTGACTTGAAAGACGTTCCTCCGGGCACTTACACGATCGTCGCGTGGCATGAGCTGTACAAGACCGATCCCCAGACGATCACCATCGGCCCGAAAGAGACCAAGACCGTGAATTTCACGTTCAAAGCCACGGCGCTCTGGAGACTAGAACGGCGCTTTCGCGAGAGCAGTGGCCTGCAGGGCGAACTCGGGTGTGGGCTCCGCTTGGAGCCCACGGATATCAAGTCTCCGGAGCTCCACTTGGCAGCCCACTGAATTATCATCGCTCCGCATGGTTTCGCACTGTTCCGGATGCGGCTCTTTGAAGTTGCCTACAGGAGGCGGGTGCGGGCTCGACTTTGATCTCCGCCTGTATAATATCACCGTGTACAATCCAAACATGCATCGCTACGCAGTCTTCACGGCATGTTGCACGTTTCTGCTGCTCATCGCCGGCGCCCTGGTTACTTCGAACGACGCCGGACTATCCATACCCGATTGGCCCTGGCCTACGGCTCTCTAACCCCGCCCATGGTCGGCGGCATTCGATATGAATATACCCACCGCGTAATTGCCACCTGCATTGGCTTGCTGACGATCGGACTCGCCGTTTGGCTATGGAGGGTTGAAAAACGCGGTTGGATGCGCTGGCTGGGCTTGGCGGCCCTTGGCGGGGTCATTGCGCAAGGGATCCTCGGCGGCATGACCGTCCGCATGTTCCAGCCCCCGCCGGTTTCCGCCGCGCACGCAACTCTCGCCCAACTGTTTTTCTCGACCGTCGTGGCCATCGCCGTATTTACCAGCGCCTGGTGGGACAGGGAAGTGACGCCGGTGGAAGATCCGAAAACGCCGCACGTCCGTTCCCTGGTGGTTTGGACCACGGTCGCCGTCTTCCTGCAACTCATTTTAGGAGCGGCCTTTCGCCACAAAGCTTTTGGAATAATTCCGCATCTGATCGGCGCGGTTATTGTTACAATACTCGATCTTTATGACGGCAGGCGCCCTGAAGAGACGCTTTCGAAATGTGCCGGCGCTGCGAAACTGCGCCAGGCTCTTGCACTTCCTGATCGGGATGCAACTTCTGCTGGCGGCGGGGCGTACTGGTCCAGGATTTATGGGGCGCAATTTCCGCAGCCGATCCCCGTCATGGTGGCGCTGACCGTCGTGCACACGGTGACCGGCGCTCTGTTGCTGGCGGCGAGTTTAGTTACGGCGTTAATTACGTATCGCCTGGTGGGTGTTCGAAAGCTCGTCGGCGAATCATTTGGGACCACGGAGCAAGTCGCGCAATGAGAGATTCGATGGCAACAACCAGCGCCGTTAGCTCGGAGGCCAGCCGCCCCGCGCTTTATTTGGCGCTGACAAAACCCGATGTCTCTTTTCTGGTGGTGATGACCACCGTGGCCGGATATGCGCTGGGCACACGCGGCCCGCTCGACTGGATGCGCATGGCCCACACGGTCTTCGGCACCACGTTGATCGCCGCGGGCACCTCGGCCCTGAACCATTATTTCGAACGCGATACCGACGCCCTGATGCGCCGCACGGCTTCCCGGCCTCTGCCCTCGGGCCAATTGAATCCTCGCGAAGCATTTTTGTTTGGTGTGAGCCTGATCGTCGCAGGCACGCTTTATCTGGCCCTGGCGACCAACGCGCTGGCCACATTTTTGGGCATCGCGACTTCGGTCGCTTATCTTTGCGCCTACACTCCGCTCAAGCGCAAGACCACGCTGGCGACCATGGTCGGCGCTTTCCCCGGCGCCGTGCCTCCGCTGATTGGATGGGCGGCAGCGCGGGGCACGATCGGCCTGGACGCCTGGATTCTCTTCGCCATGCTGTTCCTGTGGCAGATTCCCCATTTTGACGCCATTTCCTGGGTGTACCGCGAGGATTACGCGCGCGCGGGAATCAAAATGCTTCCGACGGTGGACCGCGAGGGGAAGCGCACATTTCGAGAAATTCTTTTGACGGCCGCGCTCCTGGTGCCCGTCAGCCTTTTGCCGGCGCTTACCGGGCTTGCGGGAGCGCATTACTTTTTCGGCGCGCTGGTTTTGGGGATCATGCTGGTGGAAGTTTGTTTGTGGGCCGCTGCGTCCAAGACCAATATTCGCGCCAAGTGGCTCATGCACGCGACCGTGCTTCACCTGCCGGTGTTGTTGGGCCTGCTCATCTACGACAAATTCACCCGGTAATCTGCATCGCCGACGGGACGGCCGCGAGAGGCTATGAACGGAAAAGAAAACCCGATCGAATTGCTGGTGATATGCGCGGTGATGGTCGTGCTTTCGATCCTGGGTATCATCGGAGGGTTTTCCAGGGGCCTCTTTGGCACCATGGACGGCATTCTGCTTCTGGCCGTATGCCTGATGATGGCGATGATTTCCGCATTGCTGCTTTTGGTTTTGGTAAAGGGACAGGGCTGGTTTGGTAAAAAAGCGGATGACGCTGGAACCACGCCGGCTGCGGCCAAGTAAATACGATTGCGAAGCTTGCAGCGCCTGCGGAATCGTTGCGAATTGTGGTGAAAGATCTGCCCTGGCAAGTGCTGGAATCTTTGTGGGTCGTGGCTTTAGCCACGACATTAATGCCGCAAAATCAGTGCGGCTTTAAGCCGCTGAAGCGCCGGAATTGCTGCTGTACAACAGACGCTTTAGCCCCACCGCCGATCGCGTTTTTCTTCAGGAATTTTAACCCCTGAAGCAAGGAAGTGGTCCATTGATTTCCCATCCCGCCTTGAATGCCATCCTGAATGGCTCGAGCGGCGTCCTGGTCACCGTGGGATATGTCATGATCCGCAGCAAGCGCGTGCTGGCGCACAAAACGTGCATGCTCGCGGCCACGGCCACTTCGACGGCGTTCCTGATTTCCTATCTCATTTACCATTACGATCTGTATGTTTCGGGCGCAGGTACCGTGCATTTTCCCGGGACGGGCGCGCCGCGTTACGCCTATCTGACGATGCTGACGACGCACACGATCCTTGCGGCAGTCATCGTGCCGCTGGTCATCATCTCTCTGGTTCGCGCGTTTCGCGGAAATTTTCCGGCGCATAAAAGCATCGCGCGGTGGACGCTCCCCTGTGGGCCTACGTCTCGGTCACCGGAGTCCTTATCTACGTCGTTCTGTACCAAGTGTATGCGGCGCCCCATCCATGAATTGCGCCATCCCAGCGCGCGCGGCGGTGAAGCGCGATGAATAGCGTGCCTCACGCCGCCGATGCTGTTCCCGCGCGTCCCAAAACGCCCATGGCCAAGAAATGGCTCGTCGCCATCCTGGTCCTTACCTTCGCGTTTGTCCTGATGCCGTTCCTGCTGTGGTACATGACCACGTTCACGCGGCCGCTTTCCGACGCCGACCTGGGCGCCTACTTCGCCGATTCCATTCATCCCCGCCGCGCGCAGCACGCCCTTTCGCAGATCGCGGACCGCATGATGAGCCCGAATCCGGAAGTCCGCCAATCGGCAAAGCCCTGGTATCCGGAAGTCATTAAATTTTCCCGGCAGGGAAGCGATGAATTGCGCGTGACCTCCGCCTGGGTGATGGGGCAGGACAACACCTCCGCCGATTTTCATGCCGCCTTGCTGAAACTGCTCGGCGACGCGAATCCCATGGTGGAGCGAAACGCGGCGTTGTCGCTGGTGCGCTTTGCCGATCCTGCGGGCCACGATGTGATTGCCGGAATGCTTGCGCCCTACGCCATGCCCGCGCCAAGTTCCGGCACGCTGGCCATCCGCCTCAAGCCCGGCGACGTCATCAATCCCGGCACGCTGGTCGCCCACATCGCCGTCGCCGGAGAAAAAACCGAAGTGCGCTCGCAAGTGCCCGGCACGATCCTCGAGTGGACCTCACCCGACAATTCTGCCGTGGAGAGCGGCAAACCCATGCTGCTCGTCGATCCAAGCCCGGAAATGGTTTGGGAATCCCTGCGCGCCCTGTACCTGATCGGCAGAAGGACGATTTGCCCGCCATCAATCGCTACGCGCGCGGCGTGGACGCAATGCCCGCGCAGATCCAGCAACAGGCCACGTTGACGGCGAGGGAGATTTCCAGTCGCAATGGAAAGCGGTGACTGGTGACTAGTGACTGGTGACTGGTGGAAAACCCCGCGAACGAGCACCCTCGTATGACTCCAGCATTAGATAGGAAAAATCAGAATTGCGAAAATAAAGGAAGGCAATAAGCAGGCGCCGATTTTGGTTTTCCACCAGTCACTAGTCACCGTTCTATCAGAACGGCAGCGGCCCTCGTTCGCCCTCAAACTCCGCCAGCGGCACCATATCGATCGCATCCCACGGGCACCCTTCGAGAAACGCTCCGTCCGGCCCTTTGCTGGTGCACAGTTTGCACCCGATGCAAAGCAGCGGATCGACAATAATGCGCCCGAACGGCGGATGATCTTCGTCCGGCGCCCAGTACATGCAATCCGCAACCGGGCAATACTCGACGCAGGCCGGCGAACCCGAGCATCCCGTGCAAGACTCATTGATCACCGCAAGAATGTGCGGCTTGCGTTTGCGCTGCGTTGTCGTGCCGGTGGAGATCGGTGCGTGCTTGACGACGGTTCCTGCCTGATACTCCTCGATGCTGGGAGCCGTATAAGCCAAGTCGAGCCTCCACGAATCAGGTTGCGATGGCCTATTCTTCATGACATGCCACTACTTGTCAATCTAGTGATTGCGTGTGGAAGATCGCGAATCGTGGTTGGCTGCCGGTGGATTGCGCGCGCTATCTCGTAAACGATCTTTGCAGGTCGCGGCTTCATGGATTGCGGAAAAGGTCTTTTTTTGTGACATTCCGAGTCCCGGCAGGGACCGGGATAAACTCCGCGAGGAATCTCTCTGGCTTTTGAAGTCAAAACAACGAAAGATTCCCCGGCAAAAAACATGCCTTGGAATGAAAATATTTTGAGTTTTCCGCAGCCTGTTTAGCCGCGCCATCGGAGCGCCAAAAAAACGTGCTTTAGGCCCTGGAGCCAAGTGCGCGCTGCCTCTGATAGTATCTATGAGACAAACGCCAGGGGTGCGCTATCATAAGGCGGTCAAATAAATGTCCATGTCCGAAGCCACTACAAGAAATATCCGGGTACGCGTCCACGCGCAATATGACCCTAGCCGCTCCAGCCCGCAACAGAGTCAATGGTTTTTTCTCTACACCGTCAGCATTACGAACGAAGGCCGTGACACCGTAAAGCTTATCAGCCGCCATTGGATTATCACCGACGGGATGGGGAAAGTGGAAGAGGTCCACGGTCCCGGCGTCGTGGGCAATCAGCCCGTCTTGGCGCCAGGCCAGAGCTTTGAGTACACCTCAGGGTGTCCCCTCACCACTCCATTTGGATCAATGCACGGCACCTACCAAATGGTCAATCGGGGTAACGAACAGTTTGATATCGAGATCGCGCCCTTTACGCTGACGGAACCTTACACCACTGTGAACTAGGGTTTGGCAAGCCAAGAGGGGCAATCGAAGGTTCCGGTTGCACCAGGGAAATCAACGATCCTCAGCTTACCCAAGCGCCCCAATCACTGCCTTCGTGAACTCTTGAGTGGAAGCCGTGCCTCCCACATCCCGCGTCGTGTGCTTTCCCTCGCGATACACTTTGTCGAGCGCGCCGGAAACGCGGCGGGACGCTTCGGTTCTCGCCCAGATAATTCAGCATCATCGCCGAGGACATCACCAGCGCGGTCGGGATTCGCAACGCCTTTGCCGACGATATCGGGCGCCGTGCCATGCACGGCCTCAAACAGCGCCGCTTCATCGCCGATGTTTCCGCTGGGAACCACGCCCAATCCTCCCACCAGGCCCGCCGCGAGGTCGCTGACCACATCGCCATACAGATTCGGCAACAGCAGCATGTCGAACTGAGCGGGATTCATCACCAGTTGCATGCACGTGTTGTCCACGATCATTTCCAGGTATTCGATGTCCGGATATTCCTTGGCGACGTCTCGAATCGAGTTCAGAAACAGGCCGTCGGACAGCTTCATGATGTTGGCTTTGTGAATAGCGTGAATTTTCTTTCGCCCGTTTTTGCGCGCGTACGCGAATGCAAATCGCGCGATGCGCGTCGACGCGCGCTCGGTAATGATCTTCAGGCTTTCGACGACGCCGGGAACAACCGTATGCTCCAGCCCGGCATAAAGATCTTCCGTATTTTCCCGCACGATCACCAGGTCCACGCCGGTCCACCGCGAGGCAACCCCGGCGACATTGCGCACGGGCCGCAGATTGGCATACAAATCCAGTTCCTTGCGCAGCGCGACGTTAATGCTCGGCGCGCCATCGGCGACGGCCGTGGCCATGGGCCCCTTCAGCGCAACGTGTGTGCGGCGTACCGAGTCCACGGCTTGTTCGCGCGGAAATTCCCCCACGCGCTTGCCGTCTTCCAGAGGCGCGGCGAAAACCTCCCACTCCACCGAGCACCCCCGCGGCCTCAATAATCTGTCGGGCCGCCTCAGCGACTTCAGGCCCGATTCCATCGCCCGGAAGCAGCGTAATTTTGTGGGTCATAATCGTAAACATTTTAGGTGAAAACTGGCGCTTTGCGGAAATATCTCTCACAATTTGCTCTCATTGGTCACAGCGCCGAATGGCGAGAACCTTTCCTGGGGCCGGCGCATCAAATTATTTGTGAGATGGAACATGCCGGCTGGAGACAATTCCACGGCTTGTGTCTTGTGGTACAATAAGTTCGTTAGAAATCTCGCCGGAACCGGCAGGGAGCGAAAATACTGAAATGATTACAGTTACTCCAGTGGCGACCACGAAAGTTAAGGAAATTATGAGCCAGCAGAATCCCTCGCCCATCGCGTTCCGCGTGGCTGTTGTAGGTGGAGGGTGCTCCGGATTCAGCTATCACATGGCTTTTGAGAATCAGGAAAATCCCACGGACAATGTCTACGAGTTCGATGGTCTCAAGGTCCTGGTCGACCAGATGAGCGAAATGTATCTCGAGGGCGTTTCCATCGACTACATCGAGACGCTCGAAGGCGCGGGCTTCAAGTTCAACAATCCGAACGTCAAGAGCACTTGCGGCTGCGGCAGTTCGTTCAGCGTATAAGAACGCGGCTCTCCCGCGCACATCGGCAAGTGCTTCTAAATGGGCCTTCGCGATTTCTCGCAGAGGCCCATTTTCTTTATCACGCAGGACAGGCAAACTGACCGACTCCCGCATAGGCGAGACCTCATTGCAATACGCATCCATGACCCGTATTCTATAGCTCGCCTATGAAGATCGCGCTCGCGCAACTAAATCCCACCGTCGGCGACTTCGCCGGAAATTCCGCCAAGATTTTGGAATTTGCGCAGCGCGCCGAGCAGCGCGGCGCCGACCTGGCCGTGTTTTCCGAGCTCTGCCTGTGCGGATATTTGCCGCTCGACTTGATCGAGCGGCCTCAGTTCATGGAAAGAAATGAAAGGGAACTAGTCTGCCTCGCAGAGCGTTTGCCCATCCCCGCGATTGTCGGCTATGCCGCCCGCGCCACCGGATCAACCGGCAAAGGGGCGGCAAACGCCGCGGCCCTGCTTGCCAATGGCGCCGTCCAATTTGTTCAGCACAAGATGCTGCTGCCCACCTACGACGTCTTTGACGAATCCCGATATTTTCAGCCCGCTGCGTCTCAAGACATTTTCTTATTTGAAGGACATAAACTGGGGATCACCATCTGCGAGGATATCTGGAACGATAAAATGTTCTGGGCCAAGCCGCTCTATGAGCGCGACCCCGTCGCGGAGCTGGTATCCAAAGGCGCGGACCTGCTCATCAACATTTCGGCGTCTCCCTACACGATCGATAAGCGCTCTCTGCGTCTCGACATGTTGCGCGCTCTGGCCGACAAATATGCCCGGCCGGTGATCTATGTCAATCAAGTGGGCGGCAACGACAGCCTGGTTTTTGACGGCGACAGCGTCGTTGTCCTTCCCGACGGCCGCATTGCCGCCCAGGCCAGCTCTTTCGTCGAAGACCTGGTGATTTTCGATACCGAAACGAACACAGGCGAGTTGCACGCAGAGCCGGCGGACGAACTCGAGGTCGCCTTCCAAGCCCTCATTTGCGGCACGCGCGATTACGTGCGCAAATCAGGCTTTCAGAAAGTCGTCATTGGCTTGAGCGGGGGCATCGATTCTTCCGTGGTCGCCGCCATTGCCGTCGCCGCGCTGGGCCCCGAGAATGTGCTGGGTGTTTCCATGCCCGGCCCATATTCCTCGGAAGGCAGCCGGACGGATGCAAAGCAGTTGGCTGAAAATCTGGGAATTGAATTTCTGACGCTTGCCGATCACGATTGTCTTCGCGGCGTACAAATCGGCATTGGCCGAGGCCTTTCGCGGCCGGCCCGAGGACGTAACGGAAGAAAATCTTCAGGCCAGGGTGCGTGGGAATTTCCTGATGGCGCTTTCCAATAAATTTGGATCGATGGTCCTCAGCACTGGCAACAAATCAGAAATGGCCGTAGGCTATTGCACTCTGTATGGAGATATGGCTGGAGGCTTGGCCTTGCTCTCGGACGTCCCCAAAACCATGGTGTATGCCGTGGCGGAATTGATCAATCGCGAAAGGGAATTGATCCCTGCCGCGTCGATCACGAAGCCGCCTTCCGCGGAGCTGCGCCCGAATCAAACCGATCTGGATTCCCTGCCTCCCTATGATATTTTGGACCACATCCTGAAGGCCTATATCGAAGACGTGAAGAGCCCCAGCCGAGATTGCGGACCTGCATGGTTATGATCTCGAACTGGTCCGCTCCATAGCTCGCAAAGTGGATCGCAACGAATACAAGAGACGCCAGGCTCCGCCAGGATTAAAAATAACGTCCCGGGCGTTTGGCTTAGGTCGCCCATTTCCAATCGTACAAAAATTTGCACCTTGAGAGGAGTTCCGGCGTGCCACTAAAACGAACTTTCGCCATTGTCCTGTTCCTTGCGATGTTTGCCCATCATGCCGATGCGCAAACCAGCCAGGGAAAAGAGGCCACAAATCCCGCCAAGCCATCCGCTTCCTCGGCTCCCGCCCCAGATTCGATCGAGGCCCGCATCGAACGCTATTTGCGAAACGTCTACGCCTGGGGACCATCCTTCGATGTCAAGGTCGGGACGCCAAAACCCTCGCCGATTCCCGACCTCTTAGAGGTCCCTGTAACCGTCGGGACCGGTGGACAGTCGGACACTGCGATCGTCTACGTCGATAAAAATGTAAAATTCCTTCTCCGCGGCGAACTTACCGATATGTCCATCGACCCCCTTGCGGAGACCCGTGCAAAGCTGCACCCTGGCAATTCACCCTCCATCGGCCCCGAAAACGCAAAGATCACCCTAATCGAATTCGCCGATTTCGAGTGCCCATCGTGCCGCCAACTCGACCTAATCCTGCGTGACCTAATCGCCGCCAACCCCGACATCCGCCTAGTCTATAAGAATTTCCCTTTAACCAGCTTGCACCCCTGGGCCATGACCGCCGCCATCGCCGGCCAGTGTACCTACCAACAGCATCCCGACGCATTCTGGAAAATCCACAACGCCATCTTTGACGCTCAAGACGTAATCAGCCCCTCAAATGTGTGGGATAAAATGAACGACCTAGCCACTCAACTCGGACTAAACATGGAAACGTTCCGCACTTGCATGGCCGACCCAGCCACAAAAAAACAAGTAGAAGAAACAATAGAGGAGGGACACGCCCTGAACATTACAGCCACCCCAACAACCTTCGTAAATGGCCGCCGCATCGTAGGCCCAGACCAATCGCTTTTCCAACAATATATCCAGTTTAGCAGAGAAAAACATGAACATAATATAGCTTATCGGTTATTATTTGTCAATGGGAAGTTATTGAGAGGCACGTCCAGCCTTTCTGTTGGTAGAGGTTGAGGTGTGCTCCGAGTCATAAAGCGCAGAAGGCATCGATTTGCTTTGCGGGCGGGGCGCGAGGCCTGCTCACTGTGCTCGGGTGTGAACCGGGAAAGCGGCTCAAGCACCGGCGCAAATGCTTCGCCGGAACCAGCGCGCGGCCCCGGGTTAGTCGTGTGTCGCCGGGTCGCCACAGTGCCGGGAGACGACGGCGGCCAGCACATCTCCAGCTCGAATATGCGAAATTCTCCGACCCTGCGGCGCTCCACCGCCTGTCCGCGCATGAACTGCCCACCAGCCAGAGCACTGAACGCATCTGGCGCGAACACGGACTGATGCCAAAAGACGCCCAAAGATCAACGCAAACAAGACTTGGCCCACATCGGCCCGCTGGCCGTGTTCCAGCAGATCAGCGCTATACCAAGGACCTCGACGATATTCCCCACGACTGGGAGCAGGCCCAGCGCCTCCATTTACCCATCGTCCAGTACACCACTCGCATGTTGCAGCGGCCTGATCTCTGGTCCTTTGCCCAAAAACGCAGCGCTGCAGCCGGCGCGCCGTTTTCGTTTTCTCACATCCAGCAACACCTGGATCGCAACGGCGACTCGATCCGCGATTTGGTCTGGCAAACCGACAACGGCGTTGCATTCAAGGGCGACTTTCCCAAAGCCCTCGGCACGGCCAGCATTCCGCATCCCGCCCGCTGCCCATAGCTTCCAAGCGATGTCGAAACCGCTTCATCGTCTCGAAGAAGACGGTTTTTATCTGGAATCCTGCACTGGCCATGGAGATTCCTCGCCAAATCCATAACCCATTATTTCAACTGGCGCGGCCGCAGCCGCAGCAAAGAAAATCTCAGCCTGAATGGCAAATCCACGAGCGGCTTTTCCGAAGTCGCGCGCTCAAACGATGATGCGGACAACTGATTTTGCATCATTACCTCAAGCCTCAGAGCGCGGCATACGCTGATCATGCTTCACCGCCGGGCTTATTTCGTGTCAAGGCTCGACCCTCAGACTCGTTTTCGAGCCTATTCCACTTTAATTCCGGGGCCACTCGGCCAACTATCCGAACGACTGAAATTGCAAGCTGCAGAAAAGCTTAGGGACGATTATTGCTCTGATGGCGCCGTTCACAAGTTTACTAGAAAGGATGATTACCGGCGTGCGGCTACGGTTGCGGCGGCTCCGACGGCGATGCCGATGGCGAACCATTTGGCTTCGCGCTTCACACGTACCCAGAAAGTTCCGCCGTGGGCGGCGGCTACGGCGGCGTCGCGTTCATGAGTGAGCGCGGCGGTTCGGAGCTTTTCGTCGGCCAGATCTTTTTGCGCGGCGGCGTTTTGCAAGGTGGTGGCGCGGCAATCCTGCAGGTCGTCATAGAGCGGCTTGAGGTCGGGCTGCGGAATGGAAATGGTTGCCGGCAGATCATCGGCTGGTTTGGCGGAGGGAGAAAGATCGGGAAGATGAATGGAAATGGGCAGCGGGAGAGGCGGCAGGACGGAGGGGATTGCCGCAGCGGCTTGTTGCGGGGTTTGGATGGCGCGCTTTTGCGTGGCAATCGTGGCCAGGGCGGCGGAGAGTTGCGTATCGCGCTGTTTTTCGCGGTCGGCGGCTTGCTGAAGGGCGACCTTTTGCGACGCGAGCGTGGTGGCGAGTTGCGCGGAGTCGTGGCGCGAGGTATGCCAGGCATCCGCAAGAAGGGCAATAGCGACAAGAGATACGGCGAGAAGGATACGGTGCACAGTGGTATTTATCATAGTCATTTAGGCGCGAAGCAGTTCCCTGCTGCTTGGGAATTTCGCGGAGGTGCGGAGTTAATAACGGCTGGCCTGCGGGAGGGCCTGTGCGGGAATTTTATTTCAGATTTGAAATTTGAGATTTCAAATCGCACAACGGCGCTCTGGAGGGGACGTCGTGCGACGCTGCCGCGGCATTCGCGGCCGGGAATCGAGCTTAGCGACTTTCACTCGACGACTGGTTTTGAGGAATAGTTTCGCGTGCGGGCCAAAACTTCGGCTGCATAATTCGGATCGGCGCCGCCATTCCAAGCTTGCAGCGCTGCGGGGACGTCGCCCTTGGATCGAGCCAGGCGCTTGGCGAGAATCTTGCATCCGATGTCGATCCCGATTGCCGGATCGCATAGTTCCGGCAGCGACGCCTCTCCGAAGCCGAACTCGCGCGCCACCTGGCCCATCACCTGCATCAAGCCCCACGACATCGAGCGCGTGTAGGCTTCGGTGGCGCTCAATTTTCCCGCCGTGTACAGCGGCGCGACGTAGCGCGAAAGAAATCCCGGCTCGTAGCGCACCGCCCAGGTGTTCCAGGCGGATTCCTGCTCGATCACGGCGCAGACCAGGGCGGGTTCGAGGCCGTGCGCCGCGGCGATGCGCCGCGCGAGTTCGATGATTTCGGGATGGACGGTGTCGGGCATGAGCGTCGTGATTCGTGAATCGTGATTTGTGACTGGTGAAAAGCGAGAGCGGGGGAATTAGCCACAGATGGACAGAGATGAACACGATAAAACCAGGAATACGAAATAATTTTGAACTGCTTCTTTTCGTTCCTTCGGTCTTTCTTATTCATCCGTGTTTATCTGTGTTCATCCGTGGATTCCAGAGCTTTTCTTCCGCCTGCGCTCACCTTCTGCGGTCCTGGCCGTTGAGTTCCAGGAACTGCACGGGAGGCGGCTCCTTGAGTTCCAGGCCCAGGTGGACGGCGATTTGCCGCAGTGCGTGATAGAGATGCGGAAGATGGTTGATGGCCATGTCGCGCATAAAGGCGCGGCGAATTTCATCGTCGCGCGTGCGGCGATGCAGCCAGCGGAGGAAGAAGAAAAACTGGACGGCGGTGGGGAAGCCAACAATGATCCAATAGGGATTCATGGTGTTGGGGAAGGTGGAATTTAGAATCGATTAAACCGCATTTCTTCCGAACGTGAACCGTAGGACAGGCACTCTTGCGTCCTCTTATCCGTTGAAGCCGAATGACAAGCCGCCGGGACCGAAGCCGAGCTGGAAATTGTTCGACTTTGCGTTTTGGACTTGCGCGTTCAGCAGCGACGCCGGGACGCCGAGCGCCTTGCCGAGCAGCGATGTGTCCGTGCCGTACAGGCCGGAGAGGCCGGAGAGGCCGAAAGCGTGTCCGAGCGCGCGGCATTGGCAAACGCGATTTGGTTTTGCTGCGCGAGGTTGGCCTGCTGCTGTCCTTGCGTGCGCGCCAGCGAGTCGATCAGTTCGCCGTAGCCGGCCGAGTTGCGCGTGCGCGCGGCGCGATTGGAGGCGTTTTGCGCGAGCGCATTGAACGCGGACGACAGCGCCGACTGCGAGAAATTGGTGATGGCCGATTGCTCGGCGCTCGTGTAGCCGGGATTGGCGAGCAGATTCTGATAGCCCGCCGCGGCCTGCGAGCCGAGCGCCTGGCTGCCGAGTAGAGTTGCTGGTTCATCGCATTTTGCTGCGCGAGTTGCTGGTCGATCTTCGCTTGCGTTTGTGCTTGTGCGCCGCGTCCCATGGGACACCTCCGGTGAAGAGTGATTCGTGAATGACTGGCGACTAGAGACACAGAGTGACAGATGAACGCGAAAAGTGAATCAAGCAATTCAATACGTGATTCTGCGCTCTGTGATCTTCCTATGCTGAGTCTGGAGCGTGTGAGTGGTGACATTGCTGTAGAATCATGAGTGGTGATTTCTGATCCGTCAAGCGTTGATAGCGTAGTGTGAGCATCGGCGATGGTTTTTTCCACCGTCGCTGTCCCTAGTCGGCAAATCCTTCATCACGGAATTCGCCGGGAAAAGCAGGGCCACGGGTCGCGCGTCCAGCCCAGACGCGCCAGGCGGCGCCCAAAGGCGCGCGCGATTTGCGGCGGGAGAAACGCCTGCACGTCGTCCAGGCCGCGCGCGGCGGCGTCGCGCCGCGCGGCGTCATGAAGGCCAGGAAATGCTGCCAGCGCTGCCGAGGCGTGCCGGCGCCGGGATCATGAAGCAAATACGTTTCCGCGGTAAGCCGCTGCAGGATCGCCATCATGATGCGCGAGGATTTCGCGCCGGAACCCCGCACGTCGGGGTCGACGCGCGCGGAAAGTTCCGGCAGGGAATCGCGGCCGGCCACTTCCCTCGCGTCTGCTTCCCTGCCGCCCACTTCCCTTCCCGCAGCGTTTCCTTTTCCTCGGCTCGGCTTCGCCTCGCCCGTTCATCGTCTTCTTCAAGGACGAGCTTCGACACAAACATCGGGCTTTCGAGATCCGGCAAGGGATAGCCGAAACCCTGCGCCGCGTGCATGTGGCGCAGCGCGTCGAGATCGGCGGAGTATATTCGCGTATGCGCACGAAGTAGGACAGGCACTCTTGCCTGTCCGTAAAGTTCCGGCGCGCCAGCGCCGGGCCAACGAAGAATATGGTGCAGCGGCTATCGCCGCTGCGTCGTGATGGGCAGGCAAGAGTGCCTGTCCTACCGCAAAATCACTGGGCCGGAACTGCTCTCGGTGACTTCTCCGAAGCCCGAGCCGCCTTCGCTGCCGGACGCGGTGCCGCTTCCGTGGAAGCCTGCAGGGCGGGCCGCTGCCGTGCCGCCACCGGTGACGGCCGTGGCCGGCGTGCCAAACGTGACCGGCGCAGAAGGGTCCGAGCCGAGATATTGCGAATAGGCGCGCCAGTAGAGCGTCTGGTTGCCCAGCACGACGCGCAGATTGCGCGAGCTGCCCAGGAAATACACGTGGGGCTGGCTGAACGCGGGCGTCGTGTCGGATTCCGCGAAATAGAAAATTCCGCGGCGCACCGCCGAATTGTCCGTGATGGCGAGATCGAAGATGCCGTCCGCAGCCAGGACGCTCAGGCTGCCAATCGTCGCGGGCGGATCGATCGTGCCCGAGGGATCGACGCCGGTCGCGAGGCCCACGGCGTTCACGCCGTTTACAATCTGCGTGAGCGCCTCGTAGATGTAGGGCGAATCACTTTTGATCTGCGCGAGTTGGCCGATTTTCAGCATTTTGTGTAGGACAGGCACTCTTGCCTGTCCGCTTTTCGTGAGCGGCAAAGTAAATTCAAACAGGACAGCCAAGAGTGCGTGTCCTGCTTAATTCCCGCCGCAGGTACCCGGCACGGAATCGCCAGCCAATTTAGTGGTGGAACGCCGCGATCGTGACCGCCGTGGCAATGCCGATCAGGAAATAGGCGAAGTCAATCAGGCTGCTGCTCCACGGTTGCTTTGCTTCCCACACGCCCCAGATGGATTCCGTGCTCTCTTTTCCCGCCGCAATGGCGGCGGCGATGGCAACGGCAATTTCCATGGGAAGGAAGATGGCGGCGAGGAGAGTAAGAAATCCACCCCATCCGATGTGCGCGAGCTGTGCGGTGATTTCTTGTTGTGTCATTGATTGCATTCTCCTTGGCCGATTCCTTTGCTACTAACCCGCATTTCTCACCACGCAACCACTGAAATCGTTTTCGATCTCACCGGAGAGGCTAAAAAGCCGCTGGAATGGCTTTTGGTGGCACAGGCTTCAGCCTGTGCGATGTTGCGAAGTAAGAAAATCAAAACCGCACAGGCTGAAGCCTGTGCCACCAAATTCTAATTCCCTCCCCGCACCGGCGCCCACGGATCCGGCAGCAGCGAGACCACAAACCGCTCGAGCCGGAACCACGCGCCAGGCGTATTCGTGCCCACCTGAAACGCCGCGCGCTCGCCCAGCAAATTAATTGGCAGTTCCAAATCCTTCGGCGCGGGAGAAGACAGCGGCAGCGGCACCAGCGCCGCCGGATACGCTTCGTTGTCGACGAACGCCGCCAGGTTCAAGTTCCCCGCCCCTTCGGCGTATACCGCGAGGTACGCGAATAATTTCCGGTGCGAGCGCACCTGGTAGGACTGTTCCAGATCGTTGCTCAGGAAAAAATACGTCGTGTAGTAGGAATTGATCGGAGCGCCGTCATCGGAAAATTGCGTGTCCGAGAGCTGATAGATTTTTCCGTTCCCCGCCCCGCTCACGCTTCCATTGCCCAGAAATACCTGCGCGGTGCCGTCCGGGCGTTCGGCCAGCGTGCAGGCATTCGCCGTGATGTTCCACGGGCACCACTTGCGCGAGCGGCCCACGGCGTAAAGTTTTCCGGACATGGTCGAGAACAGCACCGAACCGAGCGCCGCGATTTCGTTCGCGTCGGAAAGGCTGCGATAGTCCAGCACCAGGATGCGGTTGGGCGAAGTGGCCGCGCCGAGCGGCACGCCGCACAGGATGCGTTTGTTGCGCGTGTCCACGCGCACCCACAGCGTGTTTCCCGCTGCCCAGTTGATCTGGTCCCACAGCGGCTGAATCTCCTGCGAAATTTTCACCGGCTCGCCGCCGGAATAAATGTACATTCCGGCGCGCCCCGCGATCACGGCCCAGTCTTCTCCCGTGCCCACGCCCTGCACCGATGGCGTGCCCACGGTCACCGACACTTCGTTGATCGTCCATCCCGCCGGCTCGTTCACGCCGTCGTCCGAGGTGACGTAAATCGAGCGGTCCTTCACCAGATACAGATTCTCGCGCAGCAGAAACGCCGCGCGCACCGTTTGCCCGTCGCTTTCCGACACGCCCATGTAGCCGGTCACGCCGTCATAACTCTCTGGGTCGTCCGCATACGACGCCCGCACCAGCGACGTGTTGTAGGGCGTGGCCGTCGGAAAAATCTCGATGTTCTCGATCAGAAATCCCGCGACGTTGGTCGGCGTGCCGTCGGCATACACGCGCAGCAGCAGATCGCTGGGGATATCGGTCAACGCGTAGGGCGGCGTGATGGGCGCGACGAATTCGGTCCACGCATCCGTGGTGATTTGCGCGGCGGGCACCGCGACGCCCGTGGTCGAAAGAGTGGTCAACGCGCTGTACAAATGGACGTGCAAGGTTCCCTGCGTGAGCGCGCCGGTCATGCGCACGCGGATGCGCGCCGAATACGCCGTGCTCGCCAGCAATCGTGGCGCGCCGTTGTAATCGGTCACGGCCGATTGCGTGATCAGCCCGCGCGTCGGCGTCACGCCGTCGCCCAGGATGGAATACGCGCCGCCCCAAATCGCTTCCCCGGTGGTGTCGGCCGAGCCGCCCGCGAAGTACGTCGCGTCCGGCGTCCATCCCAAAGGCACGGTGTTCGCCGAGCCGAACCCGCCGTCAAACGTCAGATTGTCCCAATTATTCTGCTTGTTCCGTTCGCCCCACCAGAACAGGCGATCCGCGTAACCGATGACGCCGGCGCACTCGCCGAGTTCCACCAGATTAAACAGCGGGTCCGCCGAAATTCCCGCCAGCAGAGCGGTGTCCGAGAAATCCACCACGAACGAAGACCTGGAATTATCGGTCACCTGCATTTGCGGCGCGCCGTCCAGGCTCGTGGTGTAGAAAAAATTGTCGCCGCCCGAGCCCGTGAACGCCAGAATGCGCGCCACGATATTCGGCACCGTGATCACCGACGGAATCCCCGTCACGTCCGCGCGGCAATTCCCCGCCGACGTCCAGGACACCGGCGGCGACGGCCGCGTCAGATAGCCCTGCCGCGTCACGAAAATCACGGCGCACTGGTGCACTCCGGCCGAAAGCGATCCAACCGGCGCGGCCGTGCCGCCGCTGGAGGCCGCATCAGGATTGGTCTGCGCATATGTAAAATTCAGCGAATCGATGATCGAGGCGATCGCAAACGTCCCGTTGAAACTTGTGTCGGTGACTCCGGCAATCGTGACTTGATCGGTGGCCAGCATTCCGGTCGGCGCGGAGGTTGTCACCGTGACCACGTTCGACGTCCGCGAAATCGCCGAGATGCCGATGATAATGTCCGCGATCGCCGCGACTCCCGCTCCCGGCCCGCACTGGCTCACGCGATCGAAATTCGTCCCGTCATACTGTCGCGGAATATCCAGGCCGAAGTTGCCGTCGTGCACCGCCAGGTATTCCCGCCCAAACAGCGACGCCGAACTCGCCGCCGCATTCGGCGCAAGTCCCGTGGCCACCTGCGACAACACGCCTGGAGAATTCTCTCCCCACAGCGTCCCCGTCGAATCCAGCGCCAGCAGCGTGTTGGCGAGGTTCGGCTGCGTGTAGGTTTTCAGGTAGTTAACCGTGGGATTGCCTCCGCCGGCGGAAACGATCGGCGAAAACACCGGCGCAAGTCCCGGCCGCGTCTTCACCCCGCCCGAAAGAAACGCCACGTCCTGACAATCGGGCGAAACGCCCTGCGGCAGGTCCGCCGCCGCCATGTCGGTCACCAGCCCGCCGAATAAATCCAGCGGCGCATCCATTGTGCCTGCAATGCTCATGAGAAGAGTCCGAAGTTGAGAGTCGAGAGTTCAGAGTCGAGAGTTCAGAGGAGATAGTTCAGTGTCGAGAATTGACTTGTGAGGGTTGCGATTTGAAATGCAAGATTTGAAATTTGAAATTTCAAATATCCAATCCCGGATGTGGGATTTGTAATTTGACAGTTGAGAGTCACGAGTTCGGAAGGAAGATGGCGGCACAGAGCCGGAGGAAAGTTCTCGCTTGGCTCTCAACTCTCGACTGTGAACTGTCAACCGCCCTAAATCAGCTTATTAAACACGGCCTCAAACTGGATGCTCGCATCCCCGGTTATGCGTGAAGGATACGCTCCGGCGCCGAGTTCCGTGTTGGACGCCGTGTTGATTTTTATTTTCTGGTTGTTGAGCGCGCTGCCCTTGATCCACGAGTACGCGTCCCCGGTCGATCCTCCGACCCATACTTGCAGCGGCGCCTGGCTCGCGGGCACCTGCGCGCCCACGGTCGTGAAATCCAGCGTGTCCCCGCCGGCGGAATAATTTCCCGAAGCGGTGAGCGTCCCGAAAATGTAGACGTTGTCCGCGGCCGCGTCGACGTCGATGATGTTAATGGCAAATGGCATGGCTTCTCCAATGTAAGTGGGATAGTCACGGAGAAAAACAATGGAATCCACGGATGAACACGGATAAACACTGATGAAAGAAAGAGCAAAAACAAAAGAAAAAACCAAACGGTTTTGAGCTATTTTGTTGAGCTATTCAGGTTTGTCTTTATCAGTGTTTATCTGTGTTCATCCGTGGATTCCAGGTTTTCTCCGTGTCTCTGTGTCTCCGTGGCAATAATTTCCTAAATCAAAGGCGCAAATCCTGCGCGCGAAGAAAACGGCCGGCGCCGCCGCCCGGTCTGCTGCTCGCGCTGCGTCGCGCGCAAAATCAAATCCTCAAGCGCGTCGGCGGCGGCCGCGTCCCAGCGCTCGGCCTGCGGAGCGCCGCGCGCCGCTCCCGCCATGGCCGCGGCCGCGTAGGCGAGCGCCTCCTGCGAATGGCGGATCAGCACGGGGCTGGTCGCGTCGGTAAGATCGGGATACGATTTCTGATAGCGCAGGCGGATCTGCGTGTCCTGCGTCGCGCCCAGGAAATATAATCCGTCGGCGCACCATTCCCAATAACGCAGCGTTTGCCCCTGCGGCTCCGACGGCAATCCATCGTGATCGGTCAGGTCCGTCATCTCCATGAAATCGTCGGAGCTGCCGTTGGCGCGCTCCCACAATTTCACCGGCACCAGCAGGTCGGGCGGCAACTGATTGGGCGGCGCGGTCGCGTCAGTAATCGACACCTGCACCGAGGCGTCCACCTGCGGCACCGCCGTCACCACCAGCAGCACGTTGTCGGTCAGAAACGATCCCGACTGAATATTGGCCAGCGCGCGCTGCGCCTTGCGATACCCCGAATTGACGTACGGCAGCAGCACCGCATCGGTGAACAAATTCCCCGCCGCGTCATTCAGCAGCGAACGCACCAGCGCCGTGATCTGCCCGGCAGTGTTGTAAGCGGTTGTTCCGACGACTGGCATGGCGACCTCTCGTGATTCGTGATTTGTAATTCGTAATTCGTGTGTGAAAGGCGGTACCGCAAATCTATCCACGGATGCACACAGATGAACACTGATAAAGAAAAATCAAAAGAGATCAACGATGACAATTCCGCTCCCTGCTTCCTGTCACCCGCTCCCTATTTCTTATCTCAGCTTTTATCTGCGTTCATCTGTGTCCATCTGTGGATTCCATTCTTTTCTCCGCCCGCCGGGCAAGGTGTCCCCCGGCAGCGGCGACTGCTTCAAGTACGCCGCGACGCCAATGATCGCCGACATCATCGCGCTCACCGCGGCAATGGCCAGCGTGGAATGCAGCCCAGCCTGCAGATTGAAATGTTGCGGGTCGATTCCCACGGCCGCAAATCCCGTGATGACGCCGTTGGCGCCGCCCGCGATCCCCGCCGCGGCAATTCCCTTCAGCCATGTTTCCCAAATGGACATAATCGCTCCGGCAAGTGTCGCAGAATTTAGTGTGCGGATTTTAGCGGCGCAGGCTTAAGTGGCACAGACTTCGGTGGCACAGGCTTCAGCCTGTGCGGTTTTGATTTCTAGCCCGGAAGCATCGCACAGGCTGAAACCTGTGCCATCTAAAGCCCTCGCCACGGCGGGCCTGTACGATTTGGAAACTCTTCCAGCAGGTGCATGGCAACAGCGGCCGTCCCACTCGATTGTTCCTAGAGCGTGTTGCATATCCTCGCAGAAAACCCCGCCTCTAAAGAGGCGGGCTACAGCAACCCCACCGTCGCCATCGCGAATGCTGTAGCCCGAGTCTTCAGACCCGGGGATTTTCCGCGGCGGTCAAGATTCCCATACCTGCAAACGAGGAAGTTAACTCGCGGAATCTGTAACAAATAAATTCCAACTTGGGTTATGCAACGCTTTCTAGGAGTCTTTAGCCGCTGGCCTGTTCAAATGCGAGTAATCACAGCCTCTTCAGCCTGTGCGCGCATTGCCTGCAGCAAGTCCCATCGCGCTCCCGGAACGCTCCACCCTCACGGCGATAGCATTTCGGTGACGAAGCTTACCGGAGTGATAAAGTCCGTGGACGCGGTGTTGAATTGCACATTCACCACCACGGCATTCGCCGTATTCACCGCCGCCGTGTTGTATTTTATGGAATTCGTTCCGCCGCTGCTGTCCTGGCCCACCGTGACGATCGTCTGAGAATTCTGCACGCCCGGCGCGTTATGCACCGTGAAGGTCAGGACCTCCAATTGATTGGCCGCTCCGGAAGGCGCCGCGGCCGTGGTTGCCGTGCCGCCAAACGATAAATTGTACGAGACGCTTGCCGTACCGGTGGTGTGCTGCGATGTGACTGTGAACCGAACGCCCGCGCCCGCTGCAAGCGCGCCCGCTGGAATCGTGCAGGTGTAATAGTTCGCGGCCGCCCCCGTCCCTTGAATCGCGGATCCAGGCCCCTGGTAAGCGCACGCCGTGGTCCCGGCAAGCGACGGAGGTCCGCCCGCGTCGGCGATGTCGATGCCATTGGAAGCCAACTTCACCGCGTCTCCGCTTGTTCCCGCGGAAGCAATCCCGTTCGCAATCACCGCGCTTCCATTGTTGTTGATCATCTTCCAGCGATGCGCCGTCGAGTCCGCATACAATTGATCGACGCCCGAGACGCCCGATGGCGCGGAACCTTCCGTCGCCTGCAATTGCGTTCCCACGCGAATTCCCAGCTTGGTGAAAACATTGACTCCCGCGTTCTGCGTCGGGATCATCCCAAAGCCGAGTGGATATTCATCCGAGTGGCTAGTCGTGCAGTAAAAGCAGGATGGGTAGGGGTCGTTAAAGTCCCACGCCATCCATGACAAATAGGCTTTCGCTTGAATGTTTGGGCTGCCCGCAGATCCGGTCGTGCTCGTGAACGTGTAGGAAACCGGAGCGCCCACCCCAGTGATCCCCGTAATGACGGTGTTCGGCGTGCAGTTCGCCCCGGTGCAGTAGTAGAAGTCGTAACTGGCCGAGGTATAGAACGCACTCTCAAACCATTGCCATGTGATCGAGCTGGAAGCGCCTACCGCTTGGCAGACGATAGGGGTAGGGAGAGTTTTCTGGCCGCGAGCGTCCACCGCGTCCACTTGAGCGCAGTAGGTTGCCGCAGGCAGAGCCCCTGCTCCGGTGGTCTGCACGGTTAGACTGGTTACCGGCGGCAAAAGTTGCGCCCACGCAACCGAGCCGCTGCCTCGAGAAGTATCCACAAGTTGCAGTGGAGCGCGGGAAACATTCGCGCCGGGCGTGCCGCCTAAAATCTCCAGTCCGCTTCCACCGGAAGCAAAACGCCCCGGGACCGGAGGCCCGCCCTCTGAAAAATATCCAGGTATATTAATGCTGTCCGAGTTGCAAACTGCGGAACTATTCACGCATTGAAGCAACGTTTGGGGTCCCGCGATGTTGAACAGGGACACGCCGTTCAGGCTTCCGGTTCCCGCCCCGGAAAACACGAATATGGAATTCCCGGCAGTGTCCGAATCGTTCAGGTTGTCGATGCGGACGTCGCTCACCCCCTCGAACCCGGAAGGCGCTCCCGGCGCATTCGGGCCGGAATCCACCGTAATGTCCCCGCCATCGCTGGGCGCCAGATTTTCCTGCAGCCAGTTGGAAAAGAAAAAACTATTCATGCCCCCGCCGCCGGTTCCGTTCCCTCCCGGCCCGCTGATCTCTATGCTGTGGTTATAGGTAATCAGATGGTTAACATAGACGCAGCAGACCGCCGGCGCGGAGTACGGTGTAACTGAAAACAGAATTGCCGGCAACCCGCCATTGTTGGCTTCGGCAATGAGCGTGTCGTTGCTCATGTGGAGTCCCAGGATACTATTATCGGCTACGATGGGCGCTCCCGCCGATCCGCTCGTCTGTTCCTCGACCGAGTCATTATCCAGCGTGACCGCCGAGCCTCCCGCCACATAGATGCCATGCCCGTACAGCGAGCCTATGCCGAATCCGGAAAACTCGGCCGAGCTCGCGTTGATCACTACTGCTGCGGCCACCGATGGCGCCACTTGCAGTCCCGTTGCCATTTTCGGTTGAAACAACGCCGGGCCCGGACCTCCTCCGACCCCTTTCACGAAATATCCCGATCGCATAATAAACCACGGAATCGTATGAAAAATTGTTTTTCCGGCCACATAAATGCCGATGGCTTGGACCCTGCTCAAGACCGTCCCCATCAGCATCATCCCGTTGAACCACCAGGTCCCTGCCGGAATGTAGCAGCCGTATTCGTTTCCTCCGTTACCGGCCGGAACGGATTGGAACGCGATCACATCGTTCACGCAGGAAGTGAGAAAACTCGATTCGTCGTGATACACGTTCTGCGACGTGACCGGGCTTGTTGCCGCTGCCGCCAGAGTGAGTGTCGTCGATCCGCCGCCGCTTACGATCGTCGTGTTCAGCGTTTGCGCGCCGCGACTCTCGGCGGCGTTGCCGGCGCGAATACCGGGCATGGCATGGGCAGCCCCTTGTCGGAATACCCATTGGTAAACGCCGTTCCCACGCAGCTGTACGCTCCCGCCCAGTCCCAGGTCGCTGTAGATAATGAATTCATACGCGCCCGTAACCACCGGCCACATCACATGGTTGTAGTTGTACTTGGAAGCGTCGCGTTCCCGTTCGTGATCGTCACGGGCGTAACGACGCCGCCGAATATCCCATCTTCGAGTCGACCGCAACAATTTTATAGCGATACGTCGTCGTGCCAATATTGCCGTGCGCATACCCGAAACTCGTGCTCACCGTGCAGCCGGTCGGAGAATCGGTCGCGCTGCCGCCGGAGGTGTAAGTAAAGTGCGTAGAGTCCGCAACTGACTGAATCGGAAATGTCCCGTTGTACGCGGAGATCGAGCATCCCGATACGTAACTCCCTGCATCGTTCCGGAGCCCGAACCCACCACCAAGCCGTGCGCCCTGCTGCTGACAACGGTCACCGTCGAAGATCCGCTGCGGCTGATCGACGACAGCGAAATCGCCGACGGCGGCGTGTTCAGCGTCGCCATCGGCCCCGCGTGCAGCACGGCGATTCCGCAGCCGTTCTTGAAGTCCGAAGCCGCGGCCAGAACCAGCGTGGTCGATCCGCCATTAATCGTGCCGGTCGTGTTCGCGCCCGCATCGGTCGCGGTGGTCGAGCAGCTCCGCCGGCATGTACGCCGTGAAATCGCGCCACGGAACCGGCCCCTTGAACCGTTGCGCCCCCGGCCATTGGTTGTCCGCGTTCGCCGAAGGAATCGGCGAGCCGCCCACCGTCAGCGTTCCCGCCACCGACGCCGATCCGCCCACTGTCAAATTTCCGGTCAGCGCCAGCGAAAACGCCGAGATACCGCTGGTCGTTGTGACCGTAGTAAAGGTCGGCGTGCTCGGGTCGCTCGGCAAAATCACGTTCGGCAATTGCTTGGTGATAATTCCCGGCCCGCTGATTTCGATTTCGTACCGCCCCGGCGCGGCATAAAACGTGTAGTTCCCCATGCCGTCCGCCGACAGCGGATTCGCGAGCGCCTGCGTCAGCCCCGCGTCCGAGTAAATCAGCGCCAGCGGCGAGCACGGCTGCCCGGTGGCCGCGGCCGTGCACACGCGCACGTCGCGCCCGCCATCGGCCGCCCCTGCGCGTTGAACACCACGTCGTCCTTGCGCGATCCTTGCGCGTAAAGGTCGCCGCGCCGGCCGCGGCCATCGCCAGCGCAACAAGTCGCAACACCACAAAACGTTTCGTCATTTTGCTCATTTCCATATTTCCCTCGTTTAAGCAAATCGGTCCAAAATCATGCGGCCAATGTGTAGCATAGCTCTAGCGGCAGCACTTCAGCGTGGCGTAGATTTCAGCCTGCGCGGCTTAAATTTCTTCCACAAAAACTCGCGCAGACTGAAGTCTATGCTACATAAAACCAGACCCGGTGGCTTTCAGCCTATCGGCATAGATTGAAAACGTTCATGATCGATCGTGAGAATACCGACTAACCCAACAGGCAGATGCCTGCCCGCCACTACGCCCGCTTCCCTGCCGGGCCCCTCCACACGCACATCACTCGTCACGCCGCCGGCCATAGCCGCCCCAACCCAAGCGCAGCGCCTTATCCCGGTCCAGAATCGCGCCGCACGTCCTGCAAACCGCCACGCCCGGCTTACGCGCTCGCCGCATCCGGACACTCCCCGGCATACGCCGGCGTCGTCGAAAACCATTCCTTCTCCAGGCCCAAATTCGCCGCCGCTCGCCGCTGCAAATCGTTGATAAACAGATACGAGTGCGAGCGTTCCCACTCGCGGTCCGCCGCGGCCACCAGCGCGCGGTAAAATTCGTCGAGCTTCTCCCGCGCCCCGCGCAGTTCCTCCTCCGTGGGAACGTTCCCCGCGCAAACAAAAACTCCCAGGAAACTCTGCTCGCCCGCGTCGGAATTCACTTCGCGGCAAAGATCGTCGGCAATTTCCCGCGCCGTGATCGCCAGCGGCAGCGTGCGTTTGTCGCCGTAGTCCATCACCGCCGTGCGCGGCGTGACGCGCGTCAGCGCGTGCCCTCCCCTTGCCCGCGCCCCGCGATCCGAAACGTCCCATATGTCCGGTGCGCCGCGTAGCTCTGTTCGGTAATATTCGCAATCACCGCATGTTCGCTATTCATTTCAATTTTCTCCTGTTAAAAATGTGACTAGTTTGCCGTGAGTGACGCGAGTGCGAACTAGAAGTTATGGCATAAACATGCTTTGTGGGTCGCGGCTTCAGCCACGACGTTCACGGACTTGAAAAACAAGGGCTTCAGCCCCTGAAGTCCTATTGAGGTTTTCTGGCTGGCGATTGATGAAATGGCTTGGCTCTGTTGACATCCTCAGATTAAGGCGCAGGTTGCTGTAGCTCGCCTCTTCAGAGGCGAGGATTTGATCGCCATTGGCAAGGAAAAACCCCGCGTCTGAAGACACGGGCTACAGCAACCGGACTCGGATTCTAAGGATGTCGACAGAGCCAGATGGCTTCTAAAGACCGGTGACTCATCGAAAACCACAGTCGAAAGTGATAACAGCCTCAAAAATCTATTTTCTTCAATCCTCTGACATCATGCTTCTCCCCTTATAAACTCTCGACTTTCATCTATTCGATCCGTTTCCGACTCTCTTCCGCTCACCAATCACAAGTCACGATCACGGGTCACGAAAACACCTCTTCCGCATACGCGTCATACTCGCGCTCCTCGCGCTGCACGCGCGCATCGAGCGCTTCCCTGCTCCTGGCGCGTCGAAACGCCGCGGCTCGCCTCGATCGCGCGCGCGATGTGCCGCGCCACCGCCGGCGTCAACTGCACAAATTCCCCGCGCGGCCCTTCCACCGTGAAACAATGCTCGTAATCCCCGCGCGACGGATACGGCCCCAGCGCCGCAACGCTGCGCCCATTTTCAATTTCGAGCGTCTCTGCGTGCCACTTGTTCCGGCGAGCCATAACTTTCCGGAGGCATCCACCGCTCGATGTGCCACCTGTCATGCGGCAAATATTTCGGCTCGCGCCGCAACTCCACCACTTCGCGCAACAGCGTCCCATCCGCGTCGCGGTCTTCCCACTTCCCCCCAATCCAATCCAGCCGCGACCATCCCCATACCGCCCGGTAATTCGCCTCGCCAAACCGGTTGAGCCGCCGGCGAGCAACAGTTCCCGCGCGACCTCCGCAGGCGCATCATGCGTTTCTCGAAGAATATAGATCACAAGGAAGAAGTTGGTGGCACAGGCTTCAGCCTGTGCGCTGAGATCGAAGATGAAAACCACCAGGCAAGCTGTGCCACTAACTCCGCGCAGATGAAGTCACGCTACAGAAAACCGTAGGGGCACGGCAGTGCCGTGCCCCTGCAAGCAACCACTCTAGTACCCGCTAGGCCGCGCCAGCGAATCGATATAACTGCCGCTGCGCGGGGAGTCATTCCACACCTGGAAACCGGTGTCGAAGTAGAAAATGAACGACGCGGAAATGCCGCCGCTCGCGCCATAGATCGGGAACACGGTCTGTCCGCCGACCTCGAAGTAGTCGATGTCCTTCATCACCGCGCGTCCCCAGTGCGACAGGTCGAGGAAATCCACGCGTGTCTGATCGGCGTTTACCGAGGACTTGATCGGTATGCCGGACATGGTTTTCTTGCCGGAGAACAGCAGGTCGAGGTCGTTGGCGCGGCTTCCGGCGCCTTCCTTGATCACCTGGGAAATCGTGATGCCCAGATTTTCCCAGGCGTGTTCCTGCTCGACGCTGGTGTAGGCGATGAGCTTGCCGAGCTGGTTGATGCCCAGCGATTTGCTCACCTTGTTGATCGCGAGGCGCACGTGGCCGGGAACCAGAGCGGCGTTCGCGGCATTCACGCGCGGTGTTTGCAGTTGTTGTGGATAGGTGGCCCGGTTCAGGTTCAGCCAGGTCCCGGTGGTGGCGTTGTTCTGGTGATACTTGATGCCGAACAGCGAAACCGGAGATGCGCCCGTCAATCCGTCGTGCACGATCAAATCGTTGACGGCCGTGTTGGCGGGCACGTTGTCCACGGTGATGGTCTGCGTCGAGGAAATCGGATCGGCCGCGGTGACGTTCGATACCACGCTGGCCGCGACGTTGCGGTTCGTGGTCAGCGTCGGATCGTAAATCTGGATCGTCTGCCCCACGTACACCAGCGCCGCGCCGGACGGAATCGTCATCGTGAACGTCGAGCCGTTGATCGCGCTGATCGTTCCCAGCACGCCGTTCCCCGCCGTCTGAATCACCTTGTCGAGGAACGACCGGAACTGCCTCATGCCGCTGGCGATTTCCCGCTTCACGGCGTTTTCGATGGCCTTTTCCCGGGCGTTCGAGGCGTACTCGACCAGCTTGGTGATTTCCACCGCGAACCGGAAAAAGATCGGCGAAACTTGCGCGACGTCGTACGTGGTGCCCGACCCGCGCCCCAGGTCGCCGCCATCGGCGCTGTAGCTTCCGGCCTTTCCGCCGGGAATTAATTGCAAAGGCAAGCGCATGTTGCGCGAGCTGACTTTTTCGACGTCGCCGCGTGCCTGGATCATGCTGAGCAGAACATCGTCGCGCTCGTAGAGCAGGGGCACTTTGTCGCGCACCTTCTCCAGTTGCAACGCGATGGTCTGCGCGTTGTTTTGTGCTGCCATTATGATTTCTCCTTATTAATGATTTATGAATTGAAGTGCAAGTGCAGGTATAAAATCGTGGCTAACCGTGACTGGTGGCTAGTGGCTAGTGCTCGCGCCTCTTGGTAGCACAGGCTTCAGCCTGTGTGCTTTAGATTTTCTTCCACCGATATTCGCACAGGCTGAAGCCTGTGCCACCACCCCTACATTCCCAGAATCTCGTCGTCGCTCATCGACGCGTAATTCACTTCGCGCCCGCTCATCGCGCGCAGCGGCATCGAATCCAGCGATCCGCCTGGCGCCGCAATATCGACGCGCGCCGCGGCCGCCGCCTGCCGCGCCGCCTTCGTCCGCGCCGTCCCCAGCACCGAGCTGGTCCATTCGCCGATCACGCGCCGCGCCACGCTGGGCACAAGCTGCTTCGCGCGTCCCGCCAGCAGCGCAGCCACGCGCTGCTGCTCGCCGCTGCCGAATCGCCGCTCGCGCAACACTTCCCCCACCTGCTCGGAGAGCGAGCGATCCGCGGCCAGCGCGCGATGCACTTCGTTGAAAATATCCTCGCCAATGCGCCGCGCCGCGCCCTCGGCCACGCCCTCCGGCAGCACGCGCGCCAGCGTGTCGCTGATCGTCCCGCGCACGTCCCGCGCCACCATTTCATTGGTCGACCGCTCGAACGACGCGTACGCGGCAGGATCGAAAGTCGATGACTGGTGACTGGTGACTGGTGACTGGTGGCCGTGATCGGTGACTTCGTGATTCGTGACTTCGTGATTCGGAACTTTTGATCGTGAAACAAGCGCAGGCGAAGTCGCGCCTCTGTAGCTCGGGTCTTCAGACCCGAGGTTTTCTCGCGCCCCACCACCCAATTCCCCGCCTCGAAAAGGCGAGCGACCGCAGGATTCCCTGCCTCCCTGCCTCCTGCCCCCATCCCCGCCAGCACTTTCGCCGCTTCCGCGAACATCGACCGAAACGCCGCCGGATTCGCCCGCGCCATTTCCGCAACCACTTCCGATTGCGCCCGCGCATCCCCAGAAAATATCGCCGCGTCGATCCGGTCCACCGACTGCGCCGCTTCCCGAAGCGACTCCGCTCCCTGCCGCAGCGAATCCACTTCCTGCGCGATCTGCCGCAGCGCCTGCACTTCCTGCGCGCCGCCGGGAAGCAATTCCTTCATCGCGCGCGCCTCCTCCGCCGAGGAAAACGCCGCGCGAAACGCCTGATGCTCCTGCCAAAGCTCTCGTGCCTCAGCCGCATGTTTCGGATCGTTCGCCGCAGCCGCCATCCAGCCAGGCATATCCGCCAAACCGCTTGCTGGATCAGACTGTAGGGGCACGGCATGCCGTGCCCCCTCGGGCTTCCCGTCACTCGCAGATTCCGCGCGTGGATGCCCGCTAAAGCCGTCGTTTGGCGAAGGCGAATCCATCCCCAATATCTCTTCTTCCGTCATCCGCGACGGCGACGTCCCCGCACCATTCGCTCCCCGCGCAGCGCCAGGCGCATTCACCGGCACTTCGGCCGCGCCGCCCTGCACCGCATCCATCCCCGCCCATTCCACATCCACTTGCGTTCCACTGCTCATTGCTATCTCCCTCAATGTATTTGGCCTTAGTTCGGATTTGTCGAGATGGGCACCGTCGGGCCCCACTTCAGTTCCGACATGACTCCCGACTCATGGTTGATGACGAAGTACCAATATTGTCGAGTTGCGCTTTTCCCGCGACCCCATCGAAGTTCCAAATGTCGGTGATCGAGACACTCGGGTCGACAAGCACCACCACGGGGGCCTTCGATCCGCGTTCAATTCTCACTTGGCTGAGGGCATGGAGGATGTCGGTTGCGGAAGTGGAACCGGCACGCTTGGAGTCGACTGTATAAACGATTCCGCGCGGAGCCTTGTCAAGTCGCACCACCGTGGGCGGTGGATTTTGTGCCACCTCTTGATTCTTGCGCGGGTGCGACAAGGAGAAGAATGTCCCCATCGCGCCAAGCAAAAATACCGCGACGATCCTCGGACTCATCGTCACCATTATTGGCCTCCTGTATACCTCCGGAAAACTACACTGTGCTGCTTACTATCGGGCTGGAACTTATCGTCAGGCCCAACGACGTCTGCGTGCGCAGCCATGCCGTGAACTGTCCCATTAGCGTCAACTGAGACGATGATCCCCGAATGACCTGAGAAAGAAGTTCCTCCGCCTTGCATCTTGTAGGCTGCTACGTCTCCAGCCCGTGGCGTCTCGCCTTTTCCAAGCATCCGCCAATTGGTAATCTTAGTATTCTTGTCAGCCCACTCAGCCGCTAATGGATAGCGTGATTTCCCATCACTGCCGGTGATTGACGCCGGAGCGCCAGCCTCTTTTGTAACATCGCCCACGAAGGCGTTGCACTTATTCGTATTGGGAGCGAATGCCCCTTTTTGAGCTGTGAAGGCCCAGTCGGAACTCCCATTGTATTTTTCAGCCGTAGCTGCAGTGTTCTGTGGAGTTTGCTGGTCCGCATTCTTTGCACCGTTCTGTTGGACCGGATCGTTAGTCTGATTCTGTGCCGCAGCCTCGTCTGGATCTCCGCTCCCAGGTATCTGACGAAATATAGCATCAGATTCGCTATCGACTTGGCTGATTTGTTTCTGCTCGTCATCTGTGGGAACGAGATCTAGGAAATGATCCAGCCACGACGGCTGCTGCGCCCGATTGGCACCAACGAATTCATCATCGGCGGCCCGTGCCCTCTCCAGGCCCGCTCCGTACTGCGGGTTCATATAGTAGCGGCCATTGATAACCGGCATGGAAATGAACCTCTAGTGATTCACTTCAGGAGTGGCACAGCCATAGCCTGTGCGGCCTCGCTATTGATTCATCTGAAGCCTGTCCTACTCGGACTCCATGGCACTTGAATCCTGTGGAGACTGCCTCTTCGGATTTACTGGAGACGGCGCCGCCGCATTCGCCGTCGCCAGCCCGATCGCCCGCAGATGCGCCTCCGCATGAGCCCGCACATTCGCGAACCCCGCCGGATTTTCCAGATGCGCCACCTGCCCCGCATCCGAATTCGCCCACCGCCGGCACTCCTCGAGCTCCACCACGTGATTATCGAACAGTAAATCAATCGGCACGGAAGGCAACAGCACTGGTGGCACAGGCTTCAGCCTGTGCGCTTCTTGTTCAGCGCCGGAACCCGCACCGGCCGAAGCCTGCACGATCGGCGCCCCACGCAGCAGCACGTCAATCTCCCGCAACTGCTTGTTCCGCGAATCTTCGCCCGGCACCACCAGGTCCGACAATCCGAGCAGCGATTTCACGAACCCGACATTCGCCGGATCGGCCAGCGCCTGCTGGATCAGCGGATCGGACGACGCCATCAACTGCTGCACCACCGCGCGCTGCTGCGATTTCAGCCGCGGGAACGTCTCATCGCTTTCCGGATACGCCTGAATGTTGCCCTTCAAATCCGCCAGGCGGATCCATCGCGACTCGAATTCCCCGCCCGGCCCGAGCACCGGAATCTCCGCGTCCTCGGGACGATTTTTGCGGAAGCAATCGACCGACAGCAGCATCACGTCCGCATAAAACTGTCTTCAGTCGCCGCCACACCAGTCCCAGCCGCCCGAGCGCCTGGTCGCGCGCCATCGCGTAGCCCGACGCCGTTTTCTACGTTTTCCATTTCTCCGCCGAACACGGCGGGAAAAAGTCCCGTCAGAAATTGCGATACCGGCCCCATCAAGTCCTGCTGATGCCGCACCAGGTCCGGAGGCACCTGCGCCGGCAGCGGGCTGAAAAAATCCCGCGGCCAGCGGCTGCCCGGGACGCGAGCGCGCCGGATAATGCGCGGCAGGCTCGGCGGTTTGATTGGCCAGCGCGTCGAAATCGAGCACCTGCGGATCGGCATAGATCGGCGGGATGCCGTACTCGTACGTTTCCGCCTGAATATTCGAGAGCGTGTTGTAGCGCTCCTGAATCTGCACCAGCGAATCGCCCACCGACGGCCGGTTCTGCCCGTCGCCGGGCAGCGCGTGCATCACGCGCCAGCGGTCGTCCATCGATTCGTTGCGCGATTCGCAATACGTATCGCCCGGCGAACGCCACGTAGCACCCGTCGGGAAACAGCGCCAGCAGCGCGTCGCGCACGGATTTGTCTTCGATCGAGTAAAACGCCCACGGACGAATCCACGTCCGCGAAAACGTGATCAAATTAAACAGCGCGTCTCCCGGATGCGTCGTCGGCAATCCCTGCGAGACCGCCACGCGCGTCGCCCGCGCGTAAATTTCGTCGGCCGACTGCGGACCGCCCATCTGAATCTTGTCCGCCGCCAGCGGGTAGCTCGCCTTCAGCTTCGCGCGGTGCACCTCCATCGACCACTGGAGGTACGGATACTCGTGCATCTCATTCGCCCACACCGGCGTGTTCAATTCCAGCCCGCCGACAACGGAAATCACTTCCTGCCCGTTCGCCACGCGCCGCACGCCAGTCACCAGCGGCACCGCCACGCGCTCGGCCGGCTTGAAATGTTCCGGCCCCAGCGACCCGCCGCAGTTTTTGCAAATCACAGGCGGAAGCAGACTAGGAGCGACTGGTGACTGGTGACCCGTGACCGGTGATTGGTTACACCAGAATTCGGCTGCAGCCGAATTGCTGTAGCTCGGGTCTTCAGACCCGAGGGTTTCCGCCGCACCGCCACCCAATTCCCCGCCTCCATGCGGGCTACAGCAGGATTTGCTGCCTCCTTGCCTCCGCCTTCGTCGCCTCCTGCCTCGCTCCGACTTCCTGCTCCGCGCCGCACTCCGGGCACGCATACGCGTCCTCGCCCAGCGGCACGTAATGCTCCACAATCACCGGCTCGTCATGCGAACCGAATCTCTGCGCGTCGGCCACGTACCGCACGTACCCGCCGATTTTTCCGTCCGTCCACAAATAAAACGCCACGCCCGTCAGCAAATGCTGCACGCGATTATTCTGCTCGATCAGTTCGGACACCTGCGAAGCCGCGCGCGCCGTGGTGATGTCCCCGATCGACTGCGCCGACTGCGGATAAAACCGCGTCGCCGGCACGTCCTGGCTGAGCAGCGAAATAAACGACAGCCCGAACGCCTGATACAGATTGGTGACAAACTGGTAACGCGGCATTTCCGCCGCCGCGCTGTCATCCATGATTTTCGATTCGTACGGCAAGTGCCAGGTCATGTCCTGCGGATTCCACCACGCGTACTGCAGCCCTTGCCAGAACAGCCGCGCCTGCCGGATCCGCCGAATTTCGTTTCGCCGCGCGACAATCCCCTCCTGCCGGTACTGCACTTCCAGCTCGCGCAGCGCGTTCACCAGGTCCGGACGCAACTCCTCCAGCCGCTCGTTGTTCGCACCCAGGTTGAGCTGCCGCAATGTTTCCGCCAGTCCCTCGGGAAACGTCGGCCGGTTCCCATCCTGCGGCGCCACGCGCCCGTCGTTCGGAGCGATTTGCGAGTCGCTAGCCGCGCCGGCCGTGTCCGGAGAATTTCCGCCCAGAATCTGGCTCGTCGCTCAAACTCATATCTGTCCGCTGATTTGTCATTGTTTTTCAGTAGGACAGGCACTCTTGCCTGTCCGCTTTTCTTCAATTGAGGAAAAATGCGAGAACCCAAAGCCGCACACCCAAACCCTGTGTTACCGTACGTCCTTCAGGAGGCTCTCATGCATGGTTTAATCTGGTGGATCGTCGTAGGCCTGATCGCCGGCTGGCTGGCCGGAAAAGTAATGAAAGGCGGCGGCTTCGGCGTGCTGATGGACATCGTCATCGGCATCGTCGGCGCCATGATCGGAGGATGGGTCTTCGGCCTGCTAGGAGTTTACTCGGGCGGCGGACTGATCGGCTCCGTCCTGGTCGCGTTCGTCGGCGCCGTAATCTTGCTGTGGCTCGTGCGGCTGATTAAGAAGGCTTAGGGGGTCAGCACGCTTGCGGTAGGCCGCCGCGGTCCACCTGGGCGAGTACAAATCGCACGTCAGGGGTCCGCGACGATATTCTTCGCGGACTCGATGCACGCATCCTGCATGACTCCCGCATGTTCCGGCTCCAGTGGGCAAATCTCAAAGTCCCCATAAACATGTGTCAGATCCGTTTTGAACGCCCGATCCACTTTAGCCGGCACTTCCGGGTTTTCGTTTTCCTTATTGTCGCCGCGCTTGTAGCCTGGCCCGCTATGTATCGCCAAAATCCGCTTCGTGCCGATCTTCCATAACCGCAATGTGGGGGTCCCGTTGTAATTGGCAAGCCTCCCGTGCGTCCAGTAGCACGTAGTCGCGTTCTCCGGCGTCTTACAAGCAATCTTGCGCTTAGGGATTTTCTGCGGAGAGCCCAACACGGACAAGCATCCCGCAGCAAGGAGGGTGATGAAGAGAGCTGTCTTTGCTATGCCAGCACTATTGTCCATACGTATTGACATATACGTGCCGCGACGGAACGTCACCCTTCAAGTACGAATTATTGAAAGGCCCAGATTGCGTTTTAATGGGCAAACCTTCTGGCGATCCACCCTTAAATCTCATATTAGAGCGGTCTGCGTTGGTCAGAAATTGAAAATTCGTGGCGCCGTTTGTAGGGTCCGTCGGACTCAGGTAAGCGTCGCGGGCTGCGGCCAGAGACGTGTTGTAGGCTTGCCTGACGCGCGCATTCTTCAATTCATCCCGTGTAGGTTCGATCGGGCGAGCCGTTTTGGGCCGACCGCTGCCAAGCTGCGAATCCGCATTAATTAAAGCGTGAGCCACCTTTTGCCGACCGCCCCCGATCGTGTCATTGGCTTTGTCACTATCCGTGAATGATTGCATCTCATTAAACACAATAAGTCCCACATCGTGAACTGTCAATGTGTCTACCTTGTGCGCCTCCACGGACTGCTCCCATGCCGTTTGATCGACTGGAGGCGGCGCGGGACTTTCTGGCGGCGCTGGTTGAGGCTTGATTCGATCAATCACACGAGCGAGCCATGACTCGCCCCGCGAACTGGGATTAGTGTTAAGCATGGGAGTCTCTTCGCGTGACTTTCTTCGCGAACCGTTCGCTCTGTTCTCTCCGCAATTCTTCCTATTTCTCCCCCGCGCCCTTTCCCGCCGCCATCTCCCTCTCCCGCGCGATCTGCGTCCAGGTCCGCCGCCGCACCGCCGTCATGGCCACCGCGCCGCGCCGCGCATCCTCGTCCAGCGCGATCGGAGGAAACCCCGCCGTGCCCAGCAGCGAATTCACCAGCGCGCGATTTTCCGCGCGCAGCCGCTCCACGTCCGCCTCCAGCATCCGTACATACCGGCTCCGCAAATGCAGCGCCAGCCAAGTGATCATCTTTTCCCACATAGGTTTCGTCTTCCGTCCCAATTCCATCCTCAGCCGTCCGCGACGGAGGTTTTAGTAGGACAGGCACTCTTGCCTGTCCGCTTTAGATTCTCTATGCCGCGCATTCAACCGGACAGGCAAGAGTGCCTGTCCTACCACCCCGCTCGCATAAGGCGTAAACTACAACCATTAGGAGGTGTGCCCCATATGACCAGCACAAGCACGCACAAGCCCAGCGATAGCGAGATCATCGCAAAACTCAAGCACGAGATTGAATTCCAAATCGCCGCGCTCAAGTCCGCCAACGCGTGGCCGCAATTCGAGAAATTATACGAGGCGCTAGGCACGGTTGAGCAACTTGCCGGCATGCGGAAAACTTCCCTGGAGGAACTCTTCGGCCTGCCCGCTGCTGCCGCCCCATCGCCCATAGCGGCCCCCGCAGGCAAGGAATCCGAACTGGTCCTGGGAGAATCGCAGGAACCCGAAGCCATCGCCGAAATCGAAAAAGGCGCGTGATTCCCTACCGGAGTGCGCTGCCCCCGTATGACGCGAGCGAATTTCAGAACTAGCCCGCGCAGGCGAAACCCTGCTCACCTACTAAACCCTTTGCAAGTCCGGCACTCCCCAAACGGTCGGTTTCCCGTCTAGCCCCGCTGGAGTGTATTCTCCTCAAGCATCTTAATTTTGCTATTTGGAGTCTCATATTTGATGAATGCGCTCGCTAACCAATTCCTGCCCTCGCTAGGAGCCCTGTGAAATCGGACATTCCCGATAGCCTCGCCGCGGACGTCGCCTCGGAAAGCGCTGCCGCTGCCGCCGCCTCTGAAGCGCGGCACAAGTCCCTAACCCGCTGGGCCGTTCTGATTGGCGCGGGCGTCTTTGCCACCACGATGTCGCAACCCGCGGTCCTGCGGTTGCCCTTTCAGAATTTGCTGAAGGCCGACCTGCACGTTTCCCGCGCGACGATGGCCTCGTTTTTCGCCCTCAGCACTCTGGCCTGGTACTTCAAGCCCCTCGCCGGCATCTTCACCGATAGCGTTCCCCTGTTCGGCACCCGCCGCAAGTATTACCTGATTCTCAGCGCCGTCATCGCCGGCGCGTTATACCTGGTCGTTGGCCTCGTGCCGCGCACCTACATGTCCGTGCTCCTGGCCATGATCGCGGTCAACTGCATGCTCGTGTTTGGCAGCACGGTGGTCGGTGGCCTGATCGTCGAAATCGGCAACCGCGAACGCGCCACCGGCCGCCTGAATTCGTCGCGCTACGTGGTCATGAACGCCTGCACGCTCATCGGCGGACCGCTCGGCGGATTCCTGGCCGCGCGCGCATTCGGTTTCACGGCCATCGCCGGATCGCTGATCGCGCTGTCCGTGGTGCCCTTCGCCTGGTGGATGGTCAAGGAACCCCGCGTGGCGCTAAAGGATTCGCAGGCTTGGAACAACGCAAAGACTCAGTTCCACACGCTGATGCGATCCAAAACGCTCTGGACCGCCGCGGGCCTCCTGTTTCTGGTATACATCGCGCCGGGTTTCTCGACGCCGCTGTACTACTTCCAGGTGGACACGCTCAAACTCTCCCAGGGATTCATCGGCACGCTGATCCTGCTGGCCGGCGCCTTCGGAATTGTGGGAGCGTTCCTTTATTCGTTCATGTGCAAGAAGTGGACCCTGCGGACGCTGCTCTACATCAGCATTATCATCAGCGTGCTGGGGACGATGCTCTACCTCTTCTATCATTCGGCCACCGCAGCCGCGATCATCGAAAGCCAGAACGGCCTGATCGGAACCGTCGCCGAGCTCGCCTTAATGGACCTTGCCGCGCGCGCCACGCCCAAGGGCAACGAAGGCCTCGGCTTCGCCCTGATGATGAGCGTGCGCAACGGCGGCGCCGCGCTCTCCGACATTTTCGGCTCCTGGCTGATCGACCATCATTACGTCACTTTCTTCAATCTCGTCTGGCTCAACGCCGGAACCACCGCCCTCATCCTGTTCGTAATTCCCTTCTTGCCCCACATCCTCACCGACCACAGCGACGCCAGTTCATAATCGCCGCCAAGCTACGCCTGTCCGCAAACTCACCACCCCTGCGGCCGCCATCTCCTCGGCAGCACCGGCGACACTCTCCGCGTCTCCTCCGCCGAAAATTTCTTCATCCAAATCGCCCGCGAAGTCGGATCGACGGCCGTGACGCGCTCGGCGGCCACCACCTCGGCCGGCGCGCGACCCGGATCGAGCGCCGATTTCAATCCATACCGCGCGGCGTCCGCCGGATCGTCTCCATCGCACTTCAGCACGTCCTCGACGTTCGCGGGATCCCGCGTCAGCGTCGGCAAATTCTCGATCAGCCGCGTGCAATTGTCCGCGATCAGCCAGTGATCGGCTTCCAGCGCCTGGTACATCAGCATCCATCCGCCCACGCGGTCGTTATCGGCGGGGGTGGGACGCGGCAGGCCCGCGGCCGCCAGTCCGTCGCCCAGTTGCTCGGCGATCGAAGCGTCGGCGGTGCGCTGCGCAAACGCGTCGGGAGAGAGAAAAATGTCGCGTACGCGTTCGGCGCGCCCCACGCGGTCGATGCTGCGTTCCGCGATGGCCGCCGCCAACATGCGCGGCGAAAGATGGTTTTGCACGAATTCGCGGTACGTCACGATTACGCCGTCCGCGCGCGTCGCATGCCAGTAGACCGCGCTCGGATGCTCGAATCCCCAATCGATCGAGATCCACCGCGGCGTCCAGGCCTCGAGCTGCACTTTCTCGGCGCGCACTGAGTGCCGCTCGCGCGAGAAAATATCGAAGTACTGCCCGGCGTACACGTCCCATTCGCCGTCCAGAAACGCGCGACGCAGCGCCTCGGGCAATTGCCCCAGCGTTTTCTTGTAGCCGTCGTCATCGGCGTAATGCGGATTGTCCGCAATCGTGGCGTGAACAAATTCGTAGTCGCCCGGATCGTACTGATCGGGGCGGTCCATCCCCGGCGCCGCCGTGCGATCCACCCACAGCGCCTTCACCCACGCATGGCCCACGTTGCCGGGATTCGTAGCGCCCGCCATGCACGGCTTCGATCCCTTGATGCGGCAGCGCAGCCGGCTGGTCAAAAACTGCCACTGCTTCAGCGTGAAATGAGTCAGCTCGTCCACGCCAATGAACAGATATTCCGCGCCCTGGTAGCGATAGACATCGTTCTCGTTGTCGCAATACGCAAAGCGCGTGGTCGACCCGTTGAGCCAGGTCACCGTGTGCTTGGCTTCGTTGTATTTTTCGTACAACCCGCGCGCCACATCGCGCCGGAAATAAGTGATCAGCGACGCCTCCAGCTCGGGAAACGTTCGCCGCAACAGCAGCGTATCCACGCCCGGATGCAAATGCGCCTGGAAGATCGCCTCGTAGAGCAGCGCCTTGGTTTTTCCCGGCCCCGCAGCTCCACCGAACAGGCGGTATTTCGCCAGGGAATCGTGAAATTCCTGCTGGCGGTCGAATGGCTCGTACTGAAACTTCCTGCAGAATTTGCGAAAGTCGCGAATGCAGTATTTCGCCTTCGATTTGTCGGGTTTCAATCCCATGGCCGTTGAATCCACAGATGAACACAGATCAACACGGATAAAACCAGATCAAACAAATCCAAAACGAAGGCATGAAGATTTGTCCGTGGGTTTGCCTTTATCGGCGTTCATCTGTGTGTATCTGTGGATTGATCGTTTTCTTTAAGCCCCGCGGATTTTCTTCCTGATGTAAAACGCCGCGGCCCCGCAGATGATGCACAGCCCGATCGCGTAATGATGCACGCTCAAAACCGCGCCGGCGATGAAAGATCCGACTCCCGCGAACTGCACATACTCCCCGATCGCCTGCATTTTTGGCGAAGCGGTTATAGTTGTTGCCGCCGGCGTCGTTGTTGTAGTTGTCGTAGCTGTTGTAACTGGTGTTGGTGTCGTTGCCACAAATCCTCCCGTAGTCCTGATGTGATTTCCTTCCGAATTCTTCTCTGTATTTCTCTGTGCCCCTCTGTGTCCTCTGTGTTAAATCCTTTCCAACTTCAACACGAAGAAAACCGAGTCGCAGCACTTCCCACTAAACTCAATCGCAACACCCCATCAGCGGCAGCGTCCCGCCTCCCACGCGAAACACGTACGCTCCCATTTCCCATCCCCCGCCGGTATTTTGATTGAACAGCCCCACGCTCCCCGGCCACAAATCCCCGGGAAAAAGTCCCATCTGGTACGCTGACCCCAGATTCGTCCCCGCATCGATCGCCGGAGATCCCGTCAGCAGTGCGTAATCCCCGCCCGCCGAAAGCGCCGCTCCGCTGGTCAGCAAGGGATTCAAGCTGATCGAATGCGCGTCCTGCGCGCTACTGCTCTGCCAGTTTGCAAATGTGTACGCCGTGCCGCCCCAGCTAAAAGGCGTCCCCGTCGCCGAAAAATAATCGTTGTAGTCGTACGCCGTGCCGGTCTTGGATGTCGCGTCCACCGAGGCATATCCGCCGGTCCAGAAAATATTGTTCTTCACCAGCGTGCCCGTGGAAGATGACACCTGCGTCACCGCAGGATTCGCCACGCCCGGCCCGTACACCGTATTGTTATAAATGACGCTGCCCGCGCTTCCCGTCAGCAAAATTCCTATGCCGCCCGACGCGCTCGAGCTCGACGCCGAAATATCCAGCAGGTTGCTCCAGAACGCGATCGACGCGCCCGTCGTCAGCCCAGAGTTTCCTCCGCTGCCCACGTCCACGCCCCACTCGAAATTTCCAAAAATAGCGCTGTGCGAAACCGTCAGCGACGTCCCCGCATCTCCCACCAGCACGCCATAGCCGTGCCCGTTGTACGTGTTCGTCCGAAACGGCCCGGCCGTGCTGTAAATCAGGCAGCTATCGATCGTGTTGTTCGACGAGCCGCCGTGCGCCACCACCACAGACCACACCGAGCCCGTAAACACGTACGCCTCGCGCATGTACGTGTCGTTATAAAACGTCGAATTCTGAATCAGGTTTCCCGTCGTTCCCGCGCCGTAGATGCAAAGCGGCGAAGTGCCGTACGAGTTGTACGCCACGATGTTCGTAACCAGATCGCTGGTCGCTCCCATGTACACGCACACCGGATGCCGGTACGTGTCATGAAACGCGGCGTTGCGCACGATCGAGTTGCTGCCGGTCAGGTAGATTCCGCCCAGCGTCGTGCTCGACGTGTTGTAGGTTTCGGCCTGGTCGAGCGAATCGAAAATCAAATACGATTTCCCGTTGTCCCAGGTCGTGAAGCTCGGGCTCGACGCGGTCGCATACGAGTACGCCTTGCCGTTGCTTGCCACATTCGAGTTGTCCGAAGCGCGGATGTACAAATACGTCCCGTCGTAAAACCACGAACCCGGCGTCTGATCCACCGACAACGGATTCGCCACAAGCTGCGACAAATTCCCGTTTTCCCACAGCGCCACCGGAGCCGCGGCCAGCGCCTGTGAATACGCGTACTGCGTCGTGTTGATCGCGACGATGTTCTGGATGACGACGTTGCCGCCGGTCGAATACCCGCTCACCGTCGTGCTCTGCGACTGGTCCGGAGCGGCGTAATTCGACCACAGCGTTTCGTGATTGTTGGTGTAGTACTCGACGTTTCGTGACGTCGTGTAGATCGTCACCATCTGATCCACGGAATTGTTCAGGCTGTACGAGATCGGATCGGACGTGACCGTCGATCCCGCGGCCACGGTCGTGCCGTTGTTCCCGCCGCCCCAGGTGATCCGCGTGATCGCGCTCGTGTTCGGCGCCGCCGTCGCCGGACCGATTCCCGCGCCCGTAATGTTCAGCGCCGCGCTGGGTGACGCGGTGACGCTGATGGTGATCAGCGCCGCAGAATTCGTGATGTCCAGATGCGAAACCTGCTCGCGCCAGTTCCGCGTCGCGCTGTCCGTGCTGGATGTTCCCGAATCCGGCGGCGTAAAAATCGACGTCGTCGTATTCGGCGCCAGCGTGAACCCGCTCGTCGTCAGCAGCGTCGAACCTTTTATGATCGGATTCGCGCCGGTGCCGTACGCGCCATATGTGATCGGCGCACCGCTCGCCCCGCTCGACGCCGCGATCAAGGAAGTTCCGTACCAAATATCGCCGCGATTAAATAAAATCGAATCGCCCGCGGAAAACGTCGACGAATTCACTTTCGCAATAGTCTGCCAAGGCGCGCTGATCGAAGTCCCGCTGTTCGCATCGCTCCCCGCAGCCGCCACATAATACGTGGTAGCCCCCGCCGGCAGCGCCAGCAGGACCACCAGCAGCGCAACAACCATCGCAAACACAAAATTAAATCGGCCAGCGCAGATCCTGGTGGCACAGGCTTCAGCCTGTGCGTTTTTGATTTGATTGCGAAGAACACCGCACAGGCTGAAGCCTGTGCCACCACAATCCTCATTCCACCACATAGCTGATGCCGCCTGAAACCTGCCCCGACCCGGAATTAAACAGGCAGAGATTGTCCGCACTGGTCCCCTCGGCGCCCACGGCCGCCACTCCGCTGCCCAGGGCAATGCCGCCGTTAGCCATGAAATTCCAGCCCGTCGCCGGCGTCGCGCCGCCAAACCCGCTCACTCCCGCCGTGCCCGTCCCGCAAACCGTTCCGGTTCCTTCGACCAGCGCCACGCTGGTCGCCGCCGCCACCACCACGTGAATCGAACAAATATAAATTTTCTTCGCCGACGTACCAGCCACTAGTTGCGTGTTTCCCGTCTGGTTGATGCTCGCAAACAGTTTCGTCTGCGCCTGGCACGGATCCACCACCAGCGTGTTCGTGCCGTCGAAAATCTTCACCGCCTGCCCGCTGGAAAATTGTCCCTGCGGCTCCGCAGCCGCGAACGCCGCGGCCGGCCGCAGCCCCGCTCTGCGCACAACGCGGGTTTCCAAAATGACCGGCATTCCCACTTCCTCGCGCGTCCGCGCCGCCCGCAGGCGAACTTCGTTCGCTTTTCGGCCGCCTCCTATGTCACCCGCGCGAGTGCGCCCGGTGCGAGGCAATAGCGACGCCTGCTCCGCCCTCGCGATTTTCTTTCAGCGCTCCATTCACCGCGGATGCCTGAAACCTCGCGCCACAGTCGCCCCGCAGGCAGCAGCCGCCGCCGAAAATCCACCACTTGCTCCGGCTCGCTCCGCGCGTCCTCCCCGATTTTCCCGATGCATCAGAATCCTCGCCCGCCGCTCCTCCGCGCAATTCGCCATGCGAAGGCCTCCGCGTCAAATCCAGCAGTCCTCGAAGCACTCCAAATTCCACCGCCACCGCCGCCGCTTCATCCGCACGCGCATCGCCGGTCTCCGGCAAAACAATTCGCAGCTCGCGCTCCGAGTGCACCACTCCCCCGGGACGATCCACCATCACCGGAGCCGCCGCCAGTTGCGTCACATGCCGCAAAACCGCCGCCTCCAATTCGCCATCCACCGAATCAAAATGAATGTTCCCAGCAGGACAGGTCCCGACAGGCCCGGGATCTTCGACTTCAGCCTGTCTGCTTTTCCCGTCCCTTGCGCCACAATCCTCACTAGCCAAATTATCCCGCATCTGAAAAAGAGGCAGGAGAGGAAGCGCCGCCAAGCGATGGCGGCGCCTCCCCATGTACCGTGGCAGGTTGGCCGTGCGTGGAGTAATCCGGCTGTAAGGCAGGAGTCAGGGGTTGAGGAGCCGGGGCAAGACGGGTGTGGGCTCCACTTGGAGCCCACGGGGTAAAAATCTGGGCTGTACTTGCAGCCCTCGAAACAGAAGTCAAGCCTTCACTAAAAGTCCGCGCCATGGAAGCCGGGCAGGCGCTCGCTTCTCCCGGCGCGGAAAGGCCCGCCGAAGCAGTTTCAATCGTAATGGCAAATCCTAAATGCGGCGCCTGCGTGACCACCTCGACCGGCAGAAATTCCGTCACCGCAAATCCCGCCAGCCGCAGCAGATGCCGTGTCGCCCGCGCGCAATTGTTATCGCCGATAATCTTGATTCGCATATTTTCCCGAGTCGAAACGAAAAGATAAGAGCAAGAAATCGAATCCACGGATGAACACAGATCAACACAGATAAAAGAAGGAACCGACAAGCAAGGAGGCAACGATTGAGTCTGCAATGGCAGAAACTCAGTCGTGTCTTGATCAGTCTTTATCAGTGTTGATCTGTGTTCATCTGTGGATTAATGTTTTTTCCCGTGTTCATGCTTCTATGGCTAACGCACGAACGTGAGCTGCGCGGGCCCGGTGCCGCTGGCGGACTGCAGGTACGCGATCGTGTCGCCCGCGCAAAATCGCGTACCTGATCCCGCATCCTGCACGCCGCCCGAATGCCGCGGCACGGAAATCGTCTCGATGTTTCCCGCGGCAATCGTGTCCTGCGTGGTCGCGTCGCCGGAATCGGTGCGGATCAATAAATTCACCAGCGCCGAATTCCGGATCGCCACGCCCATGCAGTCGATCGGCGCGACAATCGCCGTCCATGACACCGTGTCCACCGTCAGTTGTTTTTTTACGTAATTTGGATTCGAGGCCATGGCCGCAAAGTGATCCTCATCACAGACGCGCAGCTAACTTTTATTTATTGTTTATTTGTACAGTGAACGCCGGACTGCAAGCAGTAGGACAGGCACTCTTGCCTGTCCGCGTCTCGCTCGCCGAGCCCGCGCGTAACGCACAGCAGTGCCCGTCCTGAACCATCCGGCTAACTCCCCGCAATGTGGGAAACAGCCTGGCGTTTCAAAAGCAGGAGGCCCGCATGAAAGACAATCCGAAAAAATCCACATTTACCGGCAACCTGGAGCATCGCGGTGGAAAAAAGCTTTCCCAGCAAGGCGTCGAGTTTTCCAGCAAAATTCGCGAAGTCCGCAAGCACCCCACACGAGGCTTTCGCGGAAAGAAAGGATGATAAGGAGTGACTAGAGCGTGTTGCATAACCTAGCAGAAACCCCCGCCTCTAAAGAGGCGGGCTACAGCAGTCCTGCCATCGCCTTCGCAAATGCTGTAGCCCGGGTCTTCAGACCCGGGGATTTTCCGTGGCGGTCGAGATTTCCATTCCTGAAAACGACGAAGTTAACTCACGGAATCTGCAACAAATAACTTCCAATTTAGGTTATGCAACACCTTCTAGCGATCGGTGACTGGTAACTAGTGAAAATCCGGGCATAATTCATTGATGAATTGTTGCCCTCTAAACGAATACCGCGGCCTGGATTGCCACCAGTCACTGGTCACTAGTCACCGCTTCCTCACGGCAGCATCTTCGCCGTCAGCGATGCCCCGCCGGTCGAGGAAACCAGCTTGATACGCAGAAATTTTGCGCGAACGCTGGTTACCGTGCGCGCTTCTCCCGTAGTTGCCGTCGATGTATCCAGGTCCGTGTATTCGGCATCCACGTCGGCCGAGGCTCCCTGCAAGCGGATATTGATCGCCGAGGGGTTCGTGCCGAACAGCGTCTGCCAGCGCACCGTGTGCCCCTGATCGGGCAGACCGCTGGGCTCGGGAATCGCGAATTGCGATCCGGAGGTATTGGCCGCCGGAAATGCTTCGGCATTGAAACTGAATCCGACATCGCCGGAAAACAGCGAAAGCGGCGGCGTACTGTTACTATAAGCGGGCATGAGGCCTCCTGAAGATTTCGAGAAGATAGGGTGAATCGTGGAGTTGCAAACTGCGGATCGCGTGCCGGCACAGGCTCAAGGCCTTGCAAATTCAGCCGGACATCGAAGCTTTGGGATGTAACATGTCAATCGGGATTGGAGTAATGCGGATTTCAAATTTCAAATTTGATATTTCAAATATGAAATACTAAATTTGAAATGCAAGACCTCAATGGCGAGGCCGGCGATCTCAATTCTTGGATTTCAAATGGGAAATGACGTGATTCCAATCTCACATGCGAGGCTGCCGGTTTCAAATCTCAATTTTGAAATCTCAAATTTACCCGGCCGCCGCCCCCAAAAACACCAACGCCCGCCACAAGACTCTGGGCGGGCCGGAACGATGTCTGCTCTGACTGTACTCCTGCAAGAAAGAGAGTACCATAAATCAGTTTTATTTGTCAACAAATTTCTATAAATATTTTTAGGAACCCAAGGAGACCACCATGCGAACCAAAGTTCACCTCGCCACCCTGTTCTTCAGCGCCTTGCTCTTCGGCGCCCTGTTTCCGATGTCGCGCGCCTACGCCCGCCCCGCCCAAAACATTGACCAGGACCAGCAGCTTCCCCCGAACTTTGTCCCCTCCGGCAAGCAAATGTTCACCGAATACTGCGCCGCCTGCCACGGCGCCGACGCCAAAGGCAACGGCCCCGCCCGCGCCTCGCTCAAGGTCCCCGCGGCCAATCTCACCACGCTGGCCAAGCGCCATGGCGGAAAATTTCCCTACGAGTACGTCACCAGGGTCCTGCAGTTCGGCCCAGGATTCGCCACTCACGGCTCGTCCGACATGCCCACCTGGGGCCCCATCTTCCGCTACATGGACAACTACAATCGCGCCGTCGTCGACAAGCGCATCAAGAACCTGTGCGACTATCTAAGTTCCCTGCAGGTGAAATAAACGCACCCATTTTCCTGCAAACGAGTGCGCGCCAGCGGTTCGCGCACTCGTCTCCACGTCACCATATGCCCTCCCCGCCACATGCCAACTCCGCAGGCGAAGAAGTCTTTGCCTCGTCAGCGCCGCGCCATCGTTCACGACGCCCGCGCCGTCATTTCCCGAAAATATTTCGACGGCGGAAACACGCCCGAGCTCGCCAGTTCCCGCCCGACGCGCGTGCGAATTTCCTCCGCCCAATCCGCCCAGGTCAGCTCGCTGATTCCCAAGTGCCGCCGCGCCGCCTGATATTCCGCGCCCCCCAGGTAATACACGCGAAACATCGCCATCCGGCTTGCCCGGAGCCCATTGCTAGGATAGGCTTCTGCGCAACGCGCGTCCCGCAGTCCCATCCGCCGGCGTTCCTCTCTTTGATCCTCGCCCAGCGCTCGTTCCCCGGCGCGCGCAAAATCCGCTACGTACTCCGCCAGCCGCGGCATGCGATCCGGATGCCACAAATATTTCCCGGAAGATTCCAGACTCAGCGTCGCAATCTTCGTGTCAATCACTTCGCGCGCCGCTTGATACACATCATGACAAACATCAAATGCAAACGTCGCTAGCATGGTCTCTCCTCCACACTTCTAGACGTGCACTTCCGATTTGCCGTGCTCATGCCGCGGCGCAATCTCCGCAACCTCTAGCGCCGCATGGTCTATGGCCCTGAATTCATTCATGCGCATTTTTGCGGCTTACCAAAAACGCCGGTCCCGTATGTTTCTCGTAACTTTTCCAGCGTGCACAATTCTTCCCGTTTTTTTGAATCTCCTCCTCACGGCGATCGCGACCCATCGCGCCCCGCATTCCGCAACCGGATACGTTCTAGCGCTTCCGGCTTCACGCGCACGGGACCGCATGATGACGGCCCCTGCCCCACCCGCAGCTCGCGCGACAGCAATTCGGCTTTGCCGTGATACCCCGCCGTTGCCGCCGCATATCTCGCCGCATTCCCGCCCGTTTTTATCTCGGCCCGCTCTCTCAAACCCGTTACTCTACCGCTTATAATGGAATCCATATCCTCGATTCCCGGCGCGCCATCGCCTTGTGAATTCACATTGGCGCTAGCATTGCCGCGGGCATTGCCCCCGGCATTCCAATCGTTCTTCAAATTTGCTTTTACAAATTCCCCCGCAGGCAAACTCGATTCCGCATCCACCATCGCCCCATCTCCGGAATTTGCCTTTGCATTGGCATTGAAACCTAAAAGGGCATTTGAACTTGAATTCGATCTTGAATTTGAATTTGCATTGGAATTCAAATCTGAAAAAAGGGTTTGAGAAATATTCTCCCCGCACGTCGCATGTCCTGCCGCCGGGCGATCGCGCACCAAATCCCTCTTCCCATTCCTTTCCCAATTCCAATCCAAATCCAAATCCTGTTCTTGAGCCTCCTCAACCCCGCCCTTGGGCCCGCCGCGCGAACGCGTCGCCTCTGCGCGTGCATTCCCGATCCCCGCGCCAGCTTTCAAACATGAAATTTCAACCTCGCAATTCTCTTCCCCCCGCCGTGCCCCGACTCGAAATCCCCCGCCCGGCGACGCCGCGCGCCCGCGCGCAAATCGCGACACATACTCGGCCAGCAGCTGCTTCGGCACCGGCGGCGCCAGCCGTTCCAGCCGCATCCGCCAGGACGGCGGCGGCAGCCTCCCCGGCACATCGCTCCCGGTCCAGTGCCCGTATCGCTTCCCGTCCTGCTCCCAGACAAACAGCAGCCCCTTATTCTGAAACTCGCCGAAGATCTGCTCGAGCCGCTCGATCGTGAGGTTGCGCCGAATCGCCGCCACGCGTCCCCAGATCACGCGCAAGTTGGTCACCTCGAAGCACCCCGACGCGTCCGCCAGGCCATAAAGCCACGCGTACTCGGCCTGCGCCCATTCCGCGCACGCTGCGATTTTGTCCGATCCCCACATCGCATCGAAATCAATCACGCGCTTCGGCATATTTCACCTCCGCCCCGTCAGCCTGTTATCGCTCGCACTCGTATAAATTCACTCCCCGCACAAAGTCCCGCCGCTCTGTTCTCTTTCTCTGCGCACTGGACCCTCCCCGCATTTGCCAGATCAAATCTCAAATCTAAAAGTTCAAATTTGCATTTCTCCGAAATGATTCCGGCCGCACTTGCGACACATCCAAGCCATCTCACATCGGCATTTTTCTGCGTGACCACACCAGATTCTTTGTGGGTCGCGGCTTCAGCCGCGACATTAATATGCCATTTGAAATCGGGCTTTAGCCCCTGAAGCGCGAATCACGCCCCTTCCGCTGAACTCGCCCTCGCCGTCCGGTCCATGCGATATTCCCAAACACATTCGCCCCGCCCGTCGGTCCCGCTCCGCGCCACCGTCGCGCCTTCGCGGTGCCTCTTGGCCACGTCGTACCCGCCGTTTTCACATTTGCGCAAATGCCGCAATTGCGCCGAAATCGACGCCTCTCCATACCGTGTCAGTGCCCGCAATTCTCCCAGCGTCAACCATGTGTCGCAGTCAGCCGCGGCCAGCATCACATCACGAATGATCTCCCGCTGTGAACGCAGCCGCCGCGCATCGTATTCCCCGCATCCCAGGCCCGCGCTCGCGCGAACTTTCTCCGGCAGTCGCATCGTCAACCCCGCCAGCCCATTCACTGCGCCATCCCCGCCGGCCTGGACCCCCGCATGATTTTCTCTTCCCGGGTAGCAGCTCGAAATATTCGCTCCTGCTTCCATCGTTTCCTCCTTCGCGCCATCTTTCGACCGCGCTCTGCATTTCGGTCATGCTAAAATTGCTTCGTGACTCTGGACGCGGAATTTTCCCGCGCACGCCGGCAATTTCTTCCGGGCATGCCGTGCCGTCAGGCTGGCCATGCGCTCTGGCGAAAAAACCAGCGTGCGCGGGAAAATTCCGCATTCCAAACCGCAATTTACTGGCTTCCTAAAACGTCCGATAATGCCTGCACAAAACTCCCATTCGCCGCCAGCTCCAGCTTTCCAGGCCACAACGTCGCATTCTGTTTACTCCAAAGGACAGTCATACTTCTTGACCTATGAGACAGTTCCACAATCCCAGCATTTCCAGCGCATTTCCTAATCGTCCGCCCCGCCTTCGCACTTCTTCCCAAAGACGTCTCATAATGTCGCCATTTCAATTTCGCGCTCGTTTTTTCCCGATTCCGCCGATAAACCAATACTTATCGGTCCTTCCCTTTTTCTTCGCAAAACCCCATTTTCAACATTTATTCCGCCCGCGAAAACTGTCCGCTCCCTTCCGATTTACTCCCCTCGGCGCCATGCAAACTTCAAATCTCAAATAAATCAGGACATCCGACTTCGATTTTCGACTGATCCTGTCTCCCCAATTTCACCCGCCACCGGCCCGCGCCTTTCGCCCTTTCCTCCGAAACCGTTTTCCTCGCATTGCTCCCGCCCGCCCCGTCAAGCCATCGCCCCAGTCCACATAAAAATACCGCTAGACACGAAACGTGACACTTGGTTAAAGTGTACATATGGACATACGGGCAGCCGTTTTCGCCTAGTCTCAGTACCGGAGCCTAACAATGACTTTACCCAGAATCGTTCCGCCGCTTGAGTATTTGCGACAGGCATCGCCCGCATCCCTGCAAAGTTTCGAGCTATCACGCCTCAACCATGCCGCAAACTTGCGCCGCGAAATCGGCGCCCTGATCGATCAATGGATCCAGGAGTCGTCCGAAGCCCTGTTGGCCCGCTGGATGCTCGATCACAGAAACTCCCTTCACGAATCGCGCGTTCCCGCGCCCGATCTGTTTCAAACCTTTCTGGAACCCGATTCGCCTCCCGCGCCCAATACTCAGTCGATCTCCCCCGCCCCGCCTCGCTTCGCTGATTCGCGCCAGCCCATCAGCGATTCCCTGGACCGCAAGCCCCAAAAACGCAGGTCCACCGCGTGACGCGGACCCTCGCGCTTTTTCATCTGCCAGCGTCACGGACATTTGAGATTCTTCACCGCCGTATAGCACGAGGATTTTTGTATCTTCCTCGCCACACATAGCAGGAATTCGCGATGTCTCAGCGCCATTCTGCCTCGCCGCATCATTCGTGGGCCGCCTTACCCGCATCTTCCCTCCAACGCGATTCGCCCATTCCCGCATCTCGCGCCACCATTTTTTCTCGCAATCTCCCACCTTCAGCGTCACTGTTCGCCCTTCTTCCTCACCGCACCATTCCACACTCACTGCAATTTCCTCAGATGCGCCCTGACACAACCGCACTCACTGAATCGCCCTTCCCATGGCGCACAACTCCCACCTCAATCAATTTGGAAAGCTCCCATTGGCGACGCTCCCAATTTCAGTTGTCCTTCAAAACCGCCTGCCAGCGCCACAAGCCATTCCTCCATCTCACCAACACACCTGCCATCCGCCGAGCAGCATGCTTCATGGCCCATCCATACATTGACGGATTCAACCAGCTTCTTGCCGTCAATTCATTTCTGCCGAGACCCAGCCCACGAAATTTCTCCGCCCACCGAGCGCTGTACATGGATTTCGCATCCATGCCATCGCAACCTCAATCTCGCCCCGTGCCATCAATTGCCTTCTCCCGTAACCTGCACCACGACCTCTCTCCGCTCCGCTTGACACAGCGCACCCACTCTGCATCCTTGCAACCGCCCAAATTCCCCCATTTGCGCCACGAACACATATTTCATGCCTTATCCTCGCCCTCGAACCTCGTGCAATCATCGCACGTCAAATCGCATAGCCCTGCAACCCCACTAAACGCACTTCACATGCTCCCCCAGCAACCGCTCTACCGAACCCTTCCGCCTCATCGCCCCGCACCATTCTTTCCGCAGCATTCCGATCCTCAACCAGCCCTTCCACCCTCGCGACCACAATCAAAACTTCTCTCCCAGCTCAATTCCAAAACTCCGCCTCCCACTTTTCGCTCCCCGAATTCCCAACAAAACCTTCCCCCGTCCCGACCGCACTCCGCCAAACGTTGAGCCCCGCCAAACTCTCACACTCGACAAATTCCACTCCTATCTAGAGCCCACAAAAATCAAACCATCCAAAACCTCTCATCCCCTCTGCCTTAGGCGAACGTCCCGCACGGAAAAGCTCCACAACTGTCAGCCTTTCAAAAATAACCGTATACAAATATCTACTTAGCAAGACAATACTCATTACGTTCAGCCTCCCAAAATAATTTACACAGTAGCTACCATCCTCTATGTCATGACTGAAACTATATAGCTTATCCGTTGTTAGCATATGTAGTAGATACAGAGTAGTGTATATGTCATAAGTGCTAGCTTTTTGTGGCCGCATGAGATGAAATATAATTTTAGCTTGAGCTAGGGCAGAGCAACTTTGCAGCTTGAAATCAGCTATCCCACAAACAAGCGGATCAAGAAAAAGTCTGCGTTTATATCGACGCTCTCGGGAATAATGCAGATCGAGGATGAAGGAGGATTGTGGAGCATAAATACTTCGAAAACGTTTCGATGTATTAGCATTGCCGTGCTGTTGTGCGACTAAAGAAAGAATCCTATAGGAGCTGGCGCGGTAGTGCACGAAAAGCGGTAGATTTGGTTGAGGCGGGTGAGGATCGTCGCATTTGACAAATAGATATGAGGGCTGGGTATTAATTGTAGAAGATCGATTCAGAAAATCGAGGGCCTGAACTGGGTGGGGAGAATGAATTGGAGTGGAGCTCAATTCCTGTAGCTGCCAATAGGCATCCTGAACAGGTGGGTTATTCTTACAGGCCACCACAGGAGGTTCGGGATGAAGAATTCAGCTTACGAGCAGATCCAGGCAAGGAAGGTGAAGGCCAGGTTGCGCATGCTGCAGCATGCGCAACGTTTGAGCGGCAACGTCAGTCAGACCTGCCGGTTTTTTGGAGTCTCGCGGGCGCTCTTCTATATCTGAAAGCAGCGCTATGAGAAGCACGGGGTAGCTGGTCTCCGGGACATGTCCCGGAGACCTCACAATATCCGATTTCGTATTCCGCCCGAGATCGTCTCGCTAATCCTTCGCATTCGGGAGGAGCGGCGTTACGGCGCGGTCCGAGTCAGTCTGTATCTTCAACGTCACTATCATACTTACGTGTCACCGACGACCATCCTGAAGATCTTTCATCGTCAGCACGTCGGCCGGATTTCACTGAAAAAGTATAGGCCGGTCCAAAACCAGCGGATGCACCCCTCCAGGTTCCAGGCCGCTCTGTGCAGCTCGATGTGAAGTTTGTTTCCCGTGTAGGAAGAGCGCGTCAGCGTTTTTATCAATTCACAGCTATTGATGAAGAGGCCCGATTTCGCGTCCTACGCATCTACGATCACGACAACACCAAGACGGCCATCGACTTCCTACAGGAAGTCCGAGAGCATTTTCGCTTCGCCATTCAGAGAATCTAGACCGACAACGGCTCTTCATTCGGGCCACAGTTCACTTGGCATCTTTTCGACCTCCGCATTTCCTACTAACACATACCTCCGGGCTGCCCGGAGGTGAACGGGAAGATCGAGCGAAGCCATAAGACTGACTCCCAGGAGTTCTATCAGGGAAGACATTTCAAACATAAAAGAAATTTGGCTCGAAAACTCAAGAAATGGAAAACTGAATACAACGAGGATCGACCACATCTCGCACTCAAAGGAAAAACACCTGCGGAACGAGTTCGCGAACTCGTTCAATCATCCAAGCCTGTCAGGGATCTCTCTTGACTAATACGCATTTGATATTAGCCTTGGCCGATAATGCGCGATGGAATTCTCTTTCGTGCGCGGGAATCGACTAAGTACAAAACTATTCTGCATTCGTGGATGGTGGCTACCAGCCACAAAAGGATTGAGCGGTCGCAATGAAATTTGAGGAAGAGTTATGTTTTGGCAGCATAACTGAGTTGGCAGAATCGGCCTTCACGGAGATCGCGCGCTATCCTATTGGTTAGTTATGAGTTCTCTCGGATTTGCACATATACCCGGGTCTGACATCCTTGCTGAACCAAGCGCTGCCAATCTGAAATTGATGGATCACATCGCTGGACGAGAACCTTTAGCTTCATGGACAATTGGACACAGTGCGATACATGCTTAGAAATAAATGCAAAGAAGTTGCCGGGAAAGCTTGGTTCCGACGGCAACTGGGACTAGGAGGCCATCACATGAAGATGCGATTGGAGCAGGACTCGCTTGGCCGGTGCGAAGTGCCATTCGATGCATATTTCGGGATTCAAACACAACGTGCGATTGATAATTACCCGATCAGCGGGCTGCGCGCGCATCCTCTATTGATTCGAGCAATGGGCATGTGCAAAAAAGCCGCCGCAATGACCAACCGCGAATTGAAGATGATCGATTCCGATCGGGCAAAAGTGATCAGTGCCGCCGCCGATGAAGTGATTGGCGAAAAATGGAATGACCAATTCGTGGTCGATGTGTATCAGGCGGGAGCCGGGGTTTCCTTTCACATGAACGCCAACGAAGTCATTGCAAATCGCGCGATTGAATTGCTCGGCGGAAAACGCGGAGACTATCGGATGTGCCATCCGAACGACCACGTGAATTGCTCGCAATCCACCAATGATGTTTTTCCGACCGCGATGCGCCTTGCCGCATTGCTATTGCTCGACCAGACGCTTGAAGCCCTAAAGGGATTGGAGAAATCACTGGCGCGAAAAGGAAAATTGTTTTACGGCGTTTTGAAATCCGGCCGCACGCATCTGATGGATGCGGTGCCTATCCGGCTGGGGCAGGAATTCGCCGCGTATGCGACAGCGATGCACCGATGCACTGGGTTGTTGCAGCAGGCGCAAGACCTGCTCCGGGAAGTGGGGCTGGGCGGGTCCGCCGCGGGCACGGGCGTCAACACACACCCGCGCTATCAGCGGCTTGTGGTAAAGCGACTGAGCGCCATTGCAGGCACGCCGCTGGGGCCCACCGACGACCTCCGGTATGCCATGCAGTCAAATCTCGCGATGAGCGCCGCGTCCTCCGCGCTCCGCAACCTCGCGCTTGAATTGATCCGCATCAGCAACGACTTGCGATTACTTTCCAGCGGACCGAATACCGGGCTGGCGGAAATCGGACTGCCAGCGCTGCAACCCGGCTCGTCGATCATGCCTGGAAAAATCAATCCCGTAATGGCCGAATTGACGGCCATGGTGGGATTTCAGGTTTTCGGCGCGGATGCGGCGACGGCTATGGCGGTGCAAGCGGGCCAACTGGAATTGAACATCATGATGCCGGCCATGGCGTGGAACGTGCTGCATGCCGGCGAGATACTAAAAAACACGATGCGCGTGCTGGCTGAAAAGTGCGTGGACGGAATTGTCGCAAACGAAGAACGGTGCCGACACTATGCCGAGGCGACGATTTCCATCGCGGCCGCCTTGAATCCGTATATCGGATATGCGGCGGCAGCGGAAATCGCGAAGGAAAGCATCCGAACAGGGAGAACGGTGACAGAAATTGCCTTGGAGCGAAACCTGCTCGATCCTGCCACCATGCGGGAAATTCTTGACCCGGCGCGAATGACGGCTCCAGAGCGCTCCATCTGAGAAAACGCGCGAGGAAGAAAACAAAAATGAAATTAAAATCTAAGAAGCGGGCGTGATTTTTTCCAGAAGCTTTTCCTTGCGATAGATCAACGCGTTGATGTTGGAGGGGGCCAACTCGAATCCGTGGCCATGCGTGATGGCGTCGGTGGGACACGCCTCCACGCAATAGCCGCAGAAAATGCAGCGCGAATAATCGATATTGTAAACGCGGGCGTAGCGTTCGCCAGCGGAAATGCGTTGCGTGTCGGTGTTTTCCGCGGCCTCGATATAAATGCACCGCGCGGGGCAGGCCGCGGCACACAAGAAGCAGCCGACGCATTTTTCCAGGCCATTTTCGTCCCGGTGGAGAACATGGATTCCGCGGTAGCGAGCCTGAAAATGGACGGGTTCTTCCGGATAGTTTTCCGTGACCGTTTTCCGCAGCATATTGCGGAACGTCACGCTAAAACCCTTTACCAGGGTGACGAATGTTTCGCCGGCTTCTCTTGATCATCGAAGGCATCGCAACTCAGTCTAACAAAGTCGCGGTATGGCGGCAAATGGGACGGGTTGAATAGATTCCGAGTGTGTAATCGAAGCGGCTAAACAGGAGCGCTGTGTATGCGTTCTCCCGCCGGTGATCGCGGCAATGATTTGCTTGCCGTGGAAACGCCCATTTTCGATAAAGATTTCGCTGGTGTGATTTCCGCCGATGACCACTCCCGCGAGATAGATGCCCGGGACATTGCTTTCGTGAGTTTGCGGATTCATGGACAGGCTTATTGGTTTCCGGGTCCAGCGAGATGCCCATGGAGCGCAGGAATCCGAAGTCGGGATGGTAGCCGGTTAGCGCAAAAACTTGATCGGCCGGCAAGGCGCTTTTCGCCAGACTGATTGGAGACCACAGACGCGCCCCGGTTCAAATCGTTTCACTTCGGTCTCGAAGAGCGCGCGAATCTGGCCTGCCTTGATGCGATTCTCAATATCGGGCCGCACCCAATACTTGATTGTGGACCCGAGTTCCTTCCGGCGATGGACCAGCGTGACGTTCGCGCCGGTGCGATAAAGGTCCAGCGCCGCTTCGGCGGCCGAATTCTTCCCGCCGATGACCACGACATTTTGCCGCCAGAAAGCATGAGGTTCGGTGTAGTAATGGGAAACGTGCGGCAAATCCTCGCCGGGCACGCCCAGGCGGTTCGGCAAGTCGTAGTAGCCGGTGGCTACGGCAATTTTTTTGGCGGCGAATTGCGCGCGCGATTCCCTGCTCGTTGCGGGTATGAACGATAAAATCGTCCGTCGGAACCCTCGACGCTCTCGACGCGATGCCCCAGGCGCAAGTCCAGCGCATAGTGCTCCGCGCACTTGCGGTAATACTTCAGTGCCTCGGCTGCGCGTGGGTTTCTCGGCGGCGCAGGTAAGCGGCAAGTCGCCGATTTCGAGAAGCTCCGGCGTGGTGAAAAAGACCATATTGACGGGATAATGATAGAGAGAGTTGCAGAGGCAGCCTTTGTCGATCACCAGAGGGCGCATCCCGGCACGTTTGGCTTCGATGGCGCACGCCAAGCCCGTAGGTCCCGCGCCGATGCAAATCAGATCGTATGTGCTCACGAAAGGAGTTTGCCTTGGGAAAGTTGTATTTGCAACTCCGGCTCCGCGCGCATTCATCCGGGCCTCACGAGGTTGTAACCAAATTTTTACATTCTGCGCGTATAATCTTTCGCGGGAGAAAACCTCGTGGCTACGCGTATCCATGCCGGCGACTGACACCCATCTCGATCGAGCCGGCGGAGGCTGCCCGGGAAGATTCGCAACTTCTGGAACCCGCCCGAGCGTACCCGGGAGCGTTGATCGTCGTGGAAGGCATCGACGGCTCCGGAAAGAGCACGCAGTTCTATCTGCTGAAACGATGGCTGGAAATCGGCGGCTACCGGCTGCATTTCACGGAATGGAACTCTTCTCCCCTGGTAAAATCAGCGACGCGGCGCGGAAAGCAGCGCCGGTTGCTGACCCCACGACGTTTTCTCTGCTTCATGCCGCCGACTTTGCGGACCGGTGCGAGCGGCAGATCCTGCCGCTGCTGCACAGCGGATACCTGGTGCTTGCCGACCGGTATATCTACACCGCGTTTGCGCGCGACGTGGCCCGCAACTGTTCTCCGCGCTGGCTGCGGAATCTCTACCGCTTCGCGCCCATTCCGGACATCACTTTTTACTTTCGCGCCCCACTGGACGTGGCCGTCAACCGCATCATGAGCGGCCGCCCCAAGCTCAAATATTATGAAGCCGGGATGGACTTGAATCTATCGCTCGACCGGGCCGAAAGCTTCCGGATTTTCCAGGGGCGCATCCTGGCGCAATACGACGAGATGATCGAATCCGACCATTTCGTGGTGATGGACGGAACGCTTCCCGTGAACAAACTCCAAAAACAGATGCGCCACTTCGTGAAGTCGCGCATCGATCTCTCGCGATTTGCGCCCAAGAAGGCTGCGCGGAGGGCTCGATGAGCGCGGCAAAGAGCAATCGAAAAAAAGGCCGCGCCAAACCCGGAGTCACCTCCGGCCGGAGCGTCTTCCGCGCAACTATGGATTGCCCCTGCCGGGAATGAACGGCGAGGAGTTCGGCGGCTCGCTGATCGTGATCGAAGGGATGGACGGTTCGGGACGCTCGACGCAAATCGCCCTGCTCACCGAGTGGCTGGAATCGGAAGGCTTCGCGGTGGAAACCATGGGGCTGCGCCGCTCGGGCCTGGTGGCGAAAGACATCGACGCGCTGCTTGCCGAAAACACGATCACGCGGATGACGCTCACGCTGATGTATGCGACGGATTTTTACGACCAGCTCGAGCATCGCATCATTCCAGCGCTGCGCTCGGATTTTGTTGTTCTGGCCGACCGATACTTTTATACTTTGATTGCCCGCGCGGCCGTGCGCGGAATCGAGCGCGACTACTTGCACGGGCTTTACGAAATGGCTTTGCGGCCCGACCTGACGTTCTGGCTCAACGTCCGCCCGGAGGCGGCCTTTGAACGCGAGTTTCGCAAGTCGCACACGATCAGCTATTGGGAATCGGGGCGCGACCTTTCCCTTTCCGACGATTTATATCCAATCGTTCATCATGTATCAGGCCAAGATCAAGAAAGAATTCGAAGCGCTCTCCGAACGCCACGGTTTCCTGGCGATGGACGGCGAAGCGAGCGTGGCCGCTGTGAACACGGAATTGCGCAAACGCATCGCCGCGCATCTCGGCATTCAACGAACTCATTACCGGCCATCCGCTGCGTTGGCCTCACTGTGGCGCTGAGACTACCCAAACCCATCCACCTGGCCGCGATTGACGCCGGCTCGAACGCCTTCCGGCTTACTCATCGCAAGTGTCCGCTCCATCGACGAATGGGAAATCGTGGAATCGGTTCGCGCTCCGGTGCGCCTGGGCCATTCCGCGTTCACTTCCGGAAAATTCGATCGCAAGACGTTGCGCGACGCCACCGCCGCGTTTCGCGAGTTCCGCAGGATCATGGATCGCCATGGCGTGGTCGCGTATCGCGCCGTGGCCACCAGCGCCGCCCGCGAAGCGCGCAACCGCCACGTGCTCATCGAACGCATCCGCCATCAGGCCAAGATCGATCTCGAAATCATTTCGGGCGACGAAGAGGCGCGCCTGGTGCGCGTGGCAACCCTGCGCGCGCTTCGCAACTTCGAGCCGCCGCGTTTCATTCTCGATTTGGGCGGCGGCAGCCTGGAACTGAATGAATTGAGGCGAGGGGTTCTGCAGAAAAGCGTGGGATTGCCGCTGGGAACGGTCCGTTTGATGGAAGCGTTCCACGCCCAGGGCACGATCCATGAGACACACGGCGAACGATATCCGGCTTGCATGTGTTGTCCGTGCTGCAGAGCGCGCTGCCCAACCGGCCGCGGTCGGCGACCTCACTTGCGGTCGCCTGCGGAGGCAATGCGGAGACGCTTGCCGCGCTGGCTCCGGGGCCAAGAGTCGGAGGGCTTGGGAACGCTGAATCCGGGGCTGCTGCGCGATCGCCTCTGGCAAATTCTTCAGCTTGACGTGGAAGGCAGGATCAAGGCGTTTGGCGTGCGCCGCGATCGCGCCGAGGTCATGGGCGTCGCGAGCATTGTTCTGGTCACCGTGGCCAGGTGGCTGCGCCTGCGGCAGATGATTATCCCGCGCGTCGGGCGTGCGCGAAGGGTTGCTCTACGAACTTGCCGCCGCGCAGATGGCTCCGGCCTTACCCGCGGCCGAGCAGAGAAAACAGGCGCAAGTCATGCTGGCGGGAGCGGAATCCTTCGCCTGCCGCGTGCGGTGCGACCTGAAACACGCGGAGCAGGTTCGCCTGCTGGCCCTTCAGCTCTTTGACAAGCTGTGGCCCTACCATCATCTGGATTTCGAATCGCGAACGATTCTGGAAGCGGCAGCCATCCTGCACGATTCCGGCGAGCTCATCAATCGCAAGGGACACCATCGTCACGGCGAATATCTGGTATGGAATTCGAAAATTCCGGGACTGCGCGGCTGGGCCAAGAATATGACGGCGTGCCTGATCCGCTATCACAACAAGAAATCCGAACCAAGCGCGGCGCACAAAGTCTTCGCCTCGCTCGACCCGGAACACAGAAAGACGGCGCGCATCCTTTCCGGGATGCTGCGCCTGGCCGAACGCCTGGAAAGCGATCACCGCCAGGCCATCGCCAAGCTGAGCGTCGAGGGCGGCCCGCGCGATGTCCGCATCCACGTGGAATTGCGCGATAATTCCCGCCTGAATCTCGCCGGCATCGAGCGAAAAGCGCGCCTGCTCGAACGGGAATTCAATCTGCGCCTGTCGTTTCAACGCGTCCTGGTGGTTGAAAAATCGAGGGTAGCGTAATGATGCATGTGTATCTTGTCCGCCATGGGATCGCGATGGACCGCGAGGCCCCTAACTGCCCTCCTGACACCGAGCGTCCCGCTTACTCCCAAGGGAATGAAGAAGTCTCATGCGGTCGCGCTCGGACTGCGTGCGCTCAAAGTCAAGCCCGACGCCGTCCTGACCAGCCCGTGGCTGCGCGCCGTGCAAACCGCCGAGATTTTTTCCGAGGTCATGGGATTTTCATCCAAAAAAATCGTGCAAGTGGACGCCCTGAAAGGCACCAGCACTCCCGCGGAACTTTTTCGCGAATTGGCAAAGCTGCGGGCAGAGCTCGGTGCTGTGCTTTGGCCACGAGCCGCACCTGCACCTGGTCATCGGGCAGGTTCTGCACACCGACGCGAAAATTACGGAACTGAAAAAAGCAGGCGTCGCCTGCCTGGAGATGGACCGCATTTCCCCGCCGCAGGGTCAACTCATCGCGCTGTATCCGCCGAGCACGCTGCGGCTGCTGGGCAAATAAGGCTCGAATAATGCGTGGTCGTATAAGGTCTTGAGACGCCGGCGTGACAAGATGCTCCGAACCGTTGACGGTTCAAATGCATTCATAAATGGGGTTCGAGCAGCATTTTCAGCTCAGCGACAAACCGGTCCAATTCCGAAACACGCTCCGCCGTCGCTTCCACCCTCTGCTTCTTCCAGACAAACCAGGATTTTCCTTTTTCGGCGATCCGAACCGTCAGATTGCCTTCGAGCAGAACGCAGGGCTCGCCGTACAGGCGGAATCCGCCGCCGGGAACGGGATCGAGCAGCGCGGCGAAGTTTCCGCTCCGAATGCCCACGGCATTCGCGTATAGAGGAAACGCGACAACATGGAAACCGTGAGCGATGATGCGTTCCAGGATCGCAATTTGTTGCGGGGCGAGTTCGTTCATGAAGTTCCGGTGGGACAGGCTTCAGCCTGTCTTCTTTTGACATCCGCTGCGCCGGCAAAAATCAAAGGCAGACAGGCTGAAGCCTGTCCCACCAAACGCTCAAGCCACCGCGGGATTATGCGAGCCCGGTTTGGAGGGGGAAGTTTCTTCCTGCTCGAGCATTTCGATAAGGTTGCGCAGCGTGTCGATCAGTTCGTCGCGCGAGACGTTGCTCTTCCGGAACTGGATGCGCAGCCGGAAGGCTTCGTTCTCCGGCCGGAAATTGAAGATGAAGGGCTGCGGGCGCGGGCCGGCAGTTCTTTTCTTCCTGGCGTTCGCGGCGGGCTTCGTCGCGCGTCAGGCCGGCCTGCGCGATGCGCTGGATCGCTTCGAGCATCTTTTTTTCGTTGGGCTGGCGCGCGATCTGCAGGAGCAGCGATTTCGAGACGATGCCGTGCTCGATGCACAGCTTGCGCAGCGCATCGGGAATCACGCGCAGCGACATCGTTTCGGTCACCGAGGAGCGCGCCTTGGCGATTTTCTTGGCGATGTCGTCGTGCGTGTAGTCGAAATGCTCGGCCAGGCGCTGCAGGCCGTCGGCTTCTTCAAACGGGGTCAGGTCCTTGCGCTGCAGGTTCTCGATCAGGGCGAGTTCCAGGGTTTCGGCGTCGTCGGCGATTTTCTCGATGCAGGGAACTTCCCGCAGACCCGCGGCGCGCGAGGCGTGGTAGCGGCGCTCGCCGGAGATAATGTGGTAGCAATCCTCGCGCGGCACGAAGCGCACCAGCAGCGGCTCGAGCACGCCCTTTTCCTTGATGGAGTCGGTGAGTTCGCGCAAATCGCCCAGGGCCTTGCGGGGCTGGTCGGGGTTCGGCCTGATCTTATCGACCGGAATCATGCGGCCCGACGGCCGCGCCGCTGAAACTGGTGAGTTGTTCTACGTAGTGCGCGTCATGCCGCATCTTCAGCGTGACGGGCAATCCGATCCTCTTCGACACGTTGGATAACCTCCAGGGCGAGCTTGCCGTATTCCTTCGCGCCGGGTGATTTGGGCGCAAAGGTCATGATCGTTTCCTTGTAGGCGGGGCTTTCCTCCAGGCGCACGTTCTTGCCGATGCGCGTCTTGAACAGCACCGAGCCGAACACCGAGCGAATCTGCTCGTGCGTGTCGCGGGAGATGTTTGTGCGCTTGTCAAACAGCGTGATGAGCACGCCCAGCACCTTGAGCGCGGGATTGGGCCGCGCGCGAATCCGCTCGTAGGTTTCGAGCAGGTCGTCGGTGCCCTCAATCGCGAAGTAGGCCGCCTGAATCGGCACCAGCAGGTGCGTCGAGGCCACCATCGCGTTCACCGTCAGGATGCCCAGCGCCGGCGGCGTATCGATAATGATGTAGTCGTAATCCTTTACGATGGGCGCCAGCGCGTCCTTCAGCTTGAACGGCGCGTCAAACTGCCCGGACAAGCTGCTGTTCGAGCTTCGCCAGGGCCAGCCGCGCCGGCGCCACCGAAAGAATCGGATCCTTGGTCGGCCGGATCACGCTGGCCATTTCGGCGCGGTGATCGCCCAGCACGTCGAACATCGACGTCTGCACGTCGGCCAGATCGAAAAACGTGATGCTGGTGTTCGATTGCGGGTCGAGATCGATGAGAAGTGTTTTCTTCTTGCGCAGAGCGATGGCGGCAGCAAGATTAATGGCGGTGGTGGTCTTTCCCACGCCGCCTTTCTGATTTGCGATGGTCAGGATGGCGGTCATAAACTGCCCGGGCGTTCGGCACGGGCGCAAAGCCTCCACGGGTACGGGCTATACTTTTAGCCCGGCGGAACAAAGGTACGGGCATATTTATAGCCCGGCGGATCAAGGGCTGCAATCCGTGCGCAAGATCGAATGGGAGTGCTGGCCCAGCCCTCGGGGTACGCCCAAATCTACTCGCCCTGTGGAGTGAGTGCAAGGGAAAAAGCGTTTTGAGGCTGCGGGCGGCTTTCCAAAGCGCCGTCCAAGTTGCCCGAAACGCGGGAAATTACGAAGCCGGAACCCAATTGCGGCGCTCGACGCAAGTGGGCGGCTCGTAGGTTTGTCCGGCCGCCAGGCGTTTCTCCTCCCGGCGCGTGGACCATAACAGGAACGGCCCCAGTGACGCTGCCGTAAGGCGCGCAATCACCGGAAATTCCCTTTCCACTTCGCGGCGCAGCTTGTGAATCTGTTCGCTCACGCCTTGATTGACCTTCTTGAATTCCCGCTCCATCACCCAAAGCGCGGCATTGTAAGCGCTGCCGAGCTTTTTCCCTTGTTCCTTGAAGCGCTCGCGGACGCGCGGATCGGGATGATCCTTGTAGCGCCGCCAGCCCAGCAGCATGGTCTGGCACATGCGGTACAAGCTCGGCCCGTTGCGCTCGAAATCGCGCCAAAACGCAAAATCCAGGAATTTCTTGGAATCGTCGCGGGAGATGGCGGCGTGCTGGAAGTTGAATTTGTCCTGCCCGTGAATGTCGGCGAGGTCGATATTCGTCAACATGCGGCCCTGCGTCGGACATTTCCTTATACAGAGGCGTGCCGGGCACCGGCGTGTAGAGCATGAACTGGTGAAAATCCGTCTGGTAGCCGACCGCCGATTCGATTTCCTCGGCGATATTCTCCGGCGTGTGATGCTCCAGGCCGATGATCGTCGAGCCCTGCACGCGTATGCCGTGCTCCCGAAGCTCGCGCGTCAGTTGCCCGATGTCCGTGCCATGCAACTTGTTATAGCTGGATTTGGGCGATTCCAGGCCCATCCACACCCAGGAAACGCCCAGCTCCACCAGCTCCAGCATGGTGTATTTCCGGATCGCGTTGGCGGACGAAAAGACCGAAAGCTCCCAGCTTTTGCCGGCCTGCTTCATGCGCTCCAGCAAGCGCATGGCGCGCGGCTTGTGCAGAAGAAAATTTTCGTCCATCACAAAAAAGGAATGCACCTTGAGTTCGGATTCGATCCGGCACATCACCTCGAACAGTTCATCGCCCGTTTCGTAAAAATTGATGAATTTTCCCTTGCCGCCGAAAAACGCGGACGTGGTGCAGAAGTTGCACCCCATCGGGCAGCCCACCGACGGAATGATGGTTGCCGCCGTGCCTCCCTTTCGCTCCGGCAGGCGCATTCCCATGATGCGCGTCTGCATGCCGGAAACGATGGCGGGATGGTGGATCGGCGCGTTCTCGTCTTCTCCCAGGTACCTGCGCATCCAGGAGATGCCTTCCCCGCGCACGATGTGGTCGGCGTCAATCGTCGTTTCCAGCCCGGGAAGCGCCGCGACGTGCCCGCCCACCACGATCACCGACTCCGGAGAAAGTTCCCGCACCATGCGGCACATCTCCCGCACCTTGCCCAAATTCACGATGATGGCAGTGATCCCAACGATGTCGTAATGGTTCGCGATTAATTCGCGGGCAAACGATTCCCGCGTGGGAAAATCCAGCACCGTGCACGGCGCCGAGATATTTTCCTGGATCATCATGATGCCCCAGGAGCGGTGAAACATCCGCAGCGAAAAACTGCCTTGCGCGCGGGTCACCTGATTGTGATACAGCTCCATCGGATTGATGGCCCGGCTGCCGAATTCGTCGTCCTGCGCATAAGGCCCGAAGACCGAACTCAGCAGAATGCGCGCGTGAATTCCTTTTGGGTGGTTTCCGTTTCCACTTTTGTTTGTGTTTTCATAGGTTGCTTGCAAGGATAAATCTCGGCGGAGGCTTTCTCAGTGACCTGCGGCACATTACAAAAGTATTACACAGAGGAGGAGGTGTTCTCGAAGGAGCGATTCATTAAGTTGTTTAAGCGGCTTTTTCGAGGACGACAGTTTCACATCTTATATCGCCCGAGGTCCTCGTCGGAAAGGCCCTCGAGCCATTTGCGGAGTTCTTCGCTGGTGGATTTTTCGGAGATGGCGCTGGAGATTTTCGAGCTTTTCAAAACTTCGTCTTCCACGAAAATGGGGCAATCGACGCGCAGGGCCAGGGCCAGGGCGTCGCTTGGGCGCGAATCGATGGACATGATTTCGCCGTTGCGCTCGACCCAGATCAGCGCGTAAAACGTGTCGTCCTTCAAGTCGTTCACCACGACTTTTTGCACGCGCACGTCCAGGCCCAGAAAAACGTTGCGCAGCAGGTCGTGCGTCATGGGGCGCGGCGTCTGCACTTTTTCGATTTCGAGCGCGATGGCGTTGGCTTCGTAGATTCCCACCCAGATCGGCAGCACCGCGGTGCCCTGCGCATCCTTGAGCACCACAATGGGCATGTTCGTGACAGGGTCCATCATGAGTCCGCGGATTTTCATTTCAACTTCCATGAGCTGCCCTCCCCGGATACTCAAATGACTATGCTCACCGACCAGGCTGTTGGGAGCGGCGCGCGTCACACGCACCTGAACATATTGTCCCAAAAGGTCCGGCTGCGGCGAAGAGAAATTTAAAATGCGGTTGCTGGAAGTGCGACCCGACCACTGGCCGGGCTTTCGCGACGCGCCGTCCACCAGCACTTCAAACGTCTCGCCGATCAGCGCGTCATTGCGTTTGATCTGAATTTCGCGCTGGCGATCCTGCACCAGGGCCAGCCGCCGGCCCTTCTCTTCCTCGGGAATCGCGTCGGCCATGTGCTGCGCGTCGGTATTGGGGCGCGGAGAATACTGAAACGCGTACACGCCATCGTATTGCGCGGCATCGAGCAGCGAAATCGTTTCTTCCAGGTCCCGCTCGGTCTCCCCCGGAAAGCCCACGATGATGTCGGAGGTCACGCTGATAGGCCGCCGCGCCGCGCGGATCATGGCGATCTTTTCCAGATACTCCTCGCGCGTGTAGGTGCGCCGCATCGCGCGCAGCATCCGCGACGATCCGGATTGCACGGGCAGGTGAATGTGGTCGCACAGTTCGGGGACGGCATCGAGCGCCTCGACGATGTCCCGGCCGAAGTCCCGCGGGTGCGACGTCGTGAAGCGCACGCGGCGGATTCCCGGCACTCCGGCCACGGCCACCAGATAGTTCCGCGAAGCTCATGCGCTTGCGGCGAGGAATCCTGATAGGAATTCACGGTCTGCCCGAGCAGTTGAATTTCCGAATACCCCGCGTCCGCCAGCTTGCGGACTTCCTGCAAAATGGAGCCGCTCGCGCGGCTGCGCTCCGGCCCGCGCGTGAACGGAACCACGCAGTAGGAGCAGGATTTGTCGCAGCCTTCGATGATGGTCAGATAGGCGCGGAAGGGATTGTCGCGGCGCGTGATTTCGGTTTCAAACGTTTCGTCGGTATCGGTATCGAGGCCCATGACGCGCCGGTTTCCGCCTTCGATTTCGGCGATCAGTCTCCGGCAGCTTGCTGTAGCTGGCCGAGCCGCAGACCAGGCTCACCCAGGGCGCGCGCTCGAAGATCTCTTCGCCTTCCTGCTGCGCGACGCAGCCCAATACGCCGATGATTTTCCCGTGATCGGGATGTTTGCGGAATGTTCCCAGGCGCGAAAAAACTTTTTGCGCCGCCTTTTCGCGGATGCTGCACGTGTTGTAGAGCACGAGCTTCGCCGCGTCCACGTTTTCCATCTGCCGGTAGCCGCGGCCAAGCAGAACTCCCGCAACTTTCTCGGAGTCATGATCGTTCATCTGGCAGCCAAAGGTCTCGATGTAGAAGGTCCGCTCGCCGGGCGCCTGTGGAGGAATCGCACTCGTGCAGGATTGCGGCTCCGAAGGGAAACCCGTCAAATCGTCAAGGCGCACATCGAATGGTTGGGGCATCGAGTCTCTCTCGAATAGTATCACAGTCGATTGGAGGCCATGCGGCGCCCGGCGGCTCGCGCGGAAACAGGTTTACAGTCATGTTCTTTGACACTTCTCTGACACTTCTTTGACAGCCCGCCGTTTTCTCCGCGTCCTAAGTGTTCCGGCTTCGCTCCGTGTCCTGCATGATAAATCTTTAAAATTCTTAACACGGTGCATACAGGGAAAATGCAACCTGCGCGTTCTCGAATACATCGTAATACGATGTGTTATACTCACACGGCACATCCAAGCACCTTTGTGCCGGTAATTGTTTGACCCCATTTTGAGCGTGTGCTAGCGTGCCTCTGGGGATTTCGATCGGTTTTTTAGGGGGCGACAATTCCACTACTAGGGACTTGGCTGTTCGCGGGCCAGCTTGGCACGCTGCTGGAGCAAACCGGATGGGTTGCTCGTGTTGTTCTCGCCATGCTGCTGGTCTTTTCCCTGTTTTCCTGGGCGCTGATTTTTCAGAAGCTTGCCATGTTCTCGCGGATGAACCGCCAAACCTCGCTCTTCCTGCGAATTTTCCGATCCAACCGGATTCTTCCCGAACCAAGACAACTGGGCTCGGGCGGATCTCCTCTCGAACCCGTTTACGCCGCCGGATATCGCGAAATCGAAAGCCAGACGCGCACGGGACATCCTCCGGGCAAAATAACCAGCCTGAATTCCGTCGTCGTGAGCATGCAACTGGCCGCGGGAGAAGAGATCCGCAAAGCCGAAAAATACATGCCCTGGCTGGCGACGACTGGTTCGGTCACGCCCTTCATCGGATTATTCGGCACCGTATGGGGCGTGATGGACGCCTTTACCGGACTCGGCGCCGCCGGATCAGCCAGCCTGCGCGCGGTCGCCCCCGGCATCGCCGAAGCTTTGATCACCACGGCGGCGGGACTTTTCACCGCGGTCCCCGCCGTGATCGCCTACAACCACTTTTTGCACGACATAAAAGAACTGGCCACGCGCATGGATAGTTTCACGATGGAAGTTTCCGCGCTCGTTGAAAAACTGTACCCGGGCAACCGGGGCTGATCCAGGACGGAAAAGCTGAAAAGCTTTAACACAGAGAACACAGAGGGCACGGAGAAAAGAAAAAAAGATGAACGATAAAAGCGAAAAACAACCCCATAAAGAAATTGATTTTTGTGCTCTTCCTAACTCCGTGCCCTCTGTGCCTCTGTGTTAAAAGCCTTTGCTTTTGAACTGATGCGCGCGGGAAGGCCGACCTAAGCAGGCTAAAACGAAACCGAACATGCCCCAACTTTCTCGCCAAACCGGGACTTCCCTTTCGGACATCAATATTGTCCCTTTCGTGGACGTAATGCTCGTCCTTCTGGTGATCTTCATGATCACCGCGCCGATCCTGCAATCCGGAATCGAAGTGGACGTCCCGAAAACCAAGACGGTCAAGGAAATCTCCGAATCGCGCATCGTGGTTTCGATCGATCGCGCGCAGCGCATTTACATCGGCGATGACCCGGTCAATATTCACGAACTCGGGGACAAGGTGCACTCGCAGATTCACAATCCGCAGGGCGATACCGTCTATCTGCGCTGCGACAAAACGGTTCCGTTCGGCGCCTTTGCGCTGGTCGTGGATACTTTGCGGCAATCCGGCATCCAAAATATCAGCGTCGTGACCGAACCTCTCGACGATACGCCACACTAACGCCCATGTCCTATGCCCCTCCACATCCCGGCGCGGACGGCTTGAAGAAACCCTTCCTCTGGTCGGTCATCCTTCATGCTCTCCTGTTCAGCTCGCTCGCGGTGTCCACCTTGCTCTCGCATCGCGGGGATATGTGGGGAGGCCCTGGGCGGCAGTTCCGTGACGGTGGGACTGGTGGGAAGCCTGCCGGGAGTGAATTTGCCGCGACCCGAGGCGGTGACGACCAGCCGCGTCGTCGACACCAGCAAAGGCCTGTACAAATCCGAACCCAAACCCAAGGAAGTGGAAACCGACGCGCAAAAAATTCCCGAGTTCACCAAGGAAAAAGCGCCCCATTACGTGACTCGTCCGTCCAAGATATTGGAGGACAAGACTCCTCCTCCGGCCAACGCCGTGCCATACGGCGGGGGCGGCTCGCCCGCGCTGCCCTACTCGCAATTCACCATGAACGGCGCGACACAAGGGGGCATGGGCTTCACCGGACCGGGAGGCGGAGATTTTACGGGAAGATTTCCCACGTACGTCGACGGCGTGCGCAACCGGATCAGCAGCAATTGGCTGCAATCCACGGTCGATCCCACAGTTCGCTGGGCTCCCCGCGCGCAATTTACATTTCAGATTTTACGTGACGGCACGGTCACCAATGTTCAGATGACGCAGTCCAGCGGCAACCGTTCGGTGGATAATTCGGCCTTGCGCGCCATTTTGAGTTCGAGCCCGATGTCCGCGCTTCCGTCGAGTTATTCCGGCAACAGCGTGACGCGTCGAGTTCTGGTTCGAGTTTCGGCGCTAAAAATGCGGCAATGAATAAATTGGCGAAAGATTCATACAAAGGTGGAAGAACAATGGCAATATTTCGGACGTCCGAGGAGTCTCGATGAAAAACGTCCGCAGTCTTAATCAGTGTTTATCTGTGTTCATCTGTGGATTGCTTTCCGTTCTTTCTTCCAGTCCCGCCGCCGCGCAGGATTGGTTCCGAACCGGCACCGGCCTCGGCGTTTCCAAAGCGCGCGTTGCCGTCGCCGATTTCGCTCCCAAGTCGCCCGCGGCGCAGCCCCTGGCTGCGGAGTTCAGCGATGTCGTGCGCTCCGATCTCGACTATAGCGGCATTCTCGATCTGGTCAGCAAGAGTTACAATCCCTTGCAGACGCCCGGCTCTCCGGCCGAGGTGGACTTCAAGGCCTGGTCGGACGCTCCCGCATCGGCGCAATTGCTCGCCTTCGGCGGCCTTTCGGCCGACGGCAATGCTCTGGAGATTCAGGCCTGGCTCAATGATCTCCGCAACGCCTCCTTGCCGCCTGTCATCGGCAAGGTCTATCGCGGGGACGCGACCGAAGCGCAGGTTCGCACCTTCGCGCATCAGTTTGCCGATGAAATTATCGGCAAACTTTCCGGCGGATTGCCGGGCATTGCCAGCACGCAGATTGCGTTTGTCAGCAATCGAACCGGCAACAAGGAAATCTGGGCGATGGATTACGACGGGGAAAACCAGCACGAGTTGACGCATCTCCACACGATCGCGCTCACGCCGCGATGGTCGCCCGACGGCACTCGCATCGCCTTCACTTGCTATGCCCAGCCCGGCAGCGGCAGCGTTTTGACCGCGCAGATTTGCATTTACTCCACGGCCTCGAATCGCTTGATCACCTGGCCGAGGTTCAACGGCACAAATTCCTCGCCGGCGTGGTCTCCGGACGGATCGCAAATCATGTTCATGTCCAGCATGTACGGCAATCCGGAGCTTTTTATCATCGACGCCTCGGGCGGGCGCCCCAAGCGTCTCACCTATTCCAACGGGGCAAACGTTTCTCCGTCCTGGAATCCCAAGACGGGACAACAGGTCGCGTTCGTCAGCGACCGGGGCGGCATCCCGCAGCTCTACACGATGAACGCGGATGGAACCAGCCAGACCAAAGTCGATTTGCCGGACATGGGCTATGTGATCGATCCGGCGTGGTCCCCGAACGGGCAGTTGCTGGCCTTCAGCTGGCGGCGTCCCAACGGAAACTATGACATTTACATCATGGAAGTCGTAACGCACCAATTGGTGGAATTGACGCGCGATGCCGGCCGCAACGAACGCCCCAGCTGGGCTCCGGATGGGCGGCATCTCGTATTTGAATCCACCAGAACAGGAACACGGCAAATTTGGTCCATGCTCGCGGACGGAACTTCCGCCCGGCAACTGACCAAGCAGGGACAAAATGAGTCTCCGAACTGGTCGCCAAAATAATATGGTGTGTTGGCGATCCGGGCTCTGGAGGCTGGATTTGGAAAAGTTATTGCTCGAATTGGAACTTACTCGACTTGCTTTGGTAATTGATCAAAGGAGGAATGAAGAAAGATGCGGACTCGTACGTACGCCAGGGCCCTGTTCGGTATTTTGATAGCTATCGTCGCTATGGGCGCAGCTTGCAAGAAACCTGCCCCACAAGCGCCACCGCCACCCCCACCCCCTGCGGCTGCACCCCCAGCTCGACCGACGGTGAACCTGCAGGCGTCGCCAACCTTCATCCAGCGAGGCCAGTCGACAACCTTGACGTGGTCTTCGACCAACGCCACTTCGCTCACCCTGTCACCAGGGATCGGCGCCGTTTCGGCGGAAGGCACGCAAACCGTGTCGCCGCAGGAAGCGACCACCTACACGATTACCGCCACGGGTCCCGGAGGATCAGCCGACGCCAGCGTGCATGTTTCGGTCACCGCTCCTCCTCCTCCGGCTCCTACGGCTCACGAGCCAACCTTGCAGGAACTGTTCGACAAGGAAGTGAAAGACGCCTTCTTTGATTACGATAAGGCCGACATCCGCGCCGACGCTCGCGACGCCCTCTCGCAGACGGCTCAATTCCTGCGTTCCTATCCGCAGATGAAAGTCGTCATCGAAGGCCATTGCGACGAGCGGGGTTCCACGGAATACAATCTGGCCCTGGGCGACCGCCGCGCCGCATCCGCCAAGCAGTTCCTGGTTTCGCTTGGCATCCCGGCCGATCGCATGGAAACGGTCAGCTACGGCAAGGAACGCCCGTTCTGCAGCGCTTCCACCGAAGAGTGCTGGCAGCAGAATCGCCGAGCGCACATCATCATGGCCAAGTAATCCGGGTGCGGTCTCTGCTGGCGAGACTGCGGAGAAAACGCTTTTGCGGGTCATCCCGAACGAAGTGAGGAATCTCTCCGGGCTTGAAATCCAGGAGGGATTCCTCACCCGCGGGAGCGGGCTCGGTTCACCGAGAACATTCTCCGTGAACGGAATGACTGTGCTTTAAGCTTTTTCCGCAAGCCGCGGAGCCTGTCGAAAAATAGTCTGATTGCGCCCCGGAGCTCGGCCGACAATTCAAGACGAATTGTTGGCCGGGCCCCGGGGATGCATTACAATACATTCTCAGATGAAGAGGCGTTTCTGCCCTCGCTGGTTGGGCTTTGCATTTTTGCCGAACGCCCTGATCCCATCGGGCGTGGCGCCCGCCAAAAAGAAGGAGGAACACGTTGCGAACGCGTTGGGTTTTATTTTTCGGTGCAGCCATGTTCGCGGGAGCCCTGGGCGGCGCCTTGCTCGGCCCTGTGCCCGCCGGCGCCGTTGCGCGCGAGATCATCGAACTGCAGACCGGGGTCAGCCAGTTGATTCAAGGCCAGCAGGCCATGCAGACGGCAATCACGCAAAACGCCGCCATCCAGCAAACTTTGATCCAGCAATCCCTGGACGCAGTCAGCAAGCTGAACGTGAACATGGCCGCGGTGCAGAAGAACACGCAGGATTTTTCGGCGGCTTCCGGAGCGCGCCTGGACACCATGGGAACTCAGGTGCAGGGCCTCTCGGATAACGTGGCGGATTTGCAGGCGCGCCTCGGCAAACTCGATCAGAAACTCACCGACGTCCAAAACACTTTACAGAGCGTCGATTCCAAACTCGCCTCTCCGGCGCCAGCCGTGGCGCCTGCGGGGCCCGCGGGGCCTGCCGGCGGCCCTCTCCCGGCCCGGGAGCAACCGCGCCTTCCGCCGCTGCTCCAATGGCTGCCGCCGCGCCTCCTGCTTCCGCCGACGTTTTGTACTCGAACGGTTTGCGGGACATCAACGGAAAGCATTACGATTTGGCGACGCAGGAATTTCAAGATTACATGAAGTACTATGGCGACACCGATCTGGCGTCCAACGCTCAGTTCTACCTCGGTGAAATCGCCTACATGCAAAACCAGTTTCAACTCGCGCTGGACTACTACAACAAAGTGGTCCAAAACTATCCCAAGAGTTTCAAGACGGCCTCGGCGCGCATGAGGAAAGGTTTCTGCCTCGCCGAACTCGGCCAAAAGGCCGCCGCCATCCGCGAACTTCGCGCCGTGGTCCGCCAGTACCCGGGAACCGAAGAGGCCAAGCGCTCAGCGGCGAAATTGCGGGAATTGGGCGCCACCGCGGGGTAAGAGGGCGTGATTCGCGAATCGCGATTCGTAATTCGTGAACCAGATTCCGATTCAGGGCGCCGCCGCCATTTCTCCCATTCTCTGTCTCCTCTGTGTTCCTCCCTCGGTGTTCTCTGTGTTAAAGGTTTTTCCGGAAAAGCTTTAACACAGTGAGCACAGAGTTCACTGAGAAAGCCCGCCTTCTCCCTCTCTTGGATTTGTTTACTTTGGAACTGTTGCTCGCGTTGTTGTTAGCAAATTAAAATGTCCGGTTTTCGTAGCACACGATATGTCCGGTTTAAGATCGATGGACCGCCGTCGTCGCGGCTGTGGGAAAGTGGGAATCCCGCGCCTTTTGCGGGATTTCCAAGCGCAGTGGAAACCCTGCTTTTGGGTTTCCACGGAGCGGCTTTTCCACAGCCCTTTTCCGGCGATCCAGTTTCCGCTCGCAGGGCCACGGCCATCCTTGCGCGGTGTATCGGCCTACGATGTGCGGTCCGTACCGGATACTCCAGGTCTCATCCAGATGCTCGCACACTGTGACCGAACACCCCGCTAGCGTTCCCCGCCAGCGCGTCGGCTCGATCTGAAACAGTTTTCCTCCCACCGCGACCGTGTTATCCCGATTCACCACGCGCTCGTGTTGCACCGAGAACACCACATCCAGATCCTTTCTCCGGCACGGCAAAAACGCGCTGCCCGGCTGCAACGCCGAGACCCGAAACCGCTGATTGAACTCGGCCACGTAGCGCTCCCGCAGAAACTGGTTCGCTTGCTCCAGCGTGCGAATTCCCTGCAGGCGCAGTTCCTGCGGCAGCCGCCCTTGCCAGGTTCCAAATCCGCGTTCCGATCGCCCCCGCGCCTGCGGCGAATACGCCGGGATCATCCGGATGTTCAACTCCCGCAACGCTCGTCCCACTTGTGTCGGACGTTCCGCATCCACTTTCCCGCCCGCCCGAGGCGTCCAAAAGAAGTGGCTGGCGCGGTCGCTGTAGAGGGCGCAGAAAATGCCTTGCTGCTCGATCACGTCCCGCAGCGCCCGCAGCACCGTCATCGTCGATTCTTCCTCGACCAGCTGCGCGTAATAAATCTCGCTGGTGGCATCGTCCAGAATCACCAGCAAGTCGTACCAGCGGTCGTCCTGAAACCAGCGGTGCCGGCTGCCATCGATGTGCAGCAGCATCCCCGGCAACGGCCGCCGCTCCCGCCTCCGTCGGTGCACCCCGCGCTTGCGTTCCCGACGCACCAGTCCAGCTCCCTGCAGCGCTTTCTTCACCCACGTATAGCTGAGCCGAATCGCATGCTGCTCGCGCAACTTCTCGTGAAAATGACGCACGTTCAGATCGAAATACTTCTCCTGGTACAACGCCAGCACCTGCTCGACCAGGGCCAACGGCACGCGCTTGGGACTGGGCTTGCCCACCCGGCGGTCCAGCAATCCGTCATAGCCGAACTCCCGATACCGCCAATGCAAACGCCGCATCTGCCGGTCGCTCAGGCCAATGATTTCGGCCGCCTGCCACCAGGAAATCTTCTTCGCCATCGCTCGCAAAATCACTTCCTGAACTTTCATCATCCGCTCCACGGCGGCCCTCGGATAGTTGTGCATGCCAGTCTCCCCGCATGCATCTTCTTCCCAAGCCGCCTCTATAAAGCGGACATTTCATGCGCTAATTCAACCGGACATATCATGTGCTAACGACAGGAACTGTTGCTCGCGTTTGCACGCCGCGCATCGCCGTGTTATCTTGCTCGCTCAAATGGAGAAAACTTATGTCTGTAAATAAAGTGATTTTGGTGGGGCGCTTGGGTCGCGATCCCGAGACTCGATACACAGGCGGAGGCCAGCCCGTCTGCAATTTTTCAATGGCCACCGATGAAACCTTCAAAGATCGCAGCGGCGAGCGTCAGAAGCGCACCGAGTGGCACAAGATTGTGGTCTGGGGCAAGCAAGCGGAGATTGCCCAGCAATACTTGAAAAAGGGATCGCAGATCTATCTGGAAGGCCGAATCCAGTCGCGCGAATGGACCGACAAGGAAGGGCAAAAGCGCACCAGCTATGAGATCGTCGCCACCAATTTCCGCATGCTCGGCTCGCGCTCGGAATCGATGGGCGGAGGCGCATCCCGCGCCGCGTCCGCTCCCTCCGGAGGAGATTTCGACCACGAAGCTCCCGCGCACGCGCAAGACGATCAGGCCGGCCCGGAAGTCACCGACGAAGATATTCCGTTTTAATTGCGAAGGGTTTGGTGGGACAGGCTGAAGCCTGTCCTGCACAATTCCAAGCATTCTATTCGTACCGCAACGCCTCGATCGGATCGAGCTGCGCGGCTTTATGCGCGGGATAGTAGCCGAAGGAAATTCCCACCACAGCGGAAAAAATAACGGCGGCGACGACTGGCCTTGCCGGAAATCAGCGTCGGCCACTGCAGCAGATTGGCGATCAGCGCCGAACCTATCAGCCCAAATATGATTCCTATCGCCCCGCCCATCATGCTGAGCGTGACCGCCTCCACCAGGAATTGCAAGCGCACGTCCTTTTCGGTGGCGCCCACGGCCATGCGCACGCCGATTTCCCGCGTGCGTTCGGTCACCGATACCAGCATGATGTTCATGATCCCGATGCCGCCGACCACCAGGGAAACCGAAGCGATTCCTCCCAGCAGCATGGTCATGGTGGACTGCGTCTGATTCTGCAAGTCGGCGATGTCGGCTTGCGTGCGGATCAGGAAGTCATCGTCGTCGCCGGCACGGATGCGGTGCCGCTCGCGCAGCAAACTGGTAATGGGAGCGACCGCCGCCACGGAAGCTTCTTGCGAAACGGCCGATGCCTTGATGAACTGCAGCCAGGTGATGCCCGCGATCTTGCGTTGCACGGTGGTGTACGGCGCGAAGATCACGTCGTCCTGATCCTGCCCGGTCACATTCTGCCCTTTCGACTCCAGCACGCCGTCCACGCGGAACGGCAGGTTTCCGATCCGAATGGTTTTCCCAATCGGATCTTCATCCAGGAATAGAATTTTCTCGACCGTCGTTCCGATCACGCAGACATTCGCGGCGATATCCACTTCCTGGTCGCTAAAGACCGATCCGGCTTGCACGGGCCAGGTCCGGATATCGAAATAGTTCGGCGTTGTGCCGGTGATTGTGGTGTTCCAGTTCTGATTCCCGTAAACCACCTGCTGGCGGCTCGGCAGCGCCGGCGCGGCCTGCTTAATCAGCGGGATCTCCGCGCAGGATGGCGTTCATGTCGTCGACCGTGAGGGTCTTCACGCCGCCGTATCCCTGCCGCACGCCGCCCGCCCGGTTGCTTCCCGCCGCGATGAACACCGCGTTGGTTCCCATGGCCTGAATGCCCTGCTGGACCAGGTATTGCGCCCCCTGGCCGATGCTCACCACGGCGATCACCGCGCCCACGCCGATGATGATGCCCAGCATGGTCAGCGCCGAGCGCATCTTGTTTCGCGCCAGCGCCCGCAGAGCCAGCCGAAATGTGTTCATGAAATCCATTTTATAATTTTACGCCGTCGGAGCCGCGGGCCTCCCGCTCTCCGCCGCTGATTTTTCCTGACGGGCGGCTTCTTCCGCGTCCTCGGCAGCCTGCTCTTCGGCCGTGGGCAGCGTTTGCAGCACTTCTCGCGCAATCAAACGGTCCTCGACGAGTCTATCCCGCCTCAGTTTGCCGTCGCGAAATTCCAGCGTCCGCTTGGCATATTGCGCGATGTCCGGCTCGTGCGTCACCAGCACGATGGTCAGGCCTTGTTCATCATTCAGCGTTTGCAGGATGTCCATGATTTCGACCGATGTCCGGCTATCCAGGTTCCCGGTCGGCTCATCGGCAAGCAGGATCGACGGCCGGTTCACCAGCCCGCGCGCAATCGCCACGCGCTGTTGCTGCCCGCCGGAAAGCTGCGACGGGTGATGCCCGGCGCGATCGGCAAGCCCGACTCGCGTCAGGGACTCCATCGCCCGCTTTGTCCGCTCTTCGGGGTTGATTCCCGCATACACCGTCGGCAACTCGACGTTCTCCAGCGCCGACGTGCGCGATAGCAGGTTGAATTGCTGGAACACGAATCCCAGTTTCCGGTTCCGTATCCGCGCCAACTCGATCTTCGACATCCCCGAAACATCCACGCCATCGAGGAAGTAGCGCCCCTTGGTGGGACGGTCCAGGCATCCCAGGATATTCATGACCGTGGATTTGCCGGAGCCCGACGGCCCCATCACGGCGACGAATTCCCCCTCGCGCACCTCCAGCGAAACCCCGCGCAACGCCTGCACTTGAATTTCACCCAAGTCATAGGTCTTGTAAACGTTCTCCAGCCGGATGACCGGCTCGGCTTTGGCGCTCTGATTCGGGTTCCACCGCGGTGTAGGATTTGCTCGGCCATGGTATTGGGTGTCTCGAGTGAAATTAGAATCTGCGCGGGACGCCCGCGGCCGGCGCCCGCCAGGGCCGCCTACCGGGCTGCGATTTTGCGCCGTCGTCGTCTTGTTCACGGATTGGCCGATGACGAGATCGTCCGACGGTTTCAGGTTCCCTTTGGTCATCGCCGTAAACGTAAAATCGGTCACGCCGAGTCCCACTTGCACAGGCTCGAGAGTCTTGTCCGGAAGCAGCTTCCAGACAATGCCCGTGTCCTCGCGCTGGCTGGTTGCGGACGCGTTACGTCCGCCACCGCCCGCACCGCCATCGCCGCCATTGCCGCCCTGGCCGACGCGCTCCGCCGCCTTGCCCGCCCGTCGCGCCGCCTGCCGGCACGCTCGCGGTTCCAGATGCTGCCGTGGAGGTCGCAGCGGCCCCTTGGCCCTCACCGCCGGCAGCAGGTGCGCTGCGTCGCGGCCATGCGTCCAGCAGCGGTTGCGCCGCACTGTCGTGATGCCGTATTTCGCATAGAGCGTCTGGCGCTCGCTATCGGTCATATCCGGCTTGAACCGCAGAGCCCCGTTGGGAATTTTGACCACGTTGTTGGCCGCGCGACCGGAATGGAAACGTATGCGGTCATGCCCGGAAACAGCCGCAAGTCGGGATTATCGAACGCGATCGTCGTGTTATAGGTCACGACGTTTTGAATCGTCGTGGCGTTCATGCGCACCTGCGACACGGTTCCGTAAAACGTCTCCCGCGGAAACGTGTCCACGCGGAAGGTCGCCTGCTCGCCCACTTTGATGCGGCCAACGTCCGCCTCGTCCGTATTCGTATAGACCAGCATATGTGTCAGGTCCTGCCCGATGCTGAACAGGTTTGGCGCTTGCAGGCTGGCCGCCACCGGCTGGCCCACATTCACCGTGCGATTGATGACCGTGCCGTCGATCGGTGCGCGAATCGTGCAATAACTCAGCTGCAATTTCGCGGAATCCACCGCCGCCTTTTGCATGAGCACCTGCGCCTTGGCTTGATCCCGCTGGGCGATCGTGGCCGCCAGTTGCGCCTCGGCCTGCTTCTCCTGCGCTACGGTAGCATTCTCGGCCGCGACGGCTTCGTCATAGTTGGCCTGGGCATCGTCCTTCTGCTGGGCGGACAGAACACCCTGCTCCGCCAGAGTCTTCGTGCGCGTAAGCTGCGTTTCCATATCGACGGAAGTCGCATGCGCCTTGGCAATATTGGCCTTCATCGTCCCCACGTTGGCGCGGGCTGTCTCGATCTGCGCCTCCAAATTTGCCACGTTGGCCACTGAATTCTGATAGGCCGCTTGGGCCTGCGCGAGCGCCATCTGGAACGGCACGGGATCAATCTGCGCGAGGATATCGTCTTTCTTCACTTGCGAATTAAAATCGACATTGATGGCCACAACGTTGCCCGACACCACCGAGCCCACCGGGACCGTATTGACCGGATTAATCGTCCCCGTGGCCTGCACCACTTGGGAAATGTCGCCCTTGCTCGACTTTGGCAGTGAAATATTGCGCGGTGGCGCGCTCGCCAACCGTACACATATCCCAGCCAGAGGAGCAAGACTACTGGCGGAGCCACCAGCATGGCGCGGTGCATCATCGACCGCAGCCACAGATCTTTCAGTTTTTCAATCAGACGTCCCATTTCCCTCGTCTCCCGATCCCCATGCAAATTCCTTCGCTCAATATAAATTACGTTGCGGCACGCCCAATAAATTTCACTTGTTTGGAATAGTAGGCCTTCAACTGGCATCGCCGAGGTCTCGCGCCTGAAGGTCCGCGTCTGCCGTGCCGGCCAATACGCAGTTTCCTGACTCCGGCTTTAGAGGCCGCGGAAGGTTCGCCCGCCGGCGGGGCACTGCCGCGCATCTCAGCGGCCTTGCTCGGCTTGCCGCCTGCGGCGATCTTCGTCCATTCGCCGCAACAAGTCTTCAAACTTCGGCTGCTGCTCCGGCGTCAGCAATTGCCGGATTCGTTCCCGGCCTTCGTGCCGGACCCGCTCGTATTCGGGGTCGAATTTGTCATGCATCTCCGCGTAGCGCGCGCGTGTGTCGTTCAGAATGGCTTGAATCTGTTTTTGCTGGTCGGCAGTCAGATTCAAATCCCTGGTAAACATCGCCATCGTGTTGGCCGGATTGTGCGCGGCGGTCTGCGGGCGCGCGGCCTGCACGCGCGTGGTCACCACATAGGTGCCGACGGCGCCCAGGGCGATGCCCAGCACGAAAACCAGAAAAACCAGCAGGACTGCCTTGCGACTGCCTTTGCTAGCGTCCATAGTCCCTCTCAGCCAGCGATTGCAGCACTTCTTCGTTACTCACCGGGTCCCCGGGCGGCTGCGGAAAATCGCTGGCGCTCAGTTCGGTGCGGCTCGGAAGCTGCGCCACGGTTCGACGCGGGGCAAACTCCACCAGATAGACGGAAAGAGCCAGCAGCAGCACCGCCGCGGTCAGCGCCAACCGCGACGCCAGAAATTCCAGCGGCCTCCAGAATGCCGCCGGCGACTCCGCGCGCGCCTTTTCCTCTCGAATTCTCGCCATGACGCCGGCCAGGAACGCCTGGCGCGGTTCGCTCGCCGGCTCCAGCGCCTGCCGCAACAAATTCCCCGCCAAACGCGAATCTTCCAGAGCCGTGCGGCAGTCCGCGCACTGCTCCAGGTGCTGCTGAAGTTCGGAGTCCGGCGCGCCTCCCGAGGTAATCCTCGAGACGTGCTTCCAGTTTCCGGCACTGCATCGGAGATTTTGATTTGTTAAACACGTTTTTCGCTCCTTCCCTGCCGCAGTCCGTCCCGCAGAGCCGGCCGCTTTTGCATCCGCTTCCGATAAATCTCCACCAGCCGGCCTCGCGCTCGAAATAGCCGCACCTTGACCGTATTGACGTTCAGGCCCAGGACCTCCCCGATCTCTTCGACCGAAAACCCTTCGACTTCTTTCATGACCAGCATCAGCTGGTCCTTTTCATCCAGCTGCCCGAGCAGCCGCTCGATCAATTGGCGCTGCTCGACCTGGCGCGCCGCGTCTTCGCGGTGCTGCGACGCGCCGAAACTGTGCTCCGGCACCGAATCCAATTTCCGCACTTGTTCTTCGCTCAAGTCCGCTTCGTACACCAGCCGCCGCACTTTCTTCTTTCGCAAATAATCCCAGCACTCGTTGACCGCAATCTTGTACAGCCACGTGCCGAACGCCGACCGGAGGTCAAAGCGCCGGATCGAAAAATACGCCTTCGCAAACGCCTGCTGCGCCACATCTTCCACGTCCTCGCTGCCGCGCAAGATCCCTCCTATAACCGCCAGCACCCGGTGCTGGTGGGTTCTGACCAGATCCTCGTAGGCGCTCGTCGTCGCCTTGCTGCGCCCGGCGAACCAGCGCCTTTTCCTTTTCCGCGGGCGTCAACGGCTCCTTTTCCTTGCCGGCCTGCGGCCCGCGGAGTAATGTCTGATTTTGTGACGTTGGCCATCGATTTCCGGTTACAGGGCGTTCCAGATATATCAACTTTTCCCCTTGCAGGCACTATAACACTATGGAACAATGGCAACATGATTATAGGTGATCGTCTTCGCGCTTTGCGCGAAGAAAAGAAGTTTTCCCAAGGGGACATCGAAAAGCGCACCGGACTGCTTCGCTGCTATATTTCCCGCGTCGAAAATGGCCATACCGTTCCGGCCATCGAAACACTCGAGAAAATGGCGCGCGCTTTGGAAGTCCCACTCTATCAACTTTTCTATGACGGCGAAGAACCCCCCGAACTCCCCAACCTTCCGAAGCGCAAGAGCGCCGACGATATCGTTTGGGGCAGTTCCGGGAAAGAGGCACGTCTTCTGAACAAGTTCCGCAGGCTGATGGGTCGCATCGAAGAAGCCGACCGTCGGCTCCTGCTGTACATGGCTCAGAAGATGGCCAACCGCTAAGTCCAGCGGTTTCCCGAGATCTTCGGGACGGCTCTTTCCGGCATACCGGCAGATTGGCCCGGGCGTCACTGCGAGTGGTCATTGAAGTTGCCAAGTGATTCCACCCGGGCCGAAGCCACCGCCCCATTACGGTGCATGTCCTTCTGTTTCAAATCGGCTACAGCGCCTCGGCTTCCCTCTCCTGCTTCTCCTATTCCCACTCGATCGTGCTCGGCGGCTTGGAACTCATATCGTACACCACGCGGTTTATCCCGCTGACTTCATTCACGATCCGCGTCGAAATGCGCTCCAGAACTTCCGCGGGAAGCCGCGTCCAGTCCGCCGTCATGGCGTCTTCCGAATCCACCACGCGAACCGCCACCGTGTACCCGTAGCTTCGCTCATCGCCCATCACGCCCACGCTTCGTACCGGCAGCAGCACCGCAAACGCCTGCCACACCTTCTCGTACAGCCCCGCGCGCCGAATTTCCTCCACCACAATGGCGTCCGCATCCCGCAGGGGCGCCAGTCGCTCTTCGGTTACTTCGCCCAGCAATCGCACCGCAAGGCCCGGCCCGGGAAACGGATGCTTGGTGAGCATTTCTTCCGGAAGCCCCAGTTCCCGGCCGATGCTCCGCACTTCGTCCTTGAACAGCTCGCGCAGCGGCTCGATCAGCGCAAACGGCAGGTCCTCCGGAAGGCCGCCGACATTGTGGTGCGTCTTGATCGTTTGCGAGGGCCCGCGCACCGCCACCGATTCGATCACGTCCGGGTAGAGAGTTCCCTGCACCAGGAAGCCCGCCCGGTTGGGCCCGGTGGCCATCTGCCGCGCCTGCTCGTCAAACACAGCGATAAACTCCGCGCCGATCCGCTTGCGTTTGTCTTCCGGATCGGTCACTCCTTTTAGACGCGCCAGAAAGCGTTTCGCTGCATCCACGCCCATCGACCTGCAGCCCCATGCGGTCGCGCAGCAGTTCCAGCGTTTCGCGAAACTCATTCTTGCGGAGCAGGCCGTTATCCACGAAAATATTCGTCAGCCGGTCGCCGATGGCCCGGTGGACCAGCACCGCCGCCACCGCCGAATCCACTCCCCCGCTCAACGCGCAGATCGCCCGGGCATCGCCGACCTGCTTGCGGATCGATTCCACGGTCTCGGCGATAAACGCGGCGCCGCTCCACAGCGGCTGCGCGTGGCAAATATCAAAAACAAAATTTCGCAGGATTTCGGAGCCGCAATCGGTGTGCCGCACTTCCGGATGAAATTGCACGGCGTAAAATTTTCTTGCCGGGTCTTCGGCGGCGGAAACCGCGTTGCCGGTTTCTCCGGTCACGTGGAATCCGGCCGGCAGCGCCCGCACATGATCCCCGTGGCTGTTCCAGATGCGCAGTTTGTGCGGCAGCCCGGCGAACAAGCGCCGAGCCGTCCTTCACCACCAGTTCCGCGCGGCCATATTCCCTGCGTTCGGCCCGCTCGACGCGCCCGCCCAGCATGTGCGTCATCCACTGCAAGCCGTAGCAAATCCCCAGCACCGGCACGCCCAGCGACAATACGCGCGGTGTCGCAAGGCGGCGCTCCGGCGTCATACACCGAATTCGGCCCGCCCGACAGAACGATACCCGCCGGCTCGAACTTGCGGATTTGCTCGATGCTCGCCGTGCAGGGCAGAATCGCGCTGAACACTTGCTGCTCGCGGATTCGCCGCGCGATCAACTGCGTATACTGCCCGCCAAAATCGAGCACCACGATACCGCCGCGTTCACTCATCGTTTCTTCACCGGGCCCTCATCGAATCGCCATCGCGCCACCATTGGATTCTGCCGCGATCTCAAATTCCAATCTCTCTGTTCAAACGTGGAATCTCATCTTGGCTTCCGGCCTGAAATTTCAAATCTCAAATTTGAAATTTCAAATCGTCCTATCCCACCACCACATTGACCAGCTTGTCCGGCACCGCGATTATCTTTCACGACCCGCTGCCCTTCCAGAAGCTTCGCAATCTTCGGATCGGAAAGCGCGCGCTCCGCCAGTTCTTCCCTGTCCAGGCCGGCCTCGACCGATAACCTTGCCCTTCACGCGCCCGTTCACCTGCACCACGATTTCCACCTGCATCTTCCGCCGCCAGTTCCGGCACGAACTTCGGCCATGCCGCGTGCGCCAGCGTGTCCTGCGTGTGCCCGAGAATCTCCCAAAGCTCCTCGGCCAGATGCGGCACCATCGGCGCCAGCATCAGCGTCAGCAGTTCGAAGACTTTCCTGGCTACTTCCGGGCGCACACCCTCTTCCAGCGGCTCCTGCTTCTGAATTTCGTTGACCAGTTCCATCAGCAGCGCCGTGGCGCTATTGAAGTGCCAGCGCGTCTCGAAATCGTGCGTCACGCGCCGCAGCACCTGATGCGCCTTGCGCAGCAGCGCTTTTTCCTTCGGCGTCGCCGAATTCGAGACGCTCGGCCCGGCGCCACGTCTGCGCGTTCCTTGCTCAGCCATTCCGCGTGCTTGGACACCAGCCGGTACACGCGCTGCAGGAAACGCGCGCAGCCTTCGATCGCCTGCTCGCTCCATTCCAGATCTTTTTCCGGCGGCGCGGCAAACAGCGTGTACAGCCGCCCGGTGTCGCAGCCGTACTTCTCCGCCATGTCCTCGGCGCCCACCACGTTGCCCTTGGACTTGGACATGGCCGTGCCGCCCTTGAGCACCATGCCCTGCGTGAACAGGCGCTTCACCGGCTCGTTGTGATTCACCAGGCCCAGGTCGCGCATCACCTTGCAGAAAAACCGCGTGTACATCAGGTGCAGAATGGCGTGCACGATTCCGCCGATATACTGGTCGACCGGCAACCAGTAGCGCACCAGCGCCGGATCGAACGGCGCCTTGTCGTTGTGCGGCGTCGGCGTAGCGGTAGAAATACCACGACGAATCGACGAACGTGTCCATCGTGTCGGTTTCGCGCCGCGCCGCGGCCGCCGCACTTCGGGCATTTCACGTTCACGAATTCCGGCACGCTCGCCAGCGGCGATTGCCCCACGCCGGAAAATTTCGCCATCGGCGGCAGCACCACCGGCAAATCCTCGTCCGGCACGGGAACGATCCCGCATTTCTCGCAATAAATCACCGGGAATCGGCGTGCCCCAGTAGCGCTGCCGCGAAATGCCCCAATCCTTCAGCCGAAAAATAATTTCGCCTTTGCCGAATCCGCGCGCCTCGGCATCCGCGGTCATTTTCTCGATGGCTTGCTCGGTGGCAAGTCCCGTGTACGGCCCGGAATTCACCGACCTGCCGTAGTCCGTGAAGGCGGCCGTCGAGCGTTTCCGGCGTGAGCTGCCGCGCCTTCGCTGGGCTGCACGACGATCGGTATCGGCAGGCTGTACTTCGTCGCAAATTCAAAATCGCGCTGGTCGTGCGCGGGCACGCACATCACCGCGCCGGTTCCGTATTCCATCAGCACGAAATTCCCGACCCAGATCGGAATTTTTTCGCCATTAAACGGGTTCATCGCGTACCGCCCGGCGAAGAATCCTTCCTTCTCGGCCGTGGCAATGTCCGCCGCGCGCGTCAACCGGCGGCGCAGCCGCTGCACGTTCTCTTCAATTTCGCGCCTGGTCCGCCGCGCCCGCCGACGAGCGTCGCCAGCAGCGGATGCTCCGGCGCCAGGATCAGAGCCGACGCGCCGTAAATCGTGTCGACGCGCGTCGTAAACACTTCGATCGACGTGCTTCGCAATGCCCATCGACCGCGAATCGCACGCGCGCCCCGCGCGACTTCCCGATCCAGTTCCGCTGCATGGTCAGCACGCGCTCGGGCCAGCCGCCTTCGAGTTCGGTCAGCGTCGTCCAGCAGTTCATCGGCGTATTGCGTGATGCGCAGGAACCATTGCTCGATATCCTTGGCTTCGACCGGCGTATCCTCGTGCCGCCAGCAGCAGCCGTCGATCACCTGCTCGTTCGCCAGCACGGTCTGCGCACTTCGGGCACCAGTTCACGCGGCTGCGCTTGCGGTAGGCGATGCCGCGTTCCAGCATCCGCAGAAAAAACCACTGGTTCCAGCGGTAGTATTCCGGCTCGCAGGTGGAAATTTCGCGCCGCCAGTCGTAGCTGAATCCGAAGCGGCTGCAGCACGCGCTTGAACGACTCGATGTTCGAGTTGGTCCACTCGCGCGGATGAATGCCCGCGCTTGATCGCCGCGTTTTCCGCCGGCAGTCCGAACGCGTCCCAGCCCATCGGATGCATCACGTGAAAGCCGCGCATGCGGCGGTAGCGCGCGACCACGTCGCCGATCGTGTAATTGCGCATGTGGCCCATGTGCAGCGTGCCGGAAGGATACGGCAGCATTTCCAGCACGTAGTATTTCGGCTTGGATGGATCGGCGTCCGCCTCGAACGCATGGTCCGCGTTCCAGCGCGCCTGCCACTTCCGTTTCAATCGCTTGTGGATCGTATTCCGCCACGGTAACCGCTCGCCTCCGTTGGATTCGAATGCCTAATGTCGCATTCAGTAGCTCGCCTCTTCAGAGGCGAGGTTTTTTGTGTGCAACTAAGTGAATCCCCGTCCGCCGCGGCGGACGGGCTGCAACAATTCCCTCGCAAGCTTGCCATGCCAATAAGATTATTCTATTTCTTTTTCTTCCGCGATTTCACTTTCGTGCTTTTTGAAATCTCTTTCTTTCTCTGTGTTCTCTGTGACCTCTGTGTTAAAACTTTTTTCTCCGCCCGCGCCATGGAAAATCCTTCCACCGCCTTCGGCGCCATCTCTTCATCGACGCCGATCAGTTCCCACAGCGTCCGCACATTGCGCCGGTCGTCTCCTGGCTTATCAATGGGCGTCTCCAGGATGAACGCGCGCCCGGCAAGCCCCTGCGCCCCCGGCCCGAGCCGCGGATGACTCAAGATCCTGCCGAACGCCTTCCGCCCAATGCGTCCTTCGCCGATATTCTCGTGCCGGTCGACGCGCGACCCAAGCGGCGTTTTCGAGTCGTTCACATGCAGCACATAGACACGATCGAGACCTACGCTGCGATCCACCGCGTCGAGTGTCTTCTCCAGCCCTTCCTCGGTCGAAATGTCATACCCGGCCTCAAACGTATGCGCCGTATCCAGGCAGACTCCCATGGGCAAGTCCGCGGTCTGATCCAAAATGGCTTGAATCTCCTCGAATCGCGAACCGACCGCCGATCCCATTCCCGACGTGTTCTCCACCAGTATCCGCAACCCGCCGAGTTTCATGCCCCTCGCCGCCTGCCGCATCCCCTGCGCGATTTCCGCGATGGCCTGCGACATCTCGGCGCCCATCCCGGCCCCCGGATGCGCCACCAGAAAATCCGCGCCCAGCGACACGGCCCGCACCAGTTCGTCATGAAACGCCTGAATCGAGCGCGTCCGCATCACGCGATCCGGCGAAGCCAGATTGATCAGATAATTGTCGTGGATAACCAGCGGTCCCAGGCCAAGCCCCGCGCGCCTCTCCCGAAATCTCGCCGCATCCGCGTCCGCAATCCGCGCGCCCCCGCCCGGCCACATCCTCGGACTTGCGGAAAAAATCTGCAGCGCATTCGCGCCCAGCTTCGCCGCCATGTCCAGCGATCCGGCAATATCTCCCGCTATCGAAGTGTGAATGCCAATGCGAAAGCTGCCGTCCTGCCAGGCAGGCGGCGCGGGGACGGGTTCCGGCTCGGGGCGATATTCGTCGTCTACGTCGTAGGGGAGTTCCGCGCCGTTCAATGGGTCAGCCATTCTCTCAGTAATACGTTCCGGTGAGCGCTAAGCAAATCATTCTAGCGGGTTCGCCGCCCAGCAGCAATCACAACCGCAGGAAATTCAGGAAGGTATTGGGTAAATTTGCTAGAACGTGTTGCATAACCTCGTTGAGAGCCCCGCCTCTGAAGAGGCGGGCTACAGCAACCCCGCCATCACCTTCGCGAATACTGTAGCCCGGGTCTTCAGACCCGGGGATTTTCCGCGGCGGTCTAGATTCCCATTCCTGAAAAACGAGGAAGTTATCTCAGGGAATTTATGAAAAACAGATTCCAAATTGGGTTATGCAACACCTTCTAGGCAGGGCAGGTTTCAACTCGTCCTAACAAACCAAATTGGCACGCTGTCACCGGAAACATCGTCAGGGTTGAATTTGAACCAAATCGTCGTTCTTGCGGTTTGCAGGAGTGCCAGCGGGCTTCCATCGCGAAGGCCGGGCCGCGCGCGATCGAAGACGGTTCATCAGCCGGCCGACCTTCACCGAGCCTGCGATAAAATGATCGATTTTCACCGGCCCCGCCACTTTGATCGTCCTGACCCAGTGCAATCCGCTGCTGATGGAACACCCGCACTGAGCGCAGTCAGGCGTGCCGCCAAAGACACAAGGCTCGACACGTGTTTCAAAATCCGCCGAATAATTGGCGGACATTTTCGCAAACAAGCAATCGTCCGGATTGCTCGGCGGCTGCAAAAGGGCCTGGCCAATGCCTTTATTGAAGAGCAGTTTCTGATACCGTTGGGCCAAAGAAGGCAATTCCCGCGCCAGGGTTTCGCGATCCTGCGAAGTCAAAATTTCGCGGCTTTGTTCGCCGATTTGCGGTGTGTAGACGCTCACCCAGATCCGATTCACTTCGGGCCGCGCGCTCCAGAATTTCACGTATTCTTCCAGGTACTCCGCGCGTTCGAGCATCGGGCGCGTAATCACCCAATGGATGTTGACCTCGCGGCCTTCGATATTCTTGAGGATGCGCTCGTAGGTGGCCGGCTTGCGCCGCATGTCGTGATCTTCCGGCAGCCCATCCACGGAGACCGCAATGCGGACCCGAGGCAAGCCGATCCACTCCGCCGGAATGGGCAGGACGCCGCTCGTCACCAAGAGCGTATATACGCCCCTCTGGCTCAACGCAGGAAGAATCCGGCCAAGCTCGCGGTGCCGCACCATCGGCTCCCCGCCCACCAGGGAAACGTGAAGGGGTTTGTGCTTGCGCACCAGGCGCAAGACTCCCTCCACCAGTTCCTCTCCGCGCAAGTCCTTGAGTTCACTCAGTGTTACGCCGCCGCCCAGATGCGAATCCCCATACGCGTAGCATCCCGGACAGCTGAGCGGGCATTCCCGCGTAATCTCAATCGACAGCATGGGAGCGTTGCCCCTCAGGACCTTCCCCCAGGCAGCGAGCACCTCGCGTGGCCTTAGGCTCGGATTCGGGGCCGCAAGAGTCATGCATTTTCGATGCTCGGACAAGCAAACTGGCTGCACTCTTTTTTTGCGCTGGGAGCAAGGAATGCTCATTTGAAACAAGATTTGACGCCGTGGCGGGCCGCGCTCACCTTAAATATCCTCTGCTGGACTACCCGCCCGCCTTTCGCCCCTGCGTTTCTCCTCCGCGACTCCGTGCCTCTGTGGCAGAATCATTGCTCGAAATGTCGCGCCGCCTCAACTATCGCCTGCTGTTTGTCGCTGTGCTGATCGTGGTTTCGGCCACGGTCGAAATCGCCCGGGAATACCGCCCGTCTTTCCTGCGTCCCGACCTCCGCCTGTACGCCTACGTCGGCAATTCGGGCGACGGAACCGTTTCGGTGATTGATCTGATTCGGATGGGAAAAATCGCCACGATCCCTGTCGGCGGCGATCCCTCGGGTCTGCGGGCGAATCCCTCTTTGAAACAGGTCTGGGGCGTATCGACCGAAGGCGGCTACGCGTTCGTCATTGACGCGCCCACGGGCCGCATCGCGGCGCGCATTCCGGTGGGAATCTCACCCTTCGCGGTGGATTTTTCTCCGGATGGAAACCGAGCTTACGTGGCCGCTTCCGGTTCGGCCACGATGGTCGCCATCGACTGCCACACCGGACAAGTAATCGCACGGGCGCGCACAGGACGCCGCCCGTGGCTTGCGCGCGTCACGCCCGACGGCAAACAAATTCTCGTTCCCAATCGCGAAGATTCCACGTTGCAGGTGTTCGACGCCTCGACGCTGTCTTTGCTCGCCACCATCGGCGTCGCCAATCACCCCGAACAAGTCGTCGTGCTTCCCGACAGTTCCGGCGCATTCATATCGTCGGCTGACACGAATGAAATTTCCGCCGTCGACCTCCACCGCCGAGTCCTCGTCGCGAACCTGCGCTTGCCCGGAGTTCCCTCGGCGCTCCTCATGAAGCCCGACGGCGGAGAACTCTACGTCAGTGTCCCCACTTCCACGGCTTGGAAATCATCGACACCTGGAGGACCGAAATCTCCGATTCCATGATCATCGGTTCTTCTCCGACCAGCGGCGTCATGCTGGGCGACGCCGCCCTCGTCTACGTCTCCGACGCCACCGCAAACAGCGTCACCCCCATCGAAATGGCCACCCGGCATCTGTTGCCTCCCATCCTGACCGGCCGCCACCCCGGCCCCTGCGCCATCGATCCCAGCGGCGACCTCCTGCTCGTCGCCAACGAAGACTCCGCAGACCTCGCCGTGATCCGCGTCCGCACGCAAAGCCTCATCACCATGATCCCGGTGGGAACTCGCCCGCGCTCTCTCGCCATCAAGTTATTCTGATCCCGCCGGCGGCACGGCCAGCAAGGGCGTTGTCGGTCGTCGCGGCAAAACAATCGGTATCTGCCCGAAGCGCCCTCAATATTTCCTGCATATCCAACGGTTAAATAAATTACTTGACAGGCAATTTCTCATTACAGTATAACGTAGCGCATTAGTACTCGCTACATAAGACAGCTACTTATATAGCTACCATGACCAGGACGCGTAAAAATGGCCATGCGAGCCGGGGGGGGGGCTAATAAAAATCCATGCTTGTTGAAAATTGATGCTTAACGGAGGGAGAACATCGCCATGCGCATAACAATTCCGTCAATTCTACTTTTTTCAATCCTCGCTGGAGCGGCAACATCTACTCGCGCCCAGACGGTTAAATTGACCCCTACTACCGTCATTGGAGGCTCACCCGCAAGCGGAACGGTCACCCTTGCTTCTCCGGCGAAAGGCGATACTACGATAAAGCTTTACAGCGACAATGAAGCCGCAGCCACGGTACCCGCCTCTGTGAAAATAGCAGATAAAAAAACCACCAGCGATCCGTTCCAGATAACCACATTTGCAGTACCCTCAAAAGCTACTGCTAACATTTCAGCTTACCCGGCGGAAAGCATGATCAAACCAGCATCGTTACAAATTACCCCGCCCTTTACAAACAAGGCTCCCATCGCTCAAACACTTGTAGGTTTGGATGTTGCAGGAGCAAGCTCCACATCTCCCGCAGCGGTGTTCCTGGCCCTGGCTGGCATGGACGTTCCGTTCAAAAAGGCTGACCTGAAGGACCCCACCCATAAAGGAGATGGCGACCTTACAGATGCACGGCATTTTGTATTTTGGGGAGGAGGGATGTTAAAGGTCGCGGGTATGGCTCAACCCGGAAATATTTCGCAGTTATCCTCAGTGACCTCCTATGTGGCTTCCGCAGTCAATTCCACTCCCGACAAAATTGTTCAGTCGATGGATGGGTCGGCATTTGCGGCTTTGCAATTCGACAAGTGGCCCTTTCCCGGGGGAACATTTGATGCAGGCGCCATCCCGATGGGCATGACGCCCGTGGACACGTACATAACAGCATCCTTCATCGTGAGCGGCGGAGGAATTACTCCACTCTCACTCTCTCAGGCAAATCCTCAAATCTATATATCTACAACGCAAATACAGCAGCAATTCCCAACCCTTCCCGACCTCGTGCACCACCACGGGCAGCACATCCACAACGTGTTATGTGGCATTCGTCCCCAATGACCGGACGCGCTTTTACCATCACTATGAGGCCGGACTGCGATTTAAGCTATATGCCCCTGACTATGACGATTACAAATTTCGCTACCCTGGGACGATCGATATTACCACTGGACAAAATGAATATGTTACCGGCGGCCAGCTAAAAGGCGTCGTTGTCCATGCTGGAGTTATTTCCCGATTCCTTATCTGGATGGATTTTATGCCTTTGGAAACATGGACATGGCCATGTCACCCGTACCGCCAGGAACTGCAAATCAGCTTTTACTGACGCCCGCTCCCTCAAAAGCGAACCTCACGCTTACTTCTAGTTCTGTTACTCTTGTTCCTGTAACACAACCCAATAGAGATCGGTACTCTCTTGGCTTTGGCATAGATTTTTGGCATATCTACAACAGCTTTGAAAAGAAAAAACAAAAACAACAATAACAGCAGTGTGTTCGACTGTTGCGTTAATCCCATCACTGCCCAAACCATTCCAAATCAAAGCTTTGGCGCAAGCAGCGGCGGGCACTTCCAAGCCCGCCGCAGTGAAAGCCATCGGCACAGGCAATGTAGAATCCGCGTCCGCACACAAAGCCTCATCACCATGATTCCGGTGGGCGTCCGCCCCCGCTCTCTCGCGATTATTTTGTTTTGATTTATACTTCAGGTACGCCTGGCCAACATTGGGTCCCGGAGAAGTTTTCGAAAATTAGAGAGAATTACACATCCCACCCAAAATGCTCCTCGCCCAGCTGAATCTCCAGCAGACCTTCTGCGGGAAGCACATCCACGGGCAAGCCGCCTTCCCAGAGGGCGACTCCGAGCGAAATGGATTTTCGTTCGCCGAGCAAGAGCATCTCTTTCGCAACGGACACTTCAAGAATCTTGTCGCAAGCCACCTAACCACTTCATCCGGCCCGAGCAGACAAAGATCGCGTGATTCGACCAGGTAGCCGGTCGCGCGGCCTTTCTCCAGGCGCACCACGACCCGCAGTTCCTGCTCGGCGCGCAGGGTGATACGGAATTCGGCGTCTTTCAGTTCGGCCAGCGCGCCGGCAAATACATCCACCCTCAGGTAAAAATGCTTATCATCGAATCCATAGCGAAGTTCGTGCAGCAGCAGCAAACGGCCATGCATGGCGCTGCTGCTGCGGTCGGCGGAATACAGCCCCGCGCCCATCCATTCGAAATAGGTGGATTCGCGGCCGTCCACTTTCACGTAGAGATAGGCCGATGGCGGCAGGATGAGCGCGCGTTCCGGCAGGCGTTTGATTGGCTCGGCCAGAACATCGGGGGCTTCCGCTCCCAGCGCCAGATACACCTCGGTCAGCAGCTTCCGGTAGAACGCGTCGAACTCCTCGTCGTTGGCCGAGCTGTGTTCCGGACCATACCACCAGCACCAGTCGCTTCCCTCCGCCCCGAGCAGAGCCTCATAGGAGGCCGCGAGTTGCTTCCGGGTCGGCGCGTTTGGAAAACCTTTGGCCGCATTCTCCGCTTGCTGCTGCATAGAAATCGCGCGCGCGGTGCAGATGTTCCCACGCCACCACGTCTTCGCCCGAACCGATCCAGACATCGAAGTTGGCGTTGATCCACGACGCAGGGAAAATTCCATTGTTGCGCGGAATTTCTCCGCGCTGCGGAAACTGCTTCGCTTGCCGTCAGCGCGCGAATATCGGGATCGTTCTCGATCCGGCGGTAAAACTGCCGCAGAAATTCGCGGCCGTTCCCGGGGTAATACTCCCATGCGTTTTCGCCGTCGAGGATCAAGGAAATAGTCAGAGGACGTCCGGTCCGGACGCGCTCGCCAATGGCGCGAATCCGGCGATAGAGGTCCTCAGCCGCGGCCTCGGGATCCATCCGGCTATAGACGAAACCGACCAGGTCCGACAGATAGTGATCGCGGAAAAATCCAACCATTTCGCGGCCGCCCACCCGCACACGCAGCGGGGAGTAGAGCTTGTCCGCGTTGTCCGGCACGCCGGCGCCGTCCCGCCCAAATCCAACGCCCAGGGTATGTCCGAGCACACCTTCGTCCGTGGCGAACCACTTGAACCCGAGTTCGGCCGCGATGCGAGAGCCTGCTCGGAAACAGAACCCTCCGATGGCCACAGTCCGTCCGGCGCACGTCCGAAAACTCGTTCATGATAACGCCGCGCGCGCACGAGCTGTTCGCGGGCATCTTCCGGATGGCGAAACGCAGGCACGGGCAGCGGTGTCCCGGGATTCGACACGCGCGCAATGTCGGTATCGCACAGCAACGGGAGGATGGGGTGGTAGAACGGTGTCGCCGAAATTTCAATCTGCCCCGAGGAAGCGGCGCGGCGGTATTCCGGCAACACGCGTCCGAGAAGTTCGAACTGTTTTCGCGCAAGCTCTTGCTTGTCATGCTCGGTATAGTCGGCTCCCTTTCTGGGCCAGGCGCGAAACGACCGGATCGCTCGCCAGATACTCCTCATCCATCCAGGCAAGTTGTGAAAGCAGTTGGAGGTCGCGCCAATCGCGCTCGCCAAGCGTTTGCATGGCGCGCTCATTGCCCTGCGCCTGCACCCGTTGGTGAAGTTCGACAAACCGCGGCCACCGCGCCATCAGATGATCATAATTGAGCTGGAAGGCGCGCACCAGGATTTCAGATTTATCTTCCGCGGTCAGGCTTGCCGTCGGACGGAACGCCGTCGCAAACCAAGGCTCATCAAAATGTCCGCTCGCATATTCCTCGAGCTGTGCGCCGAGCGACGGCACCACGTTGAATGTCGCATGTACGCGGGGAAATTCCTCGAGCACGCGGACCATTCCCCAGTAGTCTTTGAGCGCGTGCAGCCGCGTCCATGGCAGCACGTACCGGCCCGTGGACGGATCGCGGTATTGCGGCTGGTGCATGTGCCATAGGATCATCAGATGGACGCGGTTCATCGGCCGTGCCGCCCCCTGCGATTTCGCGGGCATGCTAGAATGGGCGCTTGTTGCGATGCGCCTAATCGACAGGTATATCTGCCGCCAGGTTTTCTCCCACGCGCTGCTGGGACTGGGAATTTTCACATTTGTGTTTTTCGTGCCGCAACTGGTGCGGCTGATGGATTTGGTCGTCCGCCACTCGGCGTCCTGGACGACGCTCGGCGTGCTCTTCCTGTGCACATTTCCGGGGATTCTCAGCTTCACTCTGCCCATCGGCGTTCTGGTCGGCGTGCTGATTGCGCTCGGGCGACTGTCAGCCGATAGCGAAATCATCGCCATGAGCGCGCTCGGCATGGGACGCCGCCGGTTGCTGGTGCCGGTTGGAATCCTCGCTGTGGGCGCAACCCTGATCACTTTTTCCATGACGCTCTGGCTCGGGCCCCTTTCCGTGCGCACCTACCGCGCGCTCGAAGACCAATTGCGCGCAGGACAGGCTTCCTACCAGGTTGCGCCTCGCGTCTTCGACGAGCGATTCCCTCACATGGTCCTCTACGTGAATGATATCGACTCCGCCGCCACGCGCTGGCAAGGGGTCTTCCTCGCGGGGACGGACACCAAGGACGTCTCGCGCCTTACTCTGGCGGAGGAAGCGATTGTAATTGCCGACCGCAACGAGGGCAAGCTGGAGTTGCACCTGCGCAACGGAAGCGTTCACGAATTCTCTCTCAGCGAGCCGGGCAACTATTCTCTCTCCGCCTTCGCCGAGCGCGACTTGCCCGTCGAAATCAAGGGCTCGAAGCCGAGCGCGCATCCGAGCCCGCCATTCCCGGCCGCACGATGGGCGCTCTGCTCCGTGAACGCGGCAGGCAGCCCGACGCGAGCGTCGAGATTCAGCGCCGCCTCTCCTTTCCCTTCGCATGTATTTCTTTTGCTCTCCTGGCCATGCCTCTCGGAGCGCGTCCCCGGCGCGGCGGCCGTGCCGCTGGATTTCTGATCACGCTCCTCCTCGTCTGCGGGTACTACCTGATGTTCACGATCGGCGCGGGATTGGCGCGCCAGGGCACGATGCCGGTTTGGGCAGGAATCTGGTCGGCGAACGTGCTGACGGCGGGGCTGGGGTTGTTTCTGTTGCCCCGGCTGGAGCGCATGCCGGGAAGCAGCCGATGGGGCGCTGCCATTGCCTCCATGGCGGGCTGGCGCATCTGGAAAATGTTTCGCCGGGAAGCGTCGCGCCACGCGCCCCAGCAATGGCTCCGTGTCGCGGCGTACGCCTTTCCCGTCTAAAACGAAAGGGCGCGGGGGCATTCCGCAACTGCTCGACATTTACCTGTTGCGCAGCTTCTTCTACTATTTTCTCTTTGCTGACCGCGGCTTCATCTTGCTCTTCGAGGTGTTCACGTTTTTCGATTTCCTCGACGATATCGCCCAGCATCGCACCGGGCTGTTGGAAGTCGTGACTATTTTCTGTATCTCGCAAGCTACCTGTTCTATCAGCTCGCGCCGCTGGCCGCGCTGGTGGCTGTGCTGGTCACGCTCGGCATCATGACGAAAAACAACGAACTCGTCGCCTTCAAGGCCGGAGGCATCAGCCTTTACCGCATTTCCCTGCCGCTGCTGTTGGCCGGGTTGATGCTCGCCGGAGGACTGGTGCTGCTGGATGACACCTATCTGCCCTACGCCAATCAGCGCCAGGACGCCCTGCGCAATCAGATCAAAGGCCGCCCCGCGCAAACCTACTACCAGCCAGTCGCCAATGGATCTTCGGGGAAAACTCGAAAATCTATAATTACGAATTCTTTGATCCGGACCAGCAATTGTTCGGAGGGCTGAATGTCTTCGAACTCGACCCCGCTACGTTCGAAATCCGGCGGCGCATCTATGCCGCCCGCGCCCACTGGGACAAACAGCAGAAAATCTGGATTCTGGAATCCGGATGGGTCCGCGATTTCGACCATGGCCAGGTCACTCGCTACCTGCCATTCCTGGCCTATGCCCTCAAAGAGCTGAACGAGCCGCCTTCCTATTTCAACCGCGAAGTGCGCCAGTCCTACCAGATGACCTGGTGGGAATTGAGGCGATACATCGGCGACTTGCGCCAGGCGGGGTTCGACGTGGCGCGGCTTTCCGTGCAGTTGCAGAAGAAAATCTCATTCCCTTTGATCGCTCCCATTATCATCCTGCTCGCGATTCCTTTCTCGATTCTGGTGGGAACCCGTGGCGCCGTGGGCGGCCTCGCGCTGGGGGTGGGAATTGCGATCGTGTACTGGGCGGCTTCCGCACTGACCGAAGCGATGGGCGCCGTCGGCCAATTGCCGCCGCTGCTGGCCGGATGGGCGCCGGACACGATCTTCGGTTTCCTGGGCCTTTATTTTTTCCTGAAGATGCCACGTAAAATTCCGGTGACTCGTAAAAAGTCGGAAGTCGACAGTTTAGAGTTGAGAGTTTAATCAAAGCGCTTACTCGATTTGGTAAGGATCTTGACTCTCAACTCTTAACTCTTAACTCTCGGCTGGCAACTCGCAGCCGACTCGTCACCAGTCACCTCCTTAATGCTGCGTCACGAGCCGCAGCCGCAAGGTAAACGCGCGCCCCTGCCCCCCGGAAACGTCAGGAAATTCGGCGCATCCACGTTGTTCACGACCGAATCCGGATTGTTGTGCCCGGTGAGGTTGACGACTCACCCGCACCGCCCATTCGTGCCCTCTGAATCGGAAACGCTTTTCGAGCCCGAGATTCAGACTCAAGTAGTCGGAAAACGCAGACTGTTCGCCGGCCGGCCAATTGCTGCTGCTCGTTCACAACGCTAAATGGAAATCCCGTGCGGTATTCCAAAAATCCGCTGAGCAAAAGCCCCCAAAGCGGAATCGGCGTCCAACCGGTCGCAACCACGCGATTCGGCGTATCCCAGAGCAACGGCCCGGGCTGCTGCGGCGCCAGGATCAGCAGCGCCAAAGTCGGATCGAGCACTTCATTCGAGCTGGCTCGTGACCGCGTGTAATTCACTTCGATCTGGGCCTTCTCGCCGAAGGCATGCCGCACCCAGACTTCGCCCGAGATGTAGCGATCGTTCCGGTTATTCTGCAACAACAGCGTGTGGCAGGCTGCGTCTGAGAATCGAGTTTCCCACGCAAGCCCGTCGCGCGATTCGCGCAGCAGGAACGATGCCCCGACGAATGTCTTGTCGAAAAATCTCTCGTCCCACTCCGCCGTCGTGTTGTAAGACCGCGGCTGCTCGAGGCGTTCAGCGGCGTGACAAACGTAGTCACGATCGGCGGCCCCGGCGTCAGCCAGTCCGTCAGATTATAAAAAATATCGCTCCGTTGCTGGTCGAAGCCCTGTGCCAGAATGGAAAGGTTCAGCGGCTGGTAGTGCTCTCCCCAGGCCAGCGTAAATTTCATTCGTCCGTCATCAGCGGAACCCAGTTCATGGCGATGCGGGGCTCAACAATGTGCTTGTGGATCAAGCGGTCCCAGTCCGTGCGCACGCCCACGGAAAACACAATGGGCTTCAGGGGCCGCCAAAGATCCTGCGCGTATCCTCCGATTTGGGTATTCGCTATGCGGAAAACGCGCAGGCCCGCTGAACGTGGCGCTTCGAAAGAGTCCCGTCCGCGCGCTGAAAATCGATTTCGCTGCGCGAGGCCTGCTGTGAGAAATCGAGTCCATCAACATTCCATCCTGCGGAAAGCGTATGCGTGCCAAACCAGTTGAGCGAACCCGTGTTGATGTTCCCAATCGCCTGCAACCGCCGCGACTGCTGCGACAGTGTCTGAAAATAATTCCCGGATGTGGCCGAGGGCGTAACGACGTACGTGGCGGTACCCTGCGGATTCCTATTGTCATGGCCCGTATCCACGGCCACGCCCACGTCGAACAAAGTCCGCCCAACCCAGATTTGGTCCTTGACGGACACGAAGTAGCGCCTCGTTTGATATTCGTCGTTGTCGAAAGAGGCGAAAAGGCGCCCAATCCCAGCGCCGGATCACTCAAGTGGTTGAAAAGAAAGCTGCCCTGGAGAATGTTCCGTGGCGAAAGATTCGCCTGCAAGCGAAGCAGGTTATCGCCGGACCATTGCGAGTCCGTGTTTTGCCCCCTCGGAAGTTCGTTCACAAGACAAAAGCTATGCTGGATAGTCAGCGCTTCGGAAAACCAGAATTTTCCTTTCTTGATCGGCCCTGAAAATGTCAAGCGCGGATACCAATTCCCGAAATGCGTCCCCTCCTGAAACCTCACCTCCGGAATAAAATTGGTGATTCCAAAGCGCACGTGGTCGTCTCCCGATTGCGTATCCAGCGCCAAGATTCCGGCCCCAGCGTGGGCATATTGCGCGCCATAGCCGCCTGTCTCGATCGTCACCTTTCTCACCGCGTCGACATTCACACGGGAATTGAACGCTCCGGTTGCCGGATCGTTGATTTCAAATCCATCAAGTAAAACTTCCGTTTGTCCTTGGCGCGCTCCAGCGACATGAAGTCTTCCACTAGAATCCGCCACAACTTGCGGAATAACCCTCAAGCTTTGCTGGAGATCGTGACTCGATGCGACAGGAGTATTCAATATCTCATGTTGCACCATAGATTCTTCATGACTCGTTGTGTCCGGATCGATCTGTATGGGCGCCGATTCTACTTCAAGCTTTTCTTGAATTTCTGTTTCGTGGTTCAACGTTATGGATATTTCATTGCTCCCGGCGATAAGATCCATTTCCGGTCAGTAATCCGGAAAAACCCAGGCTTGGAAATCGACATGGTGATTTGCAAGCCGCTTATATCCGGAATCTCGAAGTATCCCGCGGCATCGCTATAAACCGTGGACGCACTGCCGGACTCCGCGACGAAGACAATCTCGACGCGCGGGACCGGTTGGCCGTTCTCGTCGACCACCTGGCCGCGCAGATTCACCGTATTGGCAGGCGTCTGCGCCACGGCGAAAAGTGGACACACAAAAAGCAGCGCCAACAACAGCGCTGCGGGGGCCTTCCAGTGAAATATTTCGCTCGTACACTCTCCGACCGAACTCAATAGAATTCCAGCGATTTTACCTTAAATCGCTCCGACAAGATTGCAGGATGCCGAAAAAGGTAAGCGAGAAGTCAATGGACGATGAAAATGAGGATTCCGCAGAGAAAATACTATCAGAGCCCTGCTCCCACTTTCACCAAGGACCTGATTTTTTGAATCACAAGGTCGATTCCTACGCCGTTGTATCCGCCCTCCGGAATTATCACGTCGGCATACCGCTTGGAAGGCTCGATAAATTCCATGTGCATGGGCCGAACCGTAGCCAAATATTGTTGCACGACGGAGTCCACCGTTCTTCCACGGTCGCGAATGTCGCGGCCCAGGCGGCGAATGAATCGCAAGTCGGCATCGGTATCCACGAAAATCTTGATGTCCATCAGCTCGCGCAAGGGTTGGGATTCAAAGACCAGAATGCCCTCCACGATAATTGCCGGATGAGGCTCCAGCCGAACCGTGAGGGCTTCGCGTTTGTGGTGCGAGAAATCGTATACCGGACGCTCAATCGGCAGGCCCTCGCGGAGTTGGCGCACATGCTCGATCAACAGCGGGGTGTCGAATGAATCCGGATGGTCGAAATTTTGCTGGGCTCTCTTTTCCAAGGGAAGATGCGGCAGGTCTTTGTAATAGTGATCCTGCTGGAGCACCAGGACGCTTCCTTTGGGAAGCACGGACATGATGCGTTCGGTGATCGTGGTCTTGCCGGATCCGGTGCCCCCGCAAATTCCGATGACAAGCCCTTGTGCCACATTCACCCCTGGACGATTTTTCGTAAAGTTCTGCCCTGAGCAACTTCGTCGGCGGGCCGACTTTTTCCGGCCCGCCGCGAAGCATTTTATTGCAAGCTCCAAACGGAGCCCGCCCCCATTTACCGTTTCTTGCCCTTCTTCGCCTTCCCCTTCGCCGCCCGCTCTTCGATCACCGCTTGCGCCGCCGCCAACCGCGCAATCGGCACCCGGAAAGGCGATGCGCTGACGTAATCCATGCCCACATGGTGGCAGAACTTCACGCTTGCCGCGTCGCCGCCATGCTCGCCGCAAATTCCGATCTTGAGTTTTGGCCTCATCGACCGCCCTCGTTCGATTCCCAGCGGATCAGCAACCCCACGCCTCCTCGTCCAGCGATTGGAATGGATCGCTCGAAAAAATTCCCGCTTTCTTTTCGTCTACATAGTCGGGCAAGAACCGGCCGGCGTCATCCCTAGAAAGCCCCATGGTCATCTGCGTCAGATCGTTGGTTCCAAAAGAAAAGAATTCGGCCACTTCCGCGATTTCATCCGCAAGCAAAGCGGCCCGCGGAATCTCGATCATGGTTCCGACTATATATTCAAGTTTTACTCCAGATTCATTAATGACTTCTTCCGCAACCCGGTGCGTGGCATCGGCCAAAATCTTAAGTTCTTTTCGATCCATCACCAGAGGAATCATAATCTCAGGTAATACTTTAATTCCCTGTTTCTTGCATTCAATCGCCGCCTCAATAATCGCTCGAACCTGCATTTCAAGTATTTCTGGATACGTGATGGCGAGCCGGCATCCCCGATGGCCGAGCATCGGATTCGCTTCGTGCAATTGTTCGACCCGGCGGATGACAACTTCCACGTCGACGCCGATTTTCCTCGCCAACTCTTCCTGCTTGTCCCGCTCGTGCGGAACAAATTCGTGCAGCGGAGGATCGATCAACCGGATGGTGACCGGAAACCCGTCCATGGCCTTGAAAATTCCGACAAAATCCCGCCGCTGGTATGGCAGAAGCTTGTCCAGCGCTTTTCGCCGCGGCTGCAGAGGTTTCCGCAATGATCATTTCTTGAATGGCAAGTTGCCGCTCGACGCTCTTTTCTGGCTGCTCGAAATCCTTGAAGAACATGTGCTCGGTGCGGCAGAGCCCGATGCCCTCCGCGCCCATCTCGCGCGCTTTTCGTGCATCATGCGGCGTATCCGCATTGGTCCGGACGCCAAGCTTGCGGACGTCGTCCGCCCAGCCCATCAACGTCGAGAACGCTTTAGGAAGTTCCGGAGTTGAAAGCTTTACTTGACCTTCGTAGACCACGCCTTCATTCCCATCGAGCGTCACCCAATCGCCTTCGCGAATAACCCTGCCATTGGCATGCGCGATTTTCCTTTCATAGTCGATATCGAAATTCTCGCATCCCACGATGCAGCATTTTCCCCAGCCTCGCGCAACCACTGCCGCATGGCTGGTCTTTCCGCCGGTCGCGGTCACAATTCCCTGCGCCACAAACATTCCGCCCACATCTTCCGGGCTTGTTTCCCGGCGGACCAGAATGACTTTTTCGCCCTTTGCGGCCATCGCTTCGGCCTCTTCGGCCGTGAAAACAGCCTTTGCCGGCCGCGGCGCCAGGCACCGCATTGATGCCCGAGGCGATTTTTCGCTTTGCCAGTTCGGCCTTTGGACACCGAAGGATCAACGATCGGATAGAAAAGCCGCTCGATATCTTCCTCCTTAATGCGGTCGATCGCTTCTTCCTTGGTAATCAGGCCTTCCTTCGCCATGTCCACCGCGATCTCAAATGTCGCCGTGGGCGTGCGTTTTCCCATGCGCGTCTGCAGCATGTAGAGCGTTCCTTCTTCGACGGTGAATTCCATGTCCTGCATATCGCGGTAATGTTTTTCAAGCAGCTTTCTGACTTTTTCGAGCTGCTTGTACACCTTCGGCATGCGGATTCGCCATTTCGCTCAAGTGCATGGGCGTCCGGATCCCGGCGACCACGTCTTCTCCTTGCGCGTTAATCAGGAAATCCCCATAGAAGGTCTTTTCGCCGGTCGATGGATCGCGCGTGAAGCACACGCCCGTGCCTGAATTGTCTCCGGTGTTGCCGAATACCATCTGCACGACGTTCACCGCGGTGCCCAGCAGTCCGGTGATGCGCTCCACGCGGCGGTAGGTCACCGCCTTCTCTGCCATCCACGAACCGAACACGGCGCCGATTGCGCCCCACAACTGTTCTTCCGGATCCTCCGGAAAATCCTTGCCTGTTTTGTCTTTTGAAGTATTCTTTGTATTCGCCGACCAATTCGCGCCATCCCTCGGCGGGAACTTGCGTGTCGTCTTTCACCCCTTGCCGCGTTTTCATGGCGCGAAGTTTTTCTTCAAGTTCTTCTTTAGGCAGACCGATCACAACCGTGGAATACATCTGCACGAACCGCCGGTAGGCATCCCAGGCAAAACGTGTCATTCTTGGTGTTTCGAGCCAGGGCCTCGACTGACTTGTTGTTCAGCCCGAGATTCAGAATCGTCTCCATCATGCCGGGCATGGATCGCGCCGAGCCGGAGCGCACGCTGACCAGCAGAGGGTCATTAGCGTCGCCGAGTTTTTTCCTGGTGACTTGTTCCAGGTGCGCCAGATTTTTCTTGACTTCGGCTGCGAGCGATTTGGGGTAGTTCTGGTCATGCTTCAAATAGTAGTCGCAACATTCCGTGGTGATGGTGAAGCCCGCCGGCACGGGAAGTCCGATGCGCGTCATCTCGGCAAGACCCGCGCCTTTGCCGCCCAGGAATTCCTTCATCGCGCCGTCGCCTTCTGCTTTTCCTGCGCCAAAAAAATAAACGTATTTCACGGCAGTTGTCCTCTCCTCACGAGTGAATTGCGAATGGGCTCCATGTCGGCGAGCCGACAATATAAACATTTAAAGCGATAGTTTATATTCACTTCCCTTCTCCGCGGCTGCGATTTCCGAAAAATCCGCAATCGTCGAAAATTCCGCCAGCAACCCGAAAGCAGCGTCAGCCTGTTCTTCCGAACCTGCTCGTCCTCCGCCATCACCATCACATCGTCAAAGAATCGATCCACATCCGGACGCAACCCCGCAATATCTTGCAACGCTTCGCGGTATCGCCCTTCCCGCTTATATTGCTCCGCCTCGTTCGCAACGGCCGCCGCCCGCGCATGCAATTGGCGCTCGGCATCCTCGGCAAACAGATCCGGCCGCACCGCCGGGAGTTTCCATCCCGCTTCGGGCCCGCCTTTTCCAAGAATTTTTCGAATGCGCTTAAACGACACCGCCAGCGGCTCGAAATTCTTCGTCTTCCGGATTGCCTTTATGGCTTCGATTCGGCGCACCGCGTCGACCAAATCGTCGGAACCCGCGGCAAGGCGGCATTGATTTCGTCGTAGGCCAGCCCTCCGCGCTCCTTCAGAACGAATCGCGCGCGGTCCAGAATGAAATCCAGCACCTGTTTTTCCACTTCGGGGGAAACTGCAATCTTCTGCGGCGAATTCGCCAACGTTCGCGCCGAACGCGCGATCAGTCAAGGAGAGCGAAACAGGCAATTTGGTCTCCATCAATATCTTTACGATTCCCATAGCCGCTCGCCGCAAAGCAAAAGGATCACTCGAACCGGAAGGAACCAGGCCAACGGCGAAGCAGCCGACCAGCGAATCCATCTTATCCGCAAGCGCCAGCGCCTGGCCGGTCATGTTTCTAGGAATGGGATCGTCAAGTCCGGCAGGCTTATATTGATCGTAAACGGCCCAGGCAACTTCTTCAGGTTCTCCTTGAGCTTTTGCATACAGGCCGCCCACGATTCCCTGCAGCTCGGTAAACTCGCGAACCATGTCCGTGACCAGATCGCACTTGGCAAGTTCGGCGGCGCGGTCGGCCGCGGCCACGCTTGCCTGCGGGATTCCGCTGGCAAACCATTGCTCGGCGAGCCAGCGAGCCAGGGTGCGCACGCGCTCGACTTTGTCGCCATAGCTTCCGAGCTTCGCCTGGTAGGTCACGGCGCTCAGTTTCGGAAGATAGTCGGCGAGCCGACATTTTTGATCTGTCTCCCAGAAGAAGCGCGCATCGGCGAATCGCGCGCGCAACACGCGCTCGTGCCCGGCGCGAATCAGCCCTGCGCGATCCTTGTCCAGATTGATGACCGCCAGAAAATGCGGCGCGAGAGACCCGTCCTTTCGTCTCCAGCGCGAAATACTTCTGATGTCCGCGCATCACCGTGATCAGAATTTCTTCCGGCAATTCCAGATAGGCCGGGTCAAATCCGCCCAGGATCGCCGCCGGATATTCGTTAAGATAGGTCACCAGGTCCAGCAGATGCGCGTCTTCATGAATGCGCAATCCCTTGCCGCCGGCCAGTCGCGCCAGTTCCGCCTCGATCTTTTTCCGGCGCTCCTCGGGGCGCACCAGCACAAAGTTTGTCCGCAGCTTTTGAACGTAATCCTTCGCGCCAGCTGCACCGGGATCTTCGACTTGCCCAGAAACCGATGCCCTGCCGAGAATTTCCCGGCTGCGGCGTCGCCCAACGTCACTCGCAGCGGCTTTCCCCCGAGCAGCGCCACCACCCAGCGAATCGGGCGGATGAAATGCAGCCCCGTGGCGCCGGTCCAATACATGCTCCTCGGCCAGGAAATTTCCGCGACCGCGCGCGGCAGAAACTCCTCCAGAATTTCCTTCGCCGGCCTTCCGTGAATCACTTGTTTCGCGGAGAGATATTCCCCCTTGGGAGTCGTCACAATGGAAAGCTTGGCAATCGGAAGGCCGAGTTTTTGCGCGAAGCTTTCCGCCGCCCTGCGTCGGGTTTCCCGCCGCGTCATAGGCGACGGATTTTGGCGGGCCGGTCAGCTTCCTTGATTTCATCCGGCTGCTTCGCGCGAATGTTCGCGCACGATGGCCACCAACCGGCGCGGCGCTCCAAGAGTTTCCACAGGAGCATCCAGAAGCAAATTATAGGCCTTCAAATATTTCTCAAGTATTCCTTGAAGTTCCTCAATCGCTCCCGGGAGCATCCCTGCCGGAATTTCTTCGCAGCCAATCTCGAATAGGAAATCCGTCGTGCGCCTTCATCGTGCGAACCCCTGCCGATTCCGCAGCAGTTGCCGTTTGCCCTTGCTGCCCGAGAAAATCCGCAGCGACCCGGCAGGCAATTTGCCGCACGCGGCCAATCAACTGGGCGCGTTCGGTGGTGGAAATCACGCCGCGCGAATCGAGCAAGTTAAAAAGATGGGAACATTTCAGGCAATGATCGTAGGCCGCGAGCAGCGGAAACCGGCGGTCTTGCGTTCCTCGGCCCTGCCTTTCATAGCGGTCCAGCAGTTGCCCGGCTTCTTTCTCATGCAACTCGAAAAGCTTTCGCGTAATCACCGGATCGGCATATTCGAAATTGTAGGCGGAAAATTCCTGCTCCTCGAGCAGCCGCACCTGGCCGTACGTGCGGTCATCCGACCAGCGAACATCGTAGACGCTATCGACTCCCTGCAGATAGGCGCAAATTCGATCCAGGCCATAGGTCAACTCGACCGATACCGGGTCAAGGTCAATGCCGCCGCTCTGCTGGAAGTAGGTGAACTGCGTAATTTCCAGGCCGTCCAAAAGCACCTGCCATCCGATGCCCCACGCGCCCAGCGTCGGCGATTCCCAGTTGTCCTCCTCGAAGCGCACGTCGTGCTCGGCTAGGCGCAAGCCAATTGCCGCCAAGCTCTGCAAATATAGATCCTGAACATCGGCCGGCGAGGGCTTCAAGAATGATCTGCAACTGATGGTGCTTGAAGAGACGGTTCGGATTTTCCCCATACCGTCCGTCGGCGGGCCGACGAGATGGCTGGACATACGCCACCCGGTAAGGCTCGGGCCCCAAGACGCGAAGGAAGGTTTCCGGGTGCATCGTCCCGGCTCCCACTTCGACGTCGTAGGGCTGCTGAATCACGCAGCCGCGATCGCCCCAATATTTTTGCAATTGAAGAATGAGATTTTGAAACGTCGGGCCTTTTTTAATATCTTTAATCTTACGCTTTAGATTCGATTTCAACGGATCCAGCTCTCTCTTATAATCTAAATTTTTCTTGATACCAATTTCTTCTCGATGTGATGCTCCAGAACATCTAAGCCATAACTTAAGATTTCCTGCGAAGCTTTTGGCGAGGGGTTCTCTTTCAACAAACGGTCGAGAGTCCCGGAAAGCGCCTGTCGTCCTATCGAAAGTGCCTCTTTAGATATTTGCCTTCATCCATTCGTCCCGGCAATCCGAGCAGCAAAGCTCGGGATTTCCTGGCGACGTAAACAGATTCTCCTGCTCGACCAGCCTGCCGCATCGCGAGCACCGATCCAGCGGCCCAGCCAGCCGCCCAGCCGCGCCGTCCACAAGCAGAAATAGGCCAGGACGGCCGGTGACGGTCCCTGGCTGCGAATCGCGCGGGCCGTCAGCAAGACCAGGCGGAATTGCGCGTCCGCCGGCTCTTTTTCGCCCAGTACCGCCTCGGTAATTTCACTGACCAGCGCCAGCGCAACGCCGGACGAGTAGTCGGACTGCACATCCATGAAGGACTCGATAAGCTCGCATTGATTGATGCGAACCAGGTCCCGGTTTTCGCGCTCGAAATACCAAATCCGAATATAGGAAAGCAGCTCAAGTGTCGAGCCAAACCGGCTCTTGGTGAGCCGCGCTCCCTTTGCCACACCCCGCATGCGCCCTGACTGGCGGTCGAGAAAACTGACCAGGCGATCGCCTTCACCCAGCGGAAAACTGCGCAGGACGATCGCTTCCGATTCCTTGACTGGCATCTCTAGTTTGTCGGCGCGCCGACCGACCGGGAATCACACGCAAGCAGAATCGCGCGACGAAATATTGAATTCGTTAATTACCACACCCGATGAATTGAATCAATTAAGAACCGCAAAAAATAATCAATTTGCTCCATCTATTATGGCCACAGGCTCTGCAAAATCTCGTAAATCATGCGCGAACCATGCCTTACAGCTTCCGACGCAATATGTTTACTAGCAAGCGCGCCTTCAAATAATTATCAGACGCGTTGCTATCTCATTTCCCTTGCGTCATCCCTATTTTTTCGTACAGTATCTCCGTGACAAAAATACTTCCCCTGGTCGATATCATCGGCGTTGGCCTGAACGCCACCGACACGATCATTCGCCTTCCGCACTTCCCTGCCTTTAACTCCAAGGTCGAATTCCGCGTCTCGGAAGTCCTTCCCGGAGGGCAAGTCGCCAGCGCCGTCGTGGCCTGCTCCTAGTGGGGCCTGAAGGCGCGCTACGTCGGGCAAGATCGGCGATGATCCGGCCGGCGAACTTCAGAGGAAGGAAATGAAGCGGGCCGGGATCGAGGCGCACTGGAGCGTCGTAGACCGAATTGCCAGAGCCAGTCCTCGTTTATTCTCGTCGACGAGCAGACCGGAGAGCGAACCGTCCTCTGGAAGCGCGATCCTCGCCTGGAACTTCTTCCCCGGGAGATCCGAAAAGAATGGGTGGTGCGCTCCAAACTGCTTCACGTGGACGGGCACGATTGCCGCGGCGGCGGCGACGGCCGCACGGTGGGCTCGCCAGGCGAAGATTCCGGTGACTGCGGACCTCGATAACCTTTATCCGGGAGTGGAAGCATTACTTGAGAATGTGGATTATGCCATAACTTCCCGGGAGTTCCCGGCGCGGCTGTCCGGGGAAGACGATCTTTTCTTGTCCCTGCCGCAAACTTGCTTCACGGTTCGGGTGCCGGCTCACGGCGGCGACGTTGGGCGAGGACGGCGTGCTGGCGTGGGACGGCGCGAAGTTCCACTACTCCCCTGCTTTCGAGATCAAGCCGGTCGACACTACCGGCGCCGGCGATATTTTTCACGCCGCGTTCGCCTACGGACTGGTGCGTGGCTTCCAACTTCCGGAACTTCTCGCATTTTGCTCGGCGGCGGCGGGACTATCCTGCCTAGGGTCAGGCGCGCGCGGCGGGATTGCTCCGGTGAAGAAGATTGAACAACTGGTCCGGCAAGGCACCCGCAGGCCGGCCGCATTTTCCGAAAGGCAGCTTGCCGCCGCCGGGTCACTGACAAGATGATCCCGCTGCGCGTCGACATTCTGCGTCTGCGGGCCGCTGTCGTCACCATCCTGCTCATCCTTGCCAACTCCCTTGCCTTCCTTTATGAGTTGACGTTGTCGCCCAAGGCGGGAAACAAATTCATCTTCCAATTTGGCCTGACCCCGTCTCACATGCAACTTATATTCGCCAAGCACAGCATCTCGCTCGGACAGGCAATCCTCCCCATGTTCACCAGCATGTTTCTGCACGCCGGGTGGATGCATTTGCTGGGAAACATGCTCTTCCTGTGGGTTTTTGGAGGCAGCGTCGAGGAGGCATTGGGGCATTTTCAATATCTCATTTTCTACTTCATATGCGGGATTGGCTCGGCCGCAGTCCATACGGCATTCAACTGGGGCTCGAAGATTCCCACGGTGGGGGCCAGCGGTGCAATTTCGGGGATCATGGGCGCCTTCATCGTTTTATACCCTACGTCACGCGTGACCACGCTTATTCCGGCGTTGTTGCTGTTTTTCACGATTCGAATTCCGGCCATCCTGATGCTCGGGTACTGGTTTTTCATCCAGTTCTTTAGCGGCATGGCGTCACTGGGAATGAGCGATCAAGGGGGAGTGGCCTGGTGGGCGCATGTGGGAGGTTTTGTGCTAGGCGCCATCCTCGTCGTAGGCGAGCGGCCAAAACATCGCCGCGCTGCCATGGTTTAGGCCGAGATTCTCTCCATGGGGAATGCGGATTCTACCTGGCGCCAAAATTCCCCGGGCCTGAAGACCCGGGCTATAGCATTGCCTCGACCCGGAAATCGAACCCCCTACAGGAAATTGCTGTAGCCCGCCTCTTCAGAGGCGGGGATTTTCCTAAGATTGGGGAAAGTTTCCAGTTAGGCGCGCGTGGCAACAAATTCCGCGAGCCAATCCCCGGCCTCGCGAGTTCCCAGGTTTCCCCCAATGTCCCGTGTCGCATGCTTCTCGAGGACCGAGGCGCGCACGGCGTCGCGCAGCAAGTCCGCCGCGGCCCCCATGCCGAGATGATCGAGCATCAGGGCTGAGGCCAGAACCGACCCCGCGGGGTTGGCCAAATTCTTCCCGGCGATATTGGGCGCCGAACCGTGCACCGGCTCAAACATCGAGGCCCGGCCGGGATGGATATTACCGGAAGGCGCGAGGCCGACGCCCCCGGCGATTTGCGCGCCAATGTCACCCAAAATATCGCCAAAGAGGTTGCAGGTGACGATGACGTCAAATTGACTAGGATCGCGCACCAGTTCCATGACCAGGGCGTCGATGTAGAGGTGCCGCGATTCGACGTCCGCGTACTCATCTTTGACTTCCCTGAAAACGCGCAGCCAAAGCTCGTGGCCGAAAGCCAAGGCATTCGATTTGTCGCTCATGCAGATGCGGCGTTTTTTGTGGCGCCGGGCATATTCAAACGCATAGCGTAGAATGCGCTCAACGCCCCGGCGCGTATTGACGTCCTCCTGGATGGCGACCTCGTGCGGGGTGCCGCGCTGAAAATGTCCGCCTACGCCGGCATAAAGACCTTCGGTGTTTTCACGGACCACGACGAATTGGATGTCGCTTATTCCGCGATTGCGCAGCGGGGTTAATGCCTCGTCCAGAAGTTCGACCGGGCGGAGATTTACATATAAATCGAGCTTCGCGCGGAGGCCCAAAAGGATGTCCGAGGCATGTTTGTTCGAGGGTACGCGCGGATCGCCCACGGCGCCGAACAGAATTGCGTCGAAATCGCGATGAAACATCTCGGCCGCGCCTGCGGGCAGCGTGGTCCCATCGCGCAAATAGCGCTCGGCGCCCCAATCGAACTCGGTGAATTGCAGTTTTTCCGGCCCCGCGGAAGTGGCTGCTTGCAGCACCTTCACGGCTTCGCGAATGACTTCGACGCCGATTCCGTCGCCGGGAATGACGGCAATGCGCTTGATTGACGTGGCGCTTCCTGTCGCCGGCAAATCCATTCGCGCTGCTCCTGAACAGAATCGGGCGCAACGCTAACATGGCGCCCCGGCGCGGTAAACGCAGGGCTCAAGAAAACGATTAGCTGAGAATTTCTTTTCTTGCCGAAAGTTTTTCGATGCGGTCAAGGCGTGGGTTGTAACCGATTCCCGGGCCATCGGGAACGCGAATCGTGCCCTGCGGAGAAACTTCAACCTCCGGTTCAATTACGTCTTCGGTCCAATACCGGCGGCTCGCGGTGACATCGCCGGGAAGAGAGAAATTTCGAGCGTGGAAAGCGCGATGTTGTGCGCGCGGCCGATCCCGGATTCGAGCATTCCGCCGCACCAAACGGGAATCTGCCGTCGACATGCAAAGGTCATGAATCCGTTTTGCCGGAGTATAGCCTCCCACGCGGCCAAGCTTGATATTGATGATGCTGCAGGCGCCCAGCTCGATCGCCGCGCGCGCATGCTCCACCGTATGGATACATTCGTCAAGGCAAATCGGCGTCTCGAGCTTGCGCTGCAGTTCCGCGTGGCTGTAAATGTCGTCCCAACCCAGCGGCTGCTCGATCATCATCAGGTAATAGGCGTCCAGGCGTTTCAGGTGCGGCCAGTCTTCCAGCCGATACGCGGAGTTCGCGTCGACCATCAGGCGAATGCGTGGGAAGCGCTCGCGCAGGCATTCGACGGGCTCGATGTCCTTTCCCGGCTTAATTTTAATTTTGATCCGCTGATAGCCCGCGGCCAGCTCTCTTTCAACGGTCGCAATCAATTCGTCAAGTGTTGGCTTAATTCCAATCGAGACGCCGCACGGGATTTCGTTTCGCACCCCGCCGAGAAGTTTCCAAAGCGGCACGCCTTTCTGCCTGGCTTCGGCGTCCCACACGGCTGCCTCGATCGCTCCCTTAGCCATGTTGTGGCCTCGGATTGGCGCGAGCATTTCCCAAATTTCGGACGCCGAGCCGAATTCGCGGCCCTTCAGCATCGGCCAGATGAAATCGCGCAGGATGTGCCAGGCGGTTTCGACCGTTTCCGGAGCGTAATAAGGCCCTTCGCCGGCCACGGATTCGCCCCAACCCGATACGCCGTCCACATCGGCCTCGACCAGCAACATGCGGCGGTCGGTCACGCGGCCGAAACTGGTTTCAAACGGAGTGACCAGCGGCATTCGGATTTCACGAAGCGTAATCCTCTGGATTTTCACAGCGCCTTCCACGGTTCGAGAATGTAATCGACGCCCGATTTGCTGGGTGCAACGGCCGTCGCGGCATATCCTTTGCCGAACCATTGCAGGAATTCCCCGCGCAGCCGGGACTGAATCTTCGCCGCCGCCACCGCATCGCTTTCCTTCAGATCTTCGAGCGACGATGGAACGGTAATTCGCACAGCTTTTTTTGAAAATACAGGGGTTGCGCGCTTCCCTGCCAGCACGCGGCGCACGCGAGGGGAGCGAAGATGCCATTCGGCGACAAGGCGGTCGGTGGGAAGGCCCGCGTGGAGCGGGCTGGTCGTGATCCCATAGGCATTTGGCAGATAGCGGCGAGCGATGGCCCCAAGGCGCATGAAGTTAAAGTAGGCGTTTTTCGTGATCAAAGGGTCGAACGTCCACTCGACTAGACTGATGCCGCGGGCAAGGGCGTCTTCCCGCTGAAACCGTTTGAGCCGGCGGCCGATTCCGCGGTCCCAATAGGAGCTGAGCACGGCAGTCATGTGCGAATGCAGGAATGGCTTTCGGTCGCGCCATCCTGCGATCGCCAATGTGAACCCGACGAGCTGCTTGTCGTGAAACGCGCCGATGACTTGTCCGCCGGTCTCCGCGGCCACCACAAATAATGGAATAGGCACCACGTCCATATCCGCCGATTTCCAGACTTTTCGCTCAACCTCGACGCAGGCCTCGAATTCGCCAATCCCGTGACAATGGCGAATCAGAATTTCGTTGCGAAGCTCCCCGCCCGTATTTCGCGCGCGTTTCATTTTCCGTCGGCTTCGCTGCTTCATGATTCGCTTCCGATTCCGGCAGGAGGCTTTGACCTGGCTTTCGCGGCCTCCCACAGCACGTCCAGTTGTTCTTTAGAAAGTTGCGCGAGGCGCTGACCCGATTGCGAAGCCTCTTTTTCCATCAATTGAAAGCGAGACTTGAACTTTAGGTTTGATTTCTTAAGTGCTACTTCAGGATCAAATCCCAGAAACCTCGCCAGATTGACTGCTACGAACAGGATATCGCCAATTTCTTCCTCGGCATCTTCACTGATTTCGGGTCTCCCTTTGCCGCCATCGAAAGATTTCAGAGCCAGGCGAAGTTCGGCAAGCTCTTCCTCCATTTTCTCGAAAATTCCTTCAACGGTTTCCCAATCGAAGCCGACCTGAGCGGCACGGCGCGTGAGTTGATAGGCTTCCAGCAATGCCGGAAGGCTGCGCGGGACGCCGTCCAAGGCGGAGGGGGCAAGGGATTTCCCGGCGGCATCTTCCGAGGAAGCGGCTTGTTTTTCCTCAGCTTTCAGCAGCGCCCAGTTCTTGAGGACTTCGCTGGGGGTATCGGCTTTTACGTTGCCGAAGACGTGAGGGTGGCGGCGGATCATTTTGTCGTGAATGCCGGTCACGACGTCGGAGATATCGAATGTGCCGGCTTCGAGAGCCAGATCGGCATGAAACAGGATTTGAAGCAGCAAGTCGCCGAGTTCCTCGGCCAATTCGCGGGGATCGCCCGTTTCCATGGCGTCCAGGACCTCGTACGCCTCTTCGATCAGATAGGTCTTGAGCGTCGCGTGGGTCTGCTGGCGGTCCCAGGGGCAGCCGCCGGGGGCGCGCAGGCGGGCTTGGACGTCGACCAGGGCTTTAAAAAGCTCTCCAATCGGCTTGCGTTTCGATTTGCGGGCGGATTTTTTCGCTCCGGGGGCTGGTCGGCGCGCAGACATTGGCTTGCCCAGTTTAGAGCCCCTAGGACGATCCGACTTTCTTTTGTTCTTCAATTTTCGGGCAGGCACGGCGACCGGTCAGCTCCTGAACTGATGAAAGAACGTGAAGGAAAAACTGTACGGCACGAGGCTGCAATTCACAAGGGAGAAGGTGCAGGACACGCATGTGAACACTTGTGAGGGTGCGCGCGGCGGTGCTAGACTGCTTGTTCAACGCGATGGCTTTGAGGATGGCACGAGGGAGAACCCGTTGTCCGAATCCAAACACAACGAAACTTTTAAGGTTGTAGACCGGCGCCTTTTTACGCCCGAAGGGGAACTTCGCAAGGAAGTTGCCGAACAGCAGACCGCGAGCACGAAGCATCAGCGCAGGCCAGTCCGGCTCCGTCTGCCCGCACTGCGCCTCCGGCGACGGGATCGCCCGCGCCTGGTCCGAAGCTCGTGCCCGGCGGCGCTGCGCATGAGCCAACACCCCAAGCGGAAACACCGAAGCGCTCGCCAGCGTTCGAGAATCTAGTGCGTTCGCTCGGCCAAAATGCGGCCATGCTTCTGGGCGGTTATGCGGACCCGCGCACCGGGCAGCCCATGCTGGACCTAGAAGGAGCGCGCGAGATGATCGACATGCTCGACGCGCTGCGCGAAAAGACGATGGGAAATCTTGCACAGGAAGAAGACACGCTGCTGATCGATGTGCTTGGGAACCTGAAGCTGGCGTTCATGGAAATGAGCAAAGCCGCCACAGCCGCCGCGTTGAAGGAACAGGCCAAGTCCCGGCCGTAGTTGAGGGCCTGCCCTGCCCGCCACATCCCATTCCGTACTCGAACTCACCGTGCTTGGCTCCGGCACATCCATGGGAGTCCCTACGCTCACTTGCCATTGCCGCGTGTGCACGTCCAAGGACCCGCGGGACAATCGCCTGCGCCCTTCCGTGCTCCTGGTTCATCAGGGGCAGACCGCGGTGATCGACACGACTCCCGACTTCCGCGCTCAGGCGCTCCGCATAGGCCTGGAACGCTGGACGCAATTCTCTTCACGCACGCGCACGCCGACCACATTCTGGGATTTGACGACATTCGCCCGTTTAACATGCGGCAAAAATCCGCGCTGCCCGTGTATGCGTCCGCCGAGACGTTCGTCACGCTGAAACGCACGTTTGCGTATGTGTTTGACGAGGCGCCCGCCATCAGCACGATCCCGCAAGTCACGCTGCACGAAATTGACGGGGCGTTCGACGTGATTGGCCTGCGGATGATGCCCATTCCGGCGCGGCACGGAGATATCGGAGTGCTGGGATTCCGTTTCGGCTCGGCCGCATACCTCACCGATTTCAGCGTGCTGCCCGAATCCTCGAAGTCGCTGCTCGGCGGCCTGGACGATCTAGTGATGGATGCGCTGCGCGACGCGCCGCATCCCATGCATCAAACCGTCGACCAGGCGCTCGCGCTGATCCGGGAACTCCGGCCGCGCCGCGCGTGGTTCACGCATATCGCGCATGAATTGCCGCACTCGGAAACCAACCGCGGCTCATCGATGCGGGGTTTCCGAATGTTGCGCTCGCCTACGACGGGCTTCATTTCGAGGTTCAACTCTGATGGCGCTGGCCGTGCTGCACTCGACCGAGGAATGGGCCGAGCGGTTCGGCGCGCAAGCGCGCGCCGCCATTTCGGTCGGCAACTTTGACGGCCTGCATCTGGGGCATCAGAAAATCCTGAAGCTGCTTGTGGAGCGGGCGCGGGCCGGAGGGCAGCGCTCCGCGGTCATCACGTTCGATCCGCATCCTTTGCGCGTGCTCCGGCCGGAACAGGCGCCGCTCATGATTCAGACGCTTCCGCAGCGCCTTGCGGGCATGGAGCAATTGGGCCTGGAAGCGGCGGTGGTGCTGCGATTCGATCGCGCGCTATCCCAGGTTTCGCCCGAGGAATTCATCGCAGCGAATCCTGGTGAACGGCCTGCACGCCGGAACGATCCTGGTGGGAGCGAATTTCCGTTTCGGATATCGCGGCGCCGGGAACGTGCATCTGCTTGAGCGAATATGGAAAAACGCACGGCTTCGCTGTGGAAATCGTCGCGCCAGTGGAAATTGGGGGGCAGGTCGTTTCCAGCACAACCGTGCGCAACGCAATTTCCAGCGGAAATGTGGCCGAGGCTATTCCCCTGCTTGGGCGGCCGTTTTCGTTGACCGGCGAGATTCGCCCGGGCGCGGGACGCGGGCGGACAATTCTGTTTCCCACGCTAAATATGATCCCGGAGCAGGAATTGCTGCCGAAACTCGGGGTGTACGCCACCGAATCCGTGGTTGGTGGGAAAGCCGTATTTTTCGGTGACGAACGTGGGCACACGGCCAACGTTTGACGGGCACGGGATCACGGTCGAGAGTCATTTGTTCGCGTTTCGCGAACAGCTGGCGAGCGGTCCGATGGAGGTCCGCTTCCACGCGCGGCTTCGCAATGAAATGAAGTTTTTCGGGCCGGATGCGCTGCGCGAACAGATTGCGCGGGATATTGCGAACGCGGAGAAATATTTCAGCGAATCGAAATTAAGGAAGTAAAGGAAAAAGCCTCTCTCGATTGGTACTGCCACGCCAAGGATTCCGGTTCTCTACCTCATGATGTTCTGCATTTTTCGCAGTAGCCGCCGACTTCGGTGCGGGTCACGGTGATTTCGATGCCGCAGTCTTTCTCGATTTGTTTTTTCAGTTTTTCGTAAAGTTCGGATTCAAACTCGCGGACTTTGCCGCATTTCAGGCAGGCCACGTGGATGTGGTCGCGCGGGCCGTGGCTTTCATAGAAGTGCTGGTCGCCGCGCAGGTGGAGAAGGTCGAGTTCGTCGATGAGGCCGTTACGCTTGAGCAGATCGAGGGTGCAGATAGACGGTGACGCGGTGCACGCGGGGATCGAGTTTTTGCGCGCGTTCGAGGATCGCCCCGGCGTCCAGGTGGCGTTCGGCGTTGTCCATCACGTTGAGCAGGATTTTCCGCTGGCGCGTGAGGCGGACGCCGCGCTTTTCCAGGGCCTCGAGCAGGCGGCCGGGGCGCTCGTGTGCATTGATGCGTTCTCCGGCGGAGACTCGATGTGCGTTGGTGTTCATGGTGAGTAGCAATAGGCGCCGCGCCAGTGGCTCAGACTCTTCTGGCGGTGCGTCCCTGCGAATATTACAAAAGCGCACAGTGAAGGTGCCTGTGCTGCGAACGCGTGCTAGTGGTGCGGAATCAGGCGCAAAACGTCATTGTACATAACCATCGCGAAGACCAGCAACAGGAAGACCATGCTGACGGTGACGAAGCGCTCCTTCACGCGCACGCTCAGGTCGCGGCGAATCGTCCCTTCAATGAAGAGCATCAGGATGTGTCCGCCATCGAGCGGAGGAATCGGGAGCAGATTCAGCACCGCCGAGATTCACGCCGATCATGGCCATCAGCGAAAGAAGTTCGGAGAGTCCTTGGCGCGCCGCGCGGCCGGATTCCTTGCGCAATTCCAAGCGGACCTTCGAGCTGTTTCAGTGACATGTGGCCACGGAATAGCTCGACCACGACGTATACGATTTGCCGCGCCATGAGGGCTGTTCATGCCAACCGATTCGACGATGGCCGGGCCGAAAGGAAACCGCCGGTCCACCAATTCGCCGAGTGCGCATGACGCCGATCTGCCATCGGGTGCGCCATTTCCGAACGTCACCTGCGCAGGGACCGCGAGATGCAATGTCCGGTCGCCGCGCAGAATTTCCAGATCCAGGGGCTTCGCCAGCGACTTTTCCACGATGGGCCGGAAATTCCGCGCCGTTCGCCAAGCGCGATTCCGTTGACTTTCAAAACCTCATCGCCGGCTTGCAATCCGCTGCGTTCGGCCGGCGTTCCCGGGCTGACGGGGCCGATCAGGAGGCGGTCGGTCGGATAGCCGAAGACATCTTCGAGCGAGGCGCTTGCGGGACAGAGGTGGAAAATTCCTGACCATTGCGGTCCACGACCAGGGAAATCGAATGGCCCGGCAGGGTGGACATCAACTCCAACTGCGCGCGGTCCCATGTGGGATCGCTGACTCCGTTGAGCTTAATGATGTGGTCGCCGGCGGCGAGTCCGGCTTTTTGCGCGGTCGAATCCTGCAAGACGCCGGCCAGAACCATCGGACGGTCCAGAAACGCGGGTTGCTTGCTGCCTTTCATGTAGATGCCCGCGACCAGAATGATCGACAAAATGATGTTCATCGCCGGTCCGGCCAGAGCGATCAGCACACGCTGCCATCGCGGCTTGGAAAGAAACTCATCGGGATCGCCCTTGCGTTCTTCGAGAGGGTTATCGCCGGCCATCTTCACGTAGCCGCCCAGAGGCAATGCGCTGATGCGGTAGTCGGTGTCGCCGCGCTTCCAGCCCCAGAGCCGCGTACCAAATCCGATGGAAAAATATCGACGCGAACGCCAAACGATTTGGCGACGATGAAGTGTCCCCACTCATGAACCAGAACCATAATCCCGAGCACGATGGCCACCGAACCAGCCATCACTAGAAAATCCGACACGTTCTTCTCCTAAAACGCTCCAGCAAAGCGCTGCCAGTCGAATTCTATCTCGACACGCCAGATTCTCCGACCGTGCCCCATCAACGCGCTAGCACGCTTTCGGGCCGCCATTTCGTCAACTTCTTCGCGGGCGATCCGGCGAGCCTCGGCATCGGCGGCAAGAACGTCGCTGATCGAGCCAATCTTCAAGCGCGGCGTCCTCGCCAGGACCCGCTCGATGACTTCGGCAATGCCCGAAAACGGCAATCGTCGTTCCAGGAACGCCTCGACCGCCACTTCATCCGCGGCATTGAAAGCGCAGGGATAAGCACCCTTCTTTCTCAACGCCTCCCGCGCCAGACGCAAACAGGGAAAACGCCGCGTCGAAACCTTCTCGAAATCGAGGCGGCGCAAGTTACCCCAATCGAGCGCTACATCGTTGGATGCCGCCCGCTCCGGGTAGGTTAGCGCATATTGGATGGGCATGCGCATGTCCGTCGGGCCGAGCTGCGCCAAGATAGACCCGTCCACGTACTCGACCATGGAATGAATCGTGGATTGCGGATGAATCACGACGTCAATCTGATCCGGGCGCATGTCGAACAGCCAATGCGCCTCAATGACTTCAAATCCCTTATTCACGAGTGTTGCCGAATCGATCGTGATCCTGCGTCCCATGCGCCAATTCGGATGCGCCAGCGCCTGCTCCGGCGTGGCCAAGGCCATTTCCGCCAGCGGGGTCTTGCGGAAGGCCCGCCGGACGCGGTCAGAACAAGGCGTTTCACCTCGCTGCGGCGTCCGGCCCGCAAGCACTGATGGATGGCGTTGTGTTCGCTATCCACGGGCAGCAACTCGACATTTGCCTGGCGCGCCGCGGCCATCACGATTTCGCCCGCGGCGACCAGGACTTCCTTGTTCGAAAGCGCGACCTGCTTGCCGGCTTTCACGGCGGCGTATGTCGCTTCCAGGCCGACGACTCCCACGGCCGCGGAGACCAGCATCGCGGCATCGGGTGCGTGGCCACAGCCAAGCCCGCCGCGCCATGCTGAATCTCAGGCAATTTGGCAAGACCTGCCGCGCGGAGCCGCCCGCAGATCCTCCGCCAGCGCCGCGCTGCCGACCGAAACGAGTTCGGATGGTGCTTGAAATTTGTCGCGCAAGCTCCTCTATGTTGTTTCCGGCAGCCAGCGCCACCACGCCAAAGCGCTCGGGCATGGCTTCCACGACGGCAAGGGTTTGCCGTCCGATGACCCCGTGGAACCCAGAATGGCAATCTGTTTCAAGCAGGCAGCTCCCGTGTTTCTTGCGGCTCCACTCTTCACGTGTGCGTCGGAGCAAGGGTAGAGGCTGCTTCTTCTTTCACGGCGGGCAGGAAATTACTAACCACACCTAAAACTTTCCTACAACCCATTCGAAATAGTACCAGACTGCGGGGGCTGCAAAAATCAGGGCGTCAATTCGGTCCCACATTCCGCCATGCCCCGGCAGGATCGTTCCTGAGTCTTTCACGCCCGCGCTGCGTTTGAAAGCGGATTCGAATAGATCTCCCAACTGGCCTGCAACGCTGCCGAGGGCGGCCATGGCCAGCATATGAACGGGGGATCCGCGTCCAATATCCGAACACGGCGCCCACCAGCAAAGCCCCGAGGAGATTCGCGAAGGCGCCTTCCCACGTCTTCTTGGGGCTCACCTGCGGGGACATCTTCCACCGCCCAAAACCGCGACCAACAAAAAAGGCGGCCGTGTCGCCAACCCAAACCAGAACGACCGTGAACAGCAGGAGATCGGCCCGGAAACGTCCACGCCATGCAGACGGACGACAGCGCTGAACGGAAGGACAATGACGACCAGCCCGGCGGGCTAATCGAAACCGAGGGAAACACTTCCGAAAGAGCGCGACGGCTGCCAGGGCGATAACCGCCACGCCCAGCAGAAACACAAAGAAAACCAAATCGAGTGTAACCCGGGGAGAGCGAGCTTCATAGAGCAAGTCTCCAAAGTGGTGATGCTGGCCGCCTGCGCCGCATACCATTGCTGCGCAAAAATTCCCAGCGCCGCCAAGCAGGTCCAAAAACGGTAGGCTTGAAACCCCAGCCGCGCGCCCATGGCAAAGAATTCGATCAGCGCGGCGACGGCGACGATGCCGCCAATCCGGCGACCAACCAGGTGGGACCCCACCAAACCGCCGCCACGACCAAAGGGATCAGAATCGCGGCGGTCAGCACGCGCATTTTTGTTCCGGAAATCATGGAGATCCTTCGCCGAGTTCGTTTAGTCCGGGGGAAATTTGCCCAGGTCACTGTGTAGCGGTTCTGGAGCAAATGGAACGCCAGATGACGGCGGGGCGAATTGTGGCGGCACGCGCTTCAGAGGTTCGGGAAAAGTCGAATAGCGTCCGCCGCGGCGGGCTGTGCGGTTTTGCGCGCCGTCCATACGCCACCGATTCAACTGCGATTGCAAAAACCCGCAGGTCGGCACTGCCAAATGTGCGTGCTACAAAAACCTACACGCAATGCGCGAATTACAGCAAGAGACGGACGTGTGCCACAAAGTCCGCGCAAGAAGCCAGTTCCGTTCGCTTCAACAACTTTCTCGCAATCCTGCGATCATTTCGTTCAGGAATAAATCATAGTGTGCCGGGTTAAGAAATTCGCATCGCGGAAGGCACGACACAATCAGGCCGTGACTCGCGGCCGCGATTCGGTCAGGCCGCCGTAGCGCCGCTCGCGTTTTTGAAAATCCAGCAGAGCCTCATAAAGCTGGGCGCGAGTGAAATCGGGCCACAAAGTTTCGGTCACATAAATTTCAGCGTAGGCAATTTGCCAGAGAAGAAAATTGCTGACGCGCATTTCGCCGCTGGTGCGGATCAGCAAATCGGGATCGGGCAGCCCGGCCGTGTAGAGATTCTGCGAAATCATTTCTTCGTCGACGCGCGCGTGGCAGGCCGTTGTGCCTCACGCGATCCAGGATTCGGTTGAACGCGTCGACGAGTTCCGCGCGGCCTCCGTAATTCAGGGCCACCGCGAGCTTCATGCCGGTATTTCCCGCGGTCTGCTCCATGGCCTTTTCGACATCGTTGCGCACGGCGTCGGGCAACTGGTCGGGGCGTCCAATCACGAGGAGGCGAATATTATTGCGATGGATGACGGGGAGTTCTTTGCGCAGGTAATCGCGAAGAAGGCGCATCAGAAAATCAATTTCCGCTTTCGGGCGGCGCCAGTTCTCCATGGAGAAAGCGTACAGAGTCAGCGCGGAAATATGGAGCCGCGCGCAAGTCTCAATTATGGTGCGGGCCGACTGGACACCTGCCCGGTGCCCCGCCACTCGAGGAAGGTGACGCCGCCGCGCCCAGCGCCCATTGCCATCCATGATGACGGCGATGTGCTGCGGGAGGCGGTCGCCGTCGAGCTCACGGATCAGCCGTTCTTCCTTAAGGTTCGAGGGATTGAGAGATTCCGGTGCGTTCACGCGATTATTCCCGCGAATTCCGAGCAGCAAGAGGGTGTTTCGCGAGCATATAGGAAAGCTAACATAGGGCATGGCACGGCGCAATACGCTGAACGTTACTATCGTGCACGTCAAGAAAGCTAGCCGGACGCCGGGAACCGCGTTGGGATGAAAGATGGTTACGTAAACCAGGACGAGAGTCAGAAGATCACGGCGACGGCGGTAACCCAGCCGACGATGTTCAGCGTGCGGTTGTTTGTGAACTCGCCCATCAGGTCGCGGCGATTGATCAGCAGAAGCATGAAAATAAGCACGACCGGAAGCCAGACCCCGTTACCCACCTGCGAAAGAATCAGGATTTTTTCCAGCGGAGCGCGCGGGATCAGGATGATGGCGGCTCCCACGACAATCATTCCCGTGTACAAGCTGTAGAAAATCGGGGCTTCGTTGAATTTGTGGTCGATGCCTGCTTCAAATCCCATTCCTTCGCAGATCACGTGCGCCGTGGATAAGGGCAAGATGGACGCGGCAAACAGCGACGCGTTGAGCAGGCCGAACGCGAAGAGCATGGCGGCCCATTTTCCGGCAAGCGGAACCAGGGCTTGCGCAGCCTCTCCGGCGTCGTTAATGACGTGGTGGCCCGAAACATACAAGGTGGCGCCGGTGCAAACGATAATAAAGAACACGATCACCATGCAGCTGATGCTGCCGATCAGAACGTCCGCGCGGGCCTGCTTGTACTGGCGCGCGGACGCGCTTCTCAACGAAGCTCGCTTGCATGTAGAAAAATTGCCATGGAGCGATGGTCGTGCCGATCAGCGCGGTCAGCATGAGCAGATAGCCGCCGTCCATGTGCAGGGTTGGAATCACCGTGTCATGGGCCGCAGCCAGCCAATTGGGTTTGGCCAGGAACGCGGACGCGACATAGGAAAGATAGAGAACGCAAGCCGCCAGGAATATTTTTTCCACTTGCTTGTAAGTGCCCCGCAACACGAGAAGCCAGACGGCCAGCGCGGCCAGCGGCACGGAGATGTATTTGGAAATTCCGAAAATTTGCATGGAGGCGGCCACGCCCGCAAATTCCGCGCAGACGTTGCCCATGTCCACGATCAGGCCCGCGACGATCAGAAAAAAAGTGGGCCGAAATCCGAACTCTTCGCGGATCAGATCGGAAAGCCCTTTGCCGGTCACCACGCCCATGCGAGCGCACATTTCCTCGGTGACGTACAGCGCGATGGTCATGGGGATGAGCGACCACAGCAGCGCGTAGCCGTACATCGCACCAGCCTGCGAATACACGGAGATTCCGCCGGCGTCGTTGTCCACATTGGACGTGATTACGCCGGGCCCCACCACAGCCAGAAAAAGCAGCAGTCGGCGGCGCCAGAATCGAGTCCGTTTGCCCCACTCGGCCAGGCGGGCGCTCCACGGCTCGACCCAGCCCGGAACGAGCTTCCACCGTACGTCCGGAGCGTGGTTCTCCTCGGGCTTTTTTTCTTCTTCGCGTTTGCCGAGCACTGCCACGATTCGGACCTTTCTTTCGGGATGCAAGTTCAGCCTGCGCCCGGCTGTCAGGGGCTGCAAGTGCAGCCCTTGATTTCAGGCCCCTAAATGTCGCGGCTGAAGCCGCGACCCACAAAGAAATTTATGAAAGAACCTCTATCGATTTCGCAGACGCGTCACGACATCATCCACTTCAATGGCCCCCATGGGGTGGCCGGACTTATCAACCACGGCCAGGCTGTGGAGGTTGTATTTGTCAAAAATTTCAAATATTTCCTTCTCATCCGCGTCCGGGGGCACCGAGAGCAGCGGCTCCAATTTCAAAGACTCCATCGGTTCGTTGGCGGGGGCGAACAGCAAACGTCCTACGGCCACGGCGCCGGAAAATTTGGCATCGTCATTGATCAGAAACACGGTGTCGAGTTGTTCGAAGTTCACGTCTTTTTCGTGGATCCAGTCGACGACTTCATCGCGCGTGGCTTTTTCGCCTACATAGATGAAATCGGTGTTCATCATGCCGCCGGCCGAATTTTCGTCAAATTTCAAAAGCTCGCGCACTTCGCGCGCTTCTTCTCCGGGCATTTCGCGCAAAACTTCGCGAGAACTTTCGGGAGTCAAATCGGCGATCACGTCGGCAGCCTGGTCGGGGTCCATTTCTTCCAGGATGTCGGCGGCCTTCTCGGGGTCCAGAGTCTCGACGATCTGCGTGGTCAAGCGCTTGTCGAGTTCGGCCAGGGCCTCGGCGGCGGTTTCTTCATCGAGGGATGCGATGATCGATTGCCGCTCGACCGGCGACAGCTCTTCCATGATGTCGGCCAGATCGGCAGGATGCATGCGCTCGAGTTTCTGGTGCGTGATGCGGAGCTTTACGCGGCGGAGCGGGTCCGGCTCGATCAGGTTGACGAATTCCCAGGGAATCACGCGGGTCGGGAGTTTCCTCGCCAGGCTGCGAACCATATTCGGCGGAGCAATGCCGTGCAACAGGCGGCGGGCGGCTCCGGTCAGGCCCACGTCCACCTGGGTGACGCGCAGTTCGATGGTCCCGTTGGTGCGATGCTCGGAGAGGTCAATATCATTGACGCGAACGACCTTGCGCCCGCTGGTGTCGATGATCTGCTGGTCGAGCAAATCCTTGTGCAGGGCAAGCCAGCCTTCATTGGGCTCGTAGTGCTCGAGCTGCTTTTCCAGCACATTGAGCCGGATAACTCCCGGGGCGACAAAAGCCAAGGTATCGTATCGCGCGACCAGCGGAAGATATTTGCCGCGTCCCAGGAGGACCCGAGCGACGCGGTTGGGCTGGTCCGCGGGCTCGATAAAAAGTTCGGTGACGTGGCCGACGAAATGGCCGTCACGATCGTATGCTTCCGCGCCCAAAAGATCCGTTGCATGCAGCATTTCGCCTCCTTTCCTCCAGCCAAACGGGCGTAACGAATTCAGCCAGCAGTACTGATTATTAAAGATTTAGATGCGAGGCGCTTGTTCCGTGCCGGGCCCGCACCGGTTCATGGAATCGGCATATCTTCGCGGGATCTATGTGGCTTGAAACCCGCAAGCAGGGCGCTGCCCGGCCGCGGGTGAAGGAGACTCCTGGCTACCCGAGGCCTCTGCGGCTCCGCGTCCAACTCTGGCGGCCCAGAGGTGCAAAGCCGGCCTCCTGGGCCGTTTCGAAACGCCGCGACACCAATCGCTTCCTGCTGGGAAAGGGCTCTTGCTCTTCAAATTCGCTCATGGCCACGCAAAAAATTCCATCTCACTAGGTAAACGGTGTTCAAATCTTTGTCAAGGAAAGAATGCGGGTCAATGCGTTTTTCTTGTTATGTGGAAGAGCATATCGGTGGGTTTTGCTCCCCGGCGGCGGCAATCCTCCAGATACAGTGCCCCATAAGTTTGCGTGATGTAATCTCCCAGAGAGTAACCGAGTAGTTTGGCGGCGCGATCAATGGCCGCAGGGCTGCCCTCCAGCTCGATATAAAGGCCCACGGGAGTTTCATCGAACTCCACTTTCAGATTCCGGATGCTGGGGATGGAGTAGGTCGTGCGGAACTTTTCATAACGAAACGTTGGACGAAGTCCCAAGGCCAGGAGAATCCCATTCAATTGTTCCGTGCCGGTGAACGTAACCTCGATTTCCTCCCTGATTTTGAAACGCTTGCTCCTCTTCGATTTTTCGGCTGGGTTCTTTGACGCTCGCGATCTCCGGGCGGGTCCTTTGTAGGTCAGTAGGGCCGGGGTATCTCGCGATTTCGGGATTCTTCCGCCCTTCACGCCCGGCGTCTCGATGCGGATGCGAAGCAACTTCCCGAGGCGAGTCAGATCCTTCGCCGGCGTGTCATATAACGTGTTGGATTCGTAAGTGCGCGGAAAGATTTCACGCGCGCGAAGGCGCTTCAGGCAAAGGCGCAGAGCCCGTAATTCTAGGACGCGAAGTTTTATTTCAATTTCCATGCGCGTGGTGGCGCAGGTCCTGAAAAGTCCCGGTTCGGCTTCATCCTTCGGCGGGCGATGGAACAATCACGCATTATCCGCTGCGCGAGCACTTTGTCGGCGTCAAATACGCTCTTCACCGGTTGATGGCCGCCGTTTGCGGCCAATGCCTCTTCGCGATATTTTCCAAGGGCCACCAGAATCGGAGTGTCCTGAATGGAAAAAAGGATGGCGCGCTCGCTTCTGGATTCGTTCAGATGTTCGTGGTAGGTCCAACTGGGGATCACGAACATGTCGCCTTTCTCCCATTCAAAGCGAGTGCCTGCGATCACGGTCGCGCCGCGTCCCTCAAACACGTAATAAACGGAACTGTTCACTTGGCGGTGGGCCTGGGTATGGATTCCCGGGCGAATCATTTGGATCCAGGCAGTCATGGTTTGCATGACCGGCCGGCCGGTATGCGGATTCGTGTACTCCAGGGCAACGTCGTCGAACGGGCTGGCATCGACCTTGGCCAAATTATTGAGGGCGCGCTCGGTGGTCTCCCACTTGTAGGTGAAAAGCGGAGAGTAATTGTTGGCAAGGCGCTTCCCAGGCGGGCCGGAGTTGGCCGACTCCATATTTCAGTACCGATCCGTCGATCGCCGCCGTTACTTCCTGGACCCGCGACTCGCCTTGGTCGAAAAAGGCGGCATCCAGATAATTGGTGATAGGAACGTCCAAGCCATCCATCCAGATCGCCGGATGATCGCTTTCGCTTCCATGATCGTGCCAGTACATCGGGGGATTGATGACGAAGTCGCCGCGTTCGAGGTATACCTTATCGCCCTGTACGGTGCTGTAGGTTTTCTGGCCGTCGATAATGAACCGCACGGCTTGCGCGGTATGGCGATGCGCGGGAGCCACTTCCCTGCCGTTTAGCCACTGGATGGCGGCCCAAAGGGTAGGCGTGGCGTAGGGCTTGCCGCCGAGCCCCGGGTTGCTCAGGCCCATGGCCCGGCGTTCGCCGCCGTGCTCGCCGGTGACCAGTTCTCCGGCCCGCTGCGCGAAGTCGTAGAGTCTGGACCCTTTCCAAAGCCAGGCAACCGCTTTGGAGTGCGGCTCGATGGGCATAATGGCGCGTTCGGCCGTCCAGAGCGGCTTCAGGTAATTGCTTTCCATTTCGCTGTACAGCTTTTCGAATTTCGGATCGGGCATCGACATCCTCATTTCACTGACTAGAAAATATCCGGCGCCGGAACATCCCCATACTCTTCAATTGGCGGGAATAGTTCAATAACATTCTTGTCGCCTGGCGGCATGGATGGATTTAAGATGTACGGCGTTCTGCTGAAACGATTCTGCAACTCGCATGTCTGCCAGTCGCATTTGGCGGATGCGGCATTAGACGGTCCGGATTGAAAATCAAATCCGATTTAAATAGGGGCTTTCATGATTGTTTGCCGATTTGACGAGAACCGTGTAGGGCTGGTCGAGAATGGGTTCGTGCGCGATGTGACATCGGTCCTCGACGCGCTCCCCGCCCGGCGATATCCGTTTCCGATGAGCGATGTCTTCATTGAGGCTTTGCCGGAACTGCGCGAGCGCCTGGCCGCTGCGGCCGCGCTGGCGCAGCCGGTTCCCGTGTCCAAGGTAAACCTGCTGAGCCCGGTGGGAAATCCCGGCAAAATCATTGGCGCGCCGGTGAATTATAAAAAACATTTACAGGAGGTTCAGACGGATCCGGAGCTGCACCATCAGAACACGGCGCACATGCAGGAAATCCATAAGATGGGATTGTTCCTGAAGGCGAACAGCTCGATGATCGGGCCATCACAGCAGGTAATGATCCGCCATTTGGACCGGCGGACCGATCATGAAGTGGAGTTGGCCGTGGTCATCGGCAAACGAGCCAATAAGGTGTCGCGAAAAGAGGCGATGCAATATGTGGCCGGGTATTGCATTGGTCTCGATATCAGTGTGCGGGGATCCGAGGAGCGCAGCATGAGGAAGTCCGTGGATACGTACAGCGTCCTGGGACCCTGGCTGGTCACTTCCGACGAGTTGCCCGATCCCTCGAATCTCGATCTCTCGATCAGCGTGAATGGAGAGATCCGGCAAAAGGGGAATACGAGCGACTTGATCCTGGGGGTTGCCGAACTCATCGAGTTCACGACCTCGTTTTACACGTTGTATCCCGGGGACGTGATCATGACCGGAACGCCCGATGGGGTGGGGCCAATCCGCCCGGGCGACGTGATGCTCGCGCGCATCGAGAAGATCGGCGAAATGTCGATTCATGTTGGGGCCGCTTAGACGGAATCTGGCACCGTCGCGTTCAAAAAGCGTGCGCGCTTTCTTCACGTTTGTTGCGGCTTCGCGCCATTCCCTGGCTCGACAGGAGCGAAGCCTACAGGGTATAAACTTTCTGTAGCTATCCGGCAGGTTCCAGTCACTCACACTGTCGGGGTGTTAACATAAAAGTACAATCGTCGCCCGATTCCGGCGCTTTACAACTGCATGACTGAACCAGCCACTCCGCTGATGCGGCAATATCAAGGGATCAAGACGCGTTATCCGCACGCGCTGGTATTGTTTCGCCTGGGCGATTTCTATGAACTCTTCTACGAAGACGCGATTGCCGCGTCGCGCGAACTGCAAATCACGCTGACCTCCCGGAACCGCGAACGCGGCGAACCGGTCCCGATGTGCGGAGTTCCCTACCACGCCGCCGAGGGATACATTGCGCGGCTGCTGCGCGCCGGATACAAGATCGCCGTATGCGACCAGATGGAATTGCCGAGCCCCGGAAAAAAGCTGGTGCGGCGCGAAGTGGTGCGCGTCATCACGCCGGGCACGGTGACCAGCCTCAATGTCCTGGAACCGAAGGAGAATAGTTATCTGGCGGCGCTGTCGCGGGGAGCGTCGGGAACGCCGGTGGGCCTGGCGTACGCGGACGTGACCACGGGCGAGTTCCTGGTCACGGAGTTTTCCGGCGAGGACGCGGACGAAAAACTGCGCGACGAATTGCAGCGCTTGAAACCTCGCGAAATCCTGCTTCCGCGGCAAGCGGGGTTATTTGCCGGGGGCGCAAGCGACGCGGATGGTTCCCCGCACAATCCCGGAACGCGGGGCGAGATGCGCGACGCCGTCGAAACGCGCATCGAGGAATGGGTTTTCCGGCCGGACTACGCCGAACGGATGCTGCGCGAACAGTTCGGCGTGGCGACGCTCGACGGCTTCGGCCTCGCGGGGCATCCGCAAGCGGTCTCCGCCGCGGGAGCGCTGGTTCACTACCTGCGCGAAACTTCCGCCAAAGGCCCGGAAAACGGCCATCATTTTGAAGCGGCGCTCGGGCACATGGACCGCGTCCGGTATTACGAGCAAGCCGACGCTTTGGTGCTCGACGCGGTGACCGTTCGCAACCTGGAACTTGTGGCGCCGATTTTTGCGGAGGATGCGGGGCGCGGAAATTCTCCGACGCTGCTCTCGGCGCTGGACGAAACCGCGACGGGCATGGGGGCGCGCCTGTTGCGGCAATGGATACTGCGTCCGCAGGTAAAACGCGAGGAGATCGATGCGCGCCTGGATGCGGTCGAGGAATTAAAAACGCACACGGTCCTGCGGGAAGAGATTCGGCACAACCTGGCGGGCGTGCAGGATTTGGAAAGGCTGGCGGGGCGCGTGACGCTGGGCGTCGCGTCTCCGCGGGACCTGCTCGGATTGCGGCAGTCGCTTACGCGCATTCCGCTGCTGCGCAAGTATCTGGAAAATTGTCCGTCCTCTCGCCTCTCGGCGCTGCATGAGCAGATGGACGCGCTGGCCGACGTCCGCGAGCGAATTGAATCGGCGCTCGCCGACGATCCTCCCGCGCTGGCCTCCGATCCGGGCGTGATCCGCCGCGGATATAACGAGGAACTCGACCGGCTGCGCGATCTTTCGCAACACAGCAAGCAGATTATCGCCGCGATGGAAGAGCGCGAACGCAAGCGCACCGGGATTGCTTCGCTGAAGATTCGTTTCAACCAGGTGTTTGGCTACTACATTGAAGTGACCAAGCCGAATTTGCACCTGGTGCCCGCTGATTTCGAGCGCAAGCAAACGCTGGTGAACGCGGAACGCTATACCGCTCCGGAATTGCGGGAGTATGAACGCCAGGTCCTCGACGCCGATGAGCGAATCGCGGAGATCGAGCGGCGGCTGTTTCTCGAACTGCGATTGTGGATCGGCGAGCAGGCCGCGCGGCTTCGCCGGACGGCTTCGGCGGTGGCGCAGCTGGACGTGCTGGGGAATTTCGCGCGGCTGGCCGCATCGCGAAATTATGTGCGGCCCGAGTTCGCCGAGGATAACCAGATGATGATCGTCGCGGGGCGGCATCCGGTGATCGAGCAATTGCTGCAGCAACGAGGCGAACGGTTTGTGCCCAACGATATGTATCTGGACGATGCGGGGCAGCAGATCCTGCTGATTACCGGGCCGAACATGGGCGGCAAGTCCACATATCTGCGGCAGGCCGCGTTGATCGTCCTGATGGCGCAGATGGGATCGTTCGTTCCGGCAAGCCAGGCGCGGCTTCCGGTGAGCGACCGGATTTTCACGCGCATTGGCGCGTCCGACAATCTGGCGCGCGGGCGGTCGACATTTCTGGTGGAGATGACGGAGGTCGCGGCGATTTTGAATACGGCGACGCCCGCGAGCCTGGTGCTGCTGGACGAAGTGGGACGCGGAACGGCCACGTTCGACGGGCTATCGATTGCCTGGGCCGTCGTGGAACATCTGTCGAGCGAAACGAAGTCGCGAACATTGTTTGCGACGCACTATCACGAATTGACCGAGCTTGCCGACTTGCTGCCGGGGATCAAGAATGTGCACGTATCGGCGCGGGAGACTTCAACGGGCATTGTATTTTTGAAGCGCGTGGAAACCGGAAGCGCGGATAAAAGTTATGGCATTGAAGTCGCGCGCATGGCGGGGCTGCCTGCCGCGGTGATCGCGCGGGCTCGCGAAGTCCTGGAACGCCACGAACAGGCCGAGCACCAGTTGAGCGAAAAACTGACTCCGGGATCGGCCGCGTCGGGAGCACCTTTGCCGGAGCAGCAGGCGCTGTTCACGCCCTTGGACCGCAAAGTGCTGGAAGCGCTGCGCGAGGCGGACCTCGACAATATGAAACCGCTCGACGCGCTGAATCTGCTGGCCGAGATGAAGAAGCAGATTCTATGAAACCTGCGCGCAAAAAAGGAATATTGGCTCTCGGGATCATGTCCGGAACTTCGGCGGACGGGATCGATGTGGCGCTGGTGCGAATCTCGGGGCGCGGCGCGACGCTGGAAAATTTCGCCGCGATTCCCTTCTCGTCTCGCGTGCGCGACGCGATTTTGAGGCTGGGCGAAGGGCGCGCGGTGACCACCGGCGAGATCAGCCAGCTCAATTTTCTGCTGGGCAAAATATTTGCCGAGGCGGCGCTCGCGGCCTGCAGGAAATTTCGCGTTTCCCCCGCGCGGATCGCGCTGATCGGCTCGCACGGGCAAACTGTGTTTCATCAGGGAAATCCCGCGCCGTTTTGCGGAGAGCGCATCGCCTCGACGCTGCAGATCGGCGAACCCTCGGTAATCGCGGGGCTGACGGGGATCACGACGGTCGGCGATTTTCGTCCGGCCGATATGGCGGCGGGCGGGCAAGGCGCGCCGCTGGTGCCGTTTGTCGATTATTTGCTGTATCGCAGCGGGCGAGTGGGACGCGCGGCGCTCAATATCGGCGGGATTGCCAATATCACGGCGATTCCGGCGGGCGCGGAAATTAAAGACGTCTTTGCATTCGATACCGGGCCGGGAAACATGGTGATGGATGCGCTGGTGCGGCGCTTCACGCATGGAAGGAAATCGTTTGATCGCGGCGGGGAGATGGCGCAGAGCGGAACGCTGCTGCCCGGCTTGCTGCAACATTTGCTTCGAGACCCGTTTCTGAAAAAAGCTCCGCCAAAGACCGCGGGGCGCGAACAATACGGCGAGGAGTTTGTTCGCTCTCTTCTGGCGCACCGGGACGCGCGCGGCGCGAAGCCGGAAAACCTGGTGCGCACGGCGACGATTTTCACGGCGCTCTCCATTCTGGATGCCTTTCATCGGTTTGTGAGGCCGCGGGCGAAGATTTCCGAATTAATCGTTTCCGGAGGCGGCGCGCGCAATCCATTGCTGATGGCGCAAATCGAGTCGGGGCTGCGGGGTGTGCGCCTGCGCGAATCGGACGAATTCGGAGTGCCCGGCGACGCCAAGGAAGCGTTTGCTTTTGCCGTGCTCGCCTATCAGACGCTGCGCCAACGGCCCGCGAACGTGCCGGGAGCGACCGGAGCGAAGAAGGCGGTTGTGCTGGGCAAGGTGTGCTATGCCGGGTAGGAACGTAATCAGAGAATGCGAAAAAAAAAGAAAAAGTAAAGGATCGGAATTATCGGCGCGCCGATCCAAGCAGGAAAATGCATTCCCCTTTGCCTCCCTGATTTCTTTCCTTCCCTCTTCCTCATACTTTTTCTTTCGTCGTGCACCCGCGCCGTTCCCACGCAACCCGGCGTTGTCAATTTTGTAGATCGAATCGATGCCGACCAATCTGGATCCGCGGATCGGCACCGATGGCCAGTCGGAACGAATTGACGGCCTGCTGTTCGATAGCCTGGTTGAACTGGATGAGCACAGGATTCCGCACGGGGATCTGGCTGAAAGCTGGGAAACGCCGGACCCGCTTACGTATGTGTTTCATCTGCGGCCGGGCGTGAAATTTCACGACGGCAGAGTCCTAACGTCGGCGGATGTGAAGTACACGTTTGATTCGATTCTGGACCGAAGCGTGACATCGCCCAAGCGCGGGGCGTACTTGCTGGTGAAATCCATTGAAGCGCCCGACCCGGCCACCGTCATTTTTCATTTGAGCGAGCCGAATAGCGGATTCCTGCTGGATATTTGCCGGCCGGCCGTGGGCGTCGTGCCGGCGGGGTCGGGAAGCGATTTCGCGAATCATCCGATCGGGACCGGGCGCGTTCCGATTCGTCAGCGCGCAACAAGACGACAGCGTCGTGCTCGAACGAAACGATTCCTACTTCCGCGCGCCGGCAAAAATTAGCAGGGTCAACTTCCGCGTGGTGCCGGAAGCGATTGTCCGCGCTCTGGAGTTGCGCAAAGGCACGGCCGACCTGGAGCTGACTTCGCTGACGCCGGACATGATCCCGGTGCTAAAGGCGCAGCCCGGCATCGAGGTCACCGAGGAGCCCGGAAATAATTATTCCTACATTGTTTTTAATTTCGACGACCCGGTGCTGGCAAAGCGCGACGTGCGCCAGGCCCTGGCGCTGGCCACCAACCGGCAGGAAATTATCCGCTACCTGCTGCGAGGGCAGGCGCGCGAAGCCGATGGGCCGCTCCCGCCCAGCAGTTGGGCGTATGAGCCCGACATTAAACATTTCGGCTATGACCCGCAGCAGGCCGAACGCTTGCTCGATGCGGCGGGCTTTCCGCGATCCTCCGGGCAAAACGGGATGCGATTCAAAGTGGCCATGAAAACTTCGACCGAGGAATCCACGCGCCTGCTTGGCTCCGCCTTGCAGGAGCAATGGCGCGCCGTGGGCGTGGACCTGGAAATCAAACCGATGGAAATCGCGACCCTATTTTCCGATCTCACGCGCGGAATCTTCCAGCTCTCGACCCTGAAGTGGATCGGAGTCAATAGCGATCCGGAATTTTTCGAGTTCGTCTTCAGCTCGAAGAGAATTCCGCCGCTGGGAGCCAATCGCGGCCGCTACCGCAATCCGGCGCTCGACGCGCTCATGGATCAGGCGCGAAGCGAGACCGATCGGGAAAAACGCAAAAAGCTTTTCAGTGAGATTCAAAAAATAGTCGCGGAAGATGTGCCTTATCTGAGCCTGTGGTATCAGGACAACATTTGCGTGCACCGGAAGAGAGTGAGCAACGTGCATGTCTCTCCCACGGGCGACTACGATTTTCTGCGATATGTGGAAGCGCAATAAAAGTTTTCGTGGCGCAGGCTTCAGCCTGTGCGTGTTTTAGACTTGCGGCAATCGAAACATCGCACAGCCTGAAGCCTGCGCCACCAGAACCCATCCTCGCTGGTTTTTAATCCCTCTTAGCGGCCGTGGCTCTGAGGCCTGCGGGTTTCCGAATTTCCTTTCATTTCGTATAGCGCGCGATCAGCGTATTCGAGCAGATGCTGGGCGGTGGCGCCGCATTGCGGGTATGTGGCAATGCCGATGCTCAAGCTGAGCCGCGGGGTTTCTTCGTCCACGGACAAACAATTCTGAATGCGATCGGCCACTTGCCGGGCGCTGGATTCTTTGGTTTCGGGCAAGACGAGGGCGAATTCGTCGCCGCCATAGCGCGCAGCCGTGTCAATCGAACGGCAATTCAAACGCAGAATCGAGGCCACGCGGCACAGGGCATGGCTTCCAGCAAGGTGCCCGTACCGGTCGTTGATGCGCTTGAGGCCGTCGAGATCCATCAGCAGGATGGAAAAGGAGCGGTTGGTGCGTCCCGAGCGCTCCAGTTCACTTTGCAAAACATCAATCAGGCGGCGGTAATTCGCAAGGCCGGTGAGGCTGTCGCTGATGGCCAGAATGCGGACCTGGCGGAAGATTTGCACGTTGTCGATCAGCGTGGCGCCCAGCAGGATCAGGTAGCTCAGGGTATTGAGCAATACCGCGCCGCTTGCCGCGGCGTCCAGCAGGCGGGCGGATTGCGAAGCTATTAGATGGCCCGCCGCATTGAGTCCCGCCACCCACACCAGCACGCGGTCGAAGGCGAGCCGGTCGCGATCATTCCTGCGGTTCAGGACAAATGCGGCGGCCAGAAAAATGGCTCCGGGAAGCAAATCCCATGCCCGGGGGATGGCGCTATGAGGATGGATGGGAGGCTCGCTTGGAAAGATCAGGAGCACGATGGTAATCAGGCACAAGGTGGCGACGACCGTCGCCAGCACGGCAAAGATATTTTTCCTGGGTTCGCGCGGCCACGGAAGATGTTTATCAATTGCATAAGCGGCCAGAAAGAGCAGGCCGAGAAGCGTCTGCCCCATCATCCAGGACAGCGGAATGCGGAATTGCTCGGCGGGTTTCGCAAAATCATGGTAGAACTCGAAGATCGCGCCCAAGTGAATGATGCCGATGATCCCGAAAGTGAGCCCCAGCAGCAGCGAGACGCGGTTTCCGGTGCCGTGATCCCGCACCAGGACATTGGCGGCGATCGTGAAACACAACAGGGCCGCTATGATTTCCGCGGCCGACCAGGCAAGCGGATTCAGGACAACGTTGAGCTGCCGCAAAAAATGGCCCAGCGCAACAAGGCTGGCACATGCGAACAGAACGAACCACACGCTGCGTGCGGCCCGTCTGACAAGCGTAAGCGCTTCGGCCTCTCCCATATATTGTTAGATGGTAAAACCCCATTGTCGGATATCTTTTTCGCGGAAGGACGTGTCCAAACGATCAGAATTGGTACAGGGCTTTTGGACTGACCTCTATACCGGCACATTTCAAGCAAAACTCATTTGTACAGCCCGGTTTATTTCCGTGTTTTGAGGGCGCGGGAAGCAGCTTGCCCGGTGCAGCCTAACGCGAGCGGCTCAAAGGCGTCGCGCAAAAGTTCCCTGTATTTCCGGCGGTCGTATCCGAACCAGCCGTCCCAAAGGGCATAGGCGCGCACGCGGTCGTTCGGGACGCGATTGCCGGCATCGGTGATGATGTATTCGACGGTCTGGCCGGGACGCAGGCGCACGCCGCTGCCCAACAATTGCTGCGCGGCAATGGCGGTCTGATTGGCTTTCTGGTATTCGCGCGGCTCGCGCGTGAGCCGCTTGCTGACGATCAAATCCTCGATGGCCACGCTGCCGTCGGCCACCGACTCATCGTAGCGGCGCAGAATTTCCCGGGCCTCTTCCAGCTTTGCGGCGTAGCTCGGGAAATCGTGCGCCTCGGCCACGATGTCGAGCGCTTCCTGCTGCATGCGCGCGACCAGCGGCGGCGTGTCGTGGCGCCGCAATTCGAGGCCGCGCACCTTCAGCGCGCCGTCTTCGGCCACGGCAAAAAAGCGGTTGGGCACCGGCACGTCCGCAAATTGCCGCGACGGCAGAAACACAACGTAACGATAGATGGCCTCGATCGCCAGCGGCAGTCCGGTGCGCGCGGCGATTTCCTCGGCGAGCGCTTCAAAATCGCCGCGCGCCGCTCCCGCTTTCCGCACGTAGAGCGAATCCACCAGCGCGTGCAGGATTTCGTAGCCGCGCTCCTCGGCCAGTTCCTTGGCCACCAGCAGCGTTTCGCGAGCGACGGCGTTGATGGCTTCGTGCGCCTCGATTTTTCCGAAGCGCGCGTTTTTATAGCCGGTATAGCCGAAGCAGCAGACCAGCAGCCATTTGAGGGCGTCGCGCTGGAGTTTGTAGCGCTGTATTTTTCCCGCATCCACATTACTGGGCCGGTCCATGTAGCGCCCAGCTTCCTTATTTGCATTTGCCGGCCCACTCAAATCGTTGTCATTCCGAGGCACGTTGCGTGCCGAGGGATCTCTCTGTTCTTCGGCTTCAAACCCGGAGGGATTCCTCGCTTCGCTCAAAATGACACCATAAGAAGGGGGGCTTGAAGAAGGAAGAGAGCTTGCAGCAGAGATTGGTGGAGAAAGAGGGCTTGCAGCGAAAGGAACGCTTGAATCCGTGATGCCCACCTGAAGGTGGGCGCTACACAATTTTTTCAATTCAGTGCGCTTGGCGATGAGGCGCTCGACCACGCGGCTGGTGATGCCGCGGCGCCGCCGGCAGACGCGATAGCCCAGCTCCGGCACGCGCGGCGCATCGGGACAGCACGAGCAGTTGATCGTTTCGGGCGAAATATTGAATCGCGCCATGATGCTCGGATACTCGCTGACGAAATCCAGCTCGGCGACGTTGGCATGGAAGCCGATTTCGGGAGTGAAGACCAGGCCGCCACGGTCGGCGATGAGCAGTTCGTCGGGCGGCTTCGGATCTTCGGGCTCGGCTTTCTGCTCGGGGATGAGCACGGCGTCGCGCCAGGCGAGTTCCATCTGCATGTAGGAAATGCCCGTGCCGGTCGAGGTGCGCGAGGCGTACTGCACGGGCAGCTTGGTGACGCGCGCGAGTTCCCACAATCCGGAGAGGTCGCATTTATCGGCGATGAACGAATTTTGCGTGTCCACGTGCAGGCGCCCGAAAAGCGTGATCGCGCTGTTCTTGAACAGGATGCGGCCGTAGCTCATGAAGCTGCGCGCGCGGCTCTGGTGCACTTCGGCGTCGGGATCGCGGTTGAGCGCGAGCGGCAGGCGCAGCCGCGCGGCCTGTTCCCGCAGGCGCGGCAGGATGGTGGCGTCGCCCCAGTCGCTCAGGATCAGGTCGGGATCGTGCCGCGCGAGCAGATGCTGGAAGGCGACGGCGGCAGGCTCGCCCGATTCGTCGAGCTCGAACTGCCGGCCGTCCACTTCGATTTCGAGCGCGGCCAATTGTCCAAAGGGGGCGCCGTGCGTGGGGTCGATGCGCCGGTGGCCGCCGAGGCGCACGCGCAGGATTTCCAGCGGCGGCAGTTCGTAGTCGAGCGCCCATTCGGTGTCGCGGCATTCGAGCGCGAGGACGCGGCCTTCCTCATCGACTTCGGCTTCGACGCGCGCCAGCGGAAAAATGCCGCGCTGCCAGCAGTACAGCGACGCGAGCATCAGATCGCTGTTATAGAGCCGCAGCGAGGCGTCGAATTGGCGCACCCAGCGCGTCCACGAAGCATATTCGTTCGGATGCGCGACCTCGATTTCCAGCACGGGACGCGCGCCCGCCGCGGCAGGCTCCCACAAATCCACGCGCTCGGTGTGCCGGCAGCGGAGCGCGTGCGGCTGCCGCGCGATGGCCTCGCGCAGGCGATGCAGCACGGCGTCTGGCCCGGACGCGTAAAATACGGGCGCGAAGCGGTCAATCAGCAGGTGGCGTTTCTGGTTCGGCTCGATCAGCCACAGCTTCATCCCGTGCGGGCTCGGGTAGAGATCGAAAATCCAGCCATGGAGTCGTGTTCGGCTGCTGGCCCGTGTTTCGTGGCTTACCAGGGTTGCGCTGCTGACCTGGGTCTGGCCGGAGATGTGCGTCGGGTTGCTCATTTTCGCCGGTGTTTCCAGGGGCATCGAGTTGCTCCAAAGATTTTTCTGCTGGGCCGCCACGCCCCGACTCTGTCGGGGCGTTCAGCGTAAAAGTAGAGCTCGGACTTTTTTCCGGCGGGCTCCAAGTAGAGCCCGGACTTTTTTCCGGTGGGCTCCAAGTAGAGCCCGCGCCCGGTTCCGGCGGCTGCACGGCGCGCTCCAGCACGTCCAGGCGTTTTTCCTGATCGAGCGCGATGGAGAGCAGAATCGCTTCCATGGGGTTGTCGCTGGCCTGGTAGGTGGCTGCCTGCGTGTAGGAACGCACGCGGCGAAACAGGCGGTCGAAATATTCCTGATCCTCGCGGCGCAGGGCGCGGCGAAATTTCGACCACCGCGCGATGGCGTCGTCGATCAGTTGCCGGAATGTAGGAACCGTGCGGCCCATAAAGGTCTGTGATTCGTGATTTGTGATTCGTAATTCGTGCGACTCTTCTCCGCGCCCTCTGTGTCCTCCGTGTTAAATGTTTTTTCTTCATCGAAGAAAAGGCTTTCAACACAGAGGACACAGAGAGCACAGAGAAAACCGCAGAGCCGAGAACCTGTGCCACTGTTGTGGCGGGCTCCACGTCCCGGCCTGGTCGGGACGTTCAGCGTAAAAGTAGAGCCCAGACTTTTTTCCGATGGGCTCCAAGTAGAGCCCGGATTTTTTTCCGATGGGCTCCAAGTAGAGCCCATACCCGTGGCCTCTGCCGCAAAATATCGAAACTGCCGTGGCCCGCTGCTGTAGCCCGCCTCTTCAGAGGCGGGGAATTTGCCGGTCCGCGCTCGAAAATCCCCGGGTCTGAAGACCCGGGCTACAACTCTTCTCCCCGATCAGGCGCAGCTTGCCGTTCTCCGCATCGAGCGCGAACCGCCAGAGTTCGGCGGCCTGCGCGGTGAGTTGCGCGAACATCTTTTTCCCTGGCGGGCTCCAAGTAGAGCCCGGACTCTTTTCCGGCGGGCTCCAAGTGGAGCCCGGACTTTTTTCCGCGGGCTCCAAGCGGAGCCCGCACCCGGCGCGGCGCGGCGTCTCGAACACGGGTGTGGGCTCTACTTGGAGCCCGCTGGAAAACGTTGCGTCGGAAAACACCGCGACGCCCAGCGGCAATGGACCAAGCGCCCGCAGAGCGTCCAGCGCGTGGCGAAACGCCACGCAGGCGTCGCGTTCGCGCACGTCCTCGTCGAAGTAGAGGTCCGGCAGCGCCGTCACCACCAGCGCGTCGGCGGCAAATTTTTCCAGCAGGCGCGGCACGCGCACCAGCAACTCGGTCAACTGAAAACAGGTGAATGCCCGCGCCACGCGGATCGAGCGGTTGAACTCCGCCGGAGCAATTCCCCGCTGCCGCGCCAGGCGCGCGATCAGCAGCGGATCAAACCGGTTCGCGCCGTCCAGACACAGCACCTGCTTGCCTTCGGCCAACAGGCGCGGCAGAAAATAATGGAACAGCCGCGGCGTCTCCGGCCGCCCGTAAAACACCGCCAGCCCGCGCTGCGGCAGCGCCCAGGGACGCGGCGCGAGCAGCGGCGATGCCCTAGCAGGGACATGCCGTTCACGGAGAACGTTCGCGTGACCGTGACCCCGTAGCAGTCGCACTGTCCGGCTCAGCCGGAACGGCGATCGCAACCGGGATGGGTTCTGAAGCCATGGCAATAGGGGCGCGCTCCTCGCGGGGCCGTCTCGATTGAACTTCAGTATAGGCGAATAAAAAGCGAATGTACAGCAAGGCGAGTGACTGTTGCGGGCCAGTTGCCGAGAATCCCTGCCAGCTCAACCGGTCAGGGTGTCCGCTTAGGGCGCCATCGGCGTCTTCGCACTGGGATCATCAGCAGAAAGACCGCTCCACTCGCGCACGATAATGTTCCACGGTTCAATCAGTTTGTTCCCGTAAAATTCAGCGGCAATCGGAAAAGAGATCGCCAGCACGAGGAAGTTTGCTGCGTGCATAAACCGCGCTCTCTCATCCGGCGTAACTTCGCGATGAATCTGAGGCGTACTATCTGCTAGTTGCCGCACCCTACTTTGGATAGAGCGAACATCAGAATGAACCCAAGCGGAACAAGGCCGATAGATGGTTTCATACAGCCACGCGAAAGTCTTGAAGCCTGGCGGCATTTTGCCGTCAACAAACATGGCTCTGTCTCGCAGGTTTTTGTTGGTCCAATTTCCGTTCAAAGCACTATACCGATCTTTAGTTTTGTTATAACTCGCCTCCATGCCAGCTAGGACTTCCGGGGATAAAGCATTTGCAGCTGTTTTCGCGTCTCTTGCGGCAACTTGCAGGTGGTCATACCAATGCCGGTACATGAAGTAGTCGGCATAATCATCAGGCACTGGGTACGATGAATAGAAGACAAACAAAGCATTCACGATGCACTCGTATTGCACCCGAACAAGCGCCGATGCGTCGTCCACAAAGAGGGAATCCTGAAGCAAGTGACGAATGGCCCGGAATGTAACAAAACTTTTATCTGCCAGCGCCATGAGAATGCATCCCTTTCTGGCGTCAGCAGTGTTTTGCCATCCGAGAAAATTAGCGTCCACGAACTCAGTTAGCTTCTGAGCGATTCGTAGTTGGTGGGCAAGGTTAAGTTTTAGCAATGGGTCCATGTCCACAAATATACGCGGGATTGTGCTCAACGAAGGGTCGATGTGCCTGATTAACGCGCTTTCCGCAGAAGTGATCCATTAGGCGCCCGATTCGAGGAGATAACTCCCGGATTTTCGGCTACTCGGAAGCTATTCTCTGACGATTCTGGACATCGCAGGTCGGCCAAGTCTTGAGAAGTCTCCTAAGAAAGTGGCCGCTAAGTCATTCATTCTTCATGGAGGCGCAGAGCCACTTTTTTCCGTCCCTGTCTGGGCGGAGCCCAGTCAATCGCTTCTCGGAAACTGCCCCAATACCCGCATAGCTTACCGCTAAGTCTGAAACAGTAAGGGCTCGGCAGGAGGTTCGGAAGCGATGTGTTCGATCTGCGGGTAATGCTGGCGGAGCGGTTCCGGGACCTTCACTTTTGCGCTGGTGAGCAGTGGATCAGTTGCAGGGCGTTGACGACGGCTTTGCCTTGAAAATGATTGTTGGCGATGACGAAGGTGGAGTCGCCGCCCCGCGCCAGATGCTGAATGCGCGCGGCCCAGGGTTCCAGTTCCTGTTCGGTGTAGAGATAGTTGTAGCGCTCGGAGGGCGGCAGGGCGGGATCGTCGCTGAACCAGGAGTCGTAGCGGCGGCCATGTAGGCGGACGTAGGCGACGCGCGCCGTGGCGCGTTCGCTGGGCTTGATCGAGCGGCCGATCACCGGCTGATCGATGTTGCAGAATCCGACGCCGCGCTCGTGCAGCATGGCGTAAAACGCATTGTCATTCCAGGTCGCATGGCGCACCTCGACCACCAGCGGGTAGTCCTGCGAAACGCTTCAGAAGAGCTCTTCAGAAGCCGCCGTGTTTTCCGGCGTGCGGTGAAAAGAGAATGGAAATTGCAGCAGAACAGCGCCCAGTTTTCCGGCGTCGCGCAGGACGTCGAATCCGGCGCGAACCTCGCGCTCGTCTTCGGCCCCCGCGCCGGATTCATGCGTGAATTTTTGCCAGAGCTTCGCGGTAAACACGAAGCGGGGATTCGCCGAGACGCGCGCGATCCACTGGCGGCAATGCTCGGGGCGCAGCGGATGATAGAAGGACGTATTGATTTCAATCGTGTCGAAAAATTCGGCGAGATATGCGGCCTCGTGAAACCCGCGGGGCTTGTGCGCGGGATACACGATCCCCGCCCAATCCGCGTACGACCACCCAGCCGGGCCGACGCGAATCGTTCCGGCGCTTCCCTTCCGCTCCTCGGTCGTCACGGACATGCGATCGGGAAATTAGACTCTCCCGCACCTAGCAGGCTGCTGAAAAACCACAAAAGTTTGTAACGAAGCAACGCAGAGCACGTCCAATGGCGCATGAGAGGAACCGATCAGCAGCAGGGTCACGTGTTCAGCTACATTTCTCCAGAGCAGCGGGTGCGCAAGGACCATCCGCTGCGGCCGATCCGCACGATGGTGGACAATATCCTGAAGCAGTTGTCGCCGCAGTTCCAAAAGATGTACGCGAAGGTGGGGCGCCCGTCGATTCCACCGGAGCAGTTGTTGCGCGCGCAGCTGTTGCAGATGTTGTATTCGGTGCGCAGCGAACGGCTCTTGATGGAAGAGATGGACTACAACATTTTGTTTCGCTGGTTTGTGGGGCTGAATTTGGATGATGGGGTGTGGGACGCGACAGTGTTCACCAAGAACCGCGACCGGTTGCTGGAGGCCGAGGTGGCCAAGGAATTTCTGGTGCGGGTCGTGGGGCAAGCGCGAGAGCAGGGATGGGCTTCGGACGAGCACTTCAGCGTGGACGGTACGCTGCTGGAAGCGTGGGCCAGCGTGAAGAGTTTTCAGCCCAAGGACCAGAAGGGTTCGCCACCGCCGGACGATCCGGGAAATCCCACGGTGAACTTTCGCGGCCAGAAGCGCTCGAACCAGACGCACGCATCGAAAACCGATCCTGACGCGTTGCTGGCGCGCAAAGGCCGAGGCAAGGAGGCCAAGTTGAGCTATAGCGGAAATCTGCTGGTAGAGAATCGCAACGGATTGATCGTTTCGAGCCTGGTGTGGGAAGCGACGGGCACAGCCGAGCGGGATGCAGCGATGGCCATGTTGCAGGATGTTCCCGGAAGCGAGCGTGTGACTGTGGGTGGCGACAAGGGATTCGACACGGCGGAGTTTGTGCGCGAGTGCCGCCACATGCGGGTGACGCCGCACGTGGCGCAAAACCTGGCGCGGCCCGGGGGCAGCGCCATTGATGGACGCACCACGCAACACGAAAGCTACCGCATCAGCCAGAAGAAAAGGAAGCGCATCGAAGAGTGCTTCGGCTGGCTGAAGATGATTGCACTCCTGCGCAAGGTGCGGCATCGCGGGACCCTGCTGGTGGATTGGCTGTTTACCTTCGCCTGCGCGGCTTACAATCTGGTGCGCATGCGAAATCTGATGCGCAGCACAGTTCCGGTGCAGTAAGTTCGGGCCGTGGTGTCTTTAAACGGGGCAACAACGCCCACTTCGGACCTTCGCCAGCACGGGAAACCACGCGAAAAGCCACTCACAACTCACAAATAACTCAAACTAGGACAGCATTTCCCCGCTCATCTCAATTTTTCAGCAGCCTGCTAGAGTGCGGCTTCCCGAGGCCCCGCGCAAGAGAGAAGAGGTACAATACTATGCGAGGGCGGAACCGGTGCGCGCACGGCCCAGGTTACCTATTCCCATCGGCCGTGCAATGGAACTCGCGCTGCCGGCGAGTTCCGTGTATTTTGTTTCTGCGAAGGTTGGGCACGACTCGTGCCCGCGATGACACGCCATGAGCCGAATTCTTGAAGCGCTAAAACACGCGCACATCGTTCAGACGGAAAATCTTCCGCCGAAGCCGCCCCGCAAGGATGCAGCCGAAGTCCCCGACCGGCGGCGCGCCCGGCGATGGTCGTTCGATATCCCCGTATACGTGTACGGCCACGGACCGCACGAGGAACCGTTTCACGAGGAAGCGCACACGCTGCACGTGAATGCGAATGGAGCGTTGCTGCTGTTGAGCGTCCCGGTGCGAAAAGGGCAGAAGTTGCTGCTCACGAACGGCCTCACGCAGCAGGAGCAGGACTGCCAGGTCGTGTTTCTGGGCACGCGGCGCAGCCGGACCATTGAGGCCGGCGTCGCATTTCCAAAAACTAATCCCCGCTTTTGGCATATCCAACCTGCTCCGGAAGACAAGACCGCGGCTTGATTTTCCCCGCAGGTTCAGCACTCCGGATTTGACATTTCAAATCAGTGCTGTCCCAAGAAAGTTTGAATAGTACACGATAAGTGCTTGATTCAGCGAAGCTAAAGGGGTTTGATGAGTTTTTTCGATTTCAATTTATTTTCTCCCTTTTGCCGTCATTCTACTGCTTTCCAGCTTGTTCTGGAGGCAGCCGATGAATCTTGGCCGAACCGTTTTCTCGCAACTGGTGGACCTGCTCCCGACCTATCAATTTCAACTTTGCGTCGAGCGCTACCAGGGCAATCGTG
>CAWAEW010000024.1:0-251328 GCA_963781055.1 Terriglobia bacterium
AGTGATTCCAGTGGCCGCCGCCGTTGTTGCGAACGGCCGTGCGAATGGTTTCCGGTACACGATCGAGGCTCGTGAGCAGTTGATCGATCGAAAGCGCCTGAAAGTCGGCATGGCCTTCGAGTGCTTTATTCAGGTTATTGACGTAAGCGCCGTGGTGTTTGCCGTGATGAATTTCCATGGTCATCTTGTCGATATAGGGCTCGAGCGCATCGGTTGCGTACGGGAGCGGGGGAAGAACGTGGGCCAAGGGACCCTCCTTTTTGGATGTTGCAGCCTGTTGTGACATGGATACCTCCTTACACTAGGTTTAGATGATAGCTCAGTGTCACTGGGCATAACTATTTTATCTCTGCCCGCTGGGCGGCACAACCCGACCCGGAGGGGCTTGTGGAAGACTTGAGGAGAATCCCAGCCGGTCGAGCGCCCACTGTGCATGCTCGGCAAGAATACTATCGCCCAAGCTGGCTAAGTGGGAGAGCCTTTCGCAGAGTTCCGCGTGGCGCGGCTCGCCCGGATGCAGGCCCGAATTCCCGATGGCGATGCACGCATTGCGCAGCAGTCCGCGCCACTTCGTGCGTTTTACGGGGCTCCCGCGAAACACTTCGCGAAATTCTTCCTCGCTGAGCGAAATCAGCCATTCCAGGTCCGGCGAAAAAAGCGAATGGCCTTCGCGCTGCCGCGGCTGGAAATTCGGCAGAGGCGTCTCGGGCGCGCGGCGGTTCCACGGGCAAACGTCCTGGCAGATGTCGCACCCAAACACATGCCGCCCGATGGGCTCGCGCAATTCCACCGGAATTGTGGCGCGCAATTCAATCGTCAAATACGAAATGCAGCGCCGCGCATCCAGAACGTAAGGTTCGACGATAGCCCCGGTCGGACATGCGTCGATGCACAGGCTGCAGTTTCCGCACAAATCCGGCGCGGGCATTTCTGCCGGCCCCAGCGAAGCCGCCAGATCGAGCGTGGTCACGATTGCACCGAGAAACATCCACGAACCTAATTCTTCGTGGATCAGGCACGTGTTTTTGGCCAGCCATCCTAGCCCCGCGTATTTCGCGGCGACTCGCTCGACGATCGGGCCGGTGTCCACATACGCCCGCGCTTCAAACCCCTTGGGGAATTCCTCGTGCAACTGTCGGATTAGTGCCTCAAGTTTTTCGCCCAGCACTTTGTGGTAATCATCGCCCCAGGCATAGCGGGAAATCCATCCCCGCGGACCTGATGATGTTTCGCTTTGTTGAGAAGATATTTCGGTTGATGCCGAGAACGCCGTGTTGTAATTGAGCGCGCAGACGATCACGCTGCGCGCACCCTGCATGGCGAGCGAGGGCGATCGCCGCCGAGGGTTCTGCAGATAGCGCATCTCGCCTGCATGGCCGCGCCCGAGCCACTCCTCGAGATGCGCGAGTTCGGGGAAATCCTCGGCCGGGGCAACGCCGCAAAGATCGAAACCAAGCGCGCGCGAGATCTCCATCGTCCGGGCCGTGCTCCTCGCGCTGCTCATGTTTCAATTCTGCCGCAGGTGCGCGTCGAATGCGAGGGCGGAGAATCCCTTGGAAACTCCCGGCAAGCCGCGGAAGCGCGTATTGCGCTTTTCTGCGTGTATTGCTGGCTCCGTTTGCGCGTCGCTGATACAATACCCGGCCAGTGAGCGATTGGCGACAGATACAGGCGCGCATCCGCAAGGCGCGAACCAGCGCGGATCCCCCAGGTCAACTCGCGGCGTTATACGAACGCACGCGCGACGCGATGGTTGCGTTTGAACTCGCGCAGATTCACGAAAAATCCGGCGCGACTCCCGAAGCGGCGCGCTGGTACACCTCCGCCGCCGAGCGATTCCGCCGCGCGCAATGGAAACAGAAAGCCGAAGAAGCCCTTACGCGTTTGGGCGCGCCGATCCCTGTCGCCCTTGCCGCAACCCCAGCCGCAATTACCGAAAGCGAAACGCCGGCTGACTCAGCGGCTCAAATGGAGCCAGTCATCGCAGAAATTTCTGAAGAACAAGTGACCGAAGAAGGCGAAGAAATGGACGGAGGCCAGCAGGAATCCGTTTTCGAACAACCGGCCGCGGGAGCCGCGACCGCGACATCGCCGCAAGCTGCCGAAGATCGCTCCGGGCCGCCGCCGCAAACGCCGAGGGCGCCGAGGCGGGCGCGGCCGGAACAAAGGCGCGCGCGCGGGCGCTCCGAGTGGCCGCAACGCCGACGCCGCTCCCTGTCCTGTTCCGCCATCCGCGTTCGAACGCGCCGCAGAACCCCGCAACTTCCCGGCCGCTCGAATCCATGCGCCCGAAGAATTTTCGCAGCCTCGCGCCCGGGAACCAGAACCCGTCCGAAGCGTCGAACCAGCCGTGCCGGTTCCGCGTTTCAGATGCGCACGCGCTCGGGCGATCCGGCGCTTTCTTCGCGCATGGCGCAGCTCGAATCCCAGCTTCGCCGCATGCTGGCGTGTGCCGTGCACTCGGTGGATCAGGCGGACGAAGCCCCGGCGGGCCCTGGCGTTTTCCTGATCACCGATACGGACCAGACTGCTACTACTATATCGAAGCCTGCCAGACATTGCGCGTCGGTATCGGCAATTTGCTTCGCAGCGGGCGCGGCAGCCGCGAAGGCGCCAACCTGAAGGAAAAGCTCGCCGACCATCTGGGCATCAACGAAGCGCGCGTCGGGAAATATCTGAAGGATCATTGCGTGGTGCGCTGGCTGCAGCTCGACGAAGGCGCGCCCCTTCTCGCGCATTTCGCCGTCGCCGTTCTTCGCCCTGTCGCGAACGAATAGCGCCTGCCTGCGCTTGCGGGAAATTGCTGTAGCCCGTCCGCCGCGGCGGAGGGGGATTTCCTTCCCCGCGCTAATAAATCCACATTCCTCGCAAATCATCCTGCGGCGCCTCATGGACAATCGCCGCCTTGCACGTCTAAACTGCGCCTAGTTGCGGCACGGCAGAGACTTCCGGAGGCGAACCTTGCGCACGCAAATCGGAATTGTCGGAGCGGGCCCGGCGGGACTTCTTCTCTCGCATCTTCTCCACCTTCAGGGAATAGAATCCATCGTCCTCGAAAGGCACAGCAGGAAATATATCGAAGAGCGCGTCCGCGCGGGCGTGCTCGAACAGGGCACGGTCGATTTGCTTGTGGCCTCGGGCGTTGGCGCGCGCCTCCAGCGTGAAGGACTCGTCCATCACGGCATCGAGCTGCGATTCAACCGGCGCGGGCACCGCATCGATTTGTACGAACTCACCGGCGGCAAGGCCATCACGGTCTACGCCCAGCACGAAGTGGTGAAAGATCTGGTTGCCGCGCGGCTGGAAGCGGGGGGCCGGATCATTTTCGAAGCCGAGGACGTCACCGTGCACGGATTCGACGGCGCGAGTCCTTCGATTCGATTTCAATCCGATGGCAAATCCGAGGAAATACAGTGCGACTACATCGCGGGCTGCGACGGTTTTCATGGAGTCTGCCGTCCCAGCATTCCCGCCGGCGCGCTCACCGAATTTGACCACTCCTATCCCTTCGGCTGGCTGGGCATCCTCGCGCAGGCGCCTCCCTCATCGAAGGAATTGATTTATTCCCACAGCGAACGCGGCTTCGCCCTGTTCAGCATGCGCACTCCCGAAATCAGCCGCCTGTACATCCAGGTGCCGAACGATGAAGACATCAAGGACTGGCCCGACGATCGCATCTGGAGCGAACTCCACGCGCGGGCAGCCGTGGACGTGGATTGGAAACTTACTGAAGGGCCGATCTATCAGAAAAACATTGCGGGATTGAGAAGCTACGTCGTCGAGCCGATGCAGTACTGCAAACTATTTCTTGCCGGCGACGCCGCGCACATCGTGCCCGCGACCGGCGCCAAGGGCCTCAACCTGGCCGTGGCGGATGTCCGCATCCTCGCGCAGGCCTTTGCCGAATTCTACGCTTCGGGAAAAACCGCCTTGCTCGAGCGATATTCCGAAACCTGCCTGCGCCGTGTCTGGAAAGCGCAGCGCTTTTCCTGGTGGATGACCACCATGCTACACCGCTTCGATACCGACAGCCCCTTCGATCGCCGCCGCCAACTCGCCGAACTCGATTACGTGACCGGTTCGCGCGCGGCCATGACCTCGCTCGCAGAAAACTACGTAGGCCTGCCGTGGGATTGACCAGGACAGGTTTCACAGGATGCGGAAAAAGGCCGAAATGTTTGTGGGTCACGGCTTCAGCCGCGACGTAAAGGTCTTTGTTTCTTCAGGGGTTTTAACCCCTGAAGGCTTTCAAAGCCCTTTTTACGCATCCTGTGAAACCTGTCCTACTTGTCTCCGATTCACTGCCGCCTCAGCTCAGCGGCCGCCCGCCATCCACAGCAATAATCGCACCAGTAGTGAAAGTTAAATGCTTGATTGCCGCGATCACCGAGGAAGCCACCTCATCCGGCGCGGCAAGCCTCTTTAGCGGCGTGCGCTCCACTTGCTCGTCGAGCCATCGCTTGTCCATCGACCGTATAAAATCGTTATCGACCACGCCCGGCGAGATGGAGACGACGCGAATGCGCGGCGCGAGCGCGCGCCCGAGCGACTTGGTCATAGTTGTCAACCGCCGCTTTCGACGCGCAATAAATCACGTTGCTGCCCATCGCGGTCACCGCGGCGATCGAGGAAATATTGATGATCACCGCGCCGCCGGGCAGTTTGCTCTTATCGAGCAACGGACGCAGTGCGCGCACCGTGGCAAACGGGCCGCGCACGTTCGTCGCAAGAATATTTTCGATCAAGGCATCATCCAGCGCGTCCAAATCGCCGTGCGGCACAAATCGCGTCACTCCCGCGCAATTCACTAGCACGTCGCACACGCCGTAACGCTTGGCGATTTCCGCGGCCAGCGCCGCGAGCGCCGCGCTATCCGTTACCGGCGCGGCCAGCGCCGCGTGTCCCTCTCCCGGCAAGCTCGCGGCTAGCGCTTTGGCCTTCTCCGCGGAACGGTTGTAGCCCACCACCACGCGCATCCCCTCGCGCGCCAGCGCGCCGCAAATGACTGTGCCCATGCTTCCCGCGCCGCCCGTTACCACGGCCACCGGATGTTCATTGGAAAGCTGTTCGGATTGAATCTTTTCGCGCGATGCTTCCATCGGTCAGGCCACCTTCTTCCCGTAACGCCGCACGCGCAGGTCTGCCTGCTCCTTGTGCGCCGCAAAACCTTCCAGCGCGCACAGACGCGAGCAATATGCGCCAACCATCGCCGAGGCTTCATCGGTCAGCACGCGCTGGTACGTGCAGGTTTTGAAAAATTTGCCCACCCACAGGCCGCCCGTATAACGCGCCGCCTTCATCGTGGGCAACGTGTGGTTCGTTCCGATCACTTTGTCTCCGAATGCGACGTTGGTACGAGGCCCCAGAAAGAGCGCGCCGAAATTGGTCATGCGCTGCAAAAAATAATCGGGATCGCGCGTGAGCACTTGCACGTGCTCGGAAGCGATGCGGTCGGCTTCGCTGACCATTTCGTCCAGCGTCTCGCACAGGATGATTTCGCCGCAATTCTTCCAGGCCTGCCGCGCAATTTCGGCGGTCGGCAGCCACGAAAAAAGCTTTTCAATCGCCGCCGGCACATCCGCCGCGAGCTTTGCGGAATTCGTAAGCAGAATGGCTGGGCTGCCTGGGCCATGTTCCGCCTGTCCGATCAAGTCGACTGCGGCCATCTCGGCGTCGCACGAATCGTCAGCAATAATTGAGGTTTCCGTCGGCCCTGCAAGCAGGTCGATGCCGACTCGCCCGAAGAGCTGCCGCTTGGCTTCGGCGACATACGCGTTGCCGGGCCCGACGAGCATGTCCACGGGCAAAATATTTTCCGTGCCCAGAGCCATGGCTGCGATGGCTTGCACGCCGCCAAACGCGTAGATTTCGTCGGCGCCGCCGAAATGCATCGCCGCGACGATCGCCGGATGAGGCTTGCCTGCAAACGGTGGCGCACTCGCGACGATGCGCTTTACGCCCGCGGCCTTCGCCGTCACCACGCTCATGTGCGCGGAGGCCACCATCGGATACCGCCCTCCCGGCACGTAGCAACCGACGCTATTGACCGGAATATTCTTGTGCCCCAGCACCACCCCGGGGATCGTTTCCACTTCCACGTCGCGCAGCGCGCCGCGCTGCGCCAGCGCGAAATTCCGGATCTGCGTTTGCGCGAATTGGATGTCCTCGATCACCCCTGGCGGCAACGAGCGCACGCATTCGGCGATGTCGCTCTCGGAGAGGCGAAATGATGCGGGCGACCACTTGTCGAATTTTTCCGAGTATTCGCGCACGGCGGTTTCCCCGCGCGCCGATATGTCCGCCAGAATCGCTTCGACGGTCTGGCGGACTTGTGCGCTGTTTTCGGCCTTCGCTTCAGCCGATTGGCCGGTCTTGAGATGACGGATCATGACGCGCTCCCCCAAGCGAGAAAATGAGTTTTCCAGTATACGCCGATCCCCGCTCGTTCTATCGCTGTGTCGCAAGCGGCGCGATGGGTTAAGCCGGAGTCCCCGCGTTGAGAAGAAAAAACCCGCCCGCTGGGGCGGACGGGCTATACCATTTTCCCATCGCAGTCGTTGAATTCTTGGTAGAGACCCGTTGTATCCCAGGTCGCGGATTTCTGTGGCGTGCTGAGGGCGGCAACCTGCACAGCCGTGGCCGCAGGGAGAATTTTCGACTGCGGCCACGGCTGAGCAGTGAACATCCCGCAAATTGTCTTGAAGAGGCTCGGCCACCACGGAGGGAATTCCCGCATGCTTGGGTGGCCAGTTTCCATCACATAGGCGTGATCATTACTTCGGCCTCGAATTCTGTGTGACGTGCTCCCGCACGCGTATCGATTAACGTGGAATCGAATCCGGCGGATTGCGTGTCAAAGGAAGCCACGGGGTAGAGAAATACGCGGGTCAGGCCTTGTCCTTTATAGTCCAGATGTTCCGCGGCAGCCTCGGACAGATCGATAATCCGGTTCAGGCGGTGATTTGGGCCGCGATCCGTGATCGTCACCAGGACAGATTGACCGTTACTTATGTTCACCACGCGCAGAGGCGTGCCGAGTGGGAAGTACCAACTGGCGGCCGTCAATTTGCGACGGTCAAATTGCTTGCCATTGGCCATCTTTCGGCCCTGATGCTGTATGCCATACCAGGAAGCCGTTCCTGTGTATTGAATTTTGTGACTGTTGGCCCTGTTTTGTGTCTTCGCCCTTTGGGTTGCAGCTGACGTTGGGGAAGTCCAGAGCAGGCTCGCTACGACAACCAAACCAAAAATTCGTAGTTTAGTCTGCATGAGTTTTTCTCCTTTTCGTCGGTCCGAGTAAATGCCCCCCCGGGCTCTTGTTTTTTCCCTCTATTAACCTCCTTTTTATCAGCAAGTTCCGTGTTTAGATTTGCGTCCTACTTCATTCCATGCCGAGTTTCAATATTTCTGCTCAAGCACATGCTTGAGAGGTTGGTGAATCCACCTTAACTGCTGAAACTGAGTCATTTAGGTCATTCGTAGGTTCCGCCAAGATCACAGCTTCTGACTCGCAGATACCGCACCGGCCGTGCCGGTCCATCTCAACGGTCATTCGGCAATCCATGCACCACCAGCGATTCATGATTTCGATCCTCCCGAATTTAATTTACTGTATGAAAGCATTCTGGACCCGAGGGCCGGCGGGGGCGATAGACAGTTAGCGCCAATTTTTGGGTACAAGAGTACTGGGATAATTCCTACCCATCCGGGAAGCCATACCAGATGCCTCTTGCCGTTGGCTTTTAACGGAATTCCTTAGCAAGCTAAACAAACATAAGGAGTTACAAATTTCTAGCATTTTTCACTTGCGCAGGTGAGAAGTCTGCTATAGAAGGACCGACGATTCAGGAAAGGGGTCGCTGCCGCTCTTCATTCAGTTACAACCGGGGGCGAGTAGACGAAGGCGATGGCAATATTCGAGGTAACCGGTTCTCCATTGAAGGTCGCAGCCCGGAATTGCCACTTTTTGGCTGCGTCCAGCGAGCCTTGGGTGAAGGGGTAAAAGGGCCGAATCGCCTTGACGTCCTCGATCTTCCCATTCGCGTCCACCTTGACCTGAACCACAACCGCTCCGACAGACGCCGCATTTATCGGATAAGCAGGGTAAGCGACCGATACAATCCCGGGCGGGACGTACCCGGATTTCGCGGTCGGAGTCGTATCCTCCTGCTGTTGCAGGGGCGCAAAACTTGGGGGCGCAGCCATGATTACGTGGGGCCTGAAGACGAAGGCAACCCGTACGAGCGAAGCTTGCTGGGGTCCCCTCCACGGAAGCGGGACGATACTTCCAGGCCCGAACTGATGACGTCGCCGTTGACGTCAAGGAGGCAATCTCCCGCGGAACCTCGGTTCCGGTGACTTCCCCCTTCGAGTTCAGAGAGACATCAACGACGACGATCCCGCTCGCAATGCTGTTAGGAGGAAATTGGACGTCCGTGGCAAACGTGATTTCAGCTGGTTTGAATGGAACCTGCGCCAGTGTCGAAAGGGCACAGAAAACCAGGATGTCGAATGTACGAAGATTGACGGCAGCGTTTTCATTTCGATCCACCGTGTCCGAATTCTAACAGGCCGGGAAGAGATTCTCACTAGGAGCCTGAAGATTCCCGCGCCGACGCCCATGAAGGTGCGCGAATGCGCAAGAATTTGCGGAATATATTTGGAACCAAATCGAAGCCGCCAGACCAACAAGTCCATAAGGCAGAACTGGCTACGGGCAATCGCTCGACCCTTCCCATTGGGTGCGGCAAATCGCCGTTTAGCCCTTAATTCATCCCTTTGGGCGCAACTCAGTGGACGTTGCAGGGAGGTAACGGGCAAACTACACAGTGGGAAAGCTTTAGCTGGACCCCAAGGGGCGTTTTTAGTTAGGCTATCAGGGTCTGGTTTTGGGATCAGGGGCCGTATTCATCACTGAGGGCTCCCATTAAGTTTTAAGTTGTCTGATTTTATTCGAATCGTATTCTGGAGGATTTTGAAACATGCCTCAAACTTTAGGTACACGTGCATGGAAAGCGCTGGATTATGTGGTTTGCAAGACCGCGGGCGTGGCCTTTGACACGATTCAAATTTTTCAACAAGCACAACCCCAATCCGAATTTCACGCCCAAGTGGTCCGACAAGCCGCTGCTGAAGTCGTGGGAAAAGTCCAAGCCCACACTCGGCTGGCCGCGGCAGACCGACTCGCTGTGCCCGGGCTGCGTCAAGGAAGCGCGCGACGCGATCTTCGAGGGAAAGAAGGACTGGCGCGACCTGATGCACGAAAAGGTCGGCGAGATCAAGGCGCAGATCATCGAGCGCGACGGCCAGATCTGGATGGTCAAGGAATGCCCGATTCACGGCCAGTACGAAGACATGATGGCCGTCGACGCGAAGTTCCTGAACTGGATCGAGCAGAATTTCCCGGGGCGCGATATTCCGGCGCACAACGACGAGGACCTGCACAGGCACGGATCCAGCACCGTCCGCTACGGCCGCGGCTCCGTGCTCACCGTGGACCTCACCAACCGCTGCAACATGATGTGCGATCCGTGCTTCATGGACGCCAACCAGGTCGGTTATGTCCACGAACTGTCCTGGGAGGAGATCCAGGAAATTCTGGACAACGCGCTGAAGATCAAGCCTCGCCGGCAGATGTCGGTGCAGTTCTCGGGCGGCGAGCCGACGATGCACCCGCGATTTTTTGACGCCATCCGCCACGCGCGCAAAATCGGCTACAACAGCGTGCAGGCCGCGACCAACGGCATCGAGTTCGCCAAGAGCAAGGAATACTGCAAGCAGGCGTTTGAAGCGGGCCTGCGCTACGTCTACCTGCAATTCGACGGCATCGGCAACGACGCCAACAGCCACCGCCAGGTGGGCAACCTGTTCGACGTGAAACTCCGGGCCATCGAAAACATCCACGCGGCGGGCATCGAAATCATTCTGGTCACGACCATCGTCAACAACCTGAACAACGACCAGGTGGGCGCCATCGTGAAATTCGCGATGGACAACCCCAAGAAAATTTCGTTCGTCGCGTTCCAGCCCGTTTCGTTCACCGGGCGCGACGAGGAAATTACCGACGAGCGCCGCATGAAGCAGCGCTACACGCTTTCGCACCTGGCCAAGGACGTCAGCGCGCAGGTGGGCAAGATCGAGCCGACGCGCGACTGGTTCCCGATCTCGCTGATCAGCACGTTCTCGGCGTTTGCCGATCTTTCCCATGGACCGGATGCGCCGTGGGGCTCGGTGAGCTGCGGCTGCCACCCCAACTGCGGAGTGGGTACCGGCGTATTGATCAATAAAGAGACGAAGGAATGGGCTCCCGTTCCTGCGTTCTTGAATGTGCCGCAACTGGTCGAGGACATCAAGAAGGTCACGGACGCCGCTCGCGGCAAGAATTTTTCCAACTTCACGTTCGCGCTGGCCATGCTGAAGAATTACAACCCGTATGGCGCGCCCGGAACGTTTCGACTGCTCGACTTGTGGAAGAAGATGGACAAGTCCTGGGGCCTGACCAAGAACCAGCGCGAGAAATACGGCACCGCAGGGCCGGAACGCACGTTTGAAGACGCGAAGAAGCGCCGCACCGATCCCTGGAATTTCCTGATGATCGCCGGGATGTGGTTCCAGGACCTGTTCAACTATGACTTCCGCCGCACGGAAATGTGCATCATCCCGTACGCGACGCAGCAGGGCGAAATTTCCTTCTGCGCGTATAACACGGGCATCGGCTGGCGCAAGATCATCGAGAACATGTACAAGAACGCGACCGTCGCGCAATGGTACAAGGAACACGGCAAGCACGAGATTTACGCCAAGGGCAAGGCCGTGAGCCTGGACACCTACAACCATTCGCTCGTGATCGATGCCGAGGACGCCGCCCGCGTCCGCGACATCGACCACGAAGTGCCGAACACCGCCGCCGAAGAAAATCGTGCACGCCGCCGCGCTGAATTCCTCAAGGAAGAGGCGCGCGTCCGGAAGATCTACGAGGAACTCGTGCTCAAGAAGGCGCCGCAGGAAGTCGTGCAGATCGGATCGGTCACCGACATCAAGCGGGCCACTCCGTCGAGCGCTCCGGTAACGATCAGCAATGCCGCCGGAAACGGCAATGGCGCGTCGAAGCCTCAGGTTGCCGAACCGGTTGCGGGGGACTAGGCCGCCTTTCGATTGCTAATTCTTCCAACTGCCTCCGGTTCGCCGGAGGCAGTTGCTTTTTGGAAATCGACGCCGGCCCGTGCAAACAGGAAAGGAAATGCGAGATGCCTATCTATGAATACGTTTGCGATGACTGCAAGGCGCACTACGAATCCATCGTGATGTCTGCGAAGCAGAAAGTGGTGTGCCCCCAGTGCGCCAGCGAGCGGCGCACGATGCAGCTCTCCGTTTTTAGCGCGGGTAAATCCTCGAATGGTTCTTCTCCGGCGAGTGAATCCTCGGCCTCGGGCGGTGGTTGCGGCGGCTGCACTCCGCATTCGTGCGGGTGCCAATGATGGGCCTTCTTCTTTTTCGTGGCAGGTTTTAGAGGCTGCGGAAAGACTCGAAAAGTTGTCATTCCGAGGCACGCTGCGTGCCGAGGAATCTCTCCTCGATTGGAACCCACGAAAAGAGGGATTTCTCGGTGAAGAACACGCCTCGGAAAGACGGTGTTTTGAGTTTTTCCGCAACCTATGAAGCCTGCGCTACCTAAGGCCTTGCGATATTCTCGTGTTGCGTGCAAACTCCCTGCATTAATCAATCCTGGAAATCAGATTTCGGGAGGAATCCTCGGGTGGATGCGAGCGCGGCAATTTCGGAACTGGTGAAGGCGAACCGCGTGCTGGCTCACTTGAAACTGGTGGATTCCTTCGGCCACATCACCATACGCAATCCGGAAAACCCGCAGCGATTTTTCATGTCGCGTTCGCGGGCGCCGAGCCTGGTCACGAAAGACGACATTCTGGAATTCGACCTGGACAGCAATCCAGTGGATCTCCGCGGCCTGCGGCCCTATGCCGAACGGTTCATTCATGGCTGCCTGTACCGGGCGCGTCCCGGACGTGATGGCCGTTTGCCACAACCACGCGCACGAACTGCTTCCCATGGCCGTGACCAAGACGGTCATGCGCCCCGCGATTCACAGTGCGGCCGTGATCGGCCACGAAGTTCCCGTCTGGGACATTCGCGACCAGTTCGGCGACACCGACATGCTGGTGACCTCGAACGAAATGGGAAAATCTCTTGCGAACGCGGTGGGCGCGGGCAAGGCGGCGCTGATGCGCGGCCACGGTAGCGTGATCGCGGCGAAGTCTTTACGGGATGCGGTGTTCACGACTTTCTATTTGCGGCTGAACGCGGAAGTGCTGATCAAGGCCATGTCCATGGGCGGGCAGATTACGTATCTTTCGCGCGGGGAAACCGATCGTTCCGGCGAGATGCACAGTCAGGCGTTTTCGCAAGGGCGCGCGTGGGAAGAATGGTGTGTGAAGGCGGGAGTTGCAAGCTTGGACGCTGTGTAGCGGATCACGTTGACCGGAATGTATCCTGGAAAACTTATAATGGTCATTCCGAGGCATGGTTTTTCGCCGAGGAATCTCTCATTCTTTTGACTCTAAAGCACAGAGAGATTCCTCACTTTGTTCGGAATGACAAGCAAGAGTGCCTTTTGCGTGGCGATACGCGTGTGGCAACGCCGGTGGAGGAAACATGCCAGTGCTGAATCGTTGGTGGATGGCCTTAGCCGGAATCTGTCTGCAAATGGCGCTGGGTGCGGCCTACGCGTGGAGCGTCTTTCGCATTCCTCTCTCCCACGAATTCGGCTGGAGCATCACGCAAGTCTCTTCGACGTTTTTAATCAGCTGGTTTTTTCTAGGGTGCTCCGCAGTGCTCGGTGGTTTATGGATGAAGCGCGTTGGCCCGAGAGTCGTGGCCATGACGGCGGGCTTGCTGTGGGGCGGCGGCGTATTTTTGGCCAGCTTTTCGGCGCACGGATTGTGGTGGCTCTACCTGACCTACGGCGTGATCGGAGGGATTGGGCTGGGGATGGGGTACATCGTACCGATCACGGTCCTGGTGAAGTGGTTTCCCGACCGGCGCGGGCTGATTACAGGAATTGCGGTGGCAGGTTTCGGAGCAGGATCGTTGTTTTCCGCCCCGGCTGCCGGCTGGCTGATCCAGCATGAAGGGCTCATGCCCACGTTTGCGTATCTTGGCGGCGCGTACGGGATCGTCGCGGTATGCGCGGGTGCGTTCATGAAAAATCCACCCGAAGGGTGGGCGCCGGCGGGATGGACTCCAAGCGCTAAACATATTGCGCAGCGCGCCGACCGTGACTACACACTGGGCGAGGCGCTCGGTACCTGGCAATGGTGGGCGATCTGCGCCTTGATGTCGATCAACACAATGTCGGGACTTTCCATCGTTTCCCAGGCGTCACCCATTTTTCAGGAGATGGGAAAAGCGAGCGCGGCGACGGCAGCCTTTCTGGTCGGGATCATGGCGCTCGGCAACGGCGCGGGACGCATTTTTTGGTCCTACGTATCGGATCTGACGACGAGGAAAACCGCGTTTTTCGTGATGTACCTGGTCGAAGTAATTTTTTTCTGGAGCTACCACACAATCCATTCGCTCCCCATCCTCGGCGTAGTGACCTTCATCCTGGTGATGTGCTACGGCGGCGCCTATGGCATCACACCGGCGTTCGCGGCAGACTATTTCGGGCCGCGCGACGTCGGCTCCATTTTCGGATTGATGATGCTGCCCTGGGCGTTTGCCTCCGCATTCGGTCCCTACTTTTTCGCATATCTGCGGCAGGTCAACGGAAACTATAATGAGGCGCTGAGTTTCCTAGGGGGATTGATGACCGTTGCGCTGATCCTTCCGATTCTCGTTCATCCCCCGCGAGGCGGGACCGCTATGAAGGTACTGCCAACCAAGAGCCCGATCGATGCGGCAAGAGGTAGTCGATCAGGATTGAGCCCTGGGCGCGCAAGATGCGCCAGGTCAAGCAGTCCGGCGGCTAACCCGCAGTTCTCACAAACTCCTGAGTGCAACCTTTCCGAAACTTGTAAGAATCGGACGAAAACACTTGACAGGCCCTGGTGGCACAGGCTTTAAGCCGTGCGATTTTGATTTTCTTACATCGCGATATCGCACAGGCTGAAGCCTGTGCCACCAAAAGCCATCCCAGCGGCTTTCTAGCCTTTCCGGAGAGATCGAAACCGATTTCAGTGGTTGCGTGGTGAGAAATGCGGGCTAAGCAGCTTCCAGAAAAAGTAGCACAGCCACTCCTGGCTATGCGGTTTTCTCAACCTTAACGCAGATACATCATGATCGCTGATCGACAAAACCGCACAGGCAAGAGTGCCTGCGCTACTCGAACTCGTCTTCCTCATGGATTTTCTTCCGAGTAACTTTCATCGTCACGCGAATGCCTCGCGACTTCAAGTCCTTAAGAATCGCCTGCCGATTTTCCAGCGGGATCGCGCCGGGAGGAAAAACGCCGGCCGAGTCGCGCGGGAAATGCTTGATGAACAGAGCGGCCATGTGCGCGGTGGCGTAGGAGATGGGCGAAAGGGCCAGCCCTCGCTGCCGGATCTGGTAGAGGGACGGGAAGATGGCGTCGTAGCGGATCTCGATCGGGCGATCCTTTTTCACTCCATGAACGACGACAGCGGCGGCGAACCTCGCGTTCTGCAGATTTCCCCGGCGGATCAAGCGCGCGACCTGGCGCGGGGTGAGCGTCGTGGGAAAGCGCGAGGCGATCAGCCCGCGGGACTTCGATAATTTTCCCTGTTTGTACCAGCGCCGCAGGCGGTCGATTTCGTTGCCGCCGATCTTCACGTCCATTTCCTTCAGCTTCAGGAAATACGGAACCGTGCCGACTTCATCCTGCGCCGCCAGGACGACATTTACTTCACCGATCGGCGGCGGGAAACGGAATTTTTCGCGTTCGCCAAAACGCTTTCCATACCGAAACTTGCCGCCGCGCACGATGCGGGGAAGGGAGACGGCCTCATCGAAGGAAACTTCCGCGGACCATTGCGAGACCGGGTCATCGCTTTCGGTGCTTTCATACAGGCGAATGTAAACCGCGTCCACCGAATCCATTTGGGCGGCGGCGCGAGCCACCAGCAGATTGGTGAGCCCCGGAGCGGCGCCGCAGGTAATCACGGCGGCGCGGTTCTTGTCCTGGAAGCGCTGGTCGTAGCGAAGCTGCTCGGCCTTGAACGGGTTGCGCGTGAGGTGCGCGCTGAGGTCAATGTAATGGCAGCGAATCCGCAACGCCGCCCGCAGGACGATTTCGTTAAAGACTGCGGCGGTGGCGTTCACCAGTAGTTGCGAACCCCGCGCTGCCCGCACGATGCCCCAAAGATTCCGCGCGTTGACCTGAACCACCGGGATTTTGCTTTTCTTGCCCAGAAAACGGCGAGCGCGGTCGGGGTCGCGGTCGCCGCAGGTGACTTGATGTCCCTGTCGCGCCAGCAGGTGCGCGAGGTACGAGCCGGTCGCTCCGGTCCCGAGGACGAAGATGCGCATTGGGGGAAAACTGTACACATATTCCGTTTGCCGATGTGGCGCAGCGTCCGTCTCTGGTAAACGGCGTCTGCAATGAACGAGAATAGGGACGCTGTTCGGCCCGGCAAACATGCCGGGACCGTTCCACAGGGGCGAGGCGGGGCATATCCCCTGCATCTTTTGGCGAGCGGAGAACCGATGGATCACGAAGAACACGAACCGAAACTATTCAGCCTATCCGAGGCCGAGAGCGCGCGGCGCCGCGTCGAGCCGCTGCTGATCGAAGCCATGGAAGGCAACCGCGAGATCGGAGGAGCTCGACGAGAAATTGAACGCCATCGCGAACCGAATCATGATCATGGGCGGCATCACGATTGATTATGAAGTCGCCGCCCGCTTCCGCTCGGCGCACAATCGCACGGTGGCCAAGGTCCGCGACGCCCTCGAACAAATTCAGGCCATCGGGTGCCTGGTGAAGGACCTCGAATCCGGCCTGGTGGATTTCCCCGCGATCCTGAAAAATGAGGAAGTCTATCTGTGCTGGCGGCTCGGGGAAGACCGCATCCGGTTTTATCACCGCCAGGACGAAGGTTTTTCCGGACGCAAGCCCATCGATCCGGAAGATACCGGCCCGCAACACCCGATCCAGTAAAACAATTTCTCACGCAGCCGGAATGCGCGCGTCCGGAAAGGAATGCCGTGACTGAAAAATCCGAAGGGCGTCTGGCGCACTCCGCAAGTCCTTATCTGCGTTCCGCCGTGCACCAGCCGGTCGAGTGGTACGAATGGGGCGCGGAAGCCTTCGCGCGCGCGGCCGCCGAAGACAAGCCCATTCTTCTCGATATCGGCGCGGTCTGGTGCCATTGGTGCCACGTCATCGATCGCGAGAGCTACGAAGACCCTCGGCTCGCCGCCATCATCAATCAGCTTTATATCCCGGTGAAAGTGGACCGCGACGAACGGCCCGACGTGGACGCGCGCTACCAGGCTGCCATCAGCGCCATTTCCGGGCAGGGCGGCTGGCCGCTCACCGGATTTCTTTTGCCCGATGGACGCCCGTTTTACGGCGGCACGTATTTCCCGCCGGACGACGCCATGGGCCGCCCGGGCTTTCGCCGCATTCTCGAAGCCGTGGCCGCGAGCTTTCACGGCCGCCGCGCGGAGGTCGAGGAGGCGGCGTCCCGGCTGGCCGAAGCGGTGGCCAAATCGGAAACGTTCGCGGGGGCGCGCGGAGAGTTTGATGCGAGCGTGGCGGACGATCAGGCCGAATCCATCCTGAAACTGTTCGACTCGCGAAACGGAGGATTTGGCCGCTCGCCGAAATTTCCGCATCCCGCGGCGATCGATTTGCTCCTCGAGCGCCACCAGTCGAGCGGCGCGGACCGGCCTGCTGGTGGCTGCCGCGTTCACGCTGGAAAAAATGGGCTCCGGGGGCGTCTACGACCAGATCGGCGGCGGGTTCCACCGCTATTCGGTGGACGAGCGCTGGTGCGTGCCGCATTTCGAGAAAATGTCGTACGACAATTCGGAGCTGCTGAGAAATTTTCTGCACGGCTATCAGGTCGCGCGGGAACCGTTTCTGCTGGAAGTGGCCGAAGGCATCATCGATTGGACCAACGCCGTGCTCTCGGACCAGTCGCGCGGCGGATTTTACGCCAGCCAGGACGCCGACCAGACGCTGGATGACGACGGCGATTACTTTACCTGGACGCAGGAAGAAGTCCGCGCGGTCTTGACGCCGGAAGAGTCGCGCATCGTCGAGCTGCGCTACGACGTGGAACCTCGCGGCGAGATGCACCACAATCCGTCGAAAAATGTTTTGTGGATCGCGCGGTCCATCGCCGAAGTGACCCAGACGATCGGCGGCGTGGACATGGCCAGCATCCGGAAGACGCTGGCGGGGGCGAAGGCGAAACTTCTGGCGGCGCGCGGGGCGCGGCCCGCGCCGTTTGTGGACACGACTTTGTATGTTGCATGGAACGCGATGTTTGTTTCCGCGTATCTCGATGCCGCCGCCGTGCTGGGCGGAGACAAGGGCGCTGCCTGCCGCGCCTTCGCGCTGAAAACGCTGGATCGCATGGTGGCCGAAGCGTGGAGCGATGCGCGCGGATTCGCGCATCGCATCGGAGGCGCGCGCCTCGATGGGTCGCTCGACGATCAGGTCTTTGCGGGCCTGGCGTTGCTGGACGCGTACGAGGCGACGCTCGACCGGAAATATTTTGACGCCGCTCGGCGCGCGGCGGACTTCACCATCGCCGAATATTTTGACCCGGAGGGCGGCGGATTTTTCGATCGCGCCTCGGGCGCGGCGCCCATGGGCGGGCTCGAACTCCGCCGCAAGCCGCTGCAGGATTCGCCCACGCCGGGCGCGAATTCGTCCGCGGCGATTCTGCTCGATCGGCTTTATGCGTACGCGGGAGACGCGCGCTATGCGGCCTCGGCGAAAGCGACGCTTGAAGCGTTTGCCGGAATCGCTCCTCAATTCGGAATTCACGCGTCCAGCTACGGACTTGCCGCGCTGCTGCACGCGCCGCGGGCCGTTGGAAGTGGTCATCACCGGAAACAGCGGAGATCCGCAAGCCGACGCGCTCGAACGCGCCGCGCATTCCGTCTACCGCTTCGGCAAGGCCGTGCTGCGCGTTACGCCCGAACGCATGGCGGCGGGATCGCTTGCCCCTGCGCTGGCCGAGACGCTGCCGCATTTGCGCGCGGATGTCGCGCAGGCTCTAGTCTGCGTGGGGACCTCGTGCCGCCCGCCCGTCAGCGATCCCGCTGCCCTCGTGGCGCTGCTGACGCAAAAGCCTCCCATGCTTGGCGCGGATTGAGGGCGAATCGATGACCCAGAAGGACAAACGAAATTCTCCCACGATTTAAGCCCAAGGCAGGAACCCATATTGTCTACATCGAAGGATTCGCGGCAGTCAAAGACCTGAGCGAAAATGGCATCTACGTTCTGGACCAGGACCCTCTTCCCGAAGGAACGAAAATCAAATTTGCGCTTCGCCTGGGAACCAGCGACATCCATCTGCAAGGAATTGTTTCGCGCTCCGTGCCGCGAGCAGGGGATGATGATTCAATTCGCGGATATTTCCCGCGAAGCGAAAAGGCGGTTGCGAATACACTTTGCCGGTTTGGGCCCATCGTCCGAGAAGCCGAAGAAAAGTTAGATTTCCGGCCGAGGTTTAAAACTCCAGGCGCAATTGAAATGCGATCATGCGCGGCGTGCTGTCGCCGCCCAGCCCGACGCCGAGCAGGCCGGTCGGCGGAGAAGTCGCATAGGTAAGCGCTCCAAACCCGGCCTGGGTGGAAGGCTTTCCGGGAATCCCGGCATACACCATGCTCGGAAGCCCGAAATTCGGATGGTTGAATACGTTGAAGAATTGGACATCGAAGCGCAACTTCACTTGCTCGGTTACAGGGAACCACTTCGTGAGATAAAAATCGCTCCAGGCAAAATCGGGGCCGCGCAGCGCGTTGCGGCCGAGATTTCCGAACTGGCAATTCTGCGGCGTGTCGCCTCCGTAGCAAGCGCCCGTGCTCGGGTCCACGGTCGAAACAAAGGCATCGGGATTGAGCCATTGCACCGTGCCCGGCTGCGTAACCCCCGGAATGGGATTGTGTTCATACAGCGGCACCCCGGGAACAACACTTGCGAATTGCGGCCCGCTGCCGTTCACAATGCCGTTTCCATTTGCTGAGTACGGCGTGCTCAGAACAGAAAAAGGAATGCCGCTGTGCCAAAAGACGGTTCCCGAGACCTGCCATCCGTTCAGCGCGTAGCCCAGAGAGCGGTCGCGGACCTTCAACGGCAATTGATAGACATATTGCGCGTTGAGATTGTGCCGGATGTCGTAGTCGCACGGCCCGTAATCGCGCGCTAAATCTCCCGGAAGAGGCGACAGGATTCCTCCGGCCGAAAACTGCAGGAACCCGCCGTTGGAGACCGTGTCCATGCAGCGGCTCCAGGTGTAGTTCAGTTGTCCCATGAAACCGTGTCCGAGATGCTTGATGGCGGTGAGTTGCAATCCGTTGTAATGGCTGTTTGCGCCGGTGGAGAGTTGCGTCACGGCGCCGAACCGTGGATCGGTGGATTGCGCGTAAGGAAACGGCGCGAAGCATCCCTGGCAAACGGTTTGGTAGCCGTTCACTTGCGTCGTGTAGGGCTGGTTCACGGCGCGCGTGCCGACGTATTGCGCGTGGATGCTTCCCGTTGATCCGAACTGATGCTCCAGCCCAAGACTCCACTCCATGAAATAGGGCGCGTGAAGCGTTCCGTCGGGGACCGCCGTGATGGCCACGGGGGGAAGGCAAGAGGCGGGATTCGCTTGCGGTGACGCGCAGGAAAGCCGGCCTTGCGCAAATCCCGAAGTGAACGCTTGATTGGCGGCCACGGTTGCGTCCACGGCGCTGATATCCGCTCCCGCGCTGTTGAGCACGCCCGGGGCGATAGATGTTCCGCCAACGGTTCCATTGAGTCCGCCCTGGAAAGTTTTGACGTAGGGCGGGTTGAAGCCAACCGTATCGGCGACTGTGCCGGGCAAAATGTCGCTGAAAATTCCGAAGCCGGTGCGCAGGACGGTGTTAGGTTCAAATTGCCAGGCGATGGCCGTCCTGGGTTGCAGGATCGCCAGGGGCGTCGATGCGAATACGTTGCCGAGATTGGTCTGGATCGCGGCGTTCAGCGGCTGATTCACGTTGTGCGGGATGGAATTGAACGATCCCTGCAGCCGGGCGATTTGCAGGTGCGGATTGAGCGGATTGGAATTGAGCGTATCGCGTATGCCGAAGGTCCAGGTCAGATCCTTGGTTACTTTCCACGTATCCTGCGCATACAGGTCGAGATTCAGAAAATTAAAAGGTTCGTTCGCCGAGGTGGGGAAAGTTTTTGTCGCCGTCCAGGCGAGCCCGTAAATGTATTGCTCCAGCGTGTTGTAGGTTACCGTCGGCACCGAGCCTTCCCCGAAGTCATAGTCGTTCAGCCGAAAAATGCGGGTATTGGTTCCAAAGCGGAGTTCGTGCGCGCCATGGCTCCAGGCCAGATTGTCGTTGATAAATAAACGCGACGCGCGCCTTCCCTGAACCCAGGTGTTATCCAGGCCTCCCAGCGTGGTGAACGCATTCGCTCCGGTGCCTTGCAGCACAATGGGAAAAGCGGCCAGAGTCTTCTGAAAATCCGCTGGCCCGAACAGGCTGCCGTACCAGGAAAATCCCGGGTTGAAATAATTCACCAGATTCTGCGAAAAAATATGCGTGTATCCCGCCGCGAAAGAGTAGAGAGGCTGGGGGGAAAAAGCATTGAACAAAGGATTGATGGGATCGGTATAGGCGGCCTGAAGCCCGTTGTCGGTCTGAAAACGGAACCAGGTCGTGTTGTTGTCATCGATGTTGTAATCGATCCGGACCGTCTGGACCTGTTCATGATCGTCGCTGGAATGCGAGACGCTCTGGGCATTCGCGCAGCCATTTCCACCCACGCCGAGCGGACAGCCGAGGACCGCTTGCGGCGTTCCGCTGGTATTTCCATACAGAGAAAACATTTGCTGATAGAAAGGGAATCGATTGCGGCGAAGGCGGATCCAGATATTGGCCGGGATGATTCGGGATCCGGATTGCCGGTCTGCAACTGCTGCAGGACGTAGCTCTGAAACGCAACCGTCGGCACGATGGTGGGCGTGACGATCGGAAGCGCGATGCGAACCCATTCGCTGTCGAAGAAGAAGAACAATTTATTGTGAATTATCGGGCCGCCCACGCTGCCGCCAAAATGATTCACTGTGGCTCCCGGCTTCTGCCTCCCCGGTACCGCGTTTGTGAAATAGTCCGCGGCATTCAATATCGATCCGTTCCATAACTCGTACAGGTTCCCGTGAAACTGGTTCGAGCCGGACTTAGTTACATAATTGACCTGAGAGGCTCCGTAGCGCCCTTGATCGACGGCGTAGGACAGCGTGTTGACCGTTACTTCGGATATCGAATTGAGCCCCAGGACAAGGTTCGTGGAGAGCCCGCTATTCAGATTCGTCAGCGGGTCGTTGGTTTCCAGGCCATCGACGATGTAGCCATTCGAGAGAGCGGGCAATCCATTGAACTCGACGTTGCCGTAACCATTCGTGCCGCCAACGAAATCGTTCCCGCTGCCCGCGGTATTAATCAGCGCGCCCGCGGCAAACTGTAGCGGGTAAGTGAGATCACCGCCCGGATTGGGAAGGTTTTCTAGCGCCGGAGCATTCAGATTCGTGGAGGTGTTCGCGTTTTCCGGATTGAGCAGGGGAGCCGCGCCGCTGACTTCGATGGCTTGTTTTGTTTGGGCCACCTGGAGCGTGAAATTGACCGTCTGCTTCTGTCCCAGGCCCGAACTGACATTGTCCTGCCGTTGCGGCTCGAAGCCCTCGGCGACGACTTTGACCGAGTAGGCGCCCGGCTTGAGTTGGGGAAAATTGAAGCGGCCCTCTTCGTCGGTTTTGGCGCTGCGTTCGAGGCCGGTATCGCGATTGGTGATGGTGACCAGGGCGCCCGGGATGGCCGCATTCGTGGCATCAGTCACCTGGCCCACCAGGGCGCTGGTGGTCTCTCCCTGGCCGAACGCCGCCCCGGTAAAAATCATAAGAAAGATGAGGGTCGCGAAAGCCGGTCTTGCGAATCTGGCGCCCAATGCGTTCCGCCTCCTGCAGGCCGCATTAGTTAACCATACTTAATATGAATTGTAAATCTGCATTTATAAAAACAAAAAAGGTGGATGAATAGGCCGCGGCCGAGGCGGGCAACGCGCGCCAGGAATCAGCGGGAGAGGTGTGGCGCCCTCCGGCCGCGCCAAAGCTGCGATAGGGAGATTACTGGGTCCATACACCCGGTGCGGTTCGCCGTGCAACCGCGCCGCCATCGCGGTATTCTAATTATTGAGGACTTGTTGTCGATGTTTCATTACGGTTTTGTCATGATCGGGCTTCTTGTGGCGCTGGCCGGGCTTGCGCTGGCGTTCCTTTCTCAGCGCTACTGGTTTGCGCGGGCCTGGAGGTTCGCCGGGCGCATTCAAAGGCCGCAGTGGCGCAAAATGATGCGTGGCGCGCTGCTGACACTGCTCTTCGTGGTCCTGTTCGCCGCTTTTCTGGGGATTGTCAGGACCATGCGCGGCATGGTCCATCGCGGGTCCTGGTGGACGGCGTTTCTGGGGTTGTGGCTGTCGAGTTCGATCGTATCGTACCTGTTCATCAAGAGTGTGGCCGTGGCGGACTGGGTGTGGCGGAGCCTGCGTTCGGCGTTTTCTTCTGGCGCCCCGGCTCCAGAAGCTTCGAGCGCATCTGCCGGGCCGGGGATCGCCGCGCGAAGCGAGGCCATCGATCATTCCCGGCGGCGCTTTTTTCACGCCGCGGGATTCCTGGCCGGCGCGGTCCCGTTTGTCAGCGCCGCATATGGCTTTACGGAGGAGCGTTTCCGGTTCCAGGTGCGCGAAATTGAAATTCCGGTCGCGAATTTTCCGCAAGCGCTCGACGGCCTGCGCATCGCCCAATTAAGCGACATCCATATCGGATCCTACATGCCCATCGCGCAGGTTCGCCGCGCCGTCGGCATGGCCAACGAACTGGGCAGCGACCTGATCGTCGTGACCGGCGATTTCCTGACCACCCGGGGCGATCCCCTCGCGGATTGCATCGCCGAACTTGCGCGGCTGCGCGCTCCGCTGGGCGTCTGGGGATGCAACGGCAATCATGAGATCTACGCGGGCGTCGAAGCCAGGGCCGCGCAGTTATTTCACCAGCATGGAATGAAGCTGCTCCGCCAGGAAAACGCCGAAGTGCGCTGGCAGGGAACCCCGTTCAACTTGATCGGCGTCGATTACCAGCGCCAGCGGGACTCGGACCAGAATCGCGCGCCCATGCTGATCGGCATCGAACCGCTGGTCCGCCGCGATGTTCCGAATATCCTGCTTTCCCACAATCCAAATTCCTTTCCGCGCGCGGCGGAAATGGGCATCGAGTTGTCGCTCGCGGGGCACACGCATGGCGGGCAGGTGCGCGTCGAAATTCTCGATCATCGCTGGAGCCCGGCGATGTTTCTCACGCCTTACGTGGCCGGGGCTTACCACCGTCCTCTGTACTCTTCCTCGAATCTCTCGGATCAGGAAGTCTTTCTCTCCGCCGGGAATTCAACAGGTTGCCGCCAGCACCATCTACGTGAATCGCGGCCTGGGCACGATCGGAGCGCCGGTCCGCCTGGGCGTTCCTCCGGAAATTTCGCTGATCACCCTGCGCTGCGCCTGACGAAAAGGAACTCCATGCGAGTCCGCTCGCGCGTCCCGGTTGCCGTACGCGCGCGGCAGTGCGATAATTCATAGATCGCACGAGAGAGACGCTCCGGATGCGGAATCTCTTCAGGGGGAATCATGGGAGTTCGAGACACTTGGATTGAAAAGCGTTTGACCGAGGCGGCCGCGGCCAATGGTTCGCGCAACGTTTCGCAGATGCACTACGCGCGCAAGGGCGTGATCACGGAAGAAATGTTGTTCGTTGCCGGGCGCGAAAAAATCGACCCGGAACTGGTGCGCAGCGAAATCGCGCGCGGCCGCGCGATCATCCCCGCGAACATCAACCACAAATCGCTCGAGCCCATGGGCATCGGCATCGCCTTCAAGTGCAAGATCAACTCGAACATCGGGAATTCCGCGACCACGTCGAACATCTCCGAGGAGCTTAAGAAACTTCATCATTCCGTGCACTACGGCGCGGATACGGTGATGGACCTTTCGACCGGCGGCGACATCCCCGCGATCCGCAAGGCCATCATTCAGGCCTCGCCCGTGCCCATCGGCACCGTGCCGATTTACGAGGCCCTCTCCCGCGTGAAACGCACCGAGGATTTGACCATCGGCCTGATGCTCGAAGTGATCGAGGAGCAAGCCGAGCAGGGCGTGGACTACATGACCATTCACGCCGGAGTCCTGCGCGAATTCGTGCCGCTGGTGCGCAACCGCATCACGGGAATCGTCAGCCGCGGCGGCGCTCTGCTGGCGCACTGGATGAACTCCCACAAGCAGGAAAATTTCCTGTACGAGAATTTCGACGCCATCTGCAAAATTTTCAAGAAGCACGACGTGAGTTTTTCGCTGGGCGACGGGTTGCGTCCCGGATGCCTGGCCGACGCGAGCGATGCCGCGCAGTTTGCCGAGCTGAAAGTGCTGGGCGAACTGACCAAGAAAGCCTGGGAATACGACGTCCAGGTGATGATCGAAGGCCCCGGGCACGTGCCGATGGACCAGATCGAGATGCAGGTGAAAAAGGAAATGGAGCTGTGCCACGAAGCTCCGTTTTACACGCTTGGGCCGCTGGTGATCGACATCGCTCCCGGCTACGACCACATCACCAGCGCCATTGGCGCGGCGATGATCGGCTGGCACGGCGCGTCGATGCTTTGCTACGTCACGCCCAAGGAGCACCTGGGCCTGCCCAACGCGGAAGACGTGAAGCAGGGAGTGATCGCCTACAAGATCGCGGCGCACGCCGCCGACGTGGCGCGCCACCGCCCCGGCGCGCGCGACCGCGACGACGCGCTTTCCTACGCCCGCTTCCTGTTCGACTGGAACAAGCAGTTCGATCTTTCGCTCGATCCCGCAACCGCGCGCGCCATGCACGACGAAACGCTGCCCGACGATTTCTACAAGGACGCGAAATTCTGCTCCATGTGCGGGCCGAAGTTCTGCTCCATGAACATGACGCAAAACGCCGAAGCGCTCGACGGCAAGGATCAGTCCCAGCGCCAGCAGAAATTCGTCGAACTGCTCGCGAAGATCGAATAGCAGGACAGGCTGAAGCGGTCAGGTTTTGGTTTTCTTCGACACAAAAAGCAGACAGGCTGAAGCCTGTCCTACAGAAAGCATCCCCATTTTCATTCGTGCAAAAGCCTCAGAGCGAAGTCATGACGCCGGAACCTGAGCGGAACCAGGCGCTGCGCGAGGAATTCAACCGCTGGGCCGAGGCTGGCCGCGGCGAGGGCATGGAGGAAGACCATCTTCCGATCGTGCTGCCCGTGCTCGATGTGATCGCGCTCGCGCCGGACGACAACGTGATCGACGTGGGCTGCGGCGCGGGATGGCTCGCGCGGCTTCTCGCCGAACGCCTGCCCGAAGGGCGCGTCGTCGGGATGGATATTTCCGACGAAATGGTGCGCCGGGCGCGGCGGAATTACGTTTCGGTCGAGAACGCGATGTTCGTGATCGGCGGCGTGGACGAAATTCCCTGGGACGCCAATTTTTTTTCGCACGCGATTTCCGTGGAGTCGGCATATTACTGGCCGGACCCGGCGCGGGGGTTGCGCGAGATTTTTCGCGTGCTGCGCGAGGGCGGGTCGGCATGGGTTCTGATCAACTACTATCGCGAAAATCCGCACTCCCACCAGTGGGCGGAGCAGTTTGCCACGCCCGCGCACTTGCTGGGCGCCGAGGAATGGGCCGCGATGTTTCGCGAGGCGGGATTTTCCGATATCGCGCATCGCCAAATTCCCGATCCCACGCCCGCGCCGGAAACCTATTCGGGCCGCTGGTTTCGCGATGCCGCGCAGGTTCGGGCTTTTCGCAACGCAGGCGCGCTGCTCATCCACGGCGTGAAATAGCAGTTGCGGCTTTGGTTCAGAATACGAGACACATTTTCATGATTCGCTTGCGGCTATCTTCAGATTCTTACGGATGGTCATCGCAATCAATTTTTAGGGAGACCTAATGAGAAATTTTGCTCGGATGTTTGCCCTTGCTTTGCTTGTCGCCGCGCCAATCGCGGCTGAACCCCAGTCCCAAGAAGCAGGTCCCGACCCGTCATGGGCGTATCCGGCACCGGATAAAACGCAGCCGGCCCGCGAAGAAGAAGGTCCCGTGCACGTTCCGGGCAGCAGCAAGACGTACACGCGGGCGCAGATTAACGATCTGCTGAATGCGCCCGATTGGTTTCCCGACGCGCATGAGCCCGCGCCGGCCGTGATTGTTCATGGAAGCGGGGCCGCGTTGGCCTGCGGCTCCTGCCATCTCATGTCGGGGCTTGGCCATCCCCAATCCGCGAATCTCACGGGGCTTACGGTCGCGTATTTCCAGCAGCAAATGGCCGATTTCAAAAGCGGCGCAAGGAAAGCCTCTGGCATGCAGGGAATTGCGGCCGCCGTCAGCGATGAGGACGCGAAAAAAGCCGCGGAATGGTTTGCCTCTCTCAAACCAAAGCCGTGGACTCGAGTGGTCGAAACCGATACAGTGCCGAAATCATACGTCGATGCGGACTTCATGCGTCTTCCGCTGCCCGATGGCGGCACCGAGCCGCTCGGCAATCGCATCATCGAATTGCCGGAAGATCCTGGGCGGGCAACGAGCCGCGATCCGAACTCCGGTTTTGTCGCTTACGTTCCGAAGGGGAGCATCGCCAAGGGCAAGGACCTGGTTGAGAACGGAATCGGGGGCTTGGGGATCGGCTGCACGAGTTGCCATGGAATGTCGCTGGAAGGCATGGGCGATGCGCCGCAGCTTGCCGGAATTACTCCACTTTATTTTGTCCGGGAAATCGTCGACATTCAAAACGGCGCGCGAGCCGGCAACCTGGTGAAACCGATGAAAGTGTTCGTCAAAAAGGCGACCATTGACGAGATGATTGCGATGGCCGCATACGCGGCTTCGCTTCCCCGACAGTGAATCCGGTGGCGAAGACCTCCCTTCGCAGGGGCGTTTCGCATTTTCCCTGTTTGACTCGGCTTACCGGGGGTGGATATACTCCCCATTCTTAAGGCAATCGAGGAGACTCATGGGCGTTCTCGACCAGCGGTTTGAAAAGAACTTCATGATTTCGTCAGTGGACTACGTGTTCAACTGGGCGCGCAAATCCGCCATCTGGCCGCTGACGTTTGGCCTGGCGTGCTGCGCGATCGAGATGATTGCGTCGACCACGTCGCGCTTCGACCTTGCCCGGTTCGGCGCCGAAGTGTTTCGTCCCTCTCCGCGCCAATCCGACCTGATGATCGTGGCCGGCACCGTGACCCTGAAGATGGCGCCGGTGCTCAAGCGCGTCTGGGACCAGATGCCCGATCCCAAGTGGTGCATTTCGATGGGGGCGTGCTCGAGCGTAGGCGGGCCGTTTAACGCGTATCCCGTGCTCCAGGGCGTGGATCGAATCGTTCCCGTGGATGTTTATGTGGTGGGGTGCCCGCCGCGGCCTGAGGGCTTGATCTACGCGCTTTTGAAGCTGCAGGACAAGATCGACCAAATGTCCCTGGCCAAGCGGCCCACCGAGATCCGGCTGCACCCGGGGATGGCAGAGGACTTCAAACGCAATGTGATGGTGGCGCAGACGCCGTCTCCGCGGTAGGTCTTTTAGACCGTCTTGGACGGACCGAAGACGTCTAGCTCATCCGCCCGACTATGGGCTGTAGCGGCAACCTGAGCGGCATTCGGAACAAGGAGCAGACGAATGGGTTTAATGCGTGTGGCGCGAAAAGACGAAATTCCGGCGGGATCCATCCGGGAATTTCAAGTCGAAGGCCTGACGATTGCGATCGCGAATGTAGGCGATAAGTTCTATGCCATTCATAACACATGTCTTCACCGTGGGGGGCCGCTCGGGCAAGGGATACTTCAAGGCGTTGCAGTAACCTGCCCTTGGCATGGCTGGCAGTATGACGTGACCTCCGGTAAACTCATTATGAATCAAACGATTGGGGTCAAAACATTCGCGATCGAGGTCCGGGGAGAGGACCTCTGGATCGACGCTGCTTAGAAAGGCTTTTGTTCGGTCCACCTGCCTGCCCATCTGCTTGCCGACGACATCATTCGCTCAAATATAAGGACTTAGCGAATTTTCATGCCTCCGGACTCAGAAATTTATCCTGAAACTGATAACCAAATCTGAGCATCTAAGTCTATAGGATTGAAGGCTAGGAGGTTATCTGAAGCCGGAGACCATCTTCCTTCTAAGGAAATCCTACACTTTGAGCGAGGTCCCGTGTATAGTGTCCGACCGACTGAGCGTAAGTAACGCACATTTCATACGGAGGCTGCCCGGTTTGACGACGATTCGCCCACCGGCAAAGCGGAATCACTGGATATTTTCGGTGAATCCGCACCATTATCATTGGGATACCCTGTTCGTGAAGGGCAAAGAGATGTGGCGGGGGGCAGGAACGCGCCCGGACGCGATCCGCGGGTTGAAACAGGTCCGTAAAGGCGACCGCGTGCTGTGTTACCACGCCGCGCCCGAGCGCGCCCTTATATGCGATCGCGGAGGTGACCCGAGACCCCTATCCGGATCCGCACGACCGGGAATCGAAGATGATGGTCGCCGACCTGCGAGCGATGGAACGCCTGCCCCGGCAAGTGACCCTGGACGAGCTCCGGGAAAACACCGCCGTGCGTAAATTGAAGTTCCTGAAGAACGTCCGATCGATTATTTCCCCGGTCACCGAAGAAGAGTACCAAGAGATTCTGCGCATGGCGGGAATCGTCGCGACGCCGGGGTTGCCCCTGCCGTAAGTTGTGACTGGTGACCGGTGACTGGTGAAATCCGTTCGCCGGTTGCTATTTTTTTAGCAGGATTCGACCTGCCTCGTCCTACAGTAAGAAATCACTCCTCAATCATCAATTATTAGCTTAAGACATGTTATTTTGGATGGACTCTCTCGATGCCTGAACTTCCTGAGGTCGAAACTGTGGTGCGGGGGCTGCGCCTGTCGCTGCCTGGACGAACTATTTTGGATGTGCGATTGGGCAAGGCGGATTTCGTCGATGATCCGGCTTCGCTGGCGCAGGGCTTGCCGGGAAAGCGAATCGCGGAGGTCGTCCGGCTGGGCAAATTCATATGCATTGCGCTGGAGCCGGGGAAGGAACTTTCCGGGGCCGCAGGCGCCTCAGGTTCCCGGCTCAATTTTATCATTCATCTTGGCATGACCGGGCAGCTGACCATTTGCCGCTGCCAGTGACCGGTCAAATCGCACACGCATTGTTTTTTTGCGCTCGATGACGGACAGGAGATTCGCTACAGGGATATCCGCCGGTTTGGGCGAATGCTGCTGGTTCCAGAATCGGGGATGTGCGAATTCCTGGGACATCTTGGGAAAGAGCCGCTGCTGATTGGCGCCGAGGAATTCTGCGAGGATTTCTCATCGCGGCGCGCACGAGTGAAGGCGCTGCTGCTCGATCAACGCGTCTTGCGGGGCGTCGGCAACATCTATGCGGACGAAAGTTTGTTCCGCGCGCGCCTGCATCCCGCTCGAATCGCGGCCGGGCTGACGAAGAAACAGCTGCTTGCCCTGCGCCGCGCCGTCCGCGAAATCCTGGAAGCCGCGATTCGTCTACGCGGTTCCTCGATTTCCGACTACGTGGATGCGGAGGGAAAGCGCGGCGAATTTCAACAGCGGCATCGCGTGTACCAGCGGAAAGGGAAGCCGTGTTTTCGTTGCCGGGAAAAAATACGCCGCGTGATTGTGGCTGGACGAAGCAGTTACTTTTGTCCGCGATGCCAGCGCGCGCCGCGGCTGCGGAAAGGGTAATATCCGCGTCCCGGCAAATTGCGAATCGAATTCCATTCTTGACCTGCGCGTTCTCCGGGTTGGCCTGGATTTGCCTCCACGAAGGAAGACCCCGCCTCTGAAGAGGCGGGCTACAGCAATCCCCGTCACAGGTTGTGAATTCTTGTTCACTGGTGTAGCCAGGGTCTTCAGACCCGGGGACTTTCGTGGCGTGCGGAATTTCCATCCCGCGCCGCGGCGCCCGCAGATCGCGGAACATTTTCAGTTTCACCCAATCTCATGAGTAATTCACAATTCAGTTGTGGGATATTCGGGTTAGAATCGCGGTCGAAAAAGTCGGGTTCCTCTTTCGTCTGAAATAATAAAGGAGCATCTTGCGTGCCGTCGTTCAGCGCGTTACTCGCGCCCGCGTTACCGTTGACGCCCGAATTGCCGGGGAAATCCGCGCGGGCCTCTTGATTCTGCTGGGGGTTGCCCGGACGGACAATCCGGAATCCGCCTCTTATCTGGCGGAAAAAATTGCGAATCTGCGCATCTTCTCGGACGCGGCGGGGAAAATGAACCTCTCCCTGCTCGAGGTCAAGGGCGCGGCGCTGGTGGTTTCTCAGTTCACGCTGTACGCGGATACGCGCGGCGGGCGCAGGCCCTCGTACGTGCAGGCCGCGGGGCCCGAAGAAGCTAATTCGCTCTACGAAGAATTTGTTCGATCCCTTCGCGCGCTGGGAGTCCCGGTCGAAACAGGAGTGTTTCAGGCGCATATGGAGGTCGAGCTGGCCAACGACGGGCCGGTCACGATTCTTCTGGATTCCCAGAAAACATTTTGAGGGTGCGATCCGCCCGCGCCGCGTAATGCTTCCGGACAAGGCTTGCGAAATCCGTCTGGTAATTACGTCGGGAGGCGATATAATTTCGGGGTGGCGACCCACGTGATGACTTCCGCCGAATTCCGCGCCCTCGCGGAATTCCGGTACCGGATCAGGACTTTTCTGACAGGCGGCGAAGAAGCCGCGCGCAAGGCGGGCCTCGAGCCGCAGCAGTATCTTCTGCTGCTGGCTCTGCGCGGATTGCCATTGGGCCGCAAGGCCAGCATCCGGGACCTGGCGGAGCGCATGCAGCTTCGCCATCACAGCGTTGTCGAATTGGCGGACCGGCTGGAACGAAGGTCGCTGCTGCGGCGGGAACGTTCGCGGGAGGACCGCAGGCAAGTGATCCTGCACCTGACGCCGCGCGGCGAAAAAATCCTCACGCAGCTTGCCAAGCAGCGCATCGCCGAACTTCGCACGGCCGCGCCCGCGCTGGTTCGCTCGCTCACGGCCGTGATTCGGCCGATACGAGGGACCAAATCCGGGCGCGGGCAGCCAGCGTAACGCGGACCACCGGTTACCGGTCCGCTCGCATTTTTGGTGCGCTGTGCAACCCGGCAGGGCCGGGCAAAACAGGGAAATCACAAGTTGAATTCGACAGTTCAATGCGGTGTGGACACGGGACTTCGCCCGGCTTCCGGCGGCTTTCGCCTTGGCGTCATTTCCTTGCTGGCTGCCCTGGTCGGGGTGATCGCCGGAGTGGTTGCATTTCTCCTGTATCACCTGATCGGGTTTTTCACCAATCTTGCTTTCTACCACGTCCTGTCCTTCCAGTTTCGCAGCGCAAATCAAAATCAACTGGGTCCCTGGGTCATCATCGTTCCGGTCATCGGAGGGCTCCTTGTTGGGTTGATGGCGAAATATGGCTCGCCGAAAATTAAGGGACACGGCATTCCCGAGGCGATGGAAGCGGTGCTTACTTCAAAGAGCCGTATCGAAGCCAAGGTGGCCTTCCTGAAGCCAATCTCGGCGGCCATCGCCATCGGCACGGGCGGACCGTTCGGCGCCGAGGGACCGATTATTCAGACGGGCGGGGCGTTCGGTTCCTTAATCGGCCAGATTGTTTCGACCACCGCGTCGGAGCGCAAAGTCCTGCTGGCCTGCGGCGCGGGCGCTGGGCTGGCTGCCATGTTCAACGCCCCCATTACAGGTGCGCTGCTCGCCATTGAACTCCTATTGTTCGAGTTTCAGGCGCGGTCTTTTATTCCGCTGATGCTGGCCAGCTCGATGGCGGTGGCGGTCCGGTTGCGATTGTTCGGCGACGAGACCATGTTTCACATCGGCGCCTTTGATTACAATTTCATTCATGGCATTCCCTTCTATCTTCTCCTCGGCGTTGTCTGCGGGGTTGCAGCCGTCGGATTTGCCGCGGCTCTGAAATGGATCGAAGAATCTTTTGAACACATGCGGAAAGTGCCTGTCCTTTTGCATCCGGCCATCGGAGCGCTGGGGCTGGGGATTACCGGCTATTTTTTACCGAGGGTATTTGGTCCGGGATACGAAACGATCGTGGATGTTCTGAACACGCGCTTCGTATTGACAGCCGTGGTGTTGCTTCTGGTCTTCAAGGCCGCCGTCGTACTGATTTCTCTCGGATCGGGAACATCGGGCGGCACTCTGGCCCCGATGTTCATGATCAGCGCTGCGATCGGCAGCGCCTTCGCGATGGTCGTAAACCATTTCCTGCCGAGCGCGCATCTTTCGGTGGGCGCGTACGCGGTGGCGGCCATGGGTGCGCTTCTTTGTGCTTGCGCGCGCGCCACATTTACATTCATGGTTTGCGCCATTGAAACCACCCATGATTTTCACGCCGTGGCTCCCGTCATCCTGGTTTGCGTCGTCGCCGACGCCATTGCGCTGCGCTATATGCCGAATTCGATCATGACGGAGAAACTCGCGCGGATGGGACTGGTCCCACGCCAGGAATTCGAGTCGAACGCGCTTAAGCAGCTTAAGGTGGAGGATGTCATGGTCCGCGACGTCGAGACGGTGCAGCCGGAGGAAACTATTCTCGCGGCCGCCGAGCGATTCGCGAACGGCGACCTGAAATCCTCGCGCCATCATGCGCTGCCCATCGTGGATTCCGGTAGACGCTTGCAAGGACTTGTGACGCAGGGCGATTTGCTGCGTGCTCTTCAGGCTGATCCGTCAGGCCAAATGAGCGTGCTCGATGCCGGGGCGCGCTCGCTGGTGGTCGCCTATCCCGACGAGCGCGTATTCGACGCCGTCACGAAGATGCTGGAAAACAATATCGGCCGTTTGCCGGTGGTCGATCGGGCGGACCCGCGGAAGTTAGTGGGTTACATCAATCGCGCCAATGTGATGGGTTCCTGGCGCGGACATTTGCACGAGGAATTCGTCCGCGAGGATGGCTGGTTCAGGAATTTATCGGGCGCCGGCAATTCCGGGGATGCCCGCGGCATGGTGACCGGCAGGGTTTCGGCGATTTCGCGGAGTGAAATCCGGATTATTTCAGATTCGCAAATCAAGCCCGAGCTGGAAATCGGCAGGGGCGACGAAGAGTTTATTCTGCTTGCGCCCGTGCGAGGCTTGTTTCTGGGTGACGAAGTGCAAATCGAATATCGAAATGATCAGGGCCACAAGGTCGCGCTTCGCGTCGTGGAGCTTTCCAGCAGGCAATAGCCGCCGGCATTCCTGAAGAGGATTTCTTAAAATCCGCCGCCACCGCCTCCGCCGAATCCTCCGCCGGAGGAACCCCCGCCGCCGAAACCCGAACCGCCGCTGCTTCGCGGGGCCGAGGCCATCACCGAACTGGCGCGCGCCGTCATATTGTTCAGGCTGCTGACGAACATGGCCGGGTAAAATACGCCGCCGTGCAAGCCGCCCTGATACCAGGACGGCGGCTCCTTGTAGATATTCTGGAAAGCGCCGACCCATTTCTTTTCCACGCCCAGCGCCATGGCAAACGGCAGAAATTTCTCGAATGTTTCCGGCGTCTGAGTCATCCGGTCCATGCGGTCCGCCTCGACGTGCGAAAGAAAATCCTCGAACCCCAGCACTCCCGCCAGGGCTTTTGCGCCCGCCGCGGTGCGCGCCGGCATGAACCACCCGAACCCGACGATAATCGCCGCGGAAACAATCGCCGCAACCAAAAAAGGCGCGATGGCGATGCCCGTGTTTTGCGCGATCGAATTGCCGATCACGACCATGATAATGCCCGCGGCGATCCCGCCGGTCACGTAGCCGTTGCGCACGTAATCCGGCCGGTGCAGGAAGTAGCCGCGCTCCATCAAGGCGTCGAAAATGCCATCCTTGATGCCCGGCAGTTTTTTATAAAATTCATTTTGCAGGCTGGAGAGGTTCACGTCGGCCTGCGCTCCGTCCGAGAAAATCCCCGCGAGCAGCATCAATTCGTGGGATTTCAGGCCGGTCCATTCCTTCAGATTTTTCTTCAAGTGGAAGACGTATTCTTTGTTCGAGATCAGCCCCATGAGTTGGGATTTGTCTATTTCCTCGATCGTCAGGTAACCGCGCACGGCCAGGTCCACGATGGTGGCCGTGATGTCGCGCATGCCCGCGTCGTCATCCACCAGCGTTCCGGCCTCCGCGGGAGTCATCCCGTCGGGCGGCGCGTATTGCACGGCGACCGGGCCGGTGCGCGGATCGCGCCCGCGCGTGTCCCACAGCCAAAACATGAAGAGGAAGACGGGGATGGGAAAAAAAATGGGCCAATTGCTCTTCAGGAATAGCCCGATCTTCGCGGCGGTTCCGGGTTCGGTCACGAAGCCCTTGTCCCAACCCACCACGACGGTCAGCCCCTCGTGAAACCCAAGCGGGCGCGTCATGGAGACGTCCACACGGTTTTCGGTGATGCTGGCCTCGGCGTCATTGTGCGCGCGAGCCGTAGGCGCCGGTGAATTCGGACGCGCGAACGCCGGTCACGCCGGAGGGCAGCATAATCTCCGCGCTGACATCGTCCAGGGGAACGTCCCACTCGTCTCCGGTCACGTTCCAGTACAGTTCGTCATGATCCTCGAAAAATTTCACGCCGTTGTCGACGCGGTAGTGCAGCGTGATGGTCCGCACGGCATCGGTGGCCCCATCCACATAAATTTTCCATTTCAGGTAGTGGCCCTGGTGCGAGGTTTCGACTTTCAGCGCACGCCCATCGGAGTCCGTGGCGCTTTCCAGCGTCACGAAGAGCGTGTAATTGAATCCTTGCGGGGTCACGTATTGGATGGGGATCGTCCGGTATAGTCCGTTCCAGGCGCCAATGAAATCGGCCTGGATGGTTTCGGTGACGTCCAGCGCGGCATCCGACTGAACGAAAATTTCCGCGGAGAATTTCTCGATCTTGAGCTGGCGGGCGGAGGCCGAGGCGGCGAAGATGAGCAGGAGCAGGGACAGGAGCGCAAAACGCCTGCGGGCCATGCCAAATCCTCCGCCATTCGCAGCGGAGCGAGGAATTTCTCCTGCTTTTGATTTCAAACGAAAGAGAGATTCCTGGTCCAAAGACATTCCTCGAAATGGAAATCGTTTTGAGTTAATCAGCAACGTGATCAGCTGTTGCCGTTGAACCTGAATGCGATTCCGCCACGATGACGTAGCCATGGCGGCTAGGCGCCGGTTGTGCCGAAGCTGACTTTCGGCACTTCGCGCTCGGCGGGAGCGCTGATCTGGAAGAATTCGCGTTCCTTGAAGTTGCCCATCCCGGCGACGATGTTGGAAGGGAACTGCTCGATCATCGTGTTGAAATCGCGAACCACGGCATTGTAATAACGCCGCGCGTTTTGCACCGTGTCTTCGATCTGGTTGAGAGTTGCCTGCAACTGCGTGAAGCTTTCGACCGCGCGCAATTGGGGATACGCTTCGGCCAGCGCAAACACTTGCCGCAGCGCGCCGGTGAGCATCCCTTCGGCTTCGCCCTTGGCCGCGGGGCCCTGCGCGGACATGGCCTGATTGCGCGCGGCCACGACGGCTTCGAACGTGCCTTTTTCGTGCGCCGCGTAGCCTTTCACGGTCTCGACGATGTTGGGGATCAGGTCATAACGCCGCTTGAGTTGCACGTCGATGTCCGACCAGGCGTTGTCGCACTGCACTTTCAGCCGAACCAGCCCGTTATAGGCGAACATGAGATACAAAACCAGACCCACCACTACGACGATCAATCCAATCAGCATGGAGGACCCTTTCTCGCCCGGATAGAGGGACTCACCCGGTGTCTGGTTCGAGTGTAGGTTGGTCCGCGCGGGGAGTAAAGGATTTCGCGGCGCGCCTGTGCGGCGAAAAGCAAAATACGCGAATTTCGTTTTTTGCGGGAAGGTAAATTCGAAGAATCCGTTTCCTCCCGGCGTTCCATCGAAGAGGTATTCCTCTATTCCCCGCGCGTCTGCTGGCCATTCAATTCAAGAAAAGAGTGCTCGATCGCAGGCCCCATGGTTTCCGGGTTTCCCACGAAGTTCCCATTGATGCCCGGCTTTGCGAAGTAGAGGACCGTGCCGGTCTGGGCATCGACTATGGAAATGTCCACCGACGCGTGACTATACGTGATTCCCATTCCTGTGAGGACTACGAACGTTTTCAGCCCCGTCGTTGGGAGAACGCCTTTGGCGCGTGCGAACACGAGGACATCCGCGGCGGCACCGGGGCTGAAGTTGGCCACTTCGTCCCCTAGGGTGAAGCGGCCCTTCCGGACGTCTTTTGGTTTCTTCTGGAGAAGGACCTGAAGCTTGTCATAGCGTGCCTGAAGGTCGGCCAGTGCATATTTGAGGTCGGGATTCTGATCGAGAGCCGCCGTGGTGAACGGGTCCTCCAGAACATGGAAGCCCTTGGCCGACAGCTTATGAGCCACGACCGATGAGAGCCCCGATCCCCATGCCTGCGATTCGGCGACAAGCGGCTCGGAACCCTTCATGCCGGATTTTACGAGGGTGGTTTCCGGCGGGAGGATCAGAACGTTTTTGATCGATTTTTTCCCGCTCTTCAAATCCGGGCTTTGATACTGGGCAGCGAGCGTACCGGGCAACAAGGACAAGAATAGAATTCCCGCGATCGGAAAAAGTTTACGCTTCATGAGTTCTCCATCCGAGGCAGCGGTTCGACGTCTCGAGCGATCACTTGGCGCCTTGCGGCTGGGATGAAGTTCCAGCCTCATTTTCCATTGCGGCAAGGCGCCTCTTGATTTGCGGGGCGTCCACGGCCGTAGGGTCGAGTTCGAGATATTTCGTGAACTCCTCGGCGCTTTGCCCGGGCTTTTTCTCGTGTTCGTACAGGAACCCTAATCCACGATGCGGCGCGGCCATATCCGGCGAAAGCGCGAGCGCCTTCCTGTAATTTTCCTCGGCGAGCTTCTGATTGGATTCCAAAACCTGCTGGGCGCCAGGCTCCTTCAAGAGGGCGGCTTCGTATTCCTGGGGCGTCATTTTTGACAGCATTTTCCGGACTTCGTCTTTCCCTTTTTTGGTGAGTTCTTCCGGTCTGGGCTCGGGAGTGCGGGGGCCGAGGCCGCGGTAGGCTTCGCCGAGGATATAGAAATTGTCCGCCAGCTTGTCATCCCGCTTGATGATACGTTCCATGATCCAGACGGCTGTTCTTGCCCTGCTGGCGCGAATTTCCAACTCAACGTCGTGGCGCACGGCGCTTTCAGTTTCGATGAGATAGCGGTCCGCTTCGACCATGGGCACGCCCGTGGCAGGGTGAAGAGACGCCACGAGTGTTCCGACATATTCGGCGCGATCTTTCAGCTTGGGGTGGTCCTGGTAGAAGCTTTCCGTGGAAAGGTCCACGTCGTGATCCTGCTGAAGCAGGTCGAAGAGATTCTTCATTTCCACGGGAGAATAATTTGCATGAGCCATGGCCTGGACGCCGCGCAAGTCCGCCTCCTGCTCCAACTCGCGGCTGTACCCGTAGATCGTCGACTTTAGAATCGAAGGAATCGCCAATTGCGCGAGCAAGGACGCTCCGCCGCCAATGCCCCCCGCGAAGCCTCCGACCGATGTGGCGCCCGCAAGGATCGTGGCCGTCTCCGCTTTCTTGCGGTAACCGCGATTTTCCATGTAGGAGTGGCGGTCGAGGACGTGCGTCTCTTCATGCGCGAGGACGCCTGCGAGTTGCGCCTCGTTTTCGAGGATGGCTAGGAGCCCCGTGTGCACGTAGATGGACCCGTTGGGCAGGGCAAAGGCGTTCGGAGTGGGATCGCGCAGGACGAAGAACTGCCAATGAACATTCTGAATTTCGGGGCCGCCGGGAAGCACGGCTTGGCCTACTCGCGATAAATATGTTGTCGTCTCCGGGTCGTTGAACACCAGTCCTTTTTCCTGGAATTGCTGATCGAGCTGGTTGCTCTTATCGAGTAGTTCCAGGTCGACTTGCGTGAAGGAGAATGGCGACGCTGGAGATGCGGACTCCTGCGCGTGACAGAGGGAAACAGCCAGGAAGAGTGCCGCGAAAACTTGAATCATGCGTTTGGCAGACAAAACATTACTCCATTGGAAATACCGGTCAAACCGAGAAACGCCATCGAAGGATACGCGGAATGTTCCGTTAATCTTATGGACTAACTCTTACTCTGGCGAATAGATGCTAATTGGGTTACTCTTGCGCCTTCCGGAAGATGTCACGTCCGTTGACATATGCACTTCAAAACATTCAGCGCCGCGGTGTTTGGCATCGACGCCTACCTGGTCGAGGTGGAGGTGGACGTCGGCTCGGGAAGCACGGGCGATTTCAACGTCGTGGGCCTGCCGGACATCGCGGTGAAGGAAAGCCGCGAACGCATCAAGGCCGCGCTGAAGAATTGCGGCTTCGATTTTCCCTTGCAGAGCGTCACCGTGAATCTGGCGCCCGCCGACATTCGCAAGGAAGGTTCGGCGTTCGATCTGCCGATGGCGCTTTGGATTCTGGGCTGCCAGGGAACGTTTTTCGGCAAGCGCCTCGATCAATATGTTTTCCTGGGCGAACTGTCGCTCGATGGCAGCGTGCGCTCGGTGCGCGGCGCGCTTTCGGCGGCGCTGGCGGCGCGCGAGCACGGGATCAAGGCCGTGGTGGTGCCGGAGGCGAACGCGCGCGAGGCGGCCGTGGTCGAAGGCATCGACGTCTTCGCCGTGAAATCGCTGCCGCAGGCCGTGGATTTGATCAATGCGCCGGAATCGTTCGCGCCGGTGCGCGTGGACGCGCGGCTCGATGCTGGCCGATGCCGCGCAATATGCGGTGGATATGCGCGACGTGCGCGGGCAGCAGGCGGCCAAGCGCGCGCTGGAAGTGGCTTGCGCCGGCAGCCACAACATTATCTTCATCGGCCCGCCCGGCGCGGGGAAGACGATGCTGGCCAAGCGCATTCCCACGATCCTGCCGCCGATGTCGCTCGAGGAAGCCATCGAAACCACGCGCATCCACAGCGTCGCGGGGGTGCTGGACGATTCGCGCGGGCTGGTGGGCACGCGGCCGTTTCGCTCGCCGCACCACACCATCAGCGACGCGGGGCTGATCGGCGGCGGCGCCATGCCGCGGCCGGGAGAAGTTTCGCTCGGCGCACAACGGCGTGCTGTTTCTCGACGAGCTGCCGGAATTCGAGCGCAACGTGCTGGAAGTGATGCGCCAGCCGCTCGAGGACGGCGCGGTGACGATCTCGCGCGCCGCGACTTCGGTGACGTTTCCCGCGCGATTCATGCTGGCCGCGGCGATGAATCCCTGCCCGTGCGGATTTTTCGGCGATTCCACGCGCCAGTGCCACTGCACGCCGCCGCAGATTCAGCGCTACGTCTCGAAGATTTCCGGGCCGCTGCTCGACCGCATCGACATCCACATCGAAGTCCCGGCGGTGAAATACAAGGAACTGCGCGGCGACGGGCGCGATCGAAGATTCCGCCACGGTGCGCGAGCGCGTGATTCGCGCCCGCGTGCGGCAGACGGAGCGATTCGCCGGGGAAAAGAAAGTGTTTCTCGAACGCGCAGATGCCTCCAAAGCTGATCCGCAAGCACTGCGCAATCTGCGCCGACGGCGAGAAGATGCTGGAGACCGCCATCTCGCGCCTGGGGCTTTCCGCGCGCGCGCACGACCGCATCCTGAAAGTGGCGCGCACCATCGCGGATCTCGATGCGTCGGAAAATCTCGAGACGCGGCACATCGGCGAAGCGATTCAGTACCGGACGCTGGATCGCACGTATTGGGCGTGAAAAGCCGTTTAACACAGAGGACACAGAGGGCACAGAGAAGAGAAAAGAGTTCAAATGTTCGAAAGTGACCGGAAGGAAGTCCTTGCCACGCTTCAGCCCTGAACCCTCAAAGAACTGTGTTATGTTAGCCCTTCAAGCATAGGTTCCTGCGTGGACCTGACAATTCAGCCAATACGGACGACGTTCCACACTGGGAACGTTGCCATGCCGCCTTTATTTCTCCGGGATAACGGGTAACAAGAGATAGCTGTCGTGCTGCCCTCGGTAATGATGCGGTCGTGCCGCCGAATTCCACGGGATCGCGGCCGGTGTGGAGGAACGCTCCCAACCCGCGATAGACCACCGGCGAATTCATCCCTTTTAGGCCCCGGACGCGTCGATCGGGCGCTCGAAATCCTTGCCTTGCAGCACGAGGGTGAGCCGGTATCCCTTGGGGAATACGATACTGGTGGGGCAGATCTCGACCTCGACGGGATACAGCTCGTCCGGAGTGAGCTTTTGCACCTCGTCATGGGGATGCCAGGGGCGATCAGGGCAATGAGCGCTTCGGATCGAGCTTGCGTTGGGAGACGCGCAGCCATCCTTGGGTTATCGGGACGGCGGGATCGTTGGCCCCGCGGAACGTCACTTCCTTGCCGTCCGGCCCGAATGCCTGAAGCGTTGCGAAGATGTCATGTCGGTGGTCGAGGAAGAGACCCACAGATGCGCGGCAATGGGACCGGTGATTTCCGTGTCCTTGTCGAATGGAGGGGTCGAGAAGGTCACGCCATCGGTCATGGCTTTGTAGCTGGCGGTGTTTTCGGCCGCGGGATTCTGGGTGCCGAGGCTGTTATTCTGGGCGTTCAAGTAGAACTTGGTCCACTGCGTGCGCGCAATCGGCCATTCGTTTTCCTTGCGCAGCGTCTCGCCGCCGGGCCGCCGAATTGCGAGCTGTATGCGCGGCTCCTTCTCCCAGCCGTTGTCGATGCCTTTCAGGTAGTGATCGAAAAAGCGCATCTGCAGCGCCAGCGACTCCGGCATGTAGTACTTCTCAAAGTGCGCGCCGGTGTGCATGATCAGCCACTTCTCCTTGGAAGAGGCGCGCATAAATCCTTCGGTGTTGCCTCGGAGATGCTGGGCCAGTCCGCCCCAGTTTCCGGCCGATAGCAGCGGCACCGTGATGCGGCTCACATCCGCCTGCCGCGCCAGCATCCATTCATCGTCCAGGAAATGCTTGGCCGCTTCGCCCGGCAGATCGATGCGATTCCCCTCCAGCAACTCGGGACTCAGCGTAATCGGGCCGCTGCCGCGTTCCCCGGTCGCGGGATCGGTATAACCAGCCGGATTGCCATGCTGCGTTCGCACGATGGCAGGGCCCCAAACAATTTTGTCCAGCATGATGCCGGTGAAGATGCCGCCGTGGAACATCCACTCGCGATAGAAATCCTCGCTTCCTTCCCAGGGAAGAATGGCCGCCAGATGCGGTGGCCGCAGCGCCGCCACCATCCACTGCGTCATGGCGTAATACGAGATGCCCAGGAGCCCCACTTTCCCGTTGGACCAGGGCTGCACGCCGGCCCACTCGATCGAATCGTAATAATCCCGCGCCTCCTGCTGCGACCAGGGATTGAGATATCCGGGCGACTTTCCTGCGCCTCGCGCGTCCACAAGCATGATGATGTAGCCCTTCGGCACCCAGCGCTCGGGATCGGGCGCTTCGTGCCGCAGATATCTGCAACTCGATCCATTGCTGCACAAGCCCGGATAGTATGAGAGTTCTTCCTTGAAGGCTTGCGGGAAATAGCCTGACGCCGGGTTGTCCTTCCCGTAGGCGCTGAGGGCCATAATCACCGGATACTTGCCCGGGGCGGCTGGGCGATAGACATTCGCTTTCAAGACCAGGCCGTCGCTCATAGGGACGTCAACGTCTTTATCGATCCGCATATACGCGGGCGGCGAATTTTTTTCCTGCGCATTTGCATTAACGGCCGGCAGAAGAGCCAAAATGGCCAGCGCGCTTATACCGCGCGCAAAACGGCTCATGCTCGATGTATGTAACACCTAGGTTTCTCCCCCATTTGTATCCCGATTTGATTCGGGCCAAGTGATTTCGACTTTGCAGGTTCCCTTCTTTACGGAAACGATGCTTGAATAGAACCGACTAGATCAATTTCGTATATCGTACGCCCGCCCTGCCTTGGACACAACGAATTTGCCGCGCGAACCGGCAAGCGCGCGGTGCGATTCCACTGTATAATTAAGGGCTATGCTTTCGGTCAACGACATTACCATGCGCTTCGGCGCCAGGATCCTGTTCGAGGAAGTCACCTGTACGTTTCTGCCCGGGCGCCGCTACGCGATCACCGGCCCCAACGGCGCGGGCAAATCCACTTTAATGAAGATCCTGGACTGGCGAGATCGAGCCGACCAAGGGTTCGGTCACGCGGCCAAAGAAGATCGGCATCCTGCGCCAGGACCAGTTTGCTTTCGACGCGTTTCGCGTCATCGACACCGTGATCATGGGCAATGCGCCGCTGTGGAAGGCTCTGCAGGAGCGCGAAAGCTCTACGCCAAGCCGCACGATCAACTGACCGACGAGGACGGCATGCGCCTGGGCGAACTGGAAGGGATCGTCGGCGACGAGGGCGGCTACACCGCCGAGGCCGACGCGGCCATGCTGCTCGATGGGCTTGATGTCGAACGACGCTGCACGAACGCAAGATGAGCGAACTGCAGGGCGGCCAGAAAGTGCGCGTGCTGCTGGCGCAGGCGCTGTTCGGCAATCCGCCGGCGCTGCTGCTGGACGAGCCGACCAACCATCTGGACCTCGATTCGGTCCACTGGCTGCAGGACTATCTGCCGAATACGAAGGCGTGCTGATCGTGATTTCCCACGACCGGCATTTCCTGAACAGCGTCTGCACGCACATCGCCGACATCGATTACCAGACCGTCATCATGTACACCGGCGGCTATGACGACATGGTGCTGGCCAAGACGCAGATCCGCTCCCGCATCGAAGCGGAAAACGCCGTGCGCGAAAAGAAGATCGCGCAGTTGAATGAATTCATCGCGCGGTTCTCGGCCGGCACGCGTTCCTCCCAGGTGATGTCGCGCAAGAAGGAAGTCGAGCGCCTGCAAACCTCCGAGCTGGCCAGGTCCAACATCGCCCGGCCCTACATCCGTTTTCAGATGAAGCAGCCCTTCGGGGCGGCACCGCTGGAGATCAAGGGCCTGGCCAAGTCCTACGGCGACTTGAAGGTGATCTCAGCATTTCACGGCCAGCGTGAGCGCGGAGAAAAGATCGCGCTGATCGGGCCGCAACGGCTCGGGCAAGACCACCCTGCTGAAATCGCTGATCCGCAACGCCACCGGATACATCGACGATGCCGACCGGCATTTCCCGATCGATGGCGGCACGGTCAAGTGGGGGCACGAAGTGGCCGTCGGATACTTCGCGCAGGACCACACCGATTCCATCACCAAAGGCACGACCGCCATCGAGTGGCTGCACCAGTTCGATCCCAAGGCCACGCAGGAGGAATTGCGCGGCTGCTCGGCCAGATGCTGTTCAGCGGCGAGGACGCGCTCAAGCCGACCGGCGCGCTTTCCGGCGGCGAGTCCGCGCGGCTGATTTTCTGCAGGCTGATGCTGCAGAAGCCGAACGTCCTGGTGCTCGACGAGCCGACCAACCACCTGGACCTGGAATCGATCAACGCGCTCAACATCGCCCTGCAGAAATACGAAGGCACGGTGCTGCTCGTCACGCACGACCACGACGTGATCGACGAAGTGGCCACGCGCATCTGGCACTTCAAGGGCGGGCAGTCGAAGACTTCAAGGGCCCGTACGAGGAATATCTGGTCTACGCGAAAGAGAAAGCTTCGTAAATCGGAGCACGGGCTTCAGCCTGCTTCCTTCGTGTCGGGGCTTAGGTGCGGGTGTAGCGGCGTGCATTTCTCCTGCGCACTCCGCACTTGCGGTTCCCCTGGAACCGGCTGGAGGCCTGATGGGAATGCGGCGGACCGGCAGAAGTCAAAAGAAAGACGAGGCTGAAGCCTATCCTGGCCTAATGCCGTCGCAGGAAGAGCTGCGCGATCCCGATGGCAAAGCCCACGGTGATGATGAATGACCTGGAGGCATTGCCGATCACTTTTTTGGCGAATCGTGCGCCGATGTACCCGCCGATGACGGAGGCCACCAACATCACCAAAGTTTCGTTGGCGAGGTGACATTTGCGCGCCATGATGAACAACACGACGGCGACAGTATTCGTCAGCGACCCAATCAAGGTCCTTATTGGCATTCATGAAGTGAATGTCGGTGAGGCCAAAAACGGACCACGCTGCGAGCATTATGATGCCGACAGCTCCGCCGAAATAGCCGCCGTAGACCCCGACAAACAATTGAATAACGACTACTGTCACCGGACCGATGTAAAACAAGCGTTCTTTCAGACCTCGGCGCGATGCGCGGTCCAAACGTGAAAAGAAACAACGTCGCGGCCAGCATGAGCCATGGCATTACGGAATCAAACGTTTTCTGCGGCGTGAACAGTAAGAGCAGTGCGCCCGCAATGCCACCGGCGACAACTCGCAATTACCATGGGGCACGAACGGAAAGTTTTCTCCGATTTCTGGAAATATTCGCGGTAGGCCCATGCGCTGGCGAAGGTCCCCGGGCATGAGCGCCATCGTGCTCGATGCATTGGCAATGATTGACGGCACTCCGGTAAACACCAGTGCGGGGAAGGAGAAAAACATGCCTCCTTGAAAAAGACCGAGTTGATCAGCCCGGCGGCCAGAGCGGCGCAAATGAGGAGTAGATAGGAAGCCATGCGCGATTCGAGCCATCGAAAGTAACATTCTTCCGGCCGGGAATCCGCTACAAACTGTGATGGGTTGTGCCGTAGTTTGAGGGAATGCTCGGAAAGCAGCCTGAAGCTTGGCCTTCCGGCACGCATCAGCATTGACTTATCCCGCGGCGCTGTGCTACCCATACAAGTCCCGAGACTAGGTTCCAACGGCTGGATGCCCTCGAAACCTCAGCGGATCGAAGTTGTCCTGGAGACGCTCATCGAGAGCATCACTCTCGCCGAAGAGGTTGGTGTGCGCGTGGCCGCCGCGGCCGGCTTCGACGAGGACGACCAGTACAAGATCGGCCTGGCCGTGCACGAAGCCGTAATGAACGCCTTTCAGTACGGCAATGAACAGCAGCGCGAGAGAAAGATCAGGGTAGTATCAAATCTTACCCAAGAAATTGGTGATCCACGTGACCGACCAAGGCACTGGCTTCCGGCTCGCCGACGTTCCCGATCCCCGCACCGATGACAATGTGCTGTGCGATTCGGGCCGCGGGGTCCTGCTGATGAAGGCGTTCATGGACGAGTTTGACGTGCAAGTCAGCCGGGCGGGCAGTGCCGAAGTCGTGATGGCCAAACGCTGCCGGAGGCCGATGTCACAGGCAATCTAGGGAGCCCGGAGCAATTTCCGTCCGCCAAATTCCCGATCATGAGCAGGAAAGGGTTGCGATGAGTTTCAAGGCGGTTAGCCGCGAAGTCGGCGGCGTTACGGTAATTGACATGGACGGGCGGATCACTCTCGGAGAGGGGAGCGATTTGCTGCGCGATCTTATCAGCGAGAAACTCGACTCCGGCCACATGAAGATCGTCATGAATTTGGCCGGGATCAATTACATCGACAGCACGGGCCTGGGGGAACTGGTGGCCGGCTACCGCCAAATTAAAAGCCAGGGCGGGGAATTAAAGCTCCTGAACCTGAACAAGAAGGTCAGCGACCTTCTGCAAATCACCAAGCTGTACGCCGTTTTCGATATCCACAACGATGAAGCGCAGGCCGTTGCGAACTTCCACTCCTAGCCAGATACGCTATGTTTCTCGGCGGCCGCTCTGAGTCCTTCATAGCTCTCCTCCATCGCCCTTCCCGGAACATTCCAAATTGGGAAAATCTCTAGACAGGCGTCCAGTTTTGTTGTATTCATGGCCCGCTTTTGTTGGTCTGGTAATTCCGTAGGGGTTCGGAGGTCCGTTAAGGTCCGCTTCGACTTTCACGGTGAAGGGCAGATATTTTTCTCCACCGGCTGGCGTTACGCCCGGCAAATAGCGACCGCTCAGGAAAGAGGAGTCACGAAGTTGACAGAGAACAAGGTGTAGTGAAGTGGTTTAACGCATCTAAAGGCTATGGGTTCATCCAGCGCCAGTCGGGCGAAGACGTGTTCGTTCACTTCTCCGCCATCCAGATGGACGGATACAAGACACTGAACGAAGGCCAGATGGTCGAATTCGAGGTCAAACAAGGGCCGAAAGGCTATCAGGCTGAAAACGTCACCGCTGCATAATCAGGTCATGTTCTGAGGGCCTTGTCCGCGCCAGCGGGCAGGGCCCTTTCGCTTTTTAGGAGGGATCCGCGATCGCATCCGCGAGATTCGGATTCTCGGAGACCGTGCTTTCTGCCGGCGATACAAGTTGTGGTAGGATTGACAAATTCAGGAAACAACTGGAGGGATGACTCTGTGGCGCAGCATATCTTGCGCAAGGACCTGAAGAAGGACGAAATCCGTGAGAAGTTCGTTCACGGAGTCGAATCGGTCGCTTCGCATCAGCAGTTGTTGTGGATGGTGGTTAGCTGCGGCGCTGGTCGTGGCGCTGGCGGTATTCGGCTGGAGCAGCTATACCAAGCGGCAGACGGCGAAAGCCTCCGCGGCGCTGGACGACGCGATGAAGATTTTCCAGGCGCGCATTCGTGCTCCCGGCGAGCAAGCCGAGCCTGGCGAAATCACCTACGTCGACGAGAAGAACAAGTTCGCCGACGCCGAAAAGAAATTTCTGGAAGTCGCAAATCAATATGGCCGGACCAGCCGGGGCAGATCGCGCGATATTACGCGGCTCTCTCGGAAAAGCAGCTGAAACAGTACGCCGCGGCGGAAAAGAATCTGAAGCAGTTTTCCAGCGCCGATGAAAATCTGGCGGCCCTCGCGCGTTTTCAATTGGCCGGCGTGTACCTCAGGAAAACAAGGACGCGCAGGCGGTGGAAATTTACAAACAATTGGCGGATAAACCGAGATATTCGTGCCCAAGCCGCTGGTCCTGCTGACGCTCGCGGACCATTACCGCAAGACCGATCCCGCGCAAGCCGCGAAACTTTACAATCAGGTGAAAGCGGATTCCCGGACGCCGCCGCAGGAAGCCGACCAGGGCCTGGAACTACTCAACGCAAAGAGCTGAACCAATCGCTGGCTCCGAGTCAGGCGCTCGCTGCAAGTTTTTGACGTTGTAATTCCCTGCGCCCTCAGGGTAAAAAGTTTTCCTCGGCTCAACCAAAGCTTTCAACACAGAGAACACAGAGGGCACTGAAGACACGAAGAGAATTGCGCCCGCCACGAAATATCATTTACTTCTGTTATTTTCCGCGCAGACATACTCCTGAATTTCCCAATCCGGATGGAGCTTGAATATCACCTGGGCTGTCCAGGGCTTCGTGTAGGTTTTCGGATCGTCGATCGAGAGGTCGTCCACCAGCGTGTCGTGATCCGTGCGGCGCAGGCGTTCGATGACGTGCATCGCGTCCGAATGGGGAAGTCCCATCGGGTCGAGCCAAGTTTTGTCATTGAAGCCGACCGTATCAATGACCAGCGTGTCGCCCTCGAACTTGCCGACGGAATGGCCCATGTACGTTGACTCGAGATCGCTCGGGTGTCCTCGGCCATCCATAAAAATCTGGCGGGGGATGGCTTGATACTCATAAATAATGACGATGCGGCCCGGCGCCTGAACGATCTCCCAGGGAAATGGCTGCAGCATGGTCCGCGGGACGCCGGGAGGAATGCATTTCTCGGTGGGGTCCACGCTCTGGTCGGGATCGTGGTGCGAATTGTCGTAGACCCGCTGCTGGAACAATTTTTCGGCCGAGGGCAGCAAGGGAGGATCCTCTTTGGGAAGGATGGTCCTGGAATATTTCTCGACAAACCAGACACCGGAGAAATCCGGGACGGCAGGGGCAGCTTGGGATTTGGCGTTTCCCTGGGGCGCCGCCGTCTGGGCGAAAAAGCCAACCGGCAAGGCGAACGACGCCAAAGCAAGAACCCAACCGATCGAAAGATTTCGCACCCTGAACCCCTCCCGCCGCGCTTCGCATTTGGAACTTTGATTATTTAAAACCCTGCCCGTCGAACTTTTGGCCGTTTGCCATCGTGATGCTCACCAGGCGCATGACCTTCGTTTTATTCTTGGCGGGTGAGCCGCTCACCGTGACCGCATCGCCCACATTCAGCATCTCTTTCTTCCAGCCCGCCCGGGACAGCATGTTGGGGCTGTTGCCCTCGATGCGCCAGGGCTCGACGCTGCCGTCATCGTTTTTTACATCGAGATAAATAAACACGTGGGGATTGGTCCACTCAATATTAGTGACCGTGCCCTTCAAGGAGATCTGGTGTTCTAGGTCGTAGGATGCGCTGGAATGGTGGGCGGAAAGCGGGCGCGAAAGGCCAGAGGCGCATAGTAGGGAAGCGAACAGGACGATTAGCCCGCGTTTCATGTTGACACCTCGCAAATCAGCTACTGGAGTTCCGCTGCCGGAATGCCCTGGTTGCTACTTAATATACACTAGCGGGAGATAAAAAATCTTTCCGCGAACAGCCGGCGCAATCGTTTGGCATCATCGACGGTGTAGCATAGAATTGAGCCATGGCCCCTGCTTCCTATGCCATGGATGTGGCCGATACGCGCGGCCGGCGTTACCCCGAACCTCTGCATCCCTACCGCAATGCGTACGCGCGCGATCGCGACCGCGTGATTCACTCGCGGGCCTTTCGCCGCCTCGAAGCGAAGACGCAGGTCTTCACCACGCGTTATTCCGATCACTTTCGCAACCGGCTTACGCACACGCTGGAGGTCGCGCAGATCGCGCGCACCGTGGCGGGAGCGCTGGGGCTCAACACCGATCTTGCCGAAGCCCTGGCCCTGGTCCATGACATCGGTCACCCTCCTTTTGGGCACGCGGGCGAACGAAAACTCGACGAGTTGCTGCGCCCGCACGGCGGCCGATTCAATCACAACCTGCAGGCGCTGCGCATCGTCGAAGAGTTCGAGCAGCGCTATCTCGATTTCACGGGATTGAATCTGACCTTCGAAGTTCGAGAAGGAATCGTCAAGCATTCGCGCGATTATGATGCGGCGCGATTTCCCGAGCTCGCGGAATACCTTCTCGACCAGCGCCCTCCGCTCGAATCGCAGCTCATCGATTTCGTGGACGAGATTGCGTACAACAGCGCCGATCTGGACGATGGCTTTGAATCGAAACTTCTCGATATCGAAATGATTTGCACGAGCGTGCCCCTGTTTGCCGAATTCTACATGGACGTGGAGCGAGCGCACCCCCAGGGCCGCGACAAATTGAAATTCAATGAGGCCCTCAAGCGCATGCTGGACCGCCTGGCGACCGATCTGATTGTAAATACGCGAGCGCAGGCTGCGGCTTCAGGTGCGCGGAGCGTCGAGGATATTCGGCGTTTGCCAAAACGCATTGCGGGATTCAGCCCGGACGTCGCGACGGCAAATGCGGCCCTCAAGAGATTCCTCCTCGCGCGTCTCTACAATCACCCGTCCATCGTGATCGACCGCGAGCGGTCGGTGGACTCCCTCGCCCAGTTGTTCGCCTATTACCTCGAGCATCCGGAAGCGATGCCGAAGTCCTATACCGAGTTCGCGCAGCACAATCCCCCTTACCGGATCGTCTGCGATTACATCGCGGGCATGACCGATCACTATTTGCTCCAGCGGTATGCAGATTTGCTGGGGACGGGCTCCGCGCGGTCTGCGGACTGAGAAGGCTTCAACACGTCTGGTTTGCTGCGATGCCATAAAAAAGCAAAACTTGATCAGTTGAAGCCTGTCTTACTCGACCAAGAATGAACAACAAGGCGGAAGTGCCTGTTTCGCTTCAGTCCAAAGGAACCCTGTGGCAGCTTCCTTGACATCACTGGGGTGCCACCTATAATGGAAGCCAGCGAAAGGGTCAGGGTCTTTCGCCCGAACGGCGCAAACCAATGTTTCTAGACGTCAAAGAACTCGCGGTCCGCAAGATCCGTATCCGGAAGAGCTATGCTCCCGGAACGGTCGACTACCATACCGGCGATTTCCGGCAGGTGGAGCCTCTCGAGGTGCGGGCGACCGCCGAACTGATCGAAGGGCAGATCCGCGTCACCGGGGAGTTGCACACGCGGCTGGAGATGGTGTGCGCGCGGTGCCTGGAGCCAGTGCATGAGGACGTCGCCCGCGATTTTGACCTGTTTTACCGGCCGCTGGCCTCCATGACCAAGGAAGAAGAGGAACGCCTCAAGCTCGATGACACCGAAATCGCGTTTTTCGAGGGTGAAGGAATGTTTCTGGCCGATGTCCTGGCCGAGCAGGTCCTTCTGGCGCTGCCGATGAAGGCGATTTGCCGGAGCGACTGCCGGGGACTTTGCCCGCAATGTGGAGTGAATTTGAATAACGAGGAATGCCGCTGCGAAAGCCATATCGGAGACTCACGCATGGCGCCCCTGGCTCGCCTGAAGCAGGACTGGTTCAAAAAGCAATAGAATTCCCGGCGGAAACACCATAGAATGCACTTTCCCATACGGGCGGGTGCGGGCTCTACTTTGAGCCCGCCTGAACCGAAATATAGAAGGAGTTTGTATGCCTAATCCAAAGCGACGACATTCACATGCCCGAAAGAATAAGAGGCGCGCGCACGACTTTTTGGTCCCGCCAGCCCTTGCCAAGTGCCCCAACTGTCATGAAATGAAACAGCCGCACCAGGCTTGCCCGCAATGTGGTTATTATAAGGGCCGGGAAGTAGTGGACACCGGGGCCTAGCCTGAGAATTTAAGGCAGTCCGCACACATTCCCACCGGAGTCTTAATGATAACCGTAGCGGTAGACGCAATGGGAGGAGACAATGCGCCGCGTCCTGAGGTCGAGGGCGCCATTGCGGCTGCTCGCGAACTTGGCGTGCGCATCCTTCTGGTGGGTCTTGCGCCCGAGCTGAAAAAAGAACTGGCCAAGCATACGCATCGCGGGTTGCCCATTGAAATCGTGCCGGCGAGCGAAGTGATCACCATGGATGACTCGCCCTCGCACGCCTTCCGCAAGAAGAAGGACAGTTCGGCTCACGTGGCCGCGAAACTGGTCCGCGCCGGGCAAGCCGATGCTTTCATGAGCGCGGGCAATACCGGCGCCGTCATGGCGGTGGCGCGGTTTGGGCTGGGCCTGCTGCATTCGGTGGAACGCCCTGCGCTGGCGGCTCCCTTTCCGACGTCGACCGGCGGGACGGCCGTATTGCTGGACGTCGGAGCGAACGTCGATTCCAAGCCCGCGCATCTGGTGCAGTTTGCCGTGATGGGCGAAATCTATTACCGGGCAATCTTCGGGACGCGGCGTCCGAAAGTGGCCCTGCTGTCGATCGGCGAGGAAGAATCAAAGGGCAACGAATTGACGCGCGAGGCCTACAGCCGCCTGAAATTGTCCCCGCTGAATTTCACCGGCAATGTCGAGGGGCGCGACATTTTCAACGGCTCGGTGGACGTCATCGTTTGCGACGGCTTTATCGGCAATATCGCCCTGAAGATCAGCGAGGGCGTCGCGCAGCATATTGCAGGGATGTTGAAGGAAGCCTTGCAGAGCACATTGAGCTCTCAGGTGGGATACGTGCTTTCCCGCAAGGCCTTTAAGAGTTTTCGAAAGAAGATCGACTACTCGGAATACGGCGGCGCGCCATTGCTGGGTGTAAAAGGCGTGGCTATAATCGGGCACGGAAGTTCGAACGCCCTGGCGATCCGGAACGCCGTGCGCGTGGCGGCCGAAATGGTTCGGGGCGGGGTCAACGAAAAAATCGAGCAAGAGATTTCCGCGCTTCCAGTCCCCGTGGAAGCCTGAACGGCGAAACGGCGGCAAATTCAATGGGAAAATTAGCGTTTTTGTTTCCGGGACAGGCTTCACAGTACCCGGGCATGGGCAAGGAACTGGCCGATAGGTACCCGGCAGCCCGAAGTGTGTTTGACGAGGCGGATAAGGTCCTGGGCTTTTCGCTTTCCGAGCTTTGCTTCAGCGGCAGCGAAGAGGCGCTGAAGCTCACGGCGAACACGCAGCCCGCGATTGTGACCGTTTCGGTCGCGGCCTACCGGGTTCTTGCGGAAAAGGGAGTGCGGCCCGATTTTGTCGCCGGGCACAGCCTGGGCGAATATTCCGCGCTGGTGGCCGCGGGGTCCCTGGAATTCGCGGACGCGGTGCGCCTGGTGCGCCGCCGCGGCGAATACATGCAAACGGCAGTGCCCGAAGGCGTTGGCGCGATGGCGGCCATACTGGGATTGGCCCCCGCGCAGGTCACCGAAATCTGCCGCAAGGCGACCAACGGCCAAGTGGTGTCGCCCGCAAATCTGAATTCTCCGGAGCAAACCGTGATTTCCGGGCACGCCGAGGCCGTGAAGCGCGCCGTGGAAATGGCTTCGGCCGGAGGCGCCAAGCGCGCCGTAATGCTGGCGGTTTCCGCTCCATTTCATAGCGCGCTGATGGCCCCGGCGGCCGAGCGTCTGGCGTCCGATCTGAAAGCGGTCACATTTCGTCCATTGCGCGTGCCCCTGGTGACCAATGCCGACGCGGAACTCATTTCCAGCGGCGATGAGGCGCGGGAATCGCTGATCCGGCAGGTGACTTTGCCGGTGCGCTGGGAAGAGTCGGTGCGCGAACTCGTCGAACAGGGCGTCAACACGTTTGTCGAAGTGGGGCCTGGCCGCGTGCTCACCGGACTTCTGCGGCAAATTGACCGGTCCGTGCACGTGTTCAACGTCGAGGATGAAAAGTCCTTGCATTCGACGCTGGAAAAGCTGGCGCAGGCGCAGTCGGAATCCGCGGAAGCGTAGAGTGGCACAGGCTTCAGCCTGTGCGCTTTTTCAGACTTAAGAAAATCAAAATCGCACAGGCTGAAGCCTGTGCCACCAAATTCACCATGTTCAGCTTGAAAGATCGAGTGGCGCTGGTCACCGGCGCATCGCAGGGAATCGGGCGCGCCACGGCGCTGGCCTTGGCCCGGGCGGGCGCGCGCGTGGCGGCTGCCGCGCGCAATACGGAAAAGCTGGCGGGCGTGGTCGCGGAAATCGCCGCCGCGGGCGGCGAAGCGCTGGCCGTGGCCATGGACGTGGCCGACGGCGAGCAAGTGAAGTCCGGATTCCGCCAGAGCATCGAAAAATTCGGGAAGCTCGACATCCTGGTAAACAACGCCGCGATCGCGCGCGACGGCCTGGCCGTGCGCATGAAGGCCGAGGACTGGGAAGCCGTGCTGCGCACGAATTTGACGGGCGCGCACTTGTGCGCGCAGCAGGCGCTTGTCGGTGATGATGCGCGCGCGGTACGGGCGAATCATCAACGTGACTTCCGTAGTCGCCGAGACGGGAAATGCAGGGCAGGTGAATTACGTTTCCGCCAAGGCGGGCCTCATCGGCCTGACACGCGCGCTGGCCGTGGAAGTGGCGTCGCGCAACATCACCGTGAATGCGGTTGCGCCGGGTTTCGTGGTTTCGCCCATGACCGATCCGTTGCCGCAGAGTGTGAAGGATGCGTTGCTCGCGAGGGTTCCCCTCGGGCGCATGGGAACCGACGCGGAAATCGCCGCGGCCATTGTGTTCCTGGCCAGCGAGGAAGCCGGCTACATCACCGGCGCGGTGCTGGACGTGAACGGCGGATTGCGGATGGGATAGCCGCGAACGCGCGGATTGCTTTTGCGGCGGTCGGCCGCTTTTTGCGCGGGCGGCCTTTAGTTTTGTTCGTGGACGAAACTAATTCACGAACGGATTCAGAGTTAAGTTGACCTGAGGCAAGCCCGTACATAGAATATCCGGGGCTTAAATTCGGCGCACGAACGGGCGCAGGATGTCCGCCGTGACGGGCAGTCGCAGCCTTGAATGGATTCTAGGAACAAGCTACAGGAAGCGGCGCATAGCGCCTAGCGGAGGCATAACAAGATGGCCAGTGTCGAAGAACGCGTAAAGCAGATTATTGTCGAGCAACTCGGAGTGGATGAAGGCGAAGTGACTTCCACTGCTTCCTTCGTGGACGATCTGGGTGCGGACTCGCTGGATACGGTGGAATTGGTGATGGCCTTCGAAGAAGCCTTCGGCATCGAAATTCCCGACGAGGACGCCGAAAAGATCGCCACGGTGAAGGACGCCGTCGAATACATCCAAAAGCACGCTTCGGCCAAGAAGTAGCTCGCCGGCCGCCGCAAATTCAACAGGAGAGAGTCGATAACGTGAGCCGCCGGGTTGTCGTAACGGGTGTCGGGCTAGTCTGCGGATTGGGAATCGGCACGGATGGCGTATGGAAGAACATCCAGGCCGGAAAGAGCGGCATCCGCACGATTACGCAGTTCGACACGACCGGATTTGATTGCACGATTGCCGGCGAAGTCCGCGATTTCGATCCTCTCCACTGGGCCGAAAAAAAGGAACTCAAGAAAATCGCGCGGTTCATCCAGCTGGCCCTGGCGGCAACCGATTTTGCCGTGCGCATGGCGGAGTTGACGGTCACGCCGGACATCGCGGAATCGACCGGCGTGTACGTGGGAAGCGGAATCGGCGGATTCGACGTCATCGAACGCGAACACTCGAAACTCCTGCAAGGCGGTCCCGGACGCATCTCCCCGTTTTTCATTCCCGCGGCGATCATCAATCTGGCTTCCGGGCATATTTCCATCCGGTACGGAGCGAAGGGGCCGAATTCGGCGACGGCCACGGCTTGCTCGGCGTCGGCGCACGCGGTGGGCGATTCCTTCCGCCTGATCCAGCACGGCTACGCGGAAGTGATGATCTGCGGCGGATCGGAAGCGGCCATCACGCCGATGGGCGTGGGCGGCTTCGCCGCGATGAAGGCGCTTTCCACGCGCAATAATGAGCCGGAACGCGCCAGCCGCCCGTTTGACGCCGACCGCGACGGCTTCGTCATGGGCGAGGGCGCGGGCATTCTGGTGCTCGAGTCGCTGGAATATGCCGAGCGGCGCGGAGCGCCGATTCTGGCCGAAGTCGCGGGCTACGGGATGTCGGGAGACGCGCACCACATTACGGCTCCGGAAGCGAACGGCGACGGCGCCTATCGCGTCATGCGCGCGGCGATCCGCGACGCCAAAATCGAGCCGCAACAAATCGGATACGTCAACGCCCATGGCACTTCGACGCCGCTGGGCGACGCCATCGAAACCAAGGCCATGAAACGCGTGTTTGGCGAAAACGCCAAAAAGGTTGCCGTCAGCTCGACCAAATCCATGACCGGACACCTGCTCGGCGGCGCGGGCGGCCTCGAAGCCGGCATCAGCGTGCTGGCGCTGCGCGACCAGGTCTTGCCGCCCACGATCAATCAGGAAACGCCGGACCCGGAGTGCGATCTCGACTACGTGCCCAATCATATGCGCCATGCCGAAGTCGAATACGCGCTTTCGAACTCGTTTGGATTCGGCGGCACCAACGCCGCGCTGCTCTTCAAGCGCTGGGCGTCCCGCTAGATTTTTCGCTGCACATGTGAGGCACGCATGAAGATTGTCGTCTGCATCAAGCAAGTGCCCGCCAAAGACGCTCCCCTTGCGATTACCGATGGCGCCTGGATCCGCGAAACCGATATTGGATTCGAGATGAACGAGCCGGACAGCTACGCGCTCGAGGAAGCCCTGCGGCTGAAGGAAAAACATTCCGGGGAAGTCGTCGCCGTTTCGATGGGCCCGGAGCGCGTGAAGCAGACCATCAAGGAAGCGCTGGCCAAGGGCGCCGACCGCGGGATTCACGTGGCCGACGACAAGGCGTACGCGCTCGATCCACTGGGAGCGGCGAAATCGCTGGCGGCGGCGATCGAGCGCGAGAAGCCGGACTTGATCCTGACCGGATTGCAGAGCGACGATCAGGGATTCGGCCAGACGGGCGTGCTGCTGGCCGCAATGCCTGGGCCTGCCGCACGCGACGATCATCATGCAGATTGACGTCCAGGGCGAACGCTTGCGCGTGAAGCGCGAACTCGAAGCCGGATGGTTCCAGTGGGTCGAGCTTCCTCTCCCGGCCGTGCTCACCATTCAGTCCGGCATCAACAAGGTGCGCTACGCGACGCTCAAGGGCATCATGGCCGCGAAGAAAAAAGAAATCGCGACCATCGCGCGCGAATCGCTCGGCGTGGCTCATCGAGTCGACGCAGCACATCGAGCGCATCTACGTGCCGGTGAAAACCAAGAAGACCGAGTTTCTGACCGGGACGCCAAAAGAAACCGCCGCGAAACTGATCGAAAAATTGCGGCACGAAGCGCGGGTCCTGTGACCGGAGTTTCCATATGACAATGAACATTCTCCTGATCACCGAACAGCGCGAAGGGCAGTGGAACAAAACCAGTTTTGAGACGCTGGCCGCGGCGCAGCAGATTGCCGCGGAAACCAAGGGCCGGTTGTCCGCCGTGGTCATCGGCAAGGGCGTCGCGGCGCTGGCCGCGGAACTCGCCGCAATCCGGCTCGATGAAGTTTTGCTGGTCGAGCACGATCTGCTCGCCGCGTACACTCCGGACGGCTACACCATCGCTTTGCAGCAGGCCATCGCTCAGGCGAAGCCCGACCTGGTCCTGCTGCCGCATACCTATCAGGTGCGCGACTTTGCTCCGATGCTGGCCGCATCGCTCGGCAAAGGCATGATCGGCGACTCGATCGGCTATCGCCAGGAAAACGGCAAGCTGATTTTTGTTCGCCAGATGTTCCAGGGAAAAACCGCCGCGGACGTAGTGTTCGATGGCGCCGCGCCATGGTTCGCGACGTTTCAGGCCGGCGCGTTTCGCGCGGACCTGGTCGCGCAAGGCACGTCCGCGAAAGCCGCCTGATCACGCCCGTGGCCGTCGAATATCAAGCCGGAACAGATTCGCACCAAGCCGCTGGAACTTTTTCGCGAAGCCAAGCAAGCGGTGGACCTCACGCAAGCGCCCATCCTCGTGTCCGTGGGCAGGGGAATCAAGGCGCCGGAAAATATTCCGATGGCGGAAAAATTGGCGCGCCTGCTGGGCGGGGAAGTTTCCGCTTCGCGCCCCATTTGCGACGAAGGGTGGCTGCCCCTGGACCGCCAGATCGGGAGTTCCGGCCAAACCGTCGCGCCCAAACTTTATCTGGCCCTGGGAATCAGCGGCGCGATTCAGCACGTCGTCGGCATGAAGGGCTCGCACACGATCGTGGCCATCAACAAGGACCAGAACGCGCCGATTTTCGAAGTCGCCGACTACGGCATTGTCGCCGACCTTTTTGAAATCGTTCCCGCGCTCATCGAAGAACTCGAAAAGAAATAGCCCCCATGACATACCGCCCCAATCCGATGTCCTGAAGCGTATGTTCGGGCGGCCTATAAGTGTTAAACTCATCGAAAAGTTACGATGCCAGATGAGCCTGAAAAACTACAAAATCGTGTTTTACCGGCAAGAGGATGGCTCCTGGGTGGCGGAAATTCCCGCTATTTCCGGCTGCTACGCGCTGATGCCCAGCCGCAAGCAGGCATTGGAAGAACTCAATGATGTCTTTCAGATGATTTCCGAAGAGTTCCGGGAAAAGGGCCTCAGGCTTCACACGTGCCGGCCAATGGAATTTTCTTGAACCGAAAAACTTCCGGGAATTTTATAAATGAAAATGGGAGGTATGGCCAATGTCTTGGGCGCATGTAATTGGCGAGTGGCGCGGAAGGTTTCGGATCGGACTCGTTCTGCTGGGCTGCCTGGCGAGCGTACCGGTTGTATTCGCGCAATACCCCTCGAAATCTCAAGTCAGCAAGGACGGAACGTCGGTCTTGCTGGAGGATTATGCGAGCCCGCCGCTGTCGAGCCCGACTCACGGGGGGAAGGACTCGACGGAAATTGATTTCAAGAGTCAACTGGGCCGCGTGACTTCCATGCGCTCCGAGCCGGCGGACGCTCCCCTGGCGGCTTCGCGATTCTTCGTCAACGATCAAAGCGGGACGCTCTACATCCTGGACAAAGCCACGAAGAAGTTCACTCCGTACATTCGTTTTGCCGAAGTTTTTCCGAAGTTTGAATCCGACACCGGCAACACGGCCGGCATCGTTTCCATCGCCTTCGATCCCGGCTACGCAAAAAACGGCAAATTTTATACCGTGCATGTGGAAAAGCCGGACATGGAAGGGTCCGCAACCCCAACGAACGCGCACCTGCCGTCACTGAATTTGAATGGATACGCCACCACTCCCACACTGATTCCGCCTGCTGGGCCGTACCATCTGGAATCGGTGCTCGTGGAATGGACCGACACCAACATTCGCAATGCCACGTTCGAGGGAACCGCGCGGGAACTTTTGCGAGTGGGATTTGACCGCAACCATCCCATGGCCGATTTGGTTTTTAATCCCTTGGCGCGGCCCGGGCGCGCCGATTACGGCAACCTGTACATTTCCGTGGGCGACGGCGCTCAGGGTGAAACCCCGGGCCCAGGGCACACCCTTCCCCAGCAGCTCAATACTTTGCTCGGCAAAATTTTGCGGATCACCCCGGATATTAATTTGCGCCCGAAAGATACGCTCGGTTCCAACGGGCGTTACCGCATTCCATCCACCGGCTCGGATCCGAATCCGTTTGTAAAAGTGAACGGCGCTCGCGGCGAAATCTATGCCTATGGTTTGCGGAATCCGGCCCGCATGACGTGGGATGTCCCGACGAAAACCATGCTTGTAAACGATATCGGCCTGCACTACTGGGAAGAGGTGAATATCGTCTCCAAAGGCGCCAACTACGGCTATTCGGAGCGGGAAGGGAACGAGCAGTTGTTCGTGGACAGCGCCGGCAAGACCGGCAGCCTGATGAGTCCGCCGGTGGCGTTCCCCGAGAGAGACCTGCTGCACGTGGACGGCATCGATGAGCCGGTCGTTCCCGTTTATCCAGCCGCCGTCTACAGCCATCAGGACGGCGATTCGATCGGCAGCGGCTTCGTCTACCGAGGCAGACTGATGCCGCAGCTCCGCGGAAAATATATTTTTAACGATATGACGACGGGCCGCATCTTTTACGTGGATTTGGCGGAGATGATTGCCACGCACGGACAGCGCAACCACCAGGCGCCGATTCACGAACTGCAAATCGTGTTCAAGAGCCCTTACGACACTTCCAGCCAGGTTGCGGTGAAGCGCCGGATGTTCGACGTGGTAGCCGAGGCCTACGCGCACAAGGGAGGAATTCCCGCGCAGGACCATGTGCTGCCCGGAGGGGCCGCGGCAACCACCGGCTGGCGCGACCCGGAGCACACGCAGCCAAAGACCGATCCTGAAGGCGTTCCCTACGGCGGCGGGCGCGCGGATGTGCGGATCGCCGTGGGCGGCGACGGAGAATTATATGTGTTGAGCAAGCCCGACGGGATGATTCGGAAAATGGCCGCGGTGGTGGCTTCGCCATCCAAGTAGGACAAGCACTCTTGCCCGTGCGAATTTTGCAAATTTAAATTAAGCCGGCGGTGTACGCGTGGCCCACAAAACCGCACAGCCAGGAGTGGCTGTGCCACTAAAACCGCCTCCGAATCGCAAATTAATTTTTGACGGAAGTAAACTCCTCGACGCGGCGCAATTCCGGAAAATTCCAGGCCCACAATCCGGTCACGATCAGCGTCCCGATGCCACCCAGGATCACGGCCGGAACGGCGCCGAGCCATTGCGCCGTCAGGCCGGATTCGAATTGTCCGATTTCGTTGGAAGCGCCGACGAACATCATTTCCACGGCGCTCACGCGGCCGCGCATCTCATCCGGCGTGGCCAGTTGTACGAGCATGGCGCGAACCACGACGCTGACCATGTCCATGGACCCGACCAGCATGAGCGCCACCATGGATAGAACCAAACTTCGAGAAATGCCGAACAGAATCGTGAAGGCCCCGAAGCCCGCGACGCACCACAGCATGGTCACGCCGGCGCGCCGGCGGAATGGCCGGTGCGCCAGCAGCAGCGCCATGCTGCCCGCGCCGATCGCGGGAGCCGCACGCAACAGGCCCAGGCCCCAGGGTCCAGTCCGCAGAATTTCACTTGCGAAGACCGGCAGCAGCGCCACCGCGCCGCCGAGCAGCACCGCGAAAAGGTCCAGCGAAATCGAACCCAGGATGATTTTCTTTTCCCTGATATAGCGGAGCCCCGCCAGCACGGATTTCAGGCTGAGCGGCTCCCTCGGCCGGGCCTTGGAACGCAGCTTGACCTGCGACATCAGGAAAACCGCGCCCATCGCGGCCAGCATCGAGCCCGCATAGACGGCCGTAGGGCCGTTGGCGACGGCGTAAATCAAGCCGCCGAGCGACGGTCCCAGAATCGTCGCGCCCTGGTTCACGGAACTGTTCCAGGCGAAGGCATTCTGCAAATGTTCCTCGGGGATGATCTGCGGCAGCATGGCTCGGCTCACGGGGTTGTTGAACGCGCGAACGACGCCGAGCAGGATGACCACGATATAAATGGGAAGAACGGATTGCGATGCCCGCAGCGCGGTGAGCAGCAGCAAGCCGGAGCACGTGGCAAACCCGGCATAGCAAGCGATCAGGAGTTTGCACCGGTTGAACCGGTCCGCCGCATGGCCCGAGACCAGGAACAACAATATCCCGGGGGAAAATTGCGCCAGCCCTACCAGTCCCAAATCGAGCGGGCGCTTGGTGATCTCGTAAATTTGCCAGCCAACCGCGACCGATTGCATCTCGAGTCCGGCTACTATGAAAAAGCGCGCCAACTGGTAGAGAGAAAAATCAGGATAGGTAAAAGCCACGCGCCCGGCGCGTGTGGAATTCCCGGAGTCGTCCATCGCGCTCTACTGTGCCATAAAATTGCGATTTCCACGAGCCTGGCGGGGAAACTATGGTCACTCCGGTTTCGATCAGCATGCCTGTCAGGAATGACCAATCTTTGCCGCATATTTGGATGCGAATCGGGGAGCGCGGGGCCGCTCCGTGATAGAATGGCGCAATGAAAATGTCGGATTCTCTCGTGCCTCAATCCATTTTTTCCTGAGAAGTTGATGTCGGAGAACCGAGGAACACTGGACGCGCCGCGCGGCGGCTTCCGCGGCGACTTTTCTTTCGTGCTTGCGGTCTCGGTAGTAGACTCTCTAAAAGGAGAAAATTCATGAAGATTTCCGTGTTTGGCCGATTTGCGTTAGGTGCGTGCCTTGCCTTTCTGAGTGCGGGTTTTGCGCAGGGTGCAGGCGCTTCACCGAATCCGGCGGAGGGGGGATATCACCTCATCAAGACGATCTCGCTGCCGCCGGCGCCCGGCGGCGCCGAATATTATGACTACATTACTATCGATCCCACGGCGCGCCGCGTGTACGTATCGCACGGCACGGAAGTCGTGGTCCTCAATGCCGACGATTATTCCGTGGCGGGAAAAATCGAAGGCTTGCACCGCAGCCACGGCATTGTCCTCGCGCCCAAACTGGGCAAGGGGTTCATCACGGATGGCGACTCGCGGCCCGGGGCCACGGTTCAGCAGGTGGTCATTTTCGATCTGAAAACCCTGAAGGTCACCGGCCACGTGGACACCGGTCAGGAGGACACGGACGCCATCATCTATGAACCGGTGACCGGGCACGTCTTTACCTTTAATGGCGATAGTCACAACTCAACGGTGATCGATCCTGCAAAACAAGTCGTGATCACGAATATCGATTTGATCGGGAAGGTTGAATTCCCGGCCGTCGATGGCAAAGGGATGCTCTACGACAACAATCCTGAAAAAAACGATATCGTGGCCATAGATGCGCGCACGAACACGATCAAGGCGCGCTGGCCGACCGCTCCGGCAGGAGCGCCGACTTCCATGGCGATGGATCAAAAGACCCGGCGCCTGTTTTCTGCGGGACGCGGTCCCCAGTTCGTCGTCATGATGGATGCGGACACGGGAAAAGTGATCCAGTCGTATCCGATTTCCGCCGGAGTGGATGCGAACGCCTTTGAACCTTCCACGGGCCTGCTGTTCGTCTCCACGCGCGAAGGCATGTTGCATATTTTTCACGAAGATTCTCCCGAAAAACTCAGCGAGGTCGAGACAGTCAAGACTGAATACGGAGCCAAGACGTGCCAGGTCGATCCCAAGACGCACAGGGTTTTTCTGAGCACGTCGGACTTTAATCCGCCGGCTGCTCCCACGGAAAAGCAGCCCCATCCGCTGGCGACAGCCAAGCCCGGAAATTTCCGCGTGCTTGTTTATGGGCGCTAGATTCTTCGCGCAAGCGAAGAGTCGTACGGGGATTTTTGCTGAAGGTAGTTTCACCAATCGCTGTGTGGCAGTTTTCTCCGCTTGAAAGCATGGCCACATGGTTGCGCCAGCGGCGCGGGAAATGCCGGCCCAGGACAGCGGCCCGGCTGGCATTCTGATTACCCGGCTGATCGGGAGAAGAAGCCATGAAAAAATATCTGCTAGCTTTTGGCGTTGCCGCAGCTCTGTTGCTGAGCCATTCGAATTGCGCCCAGGCGCAGACCGAGATCACTCTGATCGCTCCCGGCGGAGCCAGGGCGCCGCTCGATAAACTCATCCCCGCGTTCGAGAGCAAGACGGGCTACAAGGTTAAGGCGACTTTTGGTTCGGGCCTGGGAACCAAGAAGCAGGTCATCGAGGGAGATGCGTTTGATGTGCCGGTGGTGCAGCCGCCGCTGGCGGAAGTGATTGATTCGGGCAATGTTGTCGCCGGCAGCGAGACTCCGCTGGCGAGCGTTGCCGTGGGCCTTGCCGTGCGCAAGGGCGCGCCCAGGCCCGATATCTCGACGCCGGAAGCGGTGAAAAAGTTGCTGCTCGCGGCGAAGTCGATCACCTATCCGGACGCGGCAACCGGCGCTGCGGCCGGGGTCAGCTTCAACGAGACCCTCAAGAAGCTGGGCATCGCCGAACAACTCCAGCCAAAGATTAAGATTGCCCAGGGCGGCGCCGCAGCCATGGCGCTGGTCGCCAGGGGAGAATTGGAAATCGGCCTGACCTTCCTCAGCGAAATGCACGATCCGGGCATCGATGTGATAGGGCCCCTGCCGCGAGAAATTTCAACGCCGACGGGTTTGGTGGGATACGTCTCGACCCACGCGAAAGATCCTGCCGCCGCCAAGGCGCTGCTGGAATTTCTATCGTCGCCCGATGCGGCTGCGGTATACGAGGCGCAAGGGATGCAGCCGGGGAGGTGAGAGATTGGGACGGCTATCGACCCATGCGGGCGATGCCGTTAGCCGAATCTGTCCACTCCGCGCATTCAGCTTGTCCATGGGTCGACAACGGGAATGGAGAGGTCTTTAAAATGCTGCGTGTTCCGTGTCGCGAGCGTGGCATGACAGGCCATTGCGATCCCTGCAATCATCGTGTCGCGCAGGTCGACTGGGCGCCCTTTCTTCTGGCGTGATGCCATGAGGCCGGCAGCATGTTGCGCCGCGACCGCATCGAAGCCAGCCACCCTTTGCCCGATTTCATTCGCCAAGACTTCGTCAAACGCGTTCATGAGCAGGGAGCGCCGCCTGCCCGCCGGCAGGATTTGCAGGCCAAATTGAATTTCCAGAATTGTCACGGAAGTGATCCAGACCGATGTCCGGGCCTGTCTGTCAAGCCATGCGACCACCCGCGGGTCGGCGGCCCGGCGCATGAGAGCCGATAAGACGTTGGTATCGAGAATGATCATCGGTCGAAGGAAGCGGGCTTAATCGTTTGACCGCGCAACTCGGGAATATCCATCTCAAGACCGGCCTTTTGAAACCGGGAAGCAATTCCAGAGCCCAGGCCGCCGGCGGAAAGTTCTTCTTCTTTGACGGCATCGCGGAGGATGTCCCGAATTTCCTGCTCCATGCTGTGCCCGTGCCGGCTGGCACGGCGCTTCAGGCGGGCTTTGACTGTGTTCTCGACATTGCGAACGATCAACTGGGCCATCGGGGTCTCCATATACGATATCATGATATCACATTTTGGAGCCGTCCGGGGGGCGCTGCACAAATCGCGGGGCATTTGCCCTCGGCCCGGCTTGAGTAGTATATTAGTAGTATGAAAGAGAAGACATCCATCACACTATCATCCGATCTCCTCGCCCAGGTCGATCGTCTGGCGGGTTCGAAGGTGTCGCGTTCGGCGTTCATCGAGCGAGTCCTCCGAATCTACTTGCGGGAGCGAACCCGCAAGCGGATTCATGCACGCGACTTGGAGCGTATCAATGCCGCCGCCGACCGGCTGAATGCGGAGGCGGAAGATGTCCTGGCCTACCAGGCATTGGAAGAGTAGGCGATTCCGCGGAGAGGATTCATGAGGCGCGGAGAGTTGTATCGCGTTTTCAAGCCCAGAGGCGATCCCAAGCGTTATCGGATCTTTGCGATCGTGAGCCGCCAGGCGCTGATTGATTCGCGCTTTTCCAGCGTGGTGTGCGCCCCTATTTTCAGCAACGGGGAAGGGCTATCGACGCAGGTCGCGGTCGGTCCCGGCGAAGGACTCAAGCGTCCGAGTTGGATCATGTGCGACAATCTTGTGAGTATACGCAAGTCAGACCTGAATGATTACGTGGGTTCGCTCTCGCGGCAAAAGCTGGCCGAACTCCACCAGGCTCTCAAAATGGCTCTTGATCTGACCTAGGTTTCGGCGATTCCACCGGACCCCAGTTGTTTCCCATCCCCGTGACACCTGCTTGCTAAGAACGATCCTAATCAGGTACCGTTTACCAGGAACATGAGCGCCAAGACAACGCTCGTCGTTCACTTTCAGGAGGACGGATGAAGCGGATAGCAATCGTAGTATTGGCGTTTGGAATATGGGCCGGCAGCGCGAGCGCGCAGGAAGCCCCGGCGGCGCTCAAGACACAAAAAGACAAATTGAGCTACGCCATCGGAATGGAAATGGGGAAGGGCGTGAAGGCTCAGGAACTCGATGTCGATCCCGCTCTTGTTTCGCAGGGTTTGAAGGACGCCATCACGGGCGGAAAGTCCCTGATGAGCGACGCCGAGATTCAGGCGGTGATTACCGACCTTCGAGAGCAGATGAAGCAGAAACAGATGCAGGCCATGGAGGCGGCGGCTGCGGAAAACAAGAAACAGGGCGATGCGTTCCTGGCCGAGAACGCGAAAAAAGAGGGCGTGGTGACGCTTCCGAGCGGAGTGGAATACAAAGTCATCACGGCCGGCCAGGGCAAGAAGCCCGCGGAAACCGACACGGTCCTGTGCAATTATAAGGGAACATTTCTCGGATGGAACTGAGTTCGACAGTTCCGCGCGAGGCCGGCAAGCCCGTGCCGTTCGAGATCAAAACCGTCATCCCCGGGTTTAAGGAAGCACTGGAACTCATGCCGGTCGGGTCCAAATGGCAAATTGTCGTTCCCGCAAGCCTCGCGTACGGCGAACGCGGAGCCGGAAACGTCATCGGGCCAAATGCCACGCTTATCTTCGAGGTGGAATTGGTGTCGATCCAGGGCGCTCCGGACGCCGCGAAATAATTTTTCCGGCGGCAGAGGCGTAAGCGTAGGCTTTGTTTTGAGCCCAAAGAGAATCAGAACCGCACGGCATGAGCCGGGTGCGGAAAAACACAAGATGGCGTCTTTCCGAGGCGCGCTTTTTGCAGAGGAATCTCTCTTCGCTCTAAATTCAAAAAAGAGGGATTCCTCACCCGCGGGAGCGGGCTCGGAATGACAATGCTTTGCGTTTTTCCGCGAGCTATATAACCGGGCAGGGTTTTGCGCGATTTTCTTTAAATCATCAGACAAGGGAGCCAATTAGGCGAAGTGTCTTCCGCATTTATCTGCGAAGGATTTCGCACGCCGATCGGGCGCTATGCGGGATCGCTTGCCCAGGTGCGCACGGATGATCTGGCTGCGGCGCCGCTTGCGGCGCTGCGGGAGAAATTCGAGAAGAGCGATTGGTCGTCGGTCGAGGAAGTGGTCTTGGGCTGCGCGAACCAGGCGGGGGAAGACAATCGCAACGTCGCGCGCATGGCGCTGTTGCTTGCCGGGATTCCCTGCAGTGTCTCCGGCCATGACCGTTAACCGGCTATGCGGCTCCGGAATGGAAGCCGTGGCCGTGGCCGCGCGCGCCATCTTCGCGGATGAAATTTCGCTGGCCATTGCCGGCGGCGTCGAGAGCATGAGCCGCGCTCCGTTCGTGATGCCCAAGGCCGCAACCCCGTTTTCACGCGCCGCGGAAATCCACGACACCACCATCGGCTGGCGCTTTCCCAATCCGCTGATGGTGAAACTCTACGGCACGGCTTCCATGCCGGAAACCGCCGAAAATGTCGCGGAGAAATACAAAGTCGACCGGAACTCGCAGGACTGCTTTGCTCTTCGATCGCAGCATAAAGCCGCACGGGCGCGGGAAGCGGGAATCTTCGCGGAGGAAATCACTCCCGTGGCGATTCCCGGCCCGAAGGGAACCGTGAAAACCGTTTCCGAGGACGAGCATCTTCGCCCGGAAACGACGCTCGAAGCGCTGGCCAAATTGCCGACCCCTTTCCGACAAAACGGCACGGTGACGGCTGGAAACGCTTCCGGAATAAACGACGGCGCATGCGCCATGTTCGTGGCATCCGAGCAGGCGGCGGCGCGGTTTGGTTTGAAGCCGATTGCGAGAGTGCTCGGTTCGGCGACCGCCGGCGTTGAGCCCGACTACATGGGTATCGGGCCGATTTTCGCGGTGCGAAAGCTGCTGGCGCGGTTCCAATTGACGATGGCGAATGTGGATGTATTCGAATTGAATGAAGCGTTTGCGTCGCAGGCGCTGGCGGTCACGCGCGAACTGGGATTGCCCGACGACAGCGAAAAAGTGAATCCCAACGGCGGCGCTATCGCCCTCGGGCATCCACTGGGAATGAGCGGCGCTCGCCTGGTTCTGACGGCGTCGCGCCAGATCCAGCGGATGAAGGGACGTTACGCCCTGGCGTCGATGTGCATCGGCGTGGGGCAGGGCATCGCGATGCTTCTCGAACGCGTGTAGTTTGAATTTCCCGCAATGAATTTAAAATTGTTTCACGCCGCTGCGCGTTCCGCGATTTGGCAGGACAGGCTGAAGAGCCTGTGTGACAATGGGCAAATCTTTGTGGGGCACGGCTTCAGCCGTGCCATAAAGTACGCAGAATGAATGCGGCTTCAGCCGCTGGCCTGATCAAATTTGAATGATCACACAGGCTCTGAATCCTGTCCTGCCGAAGTCCGGACCATTTCATTGTTGCTTCATCCGCGCGATGCAGCGCTCCAGGTGCTCGTGCATTTCCTCGGACGTGCCGAGATGAATGCGGCCGTGCCCCGGCAGCACCGATCCGAAACGATAGGCGAGCAATTTTTCCATCGAGCGCGTCTGCTCCTTCCAGGAATACCAGCAGACATCGCGGAAGGCCGTGAGCGTCTCCCGCTCGGGAGACCACGCCAGGTGATCTCCGGTAAATAGCACGCTGTCCCGGTACAGCAGCACCTGATGGCCGCGCGTGTGGCCGGGCATGGGTATCAGCAGGAGATCGTCATCGATTCGCAGCGGATCGGTTCCGGTGATGACGCGCTCGATACCCCGAGCGGTGGCGGCGTCGCCTTCGTGCATGATGCGCGGGCAATGAAAGTGTGCCGGCAAATTTGGCGTGGTCAGCAATATCGTCACGATGCGAGAGAAACATCAGGTTCACGCCGCCCATCTCCTCGATGCGCTTCACGAGCGGCGCGTTAAAGCGAGGGGAATCGACCAGCACGTTCCCGCCGCGCTCCGGCGGCCGCACAATCAGGTAAGCCCACGCGCCAAAGCTGGCTTCCGAATTGAACCCGCAATAATAGGCGTCGTCCACCACATGCACGGGAAACGCATCGACTCCGGAGCGAGCGCTGCGATGCGAAACCGTGCCGATCGACGCCGTAGGACATGCGACCAGCGCCATGAACGCGCGATGCTGCTCGCCCGGATTCCGAGGTTGCCGGTAAACGATGGACTGGCCGCCGTGATCCCGAAAGGTTGCCGGAGCGATCTGCCGGCAGGCGTCGCAGTCGATGCACGTGGAGTCGACATAAAAATCGCCCTCGACGTTTTCGGGGAGCCGCTGGTTGATTTGCGCCATACGTACTTAGATTCCAGTCTTCCGCGGCAAGTCGCAACGCCTGATCATTTTATCCGTCTTTTCTGGTCGGCAATGAAAATACCTTATAATCCTTGCCGGTCGAAGGGAATGCGATATATGTTCCCAATCTACATCGAGGTGAAGAATTGGCGGCAAAAGCGAAACCTGTGAAACCCAAGTCCCGGATCAAACCCGCACCGGCGAAGAAGCCGCTGGTCCGCAAGAAGAAATTGAAGATCGCGATCGCCGGCTTTGGCACGGTTGGCCGCTCGGTCGTCAAACTTCTGCTTCAGGAGGCGAACGACTGCTTCGAGCTGACGCATATTTTCAATCGCAACGTGGGCCGGAAAAAAGTCGATTGGGTGCCGTCGAGCGTGCGCTGGACCGAGAGCGTCAACGAAGTGCTCTCCTCGGATGCGGACATTTTCGTGGAGCTGGCTGGAGGAGTGAAGCCCGCAGGCGATTGGATTCGCGAGGCGCTGCGCGCGGGAAAATGCGTGGTCACGGCGAACAAACAATTGATCGCCGAGAGCGGGCCCGAACTGGTGGATCTAGCGCGCGAAGCGGGCAGGCGCCTGGAATACGGCGCGTCGGTTGCCGGGGGAATTCCCGCAATTATCGGAATCCAGGAAGGTTTGGCTGGAGACCGGCTGTACAAAATCGCGGGCGTGCTGAACGGAACCTGCAACTACATCCTCACAAAAATGGAGTCGACCGGAGCGAGTTTCGAATCGGCCTTGAAAGAGGCGCAGGAGCTGGGTTTTGCCGAGGCCGATCCGACCGCCGACGTGGAGGGATACGACGCGCGCGCCAAGCTCGTGATCCTGACGCAAGCCGGGCTGCGCGCCCGCGTGAAAAGCGAACAGATTCCATGCTGGCCGATTTCCGCCGTCGAAGCCGTGGACTTTGCCTACGCGCGGGAATTGAACTGCGCCATACGCCAGATTTCCCTGGCGAGGAAGGACACGGAAGACGGATTGAGCGTGCGCGCGTTTGTGCGGCCCGCGCTGGTGCCGGCCTCTTCGCTGGTCGCGCACGTGGAGGGCAGCAAGAATCTGGTGATGGCCACCGGGCAATACGCCGGTCAAATGGTGTTTTCCGGATTCGGTGCGGGAGGAGATCCCACGGCCGTGGCCGTGGTTTCCGATCTGTATTCGATCGCGCGCAGCGGCGGAGCGCCGCAGAGCAACGTCCCGGAGGTGGAAACGCCCAAGGATGTGAGCGGAGAATTTACCGCGCCTTACTATTTGCGCTTTGTAGTGAAGGACCGGCCCGGGATCATCGCCGCCGTGGCCACCGTGCTTTCCAGATACGGCATCGGCATCGATGCGGTTCTGCAGCGGCCGGGATATCCGCATTCCGCTCTTCCGTTCATCATCACGCTGGAGACTTGCCGCAGCGCGCAACTCGGCTGCGCCTTGCAGGAAATCAATCGGCTCGATTTCCATGTGGAACCGGTGCTGTGCATGCCGATTCTGGTGGATTAAGGATGCTATAGAATCCGGGCCCGCTAACGCGCAATTCTCGCCACGCGAAGGAAAATCCCCGGGTCTGAAGACCCGGGCTACAGCACTGGCGGTCCGGAATTCAACATGCGCGATCGGAGACTGCTGAAGCGTTTCTACGGAGGCGGGGATTTTCGAGGTGTAAAGAGACTTTATCCCGCGTAGACGTCGCCGCGCCACCAGCGCGCTGAATACACGATGAAGGCGGCGGCCAGCCATCCCGCTGCGTACATGGGCTGCGCGCCCCAACGCATGATGGGCGAGTGCATCAGCCCGAACCAGGAAAAAACCGCGGCGATCAGGCACCAGACGGCGGCGCGTCCGAAATTCCGGTCGATCATTTCCGTGATCAGCGCGCTGACCACCAGCACCAGAAACAGAAATCCGTTGCCGAGGCCTTGCAGCGAGGACCAATAGATCGAGCGATTCAGCGCGGCCACGACTTCAGGGTTCTGGATGGAAAGCTTCAGCGCGGGCAGAGCGGAACTCACGGCCGATCCCACCACGGCTCCGGTTGGCAAAACCAATCCCAGCAGCATGGCGTTCCAATATTTTTGTTCCACGCGATGCAGCGTGGCCCGGCCCACGCCGATCGCCACGTAGCCGATCATCGCCGCGAGGATCGCCCAGGGAAAAAGTTGCGCGATGTACAGCGTCAGCCCGCTCATCGACCACGGCCAGATAAATGATCGCGGTCCAGAAACAGAATCCGATGCGCGCGCCCATCGCTTTGTAGGGCGGATGCAGCGCGGCGATCACGGGGGTAATGATGCTTCCCGCGGCGCCGCACACAAAAGTTCCCAATCCGTCGGCGGCCACCATCAGCCGGACGTCGTAATCATCCCCGACCGCGTTCGCTCCTTCCACCGAGGCAATGTCCTGCAACACCTGGTAAATCGACATGGGCGCAATCACCGACAGGAAGGGAATCGCGAGTTTCATGGCCTGGAGCAGGCCCGGCGTTCGGACATAAGGAAGCTGCAGGGAAATTCCCAGCCAGGCCGGGTGAACGTAGCCGATGGACAATCCAATGGCGAGAGGCACCAACCAGGCGAGCAGAAATGGAGGAATCCTCCATCTGGTGACGGGCACGTTGGCCAGGCCCGCGACCGCGATGATCGCGAGCGCGACAATGCCCACCAGCGGCTGGTCGAAAATACGCTGCAGCAGCACCATCGCCAGATACGTGTACATGGCCGCGCCGAATACGGTCATCGTGGCCGGCTTGGGAATGAATTGGCGAATGGCGCCGGCGAACGGCGCGGCCGCCAGCTTGATCACGCCCGTCCACACGACGGCCGCGGCCCCGATCCTCCAGGCCAGGTCCTGATCGCGGGTCTGCAGGTACACGGGCAGCATGATCGCCAGCGTGTACGCGATAATTCCCGGTACATTGTTGATGTAAACGTGAGCCGTGACGTCGGTGCGGCCTTCGCGTTTCGCCAGGCCTACCCCTAGAGCCGCCAACGCGAACGAACCGGCCACGAAACCCAGAGCATAACCCGGAAGCAAATGTCCCACGCTGAATCCCATGGAGATGCCGACCGGAAGAAGGAGAATTGCGGGGATGATCGTCTTGCGCCACGTTGAATCCTACTTGCGCAACTGTGGCGTCCACGTCTCCCCGGGTCAGGGCCCACCAACGCAGCAAACCTTGCTGTCCGCTTTCGGCCATTCAGACTCGCTTTCTCTACTGTCTTTCCGGGGGAACCCTTGCGACGGCAAAATCTCAAATTTAAAATTTGAAATTACAAACCGAGCAATCTCATCCCAAATTTTTTGTGCAGAACTTCAAATTTTAAATCTCAAATCTCAAATCTCAAATCTCAAATCTTAAACGCCTCCAGGGCTTCCGGGACAAAGAGTTCCTGCGGCGTCAGCAGGCGCTTGGAGAGGCCCTGCTCAAAGGAATATCGGAGAAAGGTGCTCAGCCCATGCACGTTCGACTCGAATCCGTAGGGCCAGAAATCCTTGCCCATAAGGTCGCGCGTTTGCTCGGCATGGCGGATCTGCCAGGGGAGCATCATCTTGAGCGCCGCCGGCTCGAACAGGTCTTCATACACTTCGCGCTGCGCCAGGACGAAAGCCTTGTAGAGCGATTGCGCGACCCAGGGATACTGTTCGTAGACTTCGCGGCGAATGACGATCGTGTGCATGATGGGGAAAATTTTGGTGCGCTGGTAATACTCGCGCTCCACCGTTTCGTAGTCCTCGAACAAGCGGCGGACGGTTCCGTTTCCCTTCGTGAAAGCGGAGGGCGCGCGCGGAGAATAGATGGCGTCGATTTCTCCGTCGAGAAGCATTTGGTTGAGAGTCTTGGTTTCGCCGATATCTTCGAGGCGGATTTCGGGCGGCAGGGAAACCGTTTGCTTTTCGGTGCGTCCGGGCTGCTCTTCGCCGCCGCGGAAATAGGTGACGCTGGACACCGGAACCTGGTAGTCGTCGCTCAAAATTCCGCGGATCCACACGCCCGCCGTGAGCTGGTATTCCGGATTTCCCACGCGCTTTCCGATCAGATCCTTCGGTTCCCGGATGCCGCTGTCGCGATTCACGTAGATGCAGGAGTGCCGGAAGGAGCGCGAAGGAAATACGGGAATGGCGACGAACGGCCTGGGGTCGCGAAACATCGACATGGTGTAGGAGGACAGGGACATTTCGGCCGCGTCGAATTCGCGGTGCCGGATCATCCGGAAAAAAGTTTCCTCGACCGGGATGTTGATGTACGTGAGATCAATTCCGTCGATCGGAATGCGGTCTTCGAGCAGCCCGCGCGTGCGGTCGTAATTCCAGCATGCCAGCGACAATCGAAGTTTCGACATTGTTTTGATGTTCTCCGCGTGGCGATCAACCGTCCGCGCGCCAGCGATAAGAGCAAACGCCGATTCCCTTTGTCAAGGGTCATTGACCATCAAGAGTAGCGGCAGATGTATCAAATGCCATAAGATGGATCATCTCATGAGAATGGGCGGAGGATTCGGCGGCATCGGAACGCAACGCGGCATGGGCGGGCACGCGGAGAGAAGTCCGCGCTCGCGGGAAGGCCGCGATTTCTCTCCCCCGAAAGACGGCAAGGCGAATCCCACACGGGTGTGGGACCAACTGCCCGAAGTATGGGCGCTGCTGAAGCCGCGGCGCGGCCTGCTGGCATTGGGCTTGGTGCTCATGGCCGTCAACCGCGTTTCGGGACTGATCCTTCCCGCGTCGCAAAAATATTTATTTGACAACGTGTTTTCCAAGCACCAGACGAAACTTCTGATGCCGCTGGTGGCGGCCGTTTTGCTGGCCACGCTCGTGCAGGGCGTGACGTCCTACGCGCTGACGCAATTGCTCTCGAAAGCCGCGCAGCGCATGATTACCGAACTGCGGCGCAAGGTGCAGGAGCATGTCGGGCGGCTTCCGGTGGCGTACTACGATGCGAACAAGACCGGCGCGCTGGTTTCGCGCATCATGAGCGACGTCGAGGGCGTGCGGAATCTGATCGGCACGGGCCTGGTCGAGTTTCTGGGCGGGCTGCTGACGGCCACCATCGCGCTCGTGCTGCTGCTGCGGATCAGTCCGGTGATGACGGGCGTCGCGTTTGCCCTGCTGCTGGTCGCCATGCTTTCTCTGCGCAAGGCGTTTGGAACTATCCGTCCGATTTTTCGCGAGCGGTCGAAGATCAACGCCGAAGTCAGCGGACGCCTTACCGAATCGCTTTCCGGCGTGCGCGTGGTGAAGGGTTATCACGCGGAGGCCCGCGAACACGATGTATTCACGCAGGGCGTTCACCGCCTGCTCGATAACGTTCTTCGCTCGCTGACCACGATGTCCATGATGAGCTTCTCGACCACGGCGCTGCTGGGCGTGTCCGGGGCGCTGGTCATGCTGATCGGCGCGCATGAAATTCAGGCCGGCACTCTCACCGTCGGCGGCTATGTCAGCTACATGGCGTTTCTTGCGTTCCTGGTGGCGCCGGTGTTTCAGGTGGTGGGCATCGGCACGCAACTTACCGAGGCCATCGCGGGCCTGGAGCGCACGCGCGAAGTGCTCGACGAGCGTCCCGAGGATGAAGACCCGCGGCGCACGGTCACGCTGCCCGACATTGCCGGGGAACTCGCGTTCGATCATGTCAGTTTCTCCTACGAGCCGGGAAAGCCGGTGCTGCAGGACGTAAGTTTTCTCGCGCAGCCCGGCACGGTGACGGCGCTGGTGGGATCGTCCGGATCGGGAAAGTCCACCATGATCGGACTGATCGCCGCGTTTCATGTGCCGACCGAGGGCCGCGTGCTGGTCGATGGAGTGGACCTTTCGACCGTGCGCCTGGATTCTTACCGCACGCGCCTGGGAGTGGTGCTGCAGGAGTCGTTTCTGTTTGACGGCTCGATCCGCGAGAACGTGGCGTTTTCGCGGCCGTTTGCGAGCGAGGAAGAAATTCTGGCCGCGTGCCGCATCGCGCGCGTCGATGAATTCGCCGAGCGTTTTCCGGAACAGTACGACACGATCATCGGCGAGCGCGGCGTGAAACTCAGCGGCGGGCAGCGCCAGCGCGTTTCCATCGCGCGCGCGATTCTGGCCGATCCGCGCATCCTGATTCTCGATGAAGCGACATCCAGCCTCGATTCCGAATCCGAAATGCTGATTCAGGAAGGCCTCGCGCAGTTGATGCGCGGGCGCACTACTTTTGTGATCGCGCACCGCCTCTCGACCATTCGCCGCGCCGACCAGATTCTAGTGGTCGAAGCGGGAAAAATCGTCGAGCGCGGAACCCATGCTTTTCTGTACGCGGCGAACGGGCGATACCGCGAACTGTACGACAAGCAGCATGGCCTGGAATCCAATTTGTTTTTGGCCACGGGTGAAGGCGACCTGCCCGAGCCCTCCGAGGCCGATTCTGCCGCTGTGCGCAATGCCGATCCCGACGTGCTTCGGCTGATCCGAAACCCTCCCGCATAGGCGCTATTTCGTTGCCGCTCTCCTCTCTTTGTGTCCTCCGTGTTAAAAGGTTTCGCGTTTCGAAATTAAATCAGAAGCTTTAACACAGAGGGCACAGAGGGCACAGAGAAAATATAGGGAGGTCCCGCGGTTTGTGGATTCCGAATGCGCGGCGCCGCGCGCCTCTTACTTGATGTTGGGGATTTCGAGTTCCGGATTTTCCGCCGCGCGTTGCCGCACCAGCGTAATGAAGGCAGTCGAGGAGCGAGGCAGCGTGCGGTCGCGGCGATAGACGAGGCCCAATTCGCGCCACAGTTCCAGATCGGCGATGGGGATCAGCTTCACTTCGCCGGCCCGGACTTCGTTTCGCGCGAAACTTGCGCTGATCAGCGAAACACCGAGGCCCGCGGCGACGAAACACTTGATCATGCCCACGCTGGTCAATTCCATCGTGATTTGCAGCTGGGCGCGGTAGGGGCGGAAATGCTTGTCCAGCAACTGGCGCGTGTAGCCGGTGCGCGGAAAAATCAGCGGCTGCTCGGCGATATCCTTCATCCGAACGCTCTTGAGCTTTGCCAGGGGATTGCGCGGGCTCACCATCAGCATCACGCGATCGCGGAAGATGGAATGAATCTTGAGGCTGGGCGACTTGGCGGGCAGCGTCACGATCCCGACGTCGACCGAGCCATCCTCGACCTTTTGCAGCACTTTGTGGCTGAAATTCCGGTAGATGCTGATCTGCACCGACGGGTAGAGCTTGTGATATTCCGCGAAAATATCGGGGAGCACGTACAGACAGGTCGCTTCGTTGGCTCCCAGAGCGAGCACGCCGCGGGGCGTGGTGGCTTTGTCGGCCACGGCGCGCAAGGATTCGCCGCGCATGTTGGCCATGCGCACCGCGTACTCAAATAAAGTTTCGCCGGCCGATGTCAGCCGCACGGATTTGCGCCCGCGATCGAACAGTTTTTCGCCGTACTCCTGTTCGAGTTGGCGGACCTGGGCGCTGACGGCTGGCTGCGACCGGAACAATTTTTGGCCGGCGCGCGAGAAACTGCCAAGTTTTGCAATTTCAATGAATGTAGTGAGCTGGTCGAAATCCATAATTTTGTCGCTGAATTATAGCAGAAGCGCGGCCAAACCCCGCTATGGATTCAAAATTTTAATGCCATGGATCACAATTCGCGGGGTCATTGGACGGGGACAACCGGGCCGCGGCAATGGTAAGATGAACACTTTCCGGAAAGTCGGCCAGGAATCGGCGTTGCGCGTATTTGTGCATCCGATTTCGCGGGTGAAGTTTACGTTCGCGGGTTCGACCACGGAAATGACAGGGCCAATCACATGAAGGAACTTTATCCATTTCGAGGATTGCCGAATGCTCAGGGGCTCTACCGGCCCGAGCACGAGCACGACGCTTGCGGCATCGGATTCGTGGCCAGCATTGAGGGCCGCAAGTCGCACGACATCGTGCTCAAGGGCGTGCAAATTCTGATCAACCTGGCCCATCGCGGCGCCTGCGGATGCGATGCGCAAACCGGCGATGGCGCGGGCATTCTGATCCAGATCCCTCACGCGTTTTTCGAGCGGGAAACAGCGAGTTTGGGATTCTCACTGCCGGCGCCGGGCGAATACGGCGTGGGCATGGTATTTCTGCCGGTGGACCCGCATGACCGGTTGTTGTGCGAAGGGATCCTCGAGAAAATCACGCGCGAGGAAGGCCTGAGCGTTCTGGGATGGCGCGACACGCCGATCAACGGGAACTCCATCGGACGTGTGGCGCGCGCCTCGCAACCCTATATCGAGCAAGTGTTCATCCGCAATGCGCCGGGCATGGATCAGGACGCGCTCGAGCGGAAGCTCTACGTGGTGCGCAAGCGCGTGGAAGCGGCCGTGCTGCAAACCGATTTGAAGGAGAAGGATTTCTTTTACATTCCGTCTCTTTCCTCGCGCACCATCGTGTACAAGGGGTTGCTGCTCGCTCCGCAAATCACCGATTTTTATAAGGAACTCCTCGATCCCGAATTGACCAGCGGGCTTTGCCTGGTTCACCAGCGCTTTTCGACCAACACGTTCCCGAGCTGGAAACTGGCTCACCCCTACCGTTACATCTGCCACAACGGAGAAATCAACACGCTGCGCGGAAACATGAACTGGATGCACGCGCGGCAGTCCGTGCTCGCGTCTCCTTTGTTTGGCGACGATATCAAAAAACTCCTGCCGATCATCGCGGCCGGCGGCAGCGATTCCGCCATGCTCGATAACGCCGTAGAGCTGCTGACGCTTTCCGGCCGCTCGCTTCCGCACGTGATGTCCATGCTGATTCCAGAAGCCTGGGATCATGACGCCACCATGCCCGAGGACATCAAGGCGTTTTACGAGTACCACGCCTCGTTGATGGAGCCGTGGGACGGCCCGGCGGCGGTCGCGTTCACCGACGGGCGAATCATCGGCGCGAAGCTGGACCGCAACGGTTTGCGCCCCGGGCGATTCCTGGTCACCAACGACGGACTGGTGGTCCTGGCTTCGGAAGCGGGCGTGCTGCCCATCAAGCCCGAGGACGTGCGCATGAAGGGCAGGCTCGCGCCCGGCCGCATTTTCCTGGTCGATACCGAGCAAAAGCGGCTGATTAACGACGAAGAAGCCAAACAGCAATTGGCGGCGCGCCAGCCGTACGCGCAATGGTTGAAGGAAAATCAAATCACCCTCGACCATCTGCCGAGCCCGACGCACGTCCTGCCGACCAATCACGACACGATACTGATGCGGCAGCGCGCCTTCGGCTACACGGATGAGGATTTGAAAACGATTCTTGCTCCGTCGGCGCTCGCCGGCGAGGAACCCATCGGCTCGATGGGCATCGACACGCCGCTGGCTTGCCTGTCCGACAAGCCGCAACTCCTGTTCAGTTATTTCAAGCAGACCTTCGCGCAGGTCACCAACCCGGCAATCGATTCGATCCGCGAGGGCCTGGTGATGTCCTTGAATTCCTACATCGGAAGCGAAGGCAACATCCTCGAAGAAACGCCGATGAACTGCCACACGCTGAAATTGCGGCATCCGGTGATTTCCAACTGGCGTCTGGAAAAATTGCGCCGCGTGAGCTGGGGGAGTTTCCTCGCGGCCAGCCTTCCCATGCTGTTCCGTGTGAAGGGCGGCGAAGAGCAACTCGACCTGGCGATCGAAACCCTGTGCCGGCGCGCTTCGCTGGCCATCAAGTCCGGCTACACGCTGCTGATATTGTCGGACCGCGGCGTGGACAACGAATATGCGCCGATTCCCAGCCTGCTGGCGCTTTCCGCGGTGCACAACCATTTGATTCGGGAGAAAACGCGCAACCAAGTGGCCTTGATCGTGGAATCCGGCGAGCCGCGCGAAGTGATGCATTTCGCCTTGTTGCTCGGCTACGGCGCCAGCGCCGTCAATCCGTATCTTGCCATCGAGACGCTCGAGAACCGCCACCGCGCCGGGGCTTTCCCCGCCGAGTATACGTGGGACAAGGTTTTCAAGAGCTACATGAAGGCCATCGACAAGGGGCTTCTCAAGACGTTTTCGAAGATGGGAATTTCTACGCTGCAGAGTTACCAGGGCGCGCAGATCTTCGAAACCGTCGGGCTGAACCAGTCGCTGGTCGAGAGATATTTCACGGGCACGTCCTCGCGCATTGAAGGCGTGGGCATCGAAGTGCTCGCTCGCGAAGCGCTGATGAAGCATGAATTCGCGATGCAGCCGCCGCACGAATCCGACACCGAACTTCGCGTGGGCGGCGAGTACCAATACCGCGTGCGCGGGGAACGCCACCTGCTGAATCCGACGACCGTCAGCAAGCTGCAACATGCGGTGCGGAATTCCAAATTCGAGACATTCCGCGAATTCGCGGACATCGTGAACCAGCAGAATCGCGATCTGCAGATGCTGCGCGGCATGTTTGAATTCAAGCCGAACGGCCCCGCCGTGCCGCTCGATCAAGTCGAGCCCGCCGCCGAAATTGTGAAGCGATTTGCAACCGGCGCGATGTCCTTCGGCTCGATCAGCAAGGAAGCGCACGAAACACTGGCCATCGCCATGAACCGAATCGGCGGAAAATCGAATACGGGCGAGGGCGGCGAGGACGAAGCGCGGTTCATTCCCGATGCCAACGGTGATTCGCGTCGCAGCGCGATCAAGCAGGTGGCCTCGGCGCGCTTTGGCGTGACCACGAACTATCTGATCAACGCCGACGACTTGCAGATCAAAATCGCGCAGGGCGCGAAACCCGGCGAAGGCGGCCAGTTGCCGGGCCATAAAGTCGACGACGTAATCGCCCGCGTGCGCCACTCGATCCCCGGCGTGGGACTGATTTCTCCGCCGCCGCACCACGATATTTATTCGATTGAGGATCTGGCGCAGCTTATTTTCGATTTGAAGAACGTCAATCCGCAGGCGCGAATTTCCGTCAAGCTCGTCGCCGAAGTGGGCGTGGGCACGGTGGCGGCGGGCGTGGCCAAGGCTCACGCGGACGTCATCCTGATCAGCGGCTACGACGGCGGAACCGGCGCTTCGCCGATCAGTTCGATCCGCCACGCTGGAATTCCCTGGGAACTCGGCCTTGCGGAGACGCAACAAGTTCTGGTCATGAACGATCTGCGCAGCCGCGTGCGTCTTCAGGTGGACGGCAAGCTGCAGACCGGACGCGACGTCGCGGTCGGCGCGCTGCTCGGCGCGGAGGAGTTCGGCTTCGCCACCACGCCGCTGATCGCCATGGGCTGCATCATGATGCGGAAATGCCACTTGAATACTTGCCCGGTGGGCGTGGCCACGCAGGACCCGGAACTCCGCAAAAAATTCCAGGGCACGCCTGAGAACGTCATCAATTTCCTGTTCTATGTCGCCGAGGACCTGCGCCTGATCATGGCGGAACTCGGCTTCCGAAAAGTCGACGAAATGATTGGCCGCGTGGATTGCCTGGTCCAGCGGAAAGACGTAGACCACTGGAAGGCGAAGAGCATCGACCTGTCCTCGGTGCTCTACAATCCGCCGATGCCGAGCCACGTGGGGCGGCGCTGCACGCAGGCGCAGGATCACGGGCTTTACGACGCGCTCGACGCCAAGCTCATCGAGCAGGCTGGCGAAGCGATCGAACATCTCACCCCGGTTTCGCTCAGCGTTCCGATACGAAACGTGCACCGCACCGTAGGCGCAATGCTCAGCGGGCAAATTGCGCGGCGCCACGGTTCCGCGGGCCTGCCGGACGATACCATCCGCGTCCAGTTCCACGGCTGCGCAGGACAAAGCTTCGGCGCGTTTCTCGCCACGGGCGTCACGCTGACCCTGGAAGGCGAGGCCAACGACTACGTGGGCAAGGGACTTTCCGGCGGAAGGGTGATTATTTATCCGCCGCGCGATTCGCGATTCGTGCCGGAAGAAAATATTTTAGTCGGCAACGTGTGTCTGTACGGCGCGACCAGCGGCGAGGTTTTCCTGAACGGCATGGCCGGAGAACGTTTCGCGGTGCGCAATTCCGGCGCCACGGCCGTCGTCGAAGGCGTTGGCGACCATGGCTGCGAGTACATGACCCGCGGACTGGTGGTCGTGCTCGGCAAGACGGGTCGCAACTTCGCGGCTGGCATGACGGGCGGCATCGCCTACGTCCTCGATCAAACGGGCGAGTTCGCGTCGGTGGGCTGCAACCGGACCGATGTGGACCTGGAGCCCGCGAGCGATCCGAAAGACATTGAGACTGTGCACCAGTTGGTCACGCGCCATGCCGAGTTCACCGACAGTCCGCAGGCGAAATGGATTTTGAAACATTGGGACACGATGGCGCCGAAATTCGTGAAGGTCTTCCCGCACGAATATAAGCGCGTGCTGGGCATTCCGCGAATTCCCGCCGGCGTCCTGGCCGCGCAGGCCGGCAAACCACAAACGCAGGGGCAGGTGATTCGTGGGTAAGGTGACCGGCTTCAAGGAATTTACACGCGAAATGCCGGCGCGGCGGCCCGTCGCGCGAACGCGTTCACGATTACTTCGAGGTCTACCAGCCGTTTCCGGAGGAGAAAGTGCGCGTGCAGGCCGCGCGCTGCATGGATTGCGGCATTCCGTTTTGCCACACGGGCTGCCCGGTCACCAATATCATCCCGGACTGGAACGATCTCGTTTATCGCGATCGCTGGAAAGAAGCGATCCGCGTGCTGCATTCCACCAACAATTTTCCGGAGTTTACCGGGCGCATTTGCCCTGCGCCGTGCGAAGCCGCCTGCGTGCTCGGCATCAACGAACCGCCCGTCACGATCAAGCTGATCGAAAAAACCATCGTGGATCGCGCCTGGGAAGAAGGCTGGATCAGGCCCGAGCTTCCGGAAACGCGCACGGGCAAGCGAATCGCCGTGGTGGGTTCCGGGCCGTCAGGGCTTGCCGCCGCCCAGCAATTGAATCGCGCCGGGCACGTGGTCACCGTATTTGAAAAAGCGGACCGCGTCGGCGGCCTGCTGCGCTACGGCATCCCGGATTTCAAGCTGGAAAAGCGCGTCCTCAACCGGCGCCTCGATCAGATGATCGAGGAGGGAGTCGATCTTCCAGACGAAGGCTCACGTGGGCGGGAATGTGCCCGCAGAGGACCTGCGCAAGGAATTTGACGCCGTGCTGCTGAGCGGCGGAGCGGAAAATCCGCGCGACCTCAAAGTTCCCGGGCGCGAACTCAAGGGCATCTACTTCGCCATGCAGTTCCTGCCGCAGCAGAACAAGGTGATTGCCGGAGACACGGTCGCGGATCAGATTCTTGCCACCGGCAAGCGCGTGGTGATCATCGGCGGCGGCGACACGGGCGCCGATTGCCTGGGCACGTCGCACCGGCAACAGGCGAAGTCCGTGCACCAATTTGAAATCATGCCCATGCCGCCGGGAGAGCGCCATCCAAGCACGCCGTGGCCGCTCTGGCCGCTGCAACTTCGCACCGAGAGCGCGCACGAGGAAGGCGGCAAGCGCGATTGGGCGCTCAATACCGCGAAATTCACGGGCGACAAAAACGGCAACGTGAAACAGCTCCACGCGATTCGCGTCGGCCCGCCGCCGAAGTTCGAGCCCATGCCAGGCACGGAATTTGTGATGGATGTCGATCTCGTCCTGCTGGCTTTGGGTTTCACCGGTCCGGTGAAGAACGGGATGATCGAGCAACTCGGCGTGAATCTCGATCCGCGGGGCAACGTCGCCACCGGAGCGGACTACATGAGTTCGGTTCCCGGCGTGTTTGCCGCGGGAGACATGCGCCGCGGACAGTCGCTTGTCGTGTGGGCGATTTCGGAAGGCCGCAAAGCCGCTATCTCGATCGACAAATACTTGATGGGAAGTTCCATCCTCGCGTAAGCTTGCTGCCCGGATTCCATCGCACGGAGCAAGTTGCGGAAAAAATCCAGAATAGCGTCATTCCGAACCCGCTCCAGCGTGTGAGGAATCCCTCCTTGGTTGACTTTAAACCCTGGAGAGATTCCTCACTTCGTTCGGAATGACAAATAAAAGCGCTCTTTCGCCCGGCTGCTCGTGTTGCGGATTCAAGCGGCGCTGCGGCTCTGTGAAACGTCTCATCTGTGCCACCCTACTTGCACCTCCGGCCTGCTATTGCAGACGCGGTTCCTGTCCTGCCGGCTGCGGACGCCGCTCGGAAGACGGCGGCACGATGTTCTTGATGCGCAGCGTGGTCACGATGCTTCCATAGAGTTCTTCGTTGTGAACAACATTCAGCATGAGCAGGCCTATGCGCGTCTGCTCCACCTTGCGGCCGCTTTCCTGCGTAATGGTGATGACGTCTCCGCCATTGGCGTCGGTCAAACTGTTATAGGCTCCGTCGCAGTAATCGAAGGAGGCGCGCAGGGCCTTCATGATTTCAGCCTTCGTGGTCAAGGTTTTCTCGAGGTCGATGCCATCGTTGGGATTCTTTTCGCCCTTGGCCTCGGAGCACCACAGGTAGTTGAATTTGGCGGAATGCGCGAGATGCTGGCCGAACGTGCGCACTTCTTCCTGGGTGCCGGGACGCAAGCCGTAAAACTCCTCCGGCATTTTTTCTCCGGAACGAATGATGTTGTTCTTGACGCCGTTGTAGAAGTTGCGAACCGCGCCCGCCACCGTGGGAGGCGCCTGCATGGTCGGCGCGCCCGGCTGTTGCGCCATGGCCGGTACAACAAGGGAAGTTCCGAGCAGCGCGAGAATTCCCAATCGTGCGGCGGATTTAGGCAAGTATTTCCGCAATTCCTTCATCACTGGTTTCCTCCTGAAAATGGGGGCAGGTTTCGACCGACATGCCGGGTCAGCACTGCTCGGCATGTCACGTATAAGATGAACCAAGAAGCGCCGGAGCGCAAGAAGTTCGCTGACGGTCGCGTGTTCAATGGCCGCTAGTTCCCCAAGTCCGCCGGGGAATGATCCGGGGATTGAGTTTAGCCGCGATTCCCGATAGTCTCCGAGTGGCGGCAATATCCGCGTGTCCAAGCAAGACAGCCGCCAGGGCATTGCCATCGAGCTGCCGCCCGGAAAAGAATCCGTGACCGACAAACTGCTCCAAATGTTTCCGCCCGAGGGCGTGAAGATCGTCACCACGCTATTCCTGTGTTTTCTGATCGGACTCGAGCGCGAGGAACACCGCGTATCCCCTGAAGGCGAACGAAGATACAGCTTCGGAGGAGTTCGCGCGTTCCCCTTGATCGGCCTGATCGGCTATTCCATGGCGCTCATTTCCGGAGCGCAATTGCTGCCGTTGACGGTCGGATTCGGAGTGGTCGGCGCGTTTCTTTGGCTGTCGTACCGGCACAAGCTGGCGACATCGAAGGAACCGGGAGTGACGACGGAATTGTCGGGCCTGGCCACGTACGTGGTCGGGGCGCTGGTGTCGCGCGATCAATTCTGGATCGCCACGACGCTCGCCATTCTCTCGATGCTGCTGCTCGAATTGAAGGATTTTCTCGAGGATCTCGCCACGAAAATTCCCGGCGAAGAGATTTTCACATTTACGAAATTTCTTCTTCTGACCTGCGTCATTCTGCCCGTCGTGCCCAACCGGGGCTACACATCCTTCGACCTGAATCCATTCAAGACCTGGCTGATTGTCGTGGCGATTAGCGGAGTGTCTTATGGCAGCTACCTGCTGGAGAAAGTATCCAGGGGAAAGGGCGGGATAAGGCTCGCGGCGGTGCTCGGAGGCGCGTATTCCTCCACGTTCACGACGTTCGTGATGGCCAAGCGCTCCCGCACGCTCAAAAAGCCGCATGGATATTCGGGAGGGATCCTGATTGCCTCGGGGGTCATGTATTTTCGCTTTCTGGTGTTGGTGGGGCTGTTCAGCGGCGCGCTCTTCCACCAAATTTTGGTCCCATTTCTTGTGCTGGGAGCGATTGGGATCGCCGGGGGTTGGGCGTGGTCGGAATTGCCGGATGAGGCGGAAGAAGGATTGGCAGCGGATTATTTAACGAAAAATCCGCTTGAACTTGCGTCGGCATTTTCCCTGGCGATTGTCTTTGCGTTCATGCTCGTAGCCACAAACTACGCCGCGATGCGCCTTGGCCGGCAGGGAGTCTATGGCCTTGCGGTTATCACCGGGCTCGCTCCGGTGGACCCCTTCATCATGGGACTCACGCAGACGGCGGGGAAGATGACGCCGCTGGGGCTTGCCGCGGGCGGCGTCGTCGTTGCCGCCGCCAGCAACAATTTTGCCAAAGCCTTTATCGCGCTTGCGTTTGCCGATCCCAAAACAGGGAAGCAGAGCCTCTTGCTTCTGCTCGCTCTGACGGCGCTCGGCTTGCTGCCCCTGCTGTGGATCGCGCGGTAGGTGCGCGAAATGGATAGCCCAGGAATTTCACCGGCGCGCTCGGCCTCCGCACATTCCGGTTTTCGCTTGGCTGGCGCGTTGATTTTGGCGGCCATGCTCGTTGCGCCCATCTGGATCGTCAGATTCCCTCCTCTGCTCGACTATCCCAATCATCTGGCGCGGTCGTTTATTCTCGCCCATTTGCACGATCCGGCATTTTCGTTCAGCAATTTCTTTCGCGCCGATTGGGGCGCGTACCCATATCTTGGAATGGACGCTTCGCTTGCCGTCCTGGGGCGTCTGTTCCCGATTGAAACGGCGGGCCGCGTGTTTCTCAGCCTGTGCGCGCTCGCGCTGCCCGCGGCGGCATGGTTTTTCCTTCGCCAGGTAAATCCGGGGGACGATGCGACGTGCGCCTGGGCGCTGCTGATCGCCTTCAACGTGTTTTTCCTCGAAGGATTCTTGAATTTCGATTTGAGCATTGCGGTGGGATTTTTTGCGCTGGGCCTCTGGCTGCGATGGCTCGCAAAACCTGGGGCCGCGCGGTGGATCGTCGCGCTGGTTGCGTTCACCGCGCTGTATTTCACGCACCTGCTCGGATTCGCAATCACGGGACTCATGCTCATCGCGTATCTTGCGCTTTCCCGGCGTCGCTTGCGGGATTGGATCTGGAGCGGCGCGCTGGCGCTGCCGGGCTTGGCGTTTTACCTGCACTCTTCGCGCGTGGGATTGGGCGCAAATCAAATCGTGTTTCATGGGCTGGACGACAAACTCGACTCCCTCCAGATGATCCTGCACGGGTATTCGCCCGCGCTGGATTGGATTTCGCTGGCCGCGCTGGGCGCTTGGTTTCTGGCGGCATGGTGGCGCAATCCGGAGTTTCGTTGGAATGCGCGGTGGCTGCTGATCGCCGCGCTTCTCTTTGCATTGTTCTGGGCGATTCCGTGGATGTGGGGAGAAGGCTCGGACCTCGATATCCGCGTGCTTCCGTTCCTGTTTGTCATCATTCTTGCGGCGGCGCGCGTGGGAAAGCGCGCGAAGTGGCTCGTCGCCGTTCCGCTTTTGCTGTTTGCGGCGCGAACCGTGGACGTGGCCCGGCACTTTGCCGCCGTGCAGCCCGAACTGGCCGGCCTGGCGCAATCGTTCAACGCAGTGCCGCGCGGCGCGCTGGTGCTGCCGATCGTCGAAGGCGATCAAGACCCGATCGAGCGGCCCTTCACGCATTTCTGGGCGTACGGCGTGATCCGCAGGGGCTGGTTCTCGCCGTATTTGATGGACGCGCCCGGCGAAACGCCGATGCGCATTATCCACGATTCGTATACGCCCGACGGATTCTGGGACCTTGTGTACGACGAGCCGCCGGACTGGAAACTGGTGCAAAGCGATTACGAATATGTCTGGGCCTACGACGTTCCAAGATTTTCCGCCGCGCTTGCCGGCATCGGCGAAAAAATCTATTCCTATGGGCCGCTCGAAGTCTACCGTCTGCGGAAATCGCCAGCCAGGGTCGCGATAGGCGGCCATTCCAATTCAACAAACATTCATATGCCGCTCGGAGGCGTTCTGGTAGCATTTTATAATCATGCAGGAGGAGTCATGGTTCGCAGATTGACATGGGTATTTGCGGCGGCATTGCTGTTCGGGCTGGCGGCGCGGCCGGCAAGCGCCCAGCAATCCGCGAACGGGACCTGGCGTTTTGTGACGTCGGGTGATTCGCGAAATTGCGGCGACGTCGTGATGCCCGGAATCGCGGAAACCGCGAAGAAAAATCACGCGGCGTTTTTTTGGCATCTGGGCGATATCCGCGCGATTTACGCAATCGATGAGGACATCCTGCATCAACCCGAGCACCTCTCCAGGCCGATGACGATGGACGAATACCTGAGCATCGCCTGGCAGGATTACATCGACAGCCAGATCGCGCCGTTTGCCCCGATTCCTTATTTCGTGGGCATCGGGAATCACGAATTGATTGCGCCCAAAACCCGCGACGGCTTTCTTTTGCAGTTTGCCGACTGGCTGGATTCCCCGGTGCTCCAGGCCCAGCGTTTGAAGGACTTTCCTGACGATCGGCTCCTTAGGACGTACGATCATTGGATCGATCGCGGCGTGGCGTTCTATTTCCTGGACAACGCTTCCGGCGAACAATTTGACGGCGCGCAAATCGCCTGGTTTGAGACCGTGCTGGAGAAAGATCTGGCAAATCGCGCCGTAACCACCATCGTCGTCGGGATGCACAAGCCGCTGCCGGAAAGCATTTCCGCGGGGCACAGCATGAACGAATCTCCGACGGGCACCAGCAGCGGGCGGCGCGTCTACGCGGATTTGCTGCGCGCGCAGAATGACGCGCATAAGTACGTCTACGTGCTCGCCAGCCATTCGCATTACTACATGGACGGAATTTTCAATACGGACTACTGGAGAAAGAACGGCGGCGTGCTGCCCGGCTGGATCGTGGGCACCGCGGGAGCCGTGCGTTACGCGCTGCCGCCCAACTCTTCCGACGCGCACGGCGCATTGGTCAACGTCTACGGATCGCTCGTGGCGAACCGTGCAGCCCGGCGGCGAAATTAATTTTGAATTCGAGAAATTGTCGGAGTCCGATACTCCCGCTTCGGTGACGTCGCGCTACGGCAAGGATTTCGTGCACTGGTGCTTTGCCGAGAATTCGCAGGTGAAGTAGAAGAAGCAGAAGAAGCAGTACAGGCTTCAGAACCTGTGTGACAATTTCTGAATCGTTGTGGGTCGTGGCTTTAGCCACGACATAAACACAGCAAAATGAGTGCGGCTTTAGCCGCTGGCGTGTTGAATTACAAGTTGTCGCACAGGCTCTGAAGCATGTCCTGCTAAGCCCTCAGATAATCCGCCTGCCATTCCTTGACCAGTTGCTTGATGGCTTTGCGATCGTTTATTTTTTCGTCGAGAACTTTTCGCGCCAGGCCCGGCAATTCCGCGTCGCTCGCGAAACGCAGAGAGACCATCTGTTCCACGGTAAATTCCGGGATACGCGCCTGCAAATCCGCGGGCAGCACGCCCGCCAGGCGCAACCTCATTTCCAGGCGAATCACGCGGTCCTGAACCGTTCACCGCGGACTGGCGCGCGGTAACAAAAAGAGGGATCAGTACCAGAGCCACCAGAGCGGCCATGACCGACCCGAACGAAATACCGTGGCGCAAGTTATACAGACTCCCGCCCAGGTTCACGAAAAGCACCAGCATCCCGATTACAAAGATCGGCACCTGACGCGTGTGGTTTTCGAAGTTCTGCGGTTTCTGGTTTGCCATCGTGATTCACCTTCCTCTCGTTAGCGAATGAAATTCTAGCGCATGGGCTCGGGAAACGCCGAAATCGGGTCGATGTCCACGGGCACGTCGGACGCGGCTTTGAGCGCCTTTGCCAACTCCGGCGGCACCGAGCCGTACTTTGCAAACCACGCTTCAACGCGCGCGCGGTCTCCGGTGGCTTCCTGTTCGAGCAGTTCCTTGGCGAGCGCCGCGACCGCCGCGGGCATGCCCTCCAGATCGATCGCGTAGCGGCCCGAAGCGGCATCGCGCGTAATGACTCCGCGTTCGGAGAAAAAATTAAACTCCATGATTTCCGCCCGGCCATGCGCCTCGGCGACCCCGAAGCGAACCGTGCGGAAAATCCCCGCGACTTCCGACGCATAATACCCGTTCAGTTTTTCCCTGGGAAGGTCGCCGCGGTCCACCAGCCATTTCAGGCCATAGAGGCCGACGATGTCCGCTTTCGCTTCCTCCAGGCCCGAGTAAGACGGCCCGATCGCCTCGCGAACATCGACGCGGCCCGCGGCCGTGCGCGCAAACGCGGGGCCGAGGCCGTGCGAAATCTCATGCATCATCGTGGTCGCAAGATAGCCTTCGGCGGAAGCGAGCGCGGCCTGGTCCGCGCGCAGCAGGCGCTGGGCGACCGGAAGAATCACGTAGTTCACGCGCGCATCCATGAAGTTCTTGAAGAAAATTTTCTTCGACCCTTTTTGCTCGTGGATGCGGGGATCGTTCGGCAAATTGTCAGCCACGGCCTGATAGCCGTGGCGCAAATCGCCCGCCCGGTACGGCGCGTCCATCACTTCCATGGGCGAAAGATGCCCGCGCTTGGAGGGGCGGTCCTCCGGCGCGAGCGGCAAGCTGTCTTGAATGTCGGGAACGTATTTCTGGAAGACGTCCAGTTTGCGGCTTTCGGCCTCATTGCGGATCAGCACCGCGGCGCCGTAGGAAGTTTTCACGCCGAGAAAATCGTCGAGATACGTTTCGTACGGCGCGAAGATGATGTCGAATTTGGGATTTTCCAGGCTCACCCAGGCAAGGTCGCTCTCGAAATAATTGTCGGTCAGCAACGAATCCGCGCGCAGGCGCAGAAAATTCGCGAACGCAGGATCGTCGGAAGGGAAAGCGCGGCAGCCTCGCGCAGCGCCTTGACGGCGGGATCGAGCCATTCGCGATACGCAACGTGATAGGGAATCGCTTCCAGGGCAGCGCCCTTGCGGCGAACCACGGTCCACGGATCGTACAGCGCTGCCTTCTGCTCCGGATGCGCCGCGACGTAGCGGTCGAATTCCTCATGCGTCAGGTCGGCAGGGTAGAGCGCCCGGCCCGGCGGCCACGGCGCGGTTCCCACGAAGGGCGCGTTGTTATTGATCAGGTCGAAGCGGCTGCCGTTGATTCTCAGAAATCGGCGCAATTCCAAAGCGCGCGGCGCGGTGCTTCCGGCCAGTTCGTCATAAAGCTTCAAGCCTTCCGGATCGCTTTGCCGCCAGTAAATGGATTCCAGGAACTGGCAGGCTTCCACAAGTTTCACGACCATTTGCCGTTCGCGCGGCGTCAGGCTGCGCGGAGTCATACGGCATTCGCACCGGCTTGAATTTGGCGAGTTCCGCCGCCAGATCGGGCGCGATCACCAGTTTGGAAATGTCAAACTTGGCCGCGGGCTTTGCCTGCGATGAGCCGGACTCTTGCGCCCCTGCCGGGAAAAGTTTCTGCGAGCCACGCGAAAAGGAGCAGCACGCCGGCGCACGCCGCCAATCCCGTACGCGTGAGATTGCGCAGGCGAATACAGGTATTTTGCGGAATCATGACGGGCATTCTATCAGAGCAAGGCGGGCGCGGACGCAATCGAATTCGCCGCATTGGGGCAGGGCTTCAAGCGCATAAGTTTTCCTGTTGGATTGTTTTGCGCGCCGCCTCGCTCGCCGGGTTCGCCGGTTACCGCTGATGTGGCTTGGAAGAGTCCGGCGCGGAAATTGCCGGCGGCGCAGGGGATTTTGGAATGGGTCGCGAATGAATTTCGTCCCACACCTTTTCTTTCAAATAATAGAGTACATCGCCGGCCTGGCTGGTGGACACGTAGGCAAAGATTCCACTGCCGACGACCGACGCCAGGAAGATGGTCAACACAAGAGCGGCGACGGGATGCCTTGAGGGAAAGGAACCCTGCAGTGCGGCCAGATCCGCCTCCGGTTTGGATTTCGCCGCAGCCGAAAACATCGAGAGTTCATAGGAGGGCGCGCTATACACGGGAGGCTTCAAATTGTAAAGCAGCGGACGTTCGCTTGCCGCGACCATCGCCAAGGCGACTTCGCTGCCGGGTGCGAACATCCGCATCGATCACTGGTTCAGCGACCGGGAGACCCACGAAGGGCGCCAAGTCGACTTCACCGATGGGCTCGATGTCGGCATCGATCACTGGTTCAACAACCGGAAGATCGACGAAGAGCGCTAAAGTCGACTTCGCTGCCGGGCGCTGACGTCAGCATTGATCGCCGGTTCGCCAACCGGAATATCGATGACTTTCGCTTTCTCCTGGCCTAACCATGCGCGGATGTGTTCCCGTACATCGTCCGGCAATTCCGTGAATCGCAAGCCGCCGGTTTTTCCCGTCTCATCTTTCCACGCCAACTCGCCGACGGCTTTTATCCTTCTGGCCGAATCCACCGCAAACCGGAATTGGATCGGCCCATCTACTTCCACCGGAGCGATCGAATGAAAGCCCACGCCTCCTTCGGAGACATCGATAACAATCCCGCCGTTATTAAACGGCAGGCTGATGTAAGCGAGCCGTTCCAGTGGTTTCCGTATGCTGAGGCGCCGTTCGTTCTGCATCCTTGCACGTTTGCGCGGGAATTTTGAAATGCCAACAGGACTGGAAAACGTTCGCGAAATCGCCCGGACCTGCGCTCCAGGGCGAATCGAACTTACGTTGCAAATGTAGGTCAGTCTTAACGCAGAGACAAGCGGAAAACACACTGCCATCCTGTTGCTGTTTCACTGAGGTTCAATCGAGTGGAAAACGAGGACGTCCCTAATCGTTCGATCCGTTGCGGGAATCCCGCTTCCCAAAACGGAGCTGTCTTTCCTGGTGGTCAATTTACTGATTGCTTATAGGGTTCGGTGATATTCCGTGGAATCTCCGCGATCGATTTGCCAATCTGCTCAAGGTAATTTCGCGTATAGCTCTCGATTCCAGCAGAGAACTCGCGGGAAATTTCTGCCGTTCTCTCTTCGAGGATTTTGGTTATCTGGCCTCCCAGGGATGCCAGCAGCGAATTTAGATTGTCCTGGGCGGCTTTCTCGATGTTTTGAGAAAACTGCAGTAAGGTTTCGTTGGTGCTGTCCGCGATGGCGGTCGCGTTTTGGGCCAGTTCCTCCTGGGCCTTGGCCACGCTCGCGCCGGCGCCGGTGGCGATCTGGTTTTCCATTCCCGCGCAAAAGGACCGCGTTTCATTCTTGAATGCGATTTCGGAAGCCGCCAGCGTCTGGAGGGCGTCGTTTGCCTCCGCCAGCAGAGGCGTAACCTGTTCCCGAAGCCGCGACGCGAATCGGGTTACCGCTTCATCCCGGGCGCTATCCATGTTTTGCTGCACACGGTCGGTTGTGGTCGTGGCCAGGGTGTCGATCCGTTGCGTCACTTCCTTTACCTGGCGCAACATGTGCTGCCTGGCGGTCTCCAAATCCTGTTCAATCTTTTTGATCCACCGGGCGTGATTAGTTCGCGCGCCGGCCTCATGCGCGTCCAGCAGCGCTTTCAGCGCCTGGCGGGAAATATCCTCTTTGGTCGCCGCAATCACGGAGTGCATCGTTTTCGACGCTTCATCACGAAGCTGCACGCGAAACTCATCCATCTGCCGGCTTTTTTCCTTCTCCAGGGCATCGCGTGCCGCTTCCGCCGACATGATTCGCATCTGTTCCCCAAAGCCGGCCATCAGTTGAGCCAGAGAGGCCAACTGAGGCGAAGCCGTGTTCTGCTTCTCGATGCCGGAAGCCCGGGCCGGTCCCGGGTCCGGCGCCGCAGCAATTTTCTGTTCCGCGCGGCTGACGACCCGCAGGTCCCGCACAGCGGCAGCAGGTTCGTTCCCGACGGATTTCTGGACCGGAAACCAATCCGCCGGCGGCGAGGGAATTTCCCAGATGTTGCCGGCGTTTTCCAGCTCTACAGCCACCTGAAAGCCTCGGTCCGGGGCCGACAGCCTGTTTACCCATTTTACGCGCGCCCGGCTGGAGTTGCCCGTGGAGCCGTCGCTGGTCGGCTTCACATCCAAAAACACGATTTCCCCTTGCAGGACTTCATGCTTGGTTTGGTACGTACAGCCGTGACAACTGATTGACACGGTTGAAACATTCTCCTGGTAGGGTTCACGTAAAGCGCCCACCCCTTGAACTTCGACCGGCAGGGCACGGTCAATCCGTGTGCTGCGGCGTTTGTGCGCATATGCGGCTTGGTGCGATGACACGAGTTCCTCCCAGGGGCTTGGAATAAAATCATACGTGAAATTCGCCAGGAATCTCGATGCGCTGTGATTCTCTTGTGGCCGAGAAGTTACCGTCCCAATATGACACGCTTCAACCTGGCCTACCGGGTCCCATTTCCGAACGAACCCGGCATTGACACAATTCACTTGCGGCCATACGATTCCACGCAATCGCAAGAAAAATGTTTGGCGAGCGGCGACCTGGATTCGCGGTGGTCCGCAAGGTTTTGGCGGCCGGAGGGGAACTATGAGTCTTAACGCAAACTTGGTAAATCGTCGCGGCTTTTTGAAAATGGGCGCCGCCGGAACCGCCGGATTGATCATCGGGTTTTATTTTCCCGGGGGCGCGGAAGCCGTGGCGACAGCCCCTGCAACTCCCGTTGCGCTCAATGCTTGGATCCATATTGGCACGAACGACCTGGTAACCATCTTCATCGACAAATCGGAAATGGGGCAAAGCATCCTGACCGGACTTGCGATGATTGCGGCCGATGAACTCGATTGCGATTGGAAGAAGGTGCGCACCGAATTTGCCCCGGCCGAAAAAGTTTACATCAACCCGCGATTCGGTGCGCAAGCCACGGGAGGCAGTTCGGGCACTCCTACGTCGTGGGGCCCGCTGCGAAAGGCCAGCGCGACCGCGCGCCAGATGCTCCTCGAAGCAGCGGCGCAAAAGTGGGGCGTCAAGTCGTCGGAGTGCCGCGCGGAAAATAGCGCCGTCGTGCACGCGCCGTCGAAGCGCCGGCTGAGTTACGGCAGCCTCGTGGAAGCTGCCGCAAAACTTCCCGTTCCTCTGGACGCTCCCCTCAAGCAACCCAGCCAGTACCACTTAATCGGAAAAGCAACCAAGCGGCTCGACACTCCGGAAAAGGTGAACGGCAGCGCCCAATACGGCATTGACGTGCGCTTGCCGGGAATGCTCTATGCGGTGGTGGCGCGCTGCCCCGTGTTCGGCGGAAAAGTCGCCGGCTTCGATGCCACGAAAGCGAAGGCGGTACCCGGCGTAAAAGATGTGATTCAGATTTCCACCGGCATCGCCGTGGTCGCCGACAACACGTGGACCGCGATGCAGGGTCGCAGGGCGCTCGACGTGCGATGGGATGAGGGACCGAACGCGAGCCTTACGAGTGCCGCCATCAGCAAAGCCCTTGTAGAGGCTTCGAGGAAGCCGGGCCCGGTCGCGCGCAAAGTCGGCGACGTGGACGCCGGACTTGCCGCCGCGGCAACGAAATTTGAAGTGGATTACGAGGTCCCGTTTCTGGCGCACGCCACAATGGAACCGCAGAACTGCACGGCATTGGTCCGCGCGGATCGCTGCGACGTTTGGGCGCCGACGCAGGCGCAGACCAATTCGCAGGCCATCACCGCGAGGATTACGGGCCTTGATCCGAAATCCGTATTCATCCACACAACATTTCTTGGCGGCGGATTTGGACGCCGATTCGAAATTGATTTCGTTGGCGAAGCCGTCGAAGTTTCCAAGGTCATGGACGCTCCGGTAAAAGTGACGTGGTCGCGCGAGGACGACATGCAACACGATTATTACCGCATGGTTTCGCACGCGCGATGCGCGGCGGGCCTGAATGCGGACGGATGGCCCGTCGTATGGTCGGCACGCGTATCCTCACCGTCGCTTCTGGCGCGATTCGGGCCGCTCAAGGACAATTTCGATCGCCGCAGCGTCGAGAGCCTTGATAACGTGCCCTATGACATCCCGAATATCCTCGTTGATTTTCAGCTGGTAAATACAGGCGTGCCGATCGGCTTCTGGCGCTCGGTAGGCGCTTCGCAAAACGGCTTTTTCCTGGAAAGTTTCATCGACGAAATCGCGACGGCCGGGAAGAAAGATCCCTATGAACTGCGCCGCCGTCTGCTCGCGAAATCGCCCAGGCACCTGGCCGTGCTGGACGCAGCCGCGCAAAACGCGGGATGGGGCAGGCCGCTGCCCGCCGGCCGGTTTCGCGGAATCGCCGTCGTGACCTCCTACGAGGGCTTCGTGGCCCACGTAATTGAAATTTCCGTGAATCGCGCCGAGCGCACGCTCAAGGTTCACCGCGTGGTTTGCGCCCTTGATTGCGGGCGCATCATCAATCCCTACAGCATGGACGCACAGGCGCGCGGCTCGGTCGTCTACGGCTTGACGGCCGCGCTGCACGGCGCGATCACGATCGATCGCGGGCGCGTCCAGCAGAATAATTTCAACGATTACCAGATGCTGCGCTTTCCGGAAATGCCCGAAGTGGAAGTGCACATCGTTCAGAACGAAGAGACACCAACCGGCGCCGGCGAATTCGTTGTTCCGCCGGTCGCTCCCGCGCTGTGCAATGCGATTTTCGCGGCCACCGGCAAGCGCGTGGCCGGCCGGTCCGGCCGGAGGATTTGCGACGGCCCGAATATTTAGGTGTGATCCGAGGCATGTTCGCGCGAGGAACTGTCTTTTATGAACTAAACAAGATTTTCACCCGTGGAGCTGGAATGCGCCAATATTTTCCCCAATTGGCAACGCGCAATCTGGGCGATTGATCGTCGCGAAGGGAGGAGCGCACCGTCTCATTTCGAAATTCTCGCCGATAAAAGTCCGCGCACGGATCGCGGCGACAATCGTTATTTGTCTCGCCGGCAGGCCAGATCGCACGCGCAGGCCGCGGAAGATTCCGCACGCAACTCCTACCCCAACCCCTATCGCACCATCGAAAACTGGGCAAAGCTCCCCGAAGGCCGAACCTGGGGCGCCGCGGCCGGCGTTGACGTGGATCGCCACGGCAACATTTGGGTCGCCGAACGGTGCGGCGCGAATACTTGCGCGGGCTCCAATCTTGCGCCCATCCTCGAATTCAATTCTTCGGGCAAACTGCTGAAAAGTTTTGGCGCGGGCATGTTCGTATTTCCTCACGGCATCCATATCGACCGGGACGGAAACATCTGGGTGACCGACGGCCTGGGAAAAGACGGAAAAGGCCAGCAGGTTTTTAAATTCAGCCCCGAAGGGAAAGTTTTGATGACCCTCGGCAAGGCCGGGGTCGCGGGAGACGGGCCGGACACGTTCAACAAGCCCTCCGCCGTGAATATCGCCCCTAACGGCGACATTTTTGTTGCCGACGGCCACGGTGCTGGCTCCAACGCGCGCATCCTGAAATTTGACAAGAACGGAAAATTCATAAAAACCTGGGGAAAGTTCGGCACCGCGCCGGGCGAATTCGACATGCCGCATTGCCTGGCACTCGATTCCAAGGGGCGCATCTTCGTCTGCGACCGCAACAACAACCGCATTCAGATCTTCGACCAGGACGGAAACTACATCGCCGAGTGGAAACAATTCAGCCGTCCCAGCGGAATATTCATCGATAAGCGCGGCATGATTTATGTAGCCGATTCCGAATCGGAGTCGGTTTCCAAAAATCATTACGGGTGGAAGCGCGGCATCCGCATCGGAAACGTCAAGGACGGCACGGTTTTCGCATTCATCCCGGACCCCGTGGATGTCTCCACTGGAACGAGCAGCGCCGAAGGCGTAGCCGCGGACTCGCATGGCGTGATTTACGGCGCCGAAGTCGGCCAAAGGATTTAAAGAAATACGTCAAGAAGTAGCGATTGAAATTTTGGTAGCGAGTCTCGCCACCACAAACTGAAAATCCCGGGTCTGAAGACCCGGGCTACAGCATTTGCGTGCGCGAAAAAGGTTTTTGTAGCCCGCCACTCAAACCCGGGGTTTTTAAATGTCGCGAAAAGTGCAGGGAAAAGGGAGAAATCGTGAATACAGAAACACGGCAAATCTCGATCGCGTCAGCCATGTTCGCGCTCGCCGCAGGATTCATGATCCTGGCCGCTCGCAGGACAACCGCGCAAACCGCCGAACTCCGCGTCATGACCTCGGACGGCATGAAGCCGGCTGTCGAAGAACTCACTCCTGAGATCGAGCGCGCCACCGGACGCAAACTCTTGGCGCAATTCGATTCCTCGAAAAATTTGCGCGATAAAATCCTGGCCGGCGAACCTTTCGACGCCGCCATCATCACGTCCGACGTGCTGGACGCGCTGATCCAGCAAGGCAAAGTGACGGCCGCATCGCGCCGCGATATTTCCCGCACCGGGATCGGCGTCGGAGTCCGTGCAGGAGCCGCGAAGCCCGACATCGGCACTGTCGAGGCCTTCAAGAAGACTTTGTTGAACGCAAAATCCCTCAGCTTCAATCCTTCCGGAGCAAGCGCGGTGCATATCTACGACATGTTTGCGCGCATGGGGATCACGGATGCCATGAAACCCAAATTGATCCTGGATTCGGAAGCGGGACGCCCGCAGCAAAATGTGGCCGAGGGCAAGGCGGACCTCGTCGTCACGCTGGTGCCTGAAATCAAATTTTTCCCTGGCGTGATCTCGTCGGTCCGGTGCCCGCGGAATTGCAAAGCTACATCAATTTTGCGGCTGGCGTTGCCACGAACGCGCGCGATGCTGAAGGAGCCAAGGCGCTGGTCCAATTCCTCTCCGGCCCCGCCGCTTCGCCGATCCTGAAAGCCAAGGGCATGGAGCCGCACAAGTAGCACAGCCACTCTTGGCTGTGGGGGGGGCTTTTGTAGGCCGCGCCCGCACGCCCATATACCCGCGATTGCAAAATTCGCACAGCCAGGAGTCGCTGTGCACGAAAACCCATCCTGCTGCGCACATCGATTGGTCGAGGCGCGGCGCGTTCAGTCGCGGATTTGAATTCGCCCGCGCAAGAAAAACGCTCGCCGAACAATCTGCAAACCAGCAGAAGGCGTCATCATTCCGAATCCGCTCCCCGGCGAGCTTACCCGCCTACACTAGCGCTCGCGCAGACCCCCTCGCTCCCTTCGCTCATATGCTCACTATCCACCCGCGAGGAATCTCTCCGGGGTTTAAAGTCAAAAGAATGAGTGATTCCTCGCGTCGCCTCGGAATGACAACAAAAAAGGACTCAATTTCCACAGCCTATGAAGCCCGCGCCATTCAACCCAGCAGGCCCGCCTCCACGCGCGAATCGAAGAACTCCGCGCCGCCACGTATTCGCGCATCGCGGCATCGAACGCGCGCTCCAGCTTTTGCGCCAGTGGCCCCATCACCACAGAAAATTTGCACCCCGCGATTTCGCTCACGCCCAGCAGCGTGCGATTGGTCGACGTAATGAAAACTTCCTCGGCGGAATAAAGATCCTCGGGAAAAAGTGTCTGCTCGACGATGTGCACTCTTGCGCGCGGAGCGATTTCCAGCAGCACGCTGCGCGTCACTCCTTCCAGGCACCCGGACGCAAGCGGCGGCGTGAGCACCTTGCCGCCCTTCACGCAAAAAATATTGGCGCTCGTGCACTCGGCCACTTCGCCGCGTTCGTTCAGCAGAATCACTTCCGTCCAGCCCGCTTTTTGCGCCTCGGCCAGATGCCAGACGTTGTTCAGCCACGCCGTGGTCTTCACTCCAGCCAGCGGCGACGCCGCATGTCGCCCGTTTTCGGCCACGCCCAGCCGCGCCACGTCCGCATGCGCCGGCAATCCCGCCGTGAACAGAATCAAATCCACTTCCGGCCCGGCTCGTCGCTCTGCCAGAATCCGGCGTGATTCAGGACCATGTAAATCCGCGCCGTGCCCTCCACCACTTGATTGGCGGCCAGCAACTCGCCCAGTTGACGCCGGACCTTGGCCGGATCGAACGGAAAGGGAAGCCGGATCTTCGCCGCGTCCTTTTCCAGCCGCCGCCAGTGCCGTTCATACGCGAACGGCTCGCCCTGAAAAATGCGCATCGTCGTGAACAAACCCCAGCCATTCATCAGTCCCGCCTGCCCGGGAGAAAGACGCGCCTCGCCGACGGGAACGATCCGGTCGTTGTGAAAAATATTTCGATGAATCAAGTGATCCTCGTGCGCGGCTTGGCCGCGATGCGTACGATATTCTAACTCAGGCGGGCGGGAATGACACCTTCGAGCGCGAGTTGTCACGATGGCTTCCGCAAGCTAACATGCAGCGGCGTGGTAAATTGCTTTTCGCATTCTGTGATGGAGGCGGCTATGAAATCCAAGAGGCTTTCTCGTTCATTGAAATTTATCGCAGTTACGGCAGTTCTAGGCGGGTTTTCCAGCTGCTCCCACGCCCCAAGCGCCCCCACCGCCGGCCTCGCCTCGTTCACCGGCGACCGCATCCTCAGCCACATCCGCACGCTTTCCTCGGATGAATTCGAAGGGCGCGGCCCGGGCTCGAAAGGCGAGCAACTCACCATCAAATATCTGCAGGACCAGTACCGCGCGGCGGGCCTTGAGCCCGGCAATCCGGACGGAACATATTTGCAGAGCGTGCCCATGGTCGGCATCACTCCCGACAAGAACATGAAATTCACTCTCGCGGGGCACGGTCAAACGCTCGCGCCGAAATTTGAGACTGATTTTGTCGCCTGGTCAAAACGCGTCACGGAAACTTCCTCGATCGATGCGGACATGATTTTCGTGGGCTACGGCGTGCAAGCCCCGGAATTTCAGTGGGACGATTTCAAGGGCGTGGACGTAAAGGGCAAAGTTCTCGTCATCCTCATCAACGATCCGCCCGTGCCCGATCCCGCCGATCCCACCAAACTCGATCCCAAAACATTCGGCGGCACGGCCATGACCTACTACGGCCGGTGGACATACAAATTTGAAAAAGCGGCGCAGCTCGGCGCCGCCGGGGCCGTCATCATTCATCAGACCGACCGCGCCGGCTATCCCTGGGAAGTGGTGCGCAACAGCTGGAGCGGAACGCAATTCGACCTGGCGACGCCCGACAAAAATATGGGACGCCTCGCGGTGGAAAGCTGGATCACTTCGGATTTCGCCACGAAATTATTTCGCGCGGCAGGCCAGGATTTGGACAAGCTCATCAGCCGCTGCCCGGCGCGATTTCAAGCCCGTGCCGCTCGGCATCCACGCCAAGCTGGCCATCCACAACACGTTGCGGACCATCGATTCGCACAACGTGATCGCGAAGCTGACTGGAAGCGATCCCGATCTGAAAAATACATACGTCATCTACACGGCGCACTGGGATCATTTCGGAATTGGCCCGGAGGTGAACGGCGACAAAATTTATCATGGCGCGGTGGACAACGCCTCGGGCACCGCCGCGCTTCTGGAAATGGCGCGCGCGTACAAGGCTCTTGCCACCCCGCCGCGCCGCAGCATTTTGTTTCTATCCGTGACCGGAGAAGAGCAGGGTTTGCTCGGCTCGGAATATTATGCGGAGCATCCGCTCTATCCTCTCGCGCGCACCGCCGTGGATATCAACATGGACGGAATGAACGTTCACGGCCTCACGCGCGACATTGTGCAGATTGGCCGCGGCGCTTCCACTCTCGACGACGTGATCGACGCGGCCGCCAAGGAACAGGGCCGCGTCGTGAAATCCGACCCGGAACCCGAGAAAGGTTTCTACTACCGTTCCGATCATTTTGAATTTGCCAAAAATGGTGTCCCCGCATTCGATCCCGACGAGGGCGTCGATTTTATCGGCAAGCCCGAAGGGTGGGGGCTCGAGCAGCGCCGCATCTACACCTCCGAGCGGTATCACAAACCCGCCGACAAGATCCAACCCGATTGGGATCTCAGCGGCGCCATTCAGGACTGCCAGCTTTATTTCATGGTGGGCTACCGGGTTGCCAACGACCCTCACATGCCGGAATGGAGACCGGGAGCGGAGTTCAAGCCTGCTCGAGATGCCTCGCTGCGTGCCGCTGGAATGGCCCCCTGAGGCGTTCCACGGCTGCAATCCATCGGCAGGCTATAGAAATAGTACTTAAGTTCCAAGAAACCTTAGTGCCCCGAAGGGGTGCATTTTTGTATACACAAGCAATTCGCAGTTGACAGAAAGACCGCGTCTTCTTACTCTTAGGTCGTACCTTTTTTGGAGGTTTTTGTGCACACACTGTATAAGGCCGGTTTAGTCGTTTTCCTCAGCGCTGCGCTGGTTGGAGCGCCTGCCATGGCTGCTCCGGCGAGCCTCGCTTCCGCTCCCTTGGGCGTCGTTCTGCAAGCAGATCGCGCACAGGTGGGTGCTGACGTAACTTCTGGTGGCGCAACCATTTATGATGGTGATCGACTCCAGACCCAAGTCGAGGGCACGCTTCGCGCCACTCTGGGCGGCCCGCAATTGTATTTGCGCAATAACACCATCGCTCAGGTGCACGGCCTCCCCAATGGTTTTTCCGCTGATTTGACGTCAGGAACGGTTGTCGTTTCTTCCAGCGAAGGACAGACATTCCAGTTGCTCGCCGACGGCGCGGTTATCCGTCCTGTTGGCACGCAGCCGGTCGTTGCCCAGGTTATTCGGGTCAGCGCCAACGAACTGCGCTTGTCCAGCAGCCGCGGAGCCCTTGAAGTCACGATGGGCGATGAAGTCAAGACCGTCGAAGCCGGCACCTCCTACCGCATGGAAGTCGCACCCGACACCGATGCTTCCGATCCTGGTCCGCAAGGAAGCGGCCCGTACCACACCGCGCGCAACCGCTTCATCTGGATCGCCATCGCCGGCGTATCTGCCGCAGCTGCCGTTGGCGTCTGGCGTGCTTTGGTCAGCCCCAGCGCACCTTAATCCTTTTCGAATAAAAGTTCGAATCCAAGGGCGGCCCGAAATGGCCGCCCTTTTCTTTTGGGGAACATTCCATTTCGAAGGTGAATACCTCGCCCGATGATTAACCCGTATTTCTCACCACGCAACCACTCAAATCGTTTTCAATCTCTCCGGAGAGGCTAGAAAGCCGCTGGGATGGCTTCTGGTGGCACAGGCTTCAGCCTGTGCGTTGTTGTGATGTAAGAAAATCAAAACCGCACAGGCTGAAGCCTGTGCCACCAGGGCCTCTCAAGGGTTTTCGTCCCATTCTTACAAGCTTTGGAAAGGTTGCACTCCGGTGTTTGTGAGAATTGCGGGTTAACAGCCCCCCCTTGCCCGAGTTCCAGCGCCGCCTTTGAAGCCCGCGCCACCAGGACATGCGCAACAAAATTGAAATCACACCTCGTGTTATTCGGCCGAAAGCGAAGATGAGACGGTTGAGGAAGGCGGCGGCAGGCACAGCAGCGTCATCTGCGGATCGATCAGGAGTTTCTTGGGAGCCACGGCGGACACGAACTGAAACGGAGTCTCCTCGCCGGAAGTAACCACGTGGCCCAGCAGCATGGGTTTTCCGGACTGCCCCTGTCCGTAAATCGGCACGCGCAGAATAAAATCGTCCGGAACATTTTTCTGGATCAGTTTGCCGCGCACCCGGAAACCCTTTGGGCCCGGCTGCACCGAATACTCCACTTCATACGCGGGTACTCCGGTCGATCTCACATACTGATCGAAAAACCAATCCATCGAATGGCCGCCCTCGACGGCCATGGCCGGCGTCATGACGCGCTCGACTGCCTTTTGAAATTCATCCGTCGTCAACGCTTCGTAACGGTAAGATTCCAGAAGTCCCTGCAACAGGCCGGTGAATCGTTCGTCCGGATTTTTTGACGCGGGATCCTGCAGCATCATTCGCAGCATGTGAATCACCCAAGTCGCCTTGCCGTAAACGACTTTCTGGTAGGCGTCCGGATTGCGCGAAGAATTCAACCGGTAGCCGTGCACCAGCGGGCCCGCATCGTCCACCGCCGATTTCTGGCCCGGAGGGGGAACGGTTAACGTCTTGCGATAGTGGTCAAGCCAGTTCTCCAGCAGGTGCGCGCCCGGCTTTTCCGCATCTGCGCCCACCAGCGCGATGTAATTCGCAAGTCCTTCGGTCAGCCACTGGTCCCGATAATTGTCCCAGCCGACCACGTTGCCCCACCACTGATGAGCGACCTCGTGATACGGCACAATCGCGTTCAAACTCTCCTGCGAAGTGTCGCTCATTCCGGCGCGCTGCTGATCGACAACGGGCAGGAACGAAAGGGAAGGCAGGTAGAGCAGACCAGGAAACCCTTGTCCCATTTCCCCGGGCACCTGTGAGACCACCAGTTGGCGGAACGGGAAAGGCCCCATCCACTGCTCTTCGAAGCCGATTGCGTCCGCGATTTCCTGGCCGACATCCTTGAGCGCCGCAGCGACCGGGGTGGGGGTTACATCGGAAAAAGTTAAAGGAGCGTGCATGTGCCGATGCTGCCTGATCGGGTTGGTCACTTCCGGCCCCGCAATCGGCTGCGAGTGCAGACGGTCGAGGATGGCGTCTTGCAAAGCGGCGCCCGCGGCCACTTCGATTTTGATGCCGTCCGAGGTCTCCATATTTTCGATTTTGTATTGGCCGAGGTTGAATCCGGCGATTGCAGTTCGTCCTTCCGATTTCCAGCGGCCCACGCGCACGTCGCCTTCTTCGTGTTCCTCGATTTTTTCGCCCGTGGCCACCAGTTGCAGCTTGCGCGGCCACCGGAAGGTCGTGTCATAGACCGCAAATTGACCCATGCCGCCGATGTGGGGATACCAGCTGCCGCGATCCCCGACAAACAAAATGCCGTTTCCCGCGTCGCTGATCACACTGCCGCGATAGGACATGCGCAGGCGGTAGGTTGCACCCGTTCGCGCCTGCTCTGGCAGAAACACGAACACCAGGTCGTTGCCTCGCTCGGCCAATTGGTTTTTTTGCAGCGCTTCGTTTTGAAAAAAATCGAGTGCGTGGCCGTCGGCATCCTGCACGGATTGCAAAGTCAGGAAGCGCGAGAGTTCGAGGGAAATCCCGCGCTCTCCGGCGCGTTCGGCGCGCAATTCAATCGTTGCCGCGCCGTCCACGGTGTGGTCCGCTTCAATTGTTGTGTTTATGGAGTATGAAATGGGAGCAAAAGCAGGAGGTACGGGCGCATCGTTTCCCCGGTAAGAAGCCCACACGTCATAGTAACGATTCCCGCTGGCCCATCGTTCTTGTCCGATCATGACGTTGTCGGACCTGCGGGAGTCGATCAGAATGTCGAATGCTCCCCATTGTTCGTCGACCAGTTCCGCATAGAAATAGGGCGCGGGGGTTTCCGCGACCCAGTCCAGCAAAAGCCTCGAGGACTGCTCGGGATTGAGATTGGCCAGCGGCTTGTTCCACGATTCCTCAAAACGTATCATCGCGCTTGGGCCCGGCCGCTTCACGCCGCAATTGATCCAGGAGTTCCTCCGCCGCTCCGTCGTCAAATCGCAAATAAGCGCCCGAAAAATCGTGTTCCAGCAGCGGCACTCCCAGAAAATGGGCCAGGGACTTCTTTTCGGCAGGGTCTCGTAGATTCGCGCTGACATGGCCGCGGCCGGAAAACACCACGCCGGTCACGCGGCCGTCATAGGCCTGCAGAAAGCCGATTGTGCCTTCCGAAAAAGTCAGGCTGACAGCGTCACGGCGCAGGCGAATGTCACTCACAGGATAAATTTGCGCGGCGTCGACACGCAGGGCATTCAGCGCCTGATAGATTTCCCGCGGATCTGGCGGGCGCCGCGTTCTTCCGGGAGGCGTCCCGGTGAAGGCGGCGAGACTTGCCGCAGCCCCAAGCAGCGCCGCGAGCAGTGCCCGGAACCCTATCCGCATGATGGCTCGACTGTAGCAATATTGGGCATCAACCAGCAAGGTGAAGCGGGAGCCGCGGCCCTGCCTTGATAAAATAAGTCCATGCGGTTTTCCGCGGCGCATACCTTTCGGTTCTTCGCGGTTCTATGCCTTGCCGGCCTGTTCCCGGAATTGCGTCTGCCGACACGATTTATCTCAAGAACGGCAGGAAAATCACGGCCTCGCATGTGGTCCAGGAAAACGGCCAGGTAAGCTACGAAACTCCGCCGGGTCACCTGAGCTTGCCCGCTTCCATCGTCGATCAAAGTCGTGCATGAAGCCGAGCCGCTGGACTCCACGGCCGGGACGCCGGCGGACCGGGCTGCCAACCTGCCCATTGCGCCTCCAAACGCGCTGAGCCCGCGCCAGCCAATGACGAAGCCGCGCGCGCCGCGGTACGCGATGGTTCGATTGACCTCGGGTTGCTCGCGAAGCTTGAATCCGAGGCGAACGCGAATCCGACCCCCACGGCGGTGGCCCGGGTTGTCGCCGCCGAGACGGCCGCGGCGCAATTCGAAATCAGCGTGGGCGATTTCGAACAGGCGGCGGCGCACTACAACGTCGGGCTTCGCTTTGCTCCTGATAACTTGGCCTTGCTCCTGCAAGCCGCTTATCTCCACCTTCGGCGCAGCGAGTATTCGGCGGCTCTCGATCTGCTCGACCGCGCCCGCCGCATAGAGCCGGATTCGCCGGATGCGGCGAAGCTGTCTGGCTGGGCGTACTACGGATTGAATCGCGTCGACGATGCGGTCTCGGAATGGAAGCGCGCCCTCGCGCTGAAGCCCGATGCGGAAGTGCAGCATGCGCTCGAAAAAGCCGAGCGCGACGCGCAAGAGGAATCCACTTACCGCGAAGGCGAAACCGCCCATTTCCGCCTGCGCTACAACGGCGACGCCGCGCCCGAACTGGCGCGTGAAGTCCTGCAAACGCTGGAAACCGAATTCGAAGAAATTTCTTCCACCGCTGAACTACGTTCCTCCCGAACCCATCGGCGTGATCCTGTACACCAATCAGACGTTCATGGACATCACGCGCGCGCCGAGTTGGGCCGGGGCGCTCAATGATGGCCGCATCCGCGTGCCGGTCGAGGGCTTGACCTCCATGACGGATGAACTGGCGCGCGTCCTCAAGCACGAACTGACGCATAGTTTCGTCGCGCAGAAAACCGACGGGCATTGTCCCGTCTGGCTGCAGGAAGGCATCGCGCAATACATGGAAGGCAAGCGCAGCCGGATTGTTGCCGGGGCGCTGTTCTCGGCCTACGAAAAGCACATGGAATTTTCTCTCGCATCGTATGAAACCTCCTGGCTGAATCTGCCGAAGGACACCGCCACCAGCGCATACGCATGGTCGCTCGCTGCCGTCGAGGCGATGGTGAGCTGGCAGATGGATGACATGGAGCCGAATCCTGGATCGCATCGCCGCCGAATCCGCGGCCGAAGACGCCATGCGGGCCGTCCTGCATGACTCCTACGCGGACTTCATGCAATCCACCGTGCAGTATCTGCGCAAGGCGTATTTGTAAAAAGTGCGGGAAATCCTCGGAAGGTATTTTGAGCCTTGCGCGGGATTTGTTTTGCGGAAAGACGCTTCAATCGATTGCGGGCTTTTTCAATTTATCTTGCGGATCGGATCGAGAACGGACTGCGCGAATTCCTCCCTCGGTCTTTTTTCCGCTGTTTACTGATTGTTGACCGCGAATGCTACTTCTTTTAACCTGCGTTCTTGCGGTCTATACTCTCTAAGGCGCGGGGAGGCCTCTTTCTTGTACGGAGCCCGTATTTTATCGCGGCGCCCGGCTTTGTGCCGTCGCTTCGTCTGCTGTTGCCCGACCCTGTACGTTAAGTCTTCCTGGATTTTCCCGGCTGCCATCCCGCCCGCGCGGTCAGCTATGTCTACGGTCCATGGGGGGCCTTGCGTGTGTCCATGAGGATTTTTCTTCTTTGGATCATTCTGGCCGCCCTCTGCGCGCCGCTGGCCGCGCAGTCGAGCCAGCCCATGTATATCTATGTTCCGAACGGACAGTCGGGGAACTCCGTGGGAATTTTTTCCGCGTTCAAAGTGGACCCCGCAACGGGAGCGCTCTCGGTCGTGCCGGGTTCTCCATTTCAGGCGGGCGGCAATGTTGGCGCCGTCGCGGTTGACCCCGCGGGCCGGTTTGTCTATGTCTCATCGTACAACTACAGCAATCCGGCAAACAGTCTTTGGGTCTTCAGTGTGGATCAGACGACTGGTCGCTTACCCCGCTGCTCGACGCGCCATTTCCCGGCAGCCAAGGCGTCATTGTGATGGATCCCACCGGAAGATTCTTATTTTCCAATACGGGAACGCCGAATAAGCAGCTGTCCGTGTATTCGATTGACCCGGTCACCGGAATCCCGACAGCGATTCCCGGTTCCCCTTTTCCGGCGCAAAGCGCGAATCCTCTGGCCATCGATCCGGGTGGGAATTTTGTCTATTATCTGAATAACGGATTCTGGTTTAACGCAGCGATTGACTTCGAAACCGGCGCTGTTTCCCCGTTTCAAGGCATTGTGATCCCTACGCCGACGGGCACGGCGATATCGTGGATCGCCATGGACCCGCTGGACCGGTTTGTCGCCGTAAACGGCATTTCAATATCTTTGATCAATTCCGTTAACGGCGCTCTCGGTACTCTCCCGCCACCGACTCCGAGTTCCGGACCTTCCGTGTTCGATCCTTCGGGCAGGTTTCTCTATGCGCAGGTGGACTCTTGTCCCAACCCCAGCGTGCAAAACTGCGGCCCTGCGGCCTTTCAGGTTGACCCGGTCACCGGAGCGCTCACGCCGATTGCCGGATCGAATTTTGGATCATCAAGTTTTACTGACCCGATCGTTGATCCCACGGACCGCTACGTTTATGCCCTGGGTGAAAACCCTGGCGGCCTCGGTTCGGCGATCTATGGCTTTTCGATGGATCAGACAACGGGTGCGTTGACGCCTCTCGCAGGTCCCCCTTTGCCGATGTCCTATACCCCATCTATTACACGCCGATGGCCATCTCGTTCGCTCCCACGGGGATCTCCAATCCGGTGCCGTCCATCGATTCGCTTTCTCCGGCTTCGGTGACTGCTTCGGGGCCAGCCTTCACGCTGACGGTGAACGGATCGAATTTCGTGCCCGGAGCGAAGGTATATTTCGGCGGCCGCGGGCGCATCACAACCTACGTCAGTTCCACGCCGCCCACAGCCAATATTCTCCGCTCCGATATCGCCAATGGTGGAAGCGGCGTCGTGTTCGTGTTCAACCCGCTTCCGGCAGGAGGCGCGTCCCAGTCGGTTGAATTCCCCGTGCTGAATCCCACGCCCAGCCTCACGAGCATCAGCACGACCAGCGTGGTGGCCGGTGGAAATGCATTCCTGCTTACGGTAACCGGCGCGGACTTTCAGCCGACATCCATGGTGACGCTCAACGGGACCGCGATCACGACAACTTATGTGAACGCCATCCAATTGCAAACCATGATTACGGCCGACGAAATCGCAATTCCAGGCACCCTTTCCGTCGGCGTCACGACTCCCTCCATTAACGGGCTTGGCGGAGGCGCATCCAACACTCTTCCCCTTACGGTGACTCCCGTCAATTTCCGCCGCCGGTGATATCCCAAATTGCGCCCGGCAGCGCCACGGCGGGTGGACCCGGATTCCCATTGCTGATTACGGGCGTGGGGTTTGCCTCAAATTCGATTGTGACTTTCGGCTCCGTCCAGGTGCCCGTGACCAATTTTAGCGCTACAACCGGGACGACTCTCACCGTCAGCATCCCGGCGAGCGCCATTGTCGCACCCGGGACCGAACCTGTGGTCGTAAACACGGCGGCGGGGATATCGGCGCCGGTTACTTTCTACATCAATAATCCACCTCCCACGACAGGGGGAGTCAATCCTCCCGTTGTGCCGGCGGGAAGCGCCGCGCTCACATTGAATGTGACGGGCGCAAATTTTGTCTCGGGATCGACGGTACTGGTGAACGGCGCTTCGAGGGTCACAACTTTTGTCCTCGACGTTGCTGCAGGCTACGCTGCTGGCGAGCGATATTTCCCACGGCGGCACGCTGACAATTACGGTCAGCACTCCGGGTCCCGGCGGCGGACTCAGCGGGGCAATTACGCTGGCCGTCGCCGATTACGCCGTGAGCGCGGTGAGTTCGACAGCTTCCGTTTCTCCAGGACAGGTCGCGCAGTACACTCTCACTATCGCTCCTTCCAACGGCGCGTATGCCAATCCGGTGACGTTTACGGCGTCGGGTTTGCCGGCGGGGGCTTTTGCATCCTTCTCTTCGCCGACGGTCACTCCCGGCGCCAATCCGACAACCGTGACGCTTTCGATTTCAACCACGGCGCGGTCAATTCTGCCGCCTGGCCGGGCTCCGCAATGGCCTGTGCGCGGCGTTCTGCTGGCCTGTGCGGCGGGATTTCTGTTGGCTCTTTGGGGATTGAATGTAGGTGTGTCGAAAACTCGCATGCGAAGGCTAATTCCGCAATTCTTGCTGGCAATATTGCTGGTGATGGGGGCGAGCTTGGTTGCCTGCGGCGGCGGCCCAGGCGCTTCCTCGCAGCAAAGTGGCTCCACAGGGACACCTGCCGGCACATATTCGGTGGTCGTGGCGGCAACTTCGGGAACCGATGCGCATTCCACGACGCTCACCTTGACCGTAAATTAGACGGAGCAATTCAATCGGCGCTGTGCGGTTACCGCCGAAGGCGCAATTCGCGCCGTCCTGCATGATTCCTATGCGGACTTGAAGGAATTTACCGTGCAGTATTTGCGGAAGGCGTATTTTTAGGAAGTTCAGAAAATCCTCGGAAAGAATTTTGATTCTCGCGAAGGCCGCGTTTTGCAAGGAGATTTGCTCTGAGGAAACTGGCCGGACTTTCGGAAAGTTAGCGAGTTGGTTGATGGGCACTAACGCCCACGAATGCCACTGCACGATCCGCAAGAATAGCTAAACTTTGCATAAGGCATTGAGCGCGTCATATGGATGAATCTTCACCAAGCGGGATCGAACTCCCCTCCGCCAGATCCGCCAGGGAGTTTCGATATATTTTGTGGCTGGGGCCGGGGTTTGTCGGAAGCACGATCGCATACTATCTCTACCCTCCCATCATCGGGGATGCGCGCTCCCGGCCGTTCTGGTTCATGGGCCTGTTCGTTCTGGCAATTGCGCTGCCCCGTCTGTGGAACATTGTGCGAAGGCGGCCGACCGATGACACGTCGTTCCCCGCGGCGTATGCTTTTTCAAGCGTTGCCTACGCGATGGTCGCACTTGTGTTCTTGCTGAACGGCGGGCTGGACAGATTTCCACCGAGCCACGTGCGAACCCCCGTTATTCGGAAAGCAGTGCTTATGGCAAAGACCACCAAATACCACATTACTGTCTCCTCGTGGCGGCCCAACTATACCGAGGAGATTTTCTCCGTCGACCGGGACGTATTCCGCCGCGCCGCCGTGGGAAAGACTGTCACCGTGGAACTCCACAAAGGATTCTTCGACGTGCCATGGTACGGCAACATTTCACCCGAATGATGATCGTGCCCGGAGCAATGTCTTCCTGAAACAAAAGGACGTCTGCGCGTCTAACCCGCGAAAAACGCCCGCATCGGATACTGTCCCAACACCGGTTCCGGGGACACGCGCGGTTTTTTTATTCCGCTTCCGAAAAGCCGCTACTTTTGTCCAGCGCTGAGGCGGGAAATTTCCGTCAGGCAAGACCAGTCGAGCTGGTTCAGGCCGCGCGCCTGCGCCGCCAGGCACTTGTCGCGGACCAGGCTTGCGTAAGGTAGCGGAGCATGGACCTCGGCCGCGGCCGCAAGGATCAGCGTGACGTCCTTTAGCCCGGCGTCGAGGGTGAAACCTGCGTTTTCAAAATTGCGCGTGCTGATTCTCTCCGCATACTCCGATGCGGGCGGCATGTATTGCTTGATCATGCCGGTGATAATCGCGGGGTCGACGCCTCGCGTTTCCGCGAACACCATCACCTGGCCAATCAGCTCGACCAGGCTTGCGACCATGAAATTTCCCGCGAGTTTCATGCTCATGGCGACCGCCGGATCCTCGCCCATGGGAATGATCCGGTCGGCATAGGCGCTGATCACCGGGCGGCTACGCTCGATCAGTTCGGCCTTTCCGCCGAGAAACGTAAATAGCTTTCCAGCTTTAGCGGCGTCGGGGCGTCCGGCGACGGGCCCCGCGATGTAATGGCTGCCGTGCGCGGCATGCAGCGCCGCCAGGCGCGTGCTGAGGCTCGGCGAGATCGTTGTGGTGCCGATATGGATCGCGTCCGGGCGCATTCCGGCCAGGATGCCGTTTTCGCCGTTCACTGTGTCGAGAACGGAAGCGTCGTCCATCAAATTTGTGATCACGATATCGGCGGCCGCCGCTGCTTCGCGAGCAGTGCGCGCAGCCCTGGCGCCGGCCGCAACAAACGGCTTGGTTTTCTCGGACGTCCGGTTGTAAACGGTGAGCGGAAACCCTTTCTTCTGGATATTGCCGGCAATGCCGGAGCCCATGCGTCCCAGGCCAATGCACGCAACCGATAATATAGTCACTGGTTTTCTCCCGCCGAATTTTCGTGAGTGGACATATACGTCATACGCCCAGGCCGAGTAAAAGTTGCAGAAATTATTGAGGTTCGAAACTCGGCCCGTTTGACCCGGACGCCTTTTTTCAGCGGCGCAAGCTTCACAGGCTGCGGAAAAAGTGGATTCGGAGCAGGTCTGGTAGCGCCTCGGATTTGCATCCGAAATGCAGACTCAAATCGACGCCAGCAAACCCGCCAGGAGCGCGGCACGCTCGGGCAATTTGCCGACCACGATATTTTCCTGGGGGCTGTGCGCGCCTTCCCCGACCGCGCCCAGGCCATCGAGCGTCGGCACGCCCAGCGCTGCCGTGAAATTTCCGTCCGATCCGCCGCCGGCGTAGGCCTCGCCAAGCGTGACGCCCATTTCCTTTGCCAGGTCCCGCGCTTTGGCGTACAGCGCCGCGCTGGTTTTCCGCTCCATCGGCGGGCGATTGAACCCGCCGCGAATTTGCAGCTTTGCTCCGGGCAGAATCGGCCGCAGCGCGCGAAATTTTTCCTCGAGCGCGCGCATGTCCGCCACGCGCGAGGCGCGCACATCCACCAGAACTCGTGCGTGCTCGGGGATCACGTTGGTCCGCGTGCCGCCTTCGATCACTCCGGCATTCACGTTGATCCCCCGGCGGGGCTGGTTCCAGCGTGCGACGCGCGCCAGCTGGCCCATGATTTCCTGGATCGCGTTGATGCCGTCCTCGGGATTAAGTCCGGCATGAGCGGCGCGCCCCGTGGCGATGATCTCGAATTCCCCGACGCCCTTGCGGCCCGTTTTCACGCGGCCATCCAGCCCCAGCGCAGGTTCGAGAACCAGCACGGCGTCACTGCGCACGGCTTCGCGCTCGATCAATCGCCGCGAGGTTTCGCTGCCGATTTCTTCATCGCTGGTCCACAAAAACACGACGCGCTTTTCCGGCAAACACCCGGCGGCAACGAGCGCGTCCACCGCATATAGAGCAATCACCAGCCCACCCTTCATGTCAAACGTGCCCGGTCCCCACGCGCGTCCGCGCGACACGCGGAACACCATGCGAGCGATCGTTCCCGCTTCATACACCGTGTCCAGATGTCCCAGCACAAGGATCTGGCCGCTCAAGCGCCCTGCGCGCGGGCGCCAGTCCGCGCGGACATGATCTCCGCGCTCGCGCTGACGCACGAGCGAGACCCTGGCCCCGCGGCGTTTCCACTCCCCCGCGACGATCCGGCCGAACCGGTCCACTCCGGCTTTGTCGAAGCTGGGCGATTCGGCGCGCACAAACCGCCCCAGCAGGCGCGTCATCGCGCTCTCGCGATGTTTCAACCACTCGAGCGTTTGCCCCATCGAATCGGAAGTTTTTTTCATCGCGCCGCTATGCTAACAACGCGCCATCTTGCGAGCAACCCCTAGCGGTGAACTCGGCGGAAGAATTCGCACCCACGAGCAGAAAAGCATTGATATCCAAAGCGGCACAGAAATATTACAATCCTGTTACAAACAGGTTAAAATCCTGCAAAATGTCGGCAGTCTCGCGCGAAGCATTCTGCCGTTGGTCTCGGCGTTATGAGAACAAGTGGCCGGACAAGTTGGCTGCTGTTGGCATGCATGTGCGTGCCCTTCCATTCAAGTGCGCAATCCCAAAAATCCAGCTATTCAGTTTCCGTCCGCGAACTGAGCATTCCGCCGAAGGCCCTTCACGCTTACGAGTAAGGGCATCGAGTGCCTGGCGAAAAAAGACGCGGCGGGAAGCTTGCCGTACTTCCAGCGTGCGATCTCGGAATTTGCCGGTTATTACGAGGCCTATGACAGGATGGGAGCGGCCGACCTGAAATTATGGCGCATCCCGGAAGCGGAGCAGGCCTTTCGCAAGTCCATCGAATTGAGCGGCGGCCGTTATGCGCACCCCCTGATTGCTCTGGGTGCGATTCTCGATGATGAGAAAAAATTCGCGGAGGCCGAAACCGTGATCCGCAAGGGTTTGGATTTGAACCCGGACTCCTGGACAGGCCAATATTACCTGGGTTTGGCGTTGGCCGGCTTGAACCGCCTGGAAGAGGCCGAGAAAAGCGCCCTCGAAGCGCTTCGCCAGAAGACGGATTTCCCCGAAGCTCACCTGCTGCTCGCGGACATCCATGGCCGCGAAAAAGATTTCCGCGCGCTGGTGAACGACCTAAATGAATACCTCCGGCTTGCCCCGGACGGCCCGGCCAGCGCCCGGGCCAAAGCCCTTCGAGAATCCGCCCGGCGCATACTCTTCGAAACCCAGAGCGCTACCGCCCTCGATGAGCCACAGTCCTGACTTCTCACCGGAAAAGAAATTCTTCCGATTCGCCGCCACCCAAGGACACAAGAGTAGATTGATTATGGAACGTGCAGGGACCTGCCCGAGGAGGATTTTGGGGCACGCGTACCGCAGGGCGTTCTAATCCTGGGAAATCCGCTCCAAGACCGACCTGTCATTTATGATGAGCGTGGATCCTTTGACAACCAGCAGATTCTTCTTCCTGAGGTCTGCAAACGCGCGCGTCACGGTCTCTCTGGATGTTCCGATGTTTTGCGCAATTTCTTCGTGCGTGAAAGAGAGGGTAACCTTGATGGGGCCTTTTTCCGAATTGCGGTCCGCGGTCAAGTCCAGCAGGAAGCGGGCCAGTTTTTCCTCCGCGGAATGCGAAAGCCCAATGGCGCGAATTTCCGCGATAGCCGTATGGTAGGTTTTGCCGAGTTGCTGGGCCACGCGCACGGCAACCTCCCCGAATTCGCGAAGGAAGCTCATGAAATCCTGAGACGAAATAAAATTCACCTGCGCCGGCTCAACCACCTCGGCCATCAGTTCATAGGACGTTCCGGTAACCGTGGCAGGCAAGCCCAGGACTTCTCCCGGCTCCGAAAGCCGGACGATCAGCGTTTTTCCATCAATCGAGGAGGTCGAGAGTTTGACGCGTCCCGTGCACACGATGAAAACGCCTCGTGCGGGCTGCCCTTCCACGAAGAGCGTCGCGCCTTTGGGATAGGAAGAAGCGGACGTAATGGTCGAGAGCCGCTGCACGGCCGCCGGCGGAAGATCGCAAAATAATCTTTCCTCCCGGTGAAGACACGTCATGCAGTTTTCAATGATTTCAAGGCCATAGGGCGCGCGTACTGAATTCGAAGGCAGTCCACGATCCTTGCCTAGCGGCACTAAACGGAAACGCCCAACCGAAGGTGGTGGATTCTTTGCCATTGCACGCAACTTCTTCCATTCGATCAGGAAACTGCGCAGTGTGGATGTGAGCGGTATCACAGTAAGCCGTGACGATGATCACGTTTTTGCGGCCCTTTTTCCGGAAATTCCGGTATACGGGGCGCTGGCCAATTCTATCCGCCTATGGTAGGCAATAGACTTGCGCGCTCATTTCAAGTTTGGCCAACATATCGCTGAAGATAGGGAATCCGATGGGGAGCGGGGCCATCCATGAGTGACAAGCTTGGCGTCCATCCGGACGTGCTCAAGCTGGGTCTGGTGAGCTTCCTTACGGATGTCAGCTCCGAGATGATTTTTTCCGTTTTCGCTATCTTCTTCACGACCATCGCGGGGGCGTCGACCGCTTTGCTGGGGCTGGTTGAAGGGTTCGCCGATTTCTCGGCATCCTCATTGGATTATCTCGCCGGCTGGCTAACCGACAAGACCGGCAAACACAAGGTCTTTGCCCTTTCCGGATATGGTTTCTCGACGGTTGCAAAAGCCATTCTTCTGCTCGCCAATTCCGTCGTTGCCCTGAGCTTGCTTCCGTATCATCGAACGCCTGGGCAAGAGTTTTCGCGGCCCGCCTCGCGACGCATGGCTGTCGGCGATCGCCGCGCAAGAGATCCGGGGATATTCGTTCGGCGTGCACAAGGCCCTGGACAAGGCCGGGGCGGTTCTAGGTCCGCTGGTTGCTTACGGATTGCTTTCGTGGCACGGAAAAACAGCTTCATCCTTCCGAATCTTGTTCTGGGCGGCTTTTGTTTCTGCCGTGCTTGCCGTTTTCGTGCTCGGCCTGATCCGAGACCAGCCGGAGGCTCGACAAAGGCATGAAAGTATCTTCGCGGCATGGAAGACGCTGAGTTCCGGATTCAAGCGCTATCTTGTGGCGGCAGGAATTTTCTCGCTGGCCTACTTCAGTTTCGGCTTCCTGCTCCTGCGTGCGTATAACGTTGGTTTCTCGGTCGCGCATATCGTATTGCTTTATGCGCTGTTCAACGCCTCTTTCGTCATCGCCGCGCCGCTCATCGGCAAGCTCGGCGACAGGATCGGAAGAACGTCATATCATCATGTTGAGCTACCTGATCTATCTTGTGATGAGCCTCGGCTTCGCTTTCGCTACGGCGAAGTGGCAGATCGTCCTCCTATTTTTCATCTACGGCGTCTTCTATTCGATCGATGAAGCCCAAAGCAAGGCATTTATCGCGGACGTCGAGCCCGAACGGCGCGCGACCGCGATCGGTGTCTACAATTTCGTAACAGGGATTATCTACCTGCCCGCGTCGCTGATTGCGGGCGCATTGTGGACAGCGCATCCAGGCGCCGCCTTCATCCTGGCGGCGTTGCTCTCGCTTGTAGCAATCAACGTATTCCTATTCTTGCAGCCTGCGCGCCATTAGGGGTTTGGCGCAACCTGGAACAGATATGGGCCGATTCTTCCTGCTGCTCGACTAGGTCATGAGAAGTTTTCTGGCCGGAAGGCGGCTTTGCTCTCGACCGGTCAACCTTTCCCCCGGCATACTCCGGGCATACCCCTCAAAGCATGCCGCCCGTGGCGAACCGCGTTTGCTGGACGGAGCGTTTCGCATATAATCGATATCTAATCTTGTCCCGGCTGGCGCCACCGTGCATCCCCGGACGAGCCGGGCGCGGGCCATACGTTTTCGCCAAAGCTTTACCCTGCGGGGGTGAAAGGGAGGCGCATAACCCGCCGGGAAAATTGAGGAAATGAAATGATTCTTGACAGCGTCGGTATCCAGAAAATTCTGCCGCACCGCTATCCGTTCCTGATGGTGGATGCCATTCTCGAAATCGAGCGGTTAAAGCGCATCGTCGGCTTGAAAAGCGTCTCCATCAACGAGAGTTTTTTTCAGGGACATTTTCCCGGCAAACCGGTGATGCCGGGGGTCCTGATTATCGAAGGCATGGCGCAGACCGGCGGCCTTCTGCTGCTGCTGGAAATACCCGACCGGGACAAGAAGCTTTTGTATTTCGCCGCCGTGGACGAAGCGCGTTTTCGCCGGCCGGTGGTGCCGGGAGACCAGTTGCGCATGGAAGTGACGGTGCTCAAATACCGCCCTTCGTTCTGCAAGTTGCATGCCGTGGCGACCGTGAACGGGGAAGTCGCCGCCGAAGCGACACTGAAGTGCATGTTGGTGGACCGCGATCCCGTAACCGAGCCCAGCGAAGCTCCCGCGGATGCCACCGTAGGTACGCGCGATGAGTGACGTCGATCCCCGCGCAATTGTTTCTCCGAGCGCGCGCGTCGGCAACGGCGTGCGCATCGGCGCCTTCGCCGTGGTGGGCGACGAAGTCGAATTGGGCGACGATTGCGTCCTGCAGCCGCACGCCGTGGTGCGCGGCCCGGCGCGCTTCGGCGGCAAGAACATATTCGATTCGTTTTGCTCGGTGGGCGGCGATCCCCAGGATCTGAAATTCAGCGGCGAGCGAACCGAACTGGTCGTCGGCGATGGAAACCACTTTCGCGAATTTTGCACGGTGAGCCGCGGCACCACGCAAGGCGGCGGCGTCACGCGCATCGGCAGCGACAATCTCTTCATGGCCTATTCGCACGTGGCCCACGATTGCATCGTCGGCAGCCACACGGTGTTCGCCAATGGCGCGACGCTGGCGGGCCACGTCGCCGTCGGAGGACTACGCCAGCGTCGGCGCGTTCAGCCCGGTGCACCAGTTTTGCCGCGTGGGCCGCTATGCCTACATCGGCGCCTGCACGGTCATCACGCAGGATGTGCCGCCGTTTTCGCGCGTGGTCACCGAGCGCGAAACGCATTGCTACGGCGTGAATACGGTGGGCCTCGAGCGCCGCGGCTTCGATCGCCAGCGCCTGGAAACCATCGAGCGCGCCTTTCGCCTGCTGCTGCGCTCCAAACTCAATACCTCGCAGGCGGTCGAGCAGATCCGCGCGCAACTCAACGGCTCGCCGGATATTCGGGAACTGGTGGAATTCATCGAATCGGCGCAGCGCGGCCTGCACAAGTGAATTCCTCCATGCCCATGTCCTATTTCGCCCGCCGCGGACGCTCTCCGTTCGCTGGGGACTCATCGCCGGGAACGGACAATTTCCATTTCTGGTGCTGGAAGCGGCGCGCAGCCAGGGCATCGACATGGCCGTGATCGCGATTCGGGAAGAGGCTTCGCCGGAGCTGGAGAAAGTCGCGCCGCGATTGCACTGGGTCAGCCTGGGCGAGTTGTCGCGCACGCTCGAATTGCTGCATCAGGAAGGCGTCACCCGCGCCGTCATGGCCGGGCAGGTGAAGCACAACAAAATTTTCAGCTCGATTCGCCCGGACTGGAAGCTCGCGAAACTTTTGCTCTCGCTGCCGCTGAAAAATACCGATTCGCTGATCGGCGCGGTCGCGCGCGTGCTGGAATCGGAAGGCATCCAGCTGGTGGACTCGACGACGTTTCTCAAGCCGCTCATCCCCGCTCCCGGCGTGCTGACGCGCCGCGCGCCGGACGCTCGCGAAGCGGCGGACATCGCCTACGGCCGCGAGATCGCGCGGCAGATTGCCGGGCTCGACCTCGGGCAGACCGTCGTGATCCGCGACCGCGCCTGCGTGGCCGTCGAAGCCATGGAAGGGACCGACGAAACCATCGAGCGCGCCGCCCGCATTGCCGGCGGCGGCTCGCTGGTCGTGGTGAAGGTCAGCAAGCCGAGGCAGGACATGCGATTCGATGTACCCGTCGTGGGCCTGAAAACCGTCGAAGTAATGCAGCGGTGCCGTGTTTCCGCGCTGGCGATGGACGCGGGGCGCACACTGCTGTTTGACCGCGCGCGCGTGATCGAAGCTGCCGACGCCGCGGGCATCGCAATCGAAGCATTTCCGCTGGACGCCATCGGGGTGGCGGAGTTACCGGCGATACAGGGGAAGCATTGAGTTCCGAGGTAATGTCAGCTCAGCAGGAGCTGCAATGAAAGTCCGCGTCGCTGTCGTCGGCGCGGGGGATTTCGGCCGGAACCATGCTCGCGTGTATCGCGAACTTCGCCGGACGCCGAATTGGTCGGCATCGTGGACGCGAACGCCGAGCGCGCCGCGAAAGTCGCCCAGGAATTTTCGACCGAAGTGATTTCCGGATATCGAATCGCTGGCCGGGCGCGTGGACGCGGTGAGCGTGGCCGTGCCCACCGTCGAGCACGCCCGCGTCGGCTGCCGCCTGCTGGAACTTGGCATCGACGTGCTCGTCGAAAAGCCGATGGCCGCTTCGCTAGCCGAAGCCGATGAGCTGATTTCGACGGCCGCATCGCGGCGGGCGCATCCTCCAGGTCGGCCACCTGGAGCGATTCAATCCCGGAATCGTCGCGGTCATGCCCGTGGTGAACCGCCCGCTGTATTTCGAAGTTCATCGCCTCGGCGTTTTCACGCCGCGCAGCCTGGATATTGATGTCGTGTACGACGTGATGATCCACGATCTGGATATTCTGCTGGCGCTGGTCGATGCGCCCGTCATGGACATCAAAGCCATTGGCATTCCGGTCCTGACCGACAAGGTGGATATCGCGCACGCCCGGCTGGATTTTGCTTCCGGCGCGGTCGCGAACGTCACGGCGAGCCGCGTCTCCACCGAGCGCGTGCGCAAACTGCGCTTCTTTCAGCAGCACGAATATATTTCCGTGGATTTCACGCGCCAGGATGCGCTTCGTGTGCGCGTGCGTCGAGCCCGGCCCGCAGCCGAAGTTCGATTTCACCACGCTTCCGTCGGAGAAGGAAGAACCTCTCCGCGCCGAGTTGCGGGCATTCCTCGATTCCGTGCGCACGCGCCGCGCTCCGCTGGTGGATGGCGCTGGCAGGCCGGCGGGCGCTGGAACTGGCGGATCAGGTCATGGCAGGCATCCTGGAACACGGGCGGCGCGTCCAATTGGGTGCCTTTGCTTCCCCACAGATGAATCGATGATTCCGCGGATTCTGGTTCCGAAAAATGCCCGGCCGGTCGCGGCTGCCGTCTGACGCGCCGCCGCGCCGGCTAAGCTCCGATCTCGACGCGCGCACGCTCGTTCCGTCGAACCTGCCGCATATCGAACTCGACCCGCGCACCTCGATTCCGTCGTATTTCAAGCTGGAAGTGCTCGGCGCGCCCGTTGTCGTCCCGCGGGACAACATGCCCAATACGCCGCTCGATGCGATCAGCAAGATGCCCGCCTATGTCCCGCTGACCATCCTGGATTCGCGCGTGGCCGTGCCCAAGGATGCGCACGTATCCAAGATCGAGCCAAAACAGCTCGTCGCCATTCAGGATTTGCCCGACGTCATCGATCCGGACGTCCTCACCACCGGCGAAGTCAATCTGATGGCCCAGCCGGTCGAGGAGCGCACCTCGGCCTGGAACACGGTCGCGCGATTCGCCTCAATTGGCGTTCACTTTCTGTGATTCTCCTGATTCTGTTTGGACCGAGAGTTTTCCCGGAGCGGCAATCCACGCAAGCGGAAATCGCCAGGGACAATGTCACCGACCTCTACTTGCCCTCCGATCTCAAGAACGTCCCGAAAGTTCCCGCGCTGCCGCAGCCCAAGAGCCCGGTGATGCGCGATCGATCCGCGCCTGTTGCGGCAGCTTGCTCCGCCTCGCGAAGTTCAGCCCACGCCCGGCCCTCCTGAGCCGGAGCGCGTCACACGCGATAATCCGGTCTCAAAGCCTGCGCTCACGGCCCCCATGCCGCACCCGCAGGAGCAGCCCCATACAGGCGCCGCAGGCGCTTCCGGACACCCCGACGCCGAGTCTCGTATTGCCCCGCTTTTCTCCCGGCAAAGCCCTGCAGGAGTCCATGCGCGAAGCGATGAAGGACGGCGGCACGTCAAGCGCTCAATTTGGCGGGCCTGTGCCGCCGGGCGGTGGAGGCATCGGTGGCGGAGGGGGTGGAGGAGGGCAAGGGTATTTAGGCGGGGGGTTGCAAATGCTCACTCCCACCGAGGGAGTGGATTTCACCAACTATCTGGCCCGCGTGCTCGCCAGCGTGAAGCGGAACTGGTACGCGGTGATGCCGGAATCCGCGCGCCTGGGAGATCGCGGCAGAGTTGTCCTGCAATTCCGCATCATGCACAACGGCGTTGTGCCCGATGCGGAGCCGGCCATGGTTGGCAGCTCAGGCAAAGATCCGCTGGACCGCGCCGCCGTTTCTTCGATCCGCGCTTCAACACCGTTCGAACCGCTGCCGCCGGCTTTCAACGGCCCCTTTATCGAGCTTCGGTTCATTTTCCTGTATAATATGCCCATTGAACTCCCAGTGAAGCCGGCCCGCGCACAGGTGTCGGGAATCCTCATACTGGCCTTGTTGTGCCTGGTTTATCTCGTGATCCGGTACTGGAAATTCCTAAAATGAGTACTGCTCCAAAACTCAGCCAAGCAGACCAGAGCAAAGAGCCGGCCTAGGCCCGGACCGGGCCCGCTTCCTCTGGTGGCCATCGTGGGGCCGACGGCCTCAGGCAAATCCTCGCTGGGGGTGCGGCTTGCCCGGAGGTTTGGCGGGGAAGTCCTAGCGTGCGATTCGACGCAGGTTTATCGCGGGTTTGACATCGGCACGGCCAAACCCACGATCGTAGAGCGCGCGGGTGTTCCGCATCACTTGCTCGATCTGGTGGACCCGGATTTTCCGTTTACCGCGGGGGAATACCGCGTCGCGGGCCATTGCCGTGCTTGAAGATTTGCGCCAGCGCGTGCGGCTCCCGGTACTGACCGTCGGGACCGGGCTTTATTTGCGGGCGCTGCTCGAGGGCCTTGCCGACGCCCCGGCGCGTTCGGAGGAATTGCGCGCGCGCCTGGAATCCCGCGCGGACGCGCATAGCCTGCAATATCTGCACCGCGTGCTGCGCCGCCTCGATCCCGAAGCCGCCGTGCGCATCGGTTCGCGCGACCGCCCCAAGATGATTCGCGCCATCGAGGTTTGCCTGCTCACCGGACGGCCGCTCAGCGAAATTCATCAGGCGGGCCGCACGCCTCTCGAAGGATACCACCCGATCAAGATCGGCCTGCAGCCGCCGCGCGCCGCGCTCTATGAGCGCATCGAGCGCCGCGTCCACGACGATGCTCGATCGCGGCTGGCTCGAGGAAGTGTCGCGGCCTGGTGCGCAGCGGCGTCGCGCAAAATACCAAGCCGTTCGACTTCATCGGCTACAGCGAACTGCACGCGCACCTGGAAGGCACGGTCACCCTCGCTGCCGCCACAAAAGCCATTTCCCAGGCCACGCGCCGCTACGCCAAGCGCCAGGTGACCTGGTTCCGCAAAGAGCCCCTCGTGCACTGGCTGCCCGGGTTTGGGGACGACCCCGCCGTTATCGCCGCCGCCGAACAATTGGTGGCGGGGCAGATGCAATCCGGCGCGGCAAGCTAGCATGCTTTCCGAAAGACTTTATATTCTTGTCATTCCGAACGAAGTGAGGAATCCCTCTCGGATTGAAGTGCCAAAGAAAGAGGGATTCCTCGGCGAAAAACGTGCCTCGGAATGACGGTGCTTTTGTGTTTTTCCGCAATCCGGCACAACGCCTGACGACACTTCTCCGCAAGGTGTATAATGAGTTTGTGAAATTGCGCCAAGCATCGCATATCCCCCACCTACGGAACATCTCTTTCTTTACCGCCGAATGAAGACGACACGACCTACAGAAAGCCACGAGCGCGTATTCCTGGTGGGCGTGGGCCTGAAGCGGGCCGCGCATGTGCCGGGGATTGATGCAGGGGAAGCGGAGCGCGCTTCGCTGCTGGAACTTGCGGAACTTGCGCGCAGCGCGGGCGCGCACGTGGCCGGAAGCATTTTTCAGATGCGCGACAAAATCGATCCCGCCACCATGATCGGGCGCGGCAAAATCGAGGAATTGAAAATCGAGGCGAATCTTCACAAAGCGCCGCTGATTGTTTTCGATCGCAATCTTTCGCCGACGCAGCTGCGCAACCTCGAGCGCGGCACCGAATGCCGCGTGATCGACCGCACGCAGTTGATTCTCGATATTTTCGCGCGGCACGCGCGCAGCCGCGAAGGGCAACTGCAAGTGGAACTCGCGCAGCTCAATTACATGCTGCCGCGCCTCGCGGGCAGCGCGAAGGAACTTTCGCGGCAGGCCGGCGGCATCGGCACGCGCGGCCCTGGCGAACAGAAACTGGAAACCGACCGGCGCCGCATCCGCGAACGCCTCAGCAAAATCACGAAAGCCATCGAAGCGATCCGCAAGCAGCGTTCGCTGCGCCGGCAGACGCGCCAGGCCGTGCCGCTCGGCACGGTGGCCCTGGTGGGCTATACGAACGCCGGGAAATCCACGCTTTTTAATGCGCTGAGCCGCGCGGGCGTGCTGGTTTCCTCAAAAATGTTCGCCACGCTCGACCCGACCGTGCGCGCCGTGCGCCTCCCGTCGAACCGGCGCGTGCTGCTTTCCGATACGGTCGGATTTATTCGCGACCTGCCGCCGGGCCTGATCGCCGCGTTTCGCGCCACGCTCGAGGAAGTGCAGGAATCGGCGCTGATTCTGCTGGTCACGGATATTTCCAATCCGCACCATACCGAGCAGGACGCCGAAGTCGAAAAAATCCTGAAAGAACTGGGCGTCGGCGACCGGCCGCGCCTCCACGTTTTCAACAAAATCGACCGGCTCACTCCCGAAGAAGCTGCCGCGAGAAATGGGAATCATTCTTCGGTGCGCGTTTCGGCGATGACGGGCGCGGGACTGGAAGAGCTTCTTGCGCGAATCGATGCGGCGATGCCTGTCGATCCTGTTTTGCATTTGCACTTTACGCTTCCGCTGGAGGATGGGCGGGCGATCGCCCTGGTCCATGCCCTGGGCCGCGTGCTGCATTCGGAAGTGAAGGACTCGACCATGGCGATGGAAGCGGAATTGCCCGAATCGGTGGCGCGGCGGCTAAGAATCTATCCTGAGCCGGCGCTGGTTTGATTTTTTTCCGATCCGCTGAGATTTCATCCGTTTTGTCCATTGAAGATAAACGCGGAGAGGAAAGGACTTGCGGAAATCCATGCAATCCGTGCCATTTTCGGAAGTGCAATTCAAGATTCGGAATGGGCCGGGCTGTGGAAAACATTGTGGAAATTGAAGATAGCGGAATCAGAATGTGCACTAAGAGTTTTGATTGGGAGAGCGTAATTCGCAACGTCTTGGATGCTTTGTAATCAGTCCTGTAATCAGTAAGTTGCAAGACGAATTGCTGAATTACGCGGCATTTTGCGGTTGTGAAGCGCATCTCGACTGTAAACTCCCTTTTTGCACAGGTTTGCAGGCCAGTGTTTGCAATCAGTAATAGGCGTGAATTTGGGCACCAAAATGGAAAAGTAGATCGGGCAGTTCTCGTAACTCATTTTTAGGAATCGTTGACTGCCTGCAAGTGTGCGTCTATAGTGGGGCAAGCCTCGCGACTGGGCGGGCACTTGCAAAGGGAACCAGGGAGCCCCCCGGGTGCGTCATGAACCTGCCGAATAGCTTAACGATTTTACGAATCTTCTTTATCCCGGTGCTGGTCGTCATCCTGTTGACCCGCGAACCCAATGTTGTGTTCTTTGGCGTGCACACAAATTTTGCGGAATGGGGTGTGCTCATTCTTCTCGCGGCCGCGGCCACGGACTGGGCGGATGGGTATTACGCGCGGCGGCGCAGCGAGGTCACGACGCTGGGGATTTTGCTGGATCCGATAGCGGATAAGCTGCTGATGTCGGCGGCGTTTATCTCCCTGGTGGAAATGCACCTGGTGCAAGGCTGGATGGCGGTAATCATCATCGGACGCGAAATCGTGGTTCTCGGATTGCGCAACATCGCGTCGGCGGAAGGATTTACGATTCCCGCCTCGGCGCTGGGAAAAACAAAGATGGTTCTGCAGGTGATCGCGGTTTGCGCGGTGATCCTGGCGGCCAAGCACGCCGTCATTCGACCGCTCGGGCGTGGTGCTGCTCTGGCTGGTGGTGGGGAGCGCGGTGGTTTCGGCGTTTCAATATTTTCAAAAGTTTTGGGGGCGTGTGGATGGAAGCGTAAAAGAACGCCGCCATCTGAGGATTCTCGAACGGCGCAACAACGCTCAGAAGAACGCTCAGGATGTTCCGACTATCCAGTGACGATTGGCTGGCGTTAATGGAGATTGCCCGGCGCTCGATTTCCAGCGCCGTCCTCGAAAGATGTATCCCTGATCTTCCGCCCTGCTCCGCTACCCTGAATGTTTCCCGAGGCGCGTTTGTAACCCTGTACCGCGCGGGCAAACTGCGTGGCTGCGTGGGACAGGTCGAGGATTTGGGGCCATTGGCGGAGGTGGTTGCGCGGGCCGCCATCAATGCAGCGCTGCACGATCCGCGATTTCCGCCGGTTGCTTTCGAGGAAGTCGCCAGTCTGGATATCGAACTTTCCGTGTTGTCTCCCCTGGAACCGATCGCGCCGGAATCGATAGTTGCCGGCTGGCACGGTTTGATGGTGGTGCGGGAGCGGCGAAGGGGAGTTCTGCTTCCGCAAGTCGCCACGGAGCGGGGATGGTCGGGCCAGAGGTTGCTCGAGGAAACCTGCGAGAAGGCCGGCCTGGCGCCGGATGCCTGGCGCGATCCCGCGACCCAAATACTCGGATTCACCGCGGAACTGTTTCGGGAAGCTGGATTTCGAGCGATTGCCGATCCCTAAGAGCGCGACAGTGCGGCGGAAGCGCACTTCCGGAACCATCGAGCGATCCTGCAGGAAAACAAAAAGGCCCCGTTCCTTGAATCGGAACAGGGCCTTTTGTCTTCGTCTGCGGATTGCGTGAAGAAGCTCTTTTTGCCGCTATTCCAGTTCGACGTAATCGCCGGCGAAAATTTCCTGGCGCGCGGTGGTCAGCAACACAGTGGAAGAATTGGGTCCGGTGCGCAGCACAATTCCTTCTCCCAGCACTTCGCGCGGGAGGTCTTCCCATTCGTACTTAACAGGCGTGCTCCCAAACCCGTAAACTTTGTAAGCCGTATTCGCGACCTGGTAGAGCGACTCGCTGTGGGCGCCTTGATAGCGGAACACGCGGAAGTAGTCGCCCACTTGAACGCCTTGCGCGCTGCCCAGATTCACGAACACGACTTTGCCGGCGCCGAACGCCACCGTATATTCCTTGCCGAAGACGATCATGGCTGTCTTTTTGCCGGAAGGGGGAGCGAAGATATCGAATTTGACGTCATGATATTGAGGCGCAGGGCGGGCCGTGAACGGACGAACAATATCGCCCCGCTGCATCATGTCGCAGGCAAGTTTTAATTCCGCGGTGGCCGTTTTCGGCTGAACATGCACGACGCGCAGGATGCCGATGTCCGCGTACATCGTGCCCATGGCTTTACTCAACTGCGTCTGCCATTTAAACCACTTGTCGGGCATCAATTCGTGGATGGGCCGGACCACTTCGAACTCATCTCCAACCTTGACCCCTTGGGCCTCCCCGCGATTAAGGTAGACATAGTCGCCGGGCAGGAACGTGTTCTTGTATTGCGAGTTCTCGCCGGAGATGATGTAGGTATCGTCGGGAATCGCGTGGTCGGTTGCCACGCCCGAGCAATACATATCCGCTTCCACCGGGGTCGTGGGAGCGCGCTGGGCCGCAGCAATACCGGCGCACATTGCAATGCTCAGGCCAAGTTTAAGTCCCAATGATACAATACGATAGCTCATTTTTTCATGCATGGAGACCGCTCCTTGCTTCGGGCCCGTGCTCTAATTTTGCGCTGAACGGTCCCGATCAGATCGGGGCGTGGAGCCCGGCGTAATTCTCGATGCGAAACACGTCCCTGTGCTGGTGAAGCTTGCCTAGTTCAAACTAGCACCCGTCCCGGGGACGGTCAAGAAATCGTCGTGGCACGCTTTACACACTTGTTACCCACCGGGTGCGGGCTCCACTTGGAGCCCGCGATGAACTCGGGTGCGGGCTCTACTTGGAGCCCGCGATGAACTATGGTAGAAGCCATAGGTTCAGGTTTTTGGGTGGAGGGATGGATTGCAAGGGCTATTCGGCAAAGATCGCGTCTGCGGAGTAATTGCCGCCCGACCGCGCGCGAAATGAGGTCCCAGGTCCGGCTCGGGCTCCGGAAGACCCGGACGCTGGAGTTGCGCCTCGATTATCTGCGCGACGCCAAGGAGCGCGCCGCATTTCTGGCCTGGCTGGGCCGGGAACATCCCCGCGCCGTGCTGATCGCAACTTGCCGGAGCCGCCGGGGAGGAGGACTGTTCCGGGGCAGCGGCAAGGAGCAAATTGAAATCCTGCAAGACGCGGTGCGCGCGGGCTGCGGCTGGTGCGACGTCGAAATCGAAACGGCAAAAAATATGGTCGCGCGCGAATTGCGGCTGGCCCTTTCGCCCGCGCGCGTCATGATTTCGCAGCATGATTTTCGCAAGACTCCGCGGAATCTTGCGGGCATTGCCCGCGAACTTTCCCGGGCGGGAGGACATGCGGTCAAGATCGCGGCACAGTGCCATTCGATTTCGGACAGCGCGAGAATTTGCGAGCTGGCTCGCGGGCGCCGGAACGTCGTGGCCATTCCGATGGGCGAAATCGGACTGGCGGGGCGCATTTTATCGTTGCGAGCGGGCAGCGCTCTGGCGTACGCCGCCGTCGAGCAGGCCACCGCGCCGGGCCAGCTTTCACTCGATGCGATGCAAGGCCTTTATCGCGCGGGGAAGATTACGCGCCGCACGCGCGTGTATGGAGTGATCGGCAACCCGATTGGCCATTCGCTTTCGCCTCTGCTGCATAACACCGCATATGCAGCGCGAAAATTCGATGCTGTGTTTGTCCCGTTTCTGGTTCGCGATCTGCGAGATTTCCTGCGGTGCATCGAGCCGTTCGGCGTTGGCGGATTCGCGGTCACGATTCCGCACAAGGAACAAATCCTGCGGCATCTGGACGAGTGCGATCCGCTCGCGGCGCGCATCGGAGCCGTGAATACGGTCGTGATTCGCGGCCAGGGACGCTTATACGGGTACAATACGGATTACGTAGGGGTCCTGCGCAGCCTGGAAAGCCGCATGCAACTTGCGGGGAGCCGCGTCCTGCTGTTCGGGGCCGGAGGCGCGGCGCGGGCGGCTGCTTTTGCGCTGGTGCAGGCCGGGTCGATCGTTTGCCTTTCTTCGCGGCGTCCGGAACGCGCGCGCAGCCTGGCGCGGGCCGCGGGAGCACAGGTGGTGGAGCGCGCGGACCTGCGGCGGGAATATTTCGACGCGATTGTGAATTGCACGCCGGTCGGCATGTACCCGCACGGCGGCGCGCCGCTGACGAAGGCGGAACTTAATTGCCGGATCGTCATGGACATGGTGTACCGCCCGCGCGAAACCGAATTGTTGCGGAACGCGCGCAAGAAGGGCATCGAGACGATTTCCGGGGTGGAAATGTTTCTCGCGCAAGGGTATGCGCAGCATGAGATCTGGACCGGCGAACGCGCGCCGGAAGCGGCCATGCGCCGCGCGATTGAGGCCGTGCTTTCACGCGAAGAAAAATCCCAAGGAAAAAAGGGCCGCGGCAAGCGGCCCTCATAAACAGGAACAGGCCGCGGTAAGCGGCCTTACTAAAAATGATCCAACCTGACTTCAAAACGTTTTGCAAACTCGCGCGGCAGGGCAATCTGGTGCCCGTCTACGACACGTTCACGGCCGACACGCTCACGCCGGTTTCCGCCTACCTGCGGCTCGCGCATGACGCGCGGTACGCCTGCCTGCTGGAAAGCGTCGAGGGCGGCGAAAAGATTGCGCGCTATACGTTCGTCGGCGCGAACCCCACCGAAGTGTTTCGCTACGTGAACGGCGCGTGCGTGCTGGAAAGCGATAGCCGCACGTCCTGGACGCAGGCGAACCCACTGGATTATTTGCGCAACCGCGTGGAGCGCTATCGCCCCGTGCGCGTGCCGGGCCTGCCGCCGCTGGTCGCGGGCGCCATCGGCTATTTCGCGTATGACATGGTGCGCCTGGTCGAGCGCATTCCGGATACCGGGCGCGATGACGTGGGCATGGACGACGCCGTGATGATGTTTTTTCTGGGCCTGGTGGTGTTCGATCACGTCCGGCATCGCGTGTGGATCGTGCGCAACGTCTTCACCGATGGCCCCGGAACCCTGCGCGCAAAATACAATCAGGCCGTGCGGGAAATTCGCGCCACGCGCCGCCGCCTGGACGCGCCCGTGGCCGCCGAGCATCCCAAGCGCGCGCAAGGATCGCCCGCTCCAGGTGACGTCCAATTTCACGCGGCGCAAAATTTCTCGATGCGGTGCGCAAGGCGAAGGAATACATTCGCGCCGGCGATATTTTTCAGGTGGCCATCAGCCAGCGGTTCGCGGCGAAGACCGACGCCGATCCGTTTGAGATTTATCGCGCGCTGCGCGTGGTGAATCCTTCGCCCTACATGTATTTCCTGAAAATCAACGATCTTGCCGTGGTGGGGAGTTCTCCGGAAATGCTGGTGAAGGTGCAGGGCCGCGAAGCGACCTACCGGCCCATTGCCGGAACGCGCCCGCGCGGCGCCGACGAAAAAGAAGACCTGGCCCTGGAGACCGAACTCGCCGCCGATCCCAAGGAACGCGCCGAGCACATCATGCTGGTGGACCTGGGTCGCAACGACCTGGGCCGCGTTTCCGAATACGGGTCGGTGCGCGTGGAAAAGCTGATGTTCGTCGAGCGCTACTCGCACGTGATGCATCTGGTGTCCAGCCTGCGCGGGCGTCTGCGCGAGGATGTGGATTGCTTCGATGCGCTGGCGGCCTGTTTTCCCGGAGGCACGCTTTCGGGCGCGCCCAAAGTTCGCGCCATGGAGATCATCGACGAACTCGAACCCACGCGCCGCGGCATTTACGCGGGCGCGATTTTGTATCTCGATTTTTCGGGGAATCTTGATTCCTGCATCGCCATTCGCACCATGGTCGTCAAGAAGGGCGTGGCGTACGTGCAGGCCGGCGCGGGATTGGTCGCGGATTCCGTGCCGGAAACGGAATATACCGAGACGGTGAACAAGGCGCGCGCGCTGCTCACCGCGCTGGAAATCGCGCATCGCGGGCTCGATCCTGCTCCGGGCGGACACGCGAAGGCGAAACGCCGGAAAGCGAAGTAGTGGAAGTCCCGCCGAGCAGTAATCCAGCCTTTTGAGCGTTTTCAGATTTGTTGCTGAGCGCAGATTGTTTCGACTGGTGCGCTATATAAACATTCGCGCTTTGGCCCAGTCCCGGAGGGACGACACAAGGTAGCCCAGCGCGGGAGCGCTGGGACACGGTGAGGGAAACTACAGCCCCGGAGGGGCGACACATGGTTAACAATGTGTCGCCCCTCCGGGGCTTAGCTTTCTGCCTTTACGCACACCCACCGCTGCCGCAGTGGGCTACGTTGGTCGTCCCTCCGGGACTCCGGGCAATACCAAACGCCTATCATCTCGGCGTTTGCGACACAAATTCCGGCAGTTCGCAGTTGCCCCGTTACTTCGCGGCGCTTGCTGTTTGTGTTTGAGAATGCAGAATCAACTTCTGCACGCGCCAATTGGCGGTTTCCGCGGCGTACACTTCGGTTTCCGAAGGGCACGCGAGTTCGTGGATGCCGGAGAATTCTTTCAGCAGGCGTCCCGAGCGGCCGATTACGCCCAGCACTTTTCCATCGAGCGAAACTTTGAAGAGGCGCCCGGGGAAGGTGAGTTCTCCGACGAACAGCACCTGGTTAGGGCCGGGCGTGATGCACAGGGAATTGGGAGATCCGATCACCGCCGCCAGCTTCGCGCCAGTGGGCGTTTCGCCGTAGACGGCGTGCGTTCCGGGAACCGGCGGCACGTCAATCGTGAACATGCGCAGAAATTTTCCATCGGTGTCGAATACCTGAATGCGCCGGTTGGAGCGATCCGCGACGTAGACGTTGTTGTTGCGGTCGATGACGATGGCGTGCGGCAGGCGAAATTGTCCCGGCCCGGTGCCTTTTTCGCCCCAGGATTTTACCCAGTCGCCGTTCTTGTCATACTTCGCGACGCGCGAATTGATGTATCCGTCGGTGATGTAGATATTGCCGTCGGAATCCCAGGCCACGTCGGTGGGCTGGCGGAAAAGCCCGTCGATCGGGAGGAAGAGGAGGATCGGGATGGCCCCAGGGTTTGGTATCTTCATCGGCGCCTTCCTTGCGGCGTCCGAAGACCATGACCACGCGGCCCGCCGGATTGAACTTGATGACCATGTCGGAGCCTTTATCGATGGCCCAGATGTTGTCGTCCTTGTCGATGCGAACCGTGTGGGCCTCGGACCAGGCGTAAAGGCCCTTGCCAACTTCGCGCAGGAATTCGCCGTGGGGGCCGAATTCCAGAAGCTGCGCCGCCGCGGGAGCATAGGCCGGGCCTCCGGCGCTGTTGGACCGCGTGAAGACAAACACGTGGCCTTTGGAATTCACGGCCACGCCGGGAACTTCGCCGAAATTCATTCCGGGCGGCAGTTTCAGGAAATCAGGTACCGAGTCAAAAGGAATTTCGGGCGCGCTTTGCTGCGCAAAGAGCGGCGAAGCGGCGAGCGCGAGGAACACAATGAGAAAACAAGTTCTCATGGGAATCTCCCGGTTGGTTTGAGCTTTGAATTTCCTCATGCGTGTGCCGCGAGCCTACGCTGGCGCTGCGCGAGTGTCAATCCGGACAGGCTGGCCTGCATGGATTTTGGCGCCTGTGCTACCAGGCTCGCCTCGACGCAGATTTCGTGTACTATTAGATTTCAGGGGGAAGCCCGGGGGATTGCAGGATCGCCGTTCGCGGGAGCATAGAATGAAGGCCCATTCCATTCGAGCCATCGCCGGTGCAGCTTTATTGCTCGGGCTGGCGTTTGCCTGGACGGCGCACGCGCAAGAGCGCGGGCCGTCGACTCCCGAGGAGCGGGCGCGCGCCGTGAAAATTTCGCATGATCTCGAAGGCGATCCTCTTGCCAAGGATGCCAAGGACCAGCGCGCCTGGGCTCTCGACTGGATCGAAAAAATTCCGGATATTACCGTGAACGTGTGTTTCGATTTTTTCGGCAAGCTGCCGGACCCGCCGCGCGGCCACTCCAAGGAAATCATGATGCAGATGATTATTTCGAGCGCCGCTTTCATGATCGAGCATCCGGACAAAGTGAAGGACGAACAGGCCATCGCGCTCGCCGGCTTGCTGGGTTCGCTCAAGGCATACGAGGCGATTCTCAAGCAGGATCCTCCGTGCGCTGGCCTTACCTGGATAAGGTGATCCAGATGCGCGAACAAAACAAACTCGACGATTACGTCGGGGAAACCCGCAGAAAGTGCGCGCACGAAGACGATGATCAGGACCCTGACACGATGCACGCGATGCTGGCTGCCGCCTCCGGCCTGGAATTCCTTTCGATGATTCTGCTTCTGGACAACTACGATTCGTTTACCTATAACCTTGCCCAGTTTCTGGGGCAATTGGGCGAGAAGCTCGAAGTGCACCGCAACGACCAGATTACGATCGCGCAGATTTCCCAGAAAAAGCCCGCGCGCATCGTGATTTCGCCGGGCCCCGGTACGCCGGACGATTCCGGCATCTGCCTCGACGTGATCCGCGAGTTTGCCGGGAAAATTCCGATTCTTGGCGTGTGCCTGGGGCATCAGGCGATTGGCCAGGCTTTTGGCGGGAAAGTGATCCGCGCGCCGGAAATCATGCATGGAAAAACCAGCCGCATCCATCATGACAACAAGACGATCTTCAAGGATTTGCCGCAGGATTTCGTCGCCACGCGCTACCACTCGCTGATCGTCGAGGAAAAATCCTTTCCCTCCGAACTGGAAATTTCCGCGAAGACCGATGGCATCATCATGGGGCTGCGCCACCGCAAGCTTCTCGTCGAGGGCGTGCAATTTCATCCGGAATCGGTGCTTACCGAGGTGGGGATGCAGCTGCTGAAGAATTTTCTTTCTCTTTAGATTTTACGGAAACCACCAAAAAATGCCGTCATTCCGAGCCCGGAAAGGACCGGGATAAATTCCGCGAGGAATCCCTCGTTTGCGCTTCGGCGTCCAAGTCCTCAAAGTGATTCCTCGCTTCGCTCGGAATTATGGCGTTCATTCCTTCTTCATCGCCGGGCAAATTTCCTTGTACTCGCACCAGTTGCACAGCGGCGTCACTTGCACGGGGAAGGACGCCGCGGCCTCGATCTGCTTGATCAGGCCCACTGTGTTCTGCTTGACCGTTTCCAGTTGCTGCGGCGTTTTGGTGATTTTAATTTCCTTGTCGAATGCCAGGTAATGCCAGATCAAGAATATCTGCCGGGTTTCGGGCCAGCGATGCCGGATAGCGATCTCGTACAAGGCGAGCTGCACGTCGTTGGCGACTTGTTCAGGGGATCGGCAGACGGCGCGACGTCTTGTAGTCGTGGATTTCCAGAGTTCCATCCTTGTTTTTTGCGAGCCGGTCGATGATTCCTCGAATCTCGCGGCCTTCGGAAATCGGAAACAGGAACTTTTCCTCCAGTTCGAGCGTCACGGATTGCGTGAAGGGATGAAACGTCCAGTGATAATCCTTCAGCATTTGCCGGCCTAGATCGAAGTAGGTGCGCGCAGTCGTCTTCGCTCTTACGATACGCAGTTGCGGCGAGTAGCCTTCGTCCCATTTTTCCCGGAAGAAAGCCAGCAAGTCATCGAGCGACGTAACCTGCCCCAGCCTGGCCTCGGAATACAATTTTTCCAGCGCGGAATGCACGGTGGTGCCCAGGTGGAGTTCGATGCTGCGGATGGGCGGAGGAATTTCGTCGATGTAACGGAATTTATATTTTTGCGGGCATTGCTGGTAAGTGGTTAGCTTGCTGTGGGAATAGCTGGGCACTGTTTTGGTTTCCGTAAGAGGGCGCAATTATTGGCTGGATTGGCCGGCGGGTCAAGTAGAGGTAACCATTGTGTGTCCCTTAGTTGCCGAGAAAACCGCTTGAACGGAGTTGTTCTAAAATAACGTGAGGACATTTAAGCCACCAGCACCGGCTTGGGCAGTGCGGCGTAAAACTCCCGCACCGCCTTGCCTTCCTGCACCAGCGTATTCTCGATCACTTCTCCGCTTTCGGTGTCCAACATCGAAAGACAGTCAGTTGTCGAGCCTGGAAATTTATGCTAATAATCTTGGCGAGGCGCTGTGCCAGACAGTGCTGTGAGGTTTTGCATTCACCTGGACATCGCAAAAGAATAGCGCTGGCGAGCTCATTGCCTTTTTAATTTGGGGATCCGTTTGCTCCGTAAAAAGGAATCGCGGTCGGCATTTCAGGTCCCTTCATACTATGGTTGTTACGCCATCGGAAGACCTCTCCAATACCTCGGCAAAATCCTGTGCTGAAGGACTCCGTAAGGATGGCTATTCGCTTGTCGGCCGCGTCTTGTCAGAAAATACCGTTGGTCTCTTGATGAAGGAATTTGACCGGCGATACTCACACCTTCTGCTGCCCGGGGCGGAATTTCGTGGCATTCACAAGACAGGCAATCGCCGTTACATGCTTACCGTGGAACTCTCCGGTCCGTTTGGCGAACTGTGCGTGTATGCGAATCAGGCCATCATGGACATTTTGAGCATTGCCTTTGACCGGGAATTTGTCCTGGAAAGCTTTGGAATTGTGCTTTCGCTTCCCGGCGCAAAGACGCAGCATGTGCATCGGGATGGTCCCCGTCTGTTTGGATCGGCGCTGGACGCGGTTGTGCCCATCTTCGCGGTCACAGTTGGTATTCCGCTCGTGGATATGAATTTAGAGCACGGCACCACGGAGGTATTTCCAGGCAGCCACAGATTTACGGAGTGGAAGGAGTCTTCCCCGTCGATCATTCCAGATGTTCCGGCAGGGTCGGGAATTATGTGGGATTTTAGGACTCTGCACCGTGGAACGGAAAACAGGTCCAATGCGTATCGTCCGCTGCTCTACATGACGTATAGCCGGCCGTGGTGGAGGGATACCGGCAATTTTGAAGTTGATTGGAGCGATTCGGGCCCGGTGACACGACAGAAGAAAGTTGCGGCAGGGAAAGACTTTTTCAAATCCGTGCCTCCAGAAACGCGATTTCTTTTTGGAAATTTAGATGCGCCATAGGGAATAGTTCGGACGGATGTTGTCGCCGATGATGGGCTGAATCCAAGTTATGCCCTTGGCGCAAATGACACCAGCGCGTCAAGCTTTTCGCGGGCTTCGCCGGAATCGATGGACTCGGCGGCGAAGTGCGCGCCTTCCAGAAAATCGCCGGCGCGTCCGGACGCGACAATCGCGGCGGCGGCGTTGGCGACGACGATATCGCGGCGCGGGCCCGGTTCGCCGGAAAGAATCGCGCGGATTATGGCGGCGTTGTGCATTGCATCGCCTCCCGCAATCGCCTCGATGGGCGCGCGTTCCAGGCCGAAATCTTCCGGCGTGACTTCGTAGAGCCGGACGGTATCGAGGCGCACTTCGCCGACGGACGTTTCTCCGGCGAGGGAAATTTCGTCTAGGCCTCCGGCGCCGTGCACGACGAAAGCATGTTCGACGCCGAGTTCGCTGAGGACGCAGCGCGATTTTTTCCACCACTTTGTCGGAAAAGACGCCGACGACCTGCGCGCGCGCGCCGGCGGGATTGGTGAGCGGGCCGAGCAAATTAAAGGCCGTGCGCCCCAGGCGGCGGCGCGCGGGCATGGCGTGGCGCATGGCCGTGTGCATGGCTGGAGCAAAAAGAAATCCGATGCCGATTTCGCGAATCGCGGCGCCGATGCGCTCGGGCGGAACGTCGAGCGAAATTCCCAGCGCTTCCAGCACGTCGGCCGAGCCGCACTTGGACGAGATCGAGCGGTTGCCGTGCTTGGCGACGTGCACGCCCGCGCCCGCCGCGACAAACGCCGCGGCCGTGGAGATGTTGAACGTGCCCGAGGCATCGCCGCCGGTGCCGCACGTGTCCACCAGCAATTCGTCCGGGCGGGTTCGCGTCATCAAAAATCGGCGTGGCGTGGCTGCGCATGGCGCGCGCGAAGCCGACCAGTTCCCCCACCGATTCGCCCTTGGCGCGCAACGCCGCGAGGAGGGCGACAATCGAATCCTCCGTGGCGAGGCCCGAAAGGATTTCCTCCATCGCGGCTTCGGCTTCCTGGCGCGATAGATCGCTGCCTGCTTCTACTTTTTTAATGAATGATTGCATCACGGGCACACGGGCCTCGCGCAATGGCGCGCGCTTAGCCAACGGTTGAACCGCTTGCGAATGCGTCCACTTTATTTGTCATTCCGAATCCCGGCAGGGCCGGGATAAACTCCGCGAGGAATCTCTCCTGGTTTGATCCCCGAAAGAAAGAGTGATTCCTCGGCAAGAGTCGTGCCTCGGAATGACGGCAGGTTGCGCGTTGTCCCGGAAATGAGTAAAATACCCCGCCGGGATGTTCCCAATCGGCATCGGTTCCGAATTCACACGCTTCCTTTCGCTTGCCCGAGTCGCGCGTTCCCTATAAACTCTATAGTTTCGATTGCACGTAAATTCTAGCACTGATGGGTGCGGGCTGTACTTGCAGCCCGCCTCCTCACTGGACGGGTGATGAAGATACACGAATATCAGGCAAAGGAAATCTTCCGGCGATTCGGCGTGCCGACTCCTCGGGGAGAGATGGTGACCACGCCGGATCAGGCGCGCGCCGTGGCCGAACGGCTCGGCACGAAGATCGTCGTGGTGAAAGCGCAAATCCACGCCGGAGGCCGCGGCAAAGCGGGCGGCGTGAAGCTGGCGAAATCGCCGGCGGAAGCGGCCGATCTGGCCAAGTCGATCATGGGCATGACGCTGGTGACGCCGCAGACGGGCCCGGCCGGGCGAGTCGTCCAGCGCCTGCTGATCGAGGAAGGCCTCGACATCAAGCGCGAACTTTACCTGAGCATTCTGGTGGACCGCGCCGTGGCCGCGCCGGTGATCATGGCGAGCACGGCGGGCGGAATGGAAATCGAGGAAGTGGCGCACACGAATCCGGAATTGATTCTGCGCGAGACGATTCTTCCGGCGACCGGATTGCAGCCCTACCACGCGCGCAAGCTGGCGTTCGGCCTGGGACTTTCCGGCGACGCGGCGAACGCCATGGGGCCGTTCCTGCAGGGGCTTTACCGCACGTTTCATGGAAACCGACGCGTCGCTCGCGGAGATCAATCCGCTGATCGTGACCGGCGACGGGAAACTCGTGGCGCTGGACGCGAAGATGACGTTTGACGACAACGCGCTCTTCCGGCACAAGGATCTGGCCGAGTTGCGCGATTTGAACGAGGAAGATCCGCTCGAAGTGGAAGCGTCGAATTACAAATTAAATTACATCAAGCTCGACGGCAACGTCGGCTGCATGGTGAACGGCGCGGGCCTGGCGATGAGCACGATGGACATCATCAAGCTCTCGGGCGGCTCGCCGGCGAATTTCCTGGACGTGGGCGGAGGCGCTTCGGCCGAGCAGGTGAAAAACGCATTCAAGATTCTGATCAGCGATAAGAGCGTGAAGGGCGTATTCATCAATATTTTCGGCGGGATCCTGCGGTGCGATGTGCTTGCGAACGGCGTCGTAGCCGCGGCGAAGGAATTGAAACTTACGTTGCCGGTGGTCATCCGAATGGAAGGAACCAACGTGGAAAAAGGGCAGGAAATCTTGCGCGACATCAGGCTGCGATTTCACGATCGCGAAGGACATGAAAGATGGAGCGGATAAAGTTGTGACATTGGCGGGGGGTGCGCGATGAGTGTGCTGATCAACGAAAAAACACGCGTCGTCGTGCAGGGCCTTACCGGGCGCGAAGGCAGCTTTCACGCGCAGCAGATGATCGAATACGGCACCAAGGTGGTCGCGGGCGTGACGCCGGGCAAGGGAGGCACCAAGCACGAGGGCGTGCCCGTGTTCAACACCGTTTCGGATGCGGTTCGCGAAACGGGCGCGGACGCATCCATGATTTTCGTGCCGCCGCCGTATGCCGCGGATGCCGTTCTCGAAGCGATCGATGCGGGCGTGCCGCTCGTCGTCTGCATCACCGAAGGCATCCCCACGCTGGACATGGTCCGCGTGGCGGCCGTGCTGAAGGGTTCCAAAACGACGCTGATCGGGCCGAACTGTCCGGGAATTATTTCGCCCGGAAAATGCAAGATGGGAATCATGCCGGGGCGAATTCACAAGCAGGGAAACATCGGCGTCGTAAGCCGCAGCGGAACCCTGACCTATGAGGCCGTGCATCAACTGACGCTGCTCGGCATCGGCCAGTCCACGTGCATCGGGATCGGCGGCGATCCGATCATCGGCACCACGCACCTCGATGCGATTCGCCTGTTCAACGAAGATCCCGAAACGCAGGCCATCGTGATGATCGGCGAAATCGGCGGCAACGCGGAAGAACTGGCCGCTGAATACATCAAGAAAAACGTGAAAAAACCCGTCGTGGGATTGATCGCCGGGCAAACCGCGCCTCCGGGACGCCGCATGGGCCATGCCGGCGCGATCATCAGCGGCGGAGCGGGCACGGCCGTCGAGAAATACAAGGCCATGGCCGCGGCCGGAATTCATACGATTCAAAGTCCGGCGGATATCGGCGTGACGCTGGCCTCAGTAATCAAGAAGTAAGCAAGCATTGGCGCGGGGCAGCGAGGTAGTTTCCTTGCCTCCTGCCTCTTTGCATCCTTGCCTCAATTTAAATTCATGGAGAAATTTTGAATGGCGATTGAACGAACATTAGCAATCATCAAGCCTGATGCCTTCGGGCGCGGATCTGACCGGGGAAATCATTTCCCGTATTCACAAAGCCGGATTTCAGATTGTCGCGATCAAGTCCATGCATCTGACGCGCAAAGAGGCTGAAGGTTTTTATGCCGTGCACCGCGAACGCGGCTTCTTCGGCGAACTGACCGAGTTCATGAGTTCCGGCAAGGTGGTTGTGCTGGCGCTCGAAGCGGAAGGCGCGATTCTCAAGTGGCGCGAGACCATGGGCGCCACCGATCCCGCCAAAGCCGCGCCGGGCACCATCCGCCGCGACCTCGGCACCAGCATCGGAAACAATTGCACGCACGGCTCGGACGCTCCGGAAACAGCCGCGTTTGAACTGGGATATTTCTTCGCCGGCTACGAACTCATCTGAGTGGCAGTTTTCGTTAAACGCTATCGCGCCTTGTTCATGGACGCCTGAGGAATCTGAAGTAGAAAGCTGTAACACCAAGACAATGCCGATATTCACTGTCGGCCGTTCCCAGAATGGTATCTGAAAAACACGAAATCTACACCGACTATATGGCTGCCATCGCCACCACGTAAAGAACGATAGCTACCTGTCTACCCATTCCAGTGGGAATCGCCATTTTGCAGGCCACACCTACATCATCGGTCTAAATTCGATCGTCAAACCCGCACAGCCAAGAGTGGCTGTGCTACAAAAAGCCGATCCGAATCGACTCTTTGCGCGGCCTGCCAGACGCACGGCCTTTGCATATACCGGCGCCTAAAATAATTGCCAGGGTCGCGGCGATTTGCCGCGGCCGCGTCACGCGTGCGAATCGCTACTAGGGGATGCGGGATTCGGGACTAGGACTTGGGTTTATCGGCTTCCGGCGCAGCAGCTGGCGCTGCGGCGGACGTCTTGCTGTACACGATCTTCTTCGTTCCGCCCTCGCAGGTTCCTACCACCTTGCCTTCCGCGTCCTTGTCCTTCGCTACGATATCCAGCGTGTAGGACTTCACGCCTTTTGCGTCCAGCTTCGCCGCGATTTCCGTCTTCAATTCTTCGCAGGGCTTTATTCCTTGCGCGTGGGCGCACGCCGCCACAAATAGCAGCGCGCCAATTGCCGCTAACGGTTTCATGATGCGGTCTCCTTCGCCGGAAACTCCGGCTCGACACGGAGCATATCATATCTTCCGTGCGCGCCGTCTGGAGCGGAAAGGAGCAAGCAGCGTCCCCCTAAGATCGAGCTGTAAGCGGCGCAGCGCCGGCTTGCTGAGCGCGCGACCGAGGGGCGAGCGACGCCCTGCGACGACTGCGAGATTGCATGCCGGCTAGTTCCCGTTACTCGTATCGATGGCCTCGCCGTTGGACCGCACGACTTTTTGTATCCACATTTCCGGAGCGCCGTTTTTGGCGGGGAAGCCGACAAGGGTGAGGACCTCACCAACCTTGACCGTATCCTTGGTCCATCCATTTCGCATCCAGGTGATTCGGACTGGTGAGTCCGCCTTGCCAATTCACGATATTCCCTTTGTCATCCTTGACCCCCACGGCGATCATCACGTGGGGATTGATAAACTGGAAGCTCGTCACCACACCTTTTACGGTGACCGACTTCGTCGTATCGTAGTTTGCGGTCCCGTGGTGGGCAAACGCCACGCTGGAACACAATACAATAGACGCGATTAGAACAAGCATCTTTACTCGCCCGCTTTTCATAGGGAAGCTCCAAGCTTTGGTACGGTGAATTTCGATCCTTTGCGACCATCCCCAAAAACGGTCCATCGAATCGATCTCTTAGCATCGCGTTATAGCGCCAAAGTAAGCTGTGTCCGCCGTCACGTATGGATGTGACACCGGTCACCATTTTTAAAGCCGCTTCTGCACCTTGCATCTTCGGGCCGCCCACCATACCTATTGATCGTTCGTGGCACTGTTCCCTTCGAATTGGATAGAATCAAGAACGATGGAACCAATGCGCGAACTCGGCCGGATGATGATCTTCGCGGGCGCGGCGCTGGCGGCGATCGGCGCGCTGGTGTGGCTTGCCGCGCGGCCCGGCGGATTGCCGCTGCGGCTGGGACGGCTGCCCGGCGACATCGCGTACCAGGGCAAGCATGGGTCGTTCTATTTTCCCGTGGTGACGTGTATTCTCTTGAGCGTGGTGCTGACGCTGATCCTGTGGCTGGTGCAATGGCTGAGAAAATAAAACAATTTCAATTGAATCTCGCGCCGGAACGAAAAATCTGGAGCGTCGCGGAGCTGACGGCGCGGATCAGCAACGTATCTGGCAACGCAATTTTCGAATCTGTGGGTCGAGGGGGAAGTTTCCAATTTCCGTCCGGCGCAGTCCGGCCATTTGTACTTCACATTAAAAGATGCCAAGGCGGCGGTGAAGTGCGTGTGTTTCCGGTCGCAGGCGATGCGCCTGAAATTTCGGCCCGAGGACGGTTTGAAGCTGATTGTGCGCGGATCGATCAGCGTGTATGAGCCGCGCGGCGAATATCAGATTTACGTCGAGCACATCGAGCCGGCGGGCCTGGGCGCGCTGCAGTTGGCGTTCGAGCAATTAAAAAAGCGTCTGGAAGCCGAAGGGCTTTTCGACGAGGCGCGCAAGAAGCCGCTGCCGATGCTGCCCCGGCGCATCGGCGTGGTCACTTCGCCGACGGGCGCGGCCGTGCGGGATATTGTGCGCATCTTGCGGCGGCGGTTTCCGGGTCTGCACCTGATCGTCTATCCCGTGCGCGTGCAGGGCGACGGCGCGGCGGAAGAAATCGTCGCGGCGCTGAACTATTTCAATCGCAAGCAACTGGTGGACGTGATTCTGGTGGCGCGCGGCGGCGGATCGATCGAGGATTTGTGGGCTTTTAACGAGGAATCGGTGGCGCGCGCGATTGCCGCCAGCGCGATTCCGGTGGTCAGCGGCGTGGGGCACGAAACCGATTTTACGATCGCGGATTTTGTTGCCGACGTGCGCGCGTCCACGCCATCCGCGGCCGCTGAAATCGTCGTGAAATCGCGGCAGGAGTTTCAAAGGCACTTGCAGGAACTCGAACACAAGATTTCCCAGCGCACGCGGTATCTCCTGCTCGAATACCGGCATCATCTGAAGGAACTTTCGACGCATATCGGTTTCCGGCGCCTCGAGGATTTGCTGCGGCGCCACCGGCAGCAGACCGATGAGCTGACCTCGCGGCTGGCCACCGCGCTCGAAGAGCGGCTCGAGCGGCTGCGCCACCGCTACACGATCGCCGGAACGCGCATTGCGTCGTTCGATCTCCGCATGAGGCTTCGCACGCTGGGTTTGCGGCTGGCCCAGCGCTCGACCGAACTGGGCGTGCGCATGGAGCGGTTCTTTGTCGGCAAGATTCAGCAACTCGAACGGCTGCAACTGCAACTCGACGAGCGCAGCCCGCTGCGCGTCCTGCAGCGCGGCTACGCGATCTGCACGGACGCCAATGGCAACGTGGTGAGCGCCGCCGAACAAGTGGCGATTGGCGCCGAAATCAACGTGCAACTCGCGGCCGGCCGCCTCGGCGCGGAAGTCAAACGCCGCGATATCCCGAAGCCTTGATTCTCCTCCGCGGTTTTCTCTGTGTTCTCTGTGCCCTCTGTGGTGAAAGATTTTAAAGATGTAACACAGAAAACACTGAGGACACAGAGGGCGCGGAGAAGAGAATTTATAAGAAAACCTGCCGGAAAAATTATTCGTCCGACGTGCTGGCCACTTTCAGCACGGCTAGAAAGGCTTCCTGGGGAATATCCACGCGGCCCACGCGTTTCATGCGCTTTTTTCCTTCTTTCTGTTTCTCCAGCAGTTTGCGTTTGCGCGTGATGTCTCCGCCGTAGCATTTGGCCAGCACATTTTTGCGGATCGCGGCGACGGTTTCTCGGGCGATGACGCGGCTGCCGATGGCGGCCTGGATGGGAACTTCAAACATCTGGCGCGGGATCAGCTTTCGCAGGCGCGTGACCAGATCGCGGCCGCGCTCGTAGGAAAATTCCCGGTGGCAGACCAGCGCCAAAGCGTCGACCGGTTCGCCGCCCACCAACACGTCCAACTTCACCAGATCGGCTTCCTTGTATCCCGCCAGGTGATAGTCGAGCGACGCATAGCCGCGCGACGCGCTCTTCAGCCGGTCGTAGAAATCGAGCACGATTTCGTTGAGCGGCAGCTCGTAGGTCAGCATCACGCGCTGCGGCGAAAGATATTCGAAATTTTTCTGCACGCCGCGCTTTTCCTCGCAGAGCTGCAGGATCGCGCCCACCGAATCCTCGGCGGTGATGATCATCGCGGTGATCACCGGCTCCTCGATCTTGGCCATTTCGTTCGGCGGAGGAAATTTCGTGGGGCTGTCGACTTCCATCACGGTCCCGGCCGTGGTCGTGATGCGGTAGCGCACGCTGGGCGCGGTGGTGATCAGATTGATTCCGAATTCGCGTTCCAGGCGCTCCTGCGCGATCTCCATGTGCAGCAGGCCGAGAAAGCCGCAGCGGAAACCGAATCCCAGCGCCACGGAATTTTCCGGCTCGTAGAAAAACGCGGCGTCATTGAGCTGGAGCTTGCCGAGGGCGTCGCGCAGATTTTCATAATCGCTGGCGAGCACCGGAAACAGGCCGGCGAACACCATGGGCTTGATGGCTTCAAATCCGGGCAGCGCGGGAGCGGGGCGCGCCGGATCGATCACCGTGTCGCCGACGCGAGCGTCCGCCACGCGCTTGATGTTGGCGACAATGAAGCCGACGTCGCCGGCGACGAGTTCGTCGAGCACGACAGGCTTGGGCGTCAGCGCGCCCAGCGCTTCCACTTCGTAGACTTCATCGTTGAAGCAGAGCCGAATCTGCATGTGCCGCGTGATCCGCCCGTTCATGACGCGCACCAGCACCACCGCGCCGCGGAACGCATCGAACCAGGAATCGAAAATGAGCGCTTGCAGCGGGGCTTCGGCCGTGCCGGTCGGCGGAGGGACGCGCGCCACCACGGCTTCGAGCACCGATTCCACGCCCAGGCCGCTTTTCGCGCTGATCAGCAGCGCGTCGGAAGCGGGAATCGCCAGCACATTTTCGATCTGCTCTTTCACCTGCGTCGGGCTGCGCGGCAGGCAGATCGATCTTATTGATGACCGGAATGATCGTGAGATTGTGCTGCGCCGCGAGGAACGTGTTGGCGACGGTTTGCGCTTCGACGCCCTGGCTGGCGTCCACGACCAGCAGCGCGCCTTCGCAGGCCGACAGCGCCCGGGAAACTTCATAAGAAAAATCGACGTGGCCCGGCGTGTCGATCAGATTGAGCTGGTATTCGTTGCCGTCCTTTGCCTTGTAGTGGAGGCGAATGCTCTTGGCCTTGATCGTGATGCCGCGCTCGCGCTCCAGGTCCATCGAGTCCAGGACCTGCGCGCTCATTTCGCGCTGGCTGAGCGCGCCGGTGAGTTCCAGCAGGCGGTCCGCCAGCGTGGACTTTCCGTGGTCAATGTGCGCGATAATACAAAAATTGCGGACGAAACGTGGGTCCATCGGTTAGCCTGCCGGTGCGCCAACTCCTGCACCGGAACAATCTCCTGTTGCGTGTGGTATGGCTGCGCGGGTCCAAGGGCTTGCAGCCCGTCAGCGTTTCCCAATCACTCTTCAACTATTCAGTGTGCCACAAGTAGCCGCAGGCAGGAAGCGGGGCGGCCAGAACGCCGTGCCAGCGGTCACATCGGGAAGTCGAGGCGCCAGGCGGGAATTGCCGAATTGAGCAGCAAGACGCCATCGGTTTGGCACGCGCAGGCGCGACAGGTTATAGTATTTTTAACCCGGACCGGGCCCGTCGAAGTGTCCGCGGGCGCAACTTCACCGAGGAAATTTTCCGAGCCCGCATGAGCGTGGACATTGTCAAACAGCTGGATCGCGCGAAACGTTTCGTCGAGAAGAACCGCCTCGACGACGCGATCGAAGCCTATCAATCCGTGCTCACCGCCTTTCCGAATCATCTCGAATCCATTCAATCCCTCGGCGACCTTTTAACGCTGCAGAACCGGCCGGACCGGGCCGCCGTCTACTACGGAATGCTGTTCGACCGATTCACGGCCCCTCGCGAAGAACCGAAAGCGCTGGCCCTGTACGCGCATTTCCTGAAGCCGCACCAGCAGCCGCCCGAGCGCGTCGCGCGGTACGCGTTGCTGCTCCAGAAGCAAAACCGCCCCGAGGAAGCGATCGAACAATTCATGTCCGCCGCTCTTGCTTTTGAACTGAGCGGCAAGGGAGACGAAGCGCTGACGTGTTTTGTGCGCATCGCGCAACTGGATCCGGAGAATCGCGACCGGCACATCGCCGTCGCCGAATTCGCCGAGCGCCTGGGAAATGCTCCCGCCGCCGCCCGCGGCTACTTGCGCGCCGGACAACTCACGACGGAGAACGCCGGCGGAAGCGCTCGATTATTTTGCGCGCGCGCACAGTCTGATGCCCAACGACCGCAGCGCGGCGCTGCTTTACGCCCAAGCGCTGCTGCGCAATGGCGACGCAGCCGGAGCCGCGGCGCTTCTCGCGCCTCTCGCGGAGACCGAACGGGACGCCACTTTCCTGGAACTGTACGCGGAAGCGCTGATGCGATCCGGCCAGCTGGACACCGCGCGCATCGTGCTCGAGCACATGACCAATCAAGGGGCCGGGTCGGCGGAGAAATTCTTTGCGCTCGTGAACGAATACCTGCGCGCGTGGCGAGGAAGAAAAAGCCGTGGATCTTCTGGGCGTCACCCAAAAAGAGCATGTTGGCCGGCGCGGCGGGAATCCGAATTGGCGTCGGCCGTCGACCAGCTTGTGCAAGCGTATCCCAAGTCGATTCGCCTGGCCGAATTCCGGGGCGCGCTGTACAGCGAACTCAATCGGGAGACGAAATATTTCGAAGCCCTGGTGGTGCTGTTCGACCTCTACCTGGCAAACGACCGGATTCCGCAGGCCTGCGAATCCCTTGAAAAACTCGTCGAAATCGATCCGTACGACTCCCGCAACCAGGAACGGATGAATCAGCTGCAGGGCCGCGCGGACGCCGCATTTCTGGCCCGGTTAAGAACCCGGCTGTCGAATGCCGCGACGCATGCGCGCAACCCTCGCAGGACCATTCCCACGGCAACCAGCGGCGAGATTTCCCCCGTCCTCCTGGAAGATGTTCGCACCGCGCAGTCCCTGGAGGATCTGCTGGTGCAGGCGGAAATTTTTGTGCAGTACTCGTTGCAGTCCAAGGCCATCGAACGCCTGCAAAAAATCATGGAATTATTTCCCGGCGAAGAAGAGCGCAACGAGCGGCTGCAGGGCCTGTTCGAGGCTGCGCACTGGTGGCCTCAGGCGGGCGCAAATCCGCCACGAGCGGAACGTCCGCAAGCGGCGGTCGAAGAGCCGGCGCCTCGCCCCTCCGCCTATGCTCCCGAGACGCTGCGCGACCTTGCGAAAATCTCCGAAATTAATCAGAACGTTTTCCGCCAGCCTTCGCCGCGCGCCATGCTCTCGGTCGCGGTCAATGAGGTGGGCAATTATCTGCACGCGACCCGCTGCCTGGCCGTGGTGGGCACGCCCGGCCAGCCGCCGCAAATGGCTTCGGAGTTTTGCGCTTCCGGGGTCGAGGCTTCCTCGGGAGGCCACATCGTCCGGCTGATCGGACAGATCGAGCGCGCGGTCCCCGACTCGCTGGGAGGATTGCCGCTGGACGCGGCGGCCGCGCCCGTGCTCCAGGAAATGGGGCTGGAAACGGTTTTGGGTGTGCAACTCACCGATCCGGAGACGCAAACACCCGCGGGAATGTTGATCGCGGGCTTTGCCGGGCCGCATGCCTGGAAGCCCAACGAAACGTATTTCCTGCAATCCATCGGCGACCAGATGCTGTTGTGCGTGCACCACACGCGTTTGCGGTCGCTGGTTCGCACCCTGGCCGTGGCCGACGAAAAAACCGGATTGCTCGCCCGCAGCTCTTATATCGACTGCCTGCTGCACGAATCGCAGCGCGCGCGGACTCAGGACGCGCCTCTGGCCCTGGCGTTGCTGCAAATCGACGGCGGGCCGGACCTGTTGCGCCAGCAGGGAGAGGCGCCATTCGAACGGTACATGGAGCAGCTCGGCAAGGCCGTGCAAGCAATTGTCCGGCAAACGGACCTTGCGGTGAAATATACTTCCTGGGCGCTGGCGTTTATCCTGCCGGACACGCCGCTTTCCGGGGCGCTCACGCTGGCGGAGAAATTGAAAAAAACGGCGAGCGGGCTGCGGCCGCCCTGGGACGGAGCGCAATTGACCACGAGCGTCGCGGTCGCGGAAGCGGTTGCGCGGCACGAATTTGACAGCGAGGATATCGTCACCGATTTGATCAACCGCGCCGAAGCTGGCCTGGAAGAAGCGCGGACGCCGCGGCGGCAACGAAATTATCTCGTACGAGATGGCAAAGAACTGAGGCTTTGGGATGGCATTTGAAAACCTGCTCTACGAAAAGCGGGATCGGCATCGGCTTCCTCACGTTCAACCGGCCGAAAGTGCTGAACGCGCTGAACCGGAAGACCATGGAGGAACTCAACGACGCTCTGATCGCCGCGCGCGACGATCGACGAAGTGCGCGTCCTGATCCTGACCGGCGCGGGTGAAAAATCGTTTGTCGCCGGCGCGGACATCGGCGAACTCGCGGTGCAAACCCCGGTCGGCGGAAAAGAAACCGCGGCATTCGGCCAGAGCGTTCTGCAGCGCCTGGAAACGCTGGGCAAGCCCTCCATCGCGGCGATCAACGGATTTGCGCTGGGCGGCGGCTGCGAAGTGGCGCTGGCGTGTTCGATCCGCCTGGCGAGCAAGACCGCGAAGCTCGGCCAGCCGGAAGTGAAGCTCGGAATCATCACCGGATACGGCGGCTCGCAGCGCCTCGCGCGTTTGTGCGGCAAGGGAGTGGCGCACGAGCTTTGCCTGACGGGCGAAATGATTTCCGCGGAGGAGGCGCTTCGCATCGGGCTGGTGAACCACGTTTACGAGCCGGCGGATTTATTGCCTGCCGCCGTGGACCTGGCCAGAAAAATCATTGCGAACCCGCCGCTCGCGGTGAAGTACACGATGGAAGTGATCCAGCGCGGAGCGGAAATGCCGCTTGCGGAAGGCCAGTATCTGGAAGCGACGCTTTTCGGCCTGTGCGCCGCCACCGAGGACATGCGGGAGGGAACGCGCGCGTTTCTGGAAAAGCGTCCGGCGCAATTTCGCGGAAAGTAGCTCGGGCAATCAGGACTGAAATTTATCTCATGACCAAACACCTACAATCCAAAAAATTCAGGGCGGCAACGGCGGCGGCGGGCCTGCGTTTTGCGCTGGTCGTCAGCCGATTCAATAGTTTTATTACGGACCGGCTTTTGGCCGGGGCGCTGGACGCCCTGGAAGCCGCGGGCGCTCCGGCGGAAAATGTCGAGGTGGTCCGCGTTCCGGGCTCCTTTGAGATTCCGCTTGCGGCAAAGAAATTGGCGGCGGGCGGCCGCGCGGACGCGGTGATCGCGATCGGCTGCGTTCTGCGCGGGGAAACCGCGCACTTCGATTACGTGGCCAGCGAAGTGGCGCGCGGCGTGCAACTCGCGCAACTCGACACCGGCGTGCCCGTGATTTTTTGCGTCCTGACCTGCGACACGCTCGAACAGGCCATCGACCGCGCCGGGCTCAAGGGCGGCAATAAGGGATACGACGCCGGAGTCGCCGCGATCGAGATGGCGAATTTATCGAAACAACTCCGCGCGCCGGAACCCGCGCGCGGCGGCAAAAATACTCCCCGCGGGAAGCGCCGCTAAATGTCCCTGCGAAGCAAATCCCGCGAGTACGCCTTGCAGATGCTGTTCCAATGGGAAATGGGGAAGCAGGAACCCTCGCGGATCGAAGAGGGATTCTGGAAAAACGTCCACTCCCAGAAATCCACGCGCGAATTCGCCAACCAGCTTTTTGAAAATGCGGCGGCGCGCGCGGCGGAGATCGACCCGATCATTTCCACGCACGCAAAAAACTGGCGCATCGAGCGCATGCCGGCCATCGACCGCGCCATCCTTCGCCTGTCCCTCGCGGAATTGCGCACCACCGGGCACGCCGCCCAAAGTCGTCATCAACGAAGCCCTCGAGCTGGCCAAGAAATTTTCCTCCGAAGATGCCGCGCCTTTCATCAACGGCATCCTCGACGCCGCCGTGAAATCGTTCACGGAAAAGACCGCGGATTGATCCAGTACCTCAACTTGAGAAACGTGGTTTTTGTGGCGCCGGTGCCCAGAAATTCCTAGCAGGTCACGGCTTCAGGCGTGACTTAAGTCAGGACGATTGGCGCGGCTTTACAGGCTGCGGAAAAACTCAAAAAAACTGTCATTCCAAGGCATGTTTTTTGCCGAGGAATCTCTCATTTTTTTGACTTTAAAAGAAAGAGAGATTCCTCGCGGAGTTTATCCCGGTCCCTGCCGGGACTCGGAATGACACGAAAAAGAGATTTTTTCCGCAACCTGTTTAGCCGCTGGCTTCTGGAGGTTCCCCTGCGAAACAAATTCTATAAACCGCGCACGATGGCGCAGGTTTCATCGAGGATGCGCCGCGTGGCCGCGGCGCTCGTCGTTTCCGAATAGACGCGCAGCATCGGTTCGGTTCCCGACGCGCGCAGCATCACCCAGCCGATTTCTCCCAGATACAATTTAATTCCGTCGAGATCCTCGCGGCGCACGACGGGCCAATCGAGCAGGCGCGTCGAGCTTTGCGCCGCTGAAATGCGCGATGGCGCGTTCCTTCTGTCCCGGCTTGAGCTCCAGATCGACGCGCCCGTAATGGTGCTCGCCGAATTCGGCGTGAAGCTGCGCGACCAGTTCGCCGAGCGATTTTCCGTGCCAGGCCATCACTTCGGCCAGCAGCAGCGCCATGACCGTCGCGTCGCGCTCGGGCAGATAAAGTTTGGTGCCGATCCCGCCGGACTCCTCGCCGCCCAACAGAATGTCGCGCTCCAGCATCAGTTCGCAGATGTATTTGAAGCCGATGGGCGTCTCGAAAACTTTGCGGCCGAATTTCGCGGCGATCTTGTCGATCATTTTCGTGGATGAAAATGTTTTCGCCACGTCGCCGGGGATTCCGCGCGTCCCGGCCAGGTGCCAGAGCAGAATCGAGAAAATCTGGTGCGGCGTGATAAACGTGCCGTCGCGGTCCATCGCGCCGATGCGGTCGCCGTCGCCATCGGCGCACAGCCCGGCATGGTAGCCGCCGGAAATAACGGCGCGGCGCAACGCTTCCACGTGCGGCTCGATGGGCTCGGGATTGACGCCGCCAAACAGCGGATCGCGCGTGCCGCGAATTTCATCGCAAGCGACGCCGTGGCGCGTCATCAGTTCGCGCAGCAGGCCGCGCGCCGCGCCGTGCATGGGGTCCACGACGAAGCGGAAATTCGCCGCGCGAATGCGGTCCCAGTCGACCAGCTTCTCGATGGTTTCGAGATACGGCGAAAGAATATCGAGCGATTGAATGCAGTCCGGGCGCGCGGGCAACGGCGGCACGCCGTCCGGCAAGCACCGTGGTCAAGTTCCTTTTCGATTTGCGCGACGATCGAGGGCAGCGCCGAGCTTCCGTAGCTGGCCTTGAATTTCACGCCGTTCCACCGGTAGGGATTGTGGCTCGCGGTGATCATGATCCCGCCGGCCGCGCCGCGTTGCCGCACCAGCAGCGAGAGCGCGGGCGACGGGCAAGCTTTTTCGGCGATCCATACCGGCATCCCGGTCATGGAAACCACTTCGGCAGCAGCGCGCGCAAAGCGTTCCGAGCCGAAGCGCGTGTCGTACCCGACGAGCACGCCCGCGTTGGGCTTTTCCGCGCGCACCACGTAGCGCGCGATCGCGCACGCCACCTTGCGCACATTCGCGAACGTGAAATCGTCGGCGATCACGCCGCGCCAGCCGTCGGTGCCAAATTTGATTGTGCTCACGGTTCAGAAGTATATGCGAAGCGGGTCCAAGTAGGACAGGCTTCAGCCTGTCCGGTTTGTTTCGTGCTTGTGAAATGAAAAGCGAGCAAGCTGAAGCCTGTCCTACTAAAGCAGTCGCGAGAGTTTCTCAGCTTCCAGCCACTTCACGATCTTGCCCACATCCTGCGCGCGGTCGCGCGGGCAGAGCAGCAGAGCGTCCTCGGTTTCCACGACGACAAGATCGCGGACGCCGATCGCGGCGACGAATTTCTTCGGGCTCCAGAAGAAATTTCCCTGCGCGTCGAGCGCGACGTGGCGTCCGGCGGAAACGTTTTCTCCGGCCTTGCGCGCGAGCAACTCGTAGACAGCGGCCCATGAGCCGATATCGCTCCAGCCGACCTCCGCGGGCAGGACAAATACGCTCGGCGCGGCGGCGCGGCTCGTGGCCGGTTCGAGGATGGCGTAGTCCACGGAAATGTTTTCAAGCTTCGGATAAATGCGCGCGAGCGTGCGCGCGTAACGCGGCGTTCCGATTTCGCCCGCCAGGCGCATCAGCGCGTCATGCGTCTTCGGCAGGAATTTTTCCAGATTTCCCAGAAACGTGGAAACGCGCCAGAAAAACATTCCCGCGTTCCAGAAGTAACGTCCCGAGGAAACGTATTTCCGGGCCAGCGCCAGCTTCGGTTTTTCCGTGAAGCGGCGCACGGAAAATACGGGAACGCCTCCGGCATCGATCGCTTTTCCGCGCCCGCGCTCGATGTACCCGTAGCCGGTTTCAGGCCGCGACGGCGGAATGCCCAGAACGACGAGCGATCCCGCAGCGTGCGCGACATGCAGCGCGGCGCGCACAATCTGGAGATACCGCGCGGGCTTGGCGATGTAGTGATCGGCGGGAAGCACCGCCATCAGCGCGTCGTTTTCCTTGCCCAGCCCGCCGTGCAACAAATGCGCGGCGGCAAGGCCGATCGCGGCGGCGGTGTTGCGGCCGACAGGTTCGGCGAGAATGTGCGACGCGGGAACGCGCGGCAATTGTTTGCGCACGGCGGCAGCCTGCTCGGAGTTGGTGACGACCCACTGGCGCGACGCCGGAAACAAGGGAGCAAGGCGCGCGGCGGTCTGCTCGAGCATGGTGTCGCTGCCCACGATGTTGAGCAATTGCTTGGGCGTGCGCGTGCGGCTGCGCGGCCAGAAGCGCGTGCCGCGGCCTCCGGCAAGGATCACGGCGTGCGCGGACAATTCCGCGGCTCACGGATGCACCACGCGCGACCACGCGGCTTCCGCGACGCGCTCTTCGTTCAGGCGCTGCACAAAATCGTTCAGATCCGGCACGTACGTGCGCAACAGCGTGGAGGGCGATTCGGGCGCGAGTTGATAGGCGCCAAGCGCCGCCGGAACCAGCCAAACCTGCGCCGGCGCATAGGGTTCGGCGCCGCCGGCGAATTCGATGCGGCCTTTGCCCTCCAGAAAAATCAGCAAATCGAAATGTTCCGGCGAAGTCACGGCGGCGATGCGCTCGCTGAATTCCCAGCGCTCCGTCGCGAAGTGGCGGCACGCGGCATAAAACGTTTCCGTGGCTCGCGCCATGCGTGATCCGTACAGGGTCGCAGAGGCCGCCGCTCTGCTCGCCGAACTGCATCACGTTCAGCGCCTGGCGGATATGAAGAGCGCGCGGCTTGCCGTCGGCGCCCACGCGGTTGTAATCGAACACGCGATAGGTGACGTCCGAGTGCTGCTGGATTTCGCACAGCATGACGCCGGGACAAATCGTGTGCGCGGTTCCCGCGGGAACGAAAACGGCGTCGCCCGCGCGCACCGGCACGCGTGCCAGGCAATCCTCCACGGTGCCTCGGTCGATGGCGCGCTGAAACGATGCTCGCGTGACGTTCGGTCGCAGCCCCACGCGCAGCTCCGCACCCTTGCGCGCGCTGACCACGTACCACATTTCCGTTTTGCCGACGCCGCCCGCGGCGGACTCATGCTCGCTCCGCGTAAGCATCGTCCGGGTGCACCTGCACGGAAAGTTTTTCTTCGGGGAAAATAAATTTCACAAGCAGGGGAATCCGTGGAAGGCCGCGAGACGCGTGCCGGTCCACTCCTCGGGCAGCGCCGGCCAAACCTCGCCGAGAGTGCGCCCGGCGAATTCGCCCGTGGCAAACACGCACTGCGTCGCCCGTCAGCCAAGCCTCGCCGATCGGCTCGGATTCGCGGCCGCGATCCGGGAATAAGGGGGACAGATCACGCGCGCCCCAGATCCGGGGAACGAAGATGGGAGCGAGCCGCGCAGGCGCGCGCCCCGGTCGGCTTGCGCCGGAATTCACCTGGCCGCTTCCGCCATGGCAAAGAATTTTTCCAGGCGCCGCAAGCCTTCCTCGATGCGGTCGATGGAGGTCGCGTAGGAGAGCCGCAAGTAGCCGGGCGTGCCGAAAGCGTCGCCGGGCACAACGACCAGATGCTGCTTTTCCAGCAGCGCCTTTGCCAGTTCCGTGGTGTTCGTGATGCCGTTGCCGAGGTGCGCGGAAACGTCGGGGTAACGCATAAAATGCGCCGCCGGGTTCGACGCAGGTGACGCCCGGAATGGCGCGAAGTCCGGAAACGATGCGGTCGCGGCGCCGCGAATACTCGGCCAGCATCGCGGTGACGGTGTCCATCGGCCCGGTCAGCGCTTCCAGCGCCGCATACTGCGCGATCGAAGTCACGTTGGATGTGGACTGGCTCTGCAATTTGATCATCGCGGAGATCAGCGCTTCGCGGCGCAAGCAAATAGCCCACGCGCCAGCCGGTCATCGCAAAGGTTTTCGAGAGCGAACCGGCGACGATGATATTCGGCTTCGAGCCCGGCACGCTGGCGAGCGAATACGGCTTCTCGTTTCCGTAGACGAAGTGCGAGTAGCACTCGTCGGTCATCAGCCAGATATTTTTCGCGCGGCAGACTTCGTAGATTTTCACGAACTCATCGGCGGGCACGACCGCGCCGCTCGGATTGCTTGGCGAATTGACGATCAGCAGTTTTGTTTTCGGCGTGATCGCGCGCGAGACCTGCTCGGCGCGCAGGCGGAATCCGTCGGACGCATCGGTCATCACCGGGACAGGCGTCGCGCCGGTGTACTGCACCATATCCGGATAGCTGACCCAATACGGCGCGGGGATCAGGACTTCGTCGCCTGCCTCCAGAAGGCAGCAGAACGCGTTGAAAATGGCGTGCTTGCCGCCCACCGTCACGATGCATTCCGGCACCGTATAGGACGATCCGAACTGCGCCGCGTGCCACTTGCAGATCGCTTCGCGCAGGGGACCAATTCCCGGCGTGGGCGTGTACTTCGTGCGGCCTTGTTCCAGGGCTCGAACGGCGGCCTGCTGGATGTGCTCCGGCGTAGGGAAATCCGGTTCGCCGGGGCCGAAATCGGCCAAGTCAGCCCCCTGTGCGCGGAGGCGTTCCGCCGCGGCCAGCACGGCGGCGGTCGGAGAGATGGAAATGCGGTTTACGCGGGCAGCTAATTTCACTGTATTAGGCTCCTTAATTTTTGCGGGCAGCAAGTAGGGCCCGCACCTTTGTTTGAAGCTGATTGCAAATGCAACTCAATCATTTTTGCGTTGGGCCGCGGCTTCACTCGAATCTTGAATCGTAATAGCACAGCCAAACATTAAATTTGGGCTGCAAGTACAGCCCAAACTTTAATTGCTGCGCAGACGCCTAATCTAAAGCACTTTGGCGCGCAGGCGCTCTTCCACTGTTGGCGGCACCAGGCCGGTAATGCGGCCCGCCGAGTTGCGCGATTTCGCGAACCAGGCGCGAACTCAGATAGCTATAGGACAAGGCCGGCATCAGGAACACCGTTTCCAGATTCGGATTGAGTTTGCGATTCATCATGGCCATCTGCAACTCGTATTCGTAATCGGAAACCGCTCGGATGCCGCGCATAATTACATTCGCCTGGCGAAGCCGCGCATATTCCACCAGAAGCCCGCTGAACACATCGACTTCCACGTTCGGCCACGGCCGCGACACTTCGCGGAGCATTTCCACGCGCTCGTCCAGCGAGAACAGCGGCTCCTTGTCGAAGTTGCGCAGCAGGCTGACGATCAACCGGTCAAAAATCTTGGCGCCGCGCTCGATCAAGTCGAGGTGGCCGTTGGTCACCGGATCGAACGATCCGGGATAAATTGCCAGGACCTTTTTCATGGTTTCGCCTGCCTGCGTCCGAACTCGGGTACGGGCTCCATTTAAAGTCCGCCAAATCGGGTGCGGGCTCTACTCGGATCCCGCAGGAATATTGTAACGAAAATCAGCGCCGAATACGCCAGGGAATTAATAATCGCCCACTTCGTAAAGGAGGTTATAAATGAGCGGAACACCATGCTGTTAGAAAGCAGCAAGAGGCCATAACCTGTGGATGCTTTGTGATGTAGGTCACGTACAAAGGTGATTTGTAACACAGCAGACTGTTAACGCAATCTATAACATCGCGGCGTTCGTTGGCGAGTGTCCCTCATATCCAGCGATTTTACGCAATTCGGTGACAGACGGGGGCGGATACCAAAATCCAAAGCGGAAACTAACCCAACCGCCCCCCTGTCTGCCCGATTCAAATAAGGAAGGGCGCTACTCCGAAAAGCTGAATTCACGCGACTTAGCCCGAATGGGGCGTGTCCGCATGTGAAATTATTTCATTTGCCCGGAAAGCCTTTTAGGGCCAGCCTCAGCCATTTCAACTTATCGTGGAACATCGAGCAAACCGCCTACTAGGCTCAATCTAAACGCTTTTGCAACTGCTCGCGGTAGTGGGCGATGTCGACCGGCTGCTGCGCGACGCCGCTATCCACTGCCGCCTGAGCAACCGCGGGGGCCACCCACTGGAGCACGCGCATGTCAAAGGGCTTGGGGATAATGTACTCGGCGCCGAACGCGAGCCGGTCCACGCCATAGGCGCGGCAGACGTAATCCGGGCACACTTTCTTTGGCCAGCGCCGCCAAGGCGCGCGTGGCCGCCAACTTCATTCTCTCGTTGATGGCCGTCGCGTGACTATCCAGGGCTCCGCGGAAAATGGATGGGAAACCAAGAATGTTATTCACCTGGTTGGGATCGTCCGACCGGCCACTGGCCATGATAATGTCGCTTCGCGCAGCCAAGCCTTCCGCATACGCAAGCTCGGGATCAGGGTTGGCAAGCGCGAAGACGATCGGACACGCCGCCATGGACTTCAGCATCTGCTGAGTGAAAGCACCCTGGACCGAGACGCCCAGCAGAACGTCCGCGCCTTTGACTACATCGGCCAACGAACGCGCTGGAGTGTCCTGCATGAAGCGGGATTTGTAGGGGTTCATGCCTTCGGTGCGTCCCTTGTAAACCACTCCCTTGGTGTCGCACAGAAAGTTGTTTTCGCGCCGCGCGCCCAAAAGAACGAAGTGCTCCGCGCAGGCAATCCCCGCCGCGCCCGCTCCGTTGATCACGATTTTGACCTTGCCGATGTCCTTGCCCGCAATTTCCAGGGCGTTCAGTAAGGCTGCGCCGCAGATGATGGCCGTGCCGTGCTGGTCGTCATGGAAGACGGGTATGCGCATCGTCTTTTTCAGCGTTTCTTCGATGTAGAAGCACTCCGGCGCCTTGATATCCTCCAGATTAATGCCGCCGAACCCGGGCTCGATCAGCTGGCATACCTTGATGACGTCATCGGGATTCCTGCTGCCGATTTCAATGTCGAACACGTCGATGTCCGCAAACCGCTTGAAAAGCACGCCCTTTCCTTCCATCACGGGCTTGGCGGCCAGGGCCCCAATGTCTCCCAGACCCAGCACGGCGGTGCCGTTGGTGACCACAGCGACCAGATTGCCGCGCGCGGTATATTTGAAAGCGTCGAGCGGGTTCTTCTTAATTTGCAGGCAGGGCTCGGCCACTCCCGGCGTGTAGGCCAGGCTCAGATCACGTTGCGTAACGCACGCCTTCGTGGGTTTAACTTCGATCTTTCCAGGTCGTGCTTCAGAGTGGTAGTCCAGCGCTTCCTGCTTTGAAATGGGTTTCACGCGTGCTCCAGTGACAGTCCGGATCTTGTCTGTTACATCGGCAATCTACAATATTGACTTTAGCTTGCCGCAGGAGCGCACGCAAGGCGGTTTCCGGAAGAAAATCGGGTCGGAACTTGGTTGGCAGCGGGACCTCTATTCAGATCCCGAGCTTCTGCTTTGAATCCAGACCGTCTTTGAATCACTGCACTCAAACGAAACTGACAGGAATAGAAACGTAGCGGTTCGCGAGAAGCGCGACGCCCCCAAAATGGCCGCACGCTCGAAATTCAGGAAATTTGGGTTTATGATGAGATACAATTGCGATCACTCAACGGGAGGCGAAAGCGATGAAAACTGCACGTCTCGTCTGGATTGCCGCCTTATTTCTTAGCTTGCGGCTGGTTCCTGTTGCCCAGGCCGCTCCGCAAAAAGCCCATGTGAGCAAGGTGTCCGAGAGCGCGTCTTCCTTCGCGTTCGAGCCGCTGGACCAATGGAAGGCGGCGGTTCTCGCCGGTGACAAAGCGGCGCTCATGAATTTCTACGCGACCTCTCCCGCGGCTACCGCAAAAACTCCTGCCGGAGAGACGCAGGATCCTGCCGAGGAGCCCACGTTCTGGTCCTCGTTGCGGCCCGAGGGGCTTAACCATCTCGACGTCAAGGTCCTCGAGGTGAAGACCTTGCAGCCCGGCGTCATGTCGCTGGTCCTGCGATTTGATGCGGGGCTCAAAACCAGCGACGGAGAAAAAGCAGGCATCATCTCGGCTTCTCAGGTATGGGTGCAAAAGCTGGGAGAGTGGAAAATCGTCCAGACGCAGCGAAGCGATCTGCGGGCCAAGCCGGTCATGCGCCTGCCGGAACCCGCAAAGCCCAATACGCAGCTTTATGCCGACCCGGCTGAGAGTCCCGGTCGAGATCGCCGCTGCGCTGGCCGCTGCTTCCAAGGACCACAAGCGAGTGCTGCTGGTCTTCGGCGGCAATTGGTGCTACGACTGCCACGTTCTGGACACGACGTTTCACTCGAAGGAATTCGCTCCCCTGGTCAATGCGAACTACCACGTCGTGCACGTCAACGTCGGCAACTACGATGTGAATCTCGACCTCGCCAAGAAGTATGAAATTCCCCTCGAAAAAGGCGTTCCCAGCCTGGCCATCCTGGACCCGGACGGCACTTTGGTCGTCAGCCAGAAAAAAGGGGAATTCGAATCAACGGCTCGAATCGGCCCCGAGGATGTTGTCGAATTCCTGAAGAAATGGAAGCCCCAGCGCGGCAGTTGAACTTTTTCAGAATCACCATGTGGCCGCCGCAGCGATCCTAATTGCAAGCAAGCTACGACTCGCACTTCCCAACGGCATGGATCAGGATGGTCCATGCCATCTCCAGAACAACCACAGAACCATTGGGGCGGAGATATGCCCGTTCGCACCTATTTTTGCACTGTTCGTTGTATCAAGTTTGACTAAGGCGACTAATCTGGTCGTAATGTAAGAGGCTGGATGCCATGGGGGTTGAACGAAAATCATCCTCACTTGACATCCGCTGGCAGCTGGGTTTATCATTCATATGCGACTCGATTGGTCGCATATCGAAATGTTGAAGCTCTCGAAGAAAGCGGACTACGCCCTGATCGCGGTCAGGCACCTTGGCGACGCATGGCGGGGAGCGCTCGCAAAGCGCCGCTGATATTGCCGAGGCATATGGCATTTCGGCCCCGCTTCTGGCAAAGGTGCTGCAGCGGCTGGCCAAACACGGACTGGTGACGGCGCGCCACGGATCGAGCGGCGGCTACCAACTGGCGCGGCATCCGAAGGATATTTCGGCGCTGGAAGTGATCAGCGCCGTCGATGGGCCGCTGGTGATTACGTCCTGCGTCACCAGCCACGGGAACTGCGGACAGAGCACCACCTGCACGGTTCGCGAGCCGCTGCGGCGCGTGAATGAGAGCATTTTGCAGGTGTTGCGCGCGGTCACGATTTCGCAGATGACCGAGGATTCGCCCGACGCCGAACTGGTCGGGCTGTCGACCTAGCCGTTAGACTGTCGGGAACTAGAAGTTCAGGGGATTGAAGAAACTGAGGGAGAAGCCAGCATGGCTATTAAACTGCCGATTTACATGGATTATCACGCCACCACTCCGGTGGACCCGCGCGTGGTCGAAACGATGCTGCCGTACTTTCACGAGAAGTTCGGCAACGCCGCCAGCCGGAACCACTCCTTCGGCTGGACGGCCGAGGAAGCGGTGGAAAACGCGCGCGCGCAGATCGCCCGTCTGATCAACGCGACGCCGAAGGAGATCATCTTCACCAGCGGCGCCACCGAATCGAACAACCTGGCCATCAAGGGCGCCGCGGAAATGTACCGCGAGAAGGGCAATCACATCATCACGCAGGTGATCGAGCACAAGGCCGTGCTCGATACCTGCAAGCGCCTCGAAAAATACGGCTATGAAGTGACCTACTTGCCCGTGGCCAAGGATGGCCGCATCGACCTCGACGACCTGCGCCGCGCCATCACGCCGAAGACGATCCTCATTTCCATCATGTACGCGAACAACGAAATCGGCGTGATCCAGCCCATCCAGGAAATCGGCAAGATCGCCAAGGAAAAGGGCATCTTGTTCCATACCGACGCCGTGCAGGCGCTGGGCAAGATTCCCGTGGACGTGCAGAAAGACAACATCGACATGATTTCGCTGACCGCGCACAAGCTCTACGGCCCGAAGGGCTGCGGCGCGCTCTACGTGCGGCGGCGCAACCCGCGCGTGCAGCTTTCGGCGCAGATCGACGGCGGCGGACACGAGCGCGGCATGCGTTCGGGCACGCTGAACGTGCCGGGAATCGTGGGTTTCGGCAAGGCGGCCGAGCTGTGCCAGAACGAAATGGCGGAGGAAAGCGTCCGCCTGCGCGGCCTGCGCGACCGCTTGAAGGACGGCCTCTTCGCGAAGCTCGACGAAGTCTACATCAACGGCTCGATGACGCACCGCCTGCCGCACAACATCAACATCAGCTTCGCGTTCGTCGAAGGCGAATCGCTGCTGATGGGCATCAACGACGTTGCCGTATCGAGCGGCTCGGCCTGCACTTCGGCAACGCTCGAACCCAGCTACGTGCTCAAGGCGCTGGGAGTCGGCGAAGACCTGGCGCACACCTCGATCCGCTTCGGCCTGGGCCGCTTCAATACCCAGGAGGAAGTGGATTACGTCATCAAGTCGCGTGATTGAAGTCGTGCAGCGGCTGCGCGAGCTGTCGCCGCTCTATGAAATGGCCAAGGAAGGCATCGACCTCAGCAAGATGAATTGGAAAGCGGCGGCAGAGCACTAGAACCGATTTCACTAGTCAGAATGATAGAAGGGAGAAAGAACATGGCGTATTCCGATAAGGTAGTCGATCACTACGAGCATCCGCGCAACGTCGGCAGCCTGCCCAAGGACGATCCGAATGTGGGCACCGGCCTGGTGGGCGCGCCCGAATGCGGCGACGTCATGCGGCTGCAGATGAAGATCAATCCCGAGACGCAGGTCATCGAAGAGGCGAAGTTCAAGACCTTCGGCTGCGGCTCGGCGATTGCCAGTTCTTCGCTCGCCACCGAATGGGTCAAGGGCAAGACCGTCGACGAGGCGCTGGCCATCTCGAATACGGACATCGTCCGCGAGTTGAGCCTCCCGCCGGTGAAGATTCACTGCTCGGTGCTGGCCGAAGACGCCATCAAGGCGGCCATCGAGGATTGGAAAAAGAAGAAGGAAGCCGATCCGAGCCCGCGGCCAACGCGACCGCCGGCAACTAGCCGGGCGATTTCGGCTGGGACTCGAATTGTCGAAGCCGCGCCGAGCTTTATGACGAGTCGGCGCATGAGGTGCTTTTGGAAACTGCAATGATTCACGTGACGGAAAAAGCGGCTAGGTAAAATTCAGGAGCTGCTCGCCAAGGAAGGCGTCCCGGCGGAAACCGGCGGCCTGCGCGTTGGCGTGCAGGGCGGCGGCTGCTCGGGGCTGACCTATGCGATGCGCCTGGAAACGCAGGCGCGCGACCGCGACAAAGTCATCGAAGAAAACGGCGCGCGGCTGTTCGTGGACCCGAAGAGCTATCTCTACCTCCACGAAACCACGCTGGATTATCAGGAAGATCTGATGCGGCGCGGGTTCGTGTTTCAGAATCCGCAGGCGACCCGCAGTTGCGGGTGCGGCAGTTCGTTTACGGCGTAACGTCTGGCGGGCTCCAGTAGAGCCGCATCCAGGGTTCACTCTCAGGGGTAATCGAAGGCGCTTCATCTCGAAACGAGTGGAACGCTTGGTTGGCCGGGATGGGAGCCCGCCAGCCACTTTTTTTTGCGCCTGTGTGTGGCGCAGGCTTCCAGCCTAGCGCTGAAGGCTTCCCGGAATCTGCGTGAGCAGGATCATCCGATTCTATGAGCGCACCATCAACCACTAGCGTCGCGACATCCGCCAACGTGCTGGAACTGTTCCGCGGCGACCGGCGGCGCGCACTTCTGCCCGGCGTGCGGAAAGATTCAGCCGCTGCCGCGCGGCACCGATTACTTTGCGTTTTTCGGGCTGCCGCGGAAGCTCACGCTCGATCTGGCGGAGCTCGAGCAGCGCTTTCACTCGCTCTCCTGGAAGCTGCATCCCGATAATTTCGTGCGCGCCTCGGAGGGCGAGACGGCAGCTTTCGCTGGACCGGTCTTCGCAGTTGAACGACGCCTACCGCACGCTGCGCGATCCGGTGGCCCGCGTCGAATATCTGCTTGGCCTCGCCGGCATGCGCAAGGAAGGCCAGAAGAAGCAGCAAGCGCCGCCCGAATTGCTCGAGGAAGTATTCGAGTTGAACGAATCGCTCGATCGAGCTGCGCGAGGCGCGGGCATCCGGCGGAAGCGCGGCGGCGATGGCCGGTTTGCGGGCGAAGCTCGAAGCGGCGCAGCAAAAATTTGAAGCGTCGCTCGCGGACGTCGACCAGGAACTCGCGCGCGTCTCGGCCGAATGGGACCGCGCGCTCGATTCCGGCGCGGACGACGCGGCAAAGAAAAAATTGATGGAGCGGATGAACGAAATTCTGAATCGCCGCTCGTACATCCGGAATCTGGTGAACGGCGTGCAGGCAGGAATTGGCAACGTGACGTGATTCGTGATTCGTGGCGCTCGCGACTCTGCGAGGTCTGGCGTTCCACGAATCACGCTTCACGAATCACGAGTCACTTACGGAAGAAAGAGCAGACCAAGAACATGGGACGCACCGTCGGCATTGATCTCGGCACCACCTACAGCCTGATCGCTTACCAGGACAAGCGGGAAGGCCGCGCCGAAGTGTATCCCGGGCCCGTACGGCACGCCGCTGTGTCCTTCGGTGGTCAGCGTGGATGCGGATGGCTCGATCATCGTCGGCGAAGCCCGCGCGGCGCCGCCTGCTGACGCAATCCGGAGCGCACGATCTATTCGGTGAAACGCCTGATGGGGCGCGGTCCCGCCGACGTGCAGGACGAGCTGAAGATTTTTCCGTTCCGCATCGATCCGGCCAGCAAAAATGTGATTCGCGTGCGCCTGGGCGATCGCGTGTTCACGCCGCCGGAAATTTCCGCGTTCATTCTGCGCGAGCTGAAAAGTTGGGCCGAGGAATATTTTCAGGATGTGGTGGACCGCGCCGTGATCACCGTGCCGGCGTATTTCAACGATGCGCAGCGCCAGGCCACGCGCGATGCGGGGCGCCTGGCGGGCCTCGAAGTCCTGCGCCTGGTGAACGAGCCGACCGCCGCGGCGCTGGCCTACGGCCTGCACGAGCAAAAGCGCGGCCGCGTCGCCGTCTACGATTTCGGCGGCGGCACGTTCGACATTTCGATTCTCAAGCTGATCTCGACCACCGACGGCGACATTTACCAGGTGCTCTCGACCAACGGCGACACGCATCTGGGCGGCGACGACATCGACAACGTGCTGCAGAGCGTGGCGCGCGAGGAAATCCGCAAGCAGGGCGTGGACCTCGCCGCGCATCCGGAAGCCGTGCAGGAACTGCGCAAGGCGCTGATCGCCGCCAAGCACGAGCTTTCCGAGGCCGGCAAAACCACGGTCAAATTTCCGCTGCCCGATGGCGGCGCTGTATTTCCGCGAAATCACGCGCGCCGAATACGACCGCCTGGATTCGCCCGATCGTGGAGCGCACCATGGCGCCGGTGCGGCAGGCGCTGGCCGACGCGAAGCTCACTCCCGCGGAAATCGAGGAAGTCGTGCTCGTCGGCGGCTCGACGCGCGTGCCGCTGGTGCGCCGCACGGTCGAGGAATTTTTCGGGCGCCGCCCGCACGCCGAACTCAATCCCGACGAAGTCGTGGCGCTGGGCGCGGCCGTGCAGGCCGACATCCTGGAAGGCGGCGTGAACGACATGCTGCTGCTCGACGTCACGCCGCTCTCGCTGGGCATCGAGACGATGGGCGGCGTGGTGGCAAAAATCATCCCGCGCAACTCGACGATTCCCGCGAGCGCGCAGGAGATGTTCACCACCGGCGTCGAGAACCAGACGGGAATCGATATTCACGTGCTCCAGGGCGAGCGCGAACTGGCGAAGGATTGCCGGTCGCTGGCGCGATTCCAGTTGAAGGTTCCGCCGGGTCCGGCGGGCCTGGCGCGCATCGAAGTGAAATTCCTGATCGACGCCAGCGGCATCCTGCAGGTTGCCGCGCGCGACCTGCGCACCGGCGAAGCAACATTCGATCGAAGTCCAGCCGAGCTACGGGCTCGACGACGCCGAAGTCGAGCGCATGCTCGAGGAGTCGATCGAATTCGCCGAGCAGGATTTTTCCGAGCGGCAGTTGATCGAGGCGCGCAACGAAGCCGAAACCATGCTCCACGCGACCGAAAAGGCGCTGGCGCGCGAACAGGTGGAAGCTCCCGGCGAAACTTCCGGCCGAGGAGCGCCGCGCGCTGGACGGCGCCGTGGCGGCACTTGCGCGAAGCCCTTGCGGGCGCCGACTACAAGCGCATTCGCGCGTTCGTGGACGTGCTGAACCAGGCGACGACGCCGCTCGCCGAGCGCATGATGAACCGCGCGCTGGCGACGGCGCTCGAAGGCAAGAGACTCGGCGAGGTGTAGTGGCACAGGCTTCAGCCTGTGCGCTTTTGGTTTTGACAGGTCTAACGAGCACAGGCTGAAGCCTGTGCCACCGAGAATCGGCGAGTTCAGAAGGAGACGACCATGGGCGGCAGCAATCCTTACATCGAACAAGTCAAGTACACGCCCGCGACGAAAAAATTCAAGGTGACGTTTGTCCGCGAGGGCAAGACGTTCGAGGTGGACCCCGAAAAAGTTCCCTACGCGCGCGAGGGTCTGCCCGGAAGCATCCTGGATATCGCCACGGGATTTCATATGGGACTCGACCACGCGTGCGGCGGAGTCTGCGCGTGCTCCACGTGCCACGTGATCGTGCACGAGGGGCTCGAGTCCTGCAACGAACCGACCGACGCCGAACTCGATCAACTCGACGAAGCGCCGGGCCTGACGGCAAAATCGCGCCTGGGCTGCCAGTGCGTGCCCGACGGAACGCGCGACCTGGTCGTCGAGATCCCGGAGTGGAACAAGAACTTCGCCAAGGAAGCGGAGCATTAGACCCTGCTTTTCGGAATTTTGCCTTTGGCACGCACTGTAGCCCGCGTCTTCAGACGCGGGGTTCTGGCGCGCCGACCAGAAGAAAACCTCGTCCGCCGCGGCGGACGAGCTAACGTACGGCTAGCTAGGCTTCCCTGAGCAACCCGCGTGAAGCGTAGGTCTTTGAGGAGAGACTGCCTATGCCGGCCACATTCGATTGGGACGACACCGAAGAAATCGGGATTCAACTCGCGGATAAGCTCCCGGAAACCGATCCGCTGTCGGTCCGCTTCACCGATTTGCATAAATGGATCACCGAGCCTGGACGGTTTCACCGGAGATCCGAAACTATCGAACGAAGGCAAGCTGGAAGCCATCCAGATGGCGTGGCTGGAGGAGCATAACGACAGGAAGTCGTATCGTGAATCGTGATTTGTGATTCGTGAACACCGATGCCAGGTATTGGGCGGTTCGCTTTTGACTCTTAACTCTCGACTGTTGACTCTCGACTGCCTTTTCGCGGCTTGTCAATTCCCGGGTTTCCTCTACTCTAGCTATTCCACATTTTTCACGTCTGTGGCGCTATGGTGCAACGGTTAGCACGTGGCCCTTTCAAGGCCAAAATGCGGGTTCGATTCCCGCTAGCGCTACCAGTAATTTCAGGGAAATCTTCGGCCATTCTTTCGCCAAATCCCGCCAGCGAAAGCAAAAAATAACATACTTAGCGGGGTGCTTCGATTGGTAGCCTCAACGGGGGGCGCATCCGTAATCCTCTCCTTGAAAGGGCGACGAGGTGATCAGCACTCTAGCAACTCCTTTTCCTGGCGCTTCTCCCGTCATGTTCTTATATCCGGAGTAGCTAAGCTTTGGCTGGACCTAACCTCGGGGAGCAGCTCAAATCCAATCACTGTGTGGTCCCAGATAGCGCGCACCTACCGGAAACTTGTGGCAGATTGTGGTAACTGTTTTCATACAAATCCCACAATGATGGTGAAAGGAAGGACCCTGGAACTGCGTCACACCAGGACGTAAATAAGCCCATTGTGTGCATGATCTTACCTAGTCCCCACTGTGACACTTGTCTTTCGCTTCTCCTGTTCTGGTAGAGCGATTGCTTAGGTTAATCGCGTCATTAGGCGAAATTTACGGAGCTAGCCCGGTTTGCTGCTCCCTGCCTGCGGACGAGCTTTCTCAATCTCCCGCGCTTGACTTGCCCTGGCGGCAATTACGAGGAGGAATGACGGGAAGGGAACGCGTGGCAATCATCGAGCGTTTCATCGAGCGTTAAGGATGATCCCTTGAGCATGAATTTCCTAAAATATTTGCCGGGACGAATGATCTGGCGGATGCCGTTCCGGTTCAGCGTCGCCAACGTGCTTAATCCCAGCTACTCCCTGAGGTGCGTCCTTTATCACGACATTTCCGACAGTACGTCGACCTTTACAAACGGCCTGGGCGTGACGGTCAGCACCAGGGAGTTCGAGGAAGATCTTCGGTTTCTCGCAAAACACTACACTCCAGTGACGCTGGATGAGGCCCTGTGTCTGTCGGAACATCGCGACAAAAAAATCCGGCCGGTTTTGCTGACCTTCGACGATGCCTACGCATCGGTCGCGACGCAAGGGGCTCCACTCTGCCAAAAGTACGGAATCCCAGCGGTTCTTTTCGTGAGCGGGCGCTTCGTTGATAACCAGGACATGGCCCTCGATAACTTGATCTCCCATGTCGCTAACACCCGGGGTTTCGGCGCAATCAACAAGGCTGCCTGCGATGCGCTAAAATCCACCGTGAAATTAGCGCTATCTCCGAGGTTTGCGCGGATTTTCTTCCGCGGCTTCGCGGCGAACAGCGGGAGATATTTCGGCAAGGTCTCGCGGATGCCACGGGACGCACCGCGAAAGAGCTGGCGCGGGAGGCGGGTCTTTATATGAGTTCCCGCCAGTTGGGTTCGCTTTCGTCTTATAATATTGAGATCGGAAACCACACCTACTCGCACGTATATGGAAGAAATCTCGCGGGCAATGATTTCGCCGAGGAAATCGGCCGCAACAAATCTCTTTTGGAATCGATCTCCGGGAAAACAGTTCGCACGTTCAGCGCTCCGTACGGCTCTTCGATAGATCTGCCGGATCATCTCGTGGAATACTTGAAGCAGTCTAAGCATTCATCCGCTTTCCTGGTGGAAAGCTCGGTGAACAACCCGTCCACAAGCCCGTTTCGCGTGCACCGGATCAGCGTGCAGGTGTCGAATAATGCGGATTTGTTTTCGGAATTGGAAGTCATGCCCCGCCTGCGATCGATTCGGGACGCGCTGTTTCGCCGGCAGGGCCACGCCATGCCCGCGAGCAGCCGAGCCCGGCTCGCGGCTGACTAGCGGGTAGCAGTCCTGGGTTGCGGAGAATCGAATGAACAATGACGCGACTACCGATCCGAGAATCATCCTGATCACCGGCGACGATCTTGAACATCGTTATGTCGCCAATAAACTGGCGTCCACGGTAAATCTTGCGGGAATTGTGGTCGATCACGGAAAGCCGCAGGGCAAACTCGAGCGGTGCCGGAAGCTCTGGCACAGATACACCATCGGTCAAATGTTTGCCCGAGCATGTTTGCTCAGTTTAAGGACCATTTGGCGGGATAGCTCGAAGAGCAGGGAAGACATCCTGAAGGTTTTCGGGTCCGGCAATTGTTCCGAGTTCTCGCGCGGCGATCTGTTGTCGCACGTGAATGGAATCAACACGCCGGAAGGCGTCAAGATCGTTACTTCTCTCCGGCCCGATCTACTGCTCATTTTTGGAACCGGGATTGTGGGCCGGAAAATACTTTCTCTTCCAACCCGAATTGCCCTGAACATGCATACCGGAATTTCGCCGTTTTATCGTGGATGCGATTGCACGTTTTGGCCGGTTCATAACGGGGAACTCCACATGCTCGGCGCGACGGTTCACGAATGCACCGCCCTGGTGGACGGAGGGAAGATTTTCTCGACCGCGCGGGCCTCGGTCGAGGCCGGGGACTCGCTGTTCTCCATTTTTGCCAGGTGCGTCAAGACCGGCGCGAATCTTTACGCGCAAACCGTGCAGCAGTTTATCGGCGCGAACCCCGAAGGGTCGGTTCAGGACCTCAGCCTTGGAAAGGAATACAAGGCATTCGAGAGAGGCCTGCGCGCGGAATGGACCGCTCGCCGGAAAGTAAAGGCCGGGCTGATCCGGCGTTACGTCCAATCATCGGTCGAATCCCAACCCTCCATGCAATAGCCGTTTGACGGGCGCATAATGGCGCGGGCCCCTGCGCAGCGAATTGCCTGATTTTCTCTCCACGAACCAACGGAATTCCCGCTCCACCGAAAGCGTGTGTTCATCGGCCCATTTTCCCGATCTGTCCTCTACGCGGATGACGCCGCGCGGCGGCCATTTCGCGCCCACGCTCTTCCCATCTCTCGAATAATTGACATGACGATATATTGGTTGTAGGTTGATGCGGTTTGCGCACAGGACACGGGCGAAACCAATCATGGACGTCTCTCGATTCAATGCCGCGATCAACAAATCGAGCCCGCCTGCCGGGATGCTAATGTTTATTTCGACCTCCAAGCCGGCCGCATGAATCCCGTCGTCATCACCGCGGCGTTGACGGGTCCCATCGCCACCAAGGCGGACAATCCCGGGCTCCCAACCACGCCCGAAGAAATTGCCGCGGCCGCCACGGCCGCCTACCATGCGGGCGCGTCAGTCGCGCACGTTCACTTGCGCGATGAACAAGGATGCCCGACCGCCGACCTGAACATCGCGCGGCGCGTCCTCGACCTGATCCGCGAACAGTCCCCGATTCTGATTCAACTTTCCACCGGAGTCGGCCTCGATGTTCCGTTTACCGAGCGGGAGAAACTGGTCGAGGTCCGGCCGCGAATGGCGACGCTCAATCCGTGCACGATGTCGTTCAGCGCCGGCGAATTCCGAAATCCGCCGCAGGGCGTCCGCCGGCTGGCGGCGCGCATGAAGGAGCTGGGGGTAAAGGCGGAGCTGGAAATCTACGATTCCGGCCACGCCGATTTCTGCAATGTTTTGCTGAACGAAGGCCTGCTCGTCGAGCCGCTGCAATTTTCCATCGTGATGGGCGTGCGCGGAGGAATGGCCGCGACACCGGAAAACCTGCTGCACACCCTGCGCAAATTGCCTCCCGGCGCGATCTGGCAGGCGATTGCCATCGGAAAAGCGAATCTGGATTTGACGGCCATCGCCATCGCCATGGGCGGCAACGCCCGCACGGGGCTGGAAGATACGCTCTACCTGCGAAAGGGCGAGCTCGCGCCGGACAATGCATCGCTGGTAAAACGCCTGGCCGGAGTCTGCATGTCGCTGGAGAGGCCCGTGGCTACCGTGAGCCAGACGGAAGAACTTCTCTCCCTGCCTGGCGGCACGATCCCACTCCTAGAAAAGTTTTCCGGCAACCTCAATTTTGCCTTCGCGTCTGGTAGCGGAGCATTGTGCGAAGATCATCACTGGCCCGAGCGGCTCCCAAGAACTTGCAAGGCGTCACGGAATCCTCAAACGGACAGTCGATCGAAAAACATCCAGGATTTCGCGGCGCGGCCTGGTTCGGAGTGCGCCGCCATACCATTTGGAGTGAAGCCCGGAAAAGCCTGCGATTCGGATTTGGGATGGCATAAATGGGCGGTGCCCACGTATTCCATGAAACTAAACAATATAATTTAATATCCAATTGCTGACGTACGCCTAATCCCCTTACTCCTCGATATTTAGCATGGATCGAGATGCCCGGATTCGTTTTGGGCAGATTCTATCCATTTGGATTTAGCAAGAGGCTTTCCCCTATTGGCAGGCAACGGCTAATCAACACACAACGCTGTACTTATGCGCAAATCGTATTCTGGCCGGGCAGTTGCTATATCCAGAGGGAATCCTTCCGGAACGTACATCCAGAGGGTGATCTTAAAGAGGGAAGTTCTCTAATGATGGAGCCTCAGCGCAATAGGAACAAAAGCTTGGCCCGCGGATCCTCGCGCTTCATCCGAGGATACACGATGATTGAAGTCGTGATCGTGCTGGCGGTCGGGTCAATCCTGACGGCCATGGCGATTCCTCAGATCAAGTCTGGCCTGTACAGCTACCGGTTGAATAGCGCGGTGGCCATGGCCAAATGGGCGATCCAATCCACTCGCTTTCAGGCGCTGATGAAGGGCTATCCCTATCAAGTCGTATTCAACGCCGCGAACGTCAACTATCAGATTCAGAACCTGCCCAGCGGTTCCACGTATGTAAACGTCGGCAATACAGTACCGCTGGCAGCCTGGCCGATGACATTCAATCAAAATACGACCATCAATTTCAAACCCAACGGCATGGTTACCGCCACGGTGGGCTCCAATGTTTTTACGATTACCTATCAAGGAACGACGAAAACAATCACGGTATCCAACTATGGAAACGTCAGTGTTCAATAAACGAAAGCCAGCCGCGGGATTCTCCGTTTTGGAAGTCATCATTGCCATCACGGTGCTGGCGATCGGCCTGTCAGCCATGGCCGCCCTTGTCGCCACAAGCTTGAGCGGCACGGAGAAGGCACGATACATGGCTTTGGCGACGACCCTGACCTCCGAGAAACTTGAGGATCTGAGCCGGTGGCCTTCCGTGGATCCGCACGTTGCAGCCGGAGGCAGCATTACGGCCGATACTGCGGTCAGCGGCCTCAATTATTATGACGATATCGACTTGTCGAATACTTCCGGCCAGGTTACCGAAACCATCGCAACCAGCACGGGCTATTCCAGCGTCATCCACAAGGCCACGGGAGAAGTCGACTCGAATAACAATACGCCGGCCCCCACCGGGTCCGGGACGCTCGCCTTCCATCGCCGCTGGCTGATCGAGTCCAATCCAACGGTAAACGGCGTTACCCTGACAGGCAGCCGGCGCGTGACCGTCGTCGTGTCACTTACCAACTTGTCGGTCCAGCCGCCCGTCAGCTTTCAAATGAGCGTCATTCGGCCATGAGGAAATCCATGCGAACTATCCGATCGGAAATGCGCCAGACTGCCCGGGAAGATGCCGGATTCACGTTGGTGGAACTTCTGGTTGCGGCGGCGATTTTCATGATTATCAGCGCCGCCTCATTTTCGCTTCTCGCGCAGCACCAGCCGATTTTTAACCAGCAGCAAAACCTTGGCGGAAGTAAACATCGCCCTGCGAAACGCCGTGGCGCAAATGGAAATCGATCTCGCTAACGCCGGCGCAAACTACTACAGCGGGACGAATATCCCCAATTATCCGGTCGGCGTTGTGATCACCAACAATCCAGTGGCGGCAGGCGGTGATTGCCGCACGGGAACTCCGCTGGTGTACAGCACCAATTGTTTCGACCAGATGAGCATCATCACCGCCGACATCAACACCCCGCCCGCGAATCCGATGAACAGTTCAAGCGCCTGCATCAATACGAGTACAGCCACTTCCGGAGGGAACGGCACCGCATACCTCTCGCTTTCAGGAAGTACCACGGGCTATGGCACCGTGCAGTCGGTTGCAACTGCCGCGGCCGCACACTACCTGGCGGGCGACCAGATCCTGTTTGTCACGAATAATGGCGGGCAATACACTACCGCAAAACTGGCATCCGCAGGCGGGACCGCGAAAATCGGCAGCTACTGGTACGTGCTTCTGACCTATGGAGTCACGTCCTCCACGGGCACAAACACGGCGGGGTCATCGGGCAACGACCAGTATAATATGACTACAAACACGAATAGCATGCTGGGGACTTCCTATTGTCCTTCTCCTAATTTCGATTATGTGCTTCGGCTTCTGCCGATTACCTACCGGGTGGATTTGACCACTCCGAGCAATCCCACACTGTTGCGCATCGTTGCGGGTACCACGCAGACCATCGCTCAACAAACGCTGGCGACCCAGATCATCGGATTCAAGATTGGCGCATCTTTGTTCCAAAGCACCACGGACACCGATGTCACCACGTACTGCTTTAATTCTCAAGCTTACGATCCCAATTGCCCCAGTATTGCGATCGGTACAAACGGCGCCTGGGCCTATAACTACACGCTGGTTCGGTCCGTAATGGTATCGCTCATCGGGCGGACCGTGCCCGTGACTGATCCTACCTACGTGTTCCGGAATACATTCGACAGCGGCGCTTATCAAATTCAGGGCGTTTCGGTGGTGATCAACCCACGAAATATGAGCATGGCGGATTGAGGATAACTATGGCCTACACCAAGAGAAGGAAATCAGGAAACAAACGGAATCGCGGCGTCGCTCTGATCACCGCGCTTCTTTTGCTCAGCCTTTTTACGGTCATGACGCTCGCGATGGTGATCGCGACCACTTCGGATACCCTCATCGACGGGTATTATCGCAACGCCCGCGGTTCCTTCTATGCCGCCGACTCCGGATTGAATGTCGCCCGGCAATACCTGGTCAATCAAGTTTATGCTTCGCTCCCGAGTACGTATTCACCCGCCAATGGTTCGCCTGTGCTGAGTCCCAGCGCGGCGACAATCTTGAGCAACCTCGAAAGTTCTTCCAACGGATTCGGCTCTTATCAGTCCACACTTGGGTCGCAAACAGCTTCCTGGCCGGAGACATTCACGATCGATTCCACGAAAACCACATTCAGCATGACCTCTTGCACGCCCTCTCCCCAGTGCAGCAATGGTTCCACCACGGCTGTCACAGCCTCTACTCCTTACGTTTATAACTATCTTTATCACCTGACGGTCGACGGTCAGGCGCGTTCCAGCGAAGTGAACGTCGTCGAGGAGTGGGGAAATATTCAGTTCACCGTCAACATGAATCCCACAAGCAGCACCACGACCAGCTTTGCCGCATACGGCACGCTGTTTGACCAATATGCGCTGTGCAGCGCCCCGTTTGTTGCCGGCACGATGTCCGGCCAATTCTTCTCGAACCAGTCCTGGAATTTCGGAGATGCAAACGCGCTGGGCTCATCCACAAAATATATTTTCACGGGCAATGTGGGCGCGGTGAACTCCCAGGTGGGTTACTTCCACGGCGGCAACTGCTACCAGAGCTCCGCCACATCGGATACGCACAATGGCACCACGATCAATCCGACCTTCTCGGGCGGGCTCAGCCTGGGACAGCAGGCGATTCCGTTACCCGCCAATTCCTATAACCAGCTGACTGCTGTTCTGGATGGATTGGGCGATTGCCCGCCGGCTCCCGCTGCTTGCTCTGCCCCTGCGCAAGCGCAAATGGCTGTGCTGACAAATGCTCAGCGGCACGTCGTATCCAGCCACGGGGTCTCTACCGAGCTCCGGGGTCTATATGCCATATACGGTCGTTCGGTTCCACTAAGACATTGAATACCAACGCCGGAGGGATTTATGTCCAAGGCAGCGCAAGTCAAATTGTGTTGTCGACGGCGACTGTCTCTGGGCATACAGAACAGCTGATTCAAATTACGCAGGGAACCGGCGGAAGTGCGGTAACGACGACGGTCACGCTGGATTTGACAGGCGGGACCACCAGGATAACCGACAGTGCGGGGAATGACACTGGCTACATGGCAGGTCTCCCGCAAAACCTGAACACATCGCCCGCAACGGAAGCCTGCCTGGTTTATGTCAATGGCAACATCACCAGCAGTACCTCGAGCAGCACGCCCACGGGACTCTCGGGTCCGAGTTCGGGGGCGGCCATCGCGAACGGATCCGGCGTCGATATCGTGTCGACAGGGACGGTAGATGTCACCGGAAATCTCACCTACGCCACCGAACCGGTCACTTTGACTACGGCGGACACGCCCGTCAGCCCGGCCCCCACCAACGTTCTTGGAATCTTCACCACCGGAGGCAACATCGAACTGAAACCCCCAAGCAATGTCTCGACCATGGAAATCGACGCCTCGATGGCCACGATTACGAGCGGAGGTTCGGGCGGGCTCATCGCGCAATGGAATTCCATCGGCACGCTGAACATTGTCGGCGGCCGTGTTCAGAACAAGGCATTGAGCGGAGCCAGCTTGGGGTCGAGAAACATCTATTTCGACCAGCGCTTTGCGAATGGTTTTGCGCCTCCGTGGTTTCCCACGACCACCATTACGACATCCACTACCAACACGGCCAGCCCGCAGCCGCCCACCATCAGCCGTCTCTCGTGGGTCAATTCTTCGGCCCAGTAATTTTCTCAGCTTGAAGTCCTCGAATGGAAAGCCCGGCCCGAAAAGGGCCGGGTTTTTTCTTGGTGGCAACTCCGCTCAGGGTATTGGAAAAATTGGGCTGTTCCTCATGGCCCGGGCCGAACGCGGGCCGAAAACGGCGCCGCAGGCGCGGGCACCGTGCACGCATATTGCGCCGGCCAGCCGGGATCGGTCGCGGAGTTCCGGCAAATGCGATGTCAAGTTGTAGATGACGTTGCCCAGGGTGACCGGGCCGTCGAGCGGCTCCGCATAAATCTGATAATTCTGCGATGCTCCCGACCGGCAATTGTTCGAGGAAAAACGAACCATCGAATATGCGCCGGGCCGGGATCGCTGCAACTCCATCCGGCCATCACGGCGGCAGCCACGGCTCCGGTCGCGTTGTCCACGGCGACTACTTGCGCCGGGAAGATGCCGGTCACTCCGGCGGGCGAAACGGGCAGCGCCAGAGGATTTGCCGGGCAGGACGTGCCCGCGCAATTGTGCCCACGTGCGTCGCGTCGCCCGGGTCGGGATAGAGCACGCGCAATCCGGTGCGGTCGTCGTCGGAAAGCTGCGCGTCAGGAGAATCGGCTGGTGGGCCGCGTGCCCGTGAATTGTCCCGGCGGCGGCGCAAAAGGAAACATCATGGCTCTCCACACGCCCGAGTGACCGAAGCCAAAGGAGTGGCCGAGTTCGTGCGTCAGGATGGATTCCAGGTCGTAGGCATTCGGATTCGACGGGAGCGCCGCGGGAGTCGCGAATGTGGTGTTCGGCGTCGCCGGGCCGCAGAAGAACATCGGCGTCCAGAATCTCGCCGACAAACGTCGAGGGCGGCGTTGCCGCGGAGAGTTGTTCGCCCGTGGTATCGGCCGAAACGACGCGCGTAAACGCCAGGACGCCCAGCGGCGAAGCCGGCGTCGTCCTGGTTGAAGCAGATCGAATTCATTCCGTCGAGCGACGTGCACGCGGCCGCAGTCGCGGTGCGCTGCAAGCGTGCCGAGCGATGAGGGAGTGAGCGAAGTGCCGGAAACGCCCGTCCACGCGGCCAGCGATTGCTGGATCACGGCCTCGATCTCGTTGAGCTGCCCGGCCGGCGTCTGGTCCGCCGTCAGGATCGTGACGGGGCTGGTGCCGAGCGACGTGCTCCACTGCCGGTTGATCGTGCCCGGCGTGGAAACATCGAACCGCGTGAGTTGCGGGCAGGAAGTGCCGCCGGATAGCGACGCGGCTTGCCGCATGTCGCCACGGTTGTTCCCAGCGCGTAGGCCCCCGAGGAAACGGCGGTGACCTGCAACAGGAATAGCCACGCCAGAGCCCCTGCGGCTGCTTTGCGAAAACCAAAGATTTTCCAGGTGCGCATGTTCATCGCGTTTTCTCCTGTGCCCGCGCGATCGCGGCGGTTACGCGCGCGCGAAAATGTTCGATCGGCATCTTTCGGACGCCTTCGGTGCGGAACGTCCGGGTCGCCGCATCGAACACCGCAAAGGCGCTCGAATCCTGCGTCACGGTTTCACGATGGCTGTGCCGGGTCCAGCGCGATGCGGAAAGTTCCCTCGACCCAGCCCGCCACCGAATATCCTCCGGTGCGCGATGCGCTCCAGAAACACGACGGCCTCCTCGCCGGAATTGAATTTCGGCGTGCCGTCCACGGCGGCGGTCAAATGTCCGACGTGTCCCGCCCGGCAGGCGCACCGACGATCTTGCGGCGGCAAATTGCCCTTCATCGATTCGACAACATCGAAGGTGGTCACCGTCCAGATCGCGCCATTTTCCCATCGCGATTCGGCGCCCACGCAGCGCACGCGCGCCACGCCGTCGGCTGCCGCGGCCAGTTGATCGAGGCTCAGCCGGGCCAGCGTCGTGGCGCGGAGCGCGGGCAGCAGCGAAAACACGAAGACGATTACGAGCAGTTGCAGATTCGCGTTCTCATTAACGCACCTCCATGGCTCCGGTTCCGGCAGCCATGTCCTTATTTGGATTTTGAACGAACAGAGTTCGCGGACCCGGAGCGGACGTTGCCGGGACCTGCAACGTCAGGTGGAGGATTCCAAGGCCCAGCGGCTCGCGATTGAGGATGGTGATATCCGGCACGGCGGACCGCTGAGGGTGTAGGTGAAGGACGGATCAAGGCCGCTTACCGAAAACACGCACAGGTCCGCCGTGGCGACGCCGGTAGGCCGGCCGCACAATGATCACCGGACTATCGGCGAGCGTGCAGGAGTTGGAAAACACCGAGTAGGTTCCAATCGCGGCAATGTCCAGGCCCACGTTTCCCGCAGCGCTCGAGCCGCCATTGGTGCTGAGCTCGACGACGACGATATCTTTCCCCGTCACCGAAGGCGCGCTCGGCGTCAGAGGGATCGTGCCGGCCCGGAACCCGGCGCCAGCACGACGAAGGTCACGGTATTGGAAATCGTTCCGCCGGGATTTTGCACCCAAACGGAAAGATTGCCCGCGGACTGCAAGTCGGCCGAGGTGAGCGACGTCGTGCACTGCGTGCTCGACGCGCAGAACGTCGTGCGCGGAGTTCCCGCAACCAGGATCATCGAGCCGGGTCCCGGGCTCGATGTGGCGAAGTTATTTCCGGATACTTCGAACGTGAACCCTCCGGCGGAACCCGCGTACGCGCTCGAGGGCGCAAGCGAGGAAATATACGCGTTGCCGGAAATCGTCACCGTTGCCGTGGCCGATTGAGTGGTGTCCTCCGAACTCGTGGCGATCACGCTGATTAGATTTGGCGAAGGGGCGGACGCGGGAGCGGTATACAGCCCGGAAGAATTGATCGACCCGCAAGCCCCGGCAACCCCGCACCCGCTCCCGGTGACAGTCCAGATCACTTGCTGGTTATCCGTGCCCAGGACCGTGGCTGTGAATGGCTGCTGGGCTCCGTTGCCGATGCTGGCGCTTCCCGGGAGAATGCTGAGCGGCGATATGCGGCAGGATCGTTACGCTGGCCGAAGCGTTGGTGGTCCCGTCGGCCTGGCTGGTGGCCGTGACGGTGACTGGATTGGGAGAAGGAATGCCGGCGGGCGCGAGATAATCGACGCTGCCGCTGCTGGAGAGCGAAATCGGCTGGCACGGATTGGACCCGGTCACGCAGATTTGCCCCACGGTGGAGTTTCCGCCCGCGACGCCGCGATTGCCAGGAAACGTTCTGATTGGACGTGTTGTTCACCTGCGCGGTAAAGGTTTGCCGTTGTCCGACGACGCGCGTCGTGCTCGCGGGCGAGACGCTGACATTGATTCCAGCCGTGAACGTGACGGTCGCGTACGCGGAAATGTTTGGATTTGCATTGCTGCTGGCTCGCACCGTGACCGCTGCCGCCCGGCGGCAGGCGTGCGGGGCCGTGTAGGTCGTGTTGTCGGGATTGGTCTGCGAATTCAGAATGGTTCCGAGCGTGGAATTTCCTCCGACGACTCCGCCGACATCCCAGGTCACGGTCGTGTCCGTCGCTCCCGTGACCTGGGCTTGAAATGCCTGCGTGCCGCCCAGGGCCAGCGTCGCCGCCGTGGGCGAAATGGAAACGGTCAGCGACGCAACGATCGTCGCGGAAACCGAGGCGGCCTTCGAGGGATCCGCAAGTGGCGTTGCCGTAATTTGCACCGTTGCGGGCGACGGGGGAACCGATGGCGCGGAATATGCCCCGCTGGAGGAAATCGTGCCGCAGGCCGCGCCCGTGCAGCCCGCTCCCGAAACACTCCAAGAAATCGCGCGGCTCGGATTTGAGTTGGGAACCGGAGTCACGGTTGCCGCGTAGCTGACCACCGTTCGGGTGAAGACCGAGGCGGGTCCGGTAACGTTCAGCGAGAACGAACTGGTGATGGTGATCGACGCGGCGGCGCTTTTCGACGGGTCCGCAATGCTGGTGGCGGTGAGAGTAACGCTCGGCGGGGCAGGAAGAACTTGAGGCGCCGTGTAGTTCCGTTGGAATTCACGATTCCGCAGGAGGCTCCGGCGCATCCGTTTCCGGAAACGGCCCAGGTGATGCCGGGGTTGGGATTTCCCGCCGAAGTCACGGTTGCCAGCAAATGCCTGCGAAGCGCCAAGCTCCACCGAATCGTCTGCGGGCGAGATTGACACGGAGATGTCGCTGGTGACTTGAACCGATGCGGTCGCGCTTTTTGAATTGTCCGCGACGCTGGTGGCCTGTACGGTCACCGTCCCGGGTGCCGGAAGAATTCCCGGAGCAGTGTAGACGCCGTTCGCGTCGATCGTTCCAACTGACCGGGTTCCCTCCCGGAATTCCATTCACGGTCCAGGTCACGGCGGTGTTCGTCGTATTGCTGACGGTCGCGGTGAATGTTTGCGGTCGTCCCGAGCAGCACAGAAGCCGAAGCCGGCGCGACGCTTACGGTGACACTCGGAGGAGGGAGGGGGCTGTGACGGGCCTGAACCAACGACTCCGCCACAGCCCAGGAAAGACGCAACGAGAAGCATCGCGGGACACCAGTGAAACGCTTTGCGAGTCAGACTGCGGCATCCGCGATATTTCGTGCTTTCTTCCATTGCCTGCTGAATTGCACGCGGTGTGCCAGTGCGGCGCGAGCGCGGAAATGCGTTCGCCGCCGACCGTGGAAATTGGTTTGGCGGAGCAGAAAGTTGCGATTAAGACTTACGCTTTCAGCAGGTTGCTGAATTTTCTGGCGAGAGATTTATCCGGCACGATGAACCTGCACAGCATTTTCAGAATCTTTGTATTCTCGTCACGCCGAGTATCGAGTTGGGAAGACCGAGCACGTCCCGTGTTCCGTTTTGGATCAGAATCCGTTTCCGCGCTCAACCGATTTGCGGTCCCGCGCTTCCTTGACTTCCTTCCCATCCTGAACTTCTTCAACATCCATTGTTGACATGCCATTCCGCGGCTTGAATAATCCCCCTATGCCACGTCCTGAAGCCGCCCACCGGGTAAAGAGCTACTCCGCGGCCACCGGCTATGTGTATCAATATTATTTTTACGAAGTGGAAAAGGCGCGCCGCGGCGATTCTTCAGGCACCGAGTACGTCTACATGGTTTCGGTGGATCGGCAGCGCGTGTTTCCCTTGAAAGTGTTCGTCGGGAAGGACGCGCTTGAAAAATGGTCGGCGCGCACCGGCCAGTTGCTTACCGGCACCGAGGAATATGCGGTCGCGAAGATGCGTTTGTTCCAGGCATTTGACGAAATCGAAGGGCTCGCCGCGAAAACGCCCGAGCTGACGGTCGATGACTCGAATCTCGAGTTGCTTCTCTCGCAACTCGATCTCTGAAATTCCGCCTGCGCTAATCCGGAGCGGTTGCAACGGCAAACAGGCATGCAGGGTAGGATTGGTATTAACGCGCGTTTCCAAGTGTGTTCTTCCGAAGGACTTTCCTCAGGGCATCCGCCAATTCGGGCTGCAGGAATTGGTACCCGGCACTCGCCAGCTTCCTCCGGCATGACTTTTTGGCTCGCAAGCAGCAGCGCATCGGCCATCTCTCCCAGCGCCAGCCGCAGCGCAAACGCGGGAGCAGGGAACAAGGCGGGCCGGCGCAGCGTTTTCGCGAGAATTTTCGAAAATTCCGCATTCCGGACAGGATTCTGGGTGACGGCATTCACCGGCCCCGCGAGTTCCGCGTTCGCAAGCGCAAATTGACATCATGTTGAGAGCTTCTTCCAGCGTCAGCCAGGACATCCATTGACGGCCCGTGCCCAGCCGTCCGCCCACGCCCAGCCGGAACGGCGTCAACATGCGCGGCAACGCGCCTCCGTGCGCCGCCAGGATGATTCCGAACCGCAGGCTCACGACGCGCGCTCCGAATTCGGCCCCGCGCGCCGCTTCCGCTTCCCACTCCCGGCAAAGTTTTGAAAGAAAATCGTTCCCCGGCGCGCTGGTTTCCGCAAGGGTTTCATCTCCGCGGTCGCCGTAATAACCGATGGCCGAAGCGGCCACGATCACGCGCGGCGGGCGCTGCAATTTGCGCGAGCGCTCCGATCAGGTGCCGCGTCGCCTCAATGCGGCTGGTGCGCAGCAAATTTTTCCGCGATGCGTTCCACCGCCCGCCGGCAATGGATGCGCCCGCCAGATGGACCAGCGCCTCGGCGCCTTCGGCGGCGGCCGCGTCGAACTTGCCGGCAACCGGATCCCACGCCACAGTCTGCCCTGAACCGCCGGCCGGCTTCGTTTCGCGATGTTTCCGGCCGCACGAGCCTCGCGATCGCATGGCCTTCGCGCTCCAGCGCCTCGATCAGCGATGTTCCCAAAAATCCCGTTGAGCCCGAAACCAGTATGCGCATGGGTCGCCCCCCTTCCGTGAATACCACGCTACGGCGCGGTCTTTGCGACGTCAAACGAATTCCGGAATTGTAAGTTTCGTTTTCTGCGAAATCTTCGAAGGGATCAACAGTTTAGAACTGCCTTGCGGCGGATTATGGGATGGAAGCGGCGCCTGTGCATTCGGTGCCGTGCGATCTCGATGGGACCTGCTCTGGGGGCAAATTCGTTGTGCCCAGGGCAGGACAAGCGTTAGGATGCATGAACAATAATAAGAAATAAGAGGTCCAGACCGGGATATCGTGGTTTACATTGAGGAGCCAGCCATGAAGACGCTATTGAAAATTGTCGCAGCCACATTTATTTGCCTGGTCTTATTGCTGTTGGTATTGCGCGTCACCGGCTTCGAACCTCGAACGTGTTCAAACATTTATGAGTCTTGGACCTGTAAATTACCCGGATTGTGGTTGAGAGGGAATCTGGTCACCACGCCGGTCACCGACTGGTCGTTCACCGACAAGATTCCGACGATCAAGCTTCAGACCCACACCTGGTATCTGCTTCCCCACTCGGTAAACATTGGCTGTGTTTACTATAACGGACATCTCTATCTGAGTTCCGTTTATATGCGTCCCGATGTTAAGTACCGCTGGAACGAGGATGTGATTCGTGATCCGCGCGTGCGCCTGAAGATCGGGAATCAATTGTATGATCGCACCTTAACCTATGTCACCGATCCGGCCGAAAAAGCAGCCGTGTCCCAGGCCAAGTCGAATAAATACTGGGATATGGAGCCGCTTTTCCACAATTTGCCGCCGAATACGACAGCGAACGTCTTTCGCGTGCCGAATAACTAGGAGCGCGTTCAAGGAGTCTGTTTTCGAGCGATGGGGAAAAGTATCGTTGGAATACAATTTCACTCGTGATGAAGAATCGGCCTCGTTCGAGATTCGCCCCCTTTATAGGAAGTTAGCGGGCATGTGAGTAGTTGTAAGGGATTCCCACGTACATAGCAGAATCGTTATGCCTTCCAATTCGGAATTCCGGGACTTCTTTTCCCGGAATCATTTTGCCGGTCCGTGTAGTGGATTACCCTGTCATAGGCGTCCTTGATCAAATCGTTGAGCGGGAGAACGGTGCCGTTGATGCGCTGTTCCTCCAGCAAGGCCAAGTCGACGTCCGAGATGACGATTTGCTCTTGATTGACCGTGCCCTCCGCCGCAATCCCATCGCGGGCGAAGAAATAGTCGGAAGGCGTGAGAATCGCTGCTTGCCCGTAGTGAGTGGCCATGCAGGGAACATCCGGGAGGTTGCCCACGGTGCTCGCCATCGCGACATAGATTTGATTCTCGCTCGCGCGGGCCTGGGCGCAATAACGGACCCGGCAGAACCCCTGGCGCTCGTCGGTGCAGGAAGGCACAAATAGAATCTGCGCCCCGGCTTCGGCCAGCACTCGAGCCGCTTCCGGAAATTCGACGTCGTAACACACTAGGATTGCGACGTTGCCGTAGTCGGTGTGGTAGACGTAGAAGCCATGGCCGCGGCTCATCTGATAGGAAGCCTTTTCCGTCTCGGTGAGGTGCACTTTCTTTTGCCGGTACACCCGGCCGCTCGGCGTAAACATGTGAGCGGCGTTGAATAGCTGGCCTTCCTGGATGACCGGATGGGTTCCCGCGATGATGTAGAGGCTATTCTCCGTGGCCAGCCGCCGGAAAAGCGCCTCGTAATCAGGCGTCAACTGCGCCAGGCGGCGCACCGCCCGGGCGGCGGAGGGTTCGCGCAGGTAGCTCAGGAGCTGCATGGTGAAATATTCGGGGAACAATACGAACTGGCTGCGGTACTCCCGCGCGCTGTGAACGAAAAACTCGACTTGGGTGGCAAAATCCTCGAAACGGCTGATGGGACGCAGCAAGTACTGCATAACGGCGATACGAACCCGGGAAGGCTGCGCACGCTCGTGACGCGCCTCTTCGCCCAGCTCCTCCGAATCCTCGGGCTGGCCCGCGGACTGAAAGCTCACCGTGGTCACATACTCGGGGTTCAGCCATTCCAGCAGCGTTGCGAAGCCGCGAGAGTCGGCATCCTCCAAATACTTCGGAACCACGTCCAAAACCACCAGCCCGTTCGCGAGTTGAAAACTGAGCGTGGGATCTTTCCGCTTGCCGGAGACCACGGCCGCCACGTATTCCTGAGGGCTCATCTCCCGAGAGACTTGGGCGTACGCAGGGATGCGCCCGCCCGTCAACAGCCGCTTCAAACCGCGTTCCCGAATCATCTTCTTGCGCGCTTCGTAGAAGAGAGAGCCGATGCCAAGGTGCCGCGCGGCCGGGTCGACGCAGAGATCGGCGCCATATAGGGTTTTTCCCAGCGGATTGTGAGTGTCGAAACTTCCCTGGCCGGTGATCGCCGACCACCTTGCGGACTCGGCATAATCGTCCCAGTCGATAATCAGCGAACTCGCCGAACCCAGAACCTGGCCCTTTTCATCCACGGCCACGAGTTGGCCTTCCGGGAATACTTCGATGTGATGAGTAAGTTCTTCGGCGTTCCAGGCCAGAGCATCGGGATACACGCGCAGTTGCAAATCCACCACGGCCTGGATGTCGTCTTTGGTCATCCTGCGGATGGTGATATTAGGCGTCTTGGACGTTGCGTCCATGAGCAACTCCCGCTTACAGAAGATAGTGCCGCAGGATGCATACGCATTGCGTTGATCCGGATCACTTAAATAAGTGACCTATATCACAGACGTTGTCTTGGCGAGCATAACATTTCATCCCGTGAAGGGTTGCCGGCATGCACGGGAAATCGCTAACTCCCGGTTCGCCCTTCACTTGGCGGCTATCCTCGGGCGAGACTTGCTTGCCGGTGCGCCAGCGGAGCAAAAAGTCTCGTTGGAAATGGCCCGCACCGCGCGCAACCGGGTAGTGGAACTTTCCACTGTGCGCGGATAGAATAAGCAAATGCAGGTGCGCGTACTTTTCTTCGGGCGATTGAAAGACATCGTGGGCAAGGCGGAGGAGCAAGCCGAGCTTTCCGACGGCGCGCGCGTCGAGGATTTATTCGAGCGCTACGGGCGGAGTTTTCCCGAACTGGCCAAGTTTCGCACCTCGGTGGTTGCGTCCGTGAACCAGGAATTTGCCGAATGGCGCGCGCCGCTGGCCGCAGGCGACGAAGTCGCGTTCCTTCCTCCAGTCAGCGGTGGAGCGATTCCCTCGGACGCCAAGGTCGAGGAAAACTTGTGCGCGCTGGTCCGAACGCCCATCGAAACTTCGGAAATTGTGGCGCAGCTCAAGGGCCCGTCCGACGGCGCCGTGGTCGTGTTTGAAGGCATCGTGCGCAATCATTCCGCCGGCCGCTCCACGCTGTACCTGGAGTACGAGGCCTACGAGGCGATGGCCCTGGCCAAGTTGCGCGAAATCGGCGCGGAAATGCGCGAGAAATTTTCCATCCGGCGCTATGCCATGATCCACCGGCTCGGCCGTCTGGAAATCGGCGAAACCGCCGTTCTGGTGGCCGTCGTGTCGGCGCACCGCGCCGCCGCCTTTGACGCCTGCCGCTACGGCATCGATACCCTGAAGCGCACCGCGCCCATCTGGAAGAAGGAGTTCTTTCGCGACGGCGCCGCCTGGGCCGAAGGAGAAATCCCTTCCGCATAAGCAATCCTTTTCGGCCGGGCGGGAATCTAATTATCCTGCCGATGATTTCACCCCCAGCCGCATTCCACCGCGAGTTTCGTCCCCTACGTCCGAAGCGCCATTTGGCCTTCTCCTTGGGAGTCCTGGTAGCGGCGTTTGCCCTGGCCCTGCTCTTGTGCGCAACGATCACCTTAGAGCCCGCCGCGGCCGCGCAGCGCGATGACGCGGACCAGCGCGGCCGGATCCGCGCCGAAGTCAGCCTGGTCAGCGTGCTTTGCAGCGTTCTCGACAAGGATGGACATCCGGCCATGGGCCTTACGGCGGACCAGTTTGAGGTGTATGAAGAAGGCGTAAAACAAAAAATTGAAGTGTTTGAGCCGGAAACGCAGCAGCCGCTGGACCTGACCTTGATGATCGATTCGAGCCTGAGCGAAATCAAGGAACTCGAATTTGAGGCGGACGCCGCTTCCCGGTTCATCCAGAAACTTGTGCGTCCCGGCGACCGCCTGGCCCTGTTTCAATTCGCCGATACGGTCGTGCAAATCGCGCCATTTTCCTCGAACGTGCCCATGCTGCAGGCGGCGCTCAAGCGCATTGTTCCCGGAGACGGCACGGCTCTTTATGACGCGGTGTACCTGGGCGCAGAAAGCCTGGGGCGCGCTCCCGCCGGCCGCCGCAGGGTCATCGTCCTGGTGACCGACGCGGGCGAGACAACCAGCCGCGCCGACTTTGAAACCGCGCGCCGCGCCGCTCTTCGCGCCGACGCGCTTCTGTATACGATCGTCGTGCGCGCCGTGAAATCAGAAGGCGGCCGCAATACCGCCGGGGAACACGCCCTGGAAACCATCGCGGACTCCACCGGCGGCGCGACCTATTTCCCCGATACGATCGGCGAGCTTGGCGCGATGTTCGACCGGATCGACCGGGAACTGCGCACGCAGTACCGCCTCGCCTACTATCCCAATCCGCGTCCCCCGGCTGGCGAGTACCGCACCATCGAGGTCCGCGTGAACTGCGATTGCAAGGTGAGAAGCCGGAAGGCGTATTATTCCGGCGGGCATTTGGATTGATTCGGCGACTGGTGAATGGTGGCTAGTGACTGGTGAAAACCGTTGCGGTGCTATGGCAGACGGCATGCCCTACAGCTTTCGGTCTCTTCCCATTCAAGCCTATTTAACGCGGAAGACTTCTGGCATCATCGTTAGTGGGGATTTCAGGACATCATGAACTCATTTCTCGAAGTGGCCATCGACACGGCGCGGGAGGCAGGGGACATTCTGCTGTCGGAATTCGACCGCCCGGTCGATATCAGCTACAAAGGGGAAGTCGATATCGTGACGCAGGCGGACCGGCGGTCCGAACAGGCCATCGTCACGCGGCTGCGCACGCATTTCCCGAAGCACGCCATTGTGGCCGAGGAAGGCGGCGGGACCGAAAGCGCTTCGCCCTTCCGCTGGCATGTGGATCCCCTGGACGGCACCACCAATTTTGCTCACAAATATCCGTGCTTCGCGGTTTCGATTGGCCTGGAAGAGGCCGGAGAGCTTATCGCAGGCGTTATTTACCAGCCGGTGAGCGGGGAACTGTTTACGGCCGCCAAAGGGGAGGGAGCCTATCTGAATCAAAGAAAGATTCAGGTGTCCCCGATTGAAAAGCTCGCCACAAGTCTGCTGGTCACGGGTTTTCCGAGCAAGAAGCGCACCCAGAATCCCAACATTCATTACTACTGGGATTTTACGCTGAGGTCCCACGGAGTGCGCCGCGACGGCTCGGCCGCTCTGGACCTAGCAGGCGGTTGCGTGCGGCCGCTTTGAGGGCTTTTGGGAGTTCGGTCTGCATTCCTGGGACACTGCGGCGGGCGTCCTGCTGGTTCGCGAGGCAGGAGGAACGGTGACGCAGTTCGACGGCCGGCCGTATCAGTTGGGTGACCGGGAACTTCTGGCCTCGAATGGGCGCGTTCACGCGGAAATGCAAGAAGTCGCCGCAGGCGTTGCCGAGCGCGCGGCGGCGCGAGCGCCGCTCTCGTAATGGTAAAGTTACTCTAGTGTCGAATGCGGGAAGTCTCCGTTATGCTTTGCGCATGACCTTGTAAAACGTTGCATTGACTCGATTTCGGGTGAATGTTAGGCTCGCCAAGGTCAGCTTTAATTTACTGAGGGATGATGGGTAATAGTCTCACTTTTCCGGTTCCGGATAATTTGCGCCCGGGCGAACGCCTTTCCCGTTGGATGGGCCGTTGGCGCAGTGGCGGAATCGAACATTACACAGCCGGAGCAAAACTCCAAGGCGCCAAACGATGGCGTTCCGGCGAACGGTTCTATCGTGAACCAGGAGCGGATCTGGCTGGATCCCCTCCCCACTGCGTTCAGCGGCCTGCGCATCGTTCAAATTTCCGACATTCATCACGGATTGTTTCTCCCCAAGGAATGGCTCTCGGAGGCAGTGCAGCAAGCGAATCGCCTCAACCCGGATATCATTGCCCTGACGGGCGATTTCGTCACCTATTCCCGCCGAAATATCGATCCGGCAGCGGAAATCCTGGGGCGGCTGCGAGCGCGCTACGGAGTTTACGCGGTTCTCGGGAACCATGATTTCCGTGTGGATGCGGATGCCGTCACACTGGCCTTGCGCCGGCAACGCATTGACGTCCTGCGGAACCGGCACATCTCGCTCGGATTTGGCGGAGCTTCCCTGTACTTGGCTGGAGTGGACGACTACGGCTATGGCGCCGATCTGCGGCGCACCGTGCGTGGAATTCCGCCCGATGCCGCCACGGTCTTGCTGGCGCATAATCCGCGCATCATACGGCTTGCCTCCCGCCACAGCGTCAGCCTGGTCCTTTCCGGGCACACGCACGGTGGACAGGTCAATATCCCCCTGCTGGGAACCGTCTACGGCCGCTCTCCCGAGCGCCTGCGATACAAAATTGGATGGGACCGGCTGGGAACCACGCAAATCTACGTCAGCCGGGGCATCGGAACGATCGTATTGCCGTGGCGGCTGCGATGCCCTGCCGAAATTACTCACCTCGAACTGCTCCAGGGCGCTGCCGGGGTTTCTCCCGCGGCAGCCGCGGACTAGCTTTTCCTCAAACTGCATGCGCGCCGTTGACCTGATCCGCCGTAAACGAGATTCCGGCGAACTTACCCGCGAAGAAATCGAGCAATTCATTGCCGCGTATACCGCTGGCGACATTCCCGACTATCAGATGTCGGCCTGGCTGATGGCGGTCGTGCTGCGCGGGATGACTCGCCCCGAAACTGCCGCGCTGACCGAAGCCATGCTGCATTCGGGCAGCGTTCTGGACTTTTCCTACCTGGCTGGACGCAAGGTGGACAAGCATTCCACCGGGGGAGTGGGCGACAAGACTTCCCTGGTGATTGCTCCGATCGCGGCGGCAGGCGGATTGAAAGTGCCCATGATCAGCGGGCGGGGCCTGGGGCACAGCGGCGGCACGCTGGACAAGCTCGAATCGATTCCCGGCTTCAACGTCAATCTGTCCCTCACCGATTTCCGGCGCGTGCTGGAGACCTGCGGGTGCGCCCTGATCGGGCAGACCGCCGAAATCGCTCCCGCCGACAAGAAAATCTATGCCCTGCGCGACGTCACCGGCACGGTGGAAAGCCCCGCGCTGATCTGCGCCTCCATCATGAGCAAGAAGCTGGCCGAGGGAATCGACGCCCTGGTGCTGGACGTGAAAACCGGCTCCGGCGCTTTCATGAAAAAAATCGAGGATGCGGCGAATTTGGCCGAATTGCTGGTCGAGACCGGCAAGCGCATGGGGAAAAACGTTGTCGCGCTGATCACGGACATGAATCAGCCGCTCGGCCGCAAGGCCGGCAACGCGATGGAAGTGGCCGAGTCGATCGAAGTGCTGGGCGGCGCGGGTCCTTCGGACTTGCGCGAACTTTGCCTGGAACTCGCGGCCTGGATGTTTCTGCTGGGCGAGCGCGTCCAGACGCTGGACGAAGGGAAAAAACTTTCCGCGGACCTGATTGCCTCCGGCCAAGCCCGCGAAAAATTCCGCGAAATCGTGGGCCTGCAGGGCGGTGACGTGGGAGTGGTGGACGATCCCGGACGCCTTGCGCGCGCCCGGCAGACGCTCGATGTGACTTGCTCATCGAAAGGATATGTCGCCTCGATTCAGTGCGAACAGCTCGGCGTTGCCGGCGTGGTGCTCGGCGGCGGAAGGGAAAAGAAGGAAGACACGATCGACCCCGCCGTGGGCCTTGAATTTCACAAGCGCATCGGAGACGCGGTGGCGCGCGGCGAGCCGCTTTGCACGCTGCATTACAACGCCGACGCCCGCCTGGCGGAAGCTCGCCATCTGGTGGAAACCGCTTACCGGGTCGAGCCGGAAAAACTGAAGACGATTCCTCCGCTGATCCATCGGGTGATTGGCGCATAAACCATTCGAAATTGTCAGGGTGAATTCCGGAGAAAGCTTCGGGCTAAGCTCGCTTCGCCTTCGCATCCTCGACGCGAATGATTACTCGCTTACCAAGCGCCTTGGCTGCCCGCGTGATCGTGGCAATCGTTACCGTGACATTTTGCGGATCAAGCAAGCGATCGAGTTGAGACCTGCTCGTGCGAAGTTGTTTCGCCATCGCTTGCTTCGTTTTTTGTTGCTGCTGCATGGCTTGTTCAAGTTGCCAAGCCAATACGCGCTTGATGGCGACCGCTTCGACTTCGTCCCTGATTCCTTCTTGTTCGAGAAAACTATCGAAGGTCGAACCGCTATGGTCCGTTCTCTTGCCCGTTTTTCTAGCTTTCATTTCAGTCCCTTTTGATGCTTGAGTTTATTAGCCTTTGCCAAATCAAAATCTTCATCGGGAGTCTTCCGCGTCTTCTTGATGAATCCATGCAGCAGCACCATCCGGCCTCTCTTGTCGATATAGAAAAGCACACGGGCGATTCGGTTTTGAGCCAAATTAGTCCGCACCTCATGAATGCCATCGCCCAAGGCTCTGCAAACGGGCATCCCGACGGGCCAGCCGAACTCCACGGTCTTGATATCTTCACCAATCAGCTTGCGATCCTGATCTGACGGCAGACCCTTCAGCCAGTCCCGTAAAGGTTCGCCGCCCGCCTCTGTCCGAAAGAAGATTGCCGGAACTCGTTTGCCCTGCTTTTCCGGCGCCTCATGCCGAACGGGGATGTTTGCCGGAGGTTTAGATTTCTTGCCCACGAGACGAGTGTACCATGTACGGTACGTTTGCGGGACTCGATTTTGCTAATTCTCGATCCTAATTCCTTTTGCGCGAGGCAAATCCTGCGAATCCGAATTTCCACCCCCCGGATTGTCCCCCGCCATGCTAATGTGACGGTCGTTTCCCGGGCGTGCCGGGGATGCGAGGAGACACCGGATGGGGCGATTCACGGGCGTGCTCGGGCTGCTGGTCATGCTGGGAGGGGCCTATCTGTTCTCGACCAACCGGCGGGCGATCAAATTAAAAATCGTGGCGTGGGGCCTGGGGCTGCAGATCGCGCTTGCGTTCCTGATCATCCGCTGGACCGGGGGTCAGGAATTATTCATGCGCGCGGGCAATGCCGTGAACCGCTTGCTGGCGTATGCGTTTGTGGGATCGGAATTTGTGTTTGGCGATTTGGGAAAGCAGCATTCCTCGATCGGATTTATTTTCGCGTTTCAGGTTCTCCCCACGATTATTTTTATCGCCTCGCTGTTTGCGCTGCTGTATTACCTCGGCATCATGCAGGTGGTGATCCGTGGCGTGGCCTGGGCCATGCAGCGGTTCATGGGCGCCAGCGGCGCCGAGTCACTCAACGTCGCGGCGAGCATTTTCATGGGGCAGACCGAAGCTCCGCTGACCATCCGCCCGTTCATCCCGGACCTGACCCAATCCGAATTGATGACCATCATGACCAGCGGAATGGCGCACGTTTCCGGCGGGATCATGGCGGCGTACATCGCGTTTGGAGTCGAAGCCCGGCATCTTTTAACCGCGGTCATCATGACCGCGCCGGGGACCTTGCTGATTTCCAAAATGCTCGTGCCGGAAATCGGCGAGCCGAAAACCATGGGCGTGGTGAACATGGACCACGTCGAGCGCGATTCGAATTTCCTCGCGGCCATCGCGCGCGGGAACGGGCGAAGGGCTGGGCATGGCGGTCAACGTCGGAGCCATGCTGGTTGCGTTCCTGGCGCTGATCGCGCTCACCAACGGCATGATGGGCGGCATTCACAACTGGCTCGGCGGGCATGGCATTTTGTGGTTTCCAACCAGCTTGCAGCAGATTTTCGGCTGGGCGTTCGCGCCGGTGGCGTGGGTGATCGGAGTGCCCTGGCATGACTGCGTGCAGATCGGAAACCTGCTCGGCACGCGCATGGTTCTCAACGAACTGGTTGCGTTTTCTTTTCTGGGCCCGATGAAAGGAACGCTCGATCCCAGGTCGTTTACCATCGCGACGTTCGCGCTGTGCGGCTTTGCGAATTTCAGTTCGATCGGAATGCAAATCGGCGGCATCGGCGCGCTTGCGCCCAACCAGAAAATGCAGCTTGCGAAACTCGGCATCCGCGCGATGATCGCGGGAACCATGGCGAACTTGATGTCCGCCTCGATCGTGGGGATTTTTCTGAAATGAGCGCCTCCGGAGCGGGAAAGACGAAACCAAGCCGGGATTTCCTTCGCGCCGAACGCGCCGCGAAATTCATTCTCGCAAAAACAAAGCTGCGGCCGCGCATCGGCCTGGTGCTGGGCAGCGGCCTGGGCGCATTCGCCAATGAACTCGCGGGCGCCACGCGCATTGACTACAAGAAAATTCCGCATTTTCCCGCGTCGACCGCGATCGGCCACGCCGGGCGCATGGTCATCGGCAAGGTGGCGGACGTGCCGGTGGCGGCCATGCAGGGCCGCGTGCATTTCTATGAAGGGTACACGCCGCAGCAGGTGATTTTTCCGATGCGCGTGATGGCCCGCATGGGAGTCCGCGCCGTTCTGATCACCAACGCCGCGGGCGGGATCAATCGCGATTTCAAACAAGGGTGCCTCGTCGTCCTGCGCGACCACATCAATCTGCAAGGCGCCAATCCCCTCATCGGTCCGAACGACGAGCGCTTTGGCGTGCGCTTTCCCGATCTTACCCAGGTCTACTGGAAACCCTACCAACAAGCGGCGCTGGAGGAAGGCAAGCGGCTCGGCATCGAAATGGCTCAGGGGGTGTATGCCGCGCTGTCCGGCCCGAGTTTTGAAACTCCGGCGGAGATTCGTTACCTGCGCACGATCGGCGCCGATCTGGTGGGAATGTCCACCGTGCCGGAAGTGATTGCCGCGGCGCATCTGGGAATCCGGGTGCTGGGAATTTCCTGCGTGACGAATATGGCTGCGGGAATTCTGGATCAGCCGATCACCGCCGAAGAAGTGCTGGAGACCGGCGAGCGCGTGAAAGCGGATTTCGTCGCTTTGCTGCGCGCCGTGATTCCGCGCATGAGCGAGGATCTTCCGTGAGCGAACACGACTCCCTGATTGCCGCCGCGCGGACCGCGCGCGAGAACGCTTACGCGCCGTATTCCAATTTCCGCGTCGGGGCGGCCGTGCGCGCGAAATCCGGACGAATCTTCAGCGGCTGCAACGTCGAGAATGCCACCTATGGCTTGACGCTGTGCGCCGAACGCGTCGCCATCTTCAAGGCCATTTCCGAGGGCGAGCGCGGATTCGACGCCGTCGCGGTCGTCACTGATACCGATACGCTCACGCCTCCGTGCGGCGCCTGCCGCCAGATCATCTGGGAATTCTGCGGAGATGCGGAAGTGATCCTGGCAAACCTCAAGGGAAAGACCGAACGCTACCGCATGGCAGCCCTGTTTCCCAAGCCGTTCGACCATTCCTATCTTTGAAGACCGTTTGAATCCACAGATGAACACAGATCAACACAGATAAAAACGGATAAATTCTGGTTCTGAATTTATCCGAACCTCTCGTTCTTACTCTGCGTTCTCCGTGGTTTCTGTGTTAAAGCCTTTGAATTTTTCCCTTTATCAAGTGTTGATCTGTGTCCATCTGTGGATTCAAGCGGATTTTCAGGATTCCCGCTGGGAGGCGCGCTGGCGCTGCAGGCGGTTGGCGGAGGTGCGCAGTGTATCGGGAATATTTTTGTTGCTTACCAGCATCTTGAGGTCTTGCGCCGCGACGCTTGGAAGCATGTGCAGGGTGACTTCCAGCGGCGTCTTGGGATTGAACATCAGCGCGCGAACGATCGTATAATTCTTGCGGTATTTGCGATTGCCCGCGATCATTCGCAGGGCCTCTTCGCCCAGGCTGGCCATGCCCGCAAAGGACTCGACTTCTCGATCGGTTAGCTGCGGGGATTGAAGCACCGCGCGCTGCACGACCCTGCAAGGATCGCGAATCAGTAGCAGGCGCTCATCGCGATTTCCCTTGATGGCCAGTTGCACGCGTTCCACGACACGCAGGCGGGAAAGTTTTTGCAACAGGGTCTCGCGCTTGGCTTTGTCGGGCTCGGCCGCTTCCGCGGCTTCCACGAATGCCTCCTCCGACTCGAGTTCTTCGCGTTGCAACTCCAGAAGCTGGTTCCGCTGCTCGGCGTTTATCACCGAGGAAGCGACTAAGGCGGCTACCAAGGCGGGAGAAGTGCTCAGCCGGTCGAGGTCTTCAAAGAGTTCCTGCACCGCCGAAACCGAAAGGTAGCGCACCACAGGGCGAAGAACTTCAATCGGGCAGGTAAGATTTCTGGCCAGCGCGTCGGCGACACCGGGCCGCCTCGGAAACTCCGCGGCGCAATAGGCGAACATCTCCGGAGCGGCATCAGGCCGCGCGAGCGCCGTAAGAATCGTAGGCAGGGGCTGCGTGAGCAGGACTCGCGCGGCAATTTCGCGAACGGTTTCGTCCGAATCCGCGGCAAGGATGGTGAGAAGTTCGATGCGGTCCGCAGGTTCCAGGGAAGCCGCGCCGCTGCATATCGCAAGTTTGCGTTCTCGGGTCGCGCGACCCGATTGGAGTTCCTCGCGCAAACCAGCGCTAATTGGCGCCTCCCGCGGCTTGCTTCAGGGCCTCGCGCGTCAAGGTAACTTTTCCCGCCTTGCCTGGCGGGCCAATGGGAGCGAGCGTCTTCCCATTTAACTCGAGCACGAGGGCTCCGGCATCGCGAGCGGAAACATCGAAGCGATCCTTGGCCGAGAAGACGTGATTCTCTCCAGCCTTCATGGTTCCGCTAAACATCTGATCGGTATCCGCGTCGATCGTCACTTTCGTTTTCTTTCCAGCCTCGACCTTCAACACAAGCAAAGCTGGATTCGCTGGTGCCGCGGCAGCGGCTGCTGCGGAATCCGCTTGAGCAGGCGCCGGCGTGGGGGCAGGAACCGTACCCGGCGTGGCGTCCGGAGCAGGTTCGCTCGAAGCCGCCACCGGCGCGCCGGCGGGAGGCAATTCCGGCTTTGCCGGAGGCGCCGCGGCGCTCATCGCCGCACTGCGCGCCGCGCGTCTCGCCGCGCGCCATGCCAAGAGTCGCTTCGTGGCGAACCAGCCTCCAGCGATCAGAGCCGCGACAACGACAGCGGCCAGGATCCAGCCAAGCCAGGGGCGGTCGGGCACCACGGCAGGCGGCCTGCCCGTCCACACCGGCACACTTGGACGGTCATCCACGGCCAGCGCATATTCGGCCACGATGCTTTCTTCGTCCAGCCCGAGGTAACGCGCCACCGCGCGCACAAACCCCCGGTTAAAGACTCCGCCGGGAAGCTGTTCCCACTGCTCATTTTCGATCGCCCGGAGAAAACGCGTGGCAATGCGCGTGGCGGCGGAAATCTCTTCCAGAGACACGCCCCGCATTTCCCGTTCCCGCTTCAGATTTTCGCCAAACGTGCCCTTGGTCATTTTTTCTTTAATTTGCCGGACACAGCGAATATAGGCGGGCGCTGCGGGGGTGTCAATGTCAGCGATGCGATGGGTGCTGGCCTATCGCGGGCCGGGTTTCCCCTTCCGGTAATCGGAAAGTAACTCGGCGTTGCGCGGAGGGAGAAGAGATGATTATAATTTATGTTGCCCCGACACCTTCCGTAAGCCGGCGGGTGACCCGCAAGACGAATCAGGTACGAAGGCATCCTGTGAACACGACCGAGAACTTCAGCGGCGTCGAACGCCGCCACAAGGCAACTGTCCGGGGAGAACAGCGCGAAGCTGGCGAAGTCGCGGTGTTCCATGAACTCGGCAAAGCCCTCACGTCTTCCCTGCAGCTCGATCAGGTCCTGCGCACGATCATGGAAAAAATCGACGAGTTTCTGCGCCCGGACACGTGGTCGCTGCTGCTGGTCGACGAAGCCAAGCAGGAGCTTTACTTCGAGCTCGCGGTGGGAAAGGGCGCGCAGGCCCTGAAAGACGTCCGCATCAAGATGGGGCAGGGAATTGCCGGCTGGGTCGCGCAGAACGATGAAGCCGTGATCGTGCCCGATGTCAGCCAGGACACGCGATTTTTTTCCAAGGTCGATGAAAAGACAAAAATGGAGACGCGGTCGATCGTGGCCGTGCCCGTGCGCTATCGCGATCACTGCCTCGGCGTCATCGAGCTGATCAACTGCATGGGCAGCGAAGGTTTTCAGGAACGCGATCTGGCGCTGCTCGAGGCGCTGGCGGATTTCGCCGCGATCGCGCTGGAAAATGCGCGGCACGTCAAGCGCATCCATGAACTTACCATCACCGACGATTGCACCACGCTGTATAACGCGCGGCATATGGACTTCATCCTCGAAACCGAGATTTACCGCTCGCAGCGCTACGGCTACGAATTTTCTCTGGTATTCATCGACCTCGATCATTTCAAGAGCGTCAACGACACGCACGGCCACCTGGTGGGGTCGAAACTGCTTGCCGAAGTCGGCCAGATGGTGAAGACCGCGTGCCGCAGGATCGATTTCGCGTTTCGCTATGGCGGCGACGAGTTTGTGATCGTGCTGCCGCAGGCATCGAAGGAAAACGCATTCGTCGTTGCCAGGCGCCTGCACAAGCTGATCGGCGAAACCACCTGGCTGGCATCCGAGGGGCTGAACATTCACTTCACCGCCAGCCTCGGCGTGGCTTCGTATCCGGCCGATGCCAAAAGCAAGGTCGAACTGCTTCACTTGGCCGATGAAGCGATGTACCTGGTCAAGAACACGACTCGCGACGGCGTCGCTGCCGCCAAAATCGGCACCCTGCCTACCACCGTTTAATTCCCGGCGCGCGATTTCCACACTTCCGCGTTCGGCCTTCCCCGCATTTTCTTGCTTCACCCCAGTCATCATGCTACGCTCACCCCTTCCGGCGGCACGAGCACGAGGTTTCGCGAAAATGTGCCGGGATGGTCCGGGGCGAGGAGCGCATGTCCAACGATGCACTGGGGATGATTGAAACCAAGGGCCTGGTCGGCTCGATTGAAGCTGCGGACGCCATGGTCAAGGCCGCCAATGTCATCCTGATCGGGAAAGAATATATCGGTTCCGGCTACGTTACGGTGATGGTGCGCGGCGATGTGGGCGCGGTAAAGGCCGCGACCGATGCCGGAGCCGCCGCGGCGCGCCGCGTGGGCGAACTCGTGTCCGTGCACGTCATCCCGCGCCCGCACGAACTGGTCGAAAAGATTTTGCCCGGCGGCGGTGGCGTGCCGGGAGCGAAGAAGTAGGCTGGTTGTGCCGGAAACCGCAATGATTTTGCTGTCATGATTGCGGAAAAACGTGCCGAAAAAATGTTTGGTCGTCATTCCGAACGAAATGAGGAATCTCTCCGGGTTTTAATCCGCAAGAGAATGAGAGGTTCCTCGGCGCGCAATGCGCCTTGGAATGACAAAGCTGCAAGTTATTCCGCAAATTGCGTAGCGCGTTCGCTGCAGCAACGATGTTTGTAGGAGTTTGTAGAAGAAGGTAAAGCGTTTTGAGCCTGCGCGACCGTGACCTCATCTCCATCCAGGAAGCCCGCGAACTGACGGCCCGCGCTGCCGCCGCCCGGAAGAAATTCTCCGCATTTTCCCAGGAACAAGTGGACGCGATTGTCGAAGCCTGCGCGAAAGCCGCCGCCGACAACGTGGAAGCGCTGGCCCGCGCGGCGGTCGAAGAAACCGGTTTCGGAAACATTCCCGATAAAATCATCAAGAACACGCTGGCGGCGGTGAATGTGCCGCGCGCGATTCGAGGCATGCGCACGGTGGGAATTCTGCGCGAGGACCGCGAAAAAGGCATCGTCGAGATGGCCTCTCCGGTGGGAGTGGTCGCGGCGGTGATTCCATCGACCAACCCGACCTCGACGGCCATTTACAAAACGCTGATTTCGATCAAGGCGCAGAATGCGATTGTGCTGAGCCCGCATCCCGCGGCCATCCAGTGCATTTGCCGGGCGGCGACGCTGCTCGATCGCGCCGCGCTTGCGGCGGGCGCTCCCGAAGGCCTGATCAATTGCATGCAGCACACCACGCTCGAAGGCACGCGCGAGCTGATGCGGCAGCGCGAAGTCGGCGTGATTCTGGCGACGGGCGGCACGGGCCTGGTGCGCGCCGCGTACGGTTCGGGAAAGCCGGCGTATGGCGTGGGACCGGGCAACGTGCCGGCCTTTATCGAACGCACCGCCGATGTGCGCAAGGCGGTCGCCGATATCCTGGCGGGAAAAACATTCGACTACGGGACGATTTGCTCGTCCGAGCAAGCGATTGTCGTGGACCAGACGGTGCGCGATCGCGCCCTCGAGGAATGCCGCGCGCAAGGCGCGCATTTCCTTTCGCCGGAAGAAATTGAAAAAGTCGGACGCCTCGTATTTCTGCCGGGGACGCACACGCCGAACACCAAAATTGTCGGACGCGCGGCCACAACGATCGCCGAGATGGCCGGAATCCGCGTGCCGTCCTCGACGCGCGCGCTGATCGCGCGCCTGGAACCCGAACAAGTCGGCCGCGAATTTCCGCTGTCGGCGGAAAAATTATCGCCGATCCTCGCGTTCTACGCGGCGCCGAATCTTGCCGCAGGGATCGCGCTGTGCCGCCGGCTGCTCGAATTCGGCGGCCTTGGGCATACGTGCGCGATTCATTCGCAGAATCGCGCGGCGATCCTGGAATTCGGGCAAGCCATGCCCGCCTTTCGCGTGATTGTGAACAGCGCGTCGGTCCACGGATCGATCGGCTACTCGACCAATCTTTTTCCGGCCATGACGCTGGGCTGCGGGGCCCCCGGCGGGAACATCACGTCCGACAATATCGGCCCGCAGCATTTGATGAATGTGAAGCGGATCGCGTGGGAATCGCGCGGCGTCGAGCATCGCACTGTTCCCGCGGATCAACGCATGTCAGGGGGCATGTCAGGGAGGAGGTGATGCCGATTTCTCCGGAAGTTTTTCAAGCAAAGCCAAGCCTGCAAGAGCCCGCAGCCTCGCTACAGGCGCCCGCGCCTTCGCCGAACGCAGGGCTGCAAGAAAAGAAGGTTGTCGAGCCCGCTGTGCCGGCGTCGGCCGCGGGCGTGGACCGCGCGACGATCGCGCGCATTGTGGAAACCGTGCTAGCCGGGCAGGGAATTGTTCGCGGAAGCGGCGCGCCGAAACCTGCTCCCGCTATTCCCGCGGCGAAAGATGTACCGCATCCTTCTGCGATTGCCGCGGAAATTGCGGGCCGTTTTTTTTCTTCGCCCGCCAGGCCGAAGTCGGAATCCTGCGTCGGTACCGCAGTTTCCGCTGCCGAATCCAGTCCAGCGCAAACTCCTGCTCCGCCCGCCGCCGCTCGCAAACCAGAGTCCCCTGCAAAACCCGCGTCGCTATTTCTCCGTTCGTCAGCGAAAACGATGTGCGCCGCGCGATGACGCGCAGCGAGAAAATCTTCGTCGGCCCGAAGACGATCCTCACGCCCTCCGCGCGGGATCTCGGCCTGGAACATGAAATTTTCGTGGAAACCGAGGCCGGGTCGATCCGGTAGCGCGAAGAGCGATCAACCAGACATCTGTTTGAACAGGACGAAACGACTTGTTCGTATCCCCCGCCGATCGACACCGGCTTACCTGTAGCCCGCCCTGTTTTCCGCTTCCGGCGTTCCCGGGATATTCGATGGCCCCGAGATCTTTCCTTTGAGCGCGTCCGCCAGCGTGATGTTGTTGACTTCCAGCGTGCGGCCGATGGCCTGGTTGAGTTTCAACTCATCTTCGAGCAGGTTGATGCTGACGCGCAGTTCGGTCCCCTGCGCCGTGGTGACGTCCCGCGATCGCAGGACAACGTCGTAGCTTGTGGACGCCCCGAGCTTGTATTTCTCCTGCTCGGCCTCGAACGTCTGAACCGCCAGCGACCGCGCCTCCGTTGCCGCGGCCAGCGATGCGCGATCTTCCTGCAAGGCGATCAGGGCGTTGCGCACGTTCACAAAGATTACGTTTTGTTCCTGGCGATACTGGGTTTCCTGTTGCCGCTGGTTCAGCAAGGCTTGGGCGTTGTCCGCCTGGGCCGCGCGGTTGCGAATCGGCAACGTGAAATTGATCCCCACTTCGAACGATGGATAATTGCCGCGAATCATGCGGCTCAACGTGTCCCCGATCCCTCCGGGAAAAACGGCTTGCGACGTGGTACTCAGAGCCGTCGCCTCAAAATATCCGGGAATGGGATTTCCATTTGCGTCCACCACGGGCACGCCGGGCAGGTACGTCCCCGTGGGCGACGTTAGCGTGGAGGTCTGAACCCCGCCGAGACCCGTCGCTATGTACTCTGCGAACAGATTCAGGGACGGCAAGAGTTCGTTGCGGGTCGCCTTCACTTCGATCCCAGCATTTTTCAGGTTCAATGCCATTTGCTGGAGTTCGGGGCGTTTCTCCCACGCTTCTTTTACGGCGTCCTGGATCTTAATATTTTCAATTTCGATTGGCTCCGAAATCGGCGTGGTGGGCACGATCTCAATTCCCAGGAAGGCGACGTCGAGCGGGCTCTTGGTAATGTCGTTGAGCAGGGTCGTTTCGTCCTGCAGTTGCACCGATTGCGCCTGGACCAGCGCTTGCTTGTCGGAAGCCAGTTGCGACTGCGCGGTCAACACATCCAATCGCGAAAGAGTCCCGATGGAGGCCCGCGTTTTGTTGTCGTCATAGAGCGTTTGCGAAACGTGCACGGATGCCTCTTCGACCTTCACATTTTCCCGCGCGTACACAAGCTCCCAATAGTCGTTCGAAACCTGCGTGACCGTGGCCATCACCTGCTGGCTGAGCTGCAACAGCCCAACTTTTTCCGTATTTTTCGCTTCGATGATCAGGCGCGTGTTCGGCAGGGAGCCGAATCCCCGGAGCAGGGGCTGCGTGACTTGCAACGTCAGCGTGGACTGCAGAAACGGATTGTACAGATTGAAAGCTCCCAAATTGGTGGACGTCCGGTTGGTGGTCAAACCCGCCTGAAACTCGCTGCCCGTGTGGAAATACTGGGTGTACTGAACGTTTGTGTTTCCGACGTGCTGCGAATAAGAGAGAGGCAAGGCTTGCGTGGGGTTGGCGCCGGTGGGCACGACGCCGGCAAACAGCGGATTGTTGATCGGCGTGTTCGTTGCTTGCAGGTTCATTCCCCCCGTCAGCATGGGATCGAACGGGACCAGACCATTCACGCCCGATTTTGCGCGCAATAAATTCACTTGATTGAGCCACGGCGTATAGCGCTCGACGGCGATGGCCAGATTGTCTTCCAGCGCCAGCGAAATCGCGTCCTCGAGGCTCAACATCAGTTTGCCGTTCTGAATCAGCTGATCGAATCGCGGCGAGTTCGTCAACTGGGGCCCGGCAATTTGTGAGGACGTATAGGGCAGGATTATATTCGGGAACCATTTCTTCGGGCGTCGAGTAATCCGCGCCCAAAGTCACTCGGCGCGCTGGAACGGGGCCCGCGGGAATAGTTTGCGCTGGTGCACTCTGGGGCGATGCCTCCTGCGCCTGTACGAGAAGCTGCGGCAGGAACAGCGAGGCAATGGTGAAGAACACGGCCACTTTGTGCGTTAGCCCTCTACTCATCTGTTTTCTTCCTCTCCTGATAATGAACCACTCTGCAATCCACAAGAGTAACCCATTAGGGAGTCCTTCAGAATCTGTGTGAGAATTAGTGTTGACCAATGTAGCGCCGCCTTCAGGCGCGCAGATTGGGTATGCCAGCACATGTCCGCCTGAAGGCGGACGGTACGAAAAACCCGCCAAGGCTGAGTTCTCGCGCGAACTTTGCAGGTGAAGGTCGCTCCCCCAAGGAATCTAATCTGGATTTCTTACAAGTGAATTATGAGTTGCTTTTAGCTTGGGTGAAAGGAAATTGTTTCAGTGATCTTCGGACACCGCGGCGCGGGACTTCTACACGCTGCGAAAATCCCCGGGTCTGAAGACCCGGGCCACAGCATTGCCTTGGTCCGGAATTCAATGCCTCCTATTGGAGATTGCTGTAGCCCGGGTTTCAGAGGCGGGGATTTTCCTTCTCGTGTTGAGAAATCCGGGCTAAACGTGCGGATGACGTGAGTTATTTCCAAGAAAGTCCTGCAAGGTTACCATGGCGGGGTGGTCGATGCCTTGGCATCGCGGCTATGTCGCTGCGATGGGCGCACGCGGATAGCGAGGGCGCCGATTTCCCTGCTGCGGGAAATCGGCGCATCCATAGTACAGTACAGCCCCTTTTCTAGTGCAGGTATTTGTTGAAAAATTCCAGTGTGCGGTCCCAGGCCAATGTAGCCGCTTCCTTGTCATAGCGCGGCGTCGTATCGTTGTGGAAGCCGTGATTCGCTCCCGCGTAGGTGTACTCCGTATACCTGATGTGATTCGCTTTGAGCGCGGCCTCATAGGCCGGCCATCCCGCGTCGACGCGCGTGTCCAGCCCGGCATAGTGAATCAACAGGGGCGCTTTGATTTTGGCGGTTTCTTCTGCGCTCGGCTGCATTCCATAAAATGGCACCGCCGCCGCAAGATCCGGCATGCGCACCGCCAGCTCGTTCGCCACGCCTCCGCCATAACAGAAGCCGACCACTCCGATTTTTCCCGTACATTCCGGATTGGATTTCAAAAACATTGCGGCCGCGTACCAATCCTCCATCATTTTCTTGGTGTCGAGCTTGGTCTGCAGATCGCGCCCCTTGTCATCGTCGCCGGGATATCCGCCGACCGGCGTAAGTTCATCCGGCGCCAATGCCAGGTAGCCCGCGACGCCCAGGCGCCGCGCGACGTCCTCGATGTACGGATTGAGGCCGCGGTTTTCATGGACCACGAGCACGCCGGGCAATTTTCCTTTGGCGTCCGCGGGCCGCACGAGGTACGCGCGGATTTTTCCGTATCCTTGCGGCGAATCGAACGTGACATACTCGGTCTTCAGGCGCTTGTCGTCCTTCGGGACCTGCTCGGCAAACGCGTAATTCGGGCTGAGGGCTTCGACAAGCGATGCCGCCGTCACGCCGCCAACGGCATACTTCGCCGCGCTATCCATGAACTCGCGGCGGTTGATCCCGCCGTGAACATACTTGTCAAGAAGGGTGAGGAGTTCCGGATCGAATTCCGTGGCTTTTCTTCGCTCCATGCGGGCGCCTCCTAAGTTGCAGTGTGTGTGGAAAGATAAGCGCAGAATATCACGGCTCTGGGGAAATTGTCGTGGGCGTCTCGCTATTTCCCTCGCCGATAGATAGTGATATCGCACGCATCGGCGAAACACAAAAACGGCGAGGCCTGTGTCAGGGGGAACAATTCGGGATGCGAAAATCCTCGGTCGTTGCAATCGGGATGGTGTGGGTTGTCGCATTCCGGCAAGAGGCGGCGCAGACTCCCGAAGTACATATACTGGCGCCCAGCCGCATCCTTGCATATTCGCAAGCGATGCGGCCTTCAAACCGCAGGATTCCCAGCATCGAACTACGCCGACTGGATTTCCCGGCGTTCAGACCGCATACGTGAACGTGTAGCCCCGCTCTTGCGCGCGATTCACGGCCAGAATTCCCGCCGAAACCATATGCGTGTTAGCAATGAGGTTCGCTGTAATTTCCTTGAAGACGGCGTCGGTCTCCAGGCCGTTGGCCTTTGCGATTCTTCCGGAAATACCTCGAGTGGACATCCCGCAAACGGCAAATTGCGCGCCCATCTTGATCAGCGAATTCATTTTGCCTGCTTGCGGCAAGCCGGAGTCCGCCGCCATATACAGATTGACCGTCGGAGGCTGCTTGGTCTTCGGGTCGGTGAATTCGGTCTGTTCCGAGAGCTGTTTGCCATACTTCGCCCACATCGCGTCGTTGTAGGCAAAGGGCGTGGCCTTATGCCGCGCGATGATCACCACGGCCAGGTCGCTATCCTTCAGCCCGTACGCGTCCGTGTTCGCCTTATAGTAATTGCTGGCGAATTGCAGCGTCCAGGCCATGCCGTCCGCCGACGCCGTATCAAATAGGAAGCGGTGCTCTCCGGGAATCTTATCGTACCAATCATCCTGCGCGTGGCGCGCGGGCCGAAACGTCTCATCCGCAGGCGTCTGCGCCATCGCCGCCGAAGAGCCGGCAACCGCCGTCGCGCCCACTACACCCACTCCCGCGCCTAGCCGGGTAAGAAACAATCGCCGCGCCATCAAGGATTGCAACCACTTGCCATCCATACAGAATTCCTCCTTCGTTTTTCGGGATCGGACAATGGCCCTACTATAAGCCCAAATCCCAAGAAAGTTCCATCAGGCAGTGACGCAACGAGGTGGCCATCCTTGGGTCTTGTGCAAGGGTGAAGCCTGGTTTTCAAACTCACCTCGCCATTGATAAAGCAATAGATTCGATTCAATCTTTCTTGGTTCCGGCGGCGATATCAAAAGCAACGCCCTTGATAATCGTGTCAAGGGCGTTGCCCCCGAAGCCCAAGTGTTTCTTTTCAGCCCGCGGCGGCTTCCTCCGCATGCGCCTCGGCAGCCGCTCCCAGCGACTTGGCCGTGATTTCCAGCCCGTTCTTGTTCATGTCGAATCTCTGTTTCCGGTCCAGGCCTTTGACGAATTCGCGCGTGGCCCGCGCCACTGCGCCGGGAAGACTTGATGCCTCGGCTGTTACCTTCGATTCGACCGTCTCTTCATTGCGATCGCGATAGCGAAATTGCACTTCAAAGGTTTTCATTTTTCCTGTCTCCTTTTTCGATGATGAAATAACAAAACCGGTCAGTGTGCTCCAAACCGCGTACGGGTCCTCAATCCTCAGCCGCGGCTAACTCCGGCGGCGTTTCGCCTTCGCGGCTTTCTTCGCGGGCCGCTTCGATTTTTTCTTTGGTTTCAATTTGGCCTCCAGCACCGCATTTTCCTTGGCCAGCGCATCGCGGGCCGCCGTAACGGTTTCCAAATCGTTTCCCATCTGGCCGTTCTGCTTCTGAAGTTCCGCCACCTTGGCTTTCAATTGCACGTTCTCCTGCAAGGTTTTCGTATCTTTACAAGCGGTTAGGGACAGGCCCAGCGCCACCGCCAAGGCAAGTCCGGCCCACGTGTTCCTACGCGTCATTCTATATCCTTTCATCACAGGAATTTGAACTGCCACTGGAGCAACCGATAGCGGGTGAGGTGGGGAGCCACCGCTGACAACCCAATCAGCGTAATGGAGTTTCCCGGATGGCGCAAGCATGAACAACAAGTTTTTCGATAGCCGGCGCGCGGGCCGCTTCTTGATCGATCGCTTCGCCGCCTAATCCATTGCGGCAGTCTTCCAAAAATCTAATCATGTTAGACGGGGAATTGAGGATCGCGGGAAACGCCACGTGTGCTGTCCTCGGCTCACTTCCGCAAGCGCGGAAATAGCCGCATGGCGTTGCCGTTGTTGATGGCCTGCACATCCTTGGCCGAAAATCCATGCTCGCGAAATCCCTCCACCGTGATGTCCATCTTCGCGAAGGGAAAGTCGGTTCCAAATAAAAGTTGCGATGTCGGAACTAGTTTTGTGAGCGCCGCCAGCGAGGAGGGATTCGCGGCGTTGGCGATATCAAAATACAATTTTTTCAATTCCGCTTCGACGCCATTGGGCGCCCCGGCGGCCAATCGCGGAGGAAACATGTCCGCGACGCGCTTGGCCAGGACGGGAACGGTCCCGCCGGAGTGGGTAAAAATAAAACGCACACTGGGACACTTGGTAAACGTTCCGTTGACGAGCAAGCTGGTGACCGCCCGGGCCGTGTCGAAATCATATTCGATCCACGATGCGGGAACGCCCGGAATGAGCTTCGCGCAGCAACTCGGTGTGGTCGGATGGACGAAGACAATTGCGTTACGGCGGTTCAATTCCTCGAACACAGGGGCAAACATCGGATCGCCGGGCCATTTATCTCCGTAATCCGTCATGAGCGCGATGCCGTCGGCCTTCAGAGTCGTGAACGCGTATTCAATTTCTTTCAGGCTGGCCTCGGGCTCGAGCATGGGAAGCGAGGCAAATAGCCCGAAGCGCCCCGGATAATCCCGCACCATCCGCGCACCATACTCATTGCTGTCGCGCACCAGCGTGCGCGCCGCCTCCCCGGCCAGATTCGCCGGAATGCCTCCGGTGGGAATCGACAACATCGCGGTGACAATGCCGGCCTTGTCCATTTCCTGCAAGGCTATAGCGGGTGTCCAATTCGTCAGAGCGGGATCCGAACGCTCTGTTACTCGGGAAGGGCCTGAGACTTTCTTGTAAGTAGGCGAGAGATGGTGATGGTGCACATCGATTCGATTGGGAGAGGCCGCCGCGCGCGCTTCCGCTCCCGCCAGCAGTCCGATTGCTCCCGGAAGAATCGCGCCGGCGCCGAGCGCGCCCAGCGATTTCAGGAATTGCCGCCGCGCGGCACCCGATCGGAGAGCGCCGCTAAACACGTCTTCCGCAAATGTTCTGGGCGCGGCCATACCGGAATTGCCGCCGCGGCAATTGCTCATCTTGGCTCCGTTTTTCCGACGCCGTTAATTCGCCAGCGGATTCGGGCGAACCTGTAGTGACGCGGCGTTCGCTACCTGCAATTTCACTTCGCTGCCCATCGCGGCGTCCACAGGGTCGGAATCCTTCAACCCATAGCTGCGCACCCATAGCCGGTAGGAGCTATCCGGCAAATCCGGCACGAGGAACCGGCCTTGATCGTCGGTGACCACGATTTTGCGGAACGGCACGGCACGCAACTTTGTTTCGGCAATCACCCAGACGCCGGCTTCGGGCTTTCCGCCGCTGGCGTTCACGCCGCCGCCGATGCTTGTCTTTTCGACGTGCAATCCGGGCACGGCCATTTGCCCGTGGGCAACCGGCTGTACGATTACGCAAACCAACCCCAGAAGAGCACAAAATAGTGCGCGTATTCCGAGTCTCACTTTTTCCTTCCTACAGGCGGTTCCACGTTCTTACCACATCAGGCCGTTCCGCATAAAAATTAGAGCCCGCACCCGATTTTCTTACCATCTTTTTCCGGTCAGCATGGCAGCAGCCTTCGGACAGTGCGAAACTGTCATCGAAGGCTGCTGTTAGCCGCGTTGCATTCTTTCTGGTGGATCGGGGCTTACTTCACAGGGAGAAATCTCTGTACCCGTTCGCCTCCAAACACTTCGCCCGTGTAGATGTCTCCCTTGGAGTCCACTGCAATCATGTGCAGTCCGAAAAACTGGCCCGCATTTTGGCCCATGCTGCCCATGGTGCTCACAACATTGCCATTCTGGCGGTCGAGGAACCAGACGTGGTTGTTCGTGAGATCGGATATATACAAAAACTTTTGTTGTTTGTCGGGAGAGAACATCACGCCACCCGTGGAACCTCCCACGCCCGTCCACGGCGCCATGACAAATTCTTTCACAAAGGTGCCATCCTTCTTGAAGACCTGGATGCGGTTGGCCATGCGATCCGCTGCGTAGACCAAGCCATCGTTGGAAATATTTAGCGTGAGGTGGCCGCGGAACTCCTTGGGCTCCGGCCCGTTGGGCTTATACGCGCGGTCTTTATCATCGGTTGTGATTTCCGACAGCTTGTGTCCGTAGGCGCCCCAGCCGCGCTTGAATTTAAACGTGTCCAGGTCAAACACCATTACGCGCCCGCCGAGATAATTATCGGAGGTATAAAGTTCGTGCGCCGGTTCATCCAGCCGAACCTCTTCGATTCCTCCAACGATCATCGGCGTTGTCGGCGGATATTTTTCGCGAAACGCTTTTGTTTCCGCAGCAAGAGCAGCGCGTCTTGCCGGATCCATCGGTTTGCGGCCGCCCGGCAGGAATCCAAATATCGGCCCCATGCTCCCCTGACCCGGGGCGCGAGGCCCATTGGGCTCGGCGTCGCCTCCGCCGGCGCTCGGCGGCATTTCCGGCGTGTGCGGCAATTCCATGAGCATTTTGCCGGTTTTCGGATCGTATTTGCGCACATTGCCAATTCCGTCGGCGACGTTCCCGATGTAGGCGAATCCCTCTTTGTCCACCGTCATGCCGTGGCCTTGCGGCGGATCGAACGAGCCGATGACGTTGCCGTTCTTGTCGATGTGGATCATCGCGGGAGGACGCACGCAGCAATCGGCAATCGGCGGATTCAATTCCGCCTCCAGCTCAATATTAGTCAGATCGTTGGGACGATCCAGCACCCAAACGTTGTCATCCTTATCCACAGCCAGCCCGGTGACGCCTCCCATCTTCCACTTGTTCGGAAGGGGTTTTGGCCAGGTGCAATCGACCTTGAACTTCGGCGCGGTCAGCTCCTGCGCCCCTACCACCACGCACAAAATCGACAAACAGATTCCGGCCGCTATACCGAATGACCAACCCCGCACATTCCTGTCCCTTTTCATGAACCCTCCTCAAACCATGTCAATCTGAGATTGCTACCTCGGCTGGGCGGAGTCTAGGCCGAAGGATCGGGCCATGTCAACGCCCTTTAACTTCCGTATAGCGGCATTGTCCGAATGTGTCCAGCTAATGGAACATGGGCGCGGATAGGCCCTAAAAGACGCACCCATTGCCGTTTGCGGGCACCCAATCAGTCCGCCGGTCGTCTTCCGAATGTTTGACTTCCGCAAGCCGGCATCGGTTACAAATTTGTTCGTGAATACATATTTGATGGATATATACTCTGCCAGCTTACGGGTGCGGGCTCTACTTGGAGCCCGCGAGTGAAAAAGATCGGGCTCTACTTGGAGCCCGCGAGTGAAAAAGATCGGGCTCTACTTGGAGCCCGCGCGCGAAAACAAGAATTGGCGGGAGCCCATGTCGATCCTCCCCGGAAGACGTCTAGGGCCCTATGAAATTCTCTCCGCTATCGGTGCGGGTGGAATGGGCGAAGTCTATCAAGCGCACGACACCAAACTCGGGCGCGACGTGGCGATCAAAGTTTTGCCCGAAGCGTTTGCGCATGATCCTGAGCGGCTGGCCCGTTTTCAGCGCGAAGCGAAAATGCTGGCCGCGCTGAATCATCCGAACATCGCCACGATCTTCGGTCTGGAACATTCCGACGGCGTGCATTACCTCGTTATGGAACTAGTTCCTGGTGACACGCTGCAACAGCGCATTAAACGCTATGGGCCTGTTTCCATCGAGGAAGCTCTCGCCATTGCCAAGCAGATTGCTGAAGCTCTCGAAGCCGCCCACGAAAAAGGAATCGTTCACCGCGATCTGAAACCCGCCAACGTGAAGGTCACTTCCGAAGGCAAAGTGAAAGTGTTGGACTTCGGCTTAGCGAAGGCATTTGAGGGCGACCCGTCGAGCGTGGACATCGGCAATTCGCCTACTCTCAGCCAGGCCGCCACGATGCAAGGCGTCATTCTCGGAACCGCCGCGTACATGAGTCCCGAGCAGGCGCGCGGCAGAGCGGTGGACAAGCGCACGGACATTTGGGCCTTCGGCTGTGTCGTCTACGAATTGCTCACGGGCAAACAAACATTTCACGGCGAAGACATCACCGAAATTCTGGCTTCCGTCGTGAAGTCCGAGCCGGATTGGATCGCGCTGCCCGCCGCGACGCCGCAGAAAATCCGCGATCTTTTGCGGCGATGCCTGCAGAAGGACAAGCGTCAGCGCTTCCACGATGCCGGCGACGTGCGGATTGAGATTGAGGAAGCGATTGCGGCACCGAAAGATTCCGGTGCCACGCAGGCTGCTCCAGCTTCCACGAGCAAGTTGCTGTTGACCGTGGCCGCAGCGCTGGCAGTGCTCTTGGTCGCTGCGTCGGGCGCGTTGTGGCGGGCCACGCGCCCTGTTGAGCAACCACTGCGACCACTGGTGCGGCTGGACGTTGACCTCGGCCCCGACGTTTCACTTGACTCGCCTGTCGGGTCCGACGAAATCCTTTCGCCCACCGGCACGAGGCTGGTGTACGTATCGCAAAATCGGCTCTTTACACGGCGGCTCGATCAACCCAACGCCACTGAACTTGCAGGAACACAGGGGGCATCTGAGCCGTTCTTTTCCCCCGATGGGCAGTGGGTTGCTTTCTTCACACCAGGAAAGCTGCAAAAGATTTCGGTGGAGGGTGGCTCGGCAATCACCTTGTGCGACGCAGGCATTGGTATGGGCGGCAGTTGGGGCGAGGATGGCAACATCATCGCGGCGCTCAGCCTTATGAGTGGCTTATCACGGATTCCTTCCGCCGGAGGGCCTCCAACGCCAGTGATCGACTTACAGAGCGGAGAGATCATGCACCACTGGCCGCAAATCCTGCAAGGGGGCAAGGCCGTGCTGTTCACAGCTTTCACGGGGGGTGAGGCCGACACGGCCAACATCGAAGTGATGTCTTTGGCGGGTCATCGTAGGAAAACCCTCGTGCGAGGCGGCACGTTCGGGCGCTATTTGCCCAGTGGCCATCTGGTTTACGTGAACCGAGGCACACTGTTTGCTGTGCCGTTCGACGCGGACCGGCTGGAAGTTCACGGGACACCTGTCCCGGTGCTCGACCAAGTCGACTACAACGCCACATACGGTTCGGCACAACTCGATTTCTCCCAAACCGGAACGCTGATCTATCGCAGCGGCGGAGCGGGAGGCGGACTCTCGATTGTTGCGTGGCTGGACGGCGCGGGGAAGGTGCAGCCGCTGTTAGCCAAACCTGGCGCCTACGGGCGTCCTAGCCTGTCGCCAGACGGGCAGCGACTGGCCCTCGAGTCGGGCACGGACATCTGGGTTTACGACTGGCAACGAGACACGATGACGCGCTTGACCTTCACCGGAAATGCCGCAGGTCCCGTATGGAGCCCGGATGGTCGGTACATTGCGTTTCAAGTGCTGGGAGAAGGCATGTCTGTGATCCCTTCCGATGGATCGGGCAAACCGCAGCCGTTGACTCAGAGCAAGAACATCCAGTATCCGTGGTCGTTCGCGCCTGATGGAAAGCGGCTGGCGTTCATAGAATCAACTACCGGGGGATTTCAACTATGGACCGTGCCGCTGGAGAGCGATAGTGCGGGCCTTCGACCGGGGAAGCCGGAGATTTTACTGCAAACCCCGGCGGACGAGCGGGCTCCCTCCTTTTCTCCTGACGGGCGGTGGATGGCCTATTCTTCAAACGAGTCGGGGACCTTCCAAGTTTACGTACGAGCTTTCCCGGACAAGGGCGGTAAATGGCAAATCTCGAACAGCGGTGGCACGTACCCGATGTGGTCGCGCAACGGGCACGAATTGTTTTTCGAGACTTTGGATAACCACATCATGGTGGCGGCATATACGGAAAAGAGCGATTCCTTCGAGGCCGACAAACCGCGAATGTGGTCCGAAAAGCAGATCGGGGGCGTGGTCAACACTGTGAAGAACGTCGATCTCGCGCCCGATGGCAAGCGCATCGTCGCGATAATGCCGATCGAGACAGCGGAAGGACAGAGGGCGCAGAGCCACGTGATCTTCCTAATGAACTTCTTCGACGAAGTGCGGCGGCTCACGGCGACGCAAGCCAAATGATCGGCCAAACAATCTCGCACTATCGCATTCTCTCGCAGATCGGGGAAGGCTCTGAAAAGCATCTCTAGATTCTGACGTATCCCTTCGCGTCCGCGTATGGGACCCGGCGCAGTTTCTGATTGTCCCGCGGAAGAGTCATCGATTCGACTCGGGTATCCTTCAAAATCGCGCGCGTTCAAAGCAGCCGTCTGTTGTTCCGCGAATTGAACGTTTTCTTTTTCGGACATGGAGGAACTCCTTTCTGGATTAGACGGCTGCAAATGCAGCCAGAGCGAGGATATGGAGAAGCTGGCCATCCGGACATGAAATAGCCTGTGTGAGATCACAATTATTGAGGGGCGGAGCGGTATACTCCTGCCTTGGGGCGGGACTTTATTCCGGGAGTCAGGGAGTTTCCTTGCTGGGCGCTTTTACCTGCGCTCCTGCCCTAACCCCCAGCTTCACCCTCGGGCAGAAAATTCACTGCCGCCTCGGCGGCGGTGGGATACATTTCGATGACCTTATCTACTTTGGTTATCTTGATGACGGTCGCGACCATTCCTTGAACCCCTGCGAGACGCAAGGATCCACCCGATTTCTTTAGCTTCGAGAAGCACTTCACAATTTCCCCCAGGCCACCGCTATCAAGGAACGTTACTCTTGAGAGATCGAAGATGATCCGATTTTCCTCGCGGCCCAACAGATGTTCCACCTCTTGCGCGATTTGCTGGCAGGCTGGACCCATGTGAATCCGACCCGTCATCTCCAAAACAACAACACCCGGACCGATCTCTTTTTTTGTAATTTGTAACGGGAGGCTGATAACCATTCCTTGAACTCCAGGGGCGCGGCCGAAACTACCCGTAGGAAATTAACGCTCGTTCCGTCGTGAAGTCAACCAAATGCGTCTTCCGGTCAGCCCTGCTCCTCTCCTTCGTATGGGAATTGACGGATCATGCGCATGCACTCGGAAAGCGCGCTGCGTATTGAATCGCCCCAACCAAAAGGAACCACCGAGGCAATTTTCTGATTGACCGGCTTGTCAGCCTCAGCAAAAAAGCGCGCAGACATGCCCGGGGGAGGCGCCGCAAACTCCTTGACCGTAATCCGAAAGTAGACGATGCCATCCAGCTGCGTCTTCTTCATCGTGAAGAAATGCAGTTGCGCCAACTCCTCCGCGTTGTTGATATGGGCATATTGCCAGTCGCTCACTAAGTCCTCCTTATACCGAATTCGCGTCCCTGAGGAACAAAATAAATTGGGCAACCGCATGGTAGGTTGCGCGCCCGGACAAGTCAACGGGATCGAATAAACCCTGCGTAATCGAATAGGTAATCTTCCGTCCGCCGGCTCGCTGCATGGGACGTGGTACTCTTGTGACCTCAGTGCAGCAACTGGGCCAAAGTCAGAAGATCGATGACGTCGTTGTCATTCGGCTGCTCCTTCCCTCCGCTTTTATCGCCGCAGAAGCAGGCCAAGCCGGAATTGACTTGGTAAATCGTATCCAGGTACTCCTGCCAAGTCAGCAATAGTCAACCTGGGTCAAGAGGCGCTTCAAGAATTTGCAGGTCTGCAAGTACCTGTCAGGGTTATACTCTGCATACTTTGAGTTGGCGGGAGCCCATGTCAATCCTCTCCGGCACACGATTAGGGCCCTACGAAATTCTCTCTGCCATCGGTGCGGGCGGAATGGGCGAAGTCTATAAAGCCCGTGATACGCGCCTCGATCGCATTGTTGCCATCAAAGTTCTTCCTACTCATCTTGCGGATCGCACCGAGTTGCGCGAGCGATTCGAGCGCGAAGCAAAGACCATCGCCAGCCTGAATCATCCGCACATTTGCACGCTTTACGACACCGGCCATCAAGACGGGATCGATTATCTGGTGATGGAATATATCGAGGGTGAAACGCTGGCGCAGCGGCTAGTGAAAGGCGCGCTGCCAATCCAACAGGTATTGCAGTACGCGATTGAAATTTCCGATGCTCTGGACAAGGCGCATCGCAAGGGCATCACCCACCGCGATCTGAAGCCGGGCAACATCATGCTGACCAAGTCCGGCACGAAGCTGCTGGATTTTGGTTTGGCAAAGCTGAGGCAGGAAGCCGCTCCGGCCACTCCGGTTTCGCAGCTTCCCACAATTCAGAGCGCTATCACAGGCGAAGGAACAATTCTGGGCACGCTGCAATATATGGCGCCGGAACAGGTGGAAGGCAAAGAGGCGGATGCGCGCACCGATATTTTTGCGTTCGGTACGGTGGTCTACGAAATGGCCACGGGCAAGAAGGCATTCGAGGGAAAAACTTCCGCCAGCGTGATGGCCAAGATTATGGAGGCCGAACCGCCGTCCATGGCTTCGCTACAACCGATGACGCCGCCGCAACTGGATCGCGTGGTGAAGACATGCCTGGCAAAGGAACCCGACGAGCGCTGGCAAACGGCCAGCGATCTGTGCCGCGAACTGAAGTGGATTTCGGACGGTGGCTCCCAAGCGGGCGTCGCAATCCCGGCGGCGTCGGGACGTGCATGGAAAAAGCATCTTCCCTGGGTAGCAGCAAGCGCCGTTGCTATGGCCCTCGCCGCAGGCGCCGCACTGTACCTGCGTCGCTCGACGCCTGCCGCTATGCAGGTCGTTCGTTTCACCGTCGGCCCGCCGGAGAAATTTGAGTTCAACTCAAACCCGGCCTTTCTCAGTCTTTCTCCGGACGGAACCAAGCTGGCATTCTTTACTAGAACGCAAATCAGTGGCCCGCAACTTTGGATTCGGGCACTGGACTCCCCGACCGCGCAGGCACTTCCGGGAACGGAAGGAGGAGGCCAACCCTTTTGGTCGCCCGATAGCCAGTTCGTCGGCTTTTTTGTGAACGGGAGTTTGAAAAAAATTGCCATTTCGGGAGGATCTCCCCAAACCCTAACGGAAGCTCGATCGGTTAATGTTGCCGGTGCCTCAAATGCCGGCGGTACCTGGAACCGGGAAGGAGTTATTCTATTTACATCCAATGACAGCACGATTCATCGTGTCTCTGAATCTGGTGGCGCGTCCTCCCCTGTCACAACCCTTGACAAGTCGCGGCCTGAAATTGATCACCTTTGGCCGCAGTTTCTTCCCGACGGAAACCACTTCCTGTTTTTTGCATTTGGCAGCGGCGCACAAACCGGGGCAGGAAATAGCAGCGTTTACGCTGCATCCCTGGATTCCAAGGAGAGGAAGCTGATTCTAAACTCCGGCACAAATGCCGTCTACGTTCTTCCTGGCTACTTGCTGTTCACCCGTCAAGGTGCGCTGATGGCACAACCATTTGACGCCGCTCGCCTGCAATTGGAGGGCGAAGCCGTTCCTGTCGCGCAGGGGATACAGGTTGGGTCGCTCGTTGGCAGGGGTGCTTTTTCTGCTTCCGATAATGGTGTGCTGGCTTACCGCAGTGGAGCAATAGCGCCTCCCCTAACGCTTGTGTGGGTGAGTCGCAACGGGACGGAGCGGCGCCTTGGCGCTCCTGCCCACAATTACGTGTTACCAAGGCTCTCTCCCGATGCGCAGCGTGTAGCTGTTGGAATTGAAGAAGCGGAGAACCAAATCTGGCTTTACGATCTTTCCCGGGATGCCCTGACCCGATTGACGTTTGAGGGAGTAACTAACGTGGATCCCATCTGGACACCGGATGGCAAGCGGATCGTTTTTAAGGGGAATAAGAATCGCATTTTCTGGCAGCCCGCGGACGGAAGCGGCACCGCCGAAGATTTGATCAGCGGCGAGCTAAGCACGAATAATGTTCCGGGTTCGTGGTCTCCGGACGGGAAGGAATTGGCTCTCATAGAAGACCGGGCCGTCCGGAAAATTTGGATTATGCCTGTCAAGGACCGCAGCCCGCACGTGTTCGACGATAGCCCATTGTATGAAACCGCGCCCCAGTTCTCGCCCGACGGCCGCTGGATCGCTTATGCTTCCAATGAGTCAGGCCGATCCGAGATTTACGTCCGGCCTTACCCCGGGCCGGGCGGCAAATGGCAAATATCTGCCGACGGCGGCACCGAGCCGTTGTGGAATCCCAAGGGCCGTGAGCTGTTTTTCCGTAACGGCCAAAAGATGATGGCAGTGGATTACAACGCGCAGCCAACATTTTCCGCCGGTAAACCGAAAATGCTGTTTGAGGGCCCCTACGTGCCGACTCCAAGGTCATTTCCTGACTACGATGTATCTCCGGATGGCCAGCGCTTCCTGATGCTCAAGGCCGTTGAGCAGACGCAAGCGTCCGCGCCAATCAATGTCGTGCTGAACTGGTTTGAAGAGTTGAGGCTGAAAGAGCCGGCCGGGAAGAATTAAATCCAGCGCAGACGCAATCGCCTTCCATACTTAGACACGTCCAGGGAAATGCGCGGGGCCGCACCCGAAATTCAAAACATATCTAATGCCGCCCCGCGCAGCAGGTCTATTTCTCAAAACTCTCAAAGGCGAGGTTATCCTCGCAGACATGTTCCATGATGTCCCAATCGGGCCGCAAGCGGAAACGCATCAGAGCTGTCCACGGCTTTACGTAACTTTTGGGGTCGTCAAACGTGAAGTCGACCTGCAACGTTTTATCGTCCACGCGGTGGATGCGCTCGACGATGTGCATCTGGTTGCTGTCCGGATGGCCCACGCGATCCAGCCACATCTTTCCGTTCAAGCCGACAGTGTCCACCACCAGCGTGTCTCCTTCCCAGTGGCCGATGGAGTCACCGTTGTACGTGGGCGTAACGTCCGCGGGATGTTTGCGACCGTCCGTGAAGATGTGGCGCACCGTATGGTCGTACTCAAACAGCTCGATCACTTCCTTCGGCGTCTCGATGATTTGCATGGGGAAGAGTTGCAGGTAAATATACGGCATGCCCGGGGGAACGCACTTGTAAACCCTGTCCGTCGTTTGGGAGAGACCCACGCCTCGCGGTCCCTGCGAGGGTTTCGCCTCATTGAACTGCGCCTGTCCCCACGCGGTCATCGGCGGGTCACCCTTGGCGTACGATGCGGTGTCATAATTGCCGCGCATCGCGTTCCAGACTCCGGAAATATCGTGGTTCGCAGGCGCGCTTTGCGCGTTTGCCTCAGCCGGCTGCGCCGCCGCTTTGACATTGCCCTGGCCGAATAAAGCGCCGGAGAATGCCAACATCGCCGCCAGTGCAGGCACCATCAATACGGGACGATTTTGCATCCTGAACCCCCTCCTTCGCCCACGCCGCTATTCTTGATTTTTCGATTTGGATTTCTGGTCAGCGCATCGTACTCTTCCCGCGCCCTCGAAACAACGAATTTGCCGCCCAAGAAGCACCAGCGTGGATTACGACGTGCCGGCGGCCATGTCGACTCTGGCGCGTCCCTATTTCCCAAACCGCTCGGCCAATTCTCGAATCTCCGCATTCTCAATCACTCGCCGCCGCAACCTCTCCTTGGTGGCTTCGAGCATCGCGCGTCCCAAATCTTCTCCGGCCACATAGAGCGAGCGGAACGGTTTCAATAATCGCAGCGCCGGCCGCAGCATCGCGTACACTCTGGGAAGGCTCGCCGACGGTTGCGCATCGATAAACGCCGGCCTCCAGCAGTCCGCTCCCGCCAGTTCCATCAATTCGTTTTCGGTTTCTCCCTTCACCTTCGACCAGAACGTGCGGCTCTGCGCGCGCGTTCCCGCCCCGCTGATATAGTGAAACGCCGCTCCCGGACTTTCCGCCATCAACATCGCAGCGGCCGCAATCGCGTAATCGTGCGAAATTTTTATGAACTCCTCTTTGCTTACCTGCGTCACCGAGATCCCCAGGCAAAACAGGCACGCGTCCACGTTCCGGAAAGCCTCAGCCACCCCCGAATAATCCAGAAAATTCGAGTGCGCGATTTCCCACAACTTCGCATCCCTCCGCCCCAACGGCCTACGCACGATGGCCCGCACCTCTTTCACGACCGGCGTGTTCAGGCAAACCTGCAACACCACGCCGCCCGCCGTTCCACTCGCCCCGAATAGCAAAATATTCATTTCTTTATGCACGCATATGCGCGATGGATTTTGCTGCCCATGGAACGCGCCGTTCGCCGAACTGTGAGTCCGGGAAACATCTCCGCCCCTGCTTGCATTCTGCAGATTCCATTCCGCGAGTCACCGAATCGAAGAAATTCATCCGCGAGTCGCGTGTTATTATTTTGCATGCAAGGGAAAGAGGCGTTTTGGATTGCTGAAAGGTTTTCCGCATGGAGTACGTGGAAATTCTTCATCGATTATTCCTCGGTTCGCGCCCCGAGACACCCGCGGATATTGACCGGCTGCGGCAAGATTCGGCAATCACGGCGGTCATGAACCTGCAGACGGACGATGATATGCGCGCGGTCCATCTTGTATGGGAGCCTCTCGAAGCGCACTATCGAAATCTGGGTATCGAGCTGTGCCGAATGCCGGTGCGCGATTTCGATCCCGTGGATCTTCGCGAAAAACTTCCGGAATGTGTTCGCGCGTTGGACCGCCTGCTCACCGCCAACCATACGGTCTATCTCCATTGTACGCTTGGCGCATCCCGCTCGCCCACCGTGGCAATTGCATACCTTTGCTGGTCTCGCGGGTGGGATTTGGAAGAGGCTGTGACCCATGTCAAAAAGCATTGGAAATCCACGCCGAACATAGAAGCGATCCGAGGCGCCGCTTGGAACTCCTCAAAGTAGCAAGCACTCAGCCGAATGGGCGATCTCTCAGGCTGAAGAGCCTCACCCGAAATAGATCCACGTTTGGGGCCCGCACAGCAGGCACGCTACAGGCCCGTGATCACATTCACCGGTGATCCGGATCACCGACATTATTTCCCAATCTTTGCATTATAATTATAGCGACGAAAAAACTATCCCCGGAATTGCGCCGCGAGAAGCTGAAAGTGTGCAGAGCGAACGCGACCAGAACTGTTGCAGCATGGAGTCTCCAATGAAACACGAATATGATCTTTTTGAGAGATTCCCGGATGGATCGTCTCTTTGGCGGGATTCCGCCCTCGGGTTGGAAAACACCCGCCATCGGTTGCAGGAATTGACGCAGAAATCAGAAAATCACTTCTATGCGATCGATTTAACAAACGGGGAAAGTCTTGCTATCGACTCGAAACGCGATGTTCGTGGACCGCAAGCGCCTTCACCAACAGAAAGACACAGCAAGAGCCAAGCGGCTTAAGTGCGGCAGGCGTGGCGAACGCGTCTCGGGCAACGCCTAGCGATAGATCCGCTCTCAAGGTTGTCGTGTGTGCAGGCGACTAATCTAGTCGATTCTAGCCAACAAGATTCCATTTGAGCTTGCTGGAGCGCGGCAAGTTCCCGCGCCTGGCCTAGCGCCGCATTCTGGCCAGCCCACTTTTCAAGACTTGCCTCGATTGCGGTTGTAGAGTGAGAATGACGGCGCCGCCCGAGCGAGAATCCGATGGGCCGCACTCATAGGAGCGGGATATGAAAATTCTGCTTGCGATCGACAACTCTAAATTCTCGGAAGCTGCCACGCAATCCGTGATCGCTCACTACCGGCTGCCGGGCCTTGAAGTGCGGGTGCTCCATGTGGCCGAGTCGCCAACGCTATTTATGGCCCCGGAAGTAGCTAAGTATGTAGATCCGGAGGAGTCCGCCGAGGAGGCAAAAGCGCTCGTCGCAAAGACCGCGGACGCATTGCGCTCCGCGGGCATCAACGTGTCGACCACCGTCATACATGGCGATCCGAAGTCCAAAATCATCGACGAAGCCAAATCTTGGGGCGCCGATTTGATCGTTCTTGGCTCTCACGGACGAAAAGGCCTGGAGCGATTTCTACTCGGAAGTGTGTCCGATGCGGTCCTGCGTCATGCCCACTGTTCGGTGGAAATCGTGCGCCTTCCTTCCAGGTGATTCCCCAAACTTCATGACGCAAAGGGGAACGAGGGGTTCTGGCGGCCAGCATCCGAGAAACGCGACCGGGAAGGGCGCACCTAACGGGCGGATCTGATCTCTCGCATCTACGCCCACAAAAACGGGGTCCGCAAAAACGAGACCTGCAAAGACGAGCACCCTGCGGAATGACGCCGTTCGTTCCACGCGGAAAGCGCACCCTGCGCCTTCTTACTTCAGTCCCAGGACGATCTCGGAATCCGGATACAATCCCTGCGGCACCCCCGCGCCCTCCGGCGCTCCCTTTACGCGCAGCTCGATTTTCAGCGTATTTTTCTTCTTGGCCTTGAATTCGATGCTCACCGTGTTCGAGACTTTCTTGACCGCGCCGCTTCTTGCCGTCACTCGAAACTCTTGCACGCCCGGCGGAACGAAAAAGCCTTCTTCTTGTCCAAAAACTCCGGCGCCGGTTTTTTGGAAATAGACTTTCCCATTCATTTCGACCGTAAAATTCAGGCCTGCCGGCATTTGCTGGGCGTCAATTTTCAGCCTTGCGTTTTGTTTGGGATCAAGCGTCTTTGGATCGAAACCCACGGCGGCGGGTTCTGGCATCGCGGCGGCGGCTTTCGCCGGAGAATCCGCGCCCGACGTCGCCTCGGTCTTGGGATCCGTCTTCTTCGCGAGGAGACTGGCACCGGCAGGTCCAGTCGCCGCCCGCGCCGTCTTCTTCGCCGGCGTCTCGGACCCGGGTTTGGCAAGTCCCGCAATTTCTTTGGGAACATTCTCGTTCGCGGCTGTGGACGCGGGCGCAGACGTCGCACTTGCCGCGGCATCAGTCGCTGCGCTTATCGGCGCGGAGGACGGCGCCACGGCTTGGACCGAGGATTTCTGCCAGCCCCGCAATTCATACCAACCGCCCACCGCCACCACCACCGCTACTATCATCGCGATCAGGACCAAGTGGTTGTTGCGTTTGCCTTCGGACGCGACCACGCGTTCCGCAGGCACTGTTGCAGCAACTGATGGTCCGGCCGCCATCAACGGCGTCGATTCCATCACCGTGGCATCTGGATCGATTTCGGCAGACGTTCTCCGCGTTGTGCTGCTCTGCAGCGTGGTCGACTTATCTCCCGCCCGCAATTGCCCCAGGTCGCGCGCCAATTCCTCTCCCGTCTGATATCGCTCCGCGGGATTCTTTGCCAGGCATTTCAGAATGATGCTCTCAAGCGCCGCCGGCACCGACGGATTCAGTTTCCTCGGCGGCACCGGGTCGGTATGCACGACCTTGTAGGAAACTGCCGTCAGGCTCTCGCCCGGAAAGGGCTGCTCCCCGGTGGCCATCCAGTAGAGGACCACGCCCAGGGAAAAAATGTCCGCGCGGCCGTCGATCGGCGCGCCCGTAAATTGCTCTGGCGGCATGAATGCGGGAGTGCCCAACATCTGGCCGGTCATCGTGGTCTGCCCCTCGGCCATTTTCGCCACGCCGAAATCCGTAATTTTCGGGCGTTCAATGCCGTGGGCTTCGCGCGAGGTCAGCAGGATGTTGGCGGGTTTGATGTCGCGGTGCACCACGCCGTGCTGGTGCGCATACCCCAGCGCCTGGGCGATCTGCTGTCCGATTTCACAGAGCCGATCCAGGCTCAGGCGCTCGCCCTTTTTCAAGGTGTCGGCCAGCGTTCGCCCGCTGATGAATTCCATCACCAGAAAGGGCATGCCTTCGTGCTCTCCCACATCGAACACCGGCACGATCCCCGGATGCGCCAATCCTCCCGCTGCGCGCGCCTCGCGGTAGAATCGCTCGCGAAATTCATCCCCTCGCTGGCTTTCAAGCACTACGGAAATGATGGTCTTCAGCGCGACCACGCGGCCCATGGCCGGGTCCTTCGCCCGGTACACGGTTCCCATGGCTCCGCGGCCCAATTCTTCGAGGATTTCGTAGCGTCCGATTTTCTGCGGAGTATCCATAGGCAGGGAGTCGCATTTTACCATAGCTGCGTGTTTAGGGAGGACTCAGTGCGTGGAAGGCGCGCCCGGTGCGGCGCCGAGGTAGCGCACCAGCAGAAGAGTGATATCGTCGGCCTGATTTGCTCCGCTCGCGAACCGCTCCACCGATTCGACAATCGTCCGTTGCAGGTGATCGAGCGGCGCGTCATGTTGACCGGCGAGGATTTCCTGCAGGCGGAAGACGCCGAATTGCCGTCCTTCCCGGTCCTCGGCTTCGGTGACGCCGTCGCTGAAAAGAACCAGCGTGTCGCCCGGCTCCAGCGCTGCGCGGGCCATGACGAACTTGGCTTCGGGAAGCAGCCCCACAGGTAGCGATCCTCGGGTGTACAGCTCGGTCACCTCGCCGCGGCGCAGCAGAAGCGGCGAGAGATGCCCGGCGTTGAGATATTCGAGATTCCCGTCGCGGTCGATCGTGCCGAAAATTAGCGTCGCATACCGGCGCACTTCCTCGTGTTCGCAAAGAAAATCATTCATGTGCTGGAAGACTCGCGGCGCGTCCGCCGCCATGGTTATGCCCGTGAGGGCTCCCTGCAGCATGGTGGTGAGGAGCGCGGCGCCCAGGCCCTTGCCGGAAACATCGGCGACCAAAAAGGCCGTGCACCCCTCATTGATTGGGAAAACATCAAAATAGTCTCCGCCGACCGCGTGGCATGGGGAGTTCATGCCGATGATCCTTAGATGAGGAAAGTCGCGGAAGCCGCGCGGGAGCAGCGCCTGCTGGATGTCCCGGGCGATGTTCAATTCCTGATCGATGCGCTCCCGTTCGCGATCCCGCTTCACCAGGCGCGCATTATCCAGGATGCTGGCGCTCTCGATGGCAATGGCTTCCAGAATCTGGCGATCGAGTTTGGAAAACGCCGCGGGACGCCGCGAATCCAGATACAGAACTCCGAGAAACTCTCCGCGCTGCGCGCGGACGATGGATTCGCCCGTGTCGGAAAGAGGCATGGCGTACAGCGGAATCGCGACCACCGCGCGAAGCGCCTGCGCGATGATGCTCCGCGCCCCCTGCAGCACGCTTTCCTCCTGATGCACGTCCTCTGTAATCACCGCGGATTGCTGCTTCATCGCCAGGCCCACGGCCGTCTGGCTGGGAGAGAAACCTTCCGCCGGGAGGCTTGTAGGGCCCTTGCGGCGCGCCAGCCGCTGCCGAAGCGCGCCAGCGGAATCCGCCTCGATCAATAGGCCTCGGTCGGCGTCGGTAATGGCGATGGCTCGGTCCAGCATGGCATCCAGCACGGCGTCGAGCGGCATGTGGGAATGCAATAGCCTGGTTGCTTCGAGCAGAAGATTGAGTTTGCCGAGACCTCCGGAAGGGGCGTCGGTCTCGGTGACGTTCTCCATACGCGTGAGCAAGTTCTGAATCGATGCTGTGTCGCTCTCGGTGCAATGAAAGACGAGTTTGGCCGAATCGTCCAGGCCGAAGGTGACAACGTCGCCATCTTCCAAAGCTTGCCTGGCAATTTTCCCGCGGTTGATGAAGACACCGCGGGTGTTTCCGCGATCCTCGAGGTAGTAACGCCCCTCTTCCCGGACAATCGCGGCGCACTGCCGGGAGATGCGCTTGTCGGAAATCTGAAGATGGTTGCCTTCTTCGTTTCGGCCTATGAAGAACGGCGATTCGGAAACACGCATGCGGTGGCGCGAGTTGTCTGGGGAAATAACCTCGAGAGCGGCTTCACCGGCGGCTGGGACGTCATGCATAAGAATTGTGCAATCCGCGATTATCGGGAACTTCTGATCTGCACATCGGCCCGCGCATTGTACGTTTCTCGTGGCCTGGACACAACGGATTTGCCGCGGAGCAGCGCGGATTCCGAAGTTCTGAACGCCCAATTCCTTCCAGAACCTTATTCTAAACTCGGATTTGACCTTAATCCTACAAAAATTGCAGGACTTAGCAACGCTGCCTCGCCAGGTAGGCATACGCCCACCTGATTCTAACGGCGCCAGCCACTCTTGGAGCGAAAAAGTACTATATCAAGCGTACTGTCTCATTTTAGGACCAGACACCTATTGAGCAGCTCCAGGCCAGCTGCGATGATCTTCCCTATGCCCGAGATTACAATCTCATCGACAGCGTACAAACTATGAGCCGAATCTACGATGCGATAAAAAAAGCGGAAGAGTCGCGTTCAAGATGTGCATGGGAATCCGGCGGCGGCCTGGGCGTGATGGAACTTCTGGACCGAAGATGCGAACCTGCGCGGGAACCCGGCGTGAAGCCCGCGCTCCATCGCACATTCGCCGAACTGCCGGCGGAGCCGCAGCCCTCCACGATGGGGACGCTCAATGCGGCAGTCCCAGGCGAGCTTTTCCTCGTCGCTCATCGTCCCGAGATCGCCGAGATTGCCGAGGTTATCCAGGTTGCCGAGGCCGTCCCGGAAATGGATTTTTCTCTCCCGTCCGACCAAAGCGTTATGGGCAGCGATGCATTGCCTGTGTTGGAAGCGGTCGAAGCTCTGGAATTGGCATTTTCGTGCATCTATCATGAAAGCGTTGCGGAGGCAACCGCGCTGCAGGCGCAAGAGGAAGCAAACGAAGTGGAGATTATTCCAGATTTTTCCTGCAGCCTGGATGCCGTGACCACGGAAACCATCCCAATACAGGAAACGGCTGCGGCAGCCGAGCAAGATCCCTGCATGGTGGCCGATGACGGCCCACCGGGCGTGCCTGCGTGCCCTGCAAGGGAAGCAGTCGTGGAGGTCCTGCGAGCGGACTTGGTTGTGCGGGCCAAGGAAGAACTGCCTCCGCCAAACTTATTGGCTTTTTACGGGCTCAATCAACAGCCGTTCGACGTTACTCCGGATCCCGCATACCTCTACCTGAGCCGGGCCCATCGCGAGGCGCTAGCATCCCTGACGCAAGGGGTCGAAAATCTGCGCGGATTTATGACCTTGGTCGCCAATCCGGGCTTGGGCAAGACCACGCTTCTGAACAAGCTGACGGAGGAACTCGGCAATCGCGCGCGTGTCGTGCATTTATTCCAGACGCAATGTAATTCGAGCGAACTCCTGCGTTACCTTCTCAACGAACTGAGAGTGCCATACGACGCGACCGACGTCGTCGCGATGCACCGGACACTAAACGACGTTCTGTTCCAGGAGATGCTCCAGGGCAGGCGATTCGTTCTGATTGTTGACGAAGCGCAAAACCTTCAGGATTCGGTGTTGGAAACCATTCGCTTGCTGTCTGACTTCGAAACGACCCATTCGAAATTGATCCAAATTATTTTGGCTGGGCAGCCGCAACTGGTTCACACCCTGTTGCGGCCCGGCCTATCGCAACTGCGCCAGCGCATCGGCATGGTGGCGAATCTGAAACCATTGGACGCCGCGGAAGTGTCCGAATACGTCGAACACCGTCTTCAGACGGCAGGGGCAAGCGGAAAACCGGTATTCACTCGCGACGCCCTGAAGCTGATTGCCGAGCAAAGCGAAGGCACTCCCCGATCTATTAACAATCTGTGCTTCAACGCCCTGCTTCTGGGCCATTCGATGAATCAAGCGATCATCGACATTGAGATCGTGGAACGAGCTGCCGTGAAATTGGACTTGGAGCTGCTTGCCTTGTCTTCCTACCTTGATGAACCCAATTAATTCCAGCCCGCACTGCGCCCAACCGCACAGGCTGAAGCCTGTGCTACCAAAAGCTTTCCCAACCTCACTTCTAGCCTCTCCGGAGAGATTGAAAATGATTTCAGTGGTTGCGTGGCGAGAAATACGGGTTAAGTATGTGATTTGGGTCACGGAATCCACAGGATGGTCTCGCTGATGATTTGAGTAGCACAGATTGTTGGAGTACATATAAAATCGTCTGCTCCGGAACAAAAGTAGATCTCCAGCATCAGGGATCACGGTTTTGGGATTCAAATATCCAGGCTAAAGGAGTGAGAGATGAAAGTTCTGCTCGCAATCGACGATTCCAAGTTCTCGGAGGCGGCCACCCAAGCTGTGATCAGCCAATTTCTGCCGCAAGGAACGGAAGTGAAAGTCCTGAATGTGGTCGACCTGGCCATACCGATCCCTACGTCCTACGCAGGCGTGTTCCGCGAGGAAAGCCTGAAGCACGGCCGGGAACTCGTGGAGCGGGCTGGAAGCTTGTTGAGCAAGCCAGGCTTTAAAACACAGACAGAAATCGAGGAGGGAGACCCGAAGTCAGTGATCATTGACCACGCTGCACGGTGGAAAGCGGATCTGATTGTAATGGGCTCGCATGGACGGAAAGGGCTCGTCCACTTTCTGACCGGAAGCGTTGCCGAAGCCGTCTCGCGCCATGCCTCTTGCTCGGTCGAGATCGTCCGCATTTCCACGCCTTGATGAGTTAGAGAAATGCGGTGATCGATCTTGAATTTGGCGTAGGCGTCTTTCTGTTCAGTTTTCGGAAACGTGTTTTCGGAAACTGCCTCAACAGACGCGCGTGAACTTTTGTCTTGTCCGGCTAGCCAATCCAGTAGAGAGTAGTTTGGAGATGAATGCCGGGCCATCCCCTGACGCCAAGCAAGGCCGGTTCGGCGGCCGCCTCATGGTTTTTTGTGCCTTTGCGGTGGTGGCCGCGATTTGCGTTTGCTCCGGTTTCCGCTTGCCCGCGGCGGACGCCTCTCAAAGAGAACTCCCTCCCAACACCTTGTGGGAAGTTGTGCACAATTTATGTGTCCCGGGCCAGTCCGAGTATCACGACCCGAAGCCCTGCCTTCAAGTCGACTTGAGCGGCGGAATCGAAAGTGGATTCGCGATCCTGCAGGACCCTAGAGGGGGCTCTCAATTCTTGCTCATTCCCACTGTTCGGATTTCCGGCATTGAGAGTCCAATCGTTCGCGGGCCCCACGCAACCAATTATTTCGCGGACGCTTGGGATTCTCGAACGTATATCAGCCAGGCGCTGCACCAGACGCTTCCGAGAGACGGCATTGCTCTGGCCATCAACTCGGCTGTGAGCCGTTCCCAGGATCAGCTGCACATCCACTTTTCTTGCGTCCGCGCCGACACCTTGCAAGCGCTGCATAAGAACGAGGAAAGAATAGGGGATCGATGGGCATTATTAAATGTCCCGCTTTTCGGGCACTACTACAGGGCCATGTGGGTCGCCGGCGAGCAGCTCAGGCCGTACAACCCGTTCCGGCTTTTGGCCGAGAGGTTGCCCGATGCAACGCAAGATGTGGGCGATCGTACCCTCGTGGTTGTCGCGTTGACTCGCAGCGATGGGACCAACGGATTTGTAATTCTCGCGGGCCAAGTCAACCAAGAAAGCGGAGATAGGGGATTTGGGGAAGAATTGCTGGATCGCAACTGCCGCATTGCTGATAAAGGAAACAAGGTCCACGGCGCCCTGATCGAACCCCGGACCGACTAGGTTTTTAACATCGAGAAGTTGCGGCGAATCGCAGCCGCCGGAAAGCCGGCCGGCTCCCTCCGGTCGAGAAAGACCTCTGAAGAATCCATTCCCATTCCACGTCGGTGTCCGGCGCCGTCCGGACTACGATACCCAGAAAGAATAGACGAGCCAGCACAGCAGCGCGCCGACGGCAACCAGCACGAGCCCGGAAAAGCGCCGCTTGTTGAGGAAGAAAATCAGGGTGAGGCCGGTTAACGATACCAGCGTCATCAGCACCGCGGAAAAATCGATCACGGCGGTCCACTTTTTTCCGGCATCCCGGCCCTTGTGCAGATCGTTCAGCACGGCGACCATGCTGAAGGGGCTCACCGTCAGGTCAAATTTTCCGGTCGCGCGATCGATGGTCGCATCCGCTTCGTATCCGGGCCCTTTAAATAGGACTTCGCATTGATCCCCATCCACGTGGAAATCGGAGAGGGCTCCCCTGGTGCGATATGCGCCGCGAAAATAGCGGACAATTTCGTCCTTCGCCACGGCGCCGGGGTCGCGCGTGTTCACCCAGGCCGCGTTCAATGTACCGTGGTATTCGGCGGGCCGCACGTGGCTATCGAACCATTCGGCATGATTCAGCGTGAGACCCGTCACCGCGAAAAACAAGAGAAGAGCGAAGCTGAGCATCGACAGATAGGTGTGCAGCCAGCGCGCCAGATGCGCGAATCGGCGTTTCCAATGCAAATATCGAGCATCGTGCGTTGCGGCGCGCGCAGAGTTGTTCGACACGCTGCCCGCGCTATCGGGCAATTTTGTGGTAGTCAAGGATAGCCGACGCAATCTCTACATCGCCCGGAAGTTGAAACTGTTTGGGCGAGCCGTTGAAGTCCATCTCCTGATGCATCAATTGATAGCTGCCGTGCTCTCGCACCGCTTCGATCATCACGGTGTATTTTCCGGCTTTGACGAAGTTGCCGAAATCGTCCTTCCCGTCCCACTCGAACGTGTATTTGCCGGGAGGGCGAGTCGCGCTGGAAACCGAATTCATGACGTGCGTATCCTCGGTCTCAGATCGCAAACTCTCCACGCGGCTCCAGGCTCGCAATTCGCGAAGGTATTTGTACTTCGCGAACCACAAGGCGATCGTGCGTACTGGAGCATGATCCTGATCCTCGATCCACACGGCAACATACGGCCGGTGGACGCGAAATCCTTCGATTTCGTTTAGCTCGATCGTGATCGTCAACTCATACTTCGGGTCCCATGGGGAAGCGCCCAAACGCGCGGCAACCGGTACGTAGGCCGCCGCAGGCCGAAACCCCGCAACGCGCGATGCAGGGGCCGCTTGGAGCGCGCTCCACCCTTCGCTCGCGATTCTTTCCCCGTTCTTTTTTACCAGCAGATATTCCACGCCCGGCATCGAAGCAACCAGGCGGGCGCTTTCCTCCGGCGTCAGCACGGAAAGCGCGGTGGCCAGCGCGCCGGCCGAGGCCGGGTTCCGCGCGATCACCGTCGAACTGATAATTTGGTCGGCGGGCAAACCCGTGCGCGGATCGACGATATGCGAATAGTGACGGCCGCCGATCTCCACGCCGCGGCGGTAATCTCCGCTGGTCGCCACGGCGCGGTCGCGAACCACCAGGTGCGCGATGGGCGCGCCGTTTTCCGCATCCGATTTCGGATCGGCCACGTCGACCGGCTCGCTCCAGTCGCCGCGAACCACGAGGTCTCCGCCAATGTTCACCACCAAACCCCGCGCGCCGGACGCGCGCAGCGCGGTTTCCGCGGCGCGCCCCGCGATGTAGCTTTTCACGAAAGAATTCATGGCGAGCGGCGCGTCGCTGGTATGCGTCGCCGTGCGGTTCACAGCGTCGAGTTTCCAATGGACCCGGCGCACGCTGGCAACGGCGGCATCCAACTCATCTTGCGTCGGAAGGCGATTTTCCGCCGCCGCTCGCTTCCATACTCGGTTGATAGTTTCGGCCGAAGCGTCGAGCGCTCCATGCGTCAAACCGCGCCATTGATCGAACAAACTCAGCACTTCAAATAATTCGGGAGACACCCCCACAGGTTGACCCATGGTGCGAAACCAACTGCTGAATTCGCTGTGTGGATCCCAGGAACTCAGGAGGTGCGACTCGCGGTCAATCTCCGTCAATACGGCGTTTTCCGCCTTTTCCGATTGCGCGGCCGAAGACGCCATGACCTTGATTTCCAGGGATGTGCCCAGAACGTTTTCGTAATGAAATACGTACGGCTTGTCGCGCAGGGAAGTGGTGGACGATCCGCCCGGCCGCGGCGCCAGCAGCAGAATCGCGGCCGCCAGAAACGCGCCTCTCATCATCGCCGTGATCGGCAAACGGAAACCTCCATTTCGCTTTTTGGCCCGGAGAAGTTTACACCCGAGAACACTTCCACGCGAGCCTGACTCACTAGGCGCGTCGCAAATTTGATGCATTAAGGTATAGACTTTCAGCGTGCGCCCGCGCTGCACAATCGCGTTCCCGGCAACTGAGGGTTGCCGGCCGGGCCGTGAATCGGAATCATAAAAATTGGATCAAAGGGCGAAGGAGACTCAATCATGCCATTACAAAATTCGGATCTGTGGTTCATCACCGGATGTTCGACCGGCTTCGGCCGCGAACTTGCCAAGCTCGTGCTCGATCGCGGCTATCGCGCCGTCATCACGGCGCGCGACCCCGGCAAAATTCAGGACCTGGCCGCAGGCCGCGAAGGCCGCGCGCTCGCCCTGAAGCTGGACGTCACGGACAGGGCGCAGGTGGAAGAAGCGGTAAAGAAAGCCGAAGCGGCTTTCGGCAGCATCGACGTGCTGGTGAATAACGCGGGGTATGGCTACGTCGGCGCGCTCGAGGAAAGCGACGAAGGCGAAGTCCGCGCCATGGTGGAGACAAACTTTTTCGGCCTTGCCCGCATGATCCACGTGGTGCTTCCTGGCATGAGGCGCCGGCGGCACGGCAGCATCGTCAACATTTCCTCCATCGGCGGCATAGTCGGATCCCCGGGCGTGGGCTATTACAACGCGACCAAATTCGCAGTGGAAGGTTTGTCGGAAGCGCTTTCCAAGGAAGTCGCGCCGCTCGGAATCAAAGTGCTGGTCGTCGAGCCGGGCCCGTTCCGCACCGACTGGGCCGGACGTTCCCTGAAGCGGAGCAGCAAGCAGATCCCGGAATATGCCGAAACCGCCGGAGCTTTCCGCGAGCGCATTATCGGCCGCAGCGGAAAACAGGCCGGAGATCCGGTGCGCGCCTGCGAGGCGATTATCAAGGCGCTGCAGTCGGACAATGCGCCGCTCCATCTGGTCCTGGGCAAGCACGCGCTCAATACGGCCCGCGCCAAAATCGAACTGTTGCGCAACGAATTGGACGCCTGGGAAGAAACTTCATTAGGCGCTGACTACCCGGACAGCCAGGTCGCCGCAGCGAAGTAGAATCGATGAGTTGTTTACCGTGTCTTACGATTTTAGGTAGCACAGGCACTCTTGCCTGTGCGGTTTTGTAGGCCGGAGCTACGCCACCGACTCAACTTCGCTGGCAAAAAGCGCACAGGCAAGAGTGCCTGTGCTACTACACCGTCGGCGGCCGGTAATTCGCCGGTGCAGCGAGGGGAAAAAAGCAGAGGCCGGGCCACGGGGCCACTTTCCGGCGGCGGGCGACTGCGCGTGAGGCCGCGCAGTCGTCCCGCCCACCAGATCGGATCAAGCCCAGTTCGCCCCGATGGTCCAGGAGGATCGAGCCGTTACTTATTGATCTTCTCAGTCAGCCAGTCTGCCATTTGAGGGATCACGACTGGCCAGTACTCCACCGCGCAATGCTCGCCGCGGCCGAGCAGCCACAGATCGCCCTCCCTAGCCGACTCGTAGGTCGACATCAGGTCCGGGACGGTGTTGCCGGGATCGCGCGTGCCGTTGACCACGAGCAGAGGCCCGTTGATCAGCTTGTCTCCGGGTTTTGCCCCAGGCGCCAGCGAATTCTTCTGGCCCAAGTGCAGCCCCGCGCACATGGCCACGATCGCCTTGACGCGCGGATCGTTTCGCAGGGCCGCATGTAGCGTTGCGCCCCCGCCATAGCTTTGTCCGAACAAGCTGATGCGCGTGGTATCGATATCCGATCGCTTCAGGTAGGTATCCAGGACGGCGAAATTGGCCCCCGCATTGGTTTCCATGGGCCACTCCCTGCTCTCGCCGAAGCCGGGCAGGTCGAGCGTGGCGACGGCGAATCCCTTGGCGAGCATGTCCTGGATGGGACGCCAGTGGTTCGCCTTGTACTGGTCGACGCCTCCGCACCAGATGACGAGCGGCGGGTTCTTGATGCCGAACGGCTTGTGCAGATAGGTGGTGATATAACCATCCTTGTACGGCACTTTCACGATCTCCAGCGGCACGTCGAACAGCTTGCCGCCCTTCTGGTACACCCGCAGTTGCGCGTCGTAGGCCCGGGCCTCCTCTTCCGAGTTGACCCTCGGGAACCAGGCGAGCGCGTAGTAGACGCTCGAGGTCATGTACTCGTTGAGGGCCGCACGGCGCTGTTCGGTCTTCATGAGCGCGTCGCCGCGGTCCTCGTAATACTTGCCGAGGAGGTTCCACTCGTAAACCCACCCTCCGGGGGCGTCGCCCCCCTGCCTCACGATCCGCTGGACCGTTTGCCGGATGATGTTTTCATCGCCGCCAAGGTACGTATACGCCCGGACGCGGCGCTCCTCGAGTACCGGCTTGCCGTCCTTGAAGTTCGGGCTCTTGTCTGTCGCCTGCACCGCGGGCAGGGGCGGGTACTGGGCGAAGCTAGGCGAGACAGCCAGGAGCGCGAACAATGGCACGGCCAAGCCGATCGCCACTGATGCGCCCAGCGCCCGCGTAAGGGTCTTCCTGAGACGAAGCATAAGCAGAGTCATAACCATAAGATGGATCCTTTCCACCGTCAGAAATTAATATGATCGGCGCAAGATATAGCACTCGGCGCGCCGCGAGGCAAGATGGATTCCACGAACCAGAAACCTGGGGCAGCCTGGGGCGGAGGAGAGGTCCTTAGCAGGCTGCGGAAAAACTCAAAACGTCGTCATTTCGAGGCATGTTTTTTGCCGAGGAATCTCTCATTCTTTTGACTTTAAACCTCAGAGAGATTCCTCGCTTCGCTCGGAATGACATGAAAAAGGAGTTTTTCCGCAGCCTCCTGGAGGGTCGCCGCGCGGTCCGATCCGGAGGCATAGCCGTCGCTGGACGTGTCCCGAGTTACCTCACTTGCAAAGACGCCAGATAGTCGCAGAGCTTCTTGATGCGTTGCTCGATGACGCGTTCGTTATTTTTATCCAGGGATTGGAAGATGGGACCCCATATGGGCATATCCTTTGCGCCGTGAAGAATCGTGGCGCCCGTCCCAAAATGCAGGACGCCGGAAACATACTCGTACGGAAATTTCCCCCCGTGACGCTGAGCGAGAGTCGTGAGATCCGATGGCGGCAGCTTCAGCATATGAGCCATGGGCCCGTTGCCTTTGGCGTCAAGGCCATGACAGGCGGCGCAATAATCCCTGAACATCTCCTTGCCGGAAGGCACATCGTTCGACGGAAGCTGCGGGTTATCCATCGCGGATTGCGCCTCGGCTCTGAAAGCGCTGGCCATGCAAAGCAAGACGCTACACAAGACTGCAAAGCGCATCGTCATCGCACCCTCCAAACACTATAAAACTGCGCGGCGTTCCGCGCGGCAAAGAAAGCAGTGCCAGCGAAGCAGTCGTCAAAGCGGCTTTTCATCGCCATAAGAACTCGAGTCAAGAACCCCGCTCTTGAAAAACCATCAAGGACGGGGCACCCAAACACCAGTATCATAACTCACAGCAGACTTGCAGCAATGGTATGATTCGCCGGTGCAGCGACGTGAAAAAAGCAATGCCCGGGCCACCCGCCGCCTGGCATAACCGATCATGTCTGGTCTCTAGAAGAAATGGCAGGCTTGGCAAAATAGGGAGGAATTAATGAATATCGAGACTGAGAACAACACTGATGATGTCGTGAATGTACAAGAGTCGGAGCGTAATGGAAAGCCGTACGTGTATCTTAGAATCGGTAAATCCGATGATGACCCGCGCAGCAGACATGCCCATCTAAAAGCAGCGGAAGCCAGATCAATTGGTTACGCATTACTCGCGTATGCAGAAAAAATTTCAAACTGAGACACTACCGGCCACCCGCCATGTTCGCTTTTCCTTTGCCACTTGTTGTATTATATTAATCGTTTGGTGCTGGGGGCTAGAGGGTGCGAAATCCACAGCCCGAGTCCTAAGCCCTAGTTCACGGTTGCATTTTCCTAGCACGACCGTGTACAAGGATGACGCAAGGCCAAAATATGGCAACAGCCCTTCGACCATTTCCACTCACGACCAAGAAAAAAGCAGAATCATCTCCAGAAGAAAACAGCAAATACGCACCGCTGGCTTCCGTGTGGTATGGCGACGACCCTGAATTGCTGGAACACCTATTGAGCTTTTACCCACGCAAAAGACCCCGCAAGATTCTGGATGCGACTGTGAACAACGGCCGATTTTGGAAAGGTAGCAAACGACAAGTGACCGGGTTGGACATCGACCCACGGCACCGACCCACCGTCGTTGGGGACAATACCAACATGCCTTTTGAGGCTGACTCCTTTGACGTGGTGGTCTATGACCCCCCTCACATACCGAATCAGGGGAAAGACAAATCAAAGGATTTCAACACACGCTTTGGCCTGGTGCTGCGTTCGTCGAAAGAAAACCATTATACTTTTTCTCACACATTTCCACCGTTCGTGCGAGAAGCTTTCCGAGTCCTCAAGTCGGAGGGGATTTTGCTCTGCAAGATTACGGATTACGTCCACAACCATCGGTATCAGTGGGCGCATATTGACTTCATCAACGCTGCATGCGATGTTGGGTTGACGCCATGCGATTGCATTATAAAGGTGCGCAAAGGACCAATCATTGATCCAAAGTGGAAGATGGCGCACCACAGTCGAAGGCAGCATTGCTACTGGTTGGTTTTCCGCAAATCCAAAAAGTGTGAGTAACCCTGAAAACTGCGAAGCCAACGCCGTCAAAGTCTGCCCCAGCCTTCGCCGCTGTTCTTGCTCGGCGTGCCTTCAACCCACCCGGCCCTTCAAGACAGATTGGTTTTCATCAGCTTCTTGTAGCCGCACGGAAGAAGTATTTTATGGATGCTCTGGCCGATGCGCTGGGCAACCTTGACCAACGCAAAGTTAAGGGGCAGGCTGCCGAATATGTTCCCGCCGACGTGCAGAAGCTTTTGGCGGCGTCAGGGCTGCGCGACGAATACGTGTTTCCACTTCCTGCCGTGATTGAAAATAAACCCACACTGATTGGCTACTACCGTCTTTTGCTTGGTGCACCTCAAAAGGGTTTCTATAAAGGTGCTACGGGTATGGGTCTATTCAAGAGCATGGAAGAAGTGGGCACAATGTCTAAGAATCAACAAGTACATGTGCCGGATTTTTGTGCAGCAATGGCTGAGCCTCTCGCAGAGCTTGTGCGCCAGATACCCAATTTCACCGAGAGAGATTTGCGGGAACTACCATTACTGACGTTCGGTTCCCAATTGCAAGGCTCCAACAACACACAGATCGGCAAGAAGGCGATGCAGGAAGTATTCGTTGCCATCACAGAGATTTTGAAAAAGTACGTCACGAAGAAAGAGGCTAACCGCCTTACCCTAAAGAATGCCTCTGGCCGCACTGTCTTCGTGACTTTGGCACATGACCCAGACGTGTGCATACAAGAACAAGTCGAAAGCCGAATCCATAGCAAGGTGGCCATTGAAGTGAAAGGCGGCACCGATGTCAGTAATGCACACAACCGCGCAGGTGAGGCAGAGAAGTCACACTTGAAAGCAAAGAAAAAGGGGTTCAAGGACTTCTGGACGATTATTTCCAAGACTGGTTTGGAGATGTCCAAACTCGCTCAGGAATCTCAGACCACGACAGAATGGTTTGACGTGACCGAACTGCTCGCACGCAATGGAAGAGACTGGGAAGATTTCAGACAAAGGCTTGCTGGTGCAGTGGGGATACCATTGGTCGGTTCAAATAAATCATAGGCGGGTGGCCCGGCTTTGCAGTTGAACTTGGTGTGCCCCGTCCTTGACGCCCCTCCAGGGCGGGGTTCTTGAATTGAAGGCCGTACCCGAAGGAAAGAGTTTCGTTAAAGGGCTACTCTTTTTTTCTTCCGTATCCGCTCCTCCCCGCAGTTGTCCCCCGCCAATGCGTCCCCTATACTCAACTTCTAAGCTCCTGAGGCCCCTGAAAATGCGTAACAGCGAAGCGCAGCGATACGCGCGATGGTCGGCGGTGGTGGCGGCTCTGCTCGCCCTGATCGTCGCCGGGGTGTATCTGCGGAATGTGTGGCTGGAGAAACAGGCGGCGCAGAAGGCGCCGCCCGCCGTGCCGCCCTCGGTCGAGCAGCGCTCGAACGAGTTTTCGTATTCCAAGGTCGAGGGGCAGCGCACGATTTATACGATTCGGGCGTCGCGCACTACGGAATTCAAGGAAGGCAGCCGGAATCTGCTGGAAGACGTGGATATTGTGGTGTACGGGAAAAAGGGCGACCGCAATGACACGCTGCGCACGCGCGCGTGCGATTTTATTTCGGATACGGGAAAAATCAGTTGCGGCGGAGACGTTCAAATCCGGCTGCAAGCCAATAGCGGCGCGTCAGGCCAGGCGAACGCGATTCAGGTAACGACTTCCGGAGTCTCGTTTGATCGCGATTCCGGCGAATCGCGAACGGACAAGCCGGTAACGTTTCGCTGGCCGGCCGGGCAGGGCCGCGCCATCGGCGTGGTTTACGATTCCAATAGCGGTACACTGAACCTGATGCATGACGTGGACCTGAACATTTCTGCTTCGTCTCCTGCCCCGAATCAAGCAGCGGCGGCGTCCCCGGCATCCCCGGAAAAGAATGTTCATCTGACGGGAAACACGATGGCCTTTCACCGCGAATCGCGCACCGTGCAGTTGCAAGGGGACGTCCATGCGCAGCAGGCGGCGTATGATTTCGCGTCGGAAAACTTGCTGCTGATTCTGGACGCGGCCTTTCACGCGCACCGCATGGTGGCCAGCGGGCATCCGCAACTGCACGAATCCGATCCGAAGCGGGCCGATCACACTCGCCGCGAACGAAATGGTATCGGTATGGAGGCCCGACGGATCGATCGAGTCCATCGACGCGACCGGAAACGCGCAAGGCACGCGCAGCACTCCGGCGGGCGAAGATCAGGTCGAGGCAGGACACCTGCATCTGGACCTGGCGACGTCTGAAAACCTGCTGCGTCTGCTGACGGCCACGGACGGGGTCACGCTGACTCCACCAGCACGGTTTCCAGCGTGGGAACGCGGCGCGTGGAAAGTGATGCGCTCGAAGTCCATTTTTCGAACAATCCCCGCACACGGGAGACGCAAATCGAAAGCGTAAACACGCTCGCGCCCGCGCGCGTGGACTGGCGAAATGTCTCCCTCGTCAACGGCAAGCAGGTGCCGCAAACAATGCGCATGAGCGGCAAGCAGATGAATTTGAAATTCGGCGCGCAAAATCAACTGCAGCAACTGGTGAGTTCGGGTGACGTGGAAGTCACGCGCAAACTCGGCGACGCTCCCGAACAGACCACGGCGTCGCGGGAACTTACCGCCAAGTTTTCGAATGCAGGGGAATGGTCCACGATCGACCAGGCGGGAGACGTCCACTTCCGCGACGCGCAGGGTACCGGGCAGGGAGACCGCGCCCACGCGGATCACGCCACTGGTGACGTCACCCTGGATGGCTCAGTGGTTTTTGCCGATGCCACCACGCGCACGACCGCGCGATCCGCGACCTTCTCGCAGGCTTCGAACACGCTGCGCGCCAATGGAAACGTTCTCAGCACGGACCTGGGCGCCGCGGCGGGAAGCGTTTCCAATTTTTCGCAGGAGCCCGCGCACGTTTCCGCCGACCACATGGTGGCCGACACCTTGCATGGCCACGCCGTGTACTCCGGAGGCGCGAGGCTCTGGCAGGGGCAGTCGGTGATCCAGGCGGACACCATCGTGCTGGATCGCGCCTCGCACACGCTGGTGGCCCGGGGAAGCGTGCGCGGAGTATTTCCGGAAGCGGCGTGGAGTCCCGCGCCCGGGCAGACGTCCTTGCAAACGCATAGCCGAACTCCCAGCCAAAATTCGAACCGTGCGGGAAAGCCGGGCGCGGAGTTGGGGCATGTTTGGGGAGGATTGCTGACGTACTGGGAGCAGGAGTCGCGCGCGCGGATCGAGCAAAATGCCCGAGTGGATTCCGAGCAAGGAACCATCCAAGCCGATCAGATCGACCTCTACTTTTCCGGTACTGATGCCGCAAATGCCAACAAACAACTATCCCGCGCGGTGGCCACCGGGGACGTTGCCGTCCGCCAGGAAGACCGCCGGGGAACCTCGAATCGCGCCGAATACACGGCCTCGGAAGGCAAGTTCGTTCTTTCCGAAGGTAACCCAACCCTATATAGCTCAACTGGCGACACGACCACGGGGCGTCAATTGACCTTCTATTTTGCGGATGATAGGATCGTTGTGGATTCGGCGGATGGATCAAAAACCGTTACGCTTCACCGGGTCGAGAAATGACGTGGCATGCTCAAGCTCCAGGCTGTCGAGCTCAGCAAATCGTATCAAGGCCGTAAAGTCGTTGATGACCTCGACATGGAGATCAGTCAAGGCGAGATAGTAGGGCTTTTGGGGCCCAACGGCGCTGGGAAGACAACGACGTTTTATATTCTGGTAGGTTTAGCCCGGCCGGATTCCGGGCGCGTCCTCTTGAACGGGGACGATATTACCGACCTCCCCATGTACCTCCGGGCCCGCAGCGGAATCAGTTATTTGCCCCAAGAGCCTTCGGTTTTCCGCCAGCTAACGGTTGAAGAAAACCTGGTCGCGGTCCTGGAAACGCTTCCCCTGACGGCGGAGCAGCGGCGCGACCGGCTTGAGGAATTGTTGGCGCAGATGAAACTGGAGACAGTTCGGTACAACGGGGCCTACACGCTGTCCGGCGGCGAGCGGCGGCGGCTGGAGATTGCGCGTTCCCTGGTGCTGGAGCCCGCGTTCATCCTGCTGGACGAGCCTTTTTCCGGGATTGACCCGTTGACGGTGGTGGATATACAAAAGATTATCAAGGATTTAAGCCTGGAGGGCATCGGGGTCCTGATCACCGATCACCAGGTGCGGGAGACACTGAGCGTGACCGATCGCGCCTACATCGTGCAAAACGGCAAAGTGCTTGCCGCCGGGACTCCGGCGGACCTGAGCGGCAATCCTGAAGTCCGCCGGGTGTACCTTGGAGATCATTTCCGTTTGAATTGACGCCCATGAGCTGGCTGCAGCCAAAACTACACCTGAGGGTCGCGCAGAAGCAGATCCTTACCCCTGGCCTGGTCCAGATGGTGAGCGTGCTGGCGCTGAACCGCCTCGAGCTTCGGGAAATGATCAATCAGGAAATGGTCGAGAACCCGGTGCTGGAGGAATTGTCCGAAGACCCGGTCACCAGCGAAGACTACAGCACGGAAGCCTTCCTGAAAGCGGAAACGGAAAAAGTCCCCGAGAAAGAGCCTCCCAGTCCGTTTGAAGATTTCGACGTGGCCTCCTTTTTCAACCAATATCTGGACAGCGGCGGCGGCAACCCGGAACGCGGCGAACAAGAGACCATCGAGCGCCCGTCGTTCGATAAATTCCTTTCCTCGGCGCAGGGCCTTGCCGAACATCTCACCTGGCAATTGAGCGTGACGGTTTGCAACGACGTGGTGCGCGAGATCGCGGACGCGATCATCGGCAACCTGGACGAGAACGGCTACTTGAACGCTTCGCTCGAGGAGATTTCGCAAAACGGCAAATACTCGATGGAAGACGTCGAGGAGGCTCTGGCGGTCGTGCAGGAATTCGATCCGCTGGGCGTGGCCTCGCGCAACCTGCGCGAATGCCTGCTGACGCAGCTGCGCACCCTGGACGGGCAAAACACACTGGCGCAGCAGATTGTTTCCGAATGCCTGCCGAAGCGCCCGCTGGCGGCGAGCGAAGCCGAGGAACTCAATCCGGAAACGCCGCTGGCGCGGCTGCTGCAGGCCAACCAGTTGAAGGAAATCGCGCGGGCGCTTAATCGCCCCGTGGAACTGGTGAAGCGCGCCGTGGACGTCATCAAGAAGCTCGATCCGCGCCCCGGCCTGCGCTACAACAAGACGCAGCCGCGCCTGGTCGAGCCGGACGTTTATTTCCGCAAGGTGGACGACCAGTGGCAAGTCTTCATGAACGATGACGACGTGCCGCAGTTGCGCCTTTCGCCCGTCTACCGGCGGCTGCTGGCGCGGGACGCCGCCGACCGCGAGGTCCGCAATTACGTCAAGGAACGTTTTACCGCCGCGCTGCAGCTGATGAAGAGCATCGAGCAGCGCAAGCACACCATCCTGCGCGTCTGCCAGATCATCATTCAACGCCAGGCCGATTACCTCGATCACGGCGCCGACCAGCTCAAGCCGATGATGATCAAGGAAGTGGCCGAGGAAGTCGGCGTGCATCCTTCGACGGTGAGCCGCGCGGTATCGAGCAAGTACGCGCATACTCCGCAGGGCGTCGTCGAGTTGCGATCGTTCTTTTCGGAATCGGTCAACGGTCCCGAAGGCAACAACATGTCGCTGCAGACCCTGAAGCGGGTGGTGAAAAAAATGATCGAGGAAGAAGACACCGCTCACCCGCTGACCGACGACCTGATCGCCAAGAAACTCGACGATGCCGGAATTCACGTGACCCGGCGCACCGTGGCCAAATACCGCGAAGACCTCCGCATTCCCAGCACGCACCAGCGCCGGGTAAAGGTTTAGGCCGGCGCTCAGTGAAGCGCCGATCCGCGCGCGACGCCCGGCAACTGGTGATCCTCACCGGGCTCAGCGGCTCGGGCAAAAGCACCGTTCTCAAAACATTTGAAGACCTTGGGTTTCTACTGCGTCGACAATCTGCCCGTCGCGTTGATCCCCACGTTCAGCGAATTGCACATGCAGGCCGGCGGAGAAATTCAGCGCGCCGCGCTGCTGGTGGATGCGCGCGAGGGCGGGCAACTCGAGCAGCTTCCGGCCATCCTGCGCGAGTTGCGCGCTGAAAATCCCGCGACACTCGTCTTCATCGATGCGAGCGAGGAGGCCCTGCTCCGCCGGTTCAGCGAGACGCGGCGGCCGCACCCGCTGGGGCACGACCGGCCGGTGCTGGAAGGCCTGCGCCGCGAGCGCGTGCTGATGGAGCCGATCCGGAAACTCGCCGATGTGGTCATCGACACCACTAAATTTAACGTTCACGAGTTGCGCCAGTTCATCACCCACCGATTCCAGAAGACCGACCGCCGGCCGATGATGGTTTCGGTCGTGAGCTTCGGCTATAAGTACGGCATTCCTCCGGAAGCGGATCTGGTCTTCGACGTGCGCTTCCTGCCCAATCCCCACTTTATTCCGAAGCTGCGAAAATATTCGGGCCGCGACCCGCGCGTGGCGCGCTACATCCGTTCGTTTCCGCAAACTGGGGAATTCCTGCGCCGCGTCGAGGGATTGCTGATTTATTTGATCCCGCACTATATCCGGGAAGGGAAGAGTTATCTGACGATTGCGTTCGGCTGCACGGGCGGACGGCATCGCTCGGTGATGATGGCGGAAGCCGTGTGCAAGACGCTGCAGAAGCACAAATATTCTTGCAAAGTCGTGCACCGCGATCTGGCGAAGTAGGTCAGGCGCTCCTGCCTGTCGCTACAAATCCCGCGCGGCTTGACAAACAAGCAGGCGATTCGTAGCGTACCTTAGCTCGCAATTGCGTGGGGCTTCCGGGGGACCTGGAATTTCATTGAAGAAAAGCGAAGAATTTCGCCGGTTATTGCACTACATCAAGCCGTATAAGTTTCGGCTTATCGCGGGCGTCGTGTGCCTTTCCCTGGTCGGGCTCGGCGAAGGCCTGATCGCGCTGCTCATTACGCCGATTTTTGACCGCGTGCTGAAACCCGGCGCTCCCGATAACCGGCTCTTCCTGTTTCAAAATCCCTTCACGCACACGGCGATTTACCTGAACTCTTTTCTCCCTCCCAGCATTCACAGTGTCGGAACTGTTTTTGCCATCGCCATTCTGGTTGTTTTCATCGGGAAGGGCGTATCGGAATTTGCCGGCAACCTGCTGGTGCAGTACGCGGGAATCGCGGGCGTCACCGATTTCCGGAATCATATTTACGCAAAGATCATCCGCCAGCCCATCGGCTTTTTCCAGCACCATCCGACCGGGCGCGTGATGTCCACGGTGATCAACGACGTGGAGCGCGTGCGCAACACATTTTCGGAGTATCTGTCCCTGGGTTTCCGGCATGTTTTCACGCTTTTTTTTTTGCTGGTGGTTTTGTTCGCTCACCAACTGGAAGATGACCCTGGGTTCGGTCGTGCTGCTTCCAGCTGGTCGTCTGGCCGGTGCAGGACGCTGGGCAGGAAGATCCGGCGATCCACGGAAAAGATCCAGGCCGGAATCGGCGAGCTGAGCCAGATCCTGCAGGAAACGGTCAGCGGGAACCGCGTGGTGAAAGCGTTCGGGATGGAGGATTTCGAGATCGGCAAAGTTTCAGCAATCGGCGCATCGCCTGCTGCGCGAGAACGTGCGATGGATTCGCTCGGTCGTGGCCACGTCTCCGTCGATGGATTTCCTGGGCGCGGTCGTGATTGTGCTGGTGCTGATGTACGCGCGCGTGCAAATCAAGCTGGGAGCGATGACCGCGGGGCTCTTTGTCACCTTTGTGTACGCGCTGTTCAAGTCCTACGAGCCGGTGAAGGGCCTGGGCACCGTTTACCAGCAATTCGAGCAGGCTTTCGGAGCGACGGCCAAGGCATTCGAGTACATCAACCTTGCCGAGGAGCCTGCCGTCGAACCCGGCGTGCCCGCGCTGCCTACGTTCTCGCAAGGCGTGGAATTCGATCACGTGGGTTTCGGATACGATCCGGAAACTCCCATCCTGCGGGATGTCTCGCTGACGGCGCGAGCCGGAGAAGTGATCGCCATTGTCGGATCGAGCGGCGCGGGAAAGACCACGCTGGTCAATTTATTGCCGCGCTTTTATCCGGTCACTTCGGGCGCGCTGCGCATCGACGGAATGGACATCCGGGAAGTCACGATTCGCTCGCTGCGCGAACAGATGGCCATCGTGACGCAGGAAACCATTCTGTTCAACGATACGGTCTGGAACAATATCTGCTACGGCCGGCCGGGGCTTCCGCAAGACCGCGTGGAAGCGGCGGCGAAGGCCGCGCTGGCGCACGAGTTTATTCTCGAATTGCCGCAAGGGTATCAGACGATGCTGGGAGACCGCGGCCAGCGCTTGAGCGGAGGCCAGCGGCAGCGGATTGCCATCGCGCGCGCCATTTTGAAGGATTCGCCGATCCTGATTCTGGACGAAGCGACCTCGGAGCTTGATTCCGAATCCGAAATGCTGGTGCAGCGCGCGCTTTCCAACCTGATGATGGGCCGAACGGCGTTTGTGATCGCTCACCGGCTCTCGACCATCCGCCGCGCCGACAAAATTATTGTGCTGGAAGACGGAACCATCGCGGAAACAGGCACGCACCAGGAACTGCTCGCGCGGGGCGGAATCTACGCCCGCCTGTACGAAATGCAGTTTGCCGATACCGACGATGTGGCGGCTCCCGCATCCACTCCCGGACCGGGGGCCAAGCGATGAAGGCGGCGATGAAAACCGAAGGAATTCATTCGATGACGGGATTCGCGCAGGCGCGCGTCGAGCGCAATGGCGCTGCTGCTGCGAATCAATTTGCGAAGCGTGAATCACCGGTTCCTGGACCTGCATCTCCGCATGCCCGACGGCTTCGAAGTGTTTGAATCGCGCATCCGCCAGGCGCTGCGGGACCGCATCCGCCGCGGCCACGTCGACGTGAACGTGTACTACGAAACCTCCGGCGCGGCGGGCATTGAGGTCCACCGGGAAGTCGCTGCGGCCTACATGAAGGCCGTGGAGCAATTGCGGCGCGAATTCGGCGTCAAGACCGAGCCGGACCTGATCGCCCTGTTGCGGTTGCCGGGCGTGGTGGCCGCCCCCGGCGCGGCCGGCGATTTGCAGAGCGAGGAAGTGCAGGAAAAACTTGGCGCGCAGATCGATGAGTGCCTGGAGCAAGCGCTGCAACGCATGGAGACCATGCGCCGCGTCGAAGGGGAGTCGCTGACCACGGAGATGCACGGGATTCTTGGGCGAATTTCATCGCGCACGAAGCAGATTGAGGCGCTCTTAGTCGAGGTTCGCCCCGCGTTTGCGCGGCGCCTTGCGGAGCGGTTAAAGGATTTGCTGAGCGGCGTGCAGATCGATCCGGCGCGCCTGGCCCAGGAAGCCGCACTGCTGGCCGAGCGCGGCGACGTAAGCGAGGAACTCGCACGGCTGCACAGCCACGTCGAGCAATTTCAAAAACTGCTGGCCGGCGCGGGTGAAACCGGCAAGAAGCTCGATTTTCTGCTCCAGGAAATGCAGCGCGAAGCGAATACGCTGCTTTCCAAAACCTCCGGCGTCGAGTCCGAAGGCCTGGCGATTACCACTCTGGCCTTGGAAGTCAAATCCGACATCGAGAAACTCCGCGAACAGGCGCTTAACATCGAATGACCATCGCACAGGCACAGCAGCCGCTCGTGTTTATCGTTTCCGGGCCGTCCGGCTCTGGAAAATCCACGCTCGTTTTGAAGATGCTGGAAGTGCCGGGCACGATGTTTTCCATTTCCTGCACCACGCGGCCGCCCCGGGCCACGGAAAGCGCCGGAAAATGGTATGATTTTGTATCCGAAGCCGAATTTGAACGCATGGCGGCCCAGGGCGAATTTCTGGAATATGCGCGAGTCTTCGGAAAGCACCGGTACGGCACGCCGCGCCGGTGGCTGGAGGAGGCGCAACGCAAGGGCCTCGATCTGGTCCTGGAAATTGACGTGCAGGGCGCCGAGCAGGTAAAAAGGAAATTGCCCTCCGCGGTGGCCATTTTTATTCTTCCGCCGGCCAGGGACGAACTCGAACGGCGGCTGCGAACGCGCGATCAGGATCCGGAGGAAGCGATCCAGCGGCGGCTCGATCGGGCCCAGCAGGAAATGCAGCGTTATACGGAGTATGATTTTCTCGTGGTGAATGACGATGTGGAGCGCGCCGGGCGCGAAGTGCAGGCGATCACGGTGGCGGCTCGTTGTTTGCGAAGTTGTTTGAGTGAACGCGCACGCAAGATTCTGGAATCTTTTGGAGGATAACCATCTCATGACGGTTGAGAGCCAGGCACCGGAAAGCAAGTTCGCGTTCGTCGTGATCGCGGCGCGGCGGGCAAGGCAGTTGATGTTGGGAGCCATGCCGCTGGTGGCGAATCCGCGGTCCCATAAACCCACTCGAGTGGCGGTCGAGGAGCTCAGGGCGGGCGTCCTCGAATATCAATTGCCCGTAATCCCGGGCGAGACCGAGGACAAGGAAGGAAAGCGGCGCAAGGAGTAACGCGCCGAGAGGCATTCATGCGTGTCGCACTCGGTGTTTCCGGAGGCGTGGCGGCCTACAAGGCCGCCGAACTGGTGCGCAGGCTCCAGCAGGAAGGCATCGACGTGCAAGTGGTGATGACCCACAGCGCCCGGGAATTCATCACGCCCCTCACGTTCGCGGCGCTCACCGGACAAAAAGTAATCACCGAAATGTTCGGCGGCGAGTCCGCGGGCGCCAACGTGGAAAGCGCGATCGAGCATATTGCCGTCGCGCAGCGCATTGACCTGCTGGTCGTGGCGCCGGCCACCGCGAACGTGATCGCGAAGATGGCTCGCGGCATTTCCGACGATTTTCTGACCACGCTTTATCTGGCCACCACGGCGCCCGTGGTCGTGGCTCCCGCAATGAACGTCAACATGTGGGAACATGCGGCGACGCAGGAAAATATCGAGATGCTGCGCGCGCGCGGCGTTCACGTGGTTCCACCCGAGGAAGGCTACCTTGCCTGCGGCATGACCGGCGCTGGACGGCTTGCGGGCGTCGACGCGATCGCGCAGGCGGTGTGCGCGAGGCTGGGAATCGAGCACGACCTGCGGAATGAAACCGTCGTCGTTACCGCGGGGCCGACCTGTGAAGACCTGGATCCGGTGCGGTATCTCACCAATCGATCCTCCGGGAAAATGGGCTATGCGCTGGCGCAGGCGGCCGCGCGCCGCGGCGCGCGCGTGATCCTGATCAGCGGCCCGACGCGGCTCGATCCTCCGCAGGGCGTTACGTTGGTTTCCGTTCGCAGCACCGAGCAGATGCACCGCGCCGTGCTTGAACATTTCCCGGGCGCCACAGCGCTGATCATGGCCGCAGCCGTGGCTGATTACCGGCCGGTTTCTCCGCAGACCCAAAAAATCAAGCGCACCGGCGAACACCTGACGCTGGAACTGGAATCCACTCCCGACATACTGGCCGACGCCGCGCGCGGCAAAGGCGACCGGATTATCATCGGATTTGCCGCGGAAACGACCGACGTGGCGCGGCACGCGCGCGCCAAGCTGGAATCGAAGCAGGCGGATCTGATCGTCGCCAATGACGTGACCGCCGAGGGCGCGGGATTCGATCACGACACCAACGTCATCACGCTCTACGCCCGCGACGGCAGCGAGAAGGCTTTTCCGCGGATGCCCAAGATCGACGCGGCGCACCGTATTCTCGACCAGCTTCGCGCGCTGCGAAGTCCGGCGCCCCAAATTTCCGAACCTCAGCGGGCGCGCTGACCTTCGAGATGGATTCTCCCCTCACACAAACACCTCGCGAAAAACTGGAAGCCTGGCTTCGCTACTATAACGATTTAGATCTTGGCGAGTTTTATTCGGACCGGAGGAGCATGGGAAAGCGTACTACAAAGCCGCGCGCGGCTGAGGCCGCCGCCGCATCCGTAAGCGTGCCGCAAGTGGTTGTTGCTCCGGCCGCGCCGAGTCCGGCGCTTTCCGTTCCCGAGCTTCCGATCCTCAATCCGCCTTCGATGTTTGAGGTTCTGGACCGCGTCGAAGGCGACACGCTCGAACTCATCCGCGAAAATCTGGGCGAATGCACGCGCTGCCGTTTGCACAAACAGCGAAACAAGATTGTCTTCGGTACGGGCAACCCGCGCGCCGAACTAGTGTTCGTCGGCGAAGGGCCGGGACACGACGAAGATATCCAGGGGCTGCCGTTCGTGGGGCGCGCCGGGAAATTGCTCACGCAAATGATCGAGGCCATGGGCCTGGCGCGCGAGGATGTTTACATCTGCAACGTCGTGAAGTGCCGCCCGCCGGAAAATCGCAAGCCCGAGGACGACGAAGTCGCGACCTGCTCGCCGTATTTGTTCCGCCAGCTCGACGTGATCGCTCCGAAAGCGATCGTGTGCCTGGGCGCGACCGCCGCGCAGGCGCTATTGAAAACCAAGGAGCCGATTTCGCGATTCCGCGGCAACTGGTTCGATTTCCGAAACACGAAGCTGATGGCCACGTATCATCCCGCCTACCTGCTGCGGAATCCCGCCGCAAAAAGCGAAGTCTGGAAGGACTTGCAGAAGGTCATGGCGCATTTGGGCCTGAAGGTGAAAAAGCCTTCGCGGTGACGGCTGCGGGCCTCGTTTTTTTGCGCGCGGTTCTTATGCGTCGCAACTCGCGGCAGTTTTTGGTGGCACAGGCTTCAGTCTGTGCGATGTTCCGCTCGTTGGAAAATCTAAACCGCACAGGCTGAACAGGCTGCGGAAAAAGGCCGAAATGTTTGTGGGTCGCGGCTTCAGCCGCGACGTAAAGGTCTTTATTTCTTCAGGGGTTTTAACCCCTGAGTGCTTTCAAAGCCTTTTTTCCGCAGCCTGTGAAGCCTGTGCCACTTGACCTCTGACCCCCGCAGGTCCTTGGCAGGCTTCTGCTGCTACACTATCTTCCGCACATGTCCCTCACTTATTGCGAAGTCGCGCTGCCGGTCCCGTTGCGTTCGCTGTTTACGTATGCGATTCCCGAGCGCCTCGCGGGTTCGGTCTTCGAGGGCAGCCGCGTGCTGGTTCCGTTCCGCAATCGCGCCATGACCGGAGTGGTCACCGCCGTTTCCGTGCGCCGGCCCGATCCCGAGCGCGTGAAGAACGTGAAGGAAATTGTCGAAGCGCTCGACCCGATTCCTTCGCTGCCGCCGAAACTTCTGGAGCTGGGACGCTGGGTGGCCGGATATTACGTGGCGCCGCCCGGAGAAGTGTTTCGCGCGATGCTGCCGCCGCAGATCGATCTGCGCCACGAGCGGGAACTCCTGCTGACCGATGCGGGACGCGCGCGGCGCGCGGAACTTGATGCGGCGGGGAATCGCACCGAGGCCGAAATTGCGGAACTCGCGCTGCTCTCGCTCATGAAGATCGAGGATCGCCCGGTTCGCGCGGACCGTCTGCGCAAGCTGCCGGGCGGGGAAGCCGCCGCCGAGCGGTTGCTGCGGCGCCGGCAACTCGAGGCGCGTAGTGTCGCCGTGCACCGCACCGCGCGAATGCAAAAGATCGTCGCGTGGAATTCGGCGAGCGGCGAACAATCTTCCTCGGCCGACGCGGCGCCGGAATCGCTGACGGAAAAAGAGGCCCGCATCTTTCACGTGCTGGCCGAGGAGCGCGGCCCGTTGCCGCTGCCCACGCTGGCGAAACTCGCCAAGGTTTCGCGCTCCCTGATCGAGCGCATGATCCGCCAGGAAAAATTGAAGAGTTGGGAAGAACCGCTGGCGGTCGAAGAAGATTTGTTCGAAGTCGATTACACGCCGCCTTCCAACATCCTCAACGCGGATCAGGAACGCGAGCTTGGCGAAATCAAAAGCTGGATCGATTCGGGCGCCTTTCAGGTGGGCCTGCTCTATGGAGTCACCGGCAGCGGAAAGACCGAAGTATATCTTGGGGCGGTGGAAGCGGCGCTGGCGCGGAATAAAACGGCGCTGATACTAGTTCCGGAAATTGCGCTGACGCTGTGGGTGGGGCGGCTGTGCCGCGCGCGGCTCGGGCCTGGCGTAGCCGTGCTGCACAGCGCGCTCGGGGAAGTGGAGCGCGCGCGGGAATGGTGGCGCGTGAGGCGCGGCGAGGCGCGAGTGGTGGTCGGAACGCGCTCTGCTGTTTTTGCGCCGCTGGAAAATCTGGGCGTTATTGTCGTGGATGAAGAGCAGGAGGCGAGCTACAAGCAGGAAGAGACGCCGCGGTATCACGGGCGCGATGTGGCCATCGTGCGCGCAAAACTGGAAGGCGCGGTCGCGCTGCTGGGCTCGGCGACCCCGTCGCTGGAAAGTTTTCAGAACGCGCGTTCGGGGAAATATCATCTGCTACAGCTGGATTCGCGCGTGGAAAACCGCCCTCTCGCGCCCGTGGAAATCGTGGACCTGCGCGAGGATTTCAAGGCGACTCACAAGGCGGGAGCGCTTTCCTCTAAACTCGCCGAAGCGATCGGCGCGCGCCTGGCCGAAGGAACGCAGTCCCTGATCCTCATCAATCGGCGCGGATATTCGTGGTTCGTGATCTGCCGTTCGTGCGGCGCGGGAATTCAGTGCGAGAATTGCAGCATCTCGCTGACCTATCACAAGCAGCGCGACCGCCTGGAATGCCATTACTGCGGCTTCACGCGGCGCGTGCCGAAGACCTGTCCCAAGTGTGCTTCCGAACACGTCTATTTTTTCGGCGCGGGCGCCGAGCAGCTCGAGGAAAAACTCCGCGAAAAATTCGCCGACGCCAAAGTCGCCCGCCTGGATCGCGACGCGGTCCGCACCAAGCGCGCCTACCAGCAGGTGCTGGGCGATTTTGCGTCCGGGAAAATCGACATCCTCGTCGGCACGCAGATGGTTGCGAAAGGCCACGATTTTCAGCGCGTCACGCTGGTGGGAGTCGTTTCCGCGGATTCGCAGCTCAGTCTGCCGGATTTTCGGGCCGCCGAGCGCACGTTTCAGCTTCTGACGCAGGTTGCCGGGCGCGCCGGGCGCGGCGCGCTGCCCGGCGAAGTTCTGGTCGAAACGTATTATCCCGAGCACTATGCGATCCAGCTCGCCGCGCGGCAGGATTATCTCGCGTTTTTCGAGAGGGAATTGCAATTCCGGCGTTTGCTGCACTACCCGCCGTTCACGGCGCTGGCCAGCATTCTGGTGCGCGACACAAAAATCGAAAATGCCATCCGGTGGTCGCGCCAGCTTTCGGCGTTTCTCGCCCCGCAGGAATCGTGCGGCGTGAAAGTCCTGGGCCCGGCCGCGGCGCCGCTGGCGCGGCTGAAGAAAGAGTACCGCTTCCAGTTCTTGCTGAAAGCCCCCAAGCGCGCGCAGCTCACGCGCGTCCTTGCGGATTTGCTGGCGTTCAGCGAAGAAAAAGAGATTCCGCAAAAGGCCGTATTGGTGGACGTGGACCCGTTGAGTTTGTTTTAAACTGCCCGCTGCGCTTGGCCCGAAAATTCCCCAGGTGTATCCTCCCTCCGGGACTACGGGCAGCGCAAAATCAGGTTGCCGCACAATCACGGCGGTCGTAAATTTCCGCAGGACAAATCCCTACCGGATCAGCACCGGCATGGGCATGAAACACAGAACGAAAATGAGGACGGCGATGCCGGCCCATACCAGGCGCTTGCGATCGAGTTGCTCCCAATGATTCAGCAGCGGCGGATGGCGGAAACCGATCGCCAGCAGCAGGATGGACCACAGGATCCAGCCCCTCCAGAAAAAATAGCCGAGAGGAACCAATAGCAGCGCGACACCCATCGTGATTTTCTTGTGATGTTTGCTGGCCACCGAATACAGGATGTGTCCGCCGTCGAGCTGCCCGCCCGGGAGCAGGTTCAACGCCGTCGCAAACAATCCGACCCAGGCGGCGCGCCCGATCGGATGCAGCAGCAAATCGCCTGCCGGCACGCCGGGCCGCAGAATCGCCGCGAAAATCTGTAACGCGACCGGTTGTCCAAAGACAATCGAGGCGTGCGCTTCTGAAAAAGGAATCACCTTCGAGTACATCACGGCAATGGCCAGCGCCGGGATCGCAAAAAAAAATCCCACGACGGGCCCCGCGAGGCCCACGTCAAACAGCGCCTTGCGATTGTGGATGGGAGAACGAATGCGGATGAATGCGCCGAGGGTTCCAATCAGCGTGGGCGCGGGAATGAAATAGGGATAGCTGGCGGAAATTCCATAGTAGCGGCACGCGAAAAAATGTCCCAATTCGTGGGCGAGCAGGATGCCGATCAGGGTGAAGGCAAATGGAACCCCGGCCAGCAAAAGCTGCGGATGCGCGAGCAGCGTCGTGTACGTCGAGAAAAAATCGTTGAAATCAGGCGATTGCCCGGAAGCGTAGGCGGAGGCAAATTGCGCTCCCACTGCCAGGGTGGAAATCACCGTTAGCAGGAACAGCAACACGGCAATAGCGAGAGATTTGCGACGCTGCCGCGCTTGCCGGTTTTCCCAGTACGTGTTCGGCTGCAATTCCCACGTATCCACGACGGGAGCAAGTGTTTCAACGGGCGCCGATTCGAAGTTGCCGGGGTTGCTCATGAAAGAAGTCCGTTCATGAAAGATTGGATGCGCGAACAAGTGCACGGGAACGCAAGTATGATTAGAAGGTGTCTCGCAAATGATCCGGCACCCAAACTTGTTGGGCCACCAATGGCTGAAGCCCGAATTTTCCTCGTCTCTTGATGTCGCGGCTGATGTCGCGACCCACAAGGATCAATTTTCAGGCGGTTTGCAGGGAATGTGCCGCGAATCCATCGCGCGATGCGCACGCGAACTCAGAGAGCCTGCAATTCTTTGCCCGGCTTGAAACGCACGGCCTTTCCGGGTGGAATGCTGACTTCCTGGCCGGTGCGAGGATTTCGTCCGATGCCGGTTTTGCGGGGGCGCACGTTAAACACGCCGAAGCGGCGCAGTTCGATGCGCTCGCCTTTGCCCAGGGCGGTCTTCATGGCCCCGAAAACGGTCTCGACGGCCTGCTCCGCTTTGGTCCGGCTCACGCCGGTTTTATTTACCACCGCATTCACGATATCCAGCTTAATCACAACAGCCTCCCGCTTTTCGACGGCAAGCTATGCTAGACATGGAGTTGCGGGTTGTCAAGCTGGACGCGCTCGGTTAAGATGCGCGTCTTTGCTTGCGCGGTACGCGCTCGGTGAAGGGCGCGTGTACCCCTAAATGTTGCCCAGGAGGCCCTGAATGTCGGTGAAGCCGGATAGTTGGATTCGCAAGATGGCGCTGGAACATAAGATGATAGAGCCGTTCCATGACCGGCAGATCCGGGAAGGCGTCATCAGCTATGGGGTTTCCAGCTACGGTTACGATCTTCGCGTCGCCGATGAATTCCGCATTTTCACGAACGTAAACTCGACGATCGTCGATCCCAAGCATTTTGACCCGAGGTCCCTGGTCGAGTTCACGGGAGAGGTGTGCATCGTTCCGCCGAATTCGTTCGCGCTGGGACGCTCGGTCGAGTACTTTCGCATCCCGCGCAATGTCCTGACGATCTGCCTGGGCAAGTCCACCTATGCGCGCTGCGGGATCATCGTGAACGTGACGCCGTTTGAACCCGAATGGGAAGGCTTCGTCACGCTGGAAATCAGCAACACCACGCCGCTGCCCGCAAAAATTTATGCCAACGAGGGTCTATGCCAGGTGCTTTTCTTCGAATCCGACGAGCCCTGTGAAATTTCCTACAAGGACAAGAAGGGGAAATACCAGGCCCAGCAAGGCATCGTCCTGCCAAGGCTCTAGAGCTTGTGTAACTTCTTAGCAGTTGCCACGCAGGTTCTCTAGCTTTCGGCCGGCAGTGGCTTAGGCTCGTCCTGCACGGCGGCCGGATTCTCCCGCGCCAGGCGCAGCGGAAAACCGCGGCTGCGCCAGCCTTCATAGCCCTCGGCGAGAGGGCGGATTCGCGTGATTCCGTGGTTGCGCAATAATAGAGCCAGCCGCGCGGCCGTCACTTCATTCGGGCACGCGCAAAATAAAACAATTTCGCGATCGCGAGGAATGGCTTCGGTCGCCTCTTCGAGTTCCGCGGCATCCATGTGCATGGCTCCGGGAATGGTTTCTGGCTGCGCCTGGAATTCGAGGGCGTGGCGCAGATCGACAATGATAACGTCCTCGCCCGCGTCGATTTTCCCTTTAAGTTCCTCGGGCGTAATGCGGGCGATCCTCAAGTGGCGCAGGAATCTTTTGCGTTTATAGAATTTCCATAGAATATAGCCCGCGAAACCCGCCAGCACGAGCACCAGAAGCCACTCTCCCAGAGAGGCCGCGTGCGCCGCGACTCGTTCCAGTTCGCCGCTGAACGCGTATCCGGTACCGGTGTAGATGCCCACCCAAAGAAGCGCTCCAGCTAAATCGTACAGCAAGAATTTTTGCCACCCCATGCGGATGATCCCGGCCAGTGGCGCGGCCATCGCGTTGAGCCCGGGAATAAACTTGGCGCCCAGCAGGACGCCCGCGCCGTTGCGCCCAATGCTGACCTGCGTCCGGCGCACGCAGGAATCGGGCTCCAGCGAGATCCTGCAGACCAGTTGAATCACTCGGACGCCTTTTTGCCGGCCGATTTGATACCAGATCGAATCGCTCGCAACGGCTGCAAACGCCGCGATCGTGATCGCGACTCCCAGGTTCATCTGGTGCATGCCCGAAAGCGCTCCCACGGCCAGAAGCAATGGCGCAGAGGGAATCGGCAGGCCGGCCTGTTCGATGAAAACCCAGGCAAACACCAGCAAATAGCCGTGCCGGACCACGAATTGGAGCGTTTCATTCATTTGGTCTATTAGATACAAGTAGGGAAGATAGGTTTCCCCAAGTTCCCAAAAAATTGATCCTCTCCAACAAATTACGTCGGTATCGTTCCTATTTGCACCGGCGAAGCCATTCCGGCAGGGTAGTTACGCCGCCTAGGCAATTCGCGAGTAGGGGGGAACCGCCGACTTTTCCATTTTCCAAACCTGCTCTTGCTTCGCTGAGTCTGGCCTTTATCTTGAACAAGAATGGCCGGATGAGCTAGTCCATCCGGCCATTTCAAAGTCGGCCCGGAAAGGCCTGGGGCGGTATTTAATTTCCGGCGGGTATAGAGGCTTTTTGAATCAATTCGGCTTCGATAGTGATCGAAACTTCGTCGCCCACCACGACCCCGCCGCCTTCGATCAATGCGTTCCATACCAGCCCAAAATCCTTGCGGTTAATTTTTGCGGTGGCCACGACGCCGGACCTTATATTGCCCCACGGGTCTATGACCGACGGGGTCGGGCCTTCCACATTGAAAGTAACTTCCTTGGTTACGCCGCGAATGGTCAGGTCTCCGGCCAGTTTGAAACGTTCCGGGCCTGCGGACGTGATGCGTTTCGAGCGGAACGTCATGGAAGGATAATTTGCGACATCGAAGAAATCGGCGCTGCGAAGATGTTCGTCCCGCTGCGGTTCTCGCGTATTGACCGACGAAGTGTCCAAGCTGACCTCGACGGTCGACCGGGTCAGATCGGCCGGGTCGAGAATCACGTTGCCTGCGAGTTTGCTGAATTCGCCGCGCACGTTGGAAATCATGAGGTGCCGCACGCTGAAGTGCGCCGCCGAATGGGCCGGGTCAATCGTCCACTCAGCGGGCTTTATGATTTGCGATGTTGCGGTCACTGTTGAGTTCATGTTCGTTCCTCCTTAAATTGCGGTTTTGATTGGGGAAAAATAGCTGAAAAATATTGGCCTCAATAAAGATTATTCCGTCGAATCCTGCGATTCCGCATGGGCGCGGGCGCGCTCCAAGAGCAGGGATAATTGCCGGAGTTGCTTGGCGGGAAGATGGCGCAATTGCCGGCGGTGCAGTTCCCGGACGGGCGCGTCCAGTCCGGCCAGAATCCGCAGCCCTTCCGGCGTGATGCGCGTTTTTACAATGCGCCGGTCCTTTTCTTCCCTCGCGCGGGCAATCCATCCGCGCGACTCCATGCGGTCCAGCAGGCGGGTCATGTCCGGATCGCGGGAGATCAGGCGCTCGCCGATCTGGTTGCAGGCCAGGCCGTGTTCGCCGGCGCCGCGCAGAATGCGCAGGATGTTGTATTGCGCCGCGGAAAGGCCGGCAGGCTTGAGCAAGGCCTCGGCGCCGCGGGCCAGGAGATCGGCGGTGCGGAGCACGCTGACGAAGACCTGCGCTTCGAGGTCCGGCTGTGCCGCGCGCTTGATTTTGCGGCTGGAACGCTTGGGAATCATGCGACAACAATAGTCGTTGTAACGACTATTGTCAAGAGGAATGTTGCGGGAGGGTTTCTCCGCGCCCCCGGCGCTCGCTTCGCGTGAAGGGGTTTGCCCGACCGAGGCCATGTTCTCGCCAAAGAGGCGCAGGGAATGACCTAACTACGGCTTCCGCGTGGGACGAATCTGCACTTCGCTGATGAAGCTGCCCGGCGCCTGCGTCAACAGCGCCGCCACCGCGTGCGCCACGTCTTCAGGCTGCAGCATTTTTGCCGGGTCCTTGGCGCCCTGTCCGGAAAAATCCGTGGCCACCGAACCCGGACAGATGGCGCTCACGCGGATTCCGTGCGCGCGCAGATCCTCCGCCATGCAGCCGGTCAGGCCCAGGAGTCCCCATTTCGATGCGCAGTAGATGGCTCCGTTGGCGAACGTGTTCTTTCCGGCGAGAGAGCTGATGTTGATGATGTGGCCCGTTTCCCGGCGAATCATTTCCGGCGCGACCTCGCGGCTCACCAGAAACACGGATTTCAAATTCGTATCCACAACAGCATCCCAGTCCGCTTCGCTCTTGTCCTGGAACGGGCCGAACATGCCGATGCCCGCGTTGTTCACGAGGATATCGATAGGTCCGAAGGTCTGCTGTGTTTTCCGGACCAGGCTTGCGATCTGATCTTGCCGAGTCACGTCGGCTTCCGAAACCAAGACCTCGATGCCGGCGGCGCGAAGATCCGCCGCGGCGCGATCCAGCTTCGATGGATTTCTCCCGCAGATGGATACGCGCGCGCCCATCTGGCCCAGACGGCGGGCAATCGCCAAACCAATTCCTCCGCTGCCGCCAGTCACGAGAGCGACGCGGCCGGCAAGCGTGGTTTCACGATCGATCAGACCAGCAGTCATCGAACCTCCGTCAGATTCCGGCACTCCACAGTTGCAATGGACTTCCTTTTCCGGGATATTTACATCATAGCATCAGAGATCGGGGAAGTTGGGTCACTCGGGGGCCTGTTAGCCGGGCGAAGAATTCGGAGGGATTGACGCTTGCACCGCGCAGTAGGATTCCCTATAATCCGAGAGCTTTGAACCGATGGATAATCCTGCATGATATCTCTGTCTCTGGTTTAGAGAAATTTGCCGAGGAGGCTGGAAGCCGATGATGCGAAAGTGGATGGTAATGGGCGCCGGTCTGTTGTGGGTCGCGATCGGTGTGGGATCGGGCGCCGGAAAATTGTGGGCCGCGCCGCAGGCGGCAGCGCAGCAGAAGCCTACCTACACACTAGCCGAGTACAACGCGTACAAGGATGCGGATTCGGCGCCGAATCCTCAGGAAAAAGTGGCGAAGCTGGATGCATTCGTCAAGCAATATCCCAACTCCACATTGATGCCGTACATTTACCGCGACTATTATCTGACCGATTACGCGCTGAAGAATTTCGCGGGGACTATCGAGTACGCCGACAAGATGATCGCCCTCGGCGACAAGGTTGACACCCAGGGGCGCCTCGAGGCCTATGTGGCCCGCGCGCAAGCGTTCTACGTCGGGCAGGGAGACAAAGCGCTGCAAACGCCGGACGCGCAGACCAAGGCGCGTGACGCGGCAGTGGCGGGCTTGAAGACCCTGGATGAATGGAAAAAGCCAGACGCCATGACGGCGGACGCCTATGCGCAACAAGTGAAGGGCTTCAAGGTCCTGCTGAATTCCATCGCGGCCATGACGTCCACGTCCCTGAAGGACTACGCCGCCGCCGCGGGATATTACAAGACCGTTTTGGCGATCAATCCAACCGATGCGATTTCCCATTTCCGCCTGGGCGTCGTGGATTTGCAAATGACTCCTCCAGCGGCCACGGATGGTTTCTGGGAATTGGCGCGGTCCATCGCG
>CAWAEW010000025.1:0-123098 GCA_963781055.1 Terriglobia bacterium
CACTTCAGAGGCGGGGTTTTCCCGTCTGGTCGTGAGAATTTCCGCATGAAACCGTGCGGCCGTAGCTTTCCGCGGTTTTTCAACCGACAAAATGCATTTCCGCGGGGAAGCAGCGGGCTCCTTGCGGAGCCCGCCTCCGATTCCTAGGCGCTGGTGGCGCTTTCGGTCAGCAACTTCGTGGTCAAGGTGATTTCCGCCGCCTTCAGAAGCTTGGAAATCGGGCAGCCGGCTTTGGCGTCCGCCGCCGCTTTGTCAAATACGGCTTTGTCCACGCCGGGGATGCGCGCGGTGAGGTCGAGATGTATTTTGGTGACCGTAAAACCGGAATCCAGTTTTTCCAGCGTCACCGACGCCGTGGTTTCCAGACTCTGCGGAGTGATCCCCGCGTTTCCGAGCTGCGCCGATAGCGCCATGCTGAAGCAGCCGGCATGCGCCGCCGCGATCAGTTCTTCGGGATTAGTGCCGCGCGCGTTTTCAAAGCGCGTCGAAAAGGAATATTGCGCGTTTGTGAGGACTCCGCTTTCGGTGGAAACTGTTCCTTTGCCTTCCTTCAACGAGCCATTCCAGACTGCCGAACCTTTGCGAACCATTTGTATGTTCCCTCCTGTATAAGGTTAATGTGCTAAATCCGCATTAGGCTAGACTACCTCAATCTTGAGAATTTGAGAAACGGTCCGGCCGTTGTAGGACAGGCACTCTTGCCTGTCCCTTACAGCCTGGCAGGGTTGACGCAAACAGCCAAGAGTGCCTGTCCTACAGCGCTTCACGGAATCAGGACAATCTTTCCGAACGCTCCCGGCTCCATGATTTCCGTGTGCGCCCGGGGAGCTTCGCCGAGCGGCAATTCCTTTCCGACCACCGGGCGGATCGTGCCGTTTTCCAGGCCGGCGTCGAGACCTGCGTGGACGTCGGCGGCGTCGGCATCGGAGATATTCCACAGCGTGAAGCCGCGCACCGAACTGCTGCGGGCCATCAGGTCGCGCGGCAGGATGGTGACTTCGGCGCGGCTGCCGATCACGATCACGCGTCCGTGGCGCGCGAGCAGCTTGAGGTCGTTCCCCAGATTGATTTGCGCGGCCATTTCCAGGACGACGTCGACGCCTCGCCCGTGCGTCGCGATCATAATTTCTTCGTGATATCCGGTATGCCGATGGTTGAAGGCATGATGCGCGCCTTCGCGCCGCACCAGTTCCAGCCCCTTGTCCGTGCCCGCCGTTCCGATCACCGTCATGCCCATGGCGCGCGCGATCTGCACGGCGGCAATCCCCACGCCGCCGCTGGCTCCGTGCACCAGCAGCGTTTCCGAAGCGTGCGCCTTCGCCTGATGGTGCAGCGCGTGGTACGCCGTGGCGCAGGCCACATAAATACCCGCGCCCTGCTGGAACGAGACGCGCTCGGGCAGGCGATGCACCTGTGATTCCAGCGCCAGGGTGTACTCCGCGTACGTGCCGGTCACCGGATGCGCCACGTACACGCGGTCGCCGGGTTTTACATTTTTGACGCCCTCGCCAACGGATTCCACAACTCCCGCGCCCTCGCCGCCGGGCACGTAAGGCAGCGGCGGCTTGATCGCATAGATCCCCGCGCGCATGTACGTATCGAATGGGTTCACGCCCGCAGCCCGGATTTTCACCACCACTTGTCCCGGACCGGGCTTAGGAGTCGGCATGTCTTCCAGCTTCAAGACTTCGGGCGCTCCGAATTCGTGCACGACGATGGCTTTCATCTCGATTCTCCCCTTGGCCCGCGAGCCGGGCGGCGGCTTGTTTTGGCGATGTGAATTTTGGCGAGTCGCGGCGGTAATGTCAATCCACGGCGCGCTGGGAACCAAGCGATAAATTCTGTGATAAATTAATCTGGATTCTTCACAAAGACGGACTTGAAATGTCGTTCGGCGTACTGTCGCGTTACAGTCGCGCCGCAACCAGCAGCGGACTTTGGTGGCACAGGCTTCAGCCTGTGCGCTTTTTTCGGCCTCCGAAAATGAAACCGCACAGGCTGAAGCCTGTGCCACTGGACCCTGGGAGATCGCGATGATTATCGATTGTCACGGGCATTATACATCCGAGCCGGCGGCGTTTACCGACTTTCGTAAACAGCAAATCGCCGCGTTCAGCGATCCCTCGAAGGCCCCCGCGTTTCCGAACATCAGCGACGACGAGATTCGCGCGAAGCTCGAGCCCGCGCAGCTGAAATTTCAGCGCGAGCGCGGCACCGACGTCACCATCTTCTCCCCGCGCGCCTCCGGCATGGGACATCACGTCGGCGACGAGGCCATGAGCAAGGCCTGGACGAAGATCTGCAACGACATGATCCATCGCGTCGTGAATCTATATCCCAAGAATTTCATCGGCGTTTGCCAGTTGCCGCAATCGCCGGGCGTGCCGCCGGCGAACTCGATCCCGGAACTCGAGCGTTGCGTCCAGGAACTCGGTTTTGTCGGCTGCAACTTGAATCCCGACCCTTCCGGCGGGTATTGGAAGGAGCCGCCGCTCACCGACAAGTGGTGGTATCCGCTCTATGAAAAAATGGTGGAACTCGAAGTCCCCGCGATGGTCCACGTGACGGCTACATGCAATCCGGCGTTCCACACCACCGGCTCGCATTACATCAACGGAGACACGACCGCGTTCATGCAGTTTCTGCTTGGCGATTTATTCAAGGATTTCCCGACGCTGAAATTCGTCATCCCGCATGGCGGCGGCGCCGTGCCCTTTCATTGGGGCCGCTATCGCGGCATCGCGCAGGACATGAAGCGGCCGCCGCTTACCGAACTCCTGCTCCAGAACGTATATTTCGATACCTGCGTGTATCACCAGCCGGGAATCGATTGCATGACGCGCGTGATCCCGGCGGACAACATTCTGTTTGCATCGGAAATGGTTGGCGCGGTCAAGGGAATCGACCCCGAAACAGGGAACTACTTCGACGACACGCGCCGCTACATCGACGGATCGACGATTCTCAGCGCGGCGGACAAAAAGAAAATTTTCGAGTCCAACGCGCTGAAGGTATATCCGCGCCTGGCGAAACAAATGGAGCGGCAGGGAATTGCGGCGCATGAGTGATGCAGTGAATTTTCGAGTGTCCTTGAATCTAAACCCGCACCCTTTGAAAATCACAAAGGGTGCGGCACCCGACAAGAATCAAAAGCTGACAGACTGAAGTCTGTCCTACTGACTGTTTCCCTTGACGTCCTCAGGGGGATTCCTCAAAATGACGCTATCAGCGACGGCCTGGCGAAAACGAGGGAAATTACCATGGGAAAAATCGTAGCAGCGATGGCCACGGTTCACGCGCCGCAGCTATTCGTGCGGCCGCCGAGCGAGGACCCCGCGCAGCTGGACGCGGACATTGCCGCGATGCGCCTGATCGGCAAGGATCTGGACGAGACCAAGCCCGATGTGGCTATCGTGATCGGAAACGATCATATGGAAACTTTTTTCCTGTCCTCGGTGCCGACGTTCGCCATCATGTCCGGCGAACGCGCGCGCGCGGAATTCGCGGGGAAAAAGTATGACCTGCCCGTCCACCAGGCGCTTGCCGAAGACCTGCTGGACAAGCTGGTAAATGACAACTTTGATATGGCCTATTCGCAGGACGCGATCCTCGGCCACGCCTTCGCCGCCGTCTACGAATGGGTGATCGAAGGCCGCAAGATTCCGGTCATCCCGATTTTTGTGAACGCCTACTTGCCGCCCTTGCCGACCGCGCGGCGGTGCGCGGAGCTGGGCAAGGCCATCGCCCAGGTGATCGCCGCCCGGCCCGAGCGCGTCGCGATCATCGCCAGCGGAGGAATGTCCCATTTTCCGGGAACGTGGAAATATCCGGCGCCCGATTTTGAATTCGATTACTGGGCCATCGCCCAAATGGAAAAGGGCAACATGGACGCCCTGCTGAACCTGACTTCCCAGCAGCTGGACGTCGTGGGCAACACGGAAATGCTGTCGTGGATGATCATGTTCGGAGCGATCGGCAATCAGCCCGGCGAGCTGATCACCTACCAGCCGACCTGGCATCACGGCCACGCCGTCATGCGCTTTCTTCCCGACAAAAGGACCGGAAAAGTTTCCGAGGAAGGCAAGAAAGGCCCGGCCACTTATAAGTTCAAGGGCTCGGAGGGATACGAATTTTACAAGCATCCTTCTCCTTCCGCCTACAAGCTGAACAAGATCCTCTACGATCTGCGGTTCAAGCCAAGCCTGCGGCTGCGCTTGATTAATGACATTCCTTCGGTCGCGGCGGAATACGGGATGCCGCTCGAGGAAGCGAAAGTTCTGGAGACGCTGCAGGACGAGGACATCGAGAAGTTCCGCAACGGCAAGGTTCACCCGCTGGTGGAAGCCGGCGCGCATCCGCTGGGAATGTGGATGAGCGTGATCGTGTTTCACGCGGAATTGCGCAGGCTTCGCGCCGCGGCCGCGAAGGCGGAAGCCGAAAAAGCCAGCGCCACGCAATAGGCAATTCTCCCTGAGCCCGCTTTTGGTGGCACAGGCTTCAGCCTGTGCGAAGTCTCGCTACAGGAAAATTAAAAACCGCACAGGCGGAAGCCTGTACAACCTAGAGGAATCATGCCCAAGATGCGATCCGTCCAAGTTCCGAACGCGAAGCAGCCGTTTCAACTTGTCGAGCGCGAAATTCCCGAGCCCGGAGCGGGCGCGGTGCGCATCCGGGTGCAGGCCTGCGGAATTTGCCACAGCGACGAATACGCCAAGGAAGGCTCGCGCCCCGGCATCACTTACCCTCGAATTCCGGGGCACGAAATCGCCGGCGTGATCGACGCCGTCGGCGCGGGCGTTGCCGGCTGGGAAGCGGGACAGCGCGTGGGAGTCGGATGGCACGGCGGGCATTGCGGCTATTGCAATTCGTGCCGCCGCGGCGATTTTGTGACCTGCAGCAAGGGACGCCAGATCACCGGCTTGACGTGCGACGGCGGCTACACCGAATACATGCTGGCCTCGGCCGCGGCGCTCGCGCTGATCCCCCAGGAAATTTCCGCCGTGGATGCGGGTCCGCTGCTGTGCGCGGGCGTCACCACATTTAATTCGCTGCGCAATAGCGGCGCGCGCCCCGGTGACCTGGTCGCCATTCTCGGCCTCGGTGGGCTTGGACATTTGGGTGTCCAGTTTGCCGTCAGGATGGGATTTGAAACCGTGAGCATCGCTCGTGGAAAAGACAAGGAAGCGTTCGCGAAAAAGCTCGGCGCGCATCATTATCTCGATAGCGAATCGCAAAATGTTGGAGCGGAACTTGAAAAATTAGGCGGCGCCAGAGTCATCCTCTCCACGGTCACCAGCGGAAAAGCGGTCAATGCGGTGCTGGGCGGCATGGGCATTAACGGGAAATTGATCCTTGTCGGCAATCCTGACCAGCCGCTTGAAATTACCGGGCGCCTGCTGATCGCGGGACGCCGCTCGGTCAGCGGCTGGCCTTCCGGCTCTCCGATCGATTCGCAGGACACGCTTGCGTTTTGCGCGCTCACCGGAATACGCCCCATGACCGAAGTGTATCCGCTCGAACGCGCCCCCGAAGCTTACGAGCGAATGTTGAGCGGCAAAGCGCGCTTTCGCGTGGTCCTGACGACCGGCATGTAAGCTATCCGGGCGGCACAAAATTCTGCCCAGGTTGAGTTGTCCCTAGTTCGCAAATTCCAATTGCCGGAAATTTGGCGCGTCTATTTCGCGGATTGCTGCGACTCCAGCGTGGCCAGGTACTGCTTTGCTTTCTCTTCTTGTTGCGGATCGGCGTGATGTTTCAGCAGTAGCCGGAGCTGTGCTATGGCATTCGCGTTGTCGCCTGCGCGCTCGTAGATCTGAGCCAGGAGGAAATAAATAACCGGGTCGGAATGGTTTACGTCAACGTCCAGGGCCTGGAAAGCGGCTTTCTTTGCCTCGACAAGATTATTCATCTGCAGGTAGGCGGTCGCGCGGTAGTAATGGACGTACGCATCGCCCTGCGAATTGAGGCCCTGGGACATGTTCGCCAGGTCCAGCACTTGCTTCCATTCCTGGTTCCGCACGGCAATTTCCGCCATGCAAAGATACGCCGGCAAATATTTCGCATCGATCGTGACGGCATGGGAACACGCATCGCCGGCCGCTTGCGGCTTATGTTGCGCCTCGAGAATCACCCCGGACATGACCCATGCCGCCGAGTAGCTTGGAAATTTATCAATGGCTTTGCGCGCGTGTTGTCCAGCCTCTTCCAATTTATTCTTATGCAAGGCTTCGCACGCCTTTTCAAATTCGCCCCTTGCCTTCGACGGAACTTGCAACCTCGTGACGCTCACGGTTGTGGATCGCGCTTCCGATAATTTCCAGGGAAAACACTTCTGGTCGTCGGCAATAGTTGGTTTCGGCAGCGGCGGAATATTCGGATTCGGCTGCATTGTCGGATCGATCCCCGGCCTGTTATAGACGGGCGGGTAAAAGATGCCCCCGGTCCTGCCGGTCGATCCGCGCGTTCCCCCGCCTTTTTGCGCATAAAATGGCACGGCCGAAAGCGCCATCGCCAAGGCGCAGAGGAGCATTTGCTTCGAGATCGGGAGCGCGGAGAGTCTGAAGCAAGATGGCTTCGGCGCGCAGCTATTTCGCCGGTAGGTCATCCAGATGGAACAAGAACTGCCGGGCGTCTTGCCCGTAACCTTCATAACTCGAATGCTAAACCTTTTCCACATAGAATCAAGGCGATTCGCCGGCGCAAGGTTATTCCAGGAATGACGAATGCAAGCCTGCGAGAGGTTTTTCGCCGATCCGTCATTCGATTCCACTCCTGCTTATCTTCCCGCCCGTATGGACCGCGCCCCGCCGTGGTTCTATACTCATCGGGTGAATTCCGAACCCGATCTGCTCGGCCCGCTGCGCCGCTATTGGGGCTATGACGCGTTTCGCCCCTTGCAGGAGCGCATCGTGCGCAGCCTGCTGGACGGGCGCGATACCTGCGTCATCATGCCGACGGGCGGAGGGAAATCGCTCTGCTACCAGTTGCCCGCCGCGATGTCCGCCGGAAAAACCGCCGTCGTCATTTCGCCATTGATCGCGCTGATGCAGGACCAGGTGGCGCAGCTGGATCTGATGGGAATTCCCTCGGCCGTGCTGAACAGCTCCGTGACGCCGGTTCAGCAGGGCAAGATCATCGAGAAGGCGCGCGCGGGGGAATATCGTCTCCTGTATCTTTCGCCCGAGCGCCTGGTGCGCGAGGATACGTTCGACTGGCTGCAAGGCGTCCCGCTCCTTTTTTTTGCCATCGATGAAGCGCACTGCATCTCGGAGTGGGGCCACGAATTCCGGCCGGAATACCGCCAATTGAGCCGGCTGCGCGCCCAGTTTCCGGACTGCGCCATCGCCGCGTTCACGGCAAGCGCCACGCAACATGTCCGGCACGACATCATTCGCCAGCTCAAGCTGCGCGAACCGCACAAATACATCGCGAGCTTCCACCGCCCGAATCTGCGCTACGTCCTGCGGGAGTGCGACGCGCATTCGCAGACGGAACTTCTGCTGCGCGCGCTGGAAAGCTACGGAGATGAAAACATCATCGTCTACGCGCCGACGATCGCGAAGGTTGAGTCTACCGTCGATCTGCTGCAGGAGCAGGGAATTTCGGCCGTCGCCTACCACGGACAGATGAGCGCCACGGACCGGAGGCGCAACCAGGAACGCTGGATGGCGGACGAGGCGCGCGTCATGGTCGGCACGATCGCCTTCGGACTCGGCATCAATAAAGCCGCCGTGCGCGCCGTCATTCATCTTTCGCTTGCCAAAATCCATCGAGCAGTTTTACCAGGAGGCGGGCCGCGCGGGCCGCGACGGCCTTCCCGCCGATTGCGTGATGCTCTGGCAGAAACGCGACGCGGGTTTACACGCGTTTTTTATCGGCCAGATCAACGATCGGGAAGAGAAAGAGCGCGCCTGGCAGCGATATCATGAAATTCGTGATTTCGTCGAATCCAATACGTGCCGCCACATGCGCATCTGCGGGCATTTTGGCGAAAATAAAAAATGGGCGTCCTGCGGCGCGTGCGATGCGTGCGGATACTTGCCCGAATGGCTGGTGGCGCCCGTCGAGGAAAAAAGGCCCAAGCGGAGCAGGCGCAAATCCCGCGGCGCTGCTCCGGCGCCGCAACCCGCTGCCAGGCCGATCGTGTATTCCCGTGCCGCGCCGCCCAGGGCGCAAACTTCCACGGAGATTGACCCGGCCTTGCGCGAACTTCTTCGCGAGTGGCGGCGGGAAACTTCCAATCAGCAAAATACTCCCGCATTCGTCGTGATGCATGACACGACGCTCGACGAAATCTGCCGCCTCCGTCCTAATTCCATTGCCGAGCCTATTGGAAGTGTCCGGGATCGGAGAACGAAAAGCGGAATTGTACGGCCAGCAGATTTTGGGCGTATTGAAGAGATTTCGAGAAGGCGCGCGCGCCGCCGTTGCGCCGGGGAAGCGCGAGAAGCCGGAGGAAGAAACGATGCGCCTGCTTGCCGAGGGGCGCACCTTGGATGAGATTGCCGCGATTCGCGGGCGCCGGCGCTCGACCATCGTCAGCATGGTTTCGGATCTGGTCGTGCGAGGGATGGTGGAGTTTCAAGCGGCCTGGGTGGAACCGGCAAGGCAATCGGCAATCGAAGAGGCCTGTGCGAAATTTGGCTTGGAGAGATATTCGACGCTGAAAGACGCCCTCCCGCCGGATTTTACGTATGACGAAATTCGCCTGGTGGTCGCGTATGTCCGCAGCCGGAGCGAGGGATCATCCGCGGCAGCGGCGCGGTGATCGAAGGTCGAATGCAGATTCCTTGTTATTAGCGGGGAAATCCCCGCCTCTAAAGAGGCGGGCTACAGGAATCAATCTCCAATCACAAGTATTGAATTCCGAGTTGAGCCCATGCTGTAGCCCGGGTCTTCAGACCGGGGACTTTGCGGAATCAGGCTCGCAAGTGTGCCAGTGGAGCAGGCCCCGGCACGTCTTCCCGCAGCGTGACCATTTCGAGATTGCCCATCAACCGGTGCACGATGAACCACGCGGGGACGTAAAAACAGCTCATCCCCAGAAGCACCGGGACATAGCCTATGTGCGGGATCACGAGTCCGGGAATAATTCCTGAAAACAGCGCGCCTCCCAAGCCTCCCACGCAAACGCCGAATCCGTTGGCGCTGCCCACGGCCTGCGCGGGAAACACGTCGGCGGGCGTCGTGAAAAGATTCGTCATCCAGGCCTGGTGAGCCGCCGTGGCCAGGCCAAACAGCACCACCGCGAACCATGCATTTTGCACGACCACGCCCAGGCTGCACGCCGGCATGATCACCGCGCAAAACAGCAGCGTCATCTTGCGGGATTTGCCGACGGTCCATCCGTGTTTGATCAGCGCACTCGAAACCACTCCGCCGGCCAGGGCGCCAAGTCCCGAAATGCTGTACACGATCGTCAGCGCGGTGCCGCGCTCGGAAGGCGTGAAGTGGCGCACGTCGGTTAGATACGTCGGCAGCCAGAACAGGTAGAACCACCAGATCGGATCGGTGAGGAACTTTGCCCAGGCGTAACCCCACGCCTGCTTGTATTTCAGCACAGCCTTGATCGAGAGTTTCGAAGTTGGCACGGCAGGCGCGCCCGCTATCTTCGGCAGCCTGTAGGTCAGCAGCCAGATGGGCAGCCAGAGAAATCCAAGCCCGCCCATGATTGCGAAACAAATCTGCCATCCGAGCTTCAGACGCGATCAGGATGAACAGCGGCGGGCCAATGATGTTGGCGATGTTCGTGCCCGCGTTCACGATTCCCATGGACGTGGCGCGTTCATCGGGCGGAAACCATTCGGCGGTGGCCTTGCTGCATGCGGGAAAATTGGCGGATTCGCCCAAACCCAGCACCGTCCGAAACAATCCGAATTGCAGCGCGCTGCCCGCGAACGCATTCAGCGTCGCTGCGAAGGACCACACGACCACCGCGAGCCCGTACCCAACCCGCGTGCCATAGCGGTCCAGCAACTTGCCGCCGAGCAGAGATCCTCCGGCATAGGCGAGCTGGAACACCATCTGGATCGTGCCGTAGGCCGGCAGTCCGAAATGGAAGTTGTCGCGAATCTCCGGAAGAATCACGCCCAGAATCGCGCGATCCAGATAGTTGATGGTGGTTGCAAAAAATAAAAGGCTGACGATCACCCAGCGCATTCGCATGTGCGGTGCATCATAACCCAGTTGCGCCGCCTGGCCGCAACTCAACAATTTCCATCAAGCGGAGTGGGTTTAGCCCGGATTTCTCACCACGCAATAATTGAAATCGTTTTGAAACTCTCCAGAGAGGCTAAAAAGCCGCAGCGGTGGCTTTTGGTGGCACAGGCTTCAGCCTGTGCGATGTTTCGAGGCAAGAAATCAAAACCGCACAGGCTGAAGCGTGTGCCACTAGCGCCGCTGACTGGCTTTTGTCCAATTGCTGCAGGCTTTGGAAAGCTTCCGCTCAGAAGTATGTGAGAATTGCGGATTAGAGGCTCCGGAAAAACTCAAAAACTGTCATTCCGAGGCATGCCTTTTGCCGAGGAATCTCTCCTTCTTTTGACTTTAAAACCCAGAGAGATTCCTCGCGGAGTTTATCCCGGTCTCTGCCGGGACTCGATATGACACGAAAATGAGACTTTTTCCGCAGCCTCTTTACAGGTTGACGCCAGTAGTCGCCGACGAGGTCGGCAGTTATCCGCCGTTGCCGACACGCGCCGCGAGCGCGCTTCCCGGCCCGCCCGCTGTGGGAGTGGAATTCGCCTCAGGTTCGCGGATTTCGCCGGCGGAAAATTCGTACCGTTGCCGAATCAATTTTGCGATGGAATCCGGAGAGTTCGTGAATGTGACCGATTCGAAAACGCTGCTCCACTTTTCGGATATCGGAAGCCAGGGCATGATCGTGAAATACATCGCCAATCCAGTTTGAAAAATCTCCGCGTTGCGCATGGCCCGCAATCACCGTGGACGGAACAATGGCCAATAACGCGACAAATTCCTTCAGCGTTCGCGCCGGACCCTCCAACAATCTCTCCCTTATGCGTGAATGAAAATCCTTGCTCGACGAGCAATTGCACGTCGAGATACTTGGCCTTGTGTCGCACGTGGGAAGTCAAACGCGGGAACAGCTTGAATTTCACCAATTTGCCCCCGGCTTCTTCAATTCCCGGCAGCAGAACGGCATCTTCCATGCCCAGGTCGGAGAGAACGTTCATGCTGTCGGGACCAAGGCCCTTATCCGCCAGACATTTCAGCCAAGCGCCTGAATTTCGCGGGGTTCTGTCGTCCGCTTCATCACCACTATTTCGATCGCCTGGCGGAGATTCGGGTGCAGGTCAGACATGCGGTAGGTAACCAGCGTGTACGCATTGAGTGTGAGATCCAGCAATTCTCCGACATTCGGTTCGTGCAGGAAATAGTGCGCTTCATCGATCACGATCCGGTGGGGCAAGCCCGTGGCTCTGCGGACCGCTGCCAGCATGGGCAGCAGGGATTTCATATAACTCACTTTTTCCTGATACGGCGCATGAGACAAATCAATCACCACGCTCATATCGGGATGCCGGAGCACGCGCGCCAAATCAGGCAATTCCGGCGGAGGATCTTCGCCTCCGAATACCACCACGCCCGGCAAAGTTTCCAGCGTGCGATAGTCGCCCTCCGGATCGATCACGCAGACCGAATAACCCTGGAGAATCATTTGCTCGCACGCCAGTCCGGCCACCCAGGATTTGCCGGATTGCGGATCTCCCGCAATGAGCATGTTGCGTCCGCGAATTGCAAGCGTAACTTCGTTTCCAGCCTCCGCGGTCCCCAGCAGGAATCGGTGCTGGCCAATTCGCTCCGGGGGCAGCCTCAGCTCCTTGGCCGCGCGGCGGATGAATCCAGCGACTGCACTCGGCCCGTCTCCCTGCAAGACTTCGTCAGCGACTTTTTGGAGAATTTGGCTGCCCCAACTCACGGCGACTCCCAGTTCGCACGTGGCGAGAAGATCGTGATCGTTTTCCGCATCCCCGATGGCCATAGCGTTGTGAACCGACAGGCGCAGCGTTGCCAGCGCTTCGCGCAGCCCGATGCCTTTGCTGACCGCCTGAGGGAGCACCATGAGGCGGCCTCTGGTTGAACAGCAGAACAAGGGGCAATTCCAGGTCCCGGATCACGGACAGCACTTGCGGGGCGGCGACCGCTTCCAGCTCCACGACGCATTGGCCGGCTTTGAAGTCCAGGCCTCGCCGGCGGATTTCTTGCAGAAAGGGGATCGAGGAAAAATTGGAGATGAGCCGCGTATGGCCGTTGGGAAACCACAAAACAGCGCCATTTTCCGCGACCACGCCGTCGACGAAATGAAGGTCCCCGGCAACTTTTTGCAGTTCGCTGAGGATCCGGCCGGTCACAATCAAGACGGCAATTCCGCGGGCGCGCACTTCGGCGATGGCCGCCCTCACTTCGGGGTCCAGGACTCCGTCTCGAGCGATCGTTCCATCGTAGTCCAGCGCCAGCACGCCAAATTTCATGGTCGTTTTCCGCGGAAAAAGCTTTCTACCTGCGTCCGCAAGTAGAGTTTTTTGATCTGCCTGCATAAATTACATGCTAAGCCGATCCGCGCTATCTCTCCGTGAGTGATGTCACCGCTAAACGTGATTCCTGTCACATCGAAATCTAAAATATCGTTCACACTGATGATGTGCAAGCGCGAGACATCTCTCAACAAACGTGCGCAAAACGAATTGCTCCAGGGAGACCAGTGTGAAACTTCCGGCTTCAGATCACCTTTCGGAATATGAGATCGTCGGCCATGATCGAGAACTGGATCCGGGAAGAAGCCGCAAAACTGGAAACATTCTACAACCGGATCACGGCCTGCCGCGTGGCTATTGAGGTCCCACATCGCCGCCAGAAGAACGCCAAGCCGCTTCAGGTTTGCATTGACGTGACCCTGCCCGGCAAAGAAATCGTGATCAAACGGGAACCTGTTTCGAGCCGCGGACCGCAAACAATTCGCGAGGGCGATGCTCTCATTAAACTGCATCCCCTGCCGCCGCACCATGACCTTCATTTGGTGATTCACGCCGCCTTTAAGGTCGCCGCCCGTCGAATACGCGAATTTGCGCGTTACCGGCGGGAGAACGTGAAGACCCATGAGCAGTTCCCCGCAACCAATGCGCGCAGAATCCCCCCCGAGGAAGGATACAGCATACTGAACGCAGGAGATTGACGCGCAAGTTTGAAAACGGAAAAAGATAAGGAAAGAGACATGCAGGGGCGCGAGTCTTTAATTCTTTCCATGCGGACTGGAACCCGGCGTCCGGCGATATATCGCTGCAAGGTATGGCTCTGAAATTATTCTGAAACACCAAGGTGCGGGCGCCCTCCGAGTGGAAGCAACATTTCGGAAATCACCCGCACCTCAAGTCCGCCGCGACGGCGCTATTCCCATACGCTTGTTCACTGCAGATGATCAGCGCGCAATCGCCACTCACATGCGCCTTGTTTCTCCTGCGAGGGATGCACGGTCCCTCGAAATGGTTCCGGCACGTTCGCCATGCTCTCCAGCGCCACGCGATCTGGGATTGTAAGAGTCGATCCTTGCATGGAAATCAGGTGGCGATTCTTGAATTCGCTCAGCGTCCGCGTGACCGTCTCGCGAGTGGTGCCGATAAATTCGGCGATTTCTTCATGCGTCAGAGGCATGGTAATCCGCGTTCCGGTTTTCGTCTTTGGCGTCCCGGCCGACCATGTCAGCAGGAGGCGGGCAAGTTTTTCATTGGCGGAGGCGGACAGTCCGACGGTCCTCAACTGTTCGCAAGCATCCTGATATTGAGAACTCATCTGGTTTAGAACGCTCTTGGAGACCTCGGGATGGTTGGCAACGTAGCGCTGGAAATCTTCCCGGCGCACGAAAGCAACCTGGCATGGATGGATGGTCTCGGCGGTCACCTCGTAAGCGGTACCTGCCACGGTGGCGACCAAGCCAAGCAGTTCGCCGGCCCTCGCGATTCTCATGATCAGCGTCTTGCCTTCTGACGAGCTGATCGAGAGCTTTACTTCGCCCTCGCACAGAACGAAAATTCCGCGGGCATTCTGTTTTTCAACGAACAGGAGCGCCCCCTTCGGATAGGTCGATGTGGATTTGATTTCGTCAAACTCTTTCAGTGCCGCAGGGCCCAGATGGCAGAAAAATCCTTCTCCGTTCAATTTGCAGGTCTTGCAGCCATCGTTTAGTTCCAATCCGTATGGACCCTTCATGACATCCTCCTCAATTAGTTCATATCGAATTTGTTCGAATGCCTTGCTGCGCCTCTTCCGCGAAGTGCTTGGTCAGCGGCGTATCCGCCAGAAATTCCGCGCGCGCCTTGGAATGAATTTCAGCGAGCGCTCGCTTTCCTGTGTCATCGACAAAAGTTACGCCACGAATGTCCACGGAAAGCCTTCTTGAACCGAGCGAAGGCGCTAAAGCCTGCCATGCGCGCTCCAGTTCCGACACTCTTGCCCCGGCGAGCTTTCCCTCTATCTTGAGCATCACATGTTCCTCGTGATTCTGATCGACCGACACTCTTAGCATAAGTGCCATTCAATTAATTTCATATTGTGGTGATTGCAATCACAAAGCCAAATGAGAGGATTGGCAAGAAAATCTCACATTTCCTTGCAGAATAAGGGTTTAGAGGAAAATATTAGGAATGAAGATTCGGAGAAAATTGATTGTGACGAAAATCACTGACGAATATTCGTCAACTTTGACTAAATATAGTCTTTCCTTTCGATTCCCAGCTTCTTTAATTTGGAGTTCAACGTCGTTCTGATGAGGCCAAGCCGGGCAGCAGCCCCTTGAGGTCCTGAAATCCTGCCCTTGGTTTCGCGGAGTACGCGGAGAATATGTTCTCGCTCGTTGCCCTCAAGCGTGGAATCCTGCGCCGAACCATTTCCTTGGGGCATTTCCAGTTCGGCCAGGGGAGCGCGCAGCACCGGGCCCTTCGTGAGGATGACCGCGCGTTCGATAAAGTTCTCGAGCTCTCTGATGTTTCCCGGCCAATCCCAGCGGATCAGGGCGCGCATGGTGGCCGGATCGATCGTCTCAATTTTCTTGTACAGCCGCCGGGCGTGCCGGTCTACGAAATACCGGACGAGGAGGGGTATGTCCTCGCGGCGTTCGCGCAGAGAGGGAAGCAGGATAGGAAAAACCCGCAACCGGTAATAGAGGTCGCTTCGGAATGTCCGATCGGCCACCATCTGCGCCAGGTCCCGATTGGTCGCCGCGACTAGCCGCACGTTCACCGGGATGGTTTGCGTGCTTCCGAGCCTCTCAAATTCCTTCTCCTGCAGGGCGCGAAGGATCTTCGGTTGCAACTCCAGTGGCAGATCGCCAATTTCATCCAGGAACAAGCGTGCCTTTATGCGCCAGTTCCAGGCGGCCGATCTTCCGGTCGATCGCCCCGGTAAATGCTCCCTTTTCATGCCCAAATAATTCACTTTCCAGAAGGCCGGTGGGAATGGCCGCGCAATTCAATTTCACGAGAGTTCGTTCGCTTCTGGGGCTTAAGTAGTGAATGGCCCTGGCGATGACGTCCTTTCCGGTGCCGGTTTCCCCGAGCACCAGAACGGTCACGTCGGTTGCCGCCACGGTTTCAACAAGTTTCAAGACGCGTTTTAGCCCGACGCTCTCTCCGATGATTTCCTCGAATTTAGAGTCGGTGCTGAGTTCCTCCTCCAGATAGCGCCTCTCCTGCTCGCTTCGCCGCAGGGCCTCCTCGGCCTCTCTTTTTTCCGAGAGGTCTCGAATCACACTCAGAACGACTCGCCCTTTCGAGGTCTCCACCGGACCGAGCATAATGTCCGCTGGAAATTCGCTTCCATCCTTGCGCCGGCCATACAGCTCCAGGCCGGCGCCCATGGGACGAACGCGGGCGCCGGAGCCGTACTCTTTGCGGTGGGCTGGGTGCGCGCGGCGAAATCGCTCGGGAACCAGGATATCGATGGATTGGCCCAGCAATTCCTCTCGCTGGTAGCCGAAGGAGGTTTCCACCCGCGCATTGACCCCGGTGATTCGCCCTTCGTGATCGCTGGCAATGATGGCATCCGGGGAGAATTCGAACAGTGCATGAAATAGTTGCTCGCTGCGCTGGATGGCTTCCTGGGCTTTTTTCCGGTCGGAAATATCCCGGATCACGCTCAGCACGACACGGCCTTCCGCCGTTTCGACCGGACTGAGCATGATATCGACGGGGAATTCGCTGCCGTCCTTGCGCCGCCCGAACAGTTCCAAACCCGCGCCCATGGGGCGGACGCTGGCATGGGCTTTGTAGGCTTCGCGATGCTCTGGATGACGCTTGGCGGAACCGGTCCGGTACGAGGATTTCGATAGGCTGACCGATGAGTTCCTGGCGGTTATACCCAAATGTCTTCTCGACTTGCGCGTTTACCGAAGTGATGTAGGCCTTCCGAGTCGCTCACGACAATGGCGTCGGGAGAGGATTCGAATAGCTTTTCGAATAACCGCTTGTGGACGGGAGGGTTGCGGCATTTGTCCTGACGGCGCACTCATATTATCGCATTCCCACGGCTCTCGACAGGGCAATCGTCGGCTGTCTTCAGGAAATCACAGGATGCCGCGGGATGCAAGAGGCACAAGGGAATAAACATAGGGACCTTCAGAACCTGGCTGAGTCTACCACAAACGTTATAATGGTGACGGAAATTACCGGCAAGTGTGACGCAGCGCACTGCGTTCGACATTCCATTACGGTATCAAAGAACTGGATGCGAGGCGCCGGCGGGAAGTGATGGATTTCCAGCAAATTTGAGGGTTGTATTTCTCCCGCTTGCAGTTGGCGCCGTCTCCCCGAGACATGCACCCTTGAGGTGAACAAAAATGACCGCGCAAGCAGCAGTTGCTACCCAACCAGCCAAGACACCAGCGCCCGTCAAACAGACGGAGACCGTGGATGTCTTCGACCGGCTCCAGCAAACCTACGATTCGATCGCTCGAAGAGCGTTCGAGATATTCGACAACAATGGCCGGTGGTTCGGCCGCGAACTTGACGATTGGCTCCGTGCCGAATCCGAGATCCTCCAGCCCGTGCACCTGGAAGTCGCGGAGACGGACGAAGCCCTAACGGTTCGGGCGGAAGTGCCCGGATTCGCCGCCAATGAACTTGACATTAACGTGGAACCGCGCCGGTTGACGATTGCCGGCAAACATGAATCCAAGGAAGAGACTACGAAAGGCAAGACCATCTACTCCGAGCGCAGCGCGCAAGGAGATTCTGAGATCGTTTGACCTGCCGGCGGAGGTTGACGGCTCGAAAGCAACCGCGACGTTGAAGGACGGCATTCTCAATATTGAATTGCCGAAGGCGCCCCATGCCAAGACAGTTCGAGTGCGAGGCCAAGGCAGCCACGTAAATCGAGAGGAGAGGGCGGGCAACGAATTCATCCGTCCCGCCCTCTAATCCACTTGGTTGGACAATTGAATCGAGTGGCTGAAAGGAGGGCCATGATCACGAATTGCTGCAATTCCGAATGCCGGGCGCCATTTGACTTTCGCCAGGGACGAATTATCCGGATTTGCAAAGCCGTGCCGAATGATTGCGCTTCTGAAATCGAGCATCCGATTGAGCATTTTTGGCTCTGCGGAAATTGTTCGGAACGCTATGTATTTGAATATGAATCCAGATTGAATCTTAAACTGAAAACCCGCGTCGAGGCGGCATCCCAGAGTAAAGTTCCCAACTTCGCTTCAGCCGCGTAAACACGCGGACATTTACGTGCTGGTACCTGAACTATTCCTTCACGTCATCTTACAATTAGATTTGTTGACGTCGCGACTTCAGTCGCGACGTCAAAAAACCATTAAAGAATCATTACCCACGTACCGTAAGGACAGGGCATTCCGCCTGCGTTACCACCTTATAGGCAACGGAATGGGCAAAATGAGTGGCGGCCGTTACGCTTCCTCCAGTGCTGCGTATACCGAGGACGATTAGATCGGCGTTATCCCTCATGGACTACACCTAGAATGGAATCCGCTGGGGCGCCGCGTTCCACCGTGCACTTCGGCCTTGATGCAAGGCCCGCGCCAAGCGGAACCACATCCCTGAGAGTTTCGTAAGCAGAACTCAATTGACCCGCATCGGCCTTTTGAACCGAATTCAGCAAGACCAGTTCCGCGTGGTATTCCTTTGCCAGGTAGATTGCGTAGGGAGCTGCCGCGAGGGATTCGGGGCTGAAATCGGTCGCGTACAAGACGCAATTCAATTCCACGGCGGCCGGAGGTGCGGCACGCAAAGATACACGAGGACCAACGGTCAATACCGGACACGTCGCCTGCAGGAAAATACGCTCCGCGACCGATCCAAACACGGCTTTTCTAATCCCTGTCCGCCCGTGCGTGCCCAAAACCAGCAAGTCGATGTGTTTCTCCTTGATGATTCGGGACAGGTTTTCCCAGACATCGCCCGCCGGGAATAGAAATTCGTGCGGAATCTCGTGCAATTCCATTTCCAGTTCGTGTTGCTTGCTTTTGCGGAATTCTTGCTCGGTCTGCGCCATTCTGGCCCACTCTTCGGGCGGCACCAGCGGGTAGATGTCCGGTGAAATCACATGGACAACATGGATCCTTGCGTTTGATTTTCGGGCAACCGCGATGGTGTAAGGTAAAACCAATTGCGTTGTGGACGAGAAATCAGTCGCGAACAATATATTGTTGAAATGAATTTGCCCTGGTGTGCGTAGCTGGTTCACGCCATGCCTCCACCGCTCTGGATCTGGAAACTGGCATTGGTGTTCAGTTTCGCTGATAGAAAACATCTTGCCACTCTCCGCAGTTGTCCCTTTTTACGCGGTTCCCGTATATGTGGCTATGCGCTATGTCACTCGTCCGTGTGATTTACGTCATATCGGCGGATTTGCAGATCGGCGCGGAGATCGCCGGTTTCTTTGGGGGAACAGAAGCGGAGAAACTAATCCGGTTGAACTTCGGATACTGCCGGGAGTTTTGAAAAGAGCAGGCGTTTTGCGAGTTCGACCAAAAGCATGTAAGTCACAATGGAAATGGCCAGAAAGGCAAAAAATGGCGCGGGCAGTGGAATAAACCCGAGAATGTCCGCGAAGGGTGATATAGGAAGCAGCAAACCAATGACGACCATCGCGACAGTCGTAATCGCCAGCGGGAGGCTTGGCCGGCTTTTTAACGGATTCCCCATGGTGCGAATCACAAACAGCACGAGCGTCTGCGTGGCCAGGGATTCGACAAACCAGCCGGTGTGAAACAACGGCTCGCCGGCATGAAAGAAATGCAGCAGAACATAGAACGTCAAGAAATCATAGATCGAACTGATGGGGCCAATCAAAATCATGAAGTTGCGGATCAGGCGCATGTCCCAGCGTTGTGGGCTGCGGAGATAGGATTGGTCCACGTTATCGGAAGGAATGGTGATCTGCGCCGCGTCGTAGAGGAAATTATTCAGCAGAATCTGCGTCGGCAGCATGGGGAGGAAGGGAAGAAACAGGGAAGCCCCCGCCATGCTGAACATGTTTCCAAAATTGGAGCTGGTTCCCATCAGCAGGTATTTCAAGACGTTCGCGGAAGCCCTGCGTCCCTCGATGATTCCCCGGTGAAGAATGGCGAGACCCGGCTGGAGCAGAATGATGTCCGCGGCGTCGCGCGCGACGTCGACGGCGGTCGCCACCGAAATCCCCACGTCGGCGGCATGAAGCGAAGGAGCGTCGTTAATTCCGTCGCCCATGTAGCCGACCACGTGGCCGCGATGTTTCAAGGCCAGGATAATGCGCAGCTTTTGCATGGGCGAAACGCGCGCGAAAATGGTGGTTTGCTCGGCAACGTGGGCCAATGCCGTGTCGGTCATTTCCTCGAGTTCATCGCCGAGCACGACCATCGGATTCTCCAGGCCCACGCGCGCGCAGACGTGCTGCGCCACGAGTTCATTGTCTCCGGTCAGAATCTTCACCTGCACGCCGTCGCGTTTCATGGCCGCGACCGACTCGGCGGCATCCTCGGTCGGCGGGTCGGCAAATGCCAGAAAACCCGCCAGAACCAGCGAGTGCTCGTCCGCGGGCGTAAATCCGTCGCTACCTTGCACCGTGCGGGAAGCGACGGCCAGGACGCGAAAGCCCTGGCTGCACAGCCCCTGATACACCTTTCGCGCCTCTTGCGCGGCGTCGGCTTCCGCGGCCTGCGTTTCTTCTCCTGCTTGGAAAGATTCGCAGACGGCGATGATGCCCTCCGGCGCGCCCTTGGTAATCAGAAGTTTTTCCGATCCTTGCGGGGTGTCGCGCTCCACAATAATGGAGAGACGGCGCCGGTTGAAATCAAACGGGATTTCATCGCACTTGCGATAGCTTTCCGTCTGCTGGTTGCCGGTCTTCAGGATGGCCGCATCCAGTGGGCTGCGAATGCCGGTTTCAAACTGGCTGTTCAGGTAGGCCAGGGACAATGGGAGATCCGAGGGCTTGCCCGATGCGTCCACCGAACTCGCCAGTGTCATCTCGCCTTTAGTCAGCGTTCCGGTTTTGTCGCTGCAGAAGATGTCGATGCTTCCGAAATTCTGTATCGCCGGCAGATGTTTCACCACGACCTGGTCGCGCGCCATGCGGACAGCGCCGCGCGCCAGCGTCACCGAAGTAATCATGGGCAGAAACTCGGGCGTCAGCCCGACGGCCAGCGCGACGGCGAAAACGAAGGATTCAAAGGCATCCTTATGAAGAGCAATGCGGGTCGCCAGAATGAAGAAAACCAGAAAAAACACGACGCGCATGATCAGCATGCCGAAGCGCCGCAAACCGCGCTCGAATTCGGTCTCCTCGGGCCGAATCACCAGGCGCTTGGCGATGGCGCCAAACATGGTTCGCGCCCCTGTGGCAAGAATGCGGACCGTTCCGGTGCCGCTGACCACGGATGTTCCCAGAAAAACCAGATTGGGCGCTTCCGGACCTTCCTGCGGTTTGGCGTCCCCGGGCCCGGCGGATTTCTCCGTGGGCATGGACTCGCCGGTCAGTGCGCCCTGCTGGACATAGAGGTCGCGCGCCTGCAAAAGCTGCCCGTCGGCGGGAACCAGGTCCCCGGCGGAGAGCCGGACGAGATCTCCCGGCACAACTTCATGGCGGTTCACTTCCTGCCAGACCTGATCGCGCAACACCGTTGCCGTCAGGCTAACGTGTTCGCGAAGGTGTTCAATGGCGCGTTGCGAACGGTAGGTTTGCGCGAAATTGATCGAGATCCCAAGCACCACAATGACGACGATGATCGCCGCGTCCGTCGCCTGTCCTAAGATTCCGGAAATAGCGGCGGCCACCAGAAGAATGATGGTGAGAGGATTGAGAAACAGGGCCAGCAGTTCCCGAGCAATCGCACCATGTGCTACGGGCGTGGGATCATTGGGACCGTATTGAGAGAGGCGCTCTTCCGCCTCCTTGCTGGTCAGTCCCGTCAGGGCATTGGCCGCATTCTCCGCGACGGTTTGAGAATTTTGTGGAATGGGATTCATCCTAATATTGATATTGAGGCGGGCTCCAAGTGGAGGCCGCACACCGATGCCGAGCCATCTTGCCCGATTTCGTTATATATCAGGCTTCTCCAAACCTCCCCATCTTTTCTTGCGTCAGGCGCTTAGGAACTTAGAACCCGGCCTAGGGGCTGGCCGTGACGAAGATCACTTCCTTCCGTGCGCATAATCACTAATTGCATTTCTCGAAAATGATAGTCTGACTGTAGAGTGAGTCCATCGAAGAGGTGAGTCATGGCGACGCAACTGCCGTCCGCGCATGTGTCCTTGGAGAATGTCCTGTTTGCCACCGATTTTTCCAAGCATTCAAACGACGCGCTTCCCTTCGTCGTATCGATTGCACGGAAATACGGGTCGACCGTTTTTGCGGCGCACGTGCATTCCTTTTCCCCTCTGGGAGGGCTTCCGCCAACGGTCGAATTGCAGTCCGTTGCCGCGCAGGCCATGAAGGAAGCCCGCGCAAACATGCAGGGGCTTGAGGCGCCCTTGAGCGGAATTCCCCACGAGTTTATCGTTCGCAAGGGAGACATCTGGGATGAGTTGTCTTCCATTGTGGAGACGAAGGGAATTGACTTAATCGTTGTGGGAACTCACGGGCGCGCGGGGGCGAGCAAGTTGCTCATGGGTTCGGTCGCGGAGAGAATTTTGCGGCAAGCGCCCTGCCCGGTCCTCACCGTTGGACCAAATGTTTCCGGAGAGCCAGGCAGCATCGCGGACATCCATACCATATTGTACCCGACCGATTTCAGCACGGAATCGATGGCTGCATTTCCGTACGCGGTTTCCCTGGCGCAGGAGGATCAAGCGCGGCTTTATTTGTTGCACGTGTTGCCCGAGCCTGTGGACGAGTCGCAGGAAACTGCTCTGCACGCCCGTGTTCGGGCGTTGGTTCCGCCGGAAGCGAAACTGTGGTGTGAACCCAAAGCGTACGTGGAAACCGGCGACCCGGCGCAAGTCATCCTCGATCTGGCGGATGAGCTTGCCGTGGACTTGATTGTTTTAGGAGTAAAACACGTTTCCAGGTTTGCGGGAACTCGAACGCACCTGGGAATGGCGACCGCATACAAAATTGTCCGGCAGGCGATTTGCCCCGTTCTTACCGTTCGCGGATAAGGGCGCGGGGTTCACCGAGACTCTCGCCGGCGGCGCATATCCGGCGGCCCACTCGATCCTCGTAATTTCACAAATCTGATGATAAGTTGGCACTCACACGGCAAAAGTGGGTGGAGTTTGCGCGTTTCGATCCGGGATCATGGGTGGCCCGGCGAACAGTCCAAGGGGCAGGAAGCTGCGAAATCGTCAAATCAGATGGATGAATTGGGCGAGCGGATCCGCGACGTTCATGGCCGCGCTTGCGCTAGTCACGGTCCTGCACGCGCAGTCTCCGCGTCCTCCTATATTGAAAAAAACGCAGGTGGCGATTTCCGCCTCGGGATTTGTCCGGTGTCTGGATGGAACGCCAAGAAGCCACCGCGTTCAGCGCCGAAGAGCCTCCGTTGTTGCCCTGGGCCAGGGAGAAATTTCAAGCCGTAAAACCAGGTTACGGTCCTCGCGCGACCCCGGATTCGCAAGACCCGATCCTGAATTGCGCCCCGCCGGGCGTGCCGCGCATTATGCTGATCCCGTTTCCCATGCAGATTGTGCAGACGCCCAGCGAGGTGATCATGCTGTTTGAGTACGATCACTACGTGCGCCACATTTTCCTGGACCGGCGAGAGCATCCCAGGAATTCGGATTTCAGCTGGATGGGGGATTCGATCGGCCATTGGGAAGGGGACACGCTGGTCGTCGACACCACGGGATTGAACGACAAAACGTGGCTCGACCAGGTGGGCCACCCGCATTCCGACAGTCTGCACGTGGTCGAGCGCATCCGGCGCGTGGACCATGACACATTGGAAGATGACCTCACGATCGACGATCCGAGAGCCTATGCGAAACCCTGGACCGGCCGGCAAGTGTTCAAGCTCAAATCGGCCTGGCGGCTCGGCGAATACATTTGCGAAGATAACCAGGCGAGGGAAGCCGCCGGCAAATAGGCTGCGTGGCAGCGCTCCGCTTGCTTGCCAGACATCAGGAAACCGATCGATTCGGAAATAATATGAGCTGGACGAAAAGGACGGGAGGAGAGTGGGCCGCGATTTTTGTGATGATCGCCGGGGTCTCGATCCTTGCCGCTTTTCAATATCGCTGGACGGGCGAAATCAGCAGGAACGAGCAGAACCGCTTGAAAGTTTCTCTCGCCACAAGCGTCCGGAATTTCGATCAGGAATTTTCCTACGATTTTCAGCAGTTGTGCGAGAGCTTCGAGACGAATCCCGAAGCAGAGGCGTCCGGGCTGGAAAGCCGCGTGGGGCGCCAGTATTTGAACTGGAGCAAATCCAGTCCGCGCCCTGAGTTTGTCAGCAACGTCTTTATCTGGAAAATGGATTCCGCGAATGAGCCCCGCCTCGAAGCGTTCAACGAAAGTGACCAGCGGTTTCAAGACATTGCCTGGCCATCCCAATTCCAATCCCTGCGCGATTTTCTCGCCCGGCAGCGGCGAGCAACTGCCTTCCGTGATCAATGACCGCGAGGCGGTCTACTATCCCTGGACGATGTTTGAAGAAACGCCGGCGCTGATTCGCCCGCTCTTCCAGATAACATCCGCCGGGCGAGGCTCCGATCCGGAAGTTCATGCCATCGGTTTTCTCATTGTCGAGCTGAATGAAAAATATCTGGAACAGCAATATTTCCCCGGTCTGGTCGACCGCTATTTTGGTGCGCCAGGACAAAGAAGTTTCGCCGTGTCGATTCGGAGCGCCAAGTCCCCGTATCAAACGGTGTATCGTTCCGATCCCGGCGTTTCGATCTCGACTTCCGCTCCGGATGCGGCCGTCAACTTATTCGATCTGGTCGGCGAGGAAGCGAGAAGGCGCGGCCATGCGTCGTTGCAACCGAGCGATCGGACGCGGCAATGGCAATTGGCCGTGCAGCACCCCGCGGGATCGCTGGAAGGGGCCGTATCCAGATGGAGGCGGCGCAACCTGGCGATTAGCCTGGGCTTGCTCGGCGTCCTGGCTGGAAGCATGGTGCTTCTGCTTTCCGCGGCGCGACGTTCGAAGGCGCTGGCGAAGATGCAAATGGAATTTGTCGCCGGTGTATCTCACGAATTATGCACGCCGCTGGCCGTGATCAATTCCGCGGCCGAGAATCTGGCCGACGGCGTGGTCGATACGCCCGAGCAGATGCAGGAGTATGGAGGAATTATTCGAGGCCAGGGACGCCGCCTGGAGCGACTCGTGGATGGGGTTCTGCTGTTCACAGCCGGGCGCTTCGGCCTTTCCGGGTACGAAATGGCGCCGCTGGATGTCGCTGCCATCGTCGAGCAGAGCCTGCTCGCAGCCGAGCCCATTCTCCGCGATGCGGGCTTCACGCTGGAAAAGGAGATCGCGCCCGGCTTGCCGCCGGTTCTGGCCGATCCCTCCGCGGTGATGACCTGCATCGAGAACCTGATGAGCAACGCGATAAAATATTCGAATTCGAGCCGGTGGGTCGCCCTCCGCGCGCGCGCGGATTTCGCCAATTCAAAAACAGAAGTGCGGATTGCGGTGGAGGATAAGGGAGTGGGGATTCCGTCCGCGGACCTTCCGCATATTCTCGAGCCGTTCTATCGGGTTCAATCGGCGCGCGACAACCAGATTCGCGGCGTGGGCCTCGGCCTTCATCTGGTGAAGCGGATGATGGAGGATATGGGGGGACGCGTGAGCGTTTCCAGCGACTTCGGGCGGGGCACGGAAGTCGTCCTGCATTTTTCCGTGGCAGGATCCGAAGCGCGCGAAAAATTCGAAGGCGCGTATTAGGGAGCGAAGCGGCATGGCTGCGAAAATTCTGATCGTTGAAGATGAGGCCGGACTGGTTACCACGCTGCGGGACCGCCTGCGCAAGCAGGGCTACGGCGTGAGCGTGGCGCGAGACGCCGAATCCGCGCTGGAGACGGCCGCGCACCATCCATTTGATTTGATCATCCTCGATCTCATGCTGCCGGGACAAAGCGGATTGCACGTATGCGAGAAATTGCGCAAGGCCGGGTCGAGCACTCCCATCCTCATGCTCACCGCGCGCCGCCAAACCAAGGATAAGGTGGCCGGGCTGAAAGCGGGCGGCGATGATTATTTGACCAAGCCATTCCACATGGCCGAATTGCTGGCGCGAATCGAGGCGCTGCTCCGGCGCCCGTCGAATTTGGGCCGGGTGGTAGAGGACCGTTATCAGTTCGGGAAGATTGAGATTGACGTGAGGGGCACGGAAGTTTCGCGCGAAGGCAAGCGGGTGCCACTTTCCGCCAAGGAATTCCAATTGCTCCGCTATTTTTTGGAGCACCGGGACGCCACACTTTCCCGGGAGGAACTCCTTCGGGAAGTCTGGGGCTATGAGGAACTTCCCTCAACCCGCACGGTCGATGTGCACGTCGCATGGCTGCGCCAGAAACTCGAGCAAGACCCCAAGAATCCGCAATTCATTCTCACCGTGGTTGGATTCGGGTACAAATTCGCGGCCTGACCGCCGTTGACCTGGCGCAAAAAAGTTTTACTTCGATTTAACCTCCACGACTTTCAAATTCCATCATGATGAATGTTCCTGAACCGCTTTATCCTTAATTGTGCTGGCATGGGGAGAATATAAAATGTGTTCCGCACGAACCAAAGTGTTTTTGATTTTGATTCCGATTCTTTTTGCAGCCGGGGCAATGATGGCCCAGGCCCCTGCATTCCAGCCGGTCGGAACGCTCCACGAACTCATGCTTGGGATCGTCAAGCCCACTTCCGACGTCATTTTTAAATTTCAATATGATCCGCCGAAGACCGACGCGGACTGGGCGCTGGTGCAGAATGCCGCTCTGATGCTGGGCGAAACCGGCAACCTTCTCCTGATGCCCGGGCGCGCCAAGGATACAGGTGACTGGACAAAGTTTTCCAAGGCCCTGGTGGACGCGGGATCGGCGGCCTTCAAGGCGGCAATCGCCAAGGACGGCAAAGCGCTGGGAGACAGCGGCGACAAGGTCTACGACACTTGTGAAGGGTGCCACGGAAAATATCTGCCCAAGCCCGCTCAATAAATGTCAGGGGAACCACGGGCTCGTTCCAATTGCCCGGGGAGATTAACGATTCAGGCGCCGCAAGACTGCCCGCATTCGTAAAGCCGCAGGACCAGGGTTGGAGGTGCATATGAAAAAAGCGCGATTTAGTTTCATGGCCGTGGTGACTGTTTTTCTGACAGTTTCCGTCCCCGTGTTCGCGCATCACGGCCGGGCAGGCTACGACTCGACGAAACTCTCCACCGTGAAGGGAACTGTGTCCGCCGTCGAATTTGTGAATCCTCACGTGCAAGTGCACCTGGACGTAAAGGGCAGCCATGGTGAAGTCGAAAAGTGGCTGGTGGAAGGCACCAGTCCGAACATGCTGGTGCGCGAAGGCTGGGAGAAGAATACGGTGAAGCCCGGAGATGAGATTACGGCCACCGGCCACCCCGCCAAGGACGGCGCGAAGGCCATGCGGATTGAGAAATTAGTTCTACCCAGCGGCCAGGAATTGACATTTGTGGGGCCTGGAAGTTAGAATCCTACTTGCAACTGATTTGCAAGTGTCTCGCTGACAGTCCTGCTTTGATCTTTGCAGCGTCCGTTTGCCGCGATCATTCCTTGTGCGCCTCGGGTTGGGGCCGCAAGCGCAGGATCGCGAATATCTGCCGATTGCAGGTGTCCATCAGGAAGGCGCACGTAGGAGCGGAGGCGCGCTCGTGGTGCGGTAGATCACGCATGCCTTTGCTATTTCAATGCCGCCCTCGCAAAGATGATGATCGGGCGATGCTCAATTTGTTTTGAAGTTCCGAGGGCCATGCCGAATGACCAAGCTGATGAATAAGCTGACGGGAAAATTGGGGATTGTACTTCGGCCCGCAAGGGAAAGCCGTTATAAAGCAAGGCAATCCTTTGGGGCTCTGGCGCTGGTTTTCGTTTGCGCTGGCTTGGCATGGGCTCTTGCGGGGGGAAGCCTTTCGGGAGTGATCAAGGACGTTAGCGGCAGCGTGGTCCCGAACGCCAGGCTCACACTGGTCAACACCGCTCTCAAGACCGAATTTAAGGCCACCACGGATGCGCAGGGCCACTACTCGTTTCCAGCTCTTCCGGTCGGTCATTACGATTTGACCGTTGAAGCCACGGGATTCCAGTCCCAGAAAAAGACGGACGTGGTGATCGACGCGGACGCAGCCGTCTCCATCAACCTGGACCTGGAAGTTGCAGGGACGTCGTCCGAAATAACGGTCAGCGCAGTCGCCGAGAATGTGGAAACGCAGCCCGAGACGATATCCACTCACCTCGGCGAAGTGGTGCCCGCCAAGCAAGTCGAAGCGATTCCCCTGAACGGGCGAAGCTATACCGACCTGCTGGCCATCCAACCCGGTGTCAGTCCCGTTACGACTCTCACGCCCACTTCCGTCATCATGGCCGGGGTTACGGGAACCCTCAATCCTTCCGGCGATGCCAATCCGGGAGACGTTTCCATCGATGGCCAGCGCGAATCCGCGAACGGATTCATGGTGAATGGCACCGACGTGCAGGAGCACATGAACGGCGGAACTTCGGTCATCCCGAATTTGGATTCCATCGAGGAGTTTCGTGTTCTGACGAATAACTTCGATCCCGAATACGGCAACTATAACGGGGGGATGATCAACGTCATCACGAAATCCGGAAGCAATCTGTTTCACGGAGATGCTTTTGAGTTCCTGCGGAACACTTCTCTCGACGCGAAAAATTATTTCGACAGCACCCGCGGCGTCTTCCGGCAGAATCAGTTTGGCGGCGTGCTCGGAGGTCCGATCAGGAAAGATAAAGTCTTCTTCTTTATCGATTATCAAGGAACCCGCACCACGCAAGGCATCACTTCGCCGAGCACTTCCGTGCCTTCCTTGCAGGACCGTACCGGCAATCTCAGCGACGCGGCGAGCACTTTGACCGGGAGCGTCAGCGGCCAAAATATCGCCACGCTGCTGACGCAATGAATTGGGGTATACGGTTTCCTCGGGCGAACCCTATTACACGCCCGCGTGCAATAGCTCGAGCATCGTGCGTGTTCCCCAACGCCGTAATTCCCGTGAGCGCATGGTCGGCCCCGGCCCAGCATCTACTCCAATACATTCCGCAGCCGAACATTGGCGCGAATCAATTTTCCACCTCGGCATTCCCGGAAACCGTCCGGGATGACAAGGCCGGCAGCCGAATCGACGCGAACACTCGATTGGGCACGATTTCCGGGTACTACTTTATCGACGACTATCACCTGGATAATCCCTATCCGGGCGGGCAGGGCGGTGCGAGCGTCCCCGGGTTTGATGCGCTTGAGCATCGGCCGGGCGCAGGAATTTACCATCGGCGACACGAAGGTCCTGAATTCGACCACGGTCAACGAATTCCACGTGGGCTTGCTGCGGAATGCGAACATCATTGGCCAGCCGCAAGGCGGTTTGGGAGTGTCCCTGCAATCGCAAGGTTTTGTGACCGATCCGGCCGCAGGCGGAATCGTGGTTCAGGCGCCGCAATTTGAAGGCGTGGAGAATATTGTTTTCCCTTCGTTTGTCATGGGCGTTCCGGTCACAAACGTGGATCAGTGGAACAACACCCTGTATCTCAGCGATGCGATTTCCAAAGTGATCGGGACCCACACCCTGAAGTTCGGCGGACAGTTTCATGCCGATCAGGTCAACGAGCATCCCAACGGCACATTCAACGGCACGTTCATCATCAACGGAACGGAAACCGGATCGGCATTCGCCGATTTTCTGCTGGGTTTTCCCAGCAATTTCACGCAGTCCACCGGCCAGGCTTTTTATCTCCGGAACCGCTACGGCGCGGCATTCGCCGAAGATAGCTGGCACGCGCGGAGCAATCTGACGCTGAATTTCGGCGTGCGGTGGGACCTGATCGAGCCGTGGTCGGAAAAATACAATAATATCCAGACGGTTGTGCCCGGCGAGCAATCCGTTCTGTATCCCAACGCGCTGCCCGGACTCGTGGTCCCCGGCGATCCAGGGATTCCTTCCACTCTCTCGCCGTCGAAGTTTCACAATTTTGCTCCGCAGGATCGGCGCGGCCTATTCGCCGAGCTTCAACAACGGGATTCTCAAGGCGATGTTCGGCGACGGAGGCAAGAGCAGCATTCGAGCCAGCTTCGGCCAATTCTATACGGCATTCCCAGGATTGAGCGCGGGCATCATGTATGGAGTTCCTCCGTTCGGCTACAACTATCTGAGTCCCGCGCCGCCGCTGTTTGCCACGCCGTTCATCAATGCCGCGAATGGCGTTCAGAATACCGAATCCGTTCCCGCTGACGTTTCCGCCGCACAACGTTTCGCGCAAGCAATCCGTACACCTCCTTCAATTTTGCGGCCGTAACGCCGATCAGCGCCGCCCCTTATTTTTACTACCGCAATAGCGTGCCCTACACCGAAAACTACATGTTATCCATGCAGCGCCAGATCACCCCGAGCGCCTTGCTGACGATCAGCTACGCGGGCAATCAAGGACACCATATTCTGGTCCTGGTGCCGACGAACACGGGCAATCCGGCGCTGTGCCTGAGTTTGCCCGGGCTGCGGGCCATTCGGCGAGAATGGCACGTACGTCGGCATCGGGCAGGTTCAGGGACGCGGACGGGCCTGGGGCCGGATTACGGATCGATGACCGCGCAAGAGACGATCGGCAACTCGAACTACAATTCCCTGGAGGCGAGTCTGCGCCTCACTCCCGGCGCCGGATCGACGATTCTGCTCGCGTACACCTATTCCAAGTCGATCGATCAAGCGTCGAATTTAGGCGAGCAGATCAATCCGTTTGACCAGCGCCTCACCCGCGTCATGTCCGCCTGGGATATGACGCACAATTTCGTGGCGACCTATAACTATGTGTTGCCGTTCGATCGGTATCTTCGCGGCGCAGCCGGCTTGACGGAAGGATGGAGCCTGTCGGGCACGACGCGGTTCAGCACCGGACTCCCGGTGACTCTGTTCGACGTTTCGGACAACTCGCTGCTGGGAACTCTCGGCAACGGCGTGAACAATCAATTGCTGGATACGCCGCAGATGACGGCCGGGCCGCTGCAGATCAACACGAATCCCCGCAACGGCCTGCCTGCTTTCAACACAAGCCTATTTTCCGTGGAAACGCTCGGGCAGTTGGGCAACGCTCCCCGCCGTTTTTTTCACGGCCCCGGCATCGAAAACTTCGATATGCAAATCAGCAAAACCGTGCAGCTCACGGAATCCCGCTCGCTGGATTTCCGGGTGCAGGCGTTCAACGTCTTCAACCACGCACAGTTTTACGGCCCAACGTCGGTGAATGGCAGGTCAACGATCACAACTTTGGCCACGTGGTCAGCGCGGCTGCACCGCGGTTGATCCAGCTGGCGGTAAAATTTCATTTTTAAATAATTTGTCGACCTAAGCCGGGGACATGCAGGTTTATGAAGGCCCTGGTAGAAGGATCGGCGGCAGAGGCACGACATGTCGTGCCCCTGCCGACGACACCAGATTGTTGCGGCTTGACTAATTCGCCGCGGGCCTAGCCGGAGGCGGTGGCGGAGGCGCGGGCCGCGTGAATTTCGAGTCGTCCACCGGCACGTTCGCTTCCACCTGTGACCACTTGTACGTACGGTTTCCTTCCGGCTGCTCGAAATGACGTGAAGGGAACTTTGAGCCCGCTGACATCGCGGTAATCTTCGTAAGTAGTCTCTTCCGGGAAACCTCCGAGAACGCTTTGCATGGTCGTATAGCCTTGGCCAACAATCCGGTCTGCGCATCGAAATAAATCCGGTCGAGGGTCGCGATGCCCTCCTTTTCGAGTGCCCACGACGCGATAGACGTCCCGGCCGTCAATTTTTTCCATCGCGTCCACTTGCACCTTGATGTGTTGTTCCCGGAAATCGAGAGCTGGAATCTTTCTCACCGACTTCCTTCACCAAAAGCAGCTCATCGCCCGTCATTTCGCGATTCGGCGTATTGGTCCAGCCGATGGTCCCGTCGAAGCCCATCATCGCTGGCCCTCTGCCGGGTAATAATAACGGACTCAACGCCCATGGGAGATTTGACGATGAGTTCCGCCTCAACCGAACCCATCGCAGGTGGCGGCGGTGGCGGCGCTCCTTGCGGGACCGGGGGAGCGGGCACCAACATTTCCGCCATGCCCTTGTGTACGAGAGTGGTGATCTTGTCGATTGCGGCCTTGCCGCCCAGAGCTTCCTCATACTTGCGGAAAACCTCGTCCGCCGAGGGAAGTAGCAGCGGCGGGTTTCGGCGCCCGCGCCGGACCCGACATTACTGTCGCCGGGGCCTTGCTGGGGGACATGTCGGGATTGATGTTCGAGAAGGTCATGACTGCGAGGGGCGGAAAAATCTCGGCAGCGCTGGGTTCCTTGGGTATTTTGTCGCCGGGAAAAAGCAGCGTCGACTCGGCCTTAGCCACGCCGCGATGGCACGTGTAGCAGGTGAGTTGCCGTTTGCTGTCGAAGACCGTGTTGTTCAGCGCCATGGCCATTTCCATCATACTCCGGGCGACGTTCTTTTCTCTTTTGTCGTCGGAGTCGAACTTGCCGGGGACGTGACAATACCCGCATCCCACTCCCAGAGCCGTGGTGATGTACTCCATCGCCGGATGAACCTCGGTCGCCGGAATGCCCTTGAGCGCTTTAATGTTTTTATAAAACTGCTCGGCGGTCTTGCCGGTCAGGTTGGCGGCGGTCGCCGGCAGGGGCGGCGGCCCGCCCGCCGGGGCTTGCGCGTCCAGACGCGCCGCATTCATCCCCAGCGCGACAATCGCCATCGCCAGAGGTCCAACGATCCCGGTAAACCCGCGCACGTATTTTTTAGTATTCATCGCTTTTCCGTTATCCTCCCGCTGAATTTTTCCCTGCGGACCTTAATCGGCGTTCCGAATTCCTTGGGTCCTGCGTAAAAAATCGCTGATCCCCGTACGCCCAACCACGTTAACCGATACATTTAATATCACTGTCTGGGTGATAAGGGCAAATACCCGGAGCCGTGCAGACCATCCGATTTCCAGCAGTGACCGAAACGAATCCCATGACCATTCTTTTATCTAGTCCTTGAATATCTGGCATTTCCGGTTTGACTTCCCGCCCGGCTAGTCACCCGCTCCTGTCAGTACGCAATGCCCCAGCCGGGTTCTTGAATGCAGAGCCTTTCCGATAGCTGCGGCGAATTCCTTTATGGAATGATTCCCGGTCAGTGAACAATCCGCATCCTTGCCGGGCAAAAACGGCCTCCGATGGAGCGTCCCGCGCTAAAATAGGCAGATGCAAAAGAAAATCTTTTGGACCACATGGACAATGCTAGGGTTGCTGGCCGATGTCGCCCTGCCGTTCTGGTGGGGCATGGCGGCATCGATTCCGCTGGGGGTCTTGAGCTGGTGGGTGGCTTATCGCAGCGGATGGTTCTGACGGTAAAACGCCGCAGCCGTGAAACTGCAAACCCCCAGTCATGCGCTGCATCACGATTTTTGTAGCCCGCCTCTTCAGAGGCGGGGTTTGTTTTTTCCTTCGGCTAGTCAGGATAGTGGACAACCTGTCTTACCACGTTTTGCGCCAGCCATCGCTTCACGCTAAACTGAACGCGGGAGAAAACCGAGTCATTTGCCTCCGATTATTACTGCACAAGGCCTTTCCAAACGATATGGCGCCGAACCGCTCTTCCAGGATATTTCCTTCACGGTTTCCGAAGGGGAACGAATTGGGCTGATTGGCCCGAACGGCTCGGGCAAGTCAACCTTGCTCGAGATTCTTGTGCGGCCGCGTGACGCCGGACACCGGCGAGGTGGCCGTCCGCAAACGCACGCGCCTGGCTCTGGTCCTGCAGAATTCGGAATTTGCCGAGGGCGCGACCATCCGGTCCGTCATCGAAAATTCCATGGCGCGCTCCGGCGTCCCGCAAAAAGACCGCGCCGCGCGGATGGCCGAACCTCTGGGCCGCGCGGGGTTCACGGACCTCGATACGCAGACGGCGGCGCTATCGGGCGGCTGGCGCAAGCGCCTGGCGATCGTCGAAGGCCTGGTGCAAAATCCCGACATCCTGCTGCTCGACGAACCGACAAATCATCTGGACTTGGCCGGGATCAATTGGCTGGAAACGGTTTTGCAGAACGCGGCGTTCGCCTGCGTCGTGGTTAGCCACGACCGCTATTTCCTGGAAAACATCGCCACTGAAGTCGTCGAACTTGCCCGCATGTACGAAAACGGCTACCTGCGCGTCAGCGGAAACTACAGCACGTTTCTGATCGCGAAAGAAGAATACCTGCATGCGCAGCGCAAGCACCAGGAATCGCTGGAAAACCGCGTCCACACGGAAATCGAATGGCTGCGCCGCGGCCCAAAAGCCCGCACGACGAAATCCAAGGCGCGCATCGACACCGCTCAGGAAATGATCGGCGAACTGGCCGATCTGAATGCCAGGACGCGCACCACTTCCGCCAAAATCGATTTTTCCTCGACCGACCGCCAAACCAAGCGCCTGATCGCGCTGGACGACCTGACCTACGTCATCGGCGGCCGTACCTTGTTTGCAGGAATTAATTTTGCGATCGCGTCGGGAATGCGCGTGGGACTTGTGGGTCCGAACGGCAGCGGCAAGACCACGCTGCTTCGTCTGCTGCGGGGCGATATTGAGCCGACGCGCGGAGAAATTCGCAAAGCCGATTCGCTGCGCATCGTGTACTTCGACCAGAATCGGGAGCTCGATCCCGGCATCAGCTTGCGCCGCGCGCTGGCGCCGGAAAGCGACTCCGTGATTTATCAGGATCGCGTGATTCACGTGGCTTCGTGGGCGGCGCGATTTCTGTTCGATCCCGAGCATCTCAGCCAGCCGGTCGGCAAACTTTCCGGCGGCGAGCGCGCGCGCGTCTTGATCGCGCAGCTCATGCTGCAGCCGGCGGACGTGCTGCTGCTGGACGAGCCGACGAACGACCTGGATATTCCCACGCTGGAAATCCTGGAAGAAAGCCTGCTGGAATATCGCGGGGCGCTGGTTTTGGTCACGCACGATCGCTACATGCTGGATCGCGTATCGACGATCGTGCTGGGCCTCGACGGACTTGGCGGCGCCGAACGTTTTGCCGATTATTCGCAATGGGACGCCTGGCAGCGCTCGCGGCAGAAGGGAACTGCAAACTTTTCGTCCGGCACGCGGCGTTCGTCCGCGGCAGCCGCGGATACCCCGCCCGCAACCCCAAAAAAGAAGCTTTCCTATATCGAAGTTCGCGAACTGGAATCGATCGAAGACCGCATCGCCGAAGCCGACAAGCAACTGGAGGCCAAGCGCGCCGCCCTGGAAGATCCCGCGGTCACCAGCGATCCCGCTCTTCTGAAGACGACGTGCTTGGAAATGGAAGAGGCGCAGAACACTCTGGATACCCTGTATGCGCGCTGGGCCGAGCTGGAAAAGAAAAAGGGAGGACTCTGAGAGCGAAGCGAACAATATATAGTTTTCATAAGCAAGGATTGGCAATACCCGTGATACGTTTCGCCACTCGTTGAATGACCCAATGACTGGAATACCCTTTTTTGTGGCATATTTTTCATTTCACGGAAATCGACTCGCTCGCCCTCTGTGCGGCTCGCACAATCTGTGATATCCATATCCATGTTTGTTAAGGAGCGGTAATGAAGCCGGAACGCAAAAACATTTTGGTCATCGATGTGGGCGGCACGCACGTGAAGGTCCGGGACATGCAGCATAAGGAGCCAATTAAAATCCCTTCCGGGCCAAACATGACGGCAAAGAAGATGGTGAAACTGGTTCAAGAGGCGACTTCAGGCTGGAAGTATTCCGCCGTCTCCATCGGATATCCCGCTCCGGTCGTTCATGGACACCCGCTGTGTGAACCGCACAACGTCGGAGGCGGCTGGGTCGGATTCGATTTCCGGAAAGCGTTTGGGTGCCCGGTCAAGATCATTAACGACGCAGCCATGCAGGCGCTGGGCATCTATCGAGGCGAGCGAATGCTGTTTCTCGGCCTGGGTACCGGTTTGGGCTCCGCCATGATCGTCGATGGAATCCTCGAACCCATGGAAATGGCGCACTTGCCTTATAAGAAAGGCCGCACGTATGAAGACTATCTTGGAATCCGGGGATTAAAGCGTCTGGGAAAGAAAAAATGGCGGAAACAAGTCGCCGAGGTGGCCGAACAACTCAAGATTGCCTTGGAAGCGGACGATGTGGTGCTTGGCGGCGGAAACGCCAAACTGCTGAAAACTCTGCCGCCGGGCTGCCGGTTGGGCAACAATTCCACCGCGTTTACCGGCGGTTTCCGGCTTTGGGAGACGCCCGGAAAGAAATTGGAATAGAAAAGCGAAGGCCCTGCCAGGTTCCCGCAATCCAGTTAAACTTGCCCCGAATTTAGCCGATGATTCCTATTGGAGTCATCGCGTGTCTGAATTGGACGATCCCGAGATTTTTCAATCCGTGCTGGAAACCCTGCAAACGGGAATCTATCTCGTTGACCGGAACCGGCGAATCCGTTTTTGGAACGAGGGCGCGGAACGCATTACCGGGCATTTGCGCCAGGATGTTGTCGGGCGATTCTTGCGCGACCATTTGCTGGCGACTTCGGATCAAGCAAAAAAGACGGAGTCAGACCCCGCCGACCCCATCAACCTGGTTTTTCGGGATGGAAAACCTTCCATTACCGATGTCTCCATTCTTCATAAGGACGGATACCGGGTTTCCGTCGTGCTTCGGACAATTCCCATCCGCAACGCGCATGGCACGGTTGTCGGCGCAGTGGAAAGCTTCGATAAGAATCAGTCCGCGTTCGACAGGATGCGCCGCCAGGCCAGATTCGCGGATTTTGGATGCCTGGATGAAGTGACCGGCATTCCCTCGCGAAAATTTATGGAAACGCAGTTGCGCGAGAATCTGACGACCTTCGCCGAGCACAATATCCCTTTTGGCATATTGGTCTTTCAGGTCGATGGCATGGACCAATTCCGCAGCCGCCGCGGGCCGGGCATCGTGCCCACGATTCTTCGCGTGGTTGCGCAGGCTGTGGAGAACTGCCTGCGCCCGACCGATCTTGTGGGCCGCTGGTCCGAGCAGCTTTTTCTGGCGGTCCTGATGGAGTGCAAGGAATCCGAGGTCACGCGAGTGGGGGAAAGGGTGAGGAATATCGTGGGCCAGTCGGAAATTGCATGGTGGGGCGACGCATTTTCCGTGACCTGCGCCTTTGGAGGCGCCGGCACCAGATTGGGCGATTCCCTGGAGCAGCTCGTGGAGCGGGCCGAAAAATCGCTGCAGGATAGCGTTGTCAGGGGCGGCAACTGCGTCACTACTTTGGCGTAGCGCACAAAAAAATCTGGAGGATGGAACATCGATGTTTGCGATCATAGGAATCGTTGTGGTGTTCGGCGCGGTGGTCGCTGGCTACTTGATGGAGCATGGAAATATTCTAGTTCTGATGCAGCCTGCCGAATTGATCATCATTCTGGGAGCCGCGATCGGAACCGTCCTGGTTGCCAATCCGCTTCACATTCTGAAGAAAATCGGCCAGGGGGTGGCAGGAGCGTTCACGGGTTCCGCCTTCACTAAGGAGAGATATCTGGACTCCTTGAAGATGATGTACGAGCTGTTTACGCGTGCCCGCAAGGAAGGATTGATGTCGCTGGAAGGGGACAGCGACGCGCCGGATCAAAGCCCGATCTTTTCCAAGTATCCGAAATTCCTGAAGGATCAACACGCGTTGCAATTCGTCTGCGATTCTCTGCGCATGGCGGCCAGCGGGGGTATCGAGCCGTTTGACGCGGACCAGATGATGGAGCTCGACATGGATGTTCACCATCACGATGCCAGGCAGCCGGTCGCGGCGCTTTCTACGATGGCGGATTCATTGCCCGGCTTGGGTATTGTGGCCGCCGTTTTGGGCATCGTTATCACCATGGGCGCGCTCGGCGGGCCGCCGGAAGAGATCGGCAAAAAAGTGGCCGCCGCACTGGTCGGTACGTTTCTTGGAATTTTGCTGTGTTACGGATTAGTTGGGCCCCTGGCGTCCAATATGGCCAAGAGCGCGGACGACGAGCACGCCTATTACCACGTGCTTCGCGTCATGCTCGTCGCTTTACTCAAGGGCACCGCACCCACCATGGCCATCGAAATCGGGCGCCGGGCGATTCCGGGAAACGTCCGGCCCACGTTTGCGGAAGCCGAAGCGTACATCAAGGATAAATCCGGCGCGGCGCAGCCGGAAGCTGTTGCCGCCGCCTAGTCACGGGAGGACACGGGTGAGTTCGAAAGTTCCGATCATCATCAAAAAAAAAGTTGTCCACGGCGGACATGGCGGCGGCGCATGGAAAGTCGCCTACGCCGATTTCGTGACCGCCATGATGGCCCTGTTCATCGTTCTTTGGCTGATGAATACCAATAGGAAAATTCAGCTGGCGGTGGGCGGGTATTTCAAGGATCCTTCCGGCAGCTCGAGAAACAATTGGAAGCGGTATGCAAGGCGCCGGCGAAAATTTCGCGTTGTCCAAGGACAATATGGCGCAGTTGAAGGACGAACTGCAGAAAACCATCCGCAAAGTGCCGGATTTCGACAAAATCAAAAATCATATCGACATGACCATCACTCCCGAAGGGCTGCGCATTGAACTCCTGGAATCGGCTACCAGCACATTTTTCGGCAGCGGGAGCGCGGAACCAAACGCGGATGGCCAGGAAATCCTGGATTTACTTGCCCAGGAACTCGGCAGCCTCCCCAATAAAATCGCCATCGAAGGGCACACCGATTCCACGCCCTATGCCAAGGCAGGAAATTATGGAAATTGGGAGCTTTCCACCGATCGCGCTAATGCGGCACGCAGATTGATGCAGGAGCACGGCATTCGCACGGACCAGATCATGCAGGTTCGCGGCTTTGCCGACCAGCGCCTTCGCAAACCGGATGCGCCCTTTGATCCGTCCAACCGGCGAGTCTCGCTGATCGTGCAATATACAAAGAAGGATGACTCCGCCGAACCCGATTCCGGCAAGGGGGAAGGCGCGGCAAAACCCGCCGAGCCCGAGCCCGAGAAACAAACACCCTCCGGGCACTAGTCTTGGTACCTCTCCAATTCTCTGGAAATCGCTCGTGAATTCGACTGAGTGCGGATGCAGTTTAGTGGCGTCGCGGTCATCGGGGCATTCGCCGTGATCGGGTGTAGCGGATGCCCCTACGCCTCGCTCCGGGAGCCATCGTTCATCGATTATTGGGTCCTTGCTCTATGCGCGATTCTGACCCGATGCGATATCCGGCTCCCCGCACCGTGTGGATGAGCCTTTCGGAAGCGTTCGAGTCAATCTTCTTGCGCAGGTAATTGATGTAGACGTCGACCACGTTAGTCATGGTCTCGGACGAGAGCTTCCAAACGTGGTGAATGATCAGCGAGCGCGAGACGTTCCTGCCGGCGTTGAGCATCAGATATTCCAGCAGCGCGAATTCCTTGGGCGTCAGTTCGATGGCGCGCCCGTTTCGGCGCACCACGTGCCCGACCCGATCCAGTTCCAGGTCCCGGCTGTGCAGGACCGGCTCGAACGGGCGGCTGCTGCGGCGCAGCAACGCCCGCACGCGCGCCAGAAGCTCGGAAAACGCGAATGGCTTGGTGAGATAATCGTCCGCGCCGGAGTTTAGGCCATCCACGCGGTCTTCCACGCGCGCGCTTCCCGTCAAGATCAGCACGGGCAAGTGGGGTTTTGCCTCGCGCACCTGGCGCAGGGCGTCCATTCCACTGACCCCTGGCATATTCAAATCCAAAATCATCAGGTCGCAGGGGCCTTCGTCGACCATCCGCAGGATTTGCCGGCCATCGCTGGCAATTCGCACGCCGTAGTGTTCGGCGGTAAAACCCATTGAGAGAAAGTTCGCGACAGGGGCGTCATCTTCCGCAATCAAAATATCCATGGGTTAGGACCTCTGAGTAATAAAAATGAAATTGCTGAAGGGGAGCTCAGTGTCACGGCGGGATTAGAAAATGTCAAGAGAGCAACCTCGATGACGTGCGCGCACGCGTCAAGATGAAACACGGAAAATACTTTCCTGTGCAAAAAAACTAATCGTCGAAGAAAAAGATTGAAATAGTTTTGCGGAAAGTTTCGATTCAGGATGTCTTCTCCTGTTTTGACCCTCGCGAAATTCGCACCGCTCCGTATCTCACGTGTTTGCTGCGTTGAAGTTCATCTCCGTTTGGAACGCGAAGCGCTTGATGAGTCGCGCCGATGGATGGTGTGGACGCAACAAAACTCCACCGGCGCAAATAAGCCTTTACTAATCTGAGAAGCAATAATCGAGCCGGGGAGGAAACATGGCAAGTCGCTGAAACGCAGTCCGTGATTCGGAACTCACGCGTGCTGATCGCAAGTTCGAACGAAGACTTTCGCAGGCAATGGATCGGAAATCCGGAATATGGCGCGGTCGACGTGGAGGAAGCGGCGGGCGGAGCCGACGCGCTGGCAAAACTGGAATCCGAGAATTGGGGCGAAGTCCTGTTGGACCGGAGGCTGCACGATCTCGATGTAAACGAAGTTCTGCACATCATCCGCACGCGCCACCCTCACCTTTTGGTCCGTCTCGTGGATTCCGATGTCAACGCCATTGCCGCCGCCGATGTCCCGGAAGTCGCCAACGATTCCATTCCCGCCGACTTCGCCAGCCTTGCGGAAAGCGGGTGCAAGCGGCGATTGGCGATGCCGCGGCTGCCCCGGCGCGCGAGGACAAAATACAAAAGCGCCATTCGCGTGTGGAGCCCTTGCCCGGAATGATGGGGGATGGGCCCGGCCTGGAGCAAACCTACCGCCTGGCGCGGCTGGTGGCTCCCCGGCAAACCACCGTTCTGATCACGGGAGAAACCGGCACAGGAAAGGAACTCGTGGCCCGGGGCATTCACCAGATCAGCTTGCGGGCGAAAAACGCGTTTGTGGTGGTCAATTGCGCGGCCATACCGGAGCAGTTGCTGGAAGCCGAGCTGTTCGGCCACGCGCGCGGGGCGTTTACCGGCGCGGTGCAATCGCGGCTGGGCCGGATTCACGCCGCGCAGGGCGGCACGCTGTTCCTCGATGAAGTCGGCGAATTGCCGCTCGGCATGCAGGCCAAGCTTCTGCGTTTTCTGCAGGACGGGGAAGTCCAGCGCCTGGGAAGCCCGGACGTGTTTCGCGTGGACGTGCGCGTCATTTCGGCGACCAACATCAATCTGCAGCGCTCGGTTCAGGAAAAACTGTTTCGCCAGGATTTGTACTACCGCCTCGCCGTGTTCCCGCTCGAACTCCCGCCGCTGCGGCAAAGAAACGAAGACATCGTTCCCCTGGCCGAACATTTTCTGGACACGCTCGCGGAACAATCCGGGGTTCCCGCCAAGATCCTTTCGCCTTCCGCCGCGGCCGTGCTGCGCCAATATGGCTGGCCCGGCAACGTCCGCGAACTGCAACACGCCATCGAGCGCGCGTTTATCCTCGCGGAGAGGAGCGCACGCTGCGCGCCGCCCACTTTTCACTTCCCGACGCAATCGCGCCTGTTAGAGAAATCTAAGCTGCCGGCGTCGCGGTTGGCCCACGCCGTGCACAACCCTCGGGCATGACAATTCTGCCTAGTCCCCGGCAAAAACCGCGCACTGCGCGGCGCGGGACTCCAGCCCGGCAAGACGCGGAGCGCTCCCTGGTTCATGCGTTCGCCACGTTCACGCAGGCGGCCGACTCGCTGGAAAAATCCTACGCCCAGTTGCAAACCGAGGTCGCGCGCCTGGGCGGGGAACTCGAGCGCGCCAATTCGGAATTGACGCGTAGCCTGGAAGAAAACACCCGGGTACGAAGTTTCCTGGCGCAAATTTTAGAAGGATTGCCGTGCGGCGTGCTGGTGTTCGACGCTGCCGCGCGGCTACGCGTCATCAATCCGGAGGCCCGCCGGTTGCTGATGCTGGATCCTTCCTGGATGCCTGAAGAGGGCGTGGCGTGGCCGGCGGTGATCGATCGGCTCCTAGCGGAATCTTCCTCCAAAGCTCCCGCTGCCGAACGGGAATGGTTACTGGACGATCCCGCCGGCGCGCGCTTCCTCGGGATCACGCAGGCGCAAGTCCTGGGCCGCGAAGGCGTCCCGAGCGAAACGATTTGCATTGTCCGCGACATGACCCAGGAAAAGCGCCTGGCCACCGAGCGCGAAAAGGCGCGGCGCAATCAGGCGCTGGCGGAAATCGCCACGGTCCTGGCGCATGAAATCCGCAATCCTTTGGGGAGCCTGGAGCTGTTTGCCGGCCTGCTCGCCGATTCCACCGCGGCGACCTCGGAAGCCAGCCAGTGGGTCGCGCAAATCCGCGCCGGACTGCGCACTCTGGCGGCCACGGTCAACAACGTTCTGCAGTTTCACAGCCAGCCGTGTCCCGAACCGATTCCGACGCACCTGGACCGTCTGCTGCGCGAGACCGTGGATTTTCTGGGCCCGCTGGCACGCCAGCGGGGCATGCAGGTGCGCCTGACCAACCGGGCGGGCAAAGTGTTGTTGCACGCCGATCCTCACAGGCTGCAGCAAGTGTTTCTGAATCTCGCGCTCAACGCCTTCCGCGCGATGACGCCGGGCGGGTGGCTGCTGGTGAATGTGGTCTGGGCGCTTCCGGTCGATGGCCCCAGGTTCAGATTGAATTCGAGGATCAGGGAATCGGCATTTCCGAAGAGCATCTCGAAAAGGTTTTCGATCCGGGATACACGACGCACGCCGGAAGTCCGGGACTCGGACTTTCCGTATGCAAGCAAGTGATCGAGCAGCATCGGGGAACGATTCGGCTGCACAGCGCGCCGCGGCTGGGGACCACCTTTACGCTGACCTTGCCCGCGGCAGGAGACCTGGAATGAGTGCATGTGCAGTCCTGGTGGTGGATGACGAAGCGGCCATGCGCGCCGCTCTCGAGGCCAGCTTCCGCCGCAACGGCTGGAAAGTTGCCACGGCCTGCGGCACCGGGGAAGCCCTGGCAAAATTCCGCAGCATGCCGTGCCCGCTGGTCGTTACCGACGTGCGCATGCCGGATGGCGACGGCCTGCAGGTGATGCAGGGCGTCCGCGAAATGGCTCCGGAAACCGCCGTCATTTTTCTGACCGCGTACGGCACGGTGACTGACGCGGTCCAGGCCATCAAGCAAGGCGCCTGCGACTATCTGATGAAGCCGGTGTCCTTCGACCGGTTGCGGGAGACCGCCGAACGCGTCCTGGCCATGGCCGGAGCGTCCGGAAACGCAAAACAGCACAGCGGCGCATTGCCGAAACTGGTTGGCCGCTCGCCCGCATTCCTCAGGTTTCTCGACCGCGTGCGCCAGGTGGCCAGGACCGGCACCGACGTGCTGGTCGAAGCCGAAAGCGGCACGGGCAAGGAACTGGTCGCGCGCCTGATCCACGGCGAGAGCGCGCGGCGCGCCGGGCCGTTCATTGCCGTGAATTGCTCGGCGTTCCCCGATCATCTTCTCGAAAGCGAGCTGTTCGGCCACGTCCGCGGAGCGTTCACCGGCGCCAATACCTCCAAGCCGGGGAAATTCGAACTGGCCAATGGAGGCACCATATTGCTGGACGAGGTCGGAGAGATGCCGTTCGAACTCCAGCCGAAGATCCTGCGCGTGCTGCAGGAGCGGGAAGTGGACCCGTTGGGAGGCACGCGCACGGTGCCGCTCGATGTCCGCGTGATTGCCACCACGAATCGTTCGTTGCGCGCCAGCATTGCGTCCGGAGAATTCCGCGCGGACCTTTACTATCGCCTGAACGTCGTGCCGCTGGCGATTCCGCCCTTGCGCGAACGCCGCGAAGACATCAGCGAGCTGGCCGGACATTTCCTGCGCAAATATGCGCCCAGCCCGGCGGCCGCCTACCGCATCACTCCCGAGCTTGCCCACGGCCTGGAGGCTCACAACTGGCCGGGCAACGTCCGCGAACTGGAAAACTTCATTCGCCGCGCGCTGGCTCTTTCCAACGGCCCCGTGCTCGGCCCGGAAATGCTGACCCATCTGGAATTGACGCTCGAGGCGGACCGCCCGGCCGGGATCGAGGCCGGGGTTTCCCTGAAAAACGCGGAGCGCCAACTGCTGGAGCGGACGCTGGAGGCGACGGGCGGAAATCGCACCCGCGCCGCCGAGTTGATGGGCGTCAGCCTGCGCACGGTTCGAAACAAAATTCGCAATTACGGCTTGCCGGCCAGGAGGCCCGCATGAGCATCATGAACACTTCACAACTCGCGCTGGTCGAGAATTTCCTGGATCTTGCCACCAAGCGCCAATCGCTGCTGGTCAGCAATATCGCCAACGTCGATACGCCCGGCTACCGCACGCAGGACATCGATTTCCACGGCGAACTGGCGCGGGCCCTGACCCAGCCGCCCGGCACGCCCGTTGCCCCGATGGTGCGCGAGGTGCCCGGCCTGATGTCGAGGCCGGACGGAAACAACGTCAGCGTCGACCGCGAAGGGCTTCTGCTCGCCGAACTCCAATTGAAATATCAGGCCGCCATCCAGGCGATGCGGGCGGAATTTTCGCTCATCAAATCTGCGGTAACCGAACAGTAAGCGGGCAGTAAGCAGGCAGGAAACGAAGGGAGATCATACCGATGAACCTTTTTGGAATGTTGCAGATCAGCGGATCGGCGCTGCTGGCCGAGCGCGAACGCGCCGAGATTTCGGCCAGCAATCTGGCCAACGCCGAAACCACCCGCACCATCGAAGGCGGGCCGTACCGCCAGCAAAACGTCGTCTTCGAGGCGCGCCACCCGCTTTCCAGCGGATTCGCCGCCACACTGGCGAGCTTTACCGACATTCACACGAAAACCGTGCAGGTTGCCGGCGTGGTTCAGGATACCTCCGCCCCGGTGCGGCGCTACGATCCCGGACATCCCGACGCCGATGCGGCCGGATACGTGAGTTTCCCGGATGTGAATCCGGTGGAAGAGAGCGTAAATCTGATGGAAGCCGCCAGATCCTATCAGCTCAATGTTTCGGCCATCCAGACGACCAAGGCCATGATTCAAGCGGCCATTCAGATCGCGGCGTAGGCGCTGCGACGGGGGGATTCGATGGCCAATAGCATACCCAATGGCATACAAGGATTGCCGGTTCCGGATCTGGGCGCAGCCGCCTCGAAGTCATCGGGCGGCGCCGGCGCGCAGTCCGATTTCTTCGATGCGCTGCAAGGCGCCATGAACCAGGTCGAGCAGTTGCACACCGACGCGCAAGGCAAGGTCGCCGGAATGCTCGATGGCACCGGCGACGACGTCCATTCGGCCATGATCGCGGTGGAAAAGGCGGGCCTCGCGTTTGAAATGATGGTGCAGGTGCGCAACAAAATCGTGCAGGCGTACCAGACGGTCTCGAACATGCAATTCTGAAACTTTATTTAGGCGGGCTCCAAGCCCGCATTTCGGCAGCCCGGCGACCCGCAAATCTGGAGCCCTTCGCGCGGCGCGTTTTAGGGAAAAGCGCGCCGGGGGATTCCCGGACATCACCACCGACGGCCATGGACAAAGTTCTGGAACAGATTCGCGCGTTCCTGCGCGCGCTGACCCTCAGCCAGCGATTTCTACTCGGTGCAAGCGTCGTCCTGGTGGCGCTGGTGATCTGGTTGTTTGTCCACCTGTTCGGCTCGGTTGATTTCAAGACGCTCTATACCGGGCTGGACCCGACCGATACGCAGAAAATCGTGCAGCGATTGTCCGTCGAAAACATTCCCTACCAGATCTCGAGCGACGGAACTTCCATCGACGTTCCCGCGGACCGGCTCGACCGGGTGCGCATCGAGCTGGCGTCGGATAATCTTCCGCATACCGGAAGGATGGGATTCGAGTTATTCGACAAGCCGAATTGGTCGAGCAGCGATTTTTCCGAGCGCGTGAACTACCAGCGCGCGCTGGAAGGCGAACTCGAGCGCACCATCGAAACGATGGACACGGTCGAGTCCGCGCGGGTCCATCTGGTATTGCCGCGCGAATCCTTGTTTTCCACCGAGGAGCGCCCCGCCAAAGCCGCCGTCGTCGTGAAGTTGCGCACTAGCCGCAACGCCGACGAAACGGTCAACGCCATTGCGAATCTGGTCGCCAGCGCCTGGGAAAATCTTTCTCCCGACGATGTCACCATCGTCAGCGCGGACGGCCGCCTGCCCTTGACCCCGGGAAATTCAAATTCGGCCGGAGGGCGCCGAGGCATGGCGGACCTGGAAACGACGATTGCCGAGCGCATCGTGGACACGCTGGCTCCCGTGGTGGGCGCCGATCACGTCAAATCCAGCGTCACGATCGAATACAATCCGAATTCCGGCGAGAGCACGCAGGAAATCTACGATCCCAATGCCTCGGCCGTACTCACCTCGCAAACTTCCGAGGACCAGACCAGCAGCGCTTCGGCCGCCGGAATTCCCGGCACGTCGAGCAACGTTCCGGCCACGCCGCCGGCTCCGGCCGCCGGGGCCCCGGCCGGGACAAGTCGCGGCAGCCTCCGCGCCGGCCAAGCCTGGTTCGGAAACGCAGGGGATGCGGAGCGAGAGCAAGACGTTTGCCGTGAGCCGGACCACGCATCACACCCTCGAACCGGCGGGCCAAGTCAAGCATCTGGCCGCGGCCGTGCTCATCGACGACGCCGTGGAAACGAAAACCGTTAACGGGAAATCCGAGCAGACGCGCAGAAAACGGACCCCGGAAGAAATGAAGCAGCTCGACGATTTGGTTCGCGCGGCCATCGGGTTCAACCCGCAGCGCGGCGACGAACTTTCGATTCAAAACGTTTCTTTCCAGCAGCCGCCCCCGGAAGTTCAGCTCGCGCCCACGCCCGTTCAGCGAACCTTGCGGATCATCGAGCCGTGGACCTGGCTGCTGCGCTATGCCGGGCTCGCTCTTCTCTTCCTGGTCATTTACATGTTTGTTCTCCGGCCCGTCAAGACGCAGGTTCTAGCGACGTTGCGGGCGCTTGCCGCAATCCGCCAGGCAGGCGGCCCTGCCGGCAGGCGCAGCGGGCAAAGAGCCGGGCAAATCCATGACCATGGCCGAGGTCGAAAACGAACTGCAGAAAGAGTTGCTCGAGACCAACTCGGAAGTCATGCGCGCGGTCGTTCTGAAGCGGCATCTGGTGGACAAAATCAAGAAGGAACCAGCAGGAGCGACGCGCTTGGTTCAAAGCTGGGTCCGGCAGAGAACTCCGGGGACGTAATGGAGAACGAAACTAAATCGCTGACCGGAATGCGCAAGGCGGCTATTCTCCTGGTTGTCCTGGGGGATGAAGCGGCCAGCGCGGTTTACAAGAATCTTCCGGAAGAGGATCTCCGGGGCCTCACCGAGGAAATTACCGAACTGGGCTTCATCTCGCCGGAAATCGCGGCGGATGTCCTGCAGGAATATCACCACTTGTCCCTGACTCAGGAATACCTGGCGCAAGGAGGCCCGCAGTACGCCACGCAGTTGCTGATGAAATCATTCGGCGAAGCGGGAGCGAAATCGCTGCTGGACCAGGTGATGAAGGCGCAGGAAGATGCCTCGCGCAATCTGGTCACTTTGCAGAAGGCGGATCCCCAGCAGCTTGCGAAATTCATTCAGGGCGAGCACCCGCAGACCATCGCCCTGGTGCTGGCGCACATGAGCGGGAAAGCCGCGTCGGCGATCTTGGCCTTGTTGCCGGAAAAATTGCGCGGCCAGGCGGTGCGTGCGCATGGCGCAGATGCAGCAATTTTCGCCGGAGATGGTGCAGAAAATCTCCCTGATCCTGAGCAGAAAAATGATGTCGCTCGGCGACCAAAGCCGCCGCGGCTTTGGCGGCGCCAAGGCCGTCGCCGACCTTCTGAACATCGTCGAGGAGAGCCTCAGCACGACGATTCTGCAGGCAGTGGAGCAGGAAAACCCGCAACTCGCGCTCTCCATCCGGAATTTCATGTTTACGTTCCAGGATTTTCTCGAGGTGCCGGAAGCGAGCCTGCGCGAACTGCTCGGGCAGCTGGACAAGAAGGCTCTGGCGACCGCGCTGAAGGGCGCTTCGGAGGAGTTGAAGGACCACTTCTTCAAATGCATGTCTTCAAGGGCCGCCGAAATGCTCAAGGAGGACATGGAAGCCATGGGACCAACCAGATCGCGCGAAGTCAGCCAGGCGCAGTTGGACGCCATTTCTCTGGCTCGCAAGCTGGAATCGCAGGGAAAGATGACCCTGAAAAATGAAACGGAGGACGCACTTGTCGTCTAAACCATCGGGTCCCCGCAATCAGTTCGGCGCCGAGGAGTTTACGTATCCTCCCGCGCCTTCCGGCAAATTGGACGCGGGCGAAGCCGCGCAGGCCGCGCTGCAATGGATGGCAAGGGGCGGCTCGCCGCCGCGCGCCGACGCCGAGGCAGCCGCGCAACGCGAACAGCAAGCGTGGAGCAAGGGAGTGGAAGCGGGCAAGGCGGAGGCGCGAGCGGAATTCGAGCAACGCGCGGCCAAGCTGCGCGAGGAAATCGCGCGGGCGCTTCGCGACTTCGCCGTCGAACGCGACTCTTACTTTCACCGGGTCGAGGAGCAAGTGGTCCGGCTCACCCTGGCAATTGCGCGCAAGATCCTGAATCGCGAGGCGCAAGTCGATCCGCTCCTGCTCACCGGAGTGCTGCGCGTGGCTTTGGAAAAGGTCGGATCGAACACCAATACGCGCTTGCGCGCGCAATCCCTCCGACATTAAAGTCTGGCGCGAATATTTCGCGCAAGCGCGCGAGAATTTTCCGGCGCCCGAACTTGATTGGCGATCCGGAACTCGAACCCAGCCGGTGCATCCTGGAGACCGAACTCGGCACCACGGAAATCGGGCTCGACACCCAACTCAAGGAAATCGAGCATGGGTTTCTGGACCTGCTGGCCCAGAGGCCGGGTGGGAGCTGATGTCTTCGCGGGATTTGTTGGAGGCTTATTTCAAACGTCTGGATGAATTTTCGACGCTTCGCTGGGTCGGGCGCGTCACCAAATCGGTCGGGCAGATTATCGAGTCCGAGGGGCCCTACGGCTCGGTGGGCGAAGGTTGCGGCATCCTTACTTCCGACGGGAAAATCTATGCCGGCGAGATCGTGGGCTTTCGCGGCCGCACCGTGCTTTCGATGCCGCTCGAGCGCCCCGCGGGAATCCGGTACGGAGATCAGATTGTCACGCGCGGGACGCGCCCGTCGATTCCGGTGGGCGATGGCCTGCTGGGGCGGGTGATAGACGGAGCCGGCAAGCCGATCGACGAAAAAGGCGCGTACCGCGCGCGGGAAAACTGGCCGCTGTTTTCCGAAGCGCCGCTTCCCCTGGCGCGCACGCCCATTCATGACGCCATCGGATGCGGGATTCGCGCCATCGACGGATTCATCACCTGCGGACGCGGGCAGCGCGTGGGGATTTTTGGCGGCAGCGGAGTGGGAAAAAGCACGCTGATCGGAATGATGGCTCGCGGAACATCCGCGGAACTCACCGTGCTGGCGCTGGTGGGAGAGCGCGGCCGGGAAGTGCGCGATTTCCTGGAAGACGCTTTGGGCGAGGACGGATTGCGGCGCTCGGTGCTGATCGTTTCGACCTCGGATCAATCCCCGCTGCTGCGCATTCGCGCGGCGCTGACGGCCACGGCCGTCGCGGAATATTTCTGCAGCCTCGGCAAGCACGTTCTTCTGGTGGTGGATTCGCTGACGCGGTTCGCCATGGCGCAGCGGGAAATCGGCCTGGCCGCGGGCGAGCCTCCAACGGCGAAAGGCTATACGCCATCGGTATTTTCTCTTCTTGCGCGGCTCATCGAACGCGCCGGGCATTTCGGCGCCGGAAGCATCACGGCGTTTTATACCGTCCTGATGGAAGGCGACGACCAGCAGGATCCGCTGGTCGACGCCGTGCGCGCCTTGCTGGATGGCCACGTGGTTCTCGATCGCAAGCTCGCCATCCAAGGACATTACCCGCCCATCTCGGTCCTCGACAGCTTGAGCCGGTTGATGCCGGCGGTGATTTCCGCCGAACATTTGGCCAAGGCTCGGCGCATTCGCCAGTTGCTTGCCTCCTACTCGGCTTCGGAGGACTTGATTCGTGTCGGAGCCTATGAGAAAGGCGCGGACCGCGTACTCGACCAGGCGCTGGCGGCCCTCCCCGCCGTCAACGCGTTCCTGCAGCAAGATCGCGGCGCGCGCGCGCCACTGGAAGAAAATATAAAGGCGTTTCTTTCGCTCCCGGGTTAGCAGGGTGGAGAGCACATGGCTTACCATTTTCCACTCGAGGCGGTTCTTCGGTTCCGGCGGAGCCAGGAACGCATGGAGCGTCTAAAACTGGAAGCGATTCTTTCCGAGCTGGCGCGGACGCGCGCGTTGCTGGACCAGGTGACCCAGAGATTTTTCGAGTCGCGCCGCCGCTTCCAAAAGGAATTGGGCGATACACTGGCCGGATCGGAATTGCAATTCGAAGCCATGCGGGGAAAAGGTGTGGCGTCCATGCGCGCTTCCCTGCGGGCACGGCTTGTCGAATTGGACCAGGGCCGTTTGGCCCAGATGCAACAATACTTAAAGGCCCGGCAAAGGCGCGAGATTCTGGAAAATCTTCGGCATCGTAAGCTCGATGTGTACCGCATCGAACAATCCCGCCGGGAACAGCAGCAACTCGACGATCTATTCTTAATGCGATCGGAAATTCCAGCCGATGAAGAAAATGAATAGGGCGCGGCTCCGCCTTATGCCGAGCGTCCTGTCCAGGCTGAGACCCGAAGCCAACTAGAATCTAGTTGCCGGGTCATTGGGCAATCGTTGCCTGAACCACCCGCGTCACACGAGTTCGGGGACTGCCCCCGCGTCCCCGCAATCCTGCATCACTTTTGAATTCTTATAGTTCCGAAAATCTGTCGCGTTCCCATTGCTCTCCGCAGCCATGGCGCACTGCTTGCATTGTCCTCTGAGGAGATCGCCTCAGGCGAATACACGATGCAGGCAACGCCCATTTCGAATGTTTTGCCGGGACAATGCGCCAGTCTCGCCGGGATTGACGATTGGTCCCTCGGCGGCGCAGCCTGCTTCACCGTTTGCCGCGTTGTTTCATGGCATCGTAAAGACCTCAAATGACAATGGAGATTTTCCGTGCGGCAGGCAAGCCGGAGGATTCCGCTCGCCAGCCGGATAAAACAATGGCAAAACTTGCGGACCCCGTGGCCTCCTTCATGGGGATTGAGGCGAGTCTTTTCGTGCCACTGCTTCAAAACCCGGCCGCGCCCGTTCCACCTGCTCTCTCCAAACAAGATGGCGACATCGGCGAGGAGCCCGCGGTTCCTGCGGATGGTTTGTCACCGCAAGCACCGAGCATTTCCGCAACCAGCGCTTCTCAAGCCAATCTTCCGGCTGGGGTTCCAGATCCCTCGACCGCGCCAATTCCTGCAAATGGGGCTTCAACGGAATCCCCGGATCTTTCGCGGGCAAACCTGTTCCAGTTTGCTCTTCCCACGCAGGAGTTGGCGGTTGCAGCGGCAACAAAACAGGAAGGCGGCCATCTCATCGAGGCGCCGGGTATCCCGCGGGCCGACTCGTTGCCGCATGCCTCCGCCGCGCAGAATTCAGCTGCTTCCCCAGCAAGAAAACACGGTGCTAATCGCTTCACGCGGCCGCCGGCTATTTCTACGGCGGACACACTGCACGGCAGCGCTGCAAAACAGGATTTACCCGCCGCGCCGACAGCGCCCGAAGAACCGGCTTCAGCTCCGCCTGCTCAGCCAATCGTTCCATCCACAATTGTCCCAGCGCAGGTGGTGCAGAGCGCATCCGTGGCGGATTTGAATATCAGCGCACAGCCATGGAATTGGACCTCCAATCCAGACACGCTTTCGAATGCATATCCCGCCAGCTATTTCTTTGGCAGACGCTCTACGCATCGGCGCCGCAAAGCAGAACTCAGCCTCGGCGCCGCTAGCGCCCGAAGATACGGCTTCTGCGCCGCCTGCTCAGCCAAACGTGGTCCCGAATATTCCAGCGCAGGCGGCGCAGAGCGCGACCGTGGCGGGTTTGAATTCCAGCGCGCAACGAGGAAAAGGGAATTGGACGCCAAATCCAGACACGCGCTCCAATGGATTTCCGCCACCTATTTCTCCGGCGGACGCAGCTAACATCAGCGCCGCAAAACAGGATTACCCGGCTGCGCCGCCAGCGCCCCAAGATACGACTTCGCCACCGCCCGCTCAGCCAAACGTGGCAATCCCGAATGTTCCAGTGCAGGCGGCGCAAAACGCACCCGTGGCGGATTTGAAAGGCAACACACAGCCGTGGAATTGGACGTCAATCCAGAAACGCTTTCGAATGCGTTTCCGCCACCCATTTCTCCGGCGGACGCTGTGCACGTCAGCGCCGCAAAGCAGATTCAGCCGCCGCGCCGCCAGCGCCCAAGAACCGACTTCGGCTCCGCCTGCTCAGCCAAACGTGGCAATGCCGAATGTTCCAGCGCAGGCGGCGCAAAGCGCACCCGTGGCGGATTTGAAGGGCAACACACAGCCGTGGAATTGGACGTCAATTGCAGAAACGCTTTCGAATGCGTTTCCACCCGCCATTTCTCTGGCGAACGCAATGCGCTCCACCGCCGCAAAGCAGAATTCACCTGCGGCGCCGCCAGCGCCCGAAGATACGGCTTCGTTTCCGCCCGCTCAGCCAAACGTGGCAACGCCGAATGTTCCAGTGCAGGCGGCGCAAAGCGCACCGATGGCGGATTTGAATGGCAGCACGCAATCGGGGAATAGGGTCGCCCGATCAAGACATGCGTTCTGATCCATTCTCAATTCGCCAGCCGCAATCACAAAGCATTCCAATCCAGCTGAGGCCGGGCCACAGCTATGCGCCGGGCAGTGTTTCTGATTTCGCGAATCTCGCAAGCCTGCTGGCAACGCGCAGCCACATTAGCTTATTGACCCAACAGCCGCCCGATGCCGCGCAAGCCGCCGCGAATACCGTTGTGCAGGTCCCTAACCCGGCGGCAAACAACGCCGCCGCGCAATCCGATTCACAATTGCCCGCCGGCCTTTCCGGGATGGCGCCGGGCGCGATCCTGCAGGCAGCGGTAAAAACGGCGTCGATAGGCGCTGCGGGTTCCACTTCGCATGAGAGCGTTTCGTCCCACACGGCAAGTTCGGCGGGCCCGGCAGCCGATGCGGCGCCAGTTTCCAAACCGCAATGGAAAGACGCTTCGAATGGTTCGCCAGGGAACGAAACCAGCGCGAAGCCGGACCACAATTCGAATGGTTCCGGCGCGCAACCGGATCCGCAAGCATTTGCCCGGTCCATCGACGCCGTCTCCGCAGGTCCACAGGCCGGACTTGTGACCATGGCAGACGCGTCCGGCGAGGGGACGGCAGCACGAGCACCCGCCGAGCCGAATAAGGCCGGAGCGGACACCGGGCCAGGCGCAAACACCGGAGCTGCCCTGCGGCAATCGCTGGCCACGCCCGGCGCTGACGGAACAATTTCCGTCGTCAGCGCGACGCGCATCATGGACCATTCCGGGGGAACCGAGGTCCGCATCGAAATGCAATCGGACTCGCTCGGCAGCGTCGAATTGCGCGCGCACGTTTCCGGAAATCAAATCGGCGCGTCGATTGCCGTCGAACATCATGACGCCGAGGTCATGCTCAGCACGGAATTACCGGCGCTGCATAGCGCCCTGATCGAGAAGAATATTCGCGTGGATACCCTGGTTGTATCACAAGGAGCGCACGCTTCGATGGGCGGAGGGCCAGGAGGAGATCCCGGCCAGAAAAACTTCACGCCATTTCCACGCAAAACAGGTTCCTGCCGGGCAGGCAGACTCGTCCTTTGTATTTCCCGAAGCGCCGTCGGAAGGTACAGGGACCAGCGAGGCGAACGCCCGGCTCAGTGTTCTCGCGTAGTTCATTCGATTTGAGGGGAGGAAAGAACGTATGCAAATAAGTAGTCTGTCTTCAGTGGTTCGCAAATGATACGGCGACATCGGGCACGTCTTCGACGACCAGTACGTCGAGTACTTCCACGTCGAGCAACAGCCTTGCGGATCCAAATCTGTTCATCACGCTGCTCACGGCGCAACTTCAAGCGCAGGACCCCATGAACCCCATGAGTCCCGAGGACATGGTGAACCAGTTGACCGAAGTCAGCTCGTTGCAGCAATTGGTCAGCATCAACCAGACTCTCACAAATATGTCGACAGGCACTACGGCCACCACCACACCATCGTCATCGTCCGTGCAATCCAATCCATCAGGCACCACCAACTAGGAGAAGACCATGCCATCATTTTCAACACCACTATCCGGCTTGAACGCAAATTCGCAAGAGCTGTCCGTTGTTTCCAACAATCTCGCAAACCTCAATACCGTCGGGTACAAGAGCGAAGTGACCAATTTTCAGGATCTCTTCTATCAACAGATCGGGACAAACGGCGCGGGCAATCCCTTGCAGGTCGGCGTGGGAACCAAGATCGACGCGGTCTCGGGAAATTTCACGCAAGGCAGCATCGAGTCCACCGGAGTCCCCACCGACGTGGCCATTCAGGGCCAAGGTTTCATTACCCTGGAAAACAATGGCTTACAGGAATTCACGCGCGCCGGAAATCTTTCGGTGACCACGAACGGGTCGCTGGTCACAGCGGACGGCGGTTTGGTCCAAGGCTACCAGGGGGTCAACGGAGTAATCAATCCGAGCCAGGCACTCGGAGCGATCACCATCCCTACCGGCCTGACCAGCCCGCCGCAAGCGACTTCCAATGTCGCGCTCACGCTCAATCTGGATTCCGGGACATCCATCGCCCCCAGCCCGGCCAGCCAGCAGACCGGCACGGGCATTCTCCCGGCCACCGTATTGAAGACCGGCAGTGTGCTGGCAATTTCAGACGGAACGAACACGTTCTCCTACACCACGCTCGCCGGCGACACACTGAACAGCGTCATCAATGCTATCAACGCCAGTCCGAATTTCACCGCCAGCCTTTCCGGGAACTCCCTGGTCATCTCCGCGAGCAGCGGCAACGGCGGTCACATTCAGCACCAATTCCCTGACCGACGCTGCCGCCGGCACAGAGTCGGAAACCTTCGCCGCTTCCGGTTCGTCCACGGTCGGCACGTTCAGCACCTCGATTGCCGTGAACGACGCCCTGGGCGCATCTCACGTGTTGACCTTCAATTTTACAAAGACCGCGGCCAACACCTGGAATTATTCGATCACGATTCCGGCCGCCGATGTCGGATCGACCGGAAATCCCGTGGTCGTCAAGTCGGGCACCATGGATTTTAATGGTTCGGGCCAGCTGACGACTCCGGCCGCAAATGTGACCGGAATCGCGGTTACTGGACTCGCCGATGGCTCCAGCGATCTTTCGTTTAATTGGCAACTCTACGATCCCAATGGCGCGGGCTTGCTCACGCAGGTGGCGGGCGCCTCGGCAACTTCCTCCACGCTGCAGGACGGCTATGCCAGCGGCACGCTGTCGAGCTACACGATCGACAACACCGGCACGATTCAAGGCGTATTCAGCAACGGCCAGACCATTCCGATTGCACAGATTGCTTTGGCCACGTTTTCCAACGAACAAGGCTTGCTGCGCAACGGCTCGAACGATTTCCTGGCAACCCTGTCTTCGGGAGCGGCAAATATTGGAGCCCCGGACACGGCTGGCCGCGGGGCCATCACCGGCGGGTCCCTGGAACTTTCCAATGCGGACATCGCCACGGAGTTTTCCCAACTGATCCTCGCCGAGCGAGGCTATGAAGCCAATGCCCGGGCCATCACCACGTTCGACCAGGTGACCCAGGACGCGATCAACTTGAAACAGTAACGATCTTCCCCGTCGGTCCGCAAGAACCCGTCCCTCGCGCCGCGAACGCGGGGGACGGGGCAATTTTAATGCTGGCTGCGAAAACAGCGCCTGCGCGCCCCAGTCCAAGAGATTTCTAATGAGAGATTCCCTACAAGCCTCGTCCTGAGGTGACGCCATAGAACGATTGTTGGAAGACCCATTTTCGGCCTAAGCACAACATCAAGCGTTTCAAGACGTTAACCGGGCGCGTTGCTGCGCGCATTTGGCGCGCCGCGAATCCTTGTTTGGTGCGCGAATTGCATTCCCGGTATGTGCCATGGCAGAGGCTCCAGAAAATACTATTGTGTCGACCGAAGCCGGAAAGCCGGCTCAAAAGAATCGCAGCGCGGGAAAGAGTGCAGGTGTCGCGGTCTTGCTATTTTCGATTGGAATTGGAGTCTGGTGGACATTGCTGCGTCCCCGCGCCGCGAGTTCGACAAATGAAACCGGAACAGTCGACGGCAACGACCGTATTGCCGCTGGAAAGCTTCACGGTAAATCTGGCCGACCCGGAAGAGGGGCATTACCTGCGAGCCACGCTGGCGCTCGGGGTAGAGGGCCAACTGCCATCGGGCGGAAAAACCGAGGGCAAGGGCCCGGAAACCGGGGCGGTATCGATGGCCACGATCCGCGACTCGATTCTTTCGGTATTGACCACCTGCAAATCCGAAGAGCTGCTGACCCCGGAAGGAAAAGCAAAATTGAAGGCGGACCTGATCAGCGCGTTGAATCGCGACGTTCCCGCGCTGCAGGCGCGCGCAGTGTATTTCACGGAATTTCTGGTGCAACGGTGACCCGTGGCGGAAACTCCTCCCTCATTACCCTCAGCCCCGGCGCCCCTCGCAACTCCTTCCCCATTGTGGGAGGAAGCCGGGTGGCTGAAATGCCAGGTGAGCGTCGAATTGCCGCTGCATGGTTTCACGGTGCGCGATCTTTTGCAGCTTTCCGTGGGATCGATTGTCGAAACGCACTGGAAGAACGGCGAAGACATGCCTTTGCGGGCTAACAAGCGGCAAATCGCGTGGATTGAATTCGAGGCGCTGGGCGATGCCCTTGCTGGCCGGGTAACCGAACTGTTGTGAAATGGCCTGGCCGTTGACGCCATGGGCGCGGGCGCCGCGCGGGAATTGACCGGAGCCTGAATGGATTCAAGAGAGGCGGCGAAGCGTGTTCGCATCGAGCGCAGACCGGACGGCTGGCGAGTCCAAGCCGGTTGCTGGCAGGGTGGCCGCGTTCCTGGGCCGCATGTTTTCCACGGTTTCGGTTCGCCGCCGGGAACGCCGCCTGCGCCTGTGCGAGATGCTCCCGCTGGGAGAAAAACGATTCGTGGCGGTAGTGGAATACGGGCCGCAAAAATTCCTGTTGGCCGGAACGCCGCAGAATATTTCGCTGCTCCGGTATCTGGACGTGAATTCCGGCCAAGACCATGAGCCGCCGCAATCAGGGCCGAATCCGGAGTAGGGAACTCGAATTCCAAATGAGCAAAGCCGACACATTCCGCGTGGCCTTTCTGATGCTGGCGGTGGTTTTATGCGCCGCGACGTTTGTCCTGGTTCCAGCCGCGGCCGCCGCACCGCGTCCGGTGCCGCGGCCTGCGGCGCGGCCCGCGCCGCGAGAAGCTTCCTTCCCGATCCCCGGGATGAACCTGCGCAGCGATTCGCTGCCATGGACCGTCATGATCCTGTTCACGGTCCTGACGCTGCTTCCGGCGCTGCTGCTGTCGATGACGCCGTTCGTGCGCATCCTGATTGTGTTCCATTTCCTGCGGCAGGCCCTGGGCACGCAGACGGCGCCGACCAACCAGACGCTGATCGGGCTCGCTCTTTTCCTGACGTATTTCGTGATGCAGCCGGTGGGCGTTTCGATCGATAAAGTGTCGATCGAGCCGTTTGCCAGCGGCTCGATCACCGCCTGGCAGGCGGTCGAGCGCAGCGCGGACCCGCTTCGCACGTTCATGCTGAAGTACACGCGGCAGAAGGACCTGGCCTTGTTTGTGGAACTGGCGCACGAACCCCGGCCCAGCCGGCCGGAGGACCTTTCCATGCGCGTGGTTGTGCCGGCCTACATCATTTCCGAGTTGAAGACCGGGTTCCAGATCGGAGCGGTGCTGTTTCTGCCGTTTCTGGTGATCGACATGGTGGTCGCGGCGATCACGACGTCGGTGGGAATGTTTCAGCTGCCCCCCGTGGTGATTTCCACGCCGCTGAAGATCTTGCTGTTTGTGGTTGCCGACGGCTGGAACCTGGTGGTGGGCTCGACGCTGAAAAGTTTTTACTAGAACTCGTCTCATAAATCCGGGCATGCGGTGATGGCCGCGCGCTTCAGGGGCTAAAGCCCAGTTTTTCTTGGCGCTTTGATGTCGCGGCTGAAGCCGCGACCCACAAAGCCCATTTATGAGGCGGCTTGCAAGGGGGAAGAAGTGACCGTCGATCATGTAGTGCAACTGGCGCGCCTGGCGCTGCAAGCGGCCTTCTGGATAACGTTGCCGGTGCTGGGGGCGGCGACGCTGGTGAGCCTGTTCATCAACATCGCGCAGGTAATGACCTCGATTCAGGACGTGACGGTCACCACGGTGCCGCGGCTTGCCGCAGTGGGCGTCATCCTGTTTTTCACCACGCCGTGGATGCTGAATCACCTGGTTTCGTTCACCGTCCTGCTGTTCGCCGATTTCCATCCATATTGCCGCTGAAGCGCTTGAGGGTCGGAATGACGGAACACGAACTTTTGCGATGGCTGGCGCAGGTGGCCCCGGTGGCGTTGCGGGTGGGAGGCTTGCTGACGTTCAGCCCGTTTTTCGGGGATCGCGCGGTTCCCAACCGGGTGAAGGCGGGGCTGCTGGTGGTGCTCACGGCGCTGCTTTTTCCGGTGACGCCAGCGCAGCCGGCGCTGCTGGGGACGGTGGACTGGGTGCGGATGGCGCTAGGTGAATTCCTAGTGGGATTGCTGATGGGATTGAGCCTGCAACTGGTGTTCGAGGGAATGCAGTTTGCCGGGCAGCTTTCCGGGATTCAACTGGGCCTTTCCCTGGCCACGTTGTTCGATCCGCAGAGCGAGGCGGACTCGACCGCGCTTTCGGTTTTCTACAATCTGATTACCCTGCTGATTTTTCTGCAACTCAACGTGCATCACTGGTTGTTGCGCGCGCTGAGCAAGAGTTTCGAGTACCTCCCGGCGGGTTCGCTGATGGCGACGCAATTGATGAGCCGGCAACTGGTGCACGTGGCGGGGGCGCTGTTCGTTCTGGGAATTCAAATTGCCGCTCCGGTGCTGCTGGCCACGATGATGATTGACCTGGTCCTCGGATTTCTAAGCAAAGCGTCGCCGCAGCTCCCCGCGTTGTTGCTCGGGATTCCCGTGAAGAATTTGACCGGCTATGCGCTTTTGATCGGGGCCATTTCGCTGTGGCCGGGGATCCTGGAACGCCGCTTCGCCTTCGCCATCGGCGCGGCGGAGCGAATGTTGCACCTGGCTCATTAAGGGGAGGCATTGTGGCGGGAGAAGATCGCAGCCAGCAGGCAACACCCAAACGCAGGCAGGACGCGCGCAAAGAAGGGCAAGTGGTTCGCAGCCGCGAACTCACCAGCGCACTGGCCCTGCTTGCGGTCGTGCTGCTGATTGGCTGGCAGACGGGAATCCGAATCGGACCGTGGCGCAGTTTATTGAGCCAGATGCTGGGCGCCGCGCGAAAAGGGAATGAGCAAATGGTAGGCAGCATCGCACCCGTGCTGGGAATGTTGTTTCTGCGCTGGCTGGCCGCGCCGTTTGCGCTGCTGTGGAGCGTTGCCGTGCTGTCGAGCATCGCGCAGGGCGGACTGGTGTTTTCGGTGAACGGGCTGCAGCCAAAGTGGGAACGCCTGAACCCGGCCACGAACATCGGCCACCTGTTTTCGATGGCCGGGCTCAGCCGCATGCTGAAGTCGCTGCTGCCGGTGGCGGTGATTATTTACATGGCCGTGCAGATCGGCGACCGCGACTGGATGCAGGTGGAAGCCTCCTCGCGGGCCTCGAGTTCCATGCTGCTGGGATGGATGTTCAGCCGGTGGTTACGAGATCGCCTGGAAATGCGGCCTGGTGCTGCTGGCCTGGTCGGGGGTCGACTATTTCTTCCAGAGAAGGAACCTGGAAAATTCCCTGAAGATGACCAAGGAAGAAGTCACTGCGGGAATCGCGCGATACCGAAGGCAATCCCCTGGTGCGCGGGCACATCCGCAAACTGCGCCGGGAGATTCGCAAGCGGTGGACGCTGAAGGACGTGCAGCGGGCGACCGCCGTGGTCACCAACCCGACGCACTTTGCCGTGGCGCTGGAATACCGGCCCGAGTCCATGCCCGCTCCCGTGGTGATCGCCAAGGGCATGGATCGCGTGGCCCTGCGGATCAAGGAAACCGCGCGCTGGCACAACATTCCGATCGTCGAAAATCCGCCGCTGGCGCAAGCCCTGTTCAAGGCGACGGAAGTGGGCGAGGCCATCCCGGCGAAACTGTACGCGGCGGTGGCCGAGATTCTGGCGTTCTTGTACCGCACGCAAACGAATTTGCGCAACGCCATGCAAGCTGGCCGCGCCGCCGGCGGCGGATCGGCGCCGGGGAAGAGGAACTGAAATGGCCGCGAGCGCAGCCGTCGCCGAAAAACAAGCCGCCACCGACTGGCTGGTTCCGGTCGCCACCGTCATCCTGGTGTTCGTGATGATCGTGCCGGTGCCGGCGTTTTTGCTGGACCTGCTGCTGGCGACCAGCATCACGCTCGGCGTCGTCGTGCTGCTGTCCTCGTTGTACATTCTGCGCCCCGCGCAATTTTCGGTGTTTCCCACGTTGCTGCTGTTTCTCACGCTTGTTCCGGATTTCGCTGAACGTCGCCAGCAGCCGCCGGATTCTGCTGCACGGCAACGAAGGGGCCGGGGCGGCGGGAAGCGTGATCGCCTCGTTCGGGCAGTTCGTGGTCGGCGGCAACTACGTTGTGGGGTTCGTCCTGTTCATCGCGCTGATCGCCATTCAATACCTGGTGATCAACCACGGCGCGGTGCGCACGGCGGAAGTCGCTGCGCGGTTCACGCTGGATGCGCTGCCCGGAAAGCAGATGGCCATCGACGCGGACTTGAACTCGGGCTCGATCGACGAGAAAGAAGCGCGCGCGCGGCGCGCCAAGGTCGCGCAAGAGGCCGAATTTTACGGCGCCATGGACGGCGCGGCGCGCTTCAGCCAGAGGGACGCGCTGGCGACGATCCTGATCACGGCCATCAATATTCTCGCCGGATTCCTGATCGGAGTGTTCCAGCTGAACATTCCGTTTCAGGACGCGCTGAAAACCTACACGATCCTGACGGTAGGCGACGGCCTGGTCACGATGATTCCGTCGCTGCTGGTATCGGTCGCCGGCGGCCTGGTGGTGACACGCGCTTCCTCCGACAAGACGGTGGGAGTGGACCTGATGCGCCAGCTGTTTTCCAAGAAGTGGCCGCTGCGCATCGCGTCGGGCGTCATGTTTTTGCTGGCGTTAATCCCGGGACTTCCCAAATTCCCGTTCTTCCTTGCCGCCGGCGTGGTGGCCTGGCTGGCCTCGCGCGCCACCGACGCCAGCGCGGCGGGCGCCGAACCCGCGCCGCCGGTCGCGGAAAAAGACAAGGAAGCGACACAACAGCAGCAACTGGAAAGCGTGCTGCACCTGGACATCATTCATCTGGAGGTGGGCTATGCGCTGGTGCCGCTGGTGGATCAGGGGCACGGCGGGCAATTGCTGCAGCGCATTCGCGCCTTGCGGCGTCACCTGGCCAGCCAGCTCGGGTTTCTGGTTCCCTCGGTTCATATCACGGACAACATACGCCTGAAACCGCGCGAATACGTGGTGGAACTGCGCGGCGTGGAAATCGCGCGCTCGGAAATGTATCAGGACCGTTTGCTGGCGATCAGTTCGGACCCGCGCGCCGCGTCGCTCGAAGGGATCGACACGCGCGAGCCGGCTTTCGGCGTGGCCGCCAAGTGGATCGAGCCGCGCCTGCAGGAGACCGCGCTGGCCGCGGGCTATGCGGTGGTCGATCAGACCTCGATCATCGCCACGCATCTGGCGGAAATTATCCGTTCCAACGCCCATGAACTGCTCACCCGGCAGGAAACCAAGCGTTTGCTGGACGCCCTGGCCGAGGCGCAGCCGAAGCTGGTCGAGGAACTGATTCCCCGTCTTCTGACGCTCGGGGAACTTCAAAAAGTGCTGCAGCTGCTGCTTCGCGAACAGGTTTCAATCCGCGATCTTCCCGCGATTCTGGAAACCTTGATCGATTCGGCGCCGGCCAACAAGACTCCCGTTTACCTGGTGGAATCGGTGCGCCAGACCTTGGGGCGTTCGCTGGTCGCGCCGCTATTGGGGACCGACCGCAAACTCAAAGTGCTGACGCTGGATCCGGCGATCGAGGACGAACTTTCGCGCACTCTCGAAGCTCCGGCGGCGTCCGAGCGGGCCGCCGCTCCCGGCACGCCGTTGTTGCGGCGATTGCTGGACGGATTGCAGCGCCTGGTGGGCGATCCGGTGGCCGTGTCCTCGACGATCTTGCTGTGTAACAGCCCCGCGCGATTCCATTTGCGGCGGCTGCTGGAGCCGTTTCTTCCGCGCATTGTGGTCGTCTCTCCAGCGGAAATTCCGCCGGGCACAGCCGTGCAGTCTCTAGGAGTGGTCCGATGAGCCGCCAAGAATCGAGCACCATAGTTTCCCACGAAGTCAAAGATCCTGAAGAGCGCGAGCGGCTGCTGCTCGAACACCTGCCCCAGGTGAAATATATCGCCCGGCGGATTCATGACCGTTTGCCGGCGCAAGTGCCGCTGGACGATTTGATCCACGCCGGAGTGGTCGGATTGATCGACGCGGTGGAAAAATTCGATCCCAGCAAAAACGTGCAGCTGAAATCCTACGCCAAGTTCCGCATTCGCGGAGCCATCCTGGATAGCTTGCGCGAACTGGACTGGAGTCCGCGGCACCTGCGGCGCCAGGCCCGGTGCATCGAGGAGGCGCACCGCGATTTGAAGTTGCGCCTGGGCCGCGTGGCCACCGAGCCGGAACTTGCGGCCGAGATGGGGATGAAGCTGGAGGATTTTCAGCATTTGCTGGGAGAGTTGCGCGGGCTGGATCTGGGCAGCCTGCAGATGGAGTCCACCGATCCGCAATCCGACGAGGATGTGGTGAGCTACAACCCGGGCGGGGCGGACAAGGATCCCTTCTTCCTGTGCCTGCACGGAGAAATGAGGTCCCTGGTAGCCGGCGCGCTGGACGAACTGGAGGAAAAGGAAAAGCAAGTGGTCACGCTGTATTACCTGGAAGAACTGACGATGAAGGAAGTCGGAGCGGTGCTGGGCGTTGGCGAATCGCGCGTTTCCCAGATTCATTCGGCGGCCATGATCCGGCTGCGGGCGCGCATGGAAGACCTGCTGCATTCGCGAATGCAAGCGCCGGCTGCGACGCCGCGCGGTCCGCGGCCCGGGAAGGAGAAGCATGGAAAAGATCCTGACGCAGGACGAAATCGACGCATTATTCCGGGCGACGCAGAAGGGCCAGATTCCCGCCGGAGCGGCGTCAGCCCGCGCAGAAAAAAATTACCAAGCTCAATCTCCGGGGGATCAGCCAGATCAGCAAGGAGCAGGTGCGCGCGCTATCCGCGCTGCATGAAAGTTTCGCGCGCAACGTCACCAATTCGCTGGGCGCTTATCTGCGCGTGGGTTTTGCCGTCAATTTGGTTTCCGTCGAGCAACTCACGTTCTCCGAGGTGCTCTCCCGATTGCCCGACTTGACCTACCTGTGCTCGATCCGCATGCAGCCGATCGAGGCCTCGCGCGTTGCTGCAAATGGATCTGGCCATCGCCTTTCCGATCATGGAACTGGTCCTGGGCGGCGGCGGCGGGGCCGCGATTGAATTGCGCGATTTGACCGAAATCGAGGAGCAGATCATCGAGTCGGTGATGGAAATCTTGACCCGGGAGCTGCAGGCCGCCTGGGCCCCCATTCTCGAAGTGCAGATCGATTTTGACCAGCGGTTGAAGAACAACCAGGCCATGTCGCTGATGGCGACGACCGAACGGAGCCTGGCCCTGAGCTTTGAAATCACGATGCCGGACGTGCGCGGCATATTGAACGTGACGCTCCCGGCGGTGGCGTCCAACGCGTTGCTCCGAAAACTTTCGGCGCAAACCTCCTACTCGCGCCACGGGATTTCCACCGCTCACGGCGATCAGCTCCGCGCGCAAATGCTGGACGCGGAATTTGCGGCCGAACTCCGGCTTCCGCCGGCGCTGGTCAGCGTGCGCGACCTCACCGAACTGCAAGTCGGGCAGGTGCTGCCGCTGCACCAGCCGGTGAATGAACCCGCCATCCTCTACGTCGCGGAAAGGGAAATGTTCACGGCGTATCCGGTCGCCTGCGGACATCTGCGCGGCGGACAAATCCTGCAAAGGAAATCCATTCTTCCGATTTCCCGCAAGGCCACCCCATGAGCGTCGAGACGCTGGTTTCGGCCGATCCGCAAGCCGCGCAGCTGCAGCGGATCTGGGTCGAATGCTTTCGCGCGGTGCTCGGCCAAATCGCGGGATTTCCCGTGACCGTCGAGCCGGCCACCGAGCAAGAGTCCGCCGCCGCGCATGCCGCGCCGGACAAGCAGCCCATCTGGGAACTGTTTGCCGCGTCGAAAGCGCTTCGGGGAGACATGGCGATTCTCACGACCGAGGCGGAAGCGCTTCCGCTGGCGCAACTTCTTGTTTCCGAGCCGCCCGATCCCAGCGCCGCGTTTGACAAGGATCGCCGGGACGCCTACGAGGAATTCACGCGCCAGGTTCTGGGGCTAGTGGCCACGGGACTGAAGAGCGTTGCCGGCGGCGAGGTCGAACTCAAGCCATCCGGCAGTGAAGCGCCTTCCTGGCCGGGCGCAAGCTGTTTGGGCATTCGAATCACGGGAGAAAAATTCCAGCCCATTCATTTGGATCTCATTGCCACGACCGAGCTTTTGCAGAGTCTCCGGCCGGCGCCGCCGGAAAAAGCGCCTGCTCCCAAGAAAGCCGAAGCGCCGGCTCCAGAACCACCCGAACTGTCCGCGGCCAGAAGCTCGAATCTGGAATTGCTGCTGGACGTCAAGCTGGACGCCACCATCCGCTTCGGCCGGAAGCAAATGCTGCTCCGGGAAATTTTGGAATTGCACCCGGGCAGCGCGGTGGCCCTGGACCGCCAGGTGGAAGAGCCGGTCGAACTGCTGATCGGGGGGCGCATGGTGGCCTGGGGAGAAGTCGTCATTGTCGACGGAAATTACGGGCTGCGGATCACGGAAATTCTTACACCGCAACAGCGGATTGAAACATTAAGGACCTGAAGATGGCCGAACGCTACTATAAATCGCAAAATTTCTCGATCGCGGCAGGACGATTGCGTCTTCCCGGGCGGCTCGCATCGCTCGGCAGATTGGTTCGCATGTGCCAGAACCGTTCGTGCCTGCAGCGCCGCATTCTCTGGCCGGAATGGCTGCGAAAAGATGAAGGCATCTGTCTGCAAGGGACAATGGTATTGCAGCTCGGAATGTTTCGAGCTTGCGGCGCAATCGGTTTTTCACCGCTTGCTTCCCAATCCGGAAATCGCCCGGAAGAAAACGCACCGCGTCCCGATCGGACTGCTCCTGCTTTCCCGCGGCACGATCAATAACGAGCAGCTCAAGACGGCTCTGGACATGCAGCGGGAAAAAGGCGGCGGGAGAATCGGAAAATTCCTGCAACAGATTCAAGCCGCATCCGAGCGGGACATTACCGACGGACTGGCGACGCAGTGGGGTTGCCCGGTCTATCCGCTGGGCCAGGCGCGCGATTTTATGAAGTGCGCCTCGCTTCTCCCGCTCACCCTGCTCGAGACCGGACGCATGTTGCCGGTGCATCATCTTCGTTTGGCGCAGATGCTTTACATCGGATTCGTCGAAGGCATCGATCACTCGGCGCTCTACGCGGTCGAGCAGATGCTTCACGTCCGGACGGTTCCCTGCATTGTTTCCGAGTCCGAACTGTTGAGCGCGCTCGAGTCGCTGCGCTCGGCCGAGGCGGAGCCCGCAACGGTTTTTGACGGCCCTTCGGATCCTCTCGAAATGGCTCGAACGACGCGTAGCTACGCGCGGCAGGTGGGCGCGACCGACGTATGGATTGCCCGCTCGGGGCGATTCATCTGGATTCGGCTTCAGACTTCCCAGGAGCCAAAAGATATTCTATTTCAGGCACTTGGGGAGGTTTCGTAATGGGACATCTGCTCGGGATTTTCGTCATTTCCCCCTTGGACGCGGTCCTAAAGGATTCGTCCCCACTGCCGATGATTCCACTTGTTGGCAAATAGAAATGGATAGGAGGCGGATGCAAGTTTACGAGCAGACTCGGCCATCCGCACAGACATTCGTGTCGATCACGTCCCCGGAACAACAAAAGCGGCGCAAGGCGCGATTGATGTCCATTCTCAGCGAGGGGCTTCCGACGCTCCCCAGCTATGTCTTCGAACTCAATACGCTGCTGAGCTCCTCTTCGGTGGATTTGAAGCGCGTCGGGAAAGTCATCCGAAACGATCCCAGCTTGTCCGCGCAGGTGCTGCGATTGTGCAATTCGGCGCTGTTCAGTCTCCGGCGGCGCGTTTTGAGCATCGAAGAGGCCGCCATACTCATGGGTTCCGAGCGTCTCCGGACGCTTGTCTTGACCTGCTCGATCATGGAATTTACCGGGCGGCAGCTTCCGCGAGGCGAGGTCCAATCGTTCTGGCAGCACAGCTTCATGAGCGGAATGCTCAGCGAGCGCATCGCCAAATGGGTCGAGTACAGCGAGCGCGAGCAGGCCTACCTGGGAGGATTGCTTCATGATATCGGGGCTCTGCCCCTTCTGGTGGTAGCCAACGAAGAAAATGCGCTGGCGTGCAATACAAAGAGCGGTCCCTGGGGCGGCACGCTGGAAGCGGAAAAAGAATTTTTCGGGATGAATCACTGTGAAGTCGGGCGCTGGATCGGCCAGTCCTGGAATTTCTTTCCATCGTTCATCGATGTGTTCGAGAACCATCATCATCCCGAACGAAGTATCCGCGATCCGCACTTGGTGGGAATCGTGGCTGCCGCCGACCACTTTTGCGAGGAGCACAGCCTGGATCGGCCGCTTGAAAACGAGATGCAGGAGTTGGGGGAAAGCGGCTCTTCGCCGGAAGACGAATTTCTCACGCGGTGCTTTCCGCATCTGGACGCAAGGGATCGCGTGGAACTCACCGAGATGTTGGAAACGGAATATCTGCATTTGCTTCCAGTGATCGAATTCAACAATCCCACGGAGCAACTGTTGGCCGGAAGGAAAGACTAAGAGGACCGAGTGGAGATGAGGAATGAAAAGACCGCGTGTACTAATTGTGGATGACTCCTCCGTCATGCGAAAAATAATTGAGCGATCCCTGCGCCAGGCCGGGCTGGACCTGGGCGAAGTCGTCGAGGCCGGCAACGGCATCGAAGCGCTCGCCGCGGTCCGCGCAGGAGTGTTTGACCTGATCCTGTCGGACATTAACATGCCCGCGATGGATGGCATTGAATTCCTTCGTCAACTGGCCACGCTGGAAGGGGCCAAGGGCACGCCGGTGGTGATGGTGACCACGGAAGGAAGCGAGACTCGCGTGGTGGAAGCGCTCTCGATCGGCGCCAAGGGTTATATCCGCAAGCCATTTACACCGGATCAAATCAAGGAACGTGTTTCCCCGCTCCTGGAGGTTATGCGATGAATCCAGCGTTGGACTCGAAGACTCAAAATACCGTGCGTCCCGATGCCACCTGGGAGCCCATGCTGGAATGCGCGGTGAAGGAAGTGTTTCAGATCATGCTGCAGTCCGAGTTGACCACGATGGCAAAGACAATCGACGAGGTCTCTGCCGGCGATACCACCGCCATGGTCGGCCTGGCCGGGGCGCTCTGCGGCGTTCTATCGATTCGCCTGAATGAGCAAACGGCGGAGAGCGTAGCGGGCAGGATGCTCGGCTCGGTGGGAGCGGTGAACCCCAGTGAAGTGCCCGATGCGATCGCCGAGATCTGCAACATGGTTGCCGGCAATTTCAAATCCAAGATCTCGCGATTGGCGGACAATTGCATGCTTTCCGTTCCCACGGTGATCCGAGGAGATGACTACGAGATGGTGACCATCGCGGATGGCGAGCAGATCGCCGTTTGTGTCAGCTATGAAAACGCCCCCATCTGGGTAACTCTCGCGGTTCATTCCTGAGTCGGTCTAGTTTTTGGATCCAATCGCTCGGATCCCAGATTCCAGGCGGGCTCCACGCTTTGCTTGGAGTCCATCGCTTGATGGGCTCAGGGTAAACGTTCAGCGCAAAAGTGGAGCCGTCTCTTTATCGCAGCGGGCTCCAAGTAGAGCCCGTGTTTTTATCGCGGCGGGCTCCAAGTAGAGCCCGCACCCGAGCCGCCATGCGGCAAAGATTGCCTCCCTGACCGAATCCCCTGGGCAGAATTAGCAGCGCCGGAAGAACCGCACGGCAAGCCTTCGTTAAATTTTAAATAACCCTCGCTTCCTCATAGAGATCATCGGCCCTCCATTTCATTCCAAGTGGACATTCAATTGCTCTTCCCTAGCTCGGGGGAAAAACATGGACAGCGGTTTCTACGTGGCCTATGCAGGACTTTCGGCGAGAATGCAGGCTCTGGACATCGTAGCCAGCAATTTAGCCAACTCTTCCACCGTGGGTTTCAAGGCGCAAAACCCTTTTTACCACGCGTTCGTAGCCGCGCAAGGGGGAGAAGTTCTCAGCCCTCTCAATCAGGCCGTAAATCAATTCGGGATGCTGGGCGGAAGCAGCGTCGATCTGCGAAGCGGGTCGTTCGATCCCACTGGAAATAACACCGATCTGGCGATTGAAGGAGACGGCTACTTCACGGTCCAAACCAGCGCGGGCATTCGATACACGCGGAACGGAAGTTTTCGCTTGAACGCCGCGCGCCAAATCACCACGCAGGATGGCGATCTGGTCCTGGCCGAGCAGGGGAAAACGACGGTCCCGATCACCGTGCCGACCGGCGCTATTGCCGTGAGCGCGGACGGCACCATATCGGTGGACGGCGGGCTTGTGGCGAAGCTGCACATCGTGAAATTCGCTCCGGGAACGAACCTGATCCCGGAAGGGGATTCGAAATTTATCGCCTCGCCGGGCAGTGAAATTCCGGCGGCGGACGCCAACGTTCGCCAGGGCATACTCGAGTCTTCGAACTTGAACCCGCTGCAAGCCGCCGTCGGACTCATTCTTATGCAGCGGCAAGCCGATTTGCTTGGGCGGGCGCTGTCGACACTGAATGGGGATTTCAATCGCGCGGCGGCGCAAGACGTTCCGCATGTCTAGCTTTCGGAGGTCATAAAGAAATGATTCGCGCTCTGTACACCGCAGCCAGCGGCATGCTGGCACAGCAAATGAATCTGGACAATATCGCCAACAATCTTGCCAACGCTTCCACGACCGGATTTCACAGCCGCGCGCTTCAATTTCAGGATCTCATTTACCAAAACACGGTTGTGCCGGGAGCCGCGTCGACGCAACAGACGACGCTTCCGGCCGGCCTGCAAGTGGGACTGGGGGTGCGCCCGGCCTCTTCCGAAATGATCGCGACGGAAGGCGATTTCAACGCGACCGGAAATCCGCTGGATCTGGCGATTCAAGGGCAAGGCTTTTTTCAGATTACGCTGCCCACGGGCGATCTGGCGTATACGCGCTCTGGTGCATTTCACCTGGACCAGAACGGCAACATCGTCGACGTGCAGGGAAATCCCCTGACGCCGAACATTACGATTCCATCAAATGCATTGTCGGTGACTGTGGGAACCGACGGCACGGTAAGCATCACGCTGCCGGCGCAAGCGCAAGCGCAGCAGGTCGGGTCCATCCAGCTGGCGACGTTCGCCAATCCCGGTGGTCTCAATAGCGTCGGGCAAAACTATTCCCAGGTTACCACCGCTTCGGGCGACGCCATTCTCGGCACGCCCGGAGGTTCGGACGGGCTGGGCAGCATTCAGCAGGGCAATCTCGAGGAATCGAACGTCAACGTGGTGACCGAGTTCGTCAATATGATCCTCGCCCAGCGATCGTATGAAGCGAACTCGCGCGTCATCCATGCCGCCGATGAAATGTTCCAGACGGTGAATGGCCTGACGCAATAGCGGGGAGACGCAGATGAAACGGGATGGAGCAATTGTATTTCTGAGTTTCGCGTTCGTCGCGGGAATGTTTTTCGGGAGCGCGGCGCGCGCCGCGCGCATCCCGCGAATCGAATTGTTGCGGGAAATTCACGTGGCCGGAACGAGCGTTCTTTTGTCCGATTTGCTCCCGGAAGGCGCCTCGGATCCTTTGCGCAAGCGCGCCTCGGAAATCACCCTGGGCGCAGCGCCCGAGCCCGGCAATACGCGGACGCTGGAGCAAGGCGCGCTCGAGGCGCGCATCGGCGCAAGCTCAGGCGTCTTATCCGGGATCGTGGTTCCGGCGCGCGTGGTCGTTTCCCGCGAGGCGCGTCCTATCGAGCTGTCGGAAGTATTTGACGCGATTTGCAGGTCGCTGCAGCGCAACGGCGACAGCGAGTGGACAAGGCTGCGGCCGGAAGACATCCTGCTGCAGTCGCAAGTGCTGGTGAGCCCAGGCGACGCGGGACTTCGAGTGCTGCGCGCGGACATGGACGCGGGCCTGGGGCGCGCCAGGTTCCTGCTATGGCCTTCGAACGATCCCAAAGTGTTGCCATTTATCGTGACGGCCAGGTTGGAGCAAGGTCCGGCTATCCATCCGGCGCGCTCCGGCCCGTGGATCGGCGGAAGTACGGGCGTTGCGGCTCCCGCTGCGGCGCCTGCCAAGCGCGCGCGGCCTGAAATCCTGGTATCGACCGGGCAGCGGGCGACGCTGGTTCTGCACTCCGATGTCCTGCGGATGATTGCCGACGTCATGCCGCTGGAGCGGGGAGCGCTGGGACAGCGGATTCGTGTCCGCCTGCTGGATACGGGAAAGATTTTCAGCGCGCAGGTCGACGGGCGCGCGCATCTGGATTTGAAATTTTGAAACGGAGCGATTTCATGAAACCCGTGCCGAAATTGCCGCGAATCATCGCATCGAGCGCGCTGGCGGGAATGGCCCTGATGCTCCTGGCAACGAACCAGGTTTCCGCGCAGGAAAGAGTTTCAAAAAAAACGGCAAAGCCCAGCCAGGTGCAGAGCTCGCTGGACGATTACTTGAAGCGCGTCCGTGAACTTGGCGCCGGGGAATCGCGCACGACCGGCAGCCTGTGGTCGCCCGAGGCGAGAATGTCCAATACGGCGAGCGATTACAAAGCGCGCCGCACCGGGGATTTGCTGATCATCCGCGTGGTGGACAATTTCTCGGCCACCGCGAACGGCACGGCACAGTCGCAGCGAACCTACAGCGCCTCGTCGGGGTTGAGCAATTTCATGGGTGCGATTCCAGCCACCAGCTTGTGGCAAAATTTATTTGCGCCGAATTCCACTGACACCCTTACCGGCAAGGGGCAATCGGCGTTGTCTTCCACGTTGTCGTTGAATCTTGCCGGGCGCGTCGTGGAGGCGCTGCCCAACGGCGTGCTGGTGGTGGAAGCCGTGCGGGATCTCACGGTGGGGAACGATCGTCAGACGATTATGCTGCGCGGCCTGGTGCGCCCCGGTGACATTGCTTCGGACGGGTCGGTTTTATCCACGGACATCTCCAATCTTGAAGCGGAGATTCACGGCAAAGGGCTGGTCGCGGATGCGACTCGCCGGCCCAACGTCATCGTGCGAACGCTGCTGAAGGTTTTGAATTTTTGACCGCCGGTTTCGATTCTTGTTTTCCTTGGGGCGGGTTTCAAATTTGAAATTTCAGGAATGAAATCCGGGAGAGGGCTCATGCGATTTCAACAAATATTTCCGGCGTGCGTTTTGCTTGCTCTTGGAACGATCGCGCCGGGCGTTCGCGCCGAGGACGCAAAAATTCACACGGCGCGCTTGAAGGACGTGACCAGCGTCGAGGGCGTGCGCGACAACATGCTGCTGGGATATGGATTGGTGGCCGGGCTGAACGGAACCGGAGACCGCCAGCAGACCATTTTCTCGACGCAAACCCTGGCGAACATGCTGCAAAAAATGGGCGTGAGCGTCGCGGCTCCCGCAACCATGCTGGTTCACAACATTGCCGCCGTCTTCGTCACCGCGACCTTGCCGGCCTTCGCGCAGCCCGGCATGCGCATCGACGCCACGATTTCCTCGATTGGCGACGCCAAAAGCCTCGAAGGCGGCACGCTGTTGCTGACTTCGCTGTTCGGTCCGGATGGCCAGGTCTACGCCGTGGCGCAGGGCGAAATCGTCCTGGGGGGATATAGCGCGGGCGGGCGCGGCAATACCAAGGTGCTGAACCATCCCACTGTCGGCCGAATCTCCGGCGGAGCCCTGGTGGAGCGCGATACGGCGGTAAACTTGGACGATTTTAAGTCCGTGTCCCTGCTGCTGCACAACCCGGACTACGCGACCGCTCGCGACGTCGCCGCCGTCGTGAATCGGGAGATTGGAAAAAACGTAGCCCAGGCGATCGACAGCCGGCGGGTGGAAATTACAGGGATCGACAAAGAGCCTGATGCTGTGCCCCGGCTGCTCGCGCGCATCGAGGAACTTTCGGTCCAATTCTCGACGCCCGCCAAGGTGATCGTCAACGAACGGACCGGAACCGTGGTGATGGGCGCGGACGTATCGCTGGGGCCGTGTTCGATTCTTCACGGCAATCTTGCCATCGAGGTGACCACGCGCCAGGAGGTTTCGCAACCGCAGCCCTTCGGCCAGGGTCAAACCGAAGTCGTGCCGCAGACCACGGTGAAGGCGCAGGAAGGGCCGGCGCAGGCGATTCATCTGGAAGAGGGCGCGACCGTGGACCAGCTGATTCAGGGTCTGCAATCGATCGGCGCGACGGCCAGGGACATCGTCGCCATTCTGCAGGCCATCAAGGCCGCCGGGGCATTGCAGGCAGAACTGGAAATCCTGTGAGCGTCTCGATTTCGTCCGCACTTTCCGGGCAGGCGGCGGGGGTTGCGAGCGCGGGCCATTCCGCGAACGCCAACGGCGCGAATCCCGCCGAACTGGCCAAGCTTCAAAAGGCTGCCGGGGAGTTTGAATCCATTCTTCTTCAGACGCTCTGGAAATCGATGAAACAGACGTTTTCGGATCCCGATGATAAGGATAGCGATCCCACATTAGAGGATTTTGATAATTTTGGGATGCAAGCCATGGCCGGGGTCGTGGGGAACACCGGGGCGCTTGGGATTAAAGGTTTGATACTAAAGCACTTAGAGCCAACACTGACAGGAGGGCAAAATGTCAATACGGCCGCTTGAGGCTGTAAGTGATCTGTTTTCAACTAGGTGCCATGCACTGCAAGGCTTTGGCAGTACACATGCTATTAAAGCTTTGAAATAGAATGCCGATAATTCAGATAGTAGGCGGATTGGACAGGGACAGTTAGAGTCCTCTCATTCGCGGCCGACAAGACTCCAAGCGTTTTGTGCGGGGTTGTTCGGCGGGAGGAAAGAACGAGATGAGAATTGATCCACAAAATCCTGTACCTGCAAACACGAGTACGAGCCGTGTCACGGACGCCCAGACGGGAGCGGCAAGAAGTTCATCTTTGTCTGCGGCAAGCGAGCCGAATGACACGGTGCAATTGTCTTCGGGAGCGGCGACGGTCCGGCAGCTTGTGTCGCAACTGGCGCAAGTTCCCGATATCCGGCCGCAGCAAGTCAGCGCCCTGCGCTCGGAAGTTCAATCCGGGCAATTCAATCGAAGCAATGACCAGGTGGCGGGCGCAATTGTCGCCCAGCAATTCGGCCCTAATTCGACGGGATAAGCGCTGCGGAGTGAACGGCGATGGCGGAGATCATATCTCCCCGAATCGAATCGATTTCCGATCCAGGTCCTGGACCTCAGGATCAGTCCGCAAAGAAGACACGCCTGAAAACCACGGCCCCCGGAAAGCCCTCGCCGCCGCAAGTGCCGGAAATCAGCCAGCCGGAAGAAGAAGAAAAACACGAACTCGACGAAATGGCGTAGCCCATGAGAAGTGATATCGAAACCTACGTCGCGTTGCTGGAGAGGCGTCTGTCCTTGCTCCATCTGCTGGCGCAGCAATTCGTGGACTGCCGCAAGGATTTTATTTCCATGGACCTGGATGGAATGTATGCGCGCATTGCCGAACAGGAAGAATTGTGCAGGCAAATTCAGGCGCTTCATCCGGCAATCGATTTACTCCAGCAAACCTGCATGAAGCATCTTGGACTGGAGCAGCCGGACGGAGCCAACGCGGCCGAGAACGCCGCGTGGGCCGATCGGCTTCGCCGCGTGATGCAGGAATTGAAAGAGGCGCAGGGGGAGATCGGGCGCCTGAACCAGATTCATGCGGCCTATCTTCGGCGCTCCCGCAGGACGATTCACGTGCTGATGAATTCGCTCGGATTGAGCGCCGTGACGTACGCGCCGGCGATGGAATCCGCCGGCGTTGCGCTGCAAATCGAGGAGAAAGGCTTATAACATGGGAAGTCTTTCCGGGGCCTTGTCAATCGCGTTGGGTGCGCTGGCCGCCGACCAGGGCGCGGTCGCGATTACCAGTAACAATATTGCCAACGTTAACACCGCGGGATACTCGCGGGAACAAGTGAACCTGTCGGAAAACGCGCCGGTGCAGATTGGGAACCTGTTGTTTGGCACCGGAGTGACTCTGGGGCAAACCACCAGCATCCGTGACAACCTGCTCGAGCGGCGCCTGGATCAAGAAAATCAATCGGCTGCCCAGCTCAGCGCGTTCCTTGGACCGATGAACCAGGTGCAGGCATTATTCAACGAAACGGCCGGCAGCGGTTTGCAGACTCCGCTCACGGCGTTCTTCAACAGCCTGACGCAGCTTTCCGCCAACCCGACCGACTCAGCGACGCGTCAGGGCGTGATCACGGCGGGGCAGAATCTGGCTTCGGCCATTCAGCAGGACTCGTCGAATCTTCAATCCCTGCAAAGCAACACCGATTCGGGAGTCCAGCAATCGGTGAGCCAGATCAATCAGCTGACCACGCAAATTGCGGCGCTAAACACTCAGATCAGCGGGCTCGAGGGCATCGGACAAGATCCTGGCGCATCGCTGGATCAGCGCACGCAGCTGGTCCGCCAACTGTCCGGTTTGATTGGCGTCTCCGAAGCGGATGCGGGAAACGGCAGCTTGACGATCACGACGACGAGCGGCGCATCGCTGGTGGTGGGAGGGCAAAGTTTCGCGCTGTCCACGCAAGTCAATTCCAACACGACGTATCATGACGTCTACGCGCAAGGCACGGACATCACTTCGACGATCACGGGCGGCACCCTGGGAGGGGATATCCAGGTACGGGACCAGGAAATTCCTTCGATCCTCAACCAGCTGGATACATTCGCATACGGATTGGCCACCGCCGTGAACACGCAAAGCACGGCCGGGTTTGACGCCAACGGAAACGCGGGCGTGAATTTCTTCGTGCAGCCCACGTCGGTCACCGGCGCCGCGTCCTCGATGGCCGTGGCCATCACCGATCCCAATCTGGTCGCCGCAAGTTCGGACGGCTCGGTCGGAAGCAACGGGAACGCGCAGGCCCTTGCGAACCTGCAGAATCAGAACATCGTCAACGGCCAAACACCGGCCAGCTATTATTCAGCAATGATCTTTCAGATCGGGAACGACGTATCGCAGGCGACCTCGGAGCAAACGGCGGTCGGGCTGGTTCAGCAGCAACTCTCGGACCAGCGCGGAGCGGTCTCCGGCGTTTCCCTGGATCAGGAAGCAGTCAACTTGATTCGCTACCAGAGCGCGTATGAAGCTTCGGCCAACGTAATCAACGTCATCAATACATTGCTGACCGCTACGCTGAATATGACAACACTGAGGTGTAATGATCCATGAGCATACGCATTAATCCCAACCCCACGCCGGATCTGCTGGCGGCGATTGCGCAGAACCGGCAGGCGCAAAACACCGCGCTGCAGCAGATCTCCACCGGGCGGGCGGTCAATCAGCTTTCCGACAATCCCGCGGCGGCGGCGGAGGTCACGCTCAATCACGTCCAGCAGAGTCAGGACGCCCAATACCTGCAAAACATTTCCTCTCTCACGGCGCAAGGCAATACGGTCGATTCCACGCTGAGTTCGGTGGTAACGGCGTTGACGCAAGCCATTTCGCTCGGGGTCGAGGGCGCGAACGGAACCTTGTCGGACGCGAACCGCCAGGCCATTGCCCAGCAAATGACCGGGATCCGCGATCAAGTCTTGAGCCTGGCGAACCAGACCTACCAGGGAAGTTACTTATTTGCCGGGACGGCGACATCCACGCAGCCGTTCGTTCTCGATGCGAACCAGCCCGATGGCGTGGCCTACAACGGCAACACCGGAGTCAACTCGGTCACCATCTCGCCAGGGAACACGATTGCCGTCAACGTGCCCGGAAGCCAGATCTTCACGAATCCCGCCGGAGACGTCCTGGGCGCGCTCAACGGCATGATCACGGCGTTGCAGACCAATACGGGTCTTGACACGGCGAACACTAATTTGTCGCAGGCTCTTTCCGAGCTATCCAACCAGCGCGTCTTTTACGGAAATAACCTGCAGCAATTGCAGTCGGCTCAGACATATGTGACGAACAATCAGACCCAGCTCGCCCAGCAGGAGAACACGCTGGTGGGGGCGGACCTGGCTTCCTCGATCACGAATCTGGAGCAGGCGTCTACCGCGACCAGCGCCATACTTACGGCGACGAGCCAAATTCTTTCCACCATGAATCTGCTGAATTTCCTCAAGTAGCGGGCCGCGCAGCGGACGTGAAAATCCTTCAAAAGTCGGTCTGAATAGAGGCATTCGCAATGATCCATGTGGACAGGAAGAGTCTGAATTGCCGGAGGCTTGCTGCATGCAAGGTTCGGCTAAGTGGTCTGGCGGTACATGTTGACCCAGCCTTGAAGTCCCAGGACGTGGCGCTTTTCGTTTTCGATTTGCAATTTGCGCGCCAGCATGAAGCAGCGGACTTTTTCGAGCGCGATTTGCAGCGCGCGGAGGTTCTTGACGTATTCGGCGATTTCCTGTTGCAGGCCGGCGTCCAGGGTTTCGCCGCGGGAGGCGTCACCGACTTCCGGAGCCAGAATCGAGAGGCGTTGAGACAGCGACCGCAGATCTTTTTCGGTGATCGTGCAGGTTCCGTTCGCCAGGCCGTCCACGCGGTGAAGAAAGGCGAGAAGTTCCTGGTTGGCGGAGAGAAACCGTTCATGAACAGGATGTTCCATAATAGGGTATTCCATCAGGCACTCCATTGAATTTGAGGTGTATCGAAATCTTCATTCGTAGTCGCTAACGTCAGCGCATTTCGGCCGCGTTGGTCAGGCGGATGGTTTACGCCGGCGCGGGCGCCGGCGATTGTCCGACCCGGATAATTGTTGCTCGGCCTGGTACCAGGCCTGGCGCAACCCGCCATAGAGGTCGATGAATTCTTCGATGGATTCGGGCGTGGCCTGGAAGTTTGCTTGGACAATCATTCCGCGGGTTACGGAATAAGAATCATCAAATTGTTTTGCGGCGTCTCCGCCGCGCTCGAAATCCAGGACGTTTTGCAGGTGCGCGATCACGAGCAAGGCATGATTGAGTTCAAAGACGCGCGTTTCCACATCCCCAGCCTGCAGCGCCGCCAGGGCCCGCACGAAGTCGCGCAGAATGGTGTCGTAGAGAGCGACGATCTGGCCGACCGGCGAAGCGCCGTGAGCGGAGGCCTGATGGTAACTGAACATCGGGTCGATTGTTCTCATGCGATGCTCGCGAGCTGCTGGCCGAGTTGCTGTTGCAGCAGAGGCAGCTCTTGCAGTGTGGTGTTGACTTGGGCGTAGATCGCGGTGAGGTTCTGCGTCTGTACCGCCAAGGCCGCTTGCAAATCCGAGATTTGGTTCGTCAAATCCAGCGACGATTGCGTCAACCCGCTGGCGTCCAGAGACGAGTTCGCCGGTGGTCGGGGCCATTCAGGTTGTTCAGCACCGTAATTAAAATTCGTCGCAAAGCCGGTCGAGGCGGTCTGAAGGAAACTCTGCACACCCGAAAAGTTTGACGCAAGAGCCGTGGACAGCGTTCCGGAGTCAACACTCAGCGTGCCGTCGTTGTTCGTATTGATGCCGAGAGTGGTCAAATTCACTTGTCCGCCGCTTCCGGATACCGAGTAGGTAATCGCCGCAAGCAATTGCTGTTGAGCGTCGCGCAGCGAGCCGTCGGCTTCCAGCGGGCCGGGCGGTGCCGCTGGGGCTCACCAGGAATTGAGCGTTGATTGCGGTAATCGCCGTGTTGTAGGCGGAAACGAAATTATTAATGGCCGTGGTGACGCTGGAAGTATCCGGCGCCACTGTGAGTGTCGCAGGCGTATTTCCGGTGGGGCCCGTCAGGGTCAGGGTCACGCCGTTGATTACGTTGCTTACCGTGTTGGTGGCGCTGCTGATGGGCACGCCGTCAACGGTTAGCACTGCATTGTTTCCCGGCACGGCCTGGTGAAAGTTGATTGCCGTGCTATCGGTCTGGTGAAGGCTCCCAGTGACGCTCAAGTTTCCGGGAGCGCCCGAGGCCGTGCTGACGATGGCTAGTCGAGCGCCGTTGGCGTCCTGGATGACACTCGCCTGCACTGCGGTCGTTTGGTTGTTGATAGCTTGCGCGATTCCGGCCAGCGTGTTGTTTGTAGAATCCGTCGTAATGGACGCGACCTGAGTGCCGCCAGCGGAAATCGTAAAGGTGTCTCCTGTTGCCAGTGGTGTGCTGCTCGTGGTTATTGCATCCGTGTAATAGGACGACGTGGTCGCCAAGGAAGTGACCGCAATCGTGTGCGTGCCCGCGACCGCATTGGACGACGCAGTCGCTGTGAGCAGGCTTGGGTTGGAAGATGTCGCGATCTGGGAACTAAGCACTCCCAGTGGGTCATTCAGAGCACTTACCGCGGTTTGCAGCGCCGACAGATCGGACTGAATCGGCGCTAGTGTAGAAATCTCTGTGTTAACGGCGGATTGTTGGCCTTGCAGGTTGGTAATCTGGGCTTGCTGGCCGGAAAGGGCTAGCTGCACAAACGAACTGACATCAATGCCTTGGCCGAGGCCAGTGCTCGTGCTGGTGCTGACGCCGGTGCTGGCGTTGGTGCTGGTGCTGCTTACATTGGAGCCGATCCCTGAAACGAGAGAGGATACGGAGCTTGCCATCTGAATCCCTCCGTGTACTTATTGCCGCGAGCTCCATTTGGAGATCGCATCAGGTTCCGGCGGGGCTCCAAGTAGAGCCTGTACCTGGAGTCCCGCCCCTAGCGAGTGTTGCTCGCTCAGTTGGTTTAGCGGAGCAGCGTGAGAATGCTCTGTTGGGCCGAGTTTGCCTGGGCCAGGGCCGAAATACCGGACTGGTTCAGGATGGTATATCGCGACAGGTTGGCGACCACCGAGGGGATGTCTGCAGCGGTGATGGTGTCTTCCGCGGAGGTCAGGTTCTGCGTCTGGTTGGTTATCACGGCGCTGGCTGCTTGCAGCCGGTTGATGTTTGCGCCGATGGTGCCGCGAGTGGCGGCCACGCTGGCGATGGCCGTGTTGATCAGGCCAAGCGACAACACCGCATCCGCGGCAGTCGATAGGGTGTTGTTCACAGCGGTGGGGGTACTCGCCGCAGCCGCGCCGCCGGAGAAAGTAGCGCCGGATATGGTGAGGTTCCCGCTCGTGTCGGTAGGGGTGGTCAAGGTGTACGCATTGCCGCCTGTCCCGGTCGTGAGTGCCGTGAGTGTAATGGTGTTTCCCAAGACGGTGGCGCTCGCGGAGGTATTCGCGGCGCCGCCCACGGCCAAGTAGTCATTGCCTGCGCCGGACGTTCCGCCCGCGTCGTTGATGGCATGTGCCAGGTTCAGCACCGTAGCGGAGGTGCTAGTACCGATGAGGACGTCGCCGGCGGAAGCCACCGTGGTCTGGAACGTATAGGTTTGGCCGTTGACGTCCACCTGGTCACCCGCAACCGGTTGTCCAGTGAGCGTGACTTGAGACGTGGCTTTGGCTGCGGGCGTGGCGATATTTACGGTGCCGGAGGCCAAGCCCAAAGCCGCGGAGCTTAATGCCCCGGTGGTTACGCCGATGGTGGTGTTGCTCACGCCATCGCTCAGGAATATGTTCGTGGCGCTGTTGGAGAACACGGCCGAGCCGTTGTAATTGGTGCTGCTGCCGATGCTGTTGATTTCCGTATTGATCTGCGCGTACTCGGCTTGCAGCGCGGTGCGCTGCGAGTCCGATACCGTGCCGTTGGCGGATTCGGTCGCCAGCGTGACGGCGCGATTGAGAAGCTGGGTCACCTGGGCGAGGGAGCCGTCGGCCACCTGAAGGGCGCCAACGCCGCTGCTTGCGTTCTGCCCCGATTGCGTCAGGGCCGTGATATTGGCTTGCAAGCCGTTCGCAATAGCCAGACCTGCCGCGTCATCCGCGCCAGAATTGATTCGTGAACCGGAAGAGAGTTGGAAGAGGGTCTTATTCAAATTGGACTGCGTGACCGCCAACTGGTTCTGTGCTGCCAGTGATGCAATGTTATTCAGAATACTGATCGCCATTTGTGTGGCCTCCTTAGTTTCAAAAGTGATTCCGTTCCCGGTTTGGACCACGCAGCCCCGGAGCTGTTCGGCTTCGGAACTCCTTCGTCTCGTTTCCGATTTACGGAAGGATTTTTCTTCCTCCACCTCACCTATCGGCTTTAAGTCCCAGGGCTTTAGTTTTTCCGGATTCTCTCCCATCACGACTATTGCTGTTTACGAAACATGTAGTACGGGGAGCCGGGCGTTCCTATTACGAATACGGCCGCTACGAACTTGACGCAGTCGGAACGTTCATTTGAGTGCGGCATGGAGGATGCCTTGATCGTGTGAAGGCCGACCGCGCGGATGGCCTGGTTGGAGGTCCAGGCCAAAGGGCGTTGCGCTTGGCATCTATAAACTGAGGCAATCGGGATGCCAAAGCCGCCTGCTCGCCGGTGCCGGCTCAACCCCGCTTGCAATTCGCCGATAACTAAGACGTGGCCCGACAATTGCGGGGAATCCGTTTGAAAGGGAACTCGAGCCACAAGCCAAATGATCCAACTCACGCGTTTAAACGGTCAACCATTGGTCGTTAATTCGGACCTGATCAAGCTGATTGAATATGCCCCGGACACGGTGATCACCCTGGTGAATGGTGAAAAGATCATCGTTCGCGAAAGCGGCGAACAAATTCTCGAACGGATCGTGCAATTTCGCCGGCGCGTGTTGGACGGGCTTCCATTGAACTTCTCGAATTGGGGTTGTTCCAAACAGGCCCCTGCCGAGGGCGCGCCGAAACAACCTCCGTCTGAGGAACAGTAGGCAATGGATTTAGGGACCATCATCGGATTGCTGATGGCGGGCGGGGGCATTCTGCTCGGCCTGTTTCTGGAGGGCGGGAAAATCGGCCAGATTTTGCAGCCCACTGCCGCTCTGATTGTGTTAGGCGGAACACTGGGCGCGATCATGGTCCAGTTTCCGCTCAAGGTAGTAATGAACGCATTTCGCAGTCTAGCCATCATCTTTTTCGAATCGAAGAACGATCCGCTCGGGATTATTCAGGAAATCGTGACGATTGCCCATAAGGCGCGCAAGGAAGGAATCGTGTCGCTCGATGCTGATTTGGATAGTATCCAGGACCCTTTTTTGAAAAGGTCGCTCATGCTGGCGGTGGACGGGACCGAGCCCGCGGAATTGCGGAAAATCATGGAGCTGGAAATGGAGAAACAAGGAGAGCACGAGGATGATATTCCCAGGGTCTTCGAATCGGCCGGCGGTTTTTCACCCACTATCGGAATCATCGGAGCCATTCTGGGCTTGATCCAAGTGATGCAACATCTGGATAACATCGACGAAGTGGGCAGGGGAATCGCGGTCGCCTTCGTGGCCACAGTTTATGGCGTAGGCGCGGCCAACCTCATCCTGTTGCCCTCGGCCGGAAAGCTAAAGATCCGTATCCGTGAGGGCCAGATCCTTCGCGAAATGATGCTGGAGGGAGTCATATCCATCATGGAGGGCATGAACCCGCGAATGATCGAGACCAAACTATTCAGCTTTCTCTCTGATATGCCCAAGGATGAAAAAGGCCGTGAGGTGGCGGTATGAAAAAAAAACCTCCGGAACGCGTGAATCATGACCGCTGGCTGGTGTCGTACGCGGATTTCATCACGCTGCTGTTTGCCTTCTTCGTGGTTCTCTATGCTTCTTCGCAGGTGGATAAACGCAAGGCTGGCCGCCTGGCAATGGCCATTCAAGTGGCGTTTCAGGAAATGGGAGTGTTTCAAACATCGAGCAAAAAAATCCCCATCCAAGACGATGAAGCAATTCCGTTTGAGAAGGTGCAAATCGTCGAAAACGTCAATCGGAATTCCGATTTGAAACGTCTGGTCAATCCTATGAAGGACTCGCTGGCCGGTGCTGTCGAGGCGCAATCGTTGCGCGACGCCGAGCGGGAAATTCAGAAAGCACTCAACCCTGAAATTGACCGGCATGAGGTTACCATGTCGATGAACCGAGAAGGCCTGGTGGTCAGCCTCAAGGAAATGGGGTTTTTCGACAGCGGGTCGGCTACCATTCGCCCGGATTCGATGGATGCGATTGCGCGCCTGGCGAAAGTACTGAAAGAGCGGCCGGAAAACGTGCGCATCGAAGGCCATACCGACAACGTTCCGATCCATACAGCGCGGTTTGCATCGAACTGGGAACTCTCCACGTCACGAGCCACGGAACTGATTCAATTGCTGATCACCAAATATGGACTGCCCCCTAACCGACTTTCCGCGGCCGGGTATGGCGAGTTTCACCCGATCGCGAGCAATGACACGGCCGCGGGGCGAGCGCAGAACCGCCGGCTGGACGTGGTCATTCTGGCTCCGTCACAACCGTTTATGGATATGTTTTCGAACCAGGGGCCAGGCGCGGGCGCCGCAGAGGACGCCGTAAAGCCTTCTCCCGGTCACCCTTAACATGGAAGGTGGCCCGCTCAAGCTTTGCGCAACTTAGCCGATGGAAGTGTCGTACTTCCAGGGTTGAATTCTTGAAACGCAACGCGCCGCATCGAGGCCACAAAGAGCCGCTGATTACACATCTGCCGCCATTTCTGCGTCCGGCGTCCGGATGGTTCCGCTTGATTCTGAAACCGGCGGGAGTTGCGCCCCCTGCGGAAGCGATTTTCGTCCTGAAAATTTGAAAGCGGAAAAACAACCAAAATGCCAAACGAAGCCACTCTGGTCAAAGACGAAACAGTTGCCCCGGAATACCTCGCCGATCCCGCATGGATTCGTATCCGCGACTTGATCTACCAGGTGTCGGGAATTTACCAGGCCGAAAACAAGTTCTACCTGCTTGTTAGCCGGGCCTTGCGAAGGATGAAGGTGGTGGGAGCCCGGTCGCCTCGCGAATACCTGGAATTCCTGACGGCGCGCCCGAATCGGGAATCGGAAATGAGGAACCTGCTCAACGAAGTAACCATCGGTGAGACATGCCTGTTCCGAAGCCTCCCGCAGATCGACGCGCTGCGCAAAGTCGTGATCCCATCGCTGGCCGAGGCAAAAAAGAAACTGGCATACACGAAGCTGCGATTCTGGAGCGCGGGTTGTTCGACCGGGGAAGAGCCCTATACCCTCGCCATGATTCTGCTCGAGGAAACGCAAACCACGCTGAAAGGGTGGACCTTCGAGGTCGTGGCCACCGACCTCAATGACCGTTCCGTGGCGAAGGCGCAAGAGGGAGTCTACAACGACTACGCGGTGCGAAACGTGCCGCCTGAATTCATGAAAAAATATTTCACGAAATCCGGATCGGATTACCGCGTGGCGGATTGCGTAAGGCCTTATATATCGTTTTCCCGGCTGAATATGCTGGATGACAGCAAAATGCTGTTCATGCGAGGGCTCGACGTTATTTTTTGCTGCAACGTCCTGATTTATTTTGACGGCAAATCCAAAACCCGCACCATCCAGCATTTTTATAACGGTTTGCTGCCCAACGGCTATTTCTTTCTCGGGCATTCGGAATCGTTGTTTGGGATCAGTGACAAGTTTCGACTGGTCCATTTTCCGGGAGCCACGGCGTATTGGAAGACCGTGGAAACCTCCGTGAAGGCAGGTACTCCATGAAGACAGAGAGCCTCGACCGTCTCCGTTCGCGAATCGTCAAGATTGACGCCATGCCGGCCATTCCCGTAATCCTGCGCCCGTTGCTTCGCTGCCTGGACCAGCCGGCCGAGCAAGTGGATATGAACCGCATCGTGGAGCTTGTTTCCTACGACAAATCCATTGCGGCGCAATGCATCCGCATGGCTAATTCCGCGCTCTTCTGCCGCAGCACTCCGGCCGAGACGGTCCGCACCGCCGTCCTCAGTTTGGGAATGTGGCGGGTTCGCGATTTGTTGTTTTCCAATTCTCTTTCGCAGGTGATCCCCGCGAACCGCTGGGTTGTGGACCCCTCCGTTTTTTGGCGGCATTCGCTGGGCTGCGCGCTGGTCAGCCGCAGGTTCGCCGAAATTATCGGTTATCCGGACCCCGAAAAGGCCTATTTGGCGGGTTTGCTGCACGATATCGGAGTGCTGGTGAATTGCATGGTGGCTCCCGAGGAATTCCGGGCAACAATGGAGAAGGCGGCGCGCGAGCAAATTCCACTTGAAAGAAGCCGAAGAGGCGACGCTGGGATTTACGCACTGCGACTCCGGCCGGATCCTTGCCGAGGCCTGGAAAATTCCGCCCGACTTGATCGATGCCATCGAACTCCATCATGACATCGGAGACCCGAATCGCGGAGGTCCGCTGGTCGCTCATGGTTCACCTGAGTGATTTGCTTTGCCGCCTGCGCGACTTGGGTTACGGCTACTACGAGCCGAGGCAGATTGATTTTGCGCACGAGCCCGGCTGGCTCTACCTGGCCATGCAATTCCCGGGGTTGGCTGATCTGGACATGGCCCGCTTCACCTTCAGCCTGGATGATTACGCAAGAGAGGTTGCCGAACTGGTGGCCACGGTCTTTGCGGGCCGCGGCCCGGCGTGATGGAAACTCGATGACGACACTCGCGCCCGTGTTTCCGGTTGACAGTTTTGTCCCCGCGGAATAAATTCGTCTCGTCGGTGTTCGCGATTTGCGCGCCAGCTCAGCTGGATCCCCCTTCCCGCCGTGCGGTCTGCTTTCACTTTTCATTTTTTGATGAGGGAATCCGTGTCCACAAATTTGGTCCTAGAAGAAAAACCGCACGCCCGCGGCACGGCAAAGGCAGCAACGAATCCGCCGGAAGCCGATCCCAAGGCAAGTTGCGAAATACATTCGAGGGCCGAATTCCCCGAACCGATTCGCGCAACACAGCAAGCCGCCCTAATCGAAACCACCGGTCCGCTCGCCGGAGAGTTCGTCCACGATTTGAATAATCTTCTCACCGTGATTTCGGGGCATACCGAGTTTCTGTTGAAGCGCAAGGAATCGCCGGAAATTTCCCGCGCACGGGTCGAGGAAATCCGCAATGCGGCCGAGCGCGGCGCATGGCTGACCAAACAACTGCTTGCTTCCGCGGGCTTCAAGTAAGGCCCGCGAAATGGGGCGACGGGCTTTACTTGAAGCCCGTCTAGATAATGTTGCACGGGGACCGCACATCCATTCACACTCAGGGTTGACTTCCAGACGGGCAACTCTTGTAATGGATGGCGCGAGCATATGAATTTCCCCAATCGAATCCGCGCGTGAGCGATCCCGGTTCAGCGGTTGCCAGCCGGTTCGCCTCGAAGCGCTCGTCGTTTCTGGTCGCCGCCGGAATTTTCCTCAGCCGAATCGCGGGCCTGATCCGCGATCGCGTGTTTGCCCACTATTTCGGAAATTCCGACGCCGCGGACGCGTTCAAGGCGGCGTTCCGCATTCCCAACGCGCTCCAGAATCTGTTTGGCGAGGGAGTTCTCTCCGCTTCCTTCATCCCCGTGTATGCGGCGCTGCTGGCGCGGGACGAAGAGGAGGAGGCCCGCCGCACCGCGGGAGCCGTAGCGGCGCTGCTTGCCCTCAGCACGTCCGTTCTCGTTTTGCTCGGCGTGATCGCCACTCCGTATCTGATCGACGCGATCGCGCCCGGATTTTCCGGCGACAAACGCGAACTGACGATTCGCATTGTGCGCATCCTGTTTCCCGGCGCGGGATTGTTCGTCTTGTCCGCGTGGTGCCTGGGGATCCTGAACAGCCACCGGAAATTTTTCCTTTCCTATACCGCGCCGGTCATCTGGAACGCCGCAATGATCGGGACGCTTTGGGCGTTCGGCCCGCGCTACTCTCAGTTTCCTCTCGCGATCCTATTGTCCTGGGGATCGGTGCTGGGAGCGGCGCTGATGGTGGCGATCCAGTTGCCCGTTGTGCTGCGGCTTCTTCGCGGATTGCATTTATCATTTGCGTTTCACCTGGAAAATGTCCGCGAGGTCGTCCGGAATTTTTTCCCCGTGTTTTTCAGCAGGGGAGTCGTGCAGATCAGCGCCTATGTGGACGCGCTGCTGGCGAGCTTGCTGCCGACGGGCGCGGTTGCGGCGCTGGCCTACGCGCAGACTTTGTACACGCTGCCGGTGAGCCTGTTCGGCATGTCGGTGTCGGCGGCGGAGCTTCCGGCGATGTCCGGCGCGGTGGGCGCGGAATCCGAAGTTGCCGAGATTTTGCGCGCGCGCCTGAATGCGGGCCTGCGGCAGATTGCGTTTTTCGTGGTTCCTTCGGCGGTCGCATTTCTGGTTCTGGGGGACGTCATCGTCTCCGCGATTTACCAGTCCGGGCGCTTCACACATTCCGACGCCACGTACGTCTGGGGAATTCTGGCCGGATCGACGGTGGGTTTGCTGGTGTCCACGCTCGGGCGGCTGTATTCCTCCACGTACTACGCCCTGAGAGATACGCGCACGCCGCTTCGCTATGCCGCCATCCGGGTTTTTTTAACCACAGTCCTCGGATATCTTTCCGCGATTCCGCTGCCGCATCTGCTGGGGATAGAACAGCGCTGGGGCGTCGCGGGCCTCACGGTTTCCGCGGGCATGGCGACGTGGGTCGAGTTTCTGTTGTTGCGGCAGGACCTTGAATCTGCCGAATTGGCGCAACCGGGCTGTCGGTTTCATTCCTGACGAAAAGCTGGGGCGCTGCCTTGATCGCCGCGGGAATCGGCAGGGGATTGCTCTGGCGGTGCGGCATCACAATCCGGTGATTGTCGCGATCGTGGTCCTGGGTCCGTACGGGATCATCTATTTTGCGGGGGCCGCATGTCTTCGGCCTGCGCGAAGTGCGCGCCATTCTCAACATGTTTTCCAGGTTGCGCGCCCGCGCCTCGTAAGCCGATTCCGGAATTACTTTCCCGCCTTGGCTTTACTGATATCGAGATCGAAAGGTTTCCGCGCGGTGGAATCGGGCGGCGCGGCGCGCAGATATTGCGCGGGCCAGCTCATCGGGTGTTTGAGTTCGCGCGCGGCGCGCAGAGGCCAGTACGGATCGCGCAGGAATTCGCGCGCCATGAGGACCAGGTCGGCTTTCTGGTTCGCAAGAATTTCCGCCACTTGCTCTTTGGTTTCGATCAATCCGACCGTGCCGGTCATCACGCCCGCTTCGCGGCGAATGCGTTCGGAAAATGGAACCTGAAAGCCGGGGCCGGCGATAATTTTCTGGTCGTGCACCAATCCCGCGGAGGAGCAGTCCACCAGATCCACGCCCAGCGGCTTTAATTGCTTCGCCAGCTCGACGGATTGATCCACGTCCCAGCCGCCTTCTTTCCAATCCGTGGCCGAAATTCGAATGAACAGAGGAAGCTCGTCCGGCATTTGCTTGCGAATTGCGGTGACGACTTCGCGTGCGATGCGCGTGCGGTTTTCGAACGAGCCGCCGTATTCGTCGGTCCGGAAATTGCTGAGCGGGGAAAAGAACTCATGCATCAGATAGCCGTGCGCGCCGTGAATTTCGAGGATTCGAAAGCCGGCCTCCAGCGCGCGCCGCGCCGCCTGGGCGAAGGCGTCCACGACGCCCCGAATTTCTTCCTTCGAAATGGCGCGGGGCATGGCGTAGTGATCCGAATAGGAGACCGCGCTCGGCGCCAGAGGCACCCAGCCGCCTTTTTCGACGGGAACCGCGTTGGCGCCCTCCCAGGGGCGCTGCGTGCTGGCTTTGCGGCCCGCGTGCGCGAGTTGCATGCCCGGGACGACGCCCTGGCCGGCCAGGAATCGCGCAATACGGGACAAAAATTCGATATGCGCGTCCTTCCAGATTCCCAGGTCCTCCGCAGTGATGCGCCCCTCGGGCGTGACCGCGGTAGCCTCGGTAAAAACCAGGCGGCTCCGCCCACGGCGCGTCCGCCCAGGTGCACCAGGTGCCAGTCGTTGGCAAATCCGTCCTCGCTGGAATATTGGCACATCGGCGAGACCGCAATGCGGTTCTGAAGCGTGATGCCGCGAATCGGAAGTGGATCGAATAGTTGGGTCATGTTTTCTCTTCTCTAAGCGTAAAAGTATACCCGGCGCCCGTTTTGAGATTTCCGGCAATGTTCCATATGCCTGGATCTCTGTTAATCTCCGAACGGCCCTGCATCCGACGGAATTGGATGCAATTGCGAGTCGCCCCGGTTCAGACAGGCATTCTACAAGTTGCATGCGATCTGCGCTCGACTTTTGTGCGCCGTGCAATGTCGGGCAAATTCGTACAAGATGAAAACTCAACTTTTCATCCACCGCTCTCGAATCGAAGCACCCGCGGCTGAAGTGTACGCCTGGCACGCACTGCCGGATGCGCTCGATCAGCTTACGCCGCCGGGGGAACACATCGAAGTTCTGGAGAAAACAGGCGGAATCGAGCGCGGTGCGCGCGTCGTGCTGCGATTTGGGCGATGGCCTTTTCGCCGGCGCTGGGTTGCCGAACATCAAGATTTCCAAGCGGGCCGCTATTTCAGCGACGTGCAGGTTTCCGGCCCGTTCGCCTACTGGAAGCACACGCACACATTTGAACCGGAGGGTCCCGCCGCGTGCATTCTCGAAGATAAAGTGGAATACGCCCTTCCGTTTGGTTTCCTCGGCCGATGGTTGGGGCGGCGGTATGTGCGCAAAAGGCTTTTAAAGTTATTTGAATATCGTCACGACGTAACGGCCCGAGAGTTTGGAGGCCGTCGATGAAAAAGTGAACGCAGAAGTGAAGCACGATTGGGCTAGTCGTTTTCCTGCGTGACGATGTGCACGTCCACCGCGGGGGCATCGCGCAAAAATCGGTGAACGGCGGTCATATACAGATATTTGCGCCATCCCTCGACTGCTGAACGCCCGAAAATTACCTGCGTCAAGTGTTTTCATGGTGACAATTGATCGCGGGTGCATCGCGGAAACATGTTGCGCTTGCAGTTATGTAAAGATATTTGCGCCATCCCTTGACGGCTGAACGGCCGAAAATTACCTGCGTCACGCGCTTTTCCTTTACAAACTCCGCCGTCGCCGCCGATACATCCTTGCCCTTGAGTTTTACGACTTTTGCGCCCAGGCTCTCCGAAAATTGAATGTTGGCGTTGAGCGACTTCTGATCTTGCTCCGAGGTGTCCTGGCCGATATCGACGTAGATGGCGTATAACTCGGCGTCCATTCGGCGGGCCATTCGGGCGGCGCGCGCGATCAGATACTGCGCCCTGGGATTCGAGCTGAAGCACACGGCGATACGTTCGCGCACCGGCCAGAGGTCCTGAATATCCTTTTGATCCATGTAGGATTCCAGGCTGCGGTCCACTTGTTCGGCAACCTGGCGCAGGGCGAGTTCCCGAAGAGCGATCAGATTGCCCCGGCGGAAAAAATTCCTGAGGGCCTGGTCGACCTTTTCGGTGTGATAAACCTCGCCGCGTTTCATCCGGTTTTGCAGGGCTTCCGGCGTCAAGTCGACCATCACGATTTCATTCGCGTGCTCGAGCACCCAATCGGGAACAGTTTCCCGAATCTTGATGCCCGTAATCGCGGAGACCGTGGGAGCAATGCTCTCCAGGTGCTGCACGTTCACGGTGGAAAGGACTTCCATTTTTGCCGCGACCAGATCGAGGACGTCTTCATATCGTTTTCGGTGTTTGCTTCCGGGGATGTTGGTGTGGGCCAGTTCGTCCACGAGGATGACCCTTGGATTCCTGGCGATAATGGCTTCCGGGTCCATCTCCTCGAATACCGTGCCTTTGTACTCGATTTTCCGGCGGGGGACCTGTTCGAGCTGGGCGGCAAGGTCGGCGATGCCTTTGCGCCCGTGTGTCTCCACGAAACCGATGACCACGTCTTCCCCGCGGCTGCGCCGCCGGATCGCTTCGCTTAACATGCCGTAGGTTTTGCCTACTCCCGGCGCGTAGCCAAGAAATAATTTCAGGATTCCCTTGGTACGTTCCTTCGGGGAGACCTCTTCCAGCCACTGCTCGGGCGTCTTTGTCATTAAGGATATTCTCTTCTAATATGCTCAAGAAATGCTAGGCTAGAATAGCTCTGTGAAGAAGAAACTGCTCACAACCCTCGCCCGGTATGCGGCCGCGCTGGCCGCAGTTCTGGTCATTACGCTTTTTTACCGGCATACGCACCGATTCAACGCGACGACCGTGGCGTTTACCTACCTGCTCGCGATTCTCGGGGTTTCCACGCTTTGGGGACTCTCGGTGTCCGTATTCATGTCCCTGGTTGCAACGTTGACCTATAACTATTTTTTCCTGCCCCCGGTGGGCACTTTCTTTATCGATAACCCGGAGAATTGGGTGGCGCTGGTCACGTTCCTGGCGACTTCGGTTCTCGCCAGCGACCTTTCGACGCGGGCGCGCAACCAGGCCGCCGAAGCCAACCGCCGCCGCCGCGAAGTCGAACGCCTTTATAAATTCAGCCAGCGGCTGTTGACCGCCGGGAACCCCATCGAATTGCTGAATGCGATTCCGCGCCAAATCGTGGAGATATTCGAAGTGGGAGCGGCGGCCGTGTTCCTCTCGGACAAACAGAAGATCTACCGCTCCGGGATGAACCTGCCGCAACTCGACGCCGATTACCTGAAAGGCGTCGTCGCCCGCGAGGACATGCAGGTGGACGAGGAACGCAGCGTGTGCTTCGCTCCGCTGCGCATGGGATCGCGCATTCTGGGCAGCGTGGGCATTTCGGGGCCGGTGCTTTCCAGGGCGTCTCTGGAAGCGCTCGGGTCGCTGATCGCCGTTGCCGTCGAGCGAGCCCATGCCATCGAAATGGTGGGGAAGACGGAAGCGGCTCGCGAAGGAGAACGCCTGAAGTCGGCGCTGCTCGACGCCATTACGCATGACTTCCGCACGCCGCTCACCTCGATCAAGGTGTCGGTGACCAGCCTGCTCTCGCCGGCGAAGCTCGACGAGGGCCAGCGGGTCGAACTGCTCGATATTATTAATGAAGAATGCGACCGGCTGAACCGGCTGGTCGGGGAAGCGGCCGAAATGGCGCGCCTGGAAGCGGGCGAGGTGAAGCTGCAACTGGAAACGCTTCGCGTGGTGGATCTGATTTCCGAGGCACTCGATGTCTGCAAGGGAGTATTGGGGACGCGGCCGATTCGAGTCGAAATGAAGAATCAGGACTTGCTCGTCCGCGCGGACCTGGCGCGCGCCAAGGAAGTGCTCGTCCATTTGATCGAGAATGCAAATCTGTATTCTTCTCCCGATCATCCCATCACGATCAGCGCGGAAGAGAAAGACGATTTTGTCTTGTTCAGTGTCGCGGATCAGGGGCCAGGAATCAGCGAAGCGGAACTCGGTCTCATTTTTGACAAATTCTACAGAGGGATGGACCAGCGCTACCGCGTCCAGGGCACGGGCATGGGTTTGCCGATCGCGAAAGCCATTGTGGAAGCGCACGGCGGGACGATCTCCGTGATCAGCCAGGTGGGCCAAGGGTCCGTATTTTCTTTCAGCTTGCCGATTCTCAGGGGGACGAGCGGAACACCGATGAGTACATCGACCATTCTGGTTGTGGATGACGAGCCGCAGATTCGCCGCGTGATGCGGACCACACTGTCGAGCAACGGCTACACAGTGGTGGAAGCCAAAAGCGGCGAAGAAGCTCTTGAAATGTTGCGCAAGGAGCGCCCCGAACTCGTGCTTCTGGACGTCAATATGCCAGGGATGGGAGGCCTGGAAGCCTGCCGCGAAATCCGCGAACAATCCGACGTCGCCATCATCATGCTGACGGTCCGCAATACCGAGCACGACAAGGTGCTTGCGCTGGACGCCGGCGCCGACGATTACGTCGTAAAACCCTTCAGCATCGAGGAACTTCTGGCGCGCATTCGCGCGGCCCTGCGCAGGACGAGTTCCGCGGAACCCGTCCCTTCGCTATATTTCCGATGATCTCGAAATTGATTTCGAACGCAGGAAAGTGCTGGTCCAGGGCAAGCCGGTCCGGTTGACGCCCAAGGAGTTCGAACTGCTGCGGCATTTGGTGTCCAGTCAAGGCAAGCCGCTGGAACACCGGCGCCTCTTGCAGGCCGTCTGGGGCCCGGACTATGGCAACGAAACCGAATACTTGCGCGTGTTCATCAACCAGTTGCGGAAAAAGATTGAACCGGATCCGGCCCACCCGAAATACATTCACACCGATCCGTGGGTCGGGTACCGTTTCGAGCCCGCCGATTCTGCGCAGGGGAAATCAAAGAAGAAATAACGACTAACGCATCGGGTGAACGGCGTCGAGGTCCAGATTGAGTTCCAGGACGTTGACGCGGGGTTCGCCGAGGAAGCCGAATTGGCGGGCTTCAGTGTGTTTGGCGATGAGAGCGGCGACATCGGAATCGCTCATGCCGCGCTCCTTGGCTACGCGTGGCGCCTGGAAGGCTGCCGCGGCGGGCGAGATGTCCGGATCGAGGCCCGAGGCGGACGTCGTGATCAGGTCCATGGGAACGGGTGCGCCGGGGTTTTCCGCCTGCAACTTTTGAACGTCGCCGGTTACGCGGTCAATCAGCATTTTATTTGTGGGTCCGAGGTTGGAGCCGCCGGAATTTTGCGCGTCGTAGCCGTTTCCTGCCGCCGAGGGGCGCGAACGAAAATAGCCGGGCGAGGAAAACGGCTGGCCGATCAGGCGCGAGCCGACGATTTTTCCGTTCACGGAAATCAGGGATCCGTTGGCCTGGTGGGGAAAGAGCACTTGCGCCAGGATCGTCACTACGAATGGATAGACGATTCCGAGCAAGAGCGTGGTCACGATGGTCATCCAGATTGAAATCACGAAATTCTTTTTCATTTGTTTTCCCTTAGACTTATTTCCCCTACATCCTTTTCCTTACACGCGTTTCCTCAGGCCCAGTGCAACCGGGTAATAATCATATCGATCAGCTTGATGCCGATGAACGGCGCAATGATTCCGCCCACGCCGTAGACCAGCAGATTCCAGCGCAGCAGCGCCGAAGCGCCCAGCGGGCGGTATTGCACGCCGCGCAGCGCCAGCGGCACCAGCGCAATGATGATCAGCGCGTTGAAAATCACCGCCGACAGAATCGCCGATTCCGGCGTCTTGAGTCCCATGATGTTCAGCGCCTGCAGCACGGGAAACGCTCCCGCGAACATCGCCGGAATGATGGCGAAATATTTCGCCACATCGTTCGCCACGGAAAACGTGGTGAGCGCGCCGCGAGTGATCAGCAGTTGCTTGCCGACTTCGACGATTTCGATCAGCTTGGTGGGATTGGAATCCAGATCCACCATGTTGCCGGCTTCTTTCGCCGCCTGCGTTCCCGCGTTCATCGCCAGGCCCACGTCAGCCTGAGCCAGGGCGGGCGCGTCGTTGGTGCCGTCGCCGGTCATGGCCACCAGTTTGCCTTTCGCCTGCTCCTTGCGGATCAGGGCGAGCTTATCTTCGGGCTTGGCTTCAGCCAGGAAATCATCGACGCCCGCTTCCTGCGCGATGGCCGCGGCCGTCAGGCGGTTGTCGCCCGTAATCATTACCGTGCGGATTCCCATCGCGCGCAGGTGATCGAAGCGTTCCTTCATCCCGCCTTTCACGATGTCCTTCAAGCGGACCGTGCCCAGCACACGGCCGTTGGCGGCAACCAGCAGTGGCGTTGCGCCGGAACTGGCTACGATCTGCACGACTTCATCCACCTGCACGGGGACCGTGCCGCCTTGCTCGATCACGTACTTCTTAATCGAATCGGGTGCGCCCTTGCGAATCTCGCGGCCGTCGAAGTCCACGCCCGACATGCGCGTGGTCGCGGAAAAAGGAATGAACGTGGCTTCGAGCGAAGAGAGCGGGCGCCCGCGCAAGCCGTACTTTTCCTTCGCCAGCACCACGATCGAGCGTCCTTCGGGAGTTTCATCGGCAAGGGACGAAAGTTGCGCGGCGTCGGCTAGTTCCGCGTCCGACACACCGGGCGCCGGGATCAATTCGGTTGCTTGCCGATTGCCCAGAGTGATCGTGCCAGTTTTGTCGAGCAGCAGCGTATCCACATCGCCCGCGGCTTCGACGGCGCGTCCCGACATGGCCATGACGTTGCGCTGAATGACGCGGTCCATGCCCGCAATGCCGATGGCCGAGAGCAGCCCGCCAATCGTCGTCGGGATCAGGCAGACCAGCAAGGACCACAGACACGAACGGGCTTTGCGGCGCGCCCGAATAAATCGCCATCGGTTGCAGCGCCGCAACGGCCAATAGAAAAATAATCGTCAGACCGCAGAGCAGAATGTTCAGCGCGATTTCGTTGGGCGTTTTCTGCCGCGATGCGCCTTCGACCATCTTGATCATGCGGTCCAGGAACGTTTCGCCGGGATTGGAGGTGATGCGCACCTTGATTTCGTCGGAGAGCACGCGCGTTCCGCCGGTCACCGCCGAGCGGTCGCCGCCGGATTCGCGGATCACCGGGGCCGATTCTCCGGTGATCGCCGATTCGTCCACCGAAGCGACGCCTTCGATCACCTCGCCGTCTCCGGGAATGAATTCGCCCGCGGTGACCATGACCACGTCGCCCGAGCGGAGTTTCGATCCCGAGATTTCCTCGATCGTGCCGTCGGCCTTCACCCTTCGCGCGAGCGTCTCGGTGCGCGACTTGCGCAGCGTATCGGCCTGGGCTTTGCCGCGGCCTTCCGCCATGGCTTCGGCGAAGTTGGCGAATACCACCGTGAACCACAGCCAGAGCGTGATCTGCAGCCCAAAGGCAAACCCCGGCTGATGGCGCACCACGTCGCGCACCAGCGTGTAAGTGAGCAGCGCCGCGCCGATCTCCACCACGAACATCACCGGATTCTTCATCAGCGTGCGCGGATCGAGTTTTACAAACGAATCCCAGGCCGCCCGCGTGACGATCTTTGTGTCCCACAGCGATTTCGATTTGCGTTCCATTCGGTCCTCAGAAAGTCTTGCCCGCGTTCATCAGCAGGTGCTCCAGGATCGGGCCCAGGCTGAGCGCGGGGAAAAAGGTGAGCGCGCCGACAATCACGATGACGGAAATGAGCAAGCCGGTGAACAGCGGCGAGGTCACCGGAAACGTGCCTGCCGATTCGGGCACGTGTTTTTTGCGCGCCAGGTTCCCGGCAATTGCCAATACCGGTACCACCATGAAAAACCGGCCGAAAAGCATCGTCGTGGCCAGGGTCGTGTTGTACCAGAGCGTGTTGGCGTTCAGTCCGGCGAATGCCGAACCGTTGTTCGCGCCCGCTTCCGCATAGGCATAAAAGATTTCCGAGAGCCCATGCGGCCCGGCGTTGGCCAGGCTGGACAATCCAAATTTCGGCGCAACCACGGAGATGGCCGTGAAGCTCAGCACCAGCAGCGGATAAATCAATACGGTAAGCATGGCCATCTTCACGTCGAAGGCTTCGATCTTCTTGCCCAGATATTCCGGCGTGCGCCCCACCATGAGTCCCGCGATGAACACCGACAGAATAATGAACACGATGATGCCGTACAGCCCCGAGCCCACGCCGCCGAAGATCACTTCTCCCAGCAGCATGTTGATCAGCGGAATCATTCCGCCCAGCGGCGTGAACGAATCGTGCATCGAGTTGACCGCGCCGCAACTGGTGTCGGTGGTCACCACGGCCCACAAGCGCGGAATTCGCGATGCCGAAGCGGACCTCCTTGCCTTCCATGTTTCCCGCGGGCTGGACGTGGCTTGCTGACCCCTGCAATAACGGATTTCCGCGCGCCTCGGAGGAATAGGCAACCGTTACCCCGACCAGAAACAGAATGGCCATCGCGCACCACACCGCCCAGCCGTGCCGCGGAGATCCCGTCATCTGCCCCAGCGTGTAGGTCAGCGCCGAACCGATCGCAAAGATCAGAACCAGCTCGAAGAAATTCGTCAGCGGATTCGGATTTTCAAACGGATGCGCGCTATTGGCATTGAAGAATCCGCCGCCGTTGGTCCCGAGTTCCTTGATCACTTCCTGAGAAGCTGTCGGGCCCCGCGCAATCGTTTGTTCCTTTATGACCTGTGTCGTTGTCTTTCCGTCCGCGCCGGTCGTCTGCACCGTCTGCGGATCCACGAGCTGGGCGGTTGCGTACGGCTTGAAATTTTGCGGAACGCCCTGCGAAACCAGGAAGAGCGCGCCCACAAGGCAGAGCGGAAGCAGAACCCACAGCACCGCGCGCGTCATGTCCACCCAGAAATTCCCGAGCGTGTCTTTTTCGCGCCGCGCGATTCCGCGAACCACGGCGATGGCCAGCGCGATGCCCACGGCGGCCGAAATAAAGTTGTGATACGCGAGGGCGGCCATCTGCGTCAGATACGACATCGTCGTTTCCGGCACATAGGCCTGCCAGTTCGTGTTCGTCGTGAACGAAGCCGCAGTGTTGAACGCCAGGTCGGGGGCAACGGCCGTCAGTTTCTGCGGATTCAGAGGCAGATGATTCTGCACGCGCTCGATCAGATACGTGAGCGCCATGGTCACGCCGCTGAAAATGAGCATCGCGCCGGCATATTCTTTCCAGCCCATCTCGACCGATTCGTCCACGCCCGTCAGCCTGTAGAGCAGCTTCTCGAGAGGCCGCAGCACGGGATCGAGCAGCGTCTTCTCCCGGTTAAACACGCGCGTCAGGAACGCGCCGAGGGGCTTGGTCAGCGCCAGCACCACCAGCAGAAACACGATGATTTGGAACCATCCGTTGTCCGTCATGGTCAGAACTTCTCCGGCCGCAGCATCGCGTACACAAGATAAATGAGCAGACCCGCACACACCGCCAGCGATACAATCGTATCCAGCATTTTTCTTACCTCAATCCATCACAGAATTTCGCGTACAAGACTGCCGCCGCAAAAAACATCAGCGTCGATAGCATAAAAATCGTGTCCAGCATGGCTTCCAAATCTCCTTCGGTTGCTTTCCTTGAATCCATACCATCCAAGACGGCAAAATGCTAGTCCTTTACCCGGCCACGCACCGGTTACTTTGCGAAAGACCGTCTCACCGGCATCTCCTGAATTTTGCCGACACTGTCCCGATGATGTTCCTCTCCCTGCAGATCGCGGTCTCGAATCTGGAAGGGAATTACGGAACGCCCGCCTTGCGCGCTGCGAGAAATAGAATGCGTTGCCACGAAAACGACAGGCTTGTTCTCCCGATCGAGGTCGCTCTTGAACTTCCGGGTCCCGCATTCAGGCCGGCGGCCCTCGCTCCAGAAATTCACCAGCACGTACAAAAGAAAAACGAGGCCCAGGACGTTCAGAAGGAAAAAATGTCATGGCCATATGGCCCCCTTCAGGCGGCGCACAGTTGCGCAACCGTCATCGCTGCAGTCCGTTTGCGGGAGATTCGCAATTGCCGCCGCCGGAACAAGCCGCGCCTTGACGCCGCGCGTATTTTTTCGCGGCCACCCGGCGGTGCGCGCTTTGTCACGTCTTGTTGAGACGTTGTCGGTCAATTGAGCGGCTCCGGCTGACACAACATCATGCCGGATAGCGGATTAGGAAGTCGTGCGTGGCTGTAAGGATTCCGTAAGACCGCGCGCATGCTGAATTTGGGTTAAGTCCCCTTGCTACAGCGATCTCGCGCCCTTACAATTATTTTTTCAACTTTATGCTTCGCATCCTGCAGCGCTACCGATGGGCGCGTCTGGCGTGGATTGTTCTTCTGTCGCTTGCTTTGGCGACTGCGGCGCGCGCGCAGGAACGCGCGGATTGCCGCGTCTTTCGCAGCGCCATCCTGCATTCCTCCGTGAGGTATTGCGTTTTCCTGCCCGCCAGCTATTCCACGTCCCAGGGCAAAGAGCAGCGATACCCGGTCTTGTATCTTTTGCACGGGCTCGGAGGAAACGAGCAATCGGCCGCGGTGGACGGGGAATGGAGTGCGCTGCAGGATTTGCGGCGCGATCATAAAGTGGGCGATTTTCTGGTGGTCGCTCCGGATGGATGGGACACGTTCTACATCAATTCGCGCGACGGCAAGACGCTCTACGGCGATTTTTTCCTTCGTGAATTCATGCCGTTTATCGAACGCACCTATCGGGTGCAAGCCGGGCGCGCGGCCCATGGGATTACGGGCTTTTCCATGGGAGGGTACGGGGCGTTGCGGATCGCGTTTGCCCATCCGGAACTATTCGGTTCGGTCAGCGCGCATAGCGCGGTGCTGATGCGGGAGCCGCCGATGGGAGTCAACGCAGGAGCGTCATCGGGAAATTTGGCGGCGCAACTGCTGACCAAGGTGTTCGGCAATCCCATCGACCTGAAATTCTGGAATCTGAACAGCCCGTTCGTCCTGGCGAGGAAAAATGCCGCGTTGCTTTTGAAGATGAAAATTTACTTCGACTGCGGCACCGAAGACTCTTTCGGTTTTTATCGAGGCGCGACCGAGCTGCACCAGACCCTCGACTCGCTGAAGATTCCCCACGAATTTCATCTTTACCCCGGCGGCCATAACGTTTCCTACCTGCTCGCGCATCGCGACGCCTCGTTTGTGTTCCATTGGCAAGCATTTGAATCCGCCCACAAGTAGGCAGGTGCGGAAGTTGTCCGGCCGGCGCCTCGGCTGCCATTCGTTCCCGGATGCGATGTCACGTATTGTGACTTTATATGGTATTTCCTAATAAAATAGATTACTATTCGCGGCTAGTGGGGAAGTCCTCTTGTTTTAAATTGGGCGCGGAAGCCGGGCAGGTTACTGCCGGGCAGCCGCGGTTTAGGTCTAAGCACGGCCTTTCAGAGGTTGCCGTGGTACGGGCTTCTCCCGCGTCAGCGGCGGGCGCATGTTTGCGGCCCTGTTGACGATTGTGTTGGGAGGCGCCCATGCGCACCATCATCGCGTCATCAATCGTAGTCCTCTCCTTGGCGATTTTTTGCCTGCCGGTTGCGGCGCAAACCAGCTCGCCGATTTATCTATTCTTGCTAGAAAATAGAGGCGTGCCAACCGGCACGGTTCACGTTTATGGCGTGAACTCATCCTCGGGCGCCTTGACCGAGGTTCCCGGCTCGCCTTTCAATGCGGGACTTGCGCCGGATGGAATCGCCGTGGATCCCAGTGGAAGGTTTTTGTACGTGATTAATCAACAATCCGACGACATCACTGCATTTTCGGTCGATCCTTCCACTGGCACGCTGACATCGATGCCCGGATCACCCTTTCCAGTCGGAACCCAGCCTGCGGGACAACAACCGCTCACAGTGGCCATCGATCCGACCGGCCGATTTCTTTACGTGTCCACGGAGACGAACCTGAGTCCCGAAGTAAGTACCAACCTCTACGAATATACGATTGACAGTGCGACAGGAGTCCTGACACCCGGTCCCAGTTCACCTCTTTTGCAAGGGATTCTCATTACATCGGTTGCATTTGATCCGGGAGGGAATTACGCCTACCTGGGACAGTCTGGGATTTCCGGAACTGTGTTGCCTATTCTGGTCTGCTCCGTTGATTTTACCAGCGGACTTCTAACGCAGGTTGGATCGGTTCAGGTCGCGTCCGGGGAAGGGTACGCGGCGATAGTGGACCCCAGCGGCAGGTTCCTTTATTCGTTTAACGCGTTCGGGCAGGATCAAGTCGATGCGTTTGCCATTTCGCCGGATATTGGACTTGCCACTGAGATTTCAGGATCGCCATACTCGGTGGGACCTGTTCCGATTCACCTGGCCGTAACTTCGTCGGGGAGTTTCCTTTATGTCGTGAATACGAATACTTCTTACCAGACTCAATATGATCCAAGCCAATACGACGGAAGCATCTCGGCGTTTGCTATTGATTCAGCGACTGGCGCTCTGACACCGGTGCCGGGCTCACCCTTTGCGGCAGGGATTAATCCTGTTTCCATGGTCGTGCATCCTGCGGGAAGTTTCGCGTATGCCTCAGCGACGACATATACGACCGGGTATACCAGCTTCGCGCAAATCCTGGGGTACACGATCAACGCTTCTTCCGGGGTTCTCACGCCATTCCTGGGGGCGGCTTGGACGGATACTTTTGCATTCAGCGGCGGCTCACAATTGGCGATCTCCAACGCCCCTGCAGCGTCACCCAATCCCGTGCCCATGATTTCTTCCCTTTCGCCGCCTTCGGCTACAGCCGGCGGTGCGGCTTTCACATTGCAGGTCAATGGAGCGAGTTTCGTCCCCGGGGCCGAGGTCTATTTTGGCGGCCAGGCACGGAACACGACGTTTGTGAGTTCGACGCAACTGAACGCGGATATTCTCGCCAGCGATATTGCCGACGGCGGGACCGGCGTGATTTTCGTTTTTAATCCGCTTCCCGGCGGCGGAGCTTCGACGTCGGTCGGATTCACGGTCTTCAATCCTTCTCCCATCGTCTCATCCATAAGTCCTTCCAGCGTCACGCGGGCGGGAACTCATTCACACTGACGGTGAACGGTTCAAACTTCGTGACCAGTTCCGTGGTGAATTTCAACGGCACCAGCCTGACAACGACTTACGTGAGTCCAGCGCAGATCACCGCTGCAATTCCGGCGAATGACATCGTGACCGGAGGGACCGCCAGCATCACGGTAATAAACCCTGCCAATGGCGTTTCCGGCGGAGGAAGCTCAGGCCCTGTAACGCTGACGATTTTGCCGGCCAGCACGCAGCCGACAGTTTCCAATTTGATTCCGGCAAGCGCGACAGCAGGAACTCGGCGTTTACTCTCACCGTAAATGGAAGCGGTTTTGTTCCCGCTTCGCAGGTCAGCTTCAACCTGAACAATGTTTCCACGACGTACGTCAGCTCCACGCAACTGACAGCATCGATCCCGGCGAGCGCCATCGCTGTCGCGGGAAATCCTTACGTGATCGTGACGAATCCGGGCGGCGTCATTTCCGTGCTGTCGACGTTTACCGTCAACAATCCGCAGCCGGAGGCGGTTCCGTCTCCCGCCGAGTCTGCCCGCGGGCAGTTCCGCGCTCACGCTGAATATCTCCGGGACTGACTTTGTGACAGGGTCCATCGTTCTGGTAAACGGCAGTTCGCGAGTCACGACCTACGTGAGTTCCACACTGCTGCAAGCGACGTTACTGCCGAGCGATCTCACTCAGGGAGACGCTAAACATCACAGTCACGAATCCGCCTCCCGGCGGCGGTACAACCGCTGCATAACTTTTACCGTGTCGGACTACTCCGTTAGCGCGCCCACTTCACCGTCTTCCGTTACTGCAGGTCAACCCGCCAATTTCGCATTGACGGTTTCGCCCACGATCGGCACGTTTTCCAATCCCGTGACGTTTACCGCGGCCCCTGCCTCCCGGGGCGTCGGCTACGTTTTTCTCCATCGGCGACAATCACTCCCGGCGCGACACCGCAAGTAACACTTTCCATTTCTACGACGGCGCACACAGCTGCCTGCCTGCAATTTCCACCGCCAGGAACGATGCCAACTTTCCGGGTTTCGCGTATGTTGATCGTTGCGTTTGGGGCCATGTTAGCGATGTTGGTATCGTACCCAATCGCAAAGGCCGAATCGCTCCGCAACTCCTGCTGGCCTCGCTGCTCGTGATGGCCGCGGCCTGACTGCTTGCGGAAGCGCGGGAACCACCACACGATCCGGACAGCAGGTGAATCCAGCCACGGGCACTCCCGCGGGGACTTATACGATCCCCGTATCCGCGACTTCCGGCGGTGTGTCGCGCGCGACGACGGTGACTCTGACTGTGATTAGCGGTTTTCTCACCACGCGATAATTGATGTTTTCAAATTATCAAGAGGGGCAAAAGGTACCCAGCGAAGGCTTATGGTGGCACAGGCTTAAGCCTGGGCGATGTTGCGACGTAAGAAAATCAAACCGCACAGGCTGGATCCGGGCCCCCAGGGCCTCTCACTGGTTTTCTTCCGATTCTGGCAAGCTTTGGAAAGGTGGCAGTCAGGGCTGTTAGAATTCGCGCTAGACCCTCGAAAAGTGCGTTCGATTTCCACTCCATCCTTTAAGCCAGAAATCGCAGGCCGGATGCCGGTATCAAACTTGAATATAGACGAGCGCAAGAGCGCCTCCCTTGACGACTGATGCAATTCTGGATGTCGCACAATCCCGCCTTTAGGCTAAAGTAGAGTCTTATTCTGGCCGCGGGATATGGGTATTTTCCGCGCCACTGCCGAGGAGTTTAGGATGAGCGTAACCGACACGAGTGCTTCCATTCACAGCCGCTACTCCGATGGAGATGACCTGCATCAACACGATCCGCACCCTCTCCATGGATGCCGTGCAGGCTGCAAATTCCGGTCATCCCGGCACGCCGATGGCGATGGCGCCGGTGGCGTACTGCCTGTGGCAGGAATTTCTGCGCTACGATCCGAAGGATCCGCTCTGGCCCAACCGCGACCGCTTCGTTCTCTCCGCGGGCCACGCCTCCATGCTCCTGTATTCGCTGTTGCACCTTGCCGGAGTGAAAGAGGCGGGAAAGAACCATGAGATTCTCGACGCACCGGCGGTTCCGCTTGAGGACATCAAGAATTTCCGCCAACTGGGCAGCCGATGTCCCGGCCATCCGGAATCGCACCTGACCACGGGCGTTGAAACCACGACGGGGCCGCTGGGCCAGGGCTTCGCGAACAGCGTCGGGATGGCGCTTGCCGGGCGGTGGCTCGCGTCGCGCTATAACCAGCCCGGATTTGAAGACCTCTACAATTTCAACGTCTACGCCCTTGGAGGCGATGGCTGCATGATGGAAGGAATTTCGAGCGAAGCCGCCTCGCTTGCCGGGCACCTGAAGCTTTCGAATCTCTGCTGGATCTATGACAGCAACCGGATCACGATCGAGGGCGGCACGCCGCTGGCGTTTTCCGAAGATGTGGGCGCGCGATTCGCCGCCTACGGCTGGAATGTTACGCATGTCACCGACGCGAACGATCTGGACATGATTCGCGCCGGCTTCCGCACGTTCTTGCAAACCACCGATCGCCCCACGCTCATCATCGTGAACAGCCACATCGGCTGGGGTTCGCCTCACAAGCAGGACACTGCCGCCGCCCATGGCGAGGCGCTTGGAGAAGAGGAAGTCAAGCTGACCAAGCGGAATTATGGATGGCCCGAGGATGCCAAATTCCTGATTCCCGATGGCGTGTACGAACATTTCCAGAACGGCATCGGCAAGCGGGGGAAAGAGCTCCGCGATGCATGGTCCGCGCAATTTGACGCCTACCGCGCGAAGTACGCGGCGCTGGCCGATGAGATTAATCGCATGGAACATCGCCAGCTTCCCGACGGATGGGACAAGGATCTGCCGTCGTTTCCGGCTGACGCGAAGGGCCTGGCCACACGCGATTCCTCCGGCAAAGTCGAGAACGCCATCGCGAAAAATGTTCCGTGGCTGCTTGGCGGCTCCGCCGATCTGGCGCCCTCGACCAAGACGCTTTTCACTTTCGATGGGGCCACCGGATTTCAGGCCGGAAATTATGCGGGCCGAAATCTGCACTTCGGCATCCGCGAACATGCCATGGCCGCGATCATCAACGGCATGAGCCTGACGAAAGTCCGCCCGTTCGGCGCGACCTTTTTTGTTTTCACGGATTACATGCGCGGCGGATTGCGGCTGAGCGCCCTGATGGGAATCCCCGTCATTTACGTTTTGACGCATGATTCGATTGGCGTCGGCGAAGATGGGCCCACGCACCAGCCGATCGAGCATCTGGCGATGGCGCGCGCCACGCCCGGCCTGATTACGTTCTGCGTCCGGCGGACGCCAACGAAGTGGTCGAGGCGTGGAGAGTCGTCATGCAGCTTCAGCACGAGCCTGCGTTGCTGGTTCTCACGCGCCAGGCGATTCCCACGCTTGACCGCGCGAAGTTTGCTCCCGCCGCGGGTCTTGCCGGGGCGCGTACGTGCTGGCCGATACTCCCGGCGGCAAACCTGACGTGCTTTTGCTCGCCACCGGCAGCGAAGTTCTCTTTGCGTCGAGGCATTCGAACAACTTTCGAAAGAGGGAATCCAGGCGCGCGTCGTCAGCATGCCGTCCTGGGAACTATTCGAACGCCAGGATCAGGCCTACCGGGATTCGGTTTTGCCGCCCGGCGTGAAAGCGCGCGTTTCCGTCGAAATGGCTTCCACGTTTGGATGGTCGCGCTACGTGGGCATGTCGGGCTACAGCATCGGGATGCACAGCTTCGGGGCTTCCGCGCCGCTCAAGGCGCTTCTGAAACATTTCGGCTTCACCGTGGAGAACATTGTCGCCGCGGCGAAGGCGCAAATTCGGGCGGCGAAGGGCGACCAGTAGGACAGGCTTCAGCCTGTCTTCGTTAACAAAATGTCCGCATCGGTGCGCGAGCATTTCATCCATTCCGCCCCGTCCGCCGCAAACATGGAATCAGCTTCATAATGCCAGGAGGGACTGCAATGGATCCACCCGAACTTTGGAAGCGCTACCGGCAGCATCTATGCCGCGTGGATTCACTGGATCTCACGCTGGACATCAGCCGCATGCATTTCGACGAAGCGTTCCTGGCTTCGATGGAGCCGTCCATGCAGCAGGCGTTCACCGATATGGACGCGCTCGAATCCGGCGCCATCGCGAATCCGGACGAAAACCGCATGGTGGGACATTATTGGCTGCGTGCTCCGCAACTCGCGCCGACAAAGGAGATCGCGCAGGAAATCACGGACACCGTGCAGTCCATCAGAGAAATTTGCCGCAGATGTCCACGCGGGCAAAATCCGGCCGCCCGGCGCGCGCGATTCACGCAAGTGCTGGCGATCGGCATCGGCGGCTCGGCGCTTGGGCCCATGTTCGTGGGCGACGCGCTGGGCGATCCCGCAGCGGACCGCATGCGCATCCATTTCATCGACAACACCGATCCCGACGGCATCGCGCGCACGCTCGAAACGCTGAAAGGACTTCTCCCGGAGACGCTTTGCATCGTGACCAGCAAGAGCGGCGGCACGCCGGACACGCGCAACGGCATGGTTGTCGTCGCAGCCGCTTATCGAGCCGTCAATCTCAATTTCTCGCGCCACGCCGTCGCCGTCACCATGGCCGGATCGCAGTTGGATAAGCTCGCGGTGTCCGAGGCTTGGCTCGCGCGATTTCCCATGTTCGATTGGGTGGGCGGCAGAACCAGCGAACTTTCGGCCGTGGGGCTGCTCCCCGCGGCTTTGCAGGGAATCGATATCGACGGCATGCTCGAGGGAGCCGCCGCGTGCGATGCCGCGACGCGCGTCCACGAAACTCGCCGCAATCCCGCCGCGCTGATGGCCCTGATGTGGTATGCGGCGACGGACGGAAAAGGGAAGAAGGACCTCGTCGTTCTCCCTTACAAGGATCGCCTGCTGTTGTTCAGCCGCTATCTGCAGCAACTCGTGATGGAGTCGCTCGGCAAGCAGCTCGATCTGGACGGCAAGCGCGTCGAGCAGGGAATCGCGGTCTACGGCAACAAGGGTTCCACCGACCAGCACGCATTTGTGCAGCAATTGCGCGATGGAATAAACAATTTCTTTGTAACCTTCGTGCGAGTGCTCGAATCCGGCGGCTCGCCGGTCGAGGTCGAGCCGGGCGTCACCGCGGGCGATTACCTGCACGGGTTCCTGCTGGGCACGCGCGAGGCGCTGTACGGCAACGACCGCCAGTCCATGACCATTACGGTTCGGCGCGTGGACGCGCGCACGGTCGGCGCGCTCATCGCGCTGTTTGAACGCGCCGTCGGGCTCTACGCCTCGCTCATTCATATCAACGCCTACCACCAGCCGGGCGTCGAAGCCGGAAAAAAAGCCGCCGCCGCCGTGCTCAGCTTGCAGGCCAAAGCGCACGCGGCGCTATCGAGCGCGCCGCAGACGGCGGACCAGATTGCCGCTGCCATCGGCGACGCCTCGTCCGCGGAAAGCGTTTATCTCCTTCTCGAACATCTGGCCTCGAACGGCCGCGCCAGGATGACGCGCGCCGCCGATCCCGGCAACACGACATTCACTCGAGTCTGAATCCGATGCGGGGCAGTGGTATCATCCCTCGATATACCACGTTGAGCGAAGCCTTAATTCTTGCTCTTGGCGAGCGAATTTGCGCAATCATGGTGGAAGAGCGCCTGTGAAGACATGGCCGACAAACAGACAACTCGTTTTCGCACATTCTGGATAGGCCTGAGCATTGTCGATTGGACGGCGCTGGCTGTTCTGATCCTTTATGCGAGTCTGTGGGGGCTTCGGCAGTTCTATGCACATGCGCCGCAGAGCGGGTTTTTGTTCTTTCTGGCGATTTGCGCCGCCGTTTATTTTGCGGTTCGCGGATGGCTGTGGGCGCGCGATCATCTGCTGTGGAGACTGCGGAACCGGTTAATTACCGCCTATCTTTTTATCGCTGTCGTTCCTGTTCTTCTCCTTGTGACGATGGCGGCCCTTGCGGCGTACCTGATGTACTGGCAACTCGGCTCGTATGTCATCTACACGGAAATGGAAGAACGCGCGCAGCGCCTGAGCGCCGTCGCCGGAGCCATGGCGACATCTTATGCGGTGGAAGCGACTTCGGGTCAGCGTGCAGCGGCGCTCACGTTGCCTGTGGATGCCGCCACGTATTTGAAAAATGCGATGACGGAACTCCCCGGACTGCGAATCGAGAGCGGAAAGGGCGAGGATTTGCTCGCGCGAAATACCGGGCGCCGTCGGAACGTGTTCCGCGGGCTTGTCTTTCGCGATGGCCAGCTTGCGCTGCGAGCCGTCGTCAGTCGCCAGACGCCGTCGGGGCACATTCTGGTTTCCGCGGTTGTGCCGGTGACGCCGGAATTGATTGAAACGCTTGCGCCGGAACTTGGACCCATACAATTCAACGTGCTCCATCCGGAGAGCGGCGACACCGGGCCGGTAATTCCCATCGTGATCAACCGGCAGGAGTTTACGTCCGTCGAACAAATTGGGACAATCCAACGCCCGGTGCCGCCGGCCAAGAATCCATTCGACAAGTTGATCTCGGGAATCGTCGCGCTGGACGTCCTCGACATGGATCAACAACCGGGCCAGGAAGGCTCGGTCCGTGTGTTCGCATCGTTCCGCACGAGGCCGTCACTATTGAACAAGAGGCTGTTCAGCCCTCTGGGAGAGCTCGGCGGCGCGGCGGCCACGGCGCTGCTGGTGGTGGGCGCGGTCTTTTTCGTCATCGAACTTGGGTCGCTGTTCACGGGCATCGCCATGACGCGGACGATCACCAGCGCGGTGGACAGCCTCTATCAAGCGACGCAGCGCGTGCAGGCCGGCGACCTCACCTATCGCGTTCGCGTGCCGCACCGCGACCAGCTCGCGGCGCTCGGCGAGTCCTTCAATTCGATGACGGCTTCGGTTTCCTCTCTGATCGAGGAGCAGCGGCGGCGGCAAAGGCTGGAAAACGAGCTTTCGATCGCGCACGAAGTGCAGCAGCAGCTATTTCCGCACGCGCTGCCGAAGTTGCCGGGCGTGGAGCTGGAAGCCATCTGCCGCCCGGCGAGAACCGTAAGCGGTGACTACTACGATTTCATCCGCATCTCGCCCACGCGCCTGGCTATTGCCCTCGCGGACATCAGCGGGAAGGGAATCTCGGCGGCGCTGCTGATGGCGAACGTGCAGGCGGCGTTGCGCAGCGACGTCCTGCGTTATCGAAACGGCGGATCGGGAAGCGGCCCCGCGCAAATCAACACGGCTGAAATTGTCTCGCACCTGAACCGGCATTTGTTTCGCAACAGTTCCGATGAGCGGTATGCCACTTTCTTTTTTGGCGTCTACGATACCGAGACACGGCAATTGAGTTACACCAACGCGGGACATTTGCCTCCCGTTTATATTTGCGGCGACCGCGTCCAGAAACTCGAAACCGGAGGAATGGTCGTGGGGCTGTTCAATGACGTCCCGTTCGACCAGGGCATCGTGAATATCGAGCCAGGCGGCATCTTGATCGCCTACAGCGATGGACTGATCGAGCCCGAAAACGTATATGGCGAGGAGTTCGGCGCCGAGCGCCTGATCGGAGTCGCGCTGCAGGGCAAGGATTCATCGCCTCACGTGATTGCCGAGGCCATGATGCGCGCGGCCGAGGAATGGTCCGGCTCGCCGGAACAAGCCGACGATATGACGGTGATTGTTTCGCGATTTTCCGCTTTCTCCAAGGAGCCCAGCGCGTGAAAGTTCTCACCGCAGCACAGATGCGCGAAGCGGACCGGCTCACCACCGAGCGGTACGCCATTCCCGGCCTGCAGCTGATGGAAAATGCGGGCGCGGCGGTTGCGGAATTTCTTCGCGGGAAATTGTCCGCGCTCGCGACGCGAAAGATTCTGGTGCTCTGCGGGAAGGGAAACAACGGCGGCGACGGCTTCGTGGTCGCAAGGATGCTGAAGGAATCCGGCTGCGTCCCCGAGGTGTTCCTGTTTGCGAATCCTGGCGCCGTCGAGGGCGACGCCGCGGTGAACCTGAAACGCTGGCAGCAGGGTCTTGGCGAACTGCATGTGGTGACCAGCCTCTCCGAATGGGAATCGGCCCGAACGGCTGCTGGCCGGCGCGGATTTGATCGTGGACGCGCTTCTCGGGACAGGATTGCGCGGACCGGTGGAGGGCCTGCTCGGCGCGGTCATCCAGGACGTGAATGCGGCGCGGGGAAAAATCGACGGCAAAAGCGGCAAGCCACTGGTTGTCGCCGTGGACATGCCTTCCGGGCTCGCTTCCGATGCGCAGGATTTTGGAGGGCCCATATTGGCTGCCGACTTCACGGTGACGTTTACCGCGCCGAAACTCGGCCAGTTGGTTCTGCCTCGCTCATCGACTTGCGGAGAACTCGTGGTCCGCGGAATCGGAACGCCTCCGGAACTTCTGGAATCCGATCCCCACTTGAAAATCCATTGGATCGAGCCGGGAGAATTTCGCGCGTTGCCCCTGGCGCGCGATCCGGCGGCGAATAAAGGGACCTACGGTCACGCGTTGCTTGTGGCCGGGTCGCTCGGGAAATCGGGCGCGGCCGTGCTGGCGGCCCGCGGAGCATTGCGGTCCGGCGCGGGACTTGTAACCGCGGCTACGCCGGAAGTCGTCCTGCCGGTGGTTGCCGCTGGAATGCCCGAACTGATGACCGTTCCGCTGGCCGCCACCGAGGCGGGAACGGCGAGCTTCCGAAATTTCGATTACGGACGTTTCTCCGAGATTACTCGCGGCAAATCCGTGATCGCCATCGGCCCGGGACTTTCCACGCACAATGAAACGCAGCAATTCATCCGTGCGCTGGTTGCGGAGACCGAACTTCCGATTATTTTGGATGCGGATGGCTTAAACGCGTTCGACGGAATGGCCGATCATCTGAACCAGCGCCGCGCCTCGGCCTTGGCGCTCACTCCTCATCCGGGCGAAATGGCGCGTCTGCTGGGAGTCACGGTGAAGGAGGTGCAGGCGCGGCGGCTGGAGGTTGCTCTGGAAGCCGCTGGACGCTGGCGCGCGAATGTGATTCTCAAGGGTTTTCATACGATCCTGGCGACTCCCTCGGGCCACGCCTACATCAATACGACGGGGAATCCCGGGATGGCCACTGGCGGTACCGGCGACGTCCTGACCGGAATGCTTGCGGGATTGACCGCGCAATTCGGAGTCGAGGATTGGCCGCGCGTGCTGAGTTTCGGGATTTACCTGCACGGCCTTGCGGGCGATATCGCGGCGTCGCGCGTCGGAGAGGCGCCGCTGATCGCCTCGGACCTGGTCGAATCGATTCCGGAGGCGTATGCGCGCGTCCTGGCGGAGTGGGCGGGGATGAGTAGGAAGGCTTCAGCCTGTCCGGGTTTTGCGATTGCTGAAAGTAAAAGGCAGACAGGCTGAAGCCTGTCTTACTGGAGATGCGAATCACATTGGCCGATGGGAATGCCGGTTAAGGAATTCATCACTCACTCTTGCGAAGAAACCATCGCGAAGGGCAGGGAAATCGCGGGAAAACTTTCACCGCCTGTGCTGGTTCTGCTGAGCGGAGACCTGGGCAGCGGAAAAACCACGCTGACCAAGGGAATCATCAGCGGACTGGGCGCTGCACGCGAAGAAGACGTCACCAGCCCCACCTTCACGCTGGTCCATGTGTTTCAGAATCCTGTTCCGGCGGGCTCCAAGTGGAGCTCGCACCCGTGCAAGGTCTACCACGTCGATCTGTATCGCGTCGAAAATTTTCACGACCTCGAATCGCTCGGTCTGGAGGATGCCCTGGCGGAAAAGGCCATCGTGATCATCGAGTGGTCCGAGCGATTCACGTTTCGCTGCGATTGGCCGCGTGTCGAGATTCACCTCGAGCACGCCGGCGGTGACGCGCGCCGCATTGCGATTTCCGGTTTGAATTTCGAGGAAGAATTACGAGAAAAACTGCATCTTTAAGAACCAAAGGTGCGGCACACGGAAGTTCAAAAAAAACCTGCGCGGCCGGCAAAAAGCGCTCGCGTTGGCTGGAAATGCAGGCTAGTCTGGCGGCATGAAATATTTCTTTCTTGCGGTAATTGCCTGCTGCGGGCTGGCGCCGCTGGCTGCCGCGCCTCAGGCGGGTCCGATGCGCGCGCACGCGAACTCATCCGCATGCTGCATCTCAAAGTCCTGCCAAAGGAATCGGGATACCTCGGGATCATCGGACGATCCGCTCAAATGGTGACCGTGGATGGCCGCGCCCTGGCGGTTCAGAGCCAGAACTACTACATGCTCACTCGCGATTTGCCCATCAACTATCTTCATTGGCTCGCGCCCGATGATACGCACATCCTCATTGAAGGCGGCCCGGTCGATTATTTTATTTTTCATCCGGACGGCCGCGCCGAGAAAGTTACTCTGGGCATGGACCTGGCCGCCGGGCAACGCCCCGTGGTCGCCGTGCCGGGCGGCTGCTGGAAGGCGCTGCGGCTGCACGAGGGAGCGAGATACGCATTAATGGCCAACACGCTTTCGCCGGAATTCACTCCCGACCGCGTGAAAATCGGGGCCGGGCCCGACTGGATAGAGAAATACGCGAATTCGGCGCCGTGGGCGACCCAGAAAGCATTGCGCGAATTGATTGGCCCTAACTGGTTGCCGCAATAGCCCGACGCTGGAATCGTCCGGCGAGGTGTCCCGCACCTTTCCGCGAGCAGACTTAGTACCCCAATAGCGGCCTGAGTCGGGCGATGGTGTTTGCGCTGACGTTGCTATTAACGGGTAGGGCTCGCCGCCTTGTACGCGTTTCCCACGCTTGCTATTTTAAACAAGAGACTTCTGCGAACTCTTATGGCTGAGCGCACATCCATGCTCTCCGCGGGGAATCCTGCGCGAGTGGAGCTGAAAACCTACTCCGGCGGAACTTTCTCTGGGGACGCTGGCCGTCGGGGTGGACAACATCCACCACGATGTTTTCCTGAGTCCCGAAATTCGTCGAAACCAGCGGCGCCTACCTGCTGGAATTCATCCGTCAAAACGCCAATCTCACGTTTCTTTCGCAAGACGGACCGGCTGCAAGCGGAACGCCGGCAGGCCCAGCGCCGGGAATCCGACCGCAAGTCGCGCGCTCCGGAAGTCGCCGTCCTGGAAGCGCCAGCTTTCGGACTTGCTGCACGCCGGGCTCGAATACGCCAAGTACGAACAAAATATCGAGATCGACCTGGTGCTTGCGCGTCGCGCTGCTGAAATTCCTGACCCAGGAAATCAGCACGCAATTTGCGAACCTGATCCTGGAAGCCAAGGAATGGATCCGCAGCCGCGGCGAGCACTTTGACCACACCGAGCAGGCGCATGTGATCAAAGCCCGCCTGGCCGAATTGCAGGCGGACCGCCGGAATATGTTCCGCCAGACGGGGCAACACGTTTTCCAGGCGTTGATGGAGATTGAAGAGAACACTCTGGCAAGAGCTCGAAAAGCCCTATTTGGCGATGAACCCGCCGGCGCCTACGATGTTTTGAACAATCGTCTTGCCTTCGTCGAAGGCGGCAAGGACGATGTGCTTTTCCTCGAGCAATACGTCCTGCTTGGAAATTATCAGCAGGACCAGGACCGATTCGAAACCATTGACGCGCTGCTGCTGGATTTCCTGCGGGAGTCGGTTCTGGCCGGAGACCAGGGAGGCGAACTGGGCGAGGCGGCGCAATCGCACCAGCAATATGTGGACGCGGCGATGGCAAGCCGGGGAGAAATCGCCCGTCTCGAGGAAGAGCGTCGACGCTCTTGCGCGGCGGCTCGAACGCACTGATGGCCTGATGGGCCGCGTGGGATTCGGCCCCGACCCCGCCAATCTTCGCGCGGCAATCAGCGACGTGAGAATTGCGCCTGCGCCACGCCCGGCTCAAGCTGGAGGGCATTGCCCCGCGCATCGAAACGGCCCGCGGCAAGGCCGATTACCTTGCCAGACAGGTATCAGGAACGGTTTGGGCGATTATTTGAATGAGCCGGAAAATGCGCGCCGCATGTTCGATCCAAGCGCGCCCGGCGAGGAACGCGGCGGCGCGGCGGAACTCCGCGGCGCGGCTGCTCGAGGAATGGGTCGCCCGGCTCGAACAGCGCGATCTGCTCGTGCACATTCTGTCCAGCTACCAGCTGCGAAACATTTGCCACGATTACTGCCCGCCGATCCACCTGCAACAGTTGAAAAAGGCGCTGGTCTCGCGCGAGGAGTACAAGCGCGTCGAGGACATCTTGAAGCAGTTTCCCGCGCGGCAATATTCCATGCAGCGCATCGACGAACTTTCCAAAAAAATCCGCAAGACGCCTCGCGAAGAGGTGCGCGCGGTCGCCATGCGTTTTGCCGAGGATTTCATGCGGCTGCGGCGCGACACCCAGAATTACGAGCGGCTGACCGCGGCGATGGAGCGCGTCAACCTGGTGCGCAACGAACGCACGCGGGAACTCTCGGACATGAACCACAGCTTGTACGAGTTCCTGCTGCCCGAAGAGGCGCAAGCCCGCCGAAGACCGCGTCCTGTCTCATACGATCATCAAGGCCGACGTGCGCGGCTCGACGAAAATCACGCAGGACCTGCTCGCGCGCGGCCTCAATCCGGCGTCGCTGTTCAGCTTGAATTTCTACGAGCCGGTCAAGCGCATCCTCGAGCGGTACGGCGCGGCGAAAGTGTTCATCGAAGGCGACGCGCTGGTGCTGGCGATTTTCGAGACCGAATCGAACCGCGCGCAGCAGCGCGCCGTTTCCAAAGCGTGCGCGCTGGCCCGGCAGATTCTGGCGGTTTCCTCCGCTTACAACGACCGCTCGGAAACCAGCGACCTGCCGCGGCTGGAGCTGGGCATCGGGATCGCCTTCCAGGGGTCCGCTCCGACGTACTGGATGGACACCGACTCGCGCATCATGATTTCCCGCGCGCTGAATTTGTCGGACCGGCTGTCGAGCTGCTCGAAAGCCGCCAAGCGCCTGCTTTCAGACAACTCTTCGATGTTCCGCCTGTTCCTGTTCCAGACGATGATGGAAGGCGTGGCCGAGGAAGAGGCGGATGAATTCCTGATCCGCTTCAATTTGAACGGAGTGGAACTCAACGAGGAAGGCTTCCGGAAATTGCAGGAAGAAATCGCGCTGACCTCGATCGAGGCCGATTGCGTCATGCCCTGGGGCAAGGAACGCGTCACCTTTTATGCCGGGGAAACGCCGGTCGGCGAAGGAGTCGAGCCGGTGATCCTCCGCCAGGGCTTTGTGCGCCAGCTGTTGCCCGACGGAAAAATCGGCGACGCGGGAACCCGCGCCTACTACGAAGTTTGCACCAGCCCCAAAGTGTTTGAATTGATTGAATATCTTACTGCTACAGCGGTTGCCCCGGCCCACCGCAGCTAACCTGAAGTTCTAGCAAACTTTTGGATATAGCCCTTCCTGTTAGAGTCTATAAGAACAGGTGTTCCCAAACGAAAAGGGCCGGCCCAATTGGGCCGGCCCTTTGGGATGAGATGAAAACTCTTCTACTGTTCGACGACGGTGATCCTGGCGGAGCCGCCACTTTCATCGATGAAGAAGAATTTCGTGCCGTTCGTGATGCCCACGGTGCCGGTGCCGACATTTCCCGTGCCGTCCGCATTAACAACTATGGTGCCGCTGATCGACTTGCCGGACTGTAAGTAGGGTGAGACGCCTTGACTTCTGTCCTCCGAGCCGTTGACAGCGCCGGTCGATCCTGTCACGGTCAGGGTGCCTACGCTGAAATCGACGGTGTTATCGCCGGGATCCTCGTTCCCCTCGAAGAAATTTCCGTTGAGCGAGTTGGTGGAGTAGGTCACCGCGGGCTGGAACTCGGCAAGGCCGAAGATCGAGCTATTGTCCGAGCCGATGACGAAGGCGGAAACGCCGTCGGTGGGTGTAGTCAAGTAAAGAACGGGTGGATTCCCGCCGACGTTGGCCAAGGTAACACGCCCTGATGTGGTATTGACGGCATAGGTTCCCCCGCTGATCGTGTTCGTACTGGTATAGGGGGGGGTGTTGCTGAGACTGTATTCCCATAGCGTTCCGCTCACAGCACCCCCGCTGAGATTCAGCAGGCCCAGGTTGACATCGGCAAGGCCGCCAGAGACTCCGGTTATATGGAGAATGTAGTTGCCGGACAACGATGCGCTGCTGAAGGAGCTGCCGGTGACAATGGCGCGACCGCTGGTGATGGGTTTGTTCACGGCCAGCGTATCGGAGGAAACAATGAAGATCTCGTTGGCGTTTACGACGTACGCGACCCAGTTGTAGTCGGCGCTAGAGCCTGCGTTATATGTGGCTGTCGCGCGGCCAGTTGTGGCGGAAATAGCTCCGATGGTGCCGGTGGCGCCGGTTAGCCCGGACTGCAGGGTGCCGGAGTCATCCACGTCGGTATACCCGCTGGCGATGGTGGTACCGCTACCTCCGGTGGCAAAAGCGCCGCCGATAGAAATATGGCCTCCCGTTGAATCAAATCCATCCAAGCCGAAGGCGTAGCGCGCCTTGAGCTTGCTAGCCAGGAAGTCCGTCGTGGTCTGGAGACGCAAAATTCCGGTGCCGCGCGTGCCCGTGCCGTCCGCGTCGTCGAACTCGATCATGCGTCCCTTGGAAGCGATGCCCCCGCTGATGCCGCCCACCGCGAAATGCATGACTACCGAGCCTGATCCGCCAAACGAGATTACGGCACAACCTCGATTGTCGGGGCCGACCACGTAGAGGCTTCCCGAAGAAGAGACGGTAAGGTGTTGCGGACCTCCATTCGATTGGTTGATGTCGACGTCGCCGGCCGTGATTCCACCGGAACCGTTTGCGGCAAAGCTTGCGACCGCGGCGAATGGGCTGGTGGCCCCACTGCCGACAAAGCCCTGGAATACAAGGCGTATTGGCCGTGCAGGACGGATTCATTGCCGCTGCCATAGCCCGCGCAAGGGGCGGCGTTGACGATGATGCTGAGAGCGGCGGTGGCGGTGGAGTTCACCGAATCCTTCACCTGTACGGTGAAGTTGAACGTTCCGCTGGCCGACGGTGTACCGGAGATGATGCCGGTGCTGGGGTCCAGACTTAATCCTCCGGGAAGCGCACCGACCGTGATGCTCCAGGTATAGGGCTGGATGCCGCCGCTGGCCGATACGTTTGTCGAAGGATAAGCGAAATTCAGAGTGCCAGCGGGCAGCGAGCCGGAAGTCGTGTTCACGGCAAGCGGCGGCGGGGAACTGACGACGATGCTGAGGTTCGCGGTAGCCGTTCCGCTGGCGGCATCCGCCACTTGCACAGTGAAGTTGAATGTGCCGGACGCCGAGGGGACACCAGAGATGGTGTTCCCGCTTAGCGTCAGGCCCGTCGGCAATGAACCAGCCGTTATGCTCCAATTATAAGGAGTGATGCCGCCGGAGGCGCTTAGATTCGTGGACGTATAGCCGGTACCCTGCGTGCCGCTGGGTAAGGAGGAAGTGGTCACCGCGAGCACGGGATTAGTCGTAATGCTGAAGTTACCCGTAGCTGTGTTGTTAAGAGAGTCTTTCACCTGTGCGGTGAAGGTGAATGTTCCGCTGGCCGTGGGCGTGCCCGTGATCGCGCCAGTGCTGCCGTTCAGAGTCAAACCTCCCGGAAGAGCTCCGGCCGTGATACTCCATGCATAGGCCGGTAGACCGCCGGTAGCTGCCAAACTGGTCGAGGGATAAGCCTCGCTGATGGCGCCTTGTGGCAAAGTGGCTGGCGTGACAGCAAGGGGCCCTAAAGTGGTCGAGATGCTGAGAGCCTTTGTGGCCGTCTGTTGAGGCGAGCTCGAATCCGCCGCTTGCACCGTAAAGTTTACGGTGCCCTGAGCGTTTGGAGACCCAGTGATTGCGCCGGTAGTGGTGTTCAAGGTCAGACCACCGGGAAGCGCGCCCACCGTTACGCTCCACGTGATCGGGGATACTCCGCCACTGGATTGCAGGGTCTGGTTATACGGAGTGGCAACCACGCCGTTAGCAAGAGAAGTGGTCGTAACCGAAAGCGGCGGATTGATGGTGATGCTGAGAGCCTTAGTGACCGTTTGCTGCGGCGTGCCGGAATCGACCGCCTGAATGGTGAAGTTGCTGGTGCTCGCGGTGGTGGCCGTACCGGTGATCGCACCAGTGCCGGAGTTCAGGGAAAGGCCTGCGGGCAGCGAACCGGCAGACACACTCCAGGTAAGGGACGCAACTCCGCCGGTGGACTGCAACGTTTGGTTATAGGTGGAATTGACCGCGCCAGCCGGAAGCGAAGCCGTGGTGATGACCAGTTGCTGAATGATGGTAATGCTCAGAGCCTTCGTCACGGTTTGACTCGGAGTGCCGGAGTCAACGGCCTGCACAGTGATGTTCGATGTTCCAGCGGTAGTAGGCGTGCCGGTAATTGCGCCGGTGGAGGCGTTCAGCGAAAGCCCAGCCGGAAGCGTGCCGACAGTGATGGACCAGGTTACCGGAGCTACGCCACCGCTGGAAGCGAGCGTGGCACTATAGACGGCGCTGGTGACGCCATTCGTGAGCGCGGAAGTCGTGATCGAGAGCGCGGGAATAATGGTGATGCTGAGAGCCTTTGTGGACGTGAGCGCCGGTGAACTGGAATCAGCGGCCTGAACCGTGAAGTTCACGGTACCTGCGGTGGTGGGAGTGCCGGTGATGGCCCCGGTCGTCGCGTTCAGGGACAAACCCGCAGGGAGTGCATCTACCGTTACGGACCAAGTGATGGGCGTTGCGCCTCCGGTGGACGCGAGAGTCGCACTATAGGACGCATGATTGACAATGCCGTTGGGCAGGGACGTAGTTGTAACGTTCACGGGCGCAGGATTGATTTTGATGCTGAGAGCGGCGGTGGCGGTGAAATTCTGCGCGTCCTTTGCTTGGACCGTAAAATTAGACGTGCCATAGGCACTCGGTGTACCGGAAATTGTGTTGCCGGACAGGGACAATCCAGCGGGAAGGGTCCCTGCGGTGATACTCCAGACATAAGGAGCTACGCCATTGGTTGCAGCGAGCGTAGTGGAGTATGCAACGCCATCGGTGCCAGCCGGCAGAGAAGCCGTAGTGACCGAGGGAGGAGGCACAAGATTGACCGTGAATGTCGCAGTCTTGGTGACATCGAAAACAGAAGTCGCGGTGATGATTGGGCTTGAAGCGCTGGCTATGCTACCCGGCGCAGTGTAGATGACGGTCGTCGCTGTTTGGCCGCTGAGCGCACCCGCGCCCGAGAGATTCCAGGTTACGCCTTTTGTCTGAGGGTCATTCGAGACAGTCGCCGTGATCGGAGAAATGCTCTGCCCCTGTTCAAGGGTCTTCGGCGAAACTGGAGCGAGGGCAATGGAAACCGGGAGCAAGTTGATGGTGAGGGTCGCGGACTTAGTGGCATCGGTCACGGAAGTGGCCGTGATCGTGGCGGTACCAGCCGCGGAGATCGTCGCTGGCGCCGTATAAGTGGCTCCCGTAGTGGTCTGTCCGCTGAGTGCGCCGGCGCCCGAAAGAGTCCAGATGACACCCTTGGCCGTAGCGTCATTGGAGACCGCGGCGGTAATCGCCAAAACTTGGCCCGCGTCGGCGTTCTGCGCCGAACCGGGCGTTAGCGTAACTCCAATTTGCGGGGTGCTGTTACAGCCAGCCACAAAAAGAATAGCAGCCAGAGCGGAAATTCCAAGGGCTCGACACACCACACCACTACGACTCATGCGAAAGTCGCTTAGCATCACGGCTATCCTTTTCGGGCTATCGGGTCGTCAAAGCAGAGGAGGGGAAATTAATAGCACCCGTGCCCACCGATTAAATTGTGAGACATCAATGTTGCAATCCGATATTACGCGGGGGGATGGGAACAACAAGTACATCATTGGACAACTTATGGCGGTGTGCCTTATCAGTTAAAGACCGGTGTGCCGGAATGAATCATGAGGTATGGCAATCATTTCGCCGCGCTTCCTGTGAGCAACGGGATGGTACACTTCCAACTGATTTGCTGGGCGTTTTTTTGCGCATACCATGGCCAAAGGCAAACGCAAACGAAAGAAATTCACCGCGGGCGGCGAGGCACGGCGGCGCGCTCGCGAATTGGCCGGGCCTCCTCCCTCCGGGCGCGTCATTCCCGACAAGCGCTTGAAGCCGCCCAAACACAAGCAAAAGCTGCTGGAAGAAAACGACAAGTAGGACAGGCTCTTGTGGTGAGCGAAGCGAATCGTCGGCCCGTCAGATTTTGATTTTTGTAAGTCCAGAACAGCGCGCGGCCCGCGAGGCCCAGCGTTACCGTCTTGCATCTTTCCTGAAGCGATTCCAACTCTAATGGATATGGCGGGTTTTCTTCTGCATGTAATCCATGAGCAAGTACTGCCCCAGCGTGTATGGCGTCGTAAAATACGCTTTGCCGCGGCAGAGTTCGGTCACCTTCTGGACGAAATGAATGAGGCTGTGGTCGCTGGCGAGCATGAATGTATTGATCAAAATGCCTGAGCGGCGGCAGCGGCCCACTTCCTCGAGCGTCTGCGTGACGACCAGAGGGTCGAGGCCGAAGGCGTTCTTGTAAATGCGGCCGTCGTCAAGAGTGAGGGCTGACGGTTTTCCGTCCGTAATCATGACGATCTGCTTCATGTCTTTTTTCTGGCGCGAGAGAATGCGGCGGGCCAGGCGCAGCCCTTCGCGCGTGTTCGTGTAATACGGGCCGACCTGCACGCGCGCCAGTTCTGCGAGCGGCATTTCCTCGGCCGAGTCGTGAAACAGCACCAGATGGAGAGAATCGCCGGGGAACTGCGTGCGGATCAGATGCGAAAGGGCGAGCGCCACTTTTTTGGCCGGTGTGAAACGGTCTTCGCCGTACAGAATCATGCTGTGGCTGCAATCGAGCATGAGCACGGTGGCGCAGGAACTCTGATATTCGGTCTGGTGGACCATCAGGTCCTGATAATCAAGTTCGATGGGAACCTTCGAGCCTTCGCGGCGCACGGCATTGAATAGGGTCGCGCTGATGTCGAGGTTCAACGTGTCGCCGAATTCATAGGCGCGGGAGATGCCGCCCGATTCAACGCCGGTCGCAAGATCGCGCGTGTCGTGGCGCCCGAAGCTGCTTTTGCCGAGCGACCCCATCAGGTCTTTCAGCGTCTTAAAGCCGAGAAAATCGATAGTCTTGTCCGTGATCTCAAACCGGGCCTCGCCTTCGCGGTCGCGATCGCGTCCCTGGCCGACTTGCCCGCGCGGCGTCTTTTCCGGCGGAGCGGTGACTTGCGGCTGGCCGGTGATGTAGCCCTCTTCCATGAGCCGGTCCATCAACTGGTCGATCAGCTCCTTCATTTTTGCGTCCATCTGTTCGGGAGTGCCGTCCATCAGTTGCTGCATTTGCTCATCAGAGAGCAAATCGCCTTCCTCGAGGGCGCGCTGGATCGCCTGGCGCAGGGCCTCCATCGATTTTTCGGGGTCCATTTCGGAGAGGCCGTAGAATTGCGATTCAAAGCCGCTTTGCAGGAAGAAATCGGAGAGGCGCTTGACGAGTTCCTGCATGTCGACGCCGTCGCCGGGCTCACCCTCGTATTTCTTGTAGCGAATGTATTTCACGATATCTTACCTGCATTGCGGGTTCTGTGTTCTCCGTGTTAAATCCGAAAAGCTCATCACAGAGATCATAGAGGCTCACAGAGAAAGCCGGAGCACTACCCTAATTAAACTGGCGCCGAGGCGGGCGCGGCGGCTGCTGCTCGCGCGGCTCGGGTGTTTTGGGGCGCTCCGCATGAAAGCCGCGTTCCTGGCTTCGGCTGATGCGCTTGTGCGCCCAAAGTCCTTCCAGAATAAATTCCGCGGCAGCCGCCATTCCCGCTGGGCCGCTGCGGCTGTCAGCGCCCAGGCGGTCGATGTGTTCCATCAAGTCTTGAATCTTTTTCAACTGCGCCAGGGCTTCGGCGGCGGGAGCATTTTCCGGAACTTTCAACTCGCCGCCCAGCTCGAACCACTGCACGACCGGCTGGAGATTCACGCCCTCCAGATGCTTGCTGAAAACTCGTCCGACGGCGCCGCGAATCAGTTCGTTGGCGATGTTTTCGGCGCCACGCAATTCGCCTTCGTATTCGAGCTCCATCTTCCCGGTGATGGCCGGAAGAGCGGAGTAGACATCGGCGATGCGCGCCGATGAGCGCGCTTCGTGATTGCGCACGGCGCGCTGCTCCGCGTTGCTGACCACGCTTTCCAGGCACGCGATCGGCAGGCGCTGGCTGACTCCCGAGCGTTTGTCGATGCGCTTGTCTTCGCGGGCCAGAAACGCGATTTGCTCGACGACCTCGCGGAGATACGCGGGAACGTCGACGGCGGACCTGCCGCCATCGCGCGATACCCACGCTTCCTGCTTGGTGATGGCCACGCCTTCCTCGACCGTCGCGGGATAATGCGTCCGAATTTCCGAGCCGATGCGGTCCTTGAGCGGCGTGATGATTTTTCCGCGCGCCGTGTAGTCGTCCGGATTTGCGGTAAAGACCAGCAGGACATCAAGCGGCATGCGCACCGGGTAGCCCTTAATCTGGATGTCGCCTTCCTGCATGATATTGAAAAGCCCGACTTGAATTTTTCCCGCAAGGTCGGGAAGTTCGTTGACGGCGAAGATGCCGCGATTGGCGCGCGGCAGCAGGCCATAGTGAATCGTAAGTTCATCGCCGAGCGCACGGCCCGAGCGCGCCGCCTTGATGGGGTCCACGTCGCCGAGAATGTCGGCGATCGTGACGTCCGGGGTCGCCAGTTTTTCGATAAAGCGCAGGTCGCGCGGCAGCCAGGCAATCGGGGTGGCGTCGCCCTTTTCGGAAACCAAATCGCGGCACGCGCGGCACAGCGGCGCTAGCGGATCGTCATGAATTTCGCAGCCGGCAATGTAGGGAATTTCCTTGTCCAGGAAATGGACCAAGCCGCGCAGGATGCGGCTCTTCGCCTGCCCGCGCAGGCCCAGCAGGATGAAATTGTGGCGCGCCAGAATGGCGTTGGCGATCTGCGGCAGAACGGTTTCCTCGTAACCGTGCACTCCCGGAAACAGAGGCTCTCCGCTCTCGAGCATCCGCAGCAGATTTTCGCGAAGTTCGTCCTTGACGGTGCGGCGAGCCGCGCTGGGCGCGTATCCCGGAAGTTTTTTCAATTCGCCGAGTGTGGAGGGTCTTGTGGTCATCGGGGTCCCCTGAATCGTTTCAAGTATTCATTATATGACACATGGGGAATTGCTGCAGAGTTCCTCGAACACGGCGCTGATGGTGCTCGCAGGGACGCGACCGCGACGGAGCCTACAACTTTGCGTGCCCGTTTCCCGCGGCTTTCTGCCGAACATGCTCCCGCTTTTGCAACTGTGGATACCAACCATCGAGATATGCGACCAGCAATCCCTGGCGCTCGCCTTCCGAACGTAATTCCAGCAGTTGTTGCCGCAAGGCCGCATCCACGGGCAATTCGGAGGCGACATGGTAGGCGAGCGAAATGCTTCCTTCCGTTTCAAAGGGCGGCGGGTCTTGCTGGTCAAAAAGGATGCGGTAGCACCGGTTGAAAAGCTGTTCGAGTTGCGCGGAGATACCAGCATCGATCCCCGTGAAATCTTCTTCGAGATATTCGACGTCGGCCTCAAAATAGGGCTGGTCTTCGTGCGTGCGAATCAGGCGGAAGGCGTGCTGCCCGGCCGCAAGAATGTCGAACCGGCCATCTTCATACTCCTTCAGGATTTTCACGATTATCGCGGAGCAGCCGACTCGCGCGAGATTGCCTTCATGGAAAAAGATGACGCCGAATGGGGATTTTGTTTCCAGGCATTGGCGCGTCATCAGCGCGGTACCGGTGTTCAAAGATGTGCAGAGGCATTGCTCGTCCGGGGAAGAGAACGACGTTGAGAGGGAATAACGGAATGCGGTCTGCGCTCATGAATTTTGGCCGCCATGATAGCAGAATTACGGAACGCCCCCGCTTCAAATTGGAAATGATTTCATTGACGGGCGCAAACCGCGATGCGGGATGAGGGTTTTGCACTCAGCGGAAAAGCCTCAGGCCTGAAGACCCGGGCTACAGTGCTGCCGTGAACTTTGGGCTAGGTCTTCGGAAGAAACAGCGTATCGTACAGCCAGCCGGCGGCCACGCCTCCCGCCAGGGGGCCGATCCAATACACACCGTGGTTGGGCCAGTGATTGGCGGCAAGGGCGGGACCGAAGGCGCGCGCCGGATTCATCGCCGCGCCTGTAAATGGTCCTCCAAGCAACACGCCTATGGTGACCGTCAAGCCGACCGCGAAGCCCGCGATCTTGTTGAACGCGCCGCGTTCGTCCACGCTGGTTGCGAAAAAGACAAACACCAGGAAGAACGTCATTACCGCCTCGAAAATCATTCCATTCGTGCGCGTAACGCCGCTGGCGAGGTTCGGAGCGCCAAGCTGCACCGAACTCCACGCGTCGAACGGGAGTCTGCGCAGCAGGTACGCGGCAGTGATGGCTCCCGCAACCTGAGCGATCCAGTAGGCCAGCGTATCGAAAGTGGAAAATTTGCGCGTGACCCAGAACCCGATCGTTATCGCCGGATTGAAGTGGCCGCCGGAAATGTGCCCTAGCGAAGTCACCAGGATGCCCATGGCCAGGCCCTGGGCCAGGGCGATGCCCAGCCATCCAAAAGCGGCGGGTCCGTTGGCATTCGAACGGAGAAACTGGTCCGCGATGATCGCGCCCACGCCAAAAAAAACCAGCGCGAACGTTCCTGCAAATTCGGCCACAAGTTTTTGCGGCTTTTTGTACATCGGGAAGCCTCTACAAGGATCGAGTAAATTGAATTTGTTATTCTATATCAGTGCTGTCCCAAGAAAGTTTGAATAGTACACGATAAGTGCTTGATTCAGCGAAGCTAAAGGGGTTTGATGAGTTTTTTCGATTTCAATTTATTTTCTCCCTTTTGCCGTCATTCTACTGCTTTCCAGCTTGTTCTGGAGGCAGCCGATGAATCTTGGCCGAACCGTTTTCTCGCAACTGGTGGACCTGCTCCCGACCTATCAATTTCAACTTTGCGTCGAGCGCTACCAGG
>CAWAEW010000026.1:0-173570 GCA_963781055.1 Terriglobia bacterium
AATGCTTTCCAATCGTGTCATTTTGGCGACGGATAGGCCTGTGACTCGCCGAGCGGACGGGATTTCCACCGGCGATGCAGCCAAAGCCATTGATCCGGGTAGCGGCGCACGTAATTTTCGATCACGCGCGTGAACTGCTGGGTATTCTCTAAAATGTCCCTTGTGTCGTCACCGGTGCGAGTCAGTTTTACCGCAGGCTCAAAGCATAGCCTATATTTTCGCAACGCCGCGTCCCAATGCAAGAATCCGGGCACGACGGCGGCGTCGGTGTGCAGCGCAAACCTCGCAAGACCAGCCGTGGTGCAGGCCGGGATGCCAAAAAAATCGACGAATACGCCCTCGGCATGCAAGGTATTGTGATCGGCCAGAATTCCAACCGTGCCGCCCTCGGCCAGGACTTTCAATACCGCCCGCGCCGATTGATTTTTTTCGATGGGCAAATTTCCGCTGAGGCAACGGTACCGCGTCACGAGCGCATCCACGAGCGGGTTATCAATGCCTCGCGCCAGGAAATGCAGCGGATGGCCAAACAGCGCCTGAGCAAACGGTGCAACCTCCCATGCGCTCATGTGGCCGGTGAGAAACAGGACTCCTTTGCCGCGCGCCTGCGCCGCCGCAAAATTCTCAAAGCCGTCCAGAAGAACGATCCGGTCGATATTCTGTTTCGTGTATTTGGGAAAATGGGCAAATTCCGCCGCCATCCATCCCAACTGCCGCACCATGCCGCGAATAGCCGCGCGCCGCTGCTTCTTGTTCCAATCCGGAAACGCAAGGCGCAAGTTCTCGTCTGCCGCGCGCCGCAATCCCGGCCGCAGCCACAATAGGAACGCGGCCATGCCCGCGCCCACGAATCTTGCAATGGGACGCGGCATCGCGCCAAGCGTCTTGAGCAGCAGCCACGCCACCGCGTATTCCGCACGTTCTCGCACCCGGGGATTATACCGGGTGCGGGCTCTGCTTGGTGCCCGCATCATAAAAGTGCGGGGAATACTTTCGCCGCGTTACTGAAAACTCTGCCCGCCAATGCTAGACTCACTCGCTTGGATTCTGCCGCCCCAATTCGATCGCTCGCCGCCGAAGAAGGCAATTTCGAGATTCCCCTTTGGAGCGTGCCGCTCATTCTCGTCGTTCTCTACGTGTGTTTATTCAGCGGGCTGGGCGCGCTGGGCCTGGTGGGCCCCGACGAACCGCGCTACGCCGCGATTGCCCGGGCCATGGCCGAAACGCGCGACTGGGTAACGCCCAGATTGTGGGGGACGCCGTGGTTCGAGAAGCCGGTGCTGTATTACTGGGCCGCCGGAATTTCCATGCGCATTTTTGGCGTAAGCGAATTCGCCGCGCGGCTGCCTTCGGCGCTCGCCGCATTGCTCGCCGTCGTCGCCGTGGCCTGGACCGCCCTGCGATCGTTCGGCGCGCGCGCCGCGTGGTTCTCTCTGCTGATGCTGCCCACGTCGGTCGCCATGATCGGCTTCGCGCGCGCCGCAAGCCCCGACATGTTGTTTGCCGGGCTTCTGGCCGCCGCGATGGCTGTCGCCGCCGAAATATTGCAGAAGCCCCGCCCAGGGCCGATTTTGCGTATCGCATTCGGATTTTTCCTGGGCGCTGCCGTGCTCGCAAAAGGCCCCGCCGCCGTGATCCTTGCCGGCGGCGCGACGCTGCTTTGGGCCGCGCTTTCGCGCGAGTGGCGCGCGCCGTTTCGCTTCCTGCACCCGCTAATTATCGTTGTCTTCTGCGCGACATCGTTGCCGTGGTACGTCCTGTGTGCGCTGCGCAATCCTGATTTTCTGCGCGTCTTCATCCTGGAGCACAATTTTGAGCGCTACCTCACTCCCGTCTTCGAGCACCGCCAGCCGTTTTGGTATTACCTGCCGATTCTTTGCGTGGCGACCATGCCTTGGATTGTTGCGCTCGTCCGCTCTTTCTACCGGAAATGGAATGGGGAGGAATGGTCGCGTTCCCCATCTCTTTTCGCTTTCTGCTGGGCCATTTTTCCGCTGCTTTTTTTCAGTTTTTCCCAGTCCAAGCTGCCCGGCTATATCCTCCCGGCGATTCCTCCTCTGTTTCTTTTCATGAGCCGCGCCGTGGAGCGCCTGTTTGCATCGAGTAACCGGGGAGCGGCCGTTTTCGCTGGAATCACCGGAGCGTATATTTACTGCCGCGGCCATCTTTTCGCAAAAAGCCCTTTTCCGAACCGGCCATTTTTTTAATATTTCCAATCCTCGTATAGTTTCTCTGATGCTCCTCATCGGCGTTGGCGGACTGATCGCCGCCGGCCTCAGTGCGTGGAAACGGCCCAGGGCCGCGCTCACTGCGCTCGTTTTGGTCGTCGCCTCAATTTTAGTATTTCTGAACTTCGGAGTCCTTCCCGCCGCCGACACACGTATCTCGGCGCGCCCCGCCGCGCTCGACGCTCTGCGGCTGGACCCTGCCGGCCAAAATATCGCGTTCAGCGACCTCAAGAGAGATTGGCACTACGGACTGAATTATTATTTCAACCGGGAGTTGCCGGAATGGACTCGCGGCGCGCCCCTGCCGGAATGGTTATTTACACCGGAGAAAAACGCCATCGAACTCGAGCGGCGGGGAGACGGCGTCCTCGAAGTGAGCCGCGTGGGTGCGCCGTTCGTCGTCCTGCTTCACATCTCGCCGGACGTCCGGAACTCGCCTTAACAAAAACGTTAAGGATTTCCCGCGGGCGGCAAATTCACCAGGAAAAAACTCACGATGCGGTTTTCGTAGTTCGCGCTTTTCATCGTCCAGCATCCCTGCATAATTTCCGTGCGCCAGTGTCACCAGCTCGTGCGGCGCGGGCGAAGCCTGGAACAATTCACGGGTGCTCGCGGCGAGAATCGGCTCTTCCGGCGTTTGCATATAGAGCTGCGCGACACCCGCCAGCTTCTGGATGCGCAGATTCAGCGGCGGCGCGTTTCGATACTCGGGATTCAGCCAGTCAAATCCCAGCTTTACCATGCGGATAATAATAGGAAACGAACCAAGTCCCATCCGGTTGGCGAGCAGAGCGGCCATATCTTTGGGACGGTTGTAAGGGGATTCCGCCGCGACCGCGCGCACCCGCGGGTCTCCCTCGGCTTCCGACAGCGCCACGTACGCGCCCAGGTTGGCGCCCCACAGGCCGAAATGTTCGGCGTCCACATCGCCGCGGTTTGCGACCGCGTTCATGGCCGCACGCAGCTCGGCGACTTCGTGAAACCCCAGCGTGGACCGGCCGCCACTCGCTCCCTGCGCCGAAAAATCAATGAGCAGCACGTTGTACTGGTGATCCTGCAGCGCCGAAGCCAGCGTGAGCAACTCTCCCCGGCTCGATTCGTAGCCTGGGCAGAGAATTACGGAGGGAGCCGATTTCAAGCCCGGGAAAAACCAGCCGTCGCGCTGCCCTTCGCCCGCCACGCTATAGGACATGACTTGGGGATGACCCGGAAGATTCTGCAGATCAATCTCGGAGTGGCTTTGCGCCGGCAAAACGATCCGGTACACCACATACCCGGAGATCGCCGCAGCCGCCAGGAACCCGAAAAAAGCGAGCGCCAAAATGGCGATGACGAGCTTGGAGTACCATGCCGTGGGATATCGAAGTTGGGAAATGAAGCCCATGCGCTCGGATTCGTGGCCAGAGGGCGAAGCTGAGCCCAGCCGGTCCAGACGCTGGGGCGGACGACGCGACGCTCGGCTGGCGCATGTTAACACAGTTGGCGGCGCGCCGTGGCCGGATGGTCTCTTCAATGTTTCTGAAATACACCGGGTCGTCACTATGGTAAAAAGGATTATGTGCGCCGCGACCCAAAGGCTGGAAACCTTCCCCATGCAGATCGTTGATCTGCGCCAATTGTCTTCCCGGCAGCTGGAACCGTTGCTGGCCGAGGAGGCCAGGCAATGGAAGGAAGAACTGCGCTGGGATTATCAGCGCTTCGGTTGAACTGATCAAGAAATTCGTGGACGCGCGATCTCTTACCGGCTCCGCGATCCTGGAAAACGGGCGTCCGGTGGGATACGCGTTTTATGTTCTGGAAGAGCACAAAGGATTGGTGGGCGGGCTGTTTGTCTCTCCGCGTTACTCGCAGCAGGAGTTGAGCCATCGGCTCCTGACCGACACGCTCACCACTTTGAGCGGCATTCCAAAACTCGATCGCGTGGAAGCCCAACTGATTCCCTTCGGTTATGCGCTCGATCCAAGTCCTTGCCGATTACGGATTTCGCCTCTACCAGCGGCAATTCATGATCGCGCCGCTGGCCCCGGCCAATGACATGCAGGCCATCGACGTCCTCCCCGGGCTGATTCGCGAGGGGCCGGGCGAGGGGCTGATCCTGGATCGCTGGGATCACCGCTATTTCGAGCCCTGCGCGCGATTGATCCAGCTCGCGTACGCCAATCACGTCGACGGCGAAATCAACGATCAGTACCGCAGCGAATCCGGCGCGCTGCGCTTCTTGAAAAACATTATTATTCTGCCCGGCTGCGGACAATTCCAGCCCGAAGCCTCCTTCGTGCTGCGCCCGCCCCATGCCGGTTATCTCGCCGGAGTCATTTTAACTTCGCGCGTTTCCGAAGGCGTGGGCCACACCACGCAAATCTGCGCCATGCCCGGATACCAGGGACGCGGCTTGGGCCGCCGCCTGATGGAAGCCTCCATGCAAGCGCTGCGCGTGCGCGGGTTCACCGCCGTTTCGCTGACGGTCACGTCCGGCAATGAACGCGCCGTCCGCCTGTACGAAAAACTTGGATTCGCTACCGTCAAGAAATTCGCGGCCGGAGTGTGGACCGCCTATTAAATTTTGGCGTGGCTGCCCGGAGCGTTTCAAACTTGAGAGCCGGCGAGCATTCCTTGCAAGGCGGAAGGTTGTGGGGGACAGGGGGCCGGTGGCAGGTGGAAGGTCGTGGATGACAGATGGCAGATGGTTGGGTTTAGGTTTGCAATTTCAAATCTCAAATTTCAAATTTCAATTTCGAATGTCGAATTTTAAGTCTTATATCTCAGCTCCCAAATTTCAATCTTCCCCTCCCCGGTAGCATCCCGGAAACCTCCCCATTTGCAAGGCTTGCTGACCAATTCCGCCCTTTGCCATACTTACTACCATGCGTGACCCCGCCATTTCCGGACTGGCCCTGCTGGCGCTCTTATGCTGCGCGTCGGTGGCGCGCGCCGACGAAATTCGCCTGAAAGACGGCACGAAAATTACCGGCACAATCGTGGGTTTCGAGAACGATTCGTTCCGCGTGGAAACTTCCTATGGATTCGCACTCATCCAAAAAGACAAAGTGGCGGACATCACCATTTCCGCGCCCAAGAAAGAGCCTGAGCCAAAGGCAAAATCAAGCGCGCCGCTTGCGCCGCCTTCCGCAGCACCACTGCGGCTCGCGCCGCCGCCCGAGGCAGCGCCGGAAGTTGTCCCAGCCGTTGTAAAAGAGCCTGCTACTCCGGTAAAAGCTGTGCCCGAGCCAAAAGGTGCGCCGAAAGTTGTGCCGAAAGACCGTCCAAACCGCGATGCAAGCGTTTCACCCGCTGTCGCGAAAAGCGATGCCTCCCCGCCCAAGACAATTGCCGCGGCCGCTTCGGCGCCAAATCCCCCGCTCCCTCCTCCGCCGCCTGAACCGCCCGTGATTCGCGATGAAATCCGCGGAACTGTGTACACGAATCTCACCTATGGCTTCCACATGTATAAGCCGCCAAGCTGGGATCTGATTCCCGAGGCTCGCAAGGCCCTGCCCGACGCTATCGCCGCGATGGGCACGTACGACCAAACGACGCTGCTGGTCATCGGCCGTGAGCACACCAAGGATTCCCTGGAATCCCACGCGGCCACAACCGCAAAAACACTCAGCAGCGTTTATGACAATTACCGCCTGATCTCGAGCAAGCATGTTACGGTCGCCGGACTCCCCGCAATCGAGCAGCATTCCCGCGGAACCGCCGACGGCCGTGACTGGTCGGTCACTCTTCTGACCTTTCTGCGCGGCAACGACGCCTTCACCCTGCTCGGCATGACCTGGGCCGACTCCGACCTCATCCAGGTCCAGGAAAACGTAATCGCAAAAACCGTAAACAGCCTGACCTTCACCGCGCCGTAACGCCCATGCAAATGAATTCACTAGCTTCGGGAAAAATGGCATACATTGTCATTCCGAGCGAAGCGAGGAATCTCTCTTCGATTGAAACCTATGAGTAGACCGAGGGTGATGTTCCAGCATTCCAATATCCACGAATCATTTCCTCACACCACGTCCACGGCCACTGTGTGATATCCCGTCGCGCCGTCCGGCCATTCGCCCGATTTTGACGCTGTCTGCAGCTTGCCGTTGGCGTCAGTGGCGCGCACTTGAATTTCGTGCTTGCCTTGCGCAGGATTCGCCCACACGTAGCGCCAGAACGCCCACACCTGAGACGGCATGGGATTGCTGAAAATCTGGCAGGGGTTCCAGGTGCCGCCGCCGTCAGTCGAGATTTCCACTTTCGCGACGCCCACATTGTTGGTCACGGCCCATCCGGTGATCACAAAGCTCTGCCCGGCAATTTGAGATATCGGGGCCTTGTCGCGCGGATTGTCGATCACCGACTGCAATTGCCGCTCGCCCGAGTTCGACCATCCCATCCATTCCCAGTAACCCAGATGATTCTTGTCCACCAGTTCAATGCGCGTCAGCCATTTCGGCATTTTCATTCCGTAAATCCCTGGCATCAACACGCGCAATGGAAAACCATGAATGCGGTTCAGCGGCTCGCCGTCCATGTCGTACGCCAGAAAATTCCCGTCGCGCATCAGCCGCTCGATCGTGTGCCCGGTCGTGTAGCCTTCGGCCGCGTACAGGATCGCGTACTTCGCGTTCGCCTTGAGCGCGGCGCGCTCCAGCAGCGGCCGCAGCAGCGTCCCGCGCCAATCGGCCGTATCGATCAGCCCTCCCGCAATTTCGTTGGAAATGCATTCCAGCGTGAGTGTGGTCTCGTACGGCGAGAGCTTCCGAATATCGTCGTAATCAAAGTGCAGCGGCTCGTCGACCAGCCCATCAATCGTCAGCGACCATTTGTTCACGTCCACCGGAGGCTCGCCGTGCGACGATGTAATGTAAAACTGGTCCACCGGAGCAATCGCCCGCAGCGCCGCCTCAGGCCCGAATTTTTCATACTCCTTGACGTTGACGCCCCCGCTGCCAAACCCATATGACAGCGAACGGTACACGGCATAGGGCAAGAGAATCCCCAGCCCCGCTCCCCCGGCAATCGAAATGAATCTGCGTCGGTCCATGTGGCTCCGTTCGAATGTACCACTACACGGGTGTGGGCTCTACTTGGAGCCCGCCTTCATTAGGATGCTACGGAGGAAGGGCGAGTTCGGATGAGGTGGTTTAACATACCTGACTCTAGGATTACGTGCTTGCATGACAGTACTTCCAAGCGTGTTCAGGTCTTTCCTTCTAATTTCTGTCGTCATTCTCCAGACATACTCCCGGATACTGCCTAAGCTGGTTGAGTGTTAGATGCTCTTGAATTTTTCCATCTGGCACGCTCACCCTGTATGCCTCGATGTGTCCGAGATCGGGACCGCAGTCACCCGTGGGATAAACTTCGGTCATGAGCAACAGGTCGCCTTTGATCCATTTCAAAGCTTCGACGTTATTGCCACGCTCTTTGCAGTAATGGCGCGACCTAAAGTCATCTATTGCCTGTTGAGTAGCCTTTGATTCATCCGTAACCACATCGTCCGCGATTTGAAATATCCGCACATGGAAACTGCCTATCGCGCCGCCGTCGCTGTACGTTAATGCGAATTGAGCATGTCGAGGGTTTACCGCGATCCATACTCCCGGTGACACCAGGTCCTTCGCCTTGAAGGAAAAGATCGTTTTCGCTCGTCGTACAAACCAAAACGTCGCACCATCCTCGTCGCGCGAACTGAATGCAGCGCGTATTTCGATATCACCGATCCGGGCGATTGTTGCTCTGAGGGGCGTATCGGGGATAGCCGGATAGAATCCATCGTCTGCGCAATATGTTATTAACGAATTCTGGAGGCCCTTCGGCGGAGGTGTCCTTTGTAAAGATGACTGCGCTCCCACTGCGACGCAGAACAGCACAAACACGAGCGAAACTGCTAAGTATTTCATAATGAATGGAAGATACGCCCAATTTCTTTGGAACGCGACATCTTTCAGGCGCGTAAACGCGTTGCTCGGCAAATGGGCAAGTAGCAGTTCAAGGCATGGACCCGGAATTGATCATCAAAACTTCGTGACCTCAGAAAAATTAAAATCCCTCACCTTCATCGCCGGGACGACCATTTCGAACGATTCTTCTCCGGCGGCGCGCACCGCTGGGCCCAGCATCTCGACGTTCGAAAGCATTTCGAGCATGCCCTGATTGAAGCGGAAATTGCGGATGCCGCCGGCGACGTTGCCGTCCTGGACGAGAAATGTGCCGTCGCGCGTCATGCCGGTGAGAACTTTTTCGTAGGGATCGACTTCGCGGATGTACCACAGGCGCGTGACCAGGATGCCGCGCTCGGTCGAGCGCACCATTTCGTCCACCGAAGAATTGCCGCCGCCAAAACCAGATTCATGGGCGCTTCGCCCATGTCGTTGGGCAACGAAAAGCCGTGGCCGGTGGGCTTGGCTTTCATTTTTTTCGCCGTGGCGCGCGAATAGACCAGATTCGTCGGCACGCCCCGATCGACCAGCAAAACTTTCTGCCGCGGAATGCCTTCGCCGTCGAAGGGCGCGCCCGATTGCAGCGGGTGAAAGACGTCGTCATGCAGCGTGATGTTCTCGCCCAGGATTTTTTTGCCCATGCGCTTGTTGAAGCACGAGCGCTGGTCCGCCACCGACGTTCCGGCAAAATCGTAGAAGAGAAATCCGACCAGATCGAGCACGGCGGAGGGCTCGAGGATCACCGTCCAGCGGCCGGGCGCGGCCTCGGTTGGCTTGCGCGAAGCGGCGGATTTTTCGCTGGCGCTGCGGGCAAGAGCAAGTGGATCGATTTGCGCGAGATCGGGCGAATTCGCCTTGGCCCAGCCGGAGGAATCGGATTCCAGAATGGTGATGGAAAATTCCGCGCGCGTCTGGCGGTGCGAGGCAAACAGGCCGCGCGTATTGGCAATCGCCGATTGCGTCACGCCCGTGGTGAAAATTCCGGCGGCGGTCTGCTTGTTCTTCTCGGCCATTTCCGCAACGCGGGCGACGGCGCGGGCGCGGTCGGCGGGCGTGGCGTAGGCCGTGTTTTCGAAGTAGCGCGAGACCTTGCCGTATTTCTGCGGCCCGGGCATCGGCAGCAGGTCGGGATTGTGCGGCTGGCTGCGCGCCAGCGTTTTTGACGTGGCCACCACGCGGCGCAGCGATTCGTCGTCGGTCTTGTTCGTGGTCGCGCGCGCGGTGCGGCCGTCGAGAACGGTGCGCACGGAAACGGTCAGGACCTGCTCGGCGACGTTCTGATGAATCGTGTTGTTGGCGAAGCGCGTCAGCGCGTCCGAGACCACGCCGATTTCGACTTCGGTCTCGTCGGCGTCGCTGAATTTGAAGATGTTCTCGGCGATGCGGCGCATCTCGGCGTCGGAGAGCAGAGTGTAATCCGGCGACAGCCGGCCGCGCCGTGCTTGCGGTCCTTTGCGCCGTCGGCGCGCATTCGGTTCTTCACTGATTTTCGCGCGGCGCTCATGATTTGGCGAACGCGGCGCCCAGCTTGATGTTGCGGAAGCGCGCGGGCGACGCGCCATGGCCGGTGCCCATGGTCTGCATGGGCTGGCCCTTGCCGCAATTCGGCGTGCCCCAGAGCGTCCAGTGCTCGCGCGAGCAGATCGCGTCGCAACTGTTCCAGAATTCGGTGGTGATGCCGCTGTAGCTGGGATTTTTCAGCATGCGCGTCTTCTTGCCGCCCTTGATCTCCCAGCCGATTTCGGTGGAAAACTGAAAATGATAGCGGCGGTCGTCGATGGACCAGGAGCGGTTGGTCTCCATCAGGATGGCGTCGTCGGTGTCGGCGATCAGGTCGTCGTAGCTCCACGAGCCGGGCAGAATGCTGATGTTGGTCATGCGAATGATCGGCAGGCGATTCCAGGATTCGGTGCGCATGGTGCCGCCGGAGCGTTTCAGGCCGATGGTCACGGCGGTTTCGCGGTTGGAGAGGTAGCCGGTGAACAGTCCGTCGGTGATGATCGGCGTGCACTGCGCGGGAACGCCTTCGTCGTCGTAGCCGAACGTGCCGAGGCCCGGCCCGTGCTCGAGGCGCGCGTCGGCCACCACGTTGACGATGTCCGAGCCGTAGCGCAGCTTGCCCAGTTTTTCGAGCGTGAGAAAACTCATGCCCGCGAAATTCGCTTCCATGCCGAGCACGCGGTCGAGCTCGATGGGATGGCCGATGGATTCGTGAATCTGCAGGCCAAGCTGCGAGCTGTCGAGAATGAGCGTCTTCGTGCCCTCGGGGCCTGCGCCGCCGAATGCAGCGCGACGGCTTCTTCGGCGACGCGCGGCGCGTTGCCCACCAGGTCGAGCGATTCGACCAGTTCGTAGCCCGGCCAGCTTGTGCTGTCCGCCAAAACTATTCGGATAGGAGCGCTTCTGAATTTCGTTTCCGGCAAACGTGGTGGCCACGATCCCCGCGCCGGACTGCATCTTGATCTGATGGATTGCCGAGCCGATGCGAGGAGGCGAAGAACTGCTCGATGCGGCGAAACGTCATGGACGTTTCCGTGAGCGTCACGCCCTTCACGCGCGACATTTCCTTGTCCGCGGCCAGCAGCAAATCGAGTTGGCGCTCGAGCGGAATGCGGAACGGATCTTTGACGAAGGGATTCTGCCAGGTGTCCTGATAGGCCTCGACCGGCGCCATCTCGACGTCGTGGCGCTTGGCCAGCGCCGATGCCTTGGCGATGGCGACGGCCTGCGCGGCGCAGGCCGCAATGCCCTCGCGCGTCAGCCGGTCGGTGGCGGCAAATCCCCAGGAGCCATCGCGCGATCACGCGCACGCCGATGCCGAGCGATTCGGATTCGGCGAGCGTGCCGACATGGCCGTTTTTCGTGGAAAGATCGCGGTGGCGGATGTCCATGACGCGCGCGTCGGCGTACGTGGCGCCGCGCAGCTTTCGCGGTTTCGAGCGCCCAGTTGGCGAAGTCGTGCATCATGGATTTCAGTGATCTGACGTAAAGCAAAAAGCATTTCAACACAGAGGTATCACAGAGGGCACGGAGAAATGCCACCGAGAAAACCCAGAGCAGAAAACTACGTGCCCTCGGACCAGGACGCCAGGTACAGTTCCTGCTCCGGCGTGAGCTTGTCCATCTGCACGCCCATGGATTCCAGCTTGAGCTTGGCGATCTGGCGGTCGATGGCCTCGGGCACGGCGTACACCTGCGGCTTCAGCTCGCTGGCATGTTTGAGCATGTATTCGGCGGAAAGCGCCTGGTTGGCAAAGCTCATATCCATCACGGCGGCCGGATGGCCTTCGGCGGCGGTTAGATTGATCAGGCGGCCTTCGCCCAGCAGATAGATCCTGCGGCCGTCCTTCACCGAGTATTCCTGCACGTAAGGGCGCGCGATGCGGTTGCTGCCGGACATTTTCTCCAGCGCCGGGATGTCGATTTCCACGTTGAAGTGGCCGGAATTGCAGATCACCGCGCCGTCCTTCATGCGCTCGAAATGTTCGCCGGCAAGCACGGACTTGTTGCCGGTGACGGTGACAAAAATGTCGCCGATCTTCGCGGCTTCGGCCATGGGCATCACGCGGAATCCGTCCATCACGGCTTCGATCGCGCGCACGGCGTTGATTTCGGTGACGATCACGTCGGCGCCCAGGCCCTTGGCGCGCATGGCCACGCCCTTGCCGCACCAGCCGTAGCCCGCAACCACCACGCGCATGCCCGCGATCAGCAGGTTCGTGGCGCGAATAATGCCGTCGATGGTGGATTGCCCGGTGCCGTAGCGGTTGTCGAAGAAGTGCTTGGTCTCGGCGTCGTTCACGGCGATGACGGGATACTTCAGCGTGCCGTCCTTGGCCATGGCGCGCAGGCGGATGACGCCGGTGGTGGTCTCTTCGGTGCCGCCGATGACGTCCGGGACCAGATGCGCGTGCTTGGTGAGCAGCAACGTCACCAGGTCCGCGCCGTCGTCCATGGTGATCTGCGGCTTGTGATCCAGCGCCGCGTTCAGATGCGCGTAATAGGTGGCGTTGTCCTCGCCCTTGATCGCGTACGTGGGAATCGAGTAGTCCTTCACCAGCGAGGCGGCCACTTCATCCTGCGTCGAAAGCGGATTGGAGGCGCACAGGACCAGATCGGCGCCGCCGTCGCGCAGCGTGATGGCCAGGTTCGCGGTTTCGCTGGTGACGTGCAGGCAGGCCGCCACGCGCACGCCCTTCAGCGGCTGTTCCTTGATGAACCGCTTGCGAATCAGTTGCAGAACGGGCATCTGCTGATTGGCCCATTCGATCTTGCGTTTCCCGGCTCGGCCAAGGCCAGGTCTTTGACGTCGCCCGCAACGCCTTGCGCAGTCTTTGTCACTCGAATTTCTCCTCTTCCTCAATTAGCACAGGGTTTTGACCTGTGGTGCTTACTCGCGAATGTCGAATCGACCATGAACTACTGCGGCTTTAGCGGCGCACGGCCGATTTCTTTGCCGCTAAGTCCCGCCTGGCTGCGAATCGCGTCGGCCTTGTCCGTGGCTCCCATGTGAAACCCGGACCGGTGCGGCCAAAATGGCCGAACGAAGCGGTTGGCCGGTAAATCGGCCGGCGCAGATTGAGCGACTCGATGATCCCGCGCGGCGTCAGCTTGAACGTGCTGCGGATCAGGTCGGTAATCTGCTCGTCGGGAATCGTGCCCGTGCCGAAGGTATCGGCCATGACCGAAACCGGCTCGGCCACGCCGATGGCGTACGCCAGCTGGACTTCCACCTTGCGCGCGACGCCCGCCGCCACCAGATTCTTGGCCACGTACCGCGCCATGTAGCAGGCCGAGCGGTCCACCTTCGTCGGGTCCTTGCCCGAAAACGCGCCGCCGCCATGCCGGCTGTAGCCGCCATAGGTATCGACGATGATCTTGCGCCCGGTCAGGCCCGCGTCACCCATCGGTCCGCCGACAACGAAGCGCCCCGTGGGATTGATATGGAATTTCGTGTTCTTGTCCATCAGCGACTCGGGAACCACTTTGCGGATGACTTCGTCGCGGACGGCATTCTGCAGATCCACGTTGGAGACCGAATCGCTGTGCTGCGTCGAGATGACCACGGTATCGACGCGCACGGGCCGGTCGCCGTGATATTCGACGGTCACTTGCGATTTGCCGTCCGGCCGGAAGAAATCGACGATGCCCTGGCTGCGAACTTGGGAAAGCCGCTGCACCAGCTTGTGCGCCAGCATGATCGGCAGCGGCATCAGCTCTTCGGTCTCATCGCAGGCAAAGCCGAACATCAATCCCTGGTCGCCCGCGCCGCCGGTGTCCACGCCCATGGCGATGTCCGGCGACTGGCGCTTGATCGAGGAGATCACCGCGCAGGTGTCGGCGTCGAAGCCATATTTGGCGCGCGTGTAGCCGACGTCGCGGATGACATCGCGCGCAATATCGGAGTAATCGAGCACGGCCTTGGTCGTGATTTCTCCGGCAACCATGACCAGCCCGGTGGTCACCAGCGTTTCGCACGCCACGCGGCCCATGGCGTCTTCCGTCAGGACCGCGTCCAGCACGGCGTCGGAAATCTGGTCGGCAATCTTGTCGGGATGGCCTTCGGTCACTGATTCCGACGTAAACAGAAAGTTGCGCTTGTTCTCGCTCAAGCTTGCACCCCTTTATTCTGCCTAGCCTGCGGGCTCGAAGGAGCCATGTTGCAAATTCAGGACCGACCGCTAAAATTCCATGCGAGGCGATCTCTATTTTGCCGAAATGACGCTAACATGCGACCCCAACGGTGTCAACGAATTGAGCCGAAACGTGTTGCGGCAACACTAAACAGCGAAATTCCGGGGTTGTGATGTAGACGAGGCGCTCTTTCGAATCCGGCAGTCCTTTAGAGTGTTGGTCGGTTTCCGCGCACGATCGCCTTATCCGTGTTGATCTGTGTCATCTGCGGATTCATTCCCTGTGATGGGCTACGAATCGTCCCCCGCCTCCGCCGCGCTACCCAGCGTTCCTTTTCGCCGGGACAACAAATAACTCCGGATAAAGGGATCGAGGTCGCCGTTGAGCACGCGATCGACGTCTCCCATCTCGAATTTCGTACGATGGTCCTTGACCAGGCGATAGGGTTGCAGCGTGTACGTCCGGATCTGGCTGCCGAAACTGATGTCGCGCTTGGTTTCGTCCATTTTCCGTGTTTCGGCCTGGCGCTTTTCGATTTCCACCTCGTACAGACGCGAGCGAAGCCATTTCATAGCCAGCTCGCGGTTCTTGTGCTGGCTGCGCTCGTTCTGGCATTGCACGACGATCCCCGTGGGCAAATGCGTGATGCGCACGGCGGTTTCCACTTTGTTGACGTTCTGTCCACCTGCGCCGCCGGCGCGAAACGTATCGACCCGCACTTCCTCGGGCTTCACCACGATATCGATCCGGTCATCGATTTCGGGAATCACGAACACCGAGGCAAACGAGGTGTGGCGCCGCGCGGCCTGATCAAACGGCGAGATGCGGATCAGGCGATGCACGCCGCTCTCGGTGGAAAGAAATCCGAAAGCGTTTTCGCCCTCGACGCGCACGGTCGCGGATTTCAGTCCCGCGCCTTCGCCGGGCGTCAGAGTCCATGACGGTCGCGCGAAAGCCTTTCTGCTCGGCCCAGCGAAGATACATCCGCAGCAGCATCTCGGCCCAGTCCTGCGATTCCATGCCGCCCGCGCCCGGCTTGATGGTCATGATGGCGTTCAGGCGGTCATTTTCTCCGGAGAGCAGCGTGACGGTTTCCAGGTCGGAAACATACGTGTCGGCGGCAGCGATTTCGCGTTCGATTTCCTGCAGGAGCGTGGCGCGCTGGGCGACGTCGGATTCTTCCTCGGCCAGGTGAAAATACGTCTCGATGTCGCTCAGCATGGTCGCGAGCTTCGTGTCCGAGGCGATGATTTCTTCCGCGCTCTTGCGCTGCTGCAGGACTCGCTGCGCCTGTTCCTGATCCTGCCAAAAATCGGGAGCGGAGATTTTCGATTCCAGGGAAGCTAGAATTTCGCGGCTGCGGGGAACGTCAAAGATAACTCCGCACGAGCTCGATACGCTTCTGAAGTTCGTCCTGCCGTCGTTGCAGATCTTCGATGTCCATGTGTGTCCTATCTGATTTCACGTGCCGCCCTTCCTCGCCCCATAGTGCTTCGCCTCCAACTCAAGCCCCGTTCGGCCTCCTACTTACCCCCTTTTGCCCCCCCCCCCACCACCCATTCATGAAATAAGTTCTTTTTTGCGGCGCGCAAACGCATCGCGCGCATTAATTAACAGTAGCACGAGAGCGGCCATCGCGCACAGCCACGGCAGCCAGTCGCCCCAGCGGACATAGGGCGTCAGGTCCGTGCGAAAACCGTAGGGCGCATCCAATTCGCCGCGAATATCTGGCGCCAGGCGCGCCGCGATCCGTCCGTAAGGATCGACCGACACGGTGATTCCCGTATTGGTGTCGCGCAGCAGCCAGCGCCGGTTTTCCACCGCGCGCACACGCGCCATCGCCAGGTGCTGCTCCGGCGCGCCCGATCCGCCAAACCACCCGTCATCCGAAATGTTGATAAGCACGTCCGCTCCGGCCAACGTAAAGCGGCGAATTTCGTTCGGGAAAATTGCTTCGTAACAAATAAATACACTGAAGGGGCCGCCCGCGAGGCGCCCAACCTTGTATTGCGTGCCGTGCTGAAAATCTCCGATGAGGCTGGTGAGATCTCCGGCAAATCCGAGATATTTCCTCCACGGGACATATTCGCTGAAGGGTACCAGGTGAATTTTGTCGTAGATAAAGTCCAGAGCGCCCTTGGAATCCAGCAGCGCAGCGCTGTTGTACGCGCCAATCCCGCCGCCGGGCAGCGGTTTCCAATCGATGACGCCCACCAGGAAACCGTGGCCCGCCCCTCGCGCAATCTGCTGCGCACGAGCCAGGAAATTCGCATCCTGCAAGGAAAATGGCGCGGGCACCTCCGGCCAAACAACGATCCCGGGAAGCTTTTGCGCCGCGCCAATGCTGATTTTTTCCAGCTGATCCATTTCCGCGGCATGTGTAGTCATCCAATTAGGAGGATAGCCGTTGGACACCGGGAAATCCGTCTGCACCAGATGCGCGACATGATCGGCCGCCGCGTGCGGAACCTGGAGCGGACCCGCGAGGCCAATCACGATCAGCGCAGCCGTCGCGCCCAGCCATAGTTTCGCGCCGCCCAGCTTGCGCTGCGACGCTTGCACCACCGCCCAAACCGCCAAAGCATTGTAGGAAGCAACCACCAGCGAAAGTCCAAAAATTCCCGTGATCGCCGTCAATTGCACCAACGCAAGATTTCCCGCAGCCACATACCCAAGCAAATTCCATGGAAAGCCGATGTCCGGCAGATGCATCATGCCGAATTCCATGGACACCCACAGAAATGGCGCCGCAAGATATGTCCGCGCCGCGCCGTATCGCCCCAGCCAAGCAATTCCCAGCGCAAACGCCGCATGAAACAGCGCCGTCGCAAACACCACCAAGGCAAACACCGCTCCCGCCTGCGCCACCGGCAGCGGCCCGTACTGCCGCATCACGTTGTAAAACCATGGCACGCTGAGCGCGTAATACGCCGCGCCCTGCAGCCATCCCAACAGAAATGCGAATCGAGGATTTGCTCCCAACACGGCGAGGATCAGCATCGCCGGAGCAATCCATCCAAGAAGAGGAAGATGGAATAACGGAAACGCCAATCCCAGAGCCAGGCCGGAGGCGATTGCGAGCAGCAGGCGCGCCGTCTTTGACAATTTCATGGCCACGGCATTGTAGACCGGCAGAGTCCGGGCTGCACGCAGGGAAAACGGAGACCGGGCATCGAGCCAGCTTCCGAGAAGCGTTGATCGGGAGCTGGGGTTGGCAGTTCCAGTGGCAGTGCGAAAAGAACCGCGCCAATTTTCACTGTCGCCGGCCTTCGGCCTGTATTAACATCTGAGAGCAATGCCGCCGCTGCAACCAGGTATAATGGCCAACCCTCCCGATGCCGCGACTGTCATGACGCGAGCCATTGTCCTTAAGTACTTGTTCGTGAAAGCCGTTGCCGCTCCTCCCCTTGCCCTCGCCAAGCAAAAATTTAACTGAAGTGACGAGGAAGCGAACACGTTCCTTGAGAAGCAACGCGGTCAGAATGGCACCTTGTGGAAGAACTTCGTCAGGGCAGACTGTGGAACGAGATGGGAGCTGAAGAACGTAGTTTCATGGAGGCGCATTCCGGGGAGTTCGCGGGACAAGTGTGGATCGACAACCTGTGGGCGATCGAGTCCATTGTGTGCCTTCTGTGGAGCTTTGGGCATGTTTCGGACCTGTTGCCATACGACCGAGAGGCCGAGCCCTAGACTGATTAGCAGAAATCCAATCTTTCTTATTCGCAGGCTTCTCCTCATTCTAAGTGTAAGAGTTCTCTGCGTTCTTAGACACCAAGAAGCCCACATGGTGCCAAGTCCTTCCATGAGAAGGCCGGTTCGTGTCATGTCAGTTTTGTAGTTGCCTTTTGTTGTCGAGTGGTCTTCTAGCAGGCTGCTGAAAAATTGAGATGAGCGGGGAAATGCTGTCCTAGTTTGAGTTATTTGTGAGTTGTGAGTGGCTTTTCGCGTGGTTTCCCGTGCTGGCGAAGGTCCGAAGTGGGCGTTGTTGCCCCGTTTAAAGACACCACGGCCCGAACTTACTGCACCGGAACTGTGCTGCGCATCAGATTTCGCATGCGCACCAGATTGTAAGCCGCGCAGGCGAAGGTAAACAGCCAATCCACCAGCAGGGTCCCGCGATGCCGCACCTTGCGCAGGAGTGCAATCATCTTCAGCCAGCCGAAGCACTCTTCGATGCGCTTCCTTTTCTTCTGGCTGATGCGGTAGCTTTCGTGTTGCGTGGTGCGTCCATCAATGGCGCTGCCCCCGGGCCGCGCCAGGTTTTGCGCCACGTGCGGCGTCACCCGCATGTGGCGGCACTCGCGCACAAACTCCGCCGTGTCGAATCCCTTGTCGCCACCCACAGTCACACGCTCGCTTCCGGGAACATCCTGCAACATGGCCATCGCTGCATCCCGCTCGGCTGTGCCCGTCGCTTCCCACACCAGGCTCGAAACGATCAATCCGTTGCGATTCTCTACCAGCAGATTTCCGCTATAGCTCAACTTGGCCTCCTTGCCTCGGCCTTTGCGCGCCAGCAACGCGTCAGGATCGGTTTTCGATGCGTGCGTCTGGTTCGAGCGCTTCTGGCCGCGAAAGTTCACCGTGGGATTTCCCGGATCGTCCGGCGGTGGCGAACCCTTCTGGTCCTTGGGCTGAAAACTCTTCACGCTGGCCCACGCTTCCAGCAGCGTACCGTCCACGCTGAAGTGCTCGTCCGAAGCCCATCCCTGCTCTCGCGCTTGCCCCACGACCCGCACCAGAAATTCCTTGGCCACCTCGGCCTCCAGCAACCGGTCGCGGTTCTTGGTGAACACTGTCGCGTCCCACACCCCATCATCCAAATTCAGCCCCACAAACCAGCGAAACAAAATGTTGTAGTCCATCTCTTCCATCAAGAGCCGTTCGCTGCGCACCGAATACAACATCTGCAACAGCTGCGCGCGCAACAACTGCTCCGGTGGAATCGACGGGCGCCCCACCTTCGCGTACATCTTTTGGAACTGCGGCGACAACTGCTTCAGGATATTGTCCACCATCGTGCGGATCGGCCGCAGCGGATGGTCCTTGCGCACCCGCTGCTCTGGAGAAATGTAGCTGAACACGTGACCCTGCTGCTGATCGGTTCCTCTCATGCGCCATTGGACGTGCTCTGCGTTGCTTCGTTACAAACTTTTGTGGTTTTTCAGCAGCCTGCTAGGGAACTCAACCGCCTCTGCCGCCATCCTTCCATCCACACTTTTTAAAGAGCGAGGGTTCGCTCGGTGCCAGTTGGGCATTCTCGTTTCAGCATGTGCTGCTACCTGAGAATCCGTTGGTCAACACCCTAAGGCCACATTAGGAAGTTGGGAGAAAAGGTGTCAACGATCCAAGACAGCGTTGCGCTTATTCTCCAGAAGTTTCATGACCTTATCTGCCTTGTCGTCTTTGACGCCGACTTCTCCCAGTGCTTCGCGAAAATGTTTGAGGAACATATCGAAATGAGCGTCGTTCAGCCCCTTCTGGCGCGCCCCAGCGTGGGCGGCGGTTATATCTTTACCGGAATATACGATTCGTCCGCCGAGAAGCATGGTGATAAACATGCTTTGCCCCGCCATTAAGTGCGCCATGTCGGTGTTTTTAAAGAAGTGGGACAGTCGGTCGTCAGCTAAGACTCTCCGATAGAAGGATTCAGTGGCCGCCCAGATTGTTCGATTTCCCCCGATGAGGTCATAGAGATCGTCGATCATTGAATCCTCCTGGACCAGAGCAATGGATCTTGATCTGAGTTCCTGAAGAACAATTCACTTGCGGGCCTTAGATTGTAGCCTCCCCACGGGGGGAGTCAACCTGGGGTTCCTGGCCTTTATTGGTGAGCCCCGGAATCATTAGCTCGACGGCTACGGTTAAAAAACCGCATGAGGCGAATCCACGCAGCATTGGACTGAGTATACCCCAAACTTAAATAGTGAAATTCTCGATGCCAAGTCCTTTTTCGGAATGTAGCTTTTGGGGCTATAGCAAGAGGGCCAGCTACCGATAATCCTGTCGCTATGGGACTTCTAGCCTGGGCACTACTTCGCCTGGGTTGTCATTGGTTTGCTCTTGTCGACGATAAGTATGGCCAAACCTCGGACGGCGGTCTTGCCAGGATTGATCGCTTGGTGGACTTCTCCCTCAACTATCGAGAAGGTCTCGCCGGTCTGGTAGGTGGCTGTCGGCTTGCCCCGGCGCTCCATCGTCCAGGGGCCCTTCATCACATATTCCACCAGCGTGCCGGGATGAGTGTGCCATCCTTCGGCTCCGCCGGGTTGCACGGTGGTCTGGATCATCACCGCCTCCCATCCCGGCATGGACAGATCCTGCCGCATGAGAATCTTGCGCTCCACGCCTTGGGGCTGCTGCTGCGCGCGGGCCGACCCAGGCGCCCAAGCGGCGATCATGATGACGGCAAGGGTGGCAAGCGCTACCGCAAAAACCGCGGAACGTATGCGTTTCTGCACAGTGTCCTCCTAGATTTGCTGTATGGGCGGCGGTGCGCAACTTGCGGAAAGTTTTTCTCCGCCGTGGATCGCCAGCTTATCACACCGGGTCGGCCGGACATTACTTCGCCGGCGCCTCGGGGTCCCTTTCAATCCATACCGGCGTTTGGGAAAAAATTCGATACCCACATGCTACGCAAGCCACCCCAAGGCTTGTTTGCGTCAGCCCGAATCGCCTACTCGGAATGTGGGTTTTCGCTCAGACTAGCTTCCGAGGATCACGTTTCGCCGGCACTATTCATGCCTGTGAATGAAACCCCTTAGCGCTTGACGATGGACTTAAAACCCTTGGCTTCGAGGTCATGGCGCGCATTCGTTGCGGGAGTGCCGTCGGTGTATGGCCCCACCTGCACGCGATAATATTTGTCGGAACTGGGCGGGATGACAAACGCGGGGAATTTTTTCTCCTGCAGCGCCTGCGCAAGGGCCAGCGCGTCGCCCTGGCTCTGGACAGCCGCAACCTGGAGCATCACCGCGCCCTTGGGAATGAGCGGCGCCTTTAGGGCGCCTGAAGATTTCGCTTGTTTCGCGGACCTTGGCGGCCTATCGCGGGCTTGGCAGGGGCAGCGGACAGGTTGCGCCGCAGCCGCCGATTTTGACGCATTCACGGATTTCGCGAAAATCGGCGGGCTTGCCGGCGGCTGCAAATGATCTTCGCCCTTTTTGGGCTCGCCGGAGTGGTAGAAATCCCAGTCGGAATTTTTTTGCGAGGGCAAGTCCTCGCCGGCCTCGGAATTTAGTTTTGCTTTGGAAGAGGAAGCGGCTGGGCCCGCATCGGAGGAATTGCCCGACGCCGCGCGAAGCTTGGTGTCGTACTGGCTTCGCCCCATCAGGTAGCCGAGCGTGAAGACCACGCCGAAAATCACCACCAGCAGCAGGAACAGGCCCGACCAGGTGCCTGCTCTCCAGCACCAGATCGCCGCCGCTTTTTCTCTCCGAGGATGCCATCTATTTTCTCGAGCCGATAGCCTTGACCCACTCATTAATGATGTCAATCGGCAGCGGAAACACGATCGTCGTATTTTTCTCGACGCCGATTTCCGTCAAGGTCTGCAAATACCGGAGCTGGATCGCGGCGGGCTGCGTTGCCAGAACTTCCGCGGCCTCGGCCAGCTTGGCCGACGCCTGGGATTCGCCTTCGGCGTGAATCACTTTGGCACGGCGCTCGCGCTCGGCCTCCGCCTGCCGGCGCGATGGCGCGCTGCATCTGCTCCGGAATATCGACCTGTTTGACTTCCACCTTCGTTACCTTAATACCCCAGGGCTCGGTATCCTGGTCAAGAATCATTTGCAACTTGGCGTTAACTTTTTCGCGCTCGGCCAGGATCTCGTCGAGCTCGAACTGGCCGACGATGCTGCGCAGCGTGGTCTGCGCCTTCTGCGAAGTGGCGTACAGATAGTTCTGCACCCGCGAAACGGCCAGGTTCGCATCCACCACGCGGAAATAAGCAGACCGCGTTTACCTTCACCGAGACGTTGTCGCGCGTGATGATGTCCTGCGAAGGCACATCCAGCGTTTCGATGCGCAGCGAAATCCGCGTAGAGCGTCTCGATCGGCCAAAAAACCAGGCGCAAGCCCGGGCCCTTCGCGTCCGGCTTCATGCGCCCCAGGCGCAGAACCACGCCGCGCTCCCATTCCTTGATCACGTAGAGCGAATTCCAGAACCAGATAAAAAATAGAAACGCCGCGATTGCAAGCCCATACAGCGAAATATCCATTTTTCCTCCTCACGAACAGGGCGAACCGGATGCCGCGCTTCGCGCCACGAGCACTTTCACTTCCGCGCGAGCGACTCTGCACTTGGCTGCGGCAGAGTGCCCGGCCAGAACCACGTGCAGCGTCAGGCCTTCGAAACGAGTCACGCGCACATGCGCGCCTGCCGGAATCGCTTCCTTGGCAACGGCGCGCCACAATTCGCCGTGCAGCCGGACCATGCCCTGAAAGATTTCTCCGTCCGCCGACGGCACCAGCGCATCGGTGACTTCCGCGGCGGTCCCGATGAACTGTTCGCGCCCCGTCAACGGTTTCCACGAGCGCGAGCTTCAGCACCAGCCGCATCAGCAGAATGGTGATCAGCGCGAACGGCAGCGTCACGCCCACGGCCACGCCCAGGCTTACTCCCGCGTGGGTCAGCGGCGACCGCACCAGCATCAGCGCGCCCAGCAGCATGGCCACGATGCCGCCCAGCGCCAGCACGCCGTGGCTGGTGTACTTCGCCTCCAGGATAAACAGCCCCAGCGCCAGAAAGACCAGCACCACCCCCGCCGGAGCTACCGGTAGAATATGCATCGCGTATAGCGCCAACACCAGCGAAATCCCGCCGATCACTCCCGGCGCGACCATGCCCGGATGCGTAAACTCCGCGTAAAGTCCCAGCACTCCCACAATCAGCAGAATGAAAAATGCGTCCGGCTGCACGATCCGCGAAAGAAATCGCTGCCGGAACGACATGGTAAAGGGAGCGATCTCGCGGATTGCGCAGCGCGAGCACAGTGCTCGAGCCGTCGAAGCGCTTGATCGTGCGGCCATCCAGCTTGCGACAGCAAATCTTCCGGCGAATTCGCGATCAAATCGATCAGCTTGCCGTCGAGCGCTTCGGTCTCGGTCCAGGCCTTGCCGTCGGTGACGGCGGTTTCCGCAAGCTCCACGTTGCGGCCGCGCTTTGCCGCATAGCTGCGCAAAAACGCCGTCGCGTCATTCAAGATCTTTTTCTTCAGCGTCTCGTCCATCTGCAGCGGAAATCCGCCAATCTCCAGCAGCGGCGACGCCGCGCCCGTGTGCGTTCCCGGCGCCATGGCCGCGATGTCCGCGGAAAGCAAAATAAAAAATCCCGCGGAGGCGCCGCGCGAGCCGGTTGGAGAAACGTAGACGGCCACCGGCACGGGCGAATCCAGGATGTGCCGGATGATGTCCTCCATGGAGGTGGAAAGTCCCCCGGGAGTGTCCATGGTGATCAGAACCAGGCTGGCGTGGATCCGGGCGGCCTCCTCGATTCCGCTATCCACGTATTCGGCCATCACGGGCTCGATCTCGTCGCCAATGCGGATTTCAACGACCTGCGCCGCGCTTTTGGAAGGCGCGGAATTTGGCGGGACGCTCTGCCCTTCCAGGCGCGACGCCGAGCGCGATCAGGATTAGCGCCAGCCCGATGGCCAGAGTCAAAATCCCGGCGCGTTTGAAAAGTGAAGACGCGGCCGCGCGGATATGGCGAGTTTCGATCAACGCGGCTCTCCTTTACTTTCGCTCCTGGCGGGAGTCTTGCCGGGCGCGGGCTGCGCGGCGGGCGGATCGCCCGCGGACCGCAGCAGCGACCCGTCAAATTTCTTCGACATGCGCGCCAGACGCACGAGCTCCGCGGTATTTTGCAGATTGGGTGGCGCAGCGTGCGCCGCGTTTTCCGGGTCTTCCGCGCGAATCGCGGCTGCATCGGAACCTCGCCCCAAGGAATTCAGGACTTGGATCAGCAATGCGCGCGCATCTTTATCGTCAGGAGTCAGTTTCCTGCGCGCTTTCCAGCGGGGCCACGGCGGCCGCCGGCTGTTTTGCCGCCAGTTTCGCAATGCCGAGGTTGACCAGGTAATCGGGCTCGCCGGGATCAAGCGCCGCCGCCCGTTCAAATTCCGCGGCCGCTTCGCTCCACTTTCCTCGAGCAGCCGCGCGATGCCCAGGTTGTTGCGAACTTCGGGAAAATCCGGCAGCCTTTCCCTGGGGTCCGTGCTTCGCGTGCGTTCGACGAGGCCGGAAAATGCCGCTTCCGCGCGCGCGGCATCGTTGCGCAGCAAGTGGCACACGCCGGTATCGAAACTGGCCTCGGCCCCGTTCGGGCGATTCGGAGGCACGCGCGAAAACCAGGGCAGAGCCGATTCGCAGTCGCGCCGGTCAAAATAAATCTGGCCGAGCTCGAACGGCGGGCGGTCCCAGGCAGGCTCCAGCCGCGACGCCTCGCGCAGCGAACGAATGCGCGCTTCGTCATCGGATCCGGTAAGGCCGCGAATCAAATTCTCGAGCGCGTCCAGACGCAACGACGGCGGAGGATCCGAAAAACTGGTTTCGTCCCGGTTCGCTCCCTCAGCCGGGAACAATTCCGTGCTCGCATCATATCGAGCATAAAATCTGCCACGTCAGACGCGCGTGCGCGCGAAGCAAATCCTGCATCGAGCTGGTTTGCGTCAAGGGAGGCGACAAGCGACGGCGGGCTGATGTGCAACACGCGCGCCTCCAGCGTCACCGTCTTGCCGTCGGAAACAAACCGGCCATAGATGACGACGTCGGCGTCGGCTTCGCCCGCGATCTTCACCAGGGTGGCGTGCGAAAACCGGGCGGAATCCGGCAGGCCCATCTTTTCCAGCGCTGCCAGGCGATCCTGCCGCGAAAGCACGCTCGCGCCCCGGTCCTGCAAGCGCTCGGCGGTCAACTCGGACAAACCTTCGCCCAGCCAATCGAGATTGGCGATATGGCTTTCGTTTTCAAATGGAAAAACGAGAAGGGTCGCGGAATGGGATTCGGATGATGCGGCGCGGGACGCCGCTCCGGCTTGTCCGGCCGGCGCCGGACGAGCGCCAGCGGCTGTATAAAAGGCGGCGCAAATCGCCAAAAGCCCTATCCGAAACCATGGCGAGGGCATCGTAACCGTATTGTAGCAGAGGCCGCGCAACGCGCGTTCCAGGTTGTGAAATCCGTTTTGCAAATTACGCGCCGGGACGAGATGCGGCGGCTTTCCCCTCGACGGGCGCAATGCGCACCAGCACGGCTTGCACGTCCGGATCGTTCAGGACTTTCTTGAATGCCGGATCGGATCGCGCCTTGCCCACGTCCTTGTACCCTTCGTCCAGCGATTTTCGCAGGTATTCGGCGCAATGCGCGGCGTCGCCTTTTTGGGCGTACACGCGAGCCATGGTGAAAAAGAACAGGCCGTGGTTGGTGACCGAGCGGTCCTGCACCATCGTGCCCACGCGATCGTTGCGCTCGAAGATCTGCGGATCGAGTTCAATCGCCTTCTGGAATTCGGTCGCCGCCTCGACCAACTTGTTTGAATTGTAGTAGGCGAATCCGAGGTTGGCATGAGTCCCGGCCAGGGTCGGATCAATCGCCGCCGCCTTTTGGTATTCGCGGATGGCGCGGCGGAAATTTTTCTGGTGATACCAGACCATTCCCAAATTATTCACGGCGCTCGAATATTTCTTGTCCGCTTTGGCCGAACGCTCGAAATACTTCTTGGCCTGGTCGTACTTGGAAAGATTCAGATAGGCGATGCCGGCCATGTTCAGGACCACCGCGTTTTTCGGGTCGCCCTTCAGCACATCCTGATAGGTCTGGATCGCGGCTTCGTACTTTTTTTCGGCCATCGAATATTCTGGCCTTTTCGATCTGAACGTCTTTGGCGCTCATCGCCGCGCGGGAATCAGCACCCGGCTGCGACTGTTGCGGCCGGCTGGGAGATTCCGCGGCAGGCTGCCCGGCGGCGGCATGCAGAGGCAGGAAAACCAGCCCCAGCAGCCCCAGACGGAATCCACGGAAATAATCTGAAATTCATGGTGAACGCCTCCGAACGACGTCGCTTTACCGCTGCGGTTCTGGCGTTTCCTGCTGTGGCTTGTCGGCGTCCTTCTTGCCTCCAAAGATACCAAAAATGCGGCGCAAGACACCTTTTTTATTTTCGTCTTCCGGTTGCCGGGCGTCCGCGGAAGGCTGCGGAGGGCCCGGGGTTTTTCGAAGCGTTGCCGGCCGCGGAACTTCCGGGAGCGAGCGGCTGGGCGGCCTCGGAATTATTTGCTTTGTCGCCGCCAAAAACCCGCGAAAGCCAGGAAGCCGGAGGCGCATCGCTGGCCATGTGTCCGCCATGCAAAGTGCAGAACTCGGTGGGCTCGGTCCCATGGATGTAGACTTCCTCGCGGGTGACTGGGACATTCGGGCGTGGCCAGCTGCAGGGTATCGGGATCGATGGTCACGCGCGTGACGCCTTCCGGCATTGCGAACGGCTGAACGTCGCTGTAGGCGGGAAGCTGAATGGCGCGATTCATGAATTCGGCCCAGATCGGAGCGGGAGCATTCGCCCCGGAAAGGCCCAGGTCGCGATTGTCGTCAAATCCCACCCAGACGATGGCCAGCAAGTTGGAGGTGTAGCCGGCGAACCATCCATCCCGGGAGGTGCCGGTCTTTCCCGCGGCCGGCGCGGTAAAGCCGCGCGCGCGAACCGTCGCGCCCGTGCCGTGATCGATGACGTCCTCCATCATGCTGGTGACCAGGTAGGCCACGCGCGGGTCCAGCGCCCGCCGCGATACGGATGGCATTGCGTTCCAGCGATGCCCCGTCTGCATTCACCACGTTTCGAATGAACATCGGCTCGGTTCGAACGCCTTCGTTCGCGAAAATCGTATATCCGGCGGCGACCTCGAGCGGCGTCATTTCGTAGGCCCCGAGCGCAACCGCCGGCGTGGGCTGGATCGAGGGATCGAGCCCGAACTGATGCGCCATGTCCGTGACGCGTGTGTAGCCCACAAGTTCGGCCACCTTCACGGTCGCCACATTCAGCGATTCGGTCAGCGCTTCGCGGACCGTCACCTTGCCGTGAAATTTTTCGCCGTAGTTATTGGGAGTGTATTCCTTGCCATCGAAATCAAACGTCGTCGGCTCGTCCATCACCGTGGTCGCCGGAGTGACGATCGGCTGCACGCCGTCGACCGCCGCCTTCAAACGCCGCCGCGTACACAAACGGCTTGAACGCGGAACCCGGCTGGCGCCGCGCCAGAATGTGGTTCAGCTGGCTCTGGCCGTAATCGCGACCCCCGATCAGCGCCTTGATTTCGCCGGTATGAGGGTCCAGGACGATGATGCCTACCTGGGCCTGCGGCGCGGGCTGTCCTTCCTTGCGCCAGCGCGCATAGCGCTTCGCAAGCTGGCTATCGATGTTCTTCACTCCAATGTCCACGGCCTCGGCGGCGGCGCGCTGCAGCTCCGGATCGAGCGTGGTATACACGCGAAAACTTTGCGAAAGCAGGTCCGCTTCGGAAAAGCGGTCGAGCAAGATGCTCCTTGACCATATCCACAAAGTAGGGCGCGGTGCTGCCTTCGAGCCCGCCGCCGACAATGTGCAGCGGGAATTTTCTTGGCGTCGAGAGCTTGCTCGGGAGTAATCGCTCCGTTTTCAATCATGGCCATCAGGGCGCGGTCCCGCGCTTCGACGGCGCGTTCGGGGCGGTGCTCCGCGGTCGAATAGCGGTTGGGAGCGTGGATGATCCCGGCCAGGAAAGCGGCTTCCGGCAGGTTTACGTCGCGGACGTCTTTATTGAAATAAGCCAGCGAAGCCTCGCCAAATCCGTGGATGGCGAAGCTGCCGCGATTTCCGAGATAGATTTCATTGGCGTAGAGTTCGAAAATCTGCTGCTTGGTAAAGCGGTGCTCAAGTTCCAGAGCCACCATGGTTTCGGCAACCTTGCGCCGCCAGGTGCGGTCCGTGTTGAAGAAGAAACTCCGCGCCACCTGCATGGAGATGGTGCTGCCGCCCTGAACGCGCGCGCCGTGGCGCAAATCCGCCCACGCCGCGCCCAGGATGCGAATGGGATCGAATCCGGGATGCTCGAAGAATCGCTTGTCCTCGACCGATAACACGGCGTCGCGCAAAATCTTCGGAATATCGTCGAACCGCATGGCGCGCCGCTTTTCGCGGGAAGTATCAAACAGACTGGTGAGCAGTTCCGGTTCGACTTCCACCGAATCCAGCGCGGCGCCGCTATCCATCGACCGGATCTTTTGTATCGCGCCGCCGTTGAAATCCACGACGAGCCGGTTTTTGGCGCCAAAATAGGATTCGCTCGACGGGCGGATTTCGATTTCATTTCCGTGCAGGATATAGCGCCCGGGAGTTCCCGAAACATCCAACTCGCTGTACCCGGCGCGCTGCAGATGATTGGCCAGATCCGCGACGCTGAGTTTTTCGCCGGTGGAGATGCGCATGGGAGCCGCATAAATCCGCGCCGTCGTCTGCTGGATGTGCCCCGAAAGACGCTGGTCGATCATCCGTCCATAGGAAACCCAGTAGTAGCGTGGCCACACCCGTGGCCGACGAGAAGAAGAAAGACAGTTGTCCCAAGCAAGGCCAGGCCAAACCAGGATGCCCAAAAGCCCCGGCCGATCCGAATACGCAAGGTAGTTCTCCGTTCCGCCGCGAAAAAACCCGATCCCCAAACTACTTCTTAGACGCGCCCCAAGAACAAGTGTACCTGCATGCACACCAGATTCCGAATATTGCGCCGGGTGCGAGCCCGCCATATCGAAGTGCGGGCTCGGAGCCCTCCACAAGAAAAACGGCTAGGGAACGTTATCGCCGGCTGGGGGAGCGATCGACAAACCAATCGTTCAGAGCTCGATGCGAGCACCCGCTCGGCTCGCACTGGCTCGCTAAAACAACGCATTATTGCTGGCCGTGGGGTGAAAATTCAGCGTCCATTGATACACTTTCAAATCCACCACCACCGAATAATCCGCGCTGATGCGGATGTTTCCTCCCGCCGATTCAATCTGAATATTATCGGCGGGGATGTCCAAATCGTCTTTTTGCGCTTCCGTCAGGACCGCTTGGCGAATTTTTTCATTTCCAGGGCGATTCACGCTGGCCGCGCGGGCAATATCTTGAATGCCGTCTTGAAATTGATATTCGTTTATCAAAAGGGGCGTCACCTTTATACCCACGAATACAACCAATGCCAAGAAGCACTGTCCATATAATCGCCTTTAAGATTCCCCGCCCCTTTTTCCCCGTGGCGCAAAGGAGTCGGCGCGCAACTCGAAGCGCGACGCGGTGGGTTCCAATGCGTCCCAACCTCGGCGGAATCGGTTCGAGCCGGCATCTTCATTTTGAAAACGGGCATGATGAAAATGCTAGCACCAGCCCCGGGGAGTGTCGAGGACGAGTCGGCGCGCAGTTGCCGCGCAGTCACGATCCGCAACTAACTGATTCAACGATTGTTAACTAGGGTGAACGCCCGAATTTCCTGCTGCCTCAATAGGCCTTCCCAAAAATGGCGACTTCCTTGGCAGGCTGGCCGCAAAAGATGCAAGGCGCGGCGCCTCCGGGCTGTTCCAGGGGAATGCAGCGCAGCGTGGCTTTTGTGGCTTCCTTGATCTGCTCTTCGCACCGGCTCTCGCCGCACCAGCGCGATTGGGCGAAGCCTTGTTCCACCACTCCCTTGAATTCCTCAAGGTTCTTGGGTTCAAACGTGTGCGTGTTCCGAAAAACCAGCGCGCGCTCGAACAATGCTTTCTGAATCGAGACGAGCGCTTCCTGCACGGACGCGGCGATTCCTTCCTGGGAAACAAAACTCTTCCCTTCTTTTCCCGGCTTGTCGCGGCGCGCCAGGACCACGCTGCCCTTGGCCACGTCCTTCGGCCCGATTTCCATGCGCAGCGGAACGCCGCGCATTTCCCAGTCATTGAATTTGAAGCCGGGGCTTTGCCCTTCGCGCTCGTCCACTTTCACGCGAATGTCCGCCTTCACCAGTTGCTCGCGAATTTTTTTCGCGGCCTCGAACACCAGCGCCTTTTCCTCATCGGTCTTGAAAATGGGCACGATGACGACCTGATGCGGCGCGAGCCTGGGCGGCAGGATCAAGCCCTGATCGTCGCCATGCACCATGATGATGGCGCCGATAAACCGCGTCGAAAGGCCCCACGACGTGGTCCAGCAATGCTGCAGCGCGCCCGCCTGATCGAGATAGCGGATCTCGAAGGCCTTCGCGAAATTCTGCCCCAGGTTGTGCGAAGTTCCCGATTGCAGCGCCTTGCCGTCGCCCATCATGGCTTCGATCGAATAGGTGGCGTCGGCCCCGGCGAATCGCTCGGATTGCGATTTCTTGCCGGGAATCACGGGAATGGCGGCTTCGTTCACGGCGAAATCGGTGTAGATGTCGAGCATCTGGCGCGTCTCGGCTTCGGCTTCTTCAAACGTCGCGTGCGCCGTGTGGCCTTCCTGCCAGAAAAATTCCAGCGTGCGCAAAAATAATTTCGTGCGCAGCTCCCAGCGCACCACGCTGTTCCACTGATTGATCAGCACCGGCAGATCGCGGTAGGACTGAATCCACTTCGCATAGGCATGGCCGATAATCGTTTCCGAGGTCGGGCGAATCACCAGCGGCTCTTCCAGCTTTTCGCCGCCGCCGTGCGTGACCACGGCCAGTTCCGGCGAAAATCCCGCGACGTGCGACTGCTCCTTGCTGATGAAGCTCTGCGGAATCAGCAGCGGAAATGCGGCGTTCACGTGCCCGGTGGCCTTGAAGCGGCGGTCCAGTTGCGCGGTGATGTTTTCCCAGAGCGCCCAGCCGTACGGGCGCACGATCATGCAGCCGCGCACCGGCGCGTAATCCGCCAGCTCCGCCCGCAAGACCAGCTGGTTGTACCATTCCGAGAAATCTTCCGCCCGAGAAGGAAGTTTCATGTCCGCCATGCGCGCCAGTCCTTTGTGTGTGCCGGTGTATTTTCGAGTGAAAACCCCCGCCTCTAAAGAGGCGGGCTACAGTTTGTTGCAATATGGCGAGAATCTTGAAAAAGAAGCGTATCCGACGCTGCCGGGAGTGTCAACCAAACGCAAAAATTGTACATTCGACTCAACAGAACCGGCACGCCGGGGAGCGCGAACTTAGGACAGGCTTCATCCTACTGGATCGTGGTGCTGCTCTCCATTTCAGGCATTCGTGCGTTTTTTGACCGCTTTCGCCTCTACCCCGCGCACTTTGGCCTTATGAGGTTTGGCCGCGCGGATCGCAAGAAAGCGATTCCGATCCGGATCGTAGGCGGTCACCGTTCCGTTTCCGATGTGATAGACCCATCCGTGGAGCCGCAAATCTCCTAGCCGCAGGCGCGCTTTGACCGCGGGATGCGTGCGAAGGTTTTTGAACTGCTCGACGACATTGCGTTCGGTGAGCGCAATCTGGAACCGAGGACTTGTCGGATTTTCATGCGAGGAGCGCAGCCGCGCGGCGCACGGCTCGGGCGTGATGCAGCCAGGCCGTGACGTTCGCAAGAGACTTGAGCGCCTCCGGATTTTGGACGCCCTTCATCACGCCGCAATCGGTATGCCCGCACACGATGACGTCGGAAACGCCCAGCACTCCCACCGCATATTCGATCGTCGCGGAAACTCCGCCGATCGTCTGGGGATATCGCGGCACGATGTTGCCGATCACGCGGCAGATGAAAAGTTCGCCCGGCTTGGTTTGCGTCAGCAGGCAGGGATCGATGCGCGAATCGGCGCAAGTGATGAACAGCGCCTCGGGCCGCTGCCCGAGCGCCAGTTTGTGAAATAGTTCCCGGTGCTTTGGAAATACAAGCTTCTGAAAGCGCTGGAGTCCTCGAAGAATATTTTCGACGGGCATGGCGTTTCATTTTGCAATAAGGAGAGCATGAGGTTCTAGCTCTAAATAAACAGGCCAAATTCTAGCGGGCCCAGGCATAGCCCGCACTTTCTTAAGGCGGGCTCCAAGTAGAGCCCGCACTTTCTTAGCGCGGGCTCCAAGTAGAGCCCGCACTTTCTTAGCGCGGGCTCCAAGTAGAGCCCGCACCCGAACAGGAATTGGAGATAGCGGGTCAATTTGCTCGGTAGGACGGGGTTGAGCCTGTTCTGCTTGTACCCGATCGTCTTCAGCCTGTTACCGGAATCGCTTCTCTCGTGCAAAAAAAGCCATACTATGAGATACTACCGAAGGAATTATGCGCGCGGCCTGAATGGCATTGAGGGACTTGGTCAGGGGTTTTGCAGCATACTTTTCTCCTTACGTTCCGTCGAAGAATATGGGTCTATACGGTGAAGGGACGGATCGGTGATCCGGCACTCCCCCCGCGTCCAGACCTTACGTAACGTATTGATAATAAATTACTTGCCACTTTCCATTTGGCAAATATCAAGGGGAAGTACCGTTTTGCGCCGATGGTGCATCTGAATGGCAGCAACGCATTTATGACCGGAAACGCCTGAAGGCTGGACCAGGTTGATTTCACGGGCGCGAGTTTTACTTTTGCACTGAACGTCCCGGCTGGGCCGGGACGCGGAGCCCGTATAAAAGGGGAGACCTGCTTGTCACTAACTCAAGATTCGCGTGAAGAGGTTCGTAACCTCATTGCTGTAGGCAAGGAGCGCGGGTACCTGCTCTCCGATGAAGTCGATGGCGTTCTTCCTCCAGGCGAGCATTCGCCTGAGGATGCCGAAGATCACCTTGCCAGCTTCGAGGGGATTACGGTTTACGAGGACCTCGCGGCGGCCAAGGCTGCTCAGACAATCCCGGACCCGGTTGAGATTGAACTCCCGGCCCGAACCGATGATGGTGACCTGGACCTGACGCCAGGGATGCTGGATAAAAACAACGATCCCGTGCGGCTTTATCTGCGGGAAATGGGCACCGTGCCGCTGCTCAAGCGCGCGGACGAAGTGGCCATTGCCAAGCGCATGGAGCGCGGGCGCCTCATGGTGCTCAAGACGATTTCGCGTTCCCCCATTGTGCTCAAGGAATTGATCTCCGTGGGCGAGGGACTCCGCGACGGCACGATTTCGATCAAGAAAATCGTTCAATTTGACCAGGAAGAACTGACCGAAGAGGAAACCGAGAGCAAAACCAAGGAAGTCCTGCGCATCATCGGGAAGATTGAGGCCATGTACGCCGTGGCGCTCAAGCAGGCCGCCGCGTTTCAAAAAACACCGAAGGCGAAGAAGCGTCTCTACACGCGGACCCGGAACCGGCTGGCGCGTACGCGCGTGGAAATGTCGCTGCTGGCCCGCTCGATTGATTTCCACCCGCTCGAGCGAAATCGCCTGATCGAAAAGATTCACCACACCGTGGAGCGCCTACAGTCGCTCGAACGCGAGGCCACGAAACTCGAGCGGCGAGCCGAAGCCTCCAAAGGCGATCACGCCATCGAGGCGCGCCGGGAACTTCGTAACCGCCGGAATGAGTTGCGTGAAATTGAAATTGCCAGCGAAACCGGGCTGGTCGACTTGAAGCGAATGCTTCAGATCGTGCTCCGGGGAGAAGCGGAAGCGGACCGGGCTAAGACGGAAATGGTCGAGGCCAACCTGCGCCTGGTGGTTTCCATTGCCAAGAAATATACCAATCGCGGGCTGCAATTTTTGGACCTGATTCAGGAAGGCAATATCGGCCTGATGAAGGGCGCGGACAAATTCGAATGGCGGCGTGGCTACAAGTTTTCGACCTACGCGACTTGGTGGATCCGCCAGGCCGTCACGCGCGCCATCGCCGATCAGGCCCGCACGATTCGCGTCCCCGTGCACATGATCGAAACTATCAACAAGCAGGTCCGCACAAGCCGCCAGATGGTGCAGGAGCTTGGCCGCGAGCCGAGCGCCGAAGAGCTTGCCAAGCGCCTGGACGTTCCGGTCGACAAAGTCCGGAAAACCCGGCAGATCGCCCAGCAGCCCATTTCGCTGGAGACTCCCATCGGCGAGGAAGAAGATTCGCATCTTGGCGAATTCATCGAGGACAAGTCCTCGGTGTCTCCGGCCGATGCCGCCATCAGCATCAGCCTGCAGGAGCAGACCGAATCCCTGCTGAAGACGCTGACGCCGCGCGAGGAACGCGTGATCAAAATGCGATTCGGGCTGGAAGACGGGTCCGAGCACACGCTGGAGGAAGTGGGACACTCGTTCGCGGTAACACGCGAGCGCATCCGGCAAATCGAAGCCAAGGCACTGCGCAAGCTTCGACATCCATCACGGTCGAGGAACCTGCGCTCGTTCCTCGAGAACAGCGTTTAAGAAATATCGCGGGCCGCGGCTCCGCTGAAGTTTCTTTTACTTCTTATCGAGAGGCTTCAGCGAAGTCCAAGGCACATTGCGCGTGATGTGGCCTTGCCCGTCGGTCAATTTCAGATTTGCCGTCTGCATCAGCGAGTTGATCTCGGCAATCTCAAATACACCTTCTTGTTCGGCCATACGAACGCGGTCGCCTCTTTTCGGATTCGCCATGCCGGTTCCTGGATTCATTTGATCCTCCTTGCTACAGAGCCCCGACTTGCACCGGTTGCTGGAAGGGTGCTTTCTGCCAGCCATTTTTACGCCGCCTCGCCGGCAATAGCCAGAAGAATTATTTCGGGAATTCTCTTCTGCATATCGTCCCATCCAGTTGTTGCCAGCGCAGAATGAACCCCGCCAATTGAATTGAGGACAAGGCGGGCCGATGAGGTCTTTTTGAACACAAGGGTAGTTTTCTCCAGCAATACCCGAGTGACTTACGGAGATGATTTCATAATCTAATAATGTAGTCTGCCCCCATTGCCCGCAGCTCGAATTCATGCGTCTTTTGGCGCCGCGAATTCGAATTCAAACCATTTTCCCGGAGGCGATATTCATGGTACGAAGACTGTCAATGCTGCTGGGTTTCATTTTCCTGATTTCACTTACCGCCCGGGCGCAAGATCACGTGGAAATATTCGGCGGCTATACGTTCGAGCGGTATGGCGGCACGCCGGGACGCAATCTGAACGGGTGGGAAATCGAGGGAAAATACAAGGTTGCCCCCTGGTTGGGCCTTGCCGCGGACATGGACGGGCATTACGGTTTGCCCGTCTCAACCGGATGCTCGGACACTTCATTTCATGGTAGGGCCGCAGATTTCCTTCCCGGGCAGAATTTCTCCTTACTTCCATGTTCTGGGAGGGGTCGGGCATCACCAGGGTAACGGCGCGCAGACATCCTTTGCGGGAGCCGTCGGGGGCGGGATCGACTTGCGCGTAGCGCCGCTGTTTTCGTGGCGGATGGTGCAAGCCGATGACGTGATGACGCGATTCTCAGGCACGACGCAGCACAGCTTGAGGTTGTCCACCGGGCTGGTGATTCGGTTCTAATGGCCGGCTTTGCGTGCCGCGGCTACTTACGGCTGGTTACGTAGCGTCCGGGTTCGCGGCTCTTGAGGATATGGCTCAAACGGTCGCACACCTGTTCGAGAGAATGGTACAGTTCGTCCACTCCTTTGGTCTCGCTTGACACTTTTGCGGCGTCGATATCGGTGATCACTTCCAGGCACAGATTTGTGGTGCGGCGAACGCGCTCGGCGACAATCACGGAAGCGACCTCGGAATCATCGCGCCCGTGGAGCTGGCGTTCGCGCAGCTGTTGAACGGCCAGCGAGACGGTGCGAATGTAATCGGCCGCGTCGCGGAATTCGTTGAGCAAACGAGGATCGATTCCCTCGGCATGCAGGGACTTTTCGAGCTTTTGCAGCTCGACGCTGGTTTTCTTTACCTGAAAGTTCGCTCCCCAAAAACTTTCGTTCGGAACAATGAGCTCGACAATGATGCCGCGGGAAACACCTTCCCGTGAGTGAGGCGTAGCCAATACGCGCGCCTCGATGGATTCGGCCGACAGGAAATTGGTGAGCGTAATCCTGCTGCCCGTTTCCGGATAATGATCCATCTCCAGTAGTCCGCCATTCGCGTTGACCTGCTTGGCGATAGCCTGAGCCTTGAAGGCGATGCCGTCCGGGCCGCGCCAACTGGCCTCAATCGGAACCGTCACGAGGAAACGGGGATATTTTCTGCGTTCCTGTTTGGAGCCGTCCGGACTGGTTCCGCGGGCGGCAATGTGCGTTGGTTTCCTTCCCGGCAATTTCTTTTCCCCCATTCCCCAGAATCGATCGCAACCATTCGCGGTCAATTTACCGGCGGGTTCAGCAGATCCCAACTGGTCGGAATGTTCAGCGGGCTCCAAATAAATCCCGCGCCCGAATCAGCTTAGATGGGTGCTGGGAAAAAATACCACTGTACGAACGGACAGTAGTCTGCAAGTGGGTAGTCTTGAAACAGCGGCAGATTCAATTTTGTTTTTGCGGCCAGTTCAATGTGGTTCGCATACGGTGGGAGCGAAGGCGGAAACCAAACAGGCTGAATAGTTTGCGAAAAAACATCAATGTCTCTTCCTACGGATCGAGCGTTCCGGACTCGAAACGCTCAGGAATTTTCCGAACTGCGCAGCCGGAGCCGCGGCTTGGGGCAAGGATTCGGAAACCGGGAAATTTATCCGGCGGGCGTGGCGGCGTCCACGGTGGCATGGACGGGGATCGGGCGATAGCCGCTGCGAGTCCGGATGCGGTATTTCTTCAATTTCGGGTCCGCGAGTTTTACGGTAATGGCGCGCCAACCACGATTGGGATTGGGCTGAGGATAGTAGCTGAGAAAGTACAGGTGCGCCAGGTCATCGCGGATCGAAGCAAAAGCGTCGCGCTGGTCTTTCCAGTTTTTTGCGAAATAGGCTTCGCCGCCCGTGCTGGTCGTCATGCGCTCAAAAACCGTGGCGGACGAGGGGTCGAGCTTCGCCTCGCGCGTGCTGATCATGTAAATCGGAATGCCCTCTGACTGAGCCAGCTCATCCACGTCTTCCGGAGCGACCATGCTGGAATTATCGGGGCCGTTGGAAAAGACAACCACCACTTTTCTGCCGGAATATTGGGCGGCATCTTTCAGCGTCATCAAGAGCGCGTTGTAAAGCGCGGAATCGTCGCCGTTCACCGTGGCGCGCACGCCGCGAAGCACTTGCGAACGGTCCGTGGTAAGCGAAGCGGCCCGGAAGAAATCGCGGCTATAGGAATAGAACGCCACGCGGTAGGGATGATCCAGGGAGCGGACGAATTCAGCGATGGAATCCTGCGCAAAAACAAATCCGCGGTCGCGAAACATATAATTGCTGGTGTCAAATAAAATGAAAACATTGGCGCCGCTCACCGCGGAGGCAATTCCCTCCATGGACTCCGTCTGGGCGCCGCCGCGCGGGGGTTCCTTGGGAGCGCGCTCGGGAGCGCGGACGCGAAGTTATCCACCTTCGGCGCGGCGGCGGACTGCGCGCCTTCCGACACATTTTGCGGGCCTTCGTTGCCCTGCTCGAAGGTCGCGATATTTTGCGTGATGCCGTCTTCGGAGATGATGAAATCCGAGGGGCGCAGTCCGGTCACGTAGTTCCCTTTGCTGTCGGTCACCGCCACATTCAACTGCACCATGGCCACGACCACGCGAATAACGCTATTGCCGTTGTCCTGGCCGGGGTCGCCGGCCGCCACCCAGACAGCGCAGCCGGAAAGCAGAATCAGAACCGCCATCGAGAGCATCGCATATCGTTTCGCCATTGGCCCCTCGTCTAATCCCCAAGGTATATTTCCCGGAACCCAAGCCTCAGCCTGACAATTAAACGCCCGCCCGATACTTGCTACAGCTTGGAAGCAGGGCTCGTTTTCGGCAGCGCGGCAATCTTGCCCTGCCGGAATTCCTCCCCGGTTTCACGCATCGCTCGAAGCACGGCCGGCCAATCTTCCAGATGCGTGGCAAACGTCTGTTCGACCATGCGCCGCGTCAACTGCGGAACCAGTTGGTTCAACATCATCGGCGAATATCCCATCTCGTCCGCCAAACGGGCCCAGTACAAATTATTGGAATCCCAGGATTCGGCCAGCAAACGGCTGGAGAATCCCAGAAAGGCGGGAATGGGTTTCAGATTCATCAGCTCGCGGGCGTTGTTCTGCGCCAGCGCGGGATGCGGCACGCCAAAATCCTCCGACAGGCGGTCCCAACTGGTCTCCACCGGAAACCGAGTCACCAGATCGTCCAGTTCCGTCCCGGCAGGGCCACCGAGCGCCTTGTCCCTGGAATATCGGCGGCGAAACTCGTACGCCAGATAAAAGGTCTCCGCCGGAGAAGTAAGGGCGAGGGCATCGTCCGGGCTCGCCGAGCGCAGCGCCGCGTCCACTTGTTCCAATCGCTGGGGGAGCATGCGGTCGGAGAGGATATTCACGGTCTTCTGCCGCACCGTTTCATCCTGCGCGGCCGAGGTCAGAAGTTCTTCTCCCGTGCGCTGATACAGGGCCACGGCATGCAGTTCGTTCCGGGTCACGCTCCACCATCGCGACACCACCGCGCTGGTCATGAAGTCCGGCACCAGATCGTCCCAGATCAGCGACTGCACATTCTGCGGCACGATAAAATCCTGTTCCACTTTCGCAAGAACGTAGGGCAAATCGGCCAGCGACCCAATCAAGTGCGCGCCGCCGCTGGCCGTCCAGCCCTGCCCAAACAAGCGCGGCGAACGCCACGTCTGTTCCTCGGCATCGGCGACCTCGCCCGAATAAGCGCCACCCGAAAAATCATGCGAGCGGACGAACAGCGGATTGTGGTGAAGCATCTGCGCGCCCGGCGGCTCGTAATAGGCGTAGTTCAGCCCAACCAGCGTGTCCCTCAGAAAAGGCGCAAGCAAGCCTTGCGCCTCCATTAATTCGGCGGGGCTGCCGGGCGATTTGATCACCTTGGTCAAATCCGTCCTCATTTGCAGGACGGTGTGGCGATTGCTGTAGAGTCCGGAGGCGAGTTCGCTGCGTTCGCGCGTGGTAAACAGCGGCTTCGGCATCTCGAATTCGCGCAACTCTCCGGCAAGAGAAAGCATGGATTCGCCAACGTCTTTTCCCTTGGCCAATTGATTCAGGCCGTCGCCCAGCGCCAGCAGCGTGTCCAGGGAAACAAGGCGCTGGTCGTCCAACACCTGGCGCATTCGGCTGGCCATTTCGGACCGCAGCGCTTGTCCCTCCCGGCTGGCCTGATTGGGGCCCGCCAGCAATGCCAGGATCTGGTCCTGCGAAAGGGAGGGTTTGCCGGTCGCGGCGCGCAGAAGTTCCGCAAGCGCCGTCTTCCCCGCCACAAAAATCTGCGCGGAAGTGTGGAGCGAGGAAAACGGATTGACGATCTTTTGCCAGGAATCGTTCAGGCTCGCGTCGGGAATTTCTCCCTGCCGCGCCAGGATTTGCCAAAGTCCGATATTGGCCTCGAACATGCCGAGCGCATCGGTCCTCTGCAGCAGGTCCGGAATTTGATCCAGACTTTCGGCCACCGCGAGAAATCGGGTAACCGAGACATCGTTCAGCGCGTGAAATTCCGCAAAGATCGGATATTGATCGCCGAATCGCGGGAATTTATCAGCCAGCAGGTGATCCGTTTGGACACTCAAGAGCTGCTCGGGAGAGCGTCCCCGGTCAATCTCCGTCAGCGCCAGGAAATCTTGCAGCGGCCCTGTTCCCAAAGACATTCTGGATACACCGAACATCCCTTCCACAACCTGTTCGGAATTGCTCCACCCGCCGGCTCGCTTGCCCCATTCGCGAAGAACCTTGGATTCGGTTTTGCGCCGCAGGACATCCTTCCAAACGTCCAAATTCCCCGGGATATGCGCCTGGCCGTTGGGATCCAGTTGAAGTCGCGTGACCAGCAAGAACAGTCCCTGGTCCGGGCGGAAAGAATGCCTGGTCGGATTCGGGGAAATATTTTGTCCGCGCAAGGCTTCATAAAATCGCTGCAATCGGCGGGGCTCGGTGAAGTAGGCTTGCTGCGTGGCGTCCGTGCGCAACAGCGCGTCGAAGTAGGCCGCCAGCCAGCCGTCATCCTTGGCCAGCAGCTTGGCCACAAATTCCGCGGGCGAATTCGGACTCGCACCCACCAAATCTTTCCAGGCCGGTTCCGAGGCCGCTCCTCCCGGCACGATGACTCGGCCGCCGCGCACGCTGATGTGGCTGCCGTAGAAATCAAGGACTGCGCCGCCGGGAATCAGCCTCTTCGGACCAAGCGATTGCCACAAGAAATGGGAGGTTTCCGTATCCATGCGGGATAGCGCCCAGTACAGGCGGGCCATCGCCGGATCGCGCAGGATGGAGTCAACCACGCCCCGGTTGGCGTTTTTTTCGTTCAGCACCCAATCGCCGGCCTTGAATAGCACCGGAACCTTCGTGGAAGAGTACGGCAGGTCGAACGGTTTGCCTCCGCGCAGCGTCTCTTCGAGTTCCGCCAGCGGAAATCCGGAATCAATCGTAAGAAATGCCCTGTCCGCATTGGCCGTTTCCACCGCCGCATTTGGCCCGCAGGGCTGCCGCAGCCGGTAGCCCAGAATCGTGAGCAGGGGTTTGGCGTCTTCGCAATTCGTGACATGAATCGCGCCCGCCGTTCCCGCCAGCGCTTCCAATTCCCGCGCTTGATCCAGGTACCAATTCACCAGAACCAAAAATTCCGTGGGTTTTCCGCCGGCATAGCCGTTGGCAACCACATTGCGGGCCAATAGCGGCAGCACTTCGTCGGGAGAAACCTTCTGGCTGATCGCCGCCATCCTCATGAACGACCGCAACGGCCCGGGAATCGCCGCAACTTCTTGAGGACTCGAAGCTGCTTCGGCGGAAGTTTCCGGAACCCGAGATTGGGCGGAAGACAGTGAGGCGGAAATGAGACCGAGACTTTGAGCGCCAGCCTGGGGCACACCCAAGGCGCACAAAAAGACTAAAAGAAGAAAAACAGGCGGCCGATGATGACGCTTCATAGCCGTATACCTCCAACAGCGACAGGGGACGACAAGTCGCCAAGTCCTAGGAAGGATCGAAGGAAATGTACATGAGAAATCCGGCGCGGGCAACTAAATGAGGAAACGGGTAGGGCGGAGTTTGGTGCACTTGTCGATGATGCAGACGAGCCGCTTCTTGCCCCAGGCACCGTGGTTTGTCTTGGGTTCGAGGACAACGCCGAAAGCTCTAAAAGAGTAGGTACAAGGGCAGGTACGCTATCCAGGAGGAGTATACCCGCTGAAGTGCGGAAAACATGGAGACTTGACGCCACGTCCCAGATATGGGACATTGCCGAAGTGAAGCCTGCTCGATTCCATCCCAAGGCCAAGACTGCGATTCAGGACTTCCCGGAGGAAGTCAGACGGGAGCTGGGCAAAGCGATCTTCCACATTCAAAAGGGCGAAACGCTGGGGATGCCTCTTTCACGGATCATGACTTCTGTTGGAGCGGGTGTAGAGGAACTCAGGCTCAAGGATCTGAAGAGGCGCTTATAGGGTGTTTTACCTGGCGAGGCTTGCCGACGAGGTTCTGGTTTTTCACGCGTTCGTGAAGAAAACCGAAAAGACGCCTAAAAATGAAATTGATGCCGGAAAGAAACGATTGAAGGAGTTACTCGATGAAAAAAAATAAAGCGATCATTGCTCGATCGGCGAAAGAACTCGTGGAGGTATTGGGCCTTTCACCGGCGGATGGGCTTGAAATCGAGATCCGTAGCGATCTGAACGATAAAATTGTCGAGGTGATCAAGGATAAAGGGCTCACTCATGCCCAAGTGGCAAAGCTTGCGCATACTTCGCGGACCAGGGTTACCGCGCTCGTTAACCGGAACACCAGAGATATCTCAACCGACCTGATGCTCAGAATTCTTTCCTCTTTAGGCGTATCCGCTAAAATTCAGTTTAAGGCGGTAGCGTGAATGACAATGAAAAATGGGCCGGTGATTTTTTCGGCGACCCATTTCGATCTTGCCGGCCCTGATCGTGCGATGAGCGGAGCGACCCGGTGGTTTTATTCGCTCCCAAGTGAAATTAGAGAAAAATTCGTCTGAAAAGACCGATCCCGCCGGTTCGGCGATTGCTACCGAACGTGCTTGTCGAGCCAGCTCAAAAAATACTTCGCGATCGCGTCGCTGTTCTTGTCCATCATCATTTGATGGTCATTGCCGGTCAGCCCGACATCTTCCATCTTCACGTACTCCGCCTTCACTCCCGCCTGGTTCAGCCACTTGGGAATACAGGAATCGAATATGCGGTGATAGCTGGCTTGTCCCGAGACGTCCAGGACAGGAATGTCCTTGAGGTTGACCAATTTGTGAGCGGGCTCTTTTTGCACGTAGCATGGGACCACGTCGGGCCCCTCGGATTTTTCCTCCAGGACGGGCTGCAATTCGGCGGGATCGTTCACCGGCGGATCGTAGTGGAGCGGGAGGGACGTTACGCCCCAGACGAGATTCGGTCTATCGTTGTACGCGATCTTCGCGATGTCGACGCCGTGGATCGGAGGGCCGGCCGGTTCTGCCGTGATGATGGCTTTGACAAGTTTCGGCCGCGCGTCCGCGATCTGCCAGCCGAACTCGCCGCCCTGCGAATGCGTGAGCAGGATGACGGGCGTGCCGATCATGTCCAGCAGCGCAATGTGCGCATCCAGATTCAATTGCGCCTGTTTGCCGCCCGCTAGAAACTGCACTTGCGTCTTGGCGAAATTGTCGAAGACAGGATTGCCCATCTTCCCCTTATTCGGGCCTTCGCCTGGCCATTCGGTGGACTTTTTGGCATTTGGCCAATTCCCCAGCTCGGCAATGTCCGTAAAAATCTCTTCCAGGTTGGGAGCTGTACGAATCGCCAGTTTTCCGTCCTCGTCCGGAACATAGGCCGAGCGCCCGCGCGCCGGATAGTCCACCATGTATACGCTATAGCCCTGCTTGAGGAAGAGATAGGCCCAGCCGGCTCGTCCATCGGGAGTTTGCAGCCAGTCCGTGCCGGTCTGCCCCGCGCCGTGGAACATTACAACCGGATACGGATGACGAACTTTTTTCGGAACCATCACTTCCACGTATTCGGCGCCGTCCATGACTTCCTTGCCCGGCGCTCCGACATATTTCCCGCCGGCATAGAAGAAACCCGTGCGGGCTACATCGTCGGTGGAAAACGTGGGGATCGATGTGGGCGGAATCCCCTTGGAATTATTTTGCGCCCTGGCGCCCATCGAGGCTCCAAAAAAGAAGGCAATGATCAAGGCCAGCCGAATATTCGAAATTCTTGATTTCATAAAATCATTCCCCCAGTTTGTATTGTGCGGGATTCCAATTTGTCCTATCGAACGAGGTGAGTATAAAGCACATTTCTCCGGTCATGGCGAGGATTTGCGTTTTGGCTTCCCCGGCGGCCGCAATGGCTGACCGGCGAGGTCCTGAGGCCGCAGGGGCACGATATATCGTGCCCCTACAAATGAAAAAAACAATCGGTGAAAAAACAAAAAGCTGGGCCGGCCGCGGCAAATCGCGGCCCGCCCAGCCTCGTTTTATTTCTCGGCGCTACTTCCAGACCGGTTTGACCGGCTTGGCCATCAGAAACTCGGGATTGGCTCCAGGTTTCGGCGTGAACTTCTGTATGCGCCCTGCGTCCACTTCCGCGACATACAGATTGCCGTCATCATCCACGCTCACCCCGTGCACCCCCCAGAGGAAGCCCGGATAGGGACCCATGCTTCCCCAGGTGTACAGCAGATGGCCTTGCAGGTCATACTCAATCATTTTGTTGGTGGTGCGATCGAAGGTCCAGATGGTGTTTCCGGATCCGATGTAGAGCAAGTGGAGGCTGGAAGGGTTGGTGTTAATCTTCCACTCGTATAGATACTTGCCGTTTTCATCGAATACCTGGATGCGGTGATTGTTCCGGTCATTCACGAAAACGTGGCGGGTCTTCAGGTCAATGGCGACCCCGTGCACGTTGCTGAAATAGCCGGGACGCGTTTCGACTGGCTCGTTATCGCCTCCGCCGCGCGGGCCGCCCTTAATGCCCCACTGCATTAGGAATTTTCCGTTTTTGTCGAATTTGGCGACGCGCGTTCCGGTGTAGCCGTCGGAGACGAAGAAAGTGCCATCCGGCAGCCAATCCAGGTACGTGGGACGGTTGAAGTGATTGGCGTCCGCCCCGGGAATTTCCGGCGTTCCGATCGTCTGCAGGAGCTGTTTGCCGTCATGCGAGAATTTGTAGATGACGTCCATGTTGTCGTCCACGACCCATATGTCTTTGTCGGGATCGTAGGGGCTGATGTAAATGGAGTGGGGCCGGCGGAACAGCTTGTCCCACTGCTTCCAGGTCTCAAGAATGTTTCCAGCGCCGTCGTAAACGATCAGGCAGTTCTCCCACTTCGCGTCCACGCCCAGTGTGCGATATGGCGGGCCCTTGATTCCGAGGTCAGGAGACCTTCCTTCCCAGGAAGTCAACCATTCCCGGGTGTCCTGATCGGTGCCGCCGGTTCCGGGCAGCGAGGCCACGGTGGCATCGCGCCAGAAGCCTGCGACCGGGAAACTGATGCTGGGGCCGGCTTGCGGCAGCAGCATCGGCTTCGGAGGGGCCATCTTCGGCAATTCGCCGCGGTACAGAGCATAGATGCGATTGGGGCTTTCGGCGAAGACGCTTTCGCCCGCGCCGTACGTCCACTTTTCATTTCCGGGCAAGGTGCTGACGTCTTTCGGCCAGTTCCTCACCACATCGTACGCGCCGGTCAGATCCTGACCGCCCTCGAGTCCCGGGACGGCGGCGAATCCCGTTCCAGGCTTGGCCTGCCCCTGGACGGGCGACAACTTGCCGGAAATTCGGATGCCGACGGTCACGCCGATCGCCAGCATCAAAAACATCAAACCAATTTTTTTCATGTAATCCCTCCCAAAAGACTCTCCATTTGAATCGGCGGCCCTGCCAAAACTTTTTGCATCCCCCTAGTTAAAACAACATGGCGCGTTTGGGCCGTGGAATTCCCCGCCGTTTTGCCGTGCCGCTGACATGCTAGGGATAGGCTCGCAGAAGGGAGCCTATAAGGGGCCCCTCCAAATGGCAAGACGTTTATTGAAGTTGAAAAGAAAACCTGCGATAGGTTGACCGCGATATGGGCAGAGGGAGCGTACTTCGATGGCTTCATGAAGAAGAAGTAGCCGCCACGGTAAATTTCAACTCATGATTCAGCGAAAATAAGCGTATTATCCTCCCCATAGGGCATAGGCTTTGCGTAGAAGGAGGCCTGACATGGGACAGTTCCGAGGCAGCATATTTCTAAGTACTCTGGTGCTTCTAACCGGGCTAGTTGCTACGGCCTTAATGTGTTGGGTGCTGATTAGCGGCGGCGAGTGGCGCTGGGACCTGTGGTGAAGCTTACGGCGAACCGGCAGATCATCAATGTCTTCTGGGCAGCGGCAATCGCGGGAAATTGCACTAACAAGGGAAAAGTCGGGCGCTTGCTGATGGCAGTCCTGGTGTCGCGGGCGGCTTAGACTATCGCCATGAGGCACATCGTTGCCAACCGTCGTGCCTCCTTTGCCTTATTGCGATTTCTTCGGTGCTTTTGCCGCAGGCGTGTTCGCCGAACTCGCGGATCGTTTCAGCAAGAAACCATGGATCACACCGTCCGGGGCCGCGTACAAGTACCCCACGATGTCTCCGGCCTGATTCATGGTCTGTGCAAGCGTACCCAGACTGTTCGTTTGGCTTGCGCCCGGCGCATCGAACGTGTTGAAGGTACCGTTCTTATGCCGGACAAAGCCATGGCTCACACCCGTACCGTCTCCGAAGTACCCAGCAACTTCGCCGTCCTCGGAGATGCTCATGGGACCGGTAACAGGCCGAACCAGGTACCCGTCAGTGTCCTGATGCGGCGCGTTATCCGTGATAGCTCCCGGAGGATCGAAGGTGATGAACGTGCCGTCCTTGCGCCGGATAAAACCATGAAGTCCTTTGTATGGGCCGGAATTGTAATACCCCGTGATCTCACCGGCCGCGTTGACATCCATGGCAAACGTGCCTACGCCCTCACCTGTACTCGCGCCTGGAGCTTCGAACGTTTCGAAGGTGCCGTCATTGTGCCGCAGAAAACCATGAAGCGCATCGTTCACGTCCCCGAAGTACCCCACGATCTCATTACTTTCTTTGATTCTTTGGGGCGCGGTATTGTAACTATTCGGCGGATCGAATGGCGTAAACGTGCCGTCCTTGGTCTGCAAAAATGCATGCACCGAATCGGCAGCGACATAGTTCCCAGTGATGTTCCCTTCCGCGTTAATGCTCTGGACGACGGTACCGAAACTCCCTGCAGGATCGATTGTGGTGAACGTGCCGTTCTTGTGTCGCACAAAACCATGTCGCACAGCATTGGGATTCGTAACGTAATATCCTACGATCTCCCCGTGGTTGTTGATGCTCTGCGGAGATGTACCCAGGTCGGCTACTTTGCTCGCACCCGGCGCATCGAAGGTAGTAAACGCGCCGTCCTTGTGCCGCACGAAGCCGTGGAGCACGCTGTTTGCATCTTTGTAGAATCCAGTAATCTCGCCGTTTTCGTTAATATCTTGGGGCGTGGTGCCCTGTCCGGAATCCTTGCCAGCGCCTGGGGCATCAATCCGTACGAAGATACCTGGGATCGAAGCGGCCAGGGGTGCAAGACCCAGCACAAAGACGGACAAAGCAAGGCAGATCGCCGCAGCGAAAAAGGCCAAAAATCTTTTATCCATGCCAAACTTCCCAGTTCGTTTGCTTGAACTGGCCATAATATACATCTGATAATTGCCGTGCACAATAATTGCGGCCTTCCAATTTGAACTCTATTTGGTTGGCAAACTACCATCCGGAGGTAAAAGCTATGCGGTGGAAATTTGGAGTCTTTTTTGCCATGATTCTGTGCATTATGCCGGCATACGTTCCGGCATTCGCGCACCACGGAACTGCGGCGTACGACACAACCACGCCGGTTACCATAAAGGGAACCGTCACCAAATTTGTCTGGGCCAATCCCCACGTCCAAATCTTCCTAGACGTCAAGGATGATAAGGGCAATGTCACGCACTGGAGTACCGAGACCTATAGCCCCGGGAAGCTGGTCAAAATCGGCTGGACCAAGAACAGTATCAAGCCGGGAGATCAGGTCGCAGTTACCTGCTATCCGGCGAAGGACGGCTCACTGGTTGGCTTTGCCCTGAAGCTGGTTTTCGCGGATGGCAGGGAACTCCGCATGACGGGGGTGGCTTGAAATTGTCCAGCGAGAGTGAAAGTGAATTACTCTAAAGAAGAGCTGGACATGCCGATGAAAAAATACAAACCGGATCAGATTGTGACGCTATTGCGGCAGATGGAAGCGAGAATCGCGAATCCGGCGGAAGGCTCGGTTCCACGAGCGACAGTGCTTTGTAGTGCCCCCTCACTATTCCCTCTAATTGTTGAGCAGTCAACGATGTAACGAGAAATGCTCTGGGCGTACGTTTCGAAGCTGTTGGGCATCTAAAAAGACCCTGCTCAAATGGTACGGGAAATCCGGATCGCGTATATCCGCTATCCCTATGGTTGTTCCGGTTCCGCGAAGAGACGTTGGAGTTCTTCCTGAGCCATAATACGGTGCCAGCCGCTAGACCAGTGCCAGTAAAGCTAGCTTCTATGCTGCTCAAACGGACCGCATAAATGGCACAGAATGGCACAAAATAGGTTCCCCCCCCAATCTACCACAATCGGGTCCAGTCTACTTCGGCGGAGATCGTCTGTAACCTGTTGATAGCAAAGAAAAAACCCACATTTCTGTGGGCTTTGTAAAATAGCTGGTGCGGAAGGGGGGATTCGAACCCCCACGCCTTACGGCGCCACCCCCTCAAGATGGTGCGTCTGCCAGTTCCGCCACTTCCGCGAGAGGTGATGAAGCAACGTATTGCACTGCGGCCGGAAAAACAGCCGCCCAAAGCTATACGGAAAACCTTATTTCGACGGCGCCGGAGCAGGCGCTGCAGGGGCCGGAGCCGTGCTACGGGAGCGACAGGAACCGCCGGGGCCGGAGTCTTCGACGTCTTCGAAAATTGCTGAAGCACGGAACTCCCGGAGGATGCAACGACCGTATTCTGGTGCATGGTCATGGCCATCGATGTCAGCATGAACATGATGGCGCACCATGTGGTGGCCTTGGAAAGAAACGTGGCCGCGCCGCGCGGGCCGAATGCCGTCTGGCTGCCCGCCCCGCCGAACGCTCTCGCCAGGTCCGCCGCCTCGCCGCTTTGCAGCATGATCACGATGATCAAAAGGCCCGCAAATCACCACGTGCAACGTGACCAGAACAAAATAAACTCGCCAGCCTGTGAAGAGCAGACCCGCGCCGACCGCCAGCGATATCGCCCATTTCACTTCTCTTGGCATTGCCGTGTCGATCCTTCAAAAATTCACGATCGAGGCAAACGCCTCGGCCTTCAGACTGGCGCCGCCGACCAGCGCCCCGTCAATTTCCATCTGCGCCATCAATCCCTTGATATTGTCGGGTTTGACGCTGCCGCCATAGAGGATTCTCAGTCCGGCAGCGCGTTCGGGGAGCAAAAGCCGCCGCTGCCTGCTGCCGCAAGAACCGGTGCGCGTCGGCCGCCATTTCCGGTGTTGCCGTGCGGCCCGTGCCAATCGCCCATACCGGCTCGTAAGCAAGGATGATACGCGAGAACTCGGCACTGGTCAACGCGGCCGTGCCGCCGCGGAATTGGCGTTCGAGGACTTCCTCGGTCCTGCGGCCTTCCCTCTCGGCCAGGGTCTCGCCCACGCAGACCCGCGGGGCGAGCCCCGCTGCAAGCGCCGCTTTCACTTTCTTGTTGGCACGCTCGTCGGTTTCGCCGAAGAATTGGCGGCGTTCGGAATGGGCAATGAGGACGGCGCTGCATCCCGTCTCGACCAGCATGCCTGCGGAAACTTCGCCCGTGAAGGCACCTTCGGCTTCCCACTGTATGTCTTGCGCCGCGACCGAAATGGCGGTGCCTTTCGCGGCTTCCACGGCCGCCGCCAGAGCCGTAAAGGGCGGCGCGACGGCGATGTCGCAATGCGTCGAGCGCGCCACCAGCGGGGGGTCCGCCGCCAAATACGCGCGGGTTTCCGCCTGCGTCCTATAGATCTTCCAGTTCCCTGCGATTACGGGTTGTCGCATCGCGCCTCTTCCGGTGTTGCGGCCGCTGGCTAGGGCCTAACTGCTAAATGCTAAGTGCTTACACACAAAGAAAATAGAGGACACAAAATTATAATTGCAATTTGCACGCGCTGGGATTCAAATCGCGAACCAAGTTTGGCTCACGTTTTTGCTTTTCTCTGGTGGCCCTCTGTGTCCTCTGTGTTAAAGCTTTTTGCCTTGCTGCTCGGTCCACTTCCTGTCGGGCCATAGCGCCTCGACGCCCGGCAGTTCGCTGCCGTAAAAGAATTCGAGCGAAGCGCCGCCACCGGTGAAACGTGCGAAACCTTGTCGGGCCAGCCCCGCCGCGTGAATCGCGGCCATGGAATCTCCTCCGCCGACAATGGACGTTGCGCCCTGGGCCGTTGCCGCAACCACCGCGCGCGCAATTTCCAGAGTGCCTTTGGCGAATGCAGGCATCTCGAACACGCCCATTGGACCGTTCCACACGATCGTCCTGGCGCGCGACAACTCGGCGCTGAATTTCGCGACCGCGTCCGGCCCGATATCGAGCCCCATCCGAAGCCCTCGGGCGTCTGCGCTGACGCTGGTGATCTGCGTCTTCGTGTCCGCCTTGAATTCCGCGCCCAGGACATGATCGGTCGGCAGGAGCAACCGGAGGGTCTGCTGCTTCGCCTCGGCAATCAATTTTCGCGCGAGGTCCAATTTGTCCGCTTCCACCAGCGATTTCCCGATGGGCAGCCCCTGCGATTTTAAAAATGTGTAGGCCATGCCGCCGCCGATCAACATCGCGTCGGCAACGCGCATCAGGTTCTCAACCACTTCGATTTTGTCGGAAACTTTCGCGCCGCCGAGCACGGCCACGAACGGCCGCTCGGGATTCGATAGCGCCTTGCCCAAGTAAGCCAGTTCGCGTTCCATCAGCAATCCGGCCGCCGCCTGCTTTACAAATCGCGTGATCCCCACGACCGAGGCGTGCGCGCGGTGCGCCGACCCGAACGCATCGCATACAAACAAGCTGTCGCACAGCGCCGCCAGTTGGCGCGAGAAATTTTCGTCGTTGGCTTCTTCCTCGGCGTGATAGCGGACGTTTTCCAGCAGCAGCACGCCGCCATTGGCGACAGCGGCGCGGCTCCGGGCCTCGGCATCGGCGCCCACGCAATCCGGCAGCCAGTCCACCGGCGCGCCGAGAAGTTCCGCCAGCTTCGCGGCCACGGGCTTCAAACTGTATTTCGGATCGGGCTTGCCTTTTGGCCTGCCAGGTGGGAGGCGAGACCAGGCGCGCGCCGTGTGATCGCGCGAATTCGAGCGTCGGCAAAGTTTCCCGGATGCGTGTATCGTCGGTGACGCGCCCGGCGTCGAGGGGCACGTTGAAATCCGCGCGAATAAAAACGCGCTTGCCGGAAAGTTCCAGGTCGCGAATCGATAGTTTGTTCATGGTTTTATGTAGGAGACCGCATAGGAAATTAAACCGCCAGTTCGGCGGCATCTAGGTTGAACTTCAGGGGCTAAAGCCCCCGGATTTTGCGCCTGCAATGTCGCGGCTGAAGCCGCGACCCACAAATCCCAAGGCCTTTTTTCCGCAGACGGCCTTGGTGGCGCAGGCTTCAGCCTGCGCGATTTACCTCAGCTTGTGCGAAAAGCGCGCAGGCTGAAGCTTGCGCTACAAAAACCGAAATCGCACGCTCCGCAACGGATCGCGAGGTGATGTTCACCCGTCGCAAATTACGATTTACGAATCGCAAATCACGAGCCAAGAATCACCAGTCACTAGTCACCGGTCACCAGTCACCGCTCCCTACAGCTTCGACGCCAACAGCTGAATCAGGTCCCGGCAGCGGCTCGAATAGCCCCATTCGTTGTCATACCAGGCCAGAACTTTCGCGCAATTCGTGCCCACCACGCGCGTGCAGCCGGCATCCACGATCGAGGAATGCGGATTGCCGCGGAAATCGGCGGACACCAGCTCTTCGTCCGTGTATTCGAGGACGTTTTTCATGGGGCCGTCGGCCGCGCGCTTCAGCGCCGCGTTCATGGATTCGACCGTCACCGGCTTGTCCGTGAACACGGTCACGTCCACCACGCTCACGTTGGGCGTGGGCACGCGGATCGAGTAGCCGTCCATCTTGCCTTTCAATTCCGGGATGACCAGGTGCAGGGCCTTGGCCGCGCCGGTTGAAGTGGGAATCATGGACAGAGCGGCGGCGCGAGCGCGCCGCAGGTCCTTATGCGGCAGGTCGAGAAGCCTCTGATCGTTCGTATAAGAGTGAATCGTGGTCATCGTGCCGCAGTTAATCCCGAAGGTGTCTTGAATCACCTTAGCGATTCAGGAGCGAGGCAATTGGTGGTGCACGATGCATTGGAAATAATGTGGTGCTTGGCCGGGATCGTACATTTTTTCGTTCACGCCGAGAACCAGGGTTATGTCTCCGCCCGTAGCGGGCGCGGAAATGATGACTTTCTTCACCGTGCCGTGCTTGTGCTTGGCCGCGTCGGCTGCCTTTCGTGAAAAGGCCCGTCGATTCAATGACGATTTCGGCCCCTACCGAAGTCCAGTCGATCTCCGCCGGGTCTTTCGTCTTGAACACACGGAAGCTCTTGCCGTCGACAGCGATGGAATCGTCGGTATGGGTCACTTTCTGGTGAAGATTGCCCAGGACGGAATCGTATTTCAGCAGATGCGCCAGTGTTTTCGAGTCGGTGATGTCATTGACTGCGACAAATTCGATCGCCGAATTTCCCAGCGACGCGCGCACCATGTTTCGTCCTATGCGGCCGAAACCGTTGATTCCCACTTTGATCGGCATGAATCCTCCGGATGAGTGAATCGCAAAGTCATCAGCCGGTTAAATAGTTCGAATTTAAAATGCTAGGGCGCGACACGCAAAAGTCAAAAGGATTCGCCTGAAACTATTAAGATGTGTCGGAATGTCAGTTTTGGGAATGTTTGCTAAGATTGGCCGCAAGGCTTGAAGCTTGCCATCGATCGCGCCTGTTTCAGCCCGAGAATTCTGGCGATCAGGGGATAAATATCGACATTTTCGAAAGGGGTGACCGTCACCCCGGTCCGAATATCGGGCCCGGCGGCGAAGAAAATGGCCTTCATAGAGGGCAACGAGGGAGGATCGTATCCATGATGGCCGCGGCCGGCATTCTCCCATTTCCAAAGAAAATAGGATCGTGAGCTCGAATCGTACGGTCCGGTAGCCACAACGACCGGATCGCCCTCGCGCGGGTTGGAGTTAAAGTGTAGGTGCGCCGGTGCGTCTGCTCGGCGGTAGACCTTAAAATCGTCGCTCACGCCGCGCAAGGACTCGTACGCTTTCTCGGCTGCCTCCTCGGAATTTGCGTACAGCGACGTCCAGACGATCCATCTGAGACAGATCGGCAAATTGGTCCAGGGTCACCCAATCCCTTTCCGTCTTCTCCATCCCGTGGTCGGCAACCACGATAAGGTCGACCGGCAAATGCGTCGATTCCATCCCGTCGGCCAATTTTCCGATCATCTCGTCCAGATGCCGGACGGCCTCACCGTTTCGGGGGCATCGGGCCCAAAGGGGTGGCCGGAGTGGTCCACATCGGAAAAATACAGGGTAATAAAATGCGGCCTTTTCTCGGGCGGAAGCTGCAGCCAGGCCAGAATCTGTTCCACACGTTTTTCGTCCGGAAATCCTCGTCATAATGCATATAATAGCTGGGGTGCTTGCCCTGAATTTCCGCTTCTGAAGCCGGCCAGAAAAAGCAAGCGGAACGCATTCCTTGCTGCTCCGCGAACACCCAGAGCGGCGCGCCGCCGTACCAACTGCCGTCCCCGATACATTTCGGGTCCATGTAGCTATATTGCTCTTTCCGCGCGGGATCGTAAAAATTGTTGGCGACGATCCCGTGTGCTCGGGATAAAGCCCGGTCACAATCGTGCAGTGATTAGAAAAAGTAACCGAAGGGTACGAGGGGATCATGCCTTCGGGAGCGCTGGCGCCTCGCATGGCCATCGCCAGCAAATTTTCGCCCCATATTTGACGGGGTAGTCATAACGAAATCCGTCGAGAGAAACAGAATCACAAAGTGTTTCGCTTGCTGCGCGGACGCGTTCGCTGGATTAGGAACCTCGATAACCGGGCCGAACGTTTGCGCGGCGCAGACCGAGACGGCCAGAACAAGAACCGGCAGGACAGACCAAGTGCGCGCTCGAATCCGGTCGATGAATTGCCTCATGAATTCCCTTTCGTATCCAAGCGGAATATCACTCGTATAATTTGCCGAAAAATGCAGGACTCTTGTGGCGCCGGCGTCTAACGCCGACGAAAATTTTGCGATCGCGCGCAAGAGCCGAACCGAAGGATGAGAATTTTCGGCGAATTATCATGAGTCCCCGGGGACTACTGTGGGAACTGTTCCACCCGTGTGACCTTGTCGCCCTCAAATTTCACGAAAACCGTTTTAGCCGGCGGCTTGCCGTAAATCCAGTCTTCGGTTTCGGTGCCGTCCGGCTCTTTTTCGCGGACTTTGCGGTCGGGCCGTCCCAGCGCCGCCAGGACCATCTCATGATCCATTCCGACGGCGGGCCGTTTATCGGCAATCGCGCTTTGGATTTCAGGAGGCAGGGTGTCGATCCATTGCACGGCAGCGGAACGCTGCTTGGAAAAATCGAGAATGCTGGAAAGGTAGTGCTTCAATTCGTCGGGGGTCAGGTCTGGCAGGGGCTTGTCAAAATCCAGATATATGGTCGCGCCCGCATTGGTGTTCACGGGAGCTTGCGAACTGGTCGTGGTCATCGTGGGCACCCCGCCGACGTCCATATGAATGCGGTCGCGCAACTTCGTTTTTCCACGCCCTCCGCCATTCATGTCCACGATAATTTGGCGCTCCTTGAATTCCAGGCTGGTGATTTGCGCGCTGTCGCCGGGATTGATCGCGGATCCGGAGTAACCCACGGCCATATGCAGCGACTTCTCATCGACGGGGGCTCCCGCTTTCACATGGAGCCCTTTTTTCCCGGATGGAACAGGTTGCAGAACGCGCGCGAACTCACCATCCACGAAACGGACCAGAGTGAGCCGCGACTCCGGCTGCAGGCGCGTGTCCTTGGCCTTTCGGGGAGTGGCGCTGTTGTCCTGGGTATTCTTCTGTGCGGATTGTCCCTGATCGGCGTACTTGCCGAGGACATATCGGGCAATACAGGCACGCTTTGATCCGATGGGAGGGCAACCGGTTCGGCGGGGGGCCGGACAAACGTCACTCCAGCAATATCCGCGCTCAAAAGAAGCGCTGCCGTAGCCATCATGGAGGCGAGCCGAAGCATTCAGCACCTTCGAGGCGCATTTTACCACCAACCAACGTGACCCGCCACGTGGATCGCCTGAGGGGAATCGGTCAGAATTGCCGGTACAGGCACTCCTGCCTGTCCGGTTTTTTGGTGCACGGCATGGCTCAATCTAAACCAGGATTGCGGCCGCGTTCGGGAGCTCTTGTAGGACAGGCAAAAGTGCCTGTCCTGCTGTTTACATCTTGGATACGCCGAAATCGTCGATCTGCACCTCGAGATGGTGGTTCACGCGGATGCCATAGATGCCGTCGGTCTTAGCCGCCGGAAAAGTTTTCGCCAGGGTAGTGACCACCGTCCCATTGATGACAAAATCGATTTTTTCGCCCTTCACACGGACCTCAAGATCGTTGGTGCATTTGCCGCTGGCGTCAGGCTTCTTCATCGCCCCATTCGGGGTCTTATGCGAAACGCCTGCGTGGTGTTCGCGCCGTTCGGCGCTTAATGAGAAAGGTGCCGTCGTCGGAAACCATGAAATACACATAATTTTGTCCCGCCCCATCGAGTTCGCTCCCGGCGAAGATCAGCCCGTAATATTCGTTGTAGCCGTCCGCTTTGATCAGCGAGAATTTACCCTTGAGCGTGTAATTCCCGGTGACAGTATTCGCCGGGTTCCAGAAAACGGCCGCCATGGGATTCGTAGCGTGAAAGCCCGAGCCCAAGGCTACAAATTTGTTGGCGCCTGCGGCATCCGGATCCGAAGCTCCCATACTGTGATCCATTCGCACCATCCAACCTTTCGGCGACTGCGCGAATACAGCCGAAACTGAGACCAGCACTGCCATAGCAAGCACAACCATAGAAATCTGCTTTTTCATGGGTTTCCCTCCTCAGGAGACTTTAAGAAAAACACCTTCCCGGTCAATTTGCAAGGGCAGCAGCGTTCCGCCCGCGGCGATAACCGCTTTTTCGACGCGCGCGCGCGCTTCCGGGTCGATCACCAGCGTGAGGCAGCCGCCGCCGCCCGCGCCGCAAATTTCCGCCAAGCGCGCCGTTGCGCCGAGCGGACGAAATGATGCGGTCGACCAGCGGCGTCGAGATCGTCTTCAGATTGCGGCGGCGGAATTCCCATTCGCCGCGTACCAGCCGGCCAAGTTCGCTCCACTGGCTGCGTTCGATCGCGGCGCGCACCTGCCGCGCAATGACCGCGATTTTTTCCAGATTCTGCGCCACGCGCCGGTCGCCATCGATGTGCCGCTTGAAAACTTCCCAGTTATTGATGCCGTGCTGCCGCGGCTTGCCCGTGTAGCACAACACCAGCCGGCGTTCGAGATCATCGAGATCGCAGCCGAGAGCTTCGCGCCGCTCGCCGCCCGGCGCAAGAACGATCGCCGCAGCGCCGCCGAATGCCGGAGGATAGTGGTCCTGCGTGCCGGTGGGGACGCGAATGACGATGGCTTCAATGTCGCGGCTGATGTGGATCCAGTCTTCGCGGCGCAGGCCTGCTCCGGTCAGGCGATCCAGCGCGGCGCAGATGGCCACGGCCATCGCGGACGAGCCTCCGATGCCCGCTCCGGCGGGAGCCTCGGAATCGGTGGTCAGCGTGAAACCCACTGCCGGCCGGAAAAATCGCACCAGATGCGCCAGCAAAGGCAGCTTGTAGCGCCGCGCGCGGCACAGCGCATCGAACGACGCAAACGATTCCCTGCGGTGGGTGTCGCGCGAAACCAGAACGATGCGGCGCGATTTTTCCGGCGCGGTCTCGATGGTGCACGATGCGTATCGCGTGATCGCGCAATTCACAGTCAGCGCGCCCTCGTGAAACAGGTACAGCGGCCAAATATCCAGCGTGCCTCCGGCCAGATCGATCCGCGTCGGCGCCCTTGATTCGATTCTCACTTTGACTTGCTCCCTTTCTCCCGTTAGCCTTTTCCTTCCGCGGATTTTCACGCGCCGCGCGAATCATATCAGATGAACACACGGATCCAGCCCGAAACACAGACGCGTGATTCCGTACTTGCACGATTCCTGCTGGGCTTTGAGGGCGATTCCCTGCCCGCCGAACTTGCGGAGTATCTCGCGCAGGGCCTTGCGGGCGTGGTTCTTTACCAGCGCAATTACTCGAGCGTGGAGCATCTTCGGGAACTTACGGCGGAAATTCGCCGCGCCGCGGGGCGCCCGGTGCTGATCGGCATCGATCAGGAGGGCGGAACGCGCTTTGCCCTGCGCGAACCATTTACGGCGTGGCCCTCGGCGGCGGAACTTGGCCGCGCCGGCGATTTGCAACTGGTGGAAGAAATGGCGCGGGCCATGGCCGTGGAACTTCGCGCTGCGGGATGCAATCTGAATTTCGCGCCGATGCTGGACCTGCATGTGAACGCGGAAAGCCCCGTCACGAAGGACCGAAGTTTCGGCGCCGATCCGCATGGCGTCGCGCGAATGGGCGTCGCATTTGATAGAGGATTGCGGGCGGGCGGAGTGCTTTCCTGCGCGAAACATTTTCCCGGCCACGGCGATGCGGCCGTGGATCCGCATCTGGATTTGCCCGTCTTCAAGGGCACGATGGAGCGCCTGGAGTCCGCGGAACTGGTTCCCTTCGCCGCGGCGGTCGCCGCCGGCGTGCCCATGATCATGACCGCGCACATCCTGCTGCCGCAAATCGATCCGGAAAATCCCGCGTCGCTTTCCCGCGTCGTGCTTTATGGCGTCCTGCGGCGCCACATGGGATTTCGTGGCGTGATTCTTGCGGATGATCTTGGCATGGGCGCCATCGCCAAGCGCTACGCGCCGGGCGAGGCCGCGGTGCAAACGCTTCGCGCGGGCACGGACATCGCCATGCTTTGCCATGACTGGTCGGCGGTCGCGCCCGCGATCACCGCGGTCGAAAAAGCGCGCAAAGAAAATTTGTTTGATGAAGCCGAGTGGGAAGAATCGCTGGAGCGGATCGAACGCGCCTGCGCGATGGCGGATTTCCGGGAGCCGCGGCCGCCGGTCGAAGTCATCGGGTGCGAACGCACCGCGCACTCGCGGAGAAAATTGTGACGATGTAGATCTGAAATGGCGAGTGCGTATTAGCTTATTTCACTAGCTGGCATTGGGCCACTTACCGATAAGACTTATCAGGACATAGCTTAGAGATAGCGGCGCCCGAAAGGAAATGTACTTGAATCACGCTGAGGAAATGTCACCAAGCCGAATTGGAACCTCGTCAAAATCTTCTTTGGGTATAGGCGAAGATGCCATCCTTCTAAGCATCGCCAGTTGGCCAATGTGAGTCATCGCATCTGCCAAGGGCCCCTGCAAAATCTCCTCCTCGGTGTGGCCTCGCAACTCAGCACTGGATTCCAACGACTTGTCCAATTTTGAAAGCATCAGAAAGAAGCGATAGACTTCAGTCTGCCATGTGCCAAGCTGCATTTTTGTCGGTTCGTTGGTGGCAAGAAACGAATGCGCGTGCCTCAACACGCTTGACATGTGGAAAAGAATTTCGACGGGCTTCCGCAGACCATGCCCTACGTCAAAATCGGCAAACCCTTTCGGGGCGCCGACGATCGCCTTCCTGGCTCGGTAAGCAAGGGTAGCGAGGACATGACGCAGTAAGTCTCTCTTTGGGTTCCCCACCATCATGCATAGGATTATAGAACCCTGAGACTTGACCTGTCAGTTCGCGGATGTGCGGGTTCAGAGGGCCAAATTGACCCATTCCCGAACTCGCGGCCCGAATCTTGGCTTGAGATCTATAGAGTTCTACAATAATCAGCTAGTTATGGAAATCAGAGACGCGACTTTGGCAGACCTTTCTGCAATTGTCAACATCTACAACCAAACCGTCCATGCGCATGGTCACTGCCGATACGGAGCCTGTATCGGTCGAGAGCCGACGCGCCTGGTTCGAGCAGCATTCACCCACACGGAGACCTCTATGGGTCGCCCTAGATATGGGCCAAGTTTTCGGCTGGATAAGCTATTCATCTTTTTATGGGCGCCCTGCCTATGATCGGACCTGCGAACTGAGCATTTACCTTGCCCCGGAATACCAAAGACGCGGCTTCGGGAGCGAGTTGATGCGTCGTTCCATTGCGCACGCACCCGCTATCAGGGTTTCCACCCTTCTTGGTTTCATTTTTGGCCACAACGAACGAAGCCTGAGACTAGTGGAAAAGCATGGATTTACGCGTTGGGGCTATCTGCCGCGCGTCGCTGTATTGGACGGTGTAGAGCGGGACCTGGTGATCATGGGGCGCCGCGCAGACCCCTTGGTTAAGTCGATACGCTACTTTTGGCCAAAATTTACCCAGATCATGTGGTTGTGGTGATCTAAGGTCCTGAGAAACGGGCATTATCCGTAAGTGGCCCACTCCCAACTGGCTAAATGTCTTGCTTGCGGTTTGGCCCGGCGGCCTGCGCGGGAACGTTTTTTTTCTCGGCTTCGATTTTTTCGTGCGCCAGTTGCGGCTCGAAACACCGGCGGCAGCGCGGCTCGTACATCCCGGCCGCTCCCACCACAATTAGGTCCTCGGAAGCCACCAGGCGCTGCGTGTGCATGGCGGGATTGCCGCACTGCACGCAGATCGCCAGCAGCTTGGTGATCTCTTCGGCGACGGCCAGCAGGCGAGGCATGGGATCGAACGGGCGGCCCAGAAAATCGGTATCGAGCCCGGTGACGATCACGCGCTTGCCGGCATCGGCCATGCTCATGCAAACGTCGATCAGCCCCTCGCCCAGGAACTGGCCCTCGTCGATTCCCACCACCTCGGTCCGCGCCTGCACTTTTTCAAGTACTTCGGCCGCGTTTCTGACAACCTCGGAAGGATATTCAAAACCGGAATGGGACACGATGTCGGTATGCGAGTAGCGCTGGTCGATGACCGGCTTGAAAATCTGCACGCGCTGCTTGGCGATTTCGGCGCGCTTCAGGCGGCGGATTAATTCCTCGCTCTTGCCCGAAAACATGGGGCCGACAATCACTTCGATCCAGCCCATATTCCCTTTTACGATGTCCACTGGCGCCTCGCCTCCCGGAACGGTTTTTTCAATTCAGACTAGCACATTGCAGCGCGGCCCGGTGGCACCGGCTTCAGCCGTGCGCTTTTAATATGGAGGACAAACAAAACCGCGCAGGCAAAAGCCTGTGCTAATAGCTTCACACCCGCCACAGGGGCGTCTGCTTTTCCTTCCCGTAGCGTTCGAGAAGAAATTTTTTCAACTCGTCGACATTCGGGAACACGCGATCGGCGCATGCCAACATCCAGCCGCTGATTTCCGCCGCGCCCATGTCCGTCACCAGGTACACGGGAATCCCCTGGCGGTAGGCAAACGTCAGTTCGGAGGAAGTGCCGCCGCTGGTTGCCGCCGCGCCGTCTCCGCTCAGATAGCAGATGACGTAGTCCGCCTTGTTTTCGATGATGTCGAGATCGAATTGGATGATCTTGCGCACGACGCGGCGGAAGCGCTCGACGTCGGTTTGTTTCCACTCCCGGAAATGCGCCGCTTCTTCGTCGGTGAGGCTTTTCTTTTCGTCTTCGGCGGGATCATAGACGCGATGGCCAAGTTCATTGTGCAGGAACGGGGTAAGCTTCCGGCGCCACATTTTGCCGCCGTCGGCCGCGAATTCAATCGGACCACACAGATATGCAAGCATGAAAGATAATCGGGTGCGGGCTTTACTTGAAGCCCGCCGGAAAAAAGATCGGGCTTTACTGGAAGCCCGCGAAAAATTATGGACCAGCGTGAGAAGGAATGGAGCGGCCGATGGGACTCGAACCCACGCCTGGACCTTGGCAAGGTCCCGTACTACCCCTATACTACGGCCGCCCGAAACATAAAAACTCTAGCACGAGAGCCTTGCGGCGGCAAGGTCCTATCGGTGGTTGCCCCAAAGTTGGAAATCCCCACGGATTCCGATAGAATTGTAACGAGAGCAACGTTGACCGATTCCAATTCCAAACCGCGGATTGTGGTGGGTGCAGACCACGCCGGGTTCCGCACGAAAGAAACGATCAAAAAATTTCTGCAGGACGCGGGGTATCGGGTCGAGGACGTCGGCACGCACTCGGAGGAATCGGTGGATTATCCCGATTTTGCGCGGGCGGTCGGGGAGCGCGTCGCCTCTGGGAAAGATGCGCTGGGCGTCCTGGTCTGCGGCACGGGGATCGGCATGTCCATCGCCGCGAACAAAGTGGAAGGAATTTGCGCGGCGCTGGCGCACGATTCGCTGACGGCGCGCCGCGCGCGCGAACACAATGACGCCAACGTGCTCGCGCTGGGCGGCAAAATAGTCGGCGAAGACGAGGCCCTGGCCATCGTGCAGGAATTTCTAAACGCGCAATTTGCCGGCGGGCGGCACCAGCGGCGCGTCGACAAAATCACCGAAATGGATCGCGAACGCGAACAGAAATCATGACCCGGGCGCGGGCACCGCTTTTACCCTGAATCCGGAAGGGGATCCTCCCGAACAATATGGACACGAAAATATCGCAGCGAATGAACCGGCCGCTTGCCGAAGTCGATCCCGAGATCGCGGAGGTGATCCGCGAGGAAGGACGCCGCCAGGGCACCGGCCTGGAATTGATTCCTTCGGAGAATTTCGTTTCCGAAGCCGTGCTCGAAGCGATGGGCTCGGTGCTCACCAATAAATACGCCGAAGGGTATCCGGGCAAGCGATATTACGGCGGCTGCGAATTCGTGGACCGCGCCGAACAACTGGCGATCGACCGCGCCAAGGCGCTGTTTGGCGCCGAGCACGCCAACGTGCAAACGCATTCGGGAACGCAGGCGAATGTTTCCGTCTACATGGCGGCGCTGCAGCCGGGCGACACCGTGCTGGGCATGAATCTGGCGCACGGCGGGCACCTGACGCACGGACATCCGCTGAATTTTTCCGGCAAGATGTACAAGTTCATCCCCTACGGCGTGAGCAAGGAAACCGAGACGATCGATTACGACGAACTGGCGCGCCTGGCCGAGGAACACAAGCCGAAAATGATTGTCGCCGGCGCGAGCGCCTATTCGCGCATCATCGATTTCCCGCGCATGGCGGAAATCGCGCGGGCGGTTGGCGCGCTTTTCTTCGTGGACATGGCGCACATCGCGGGACTTGTCGCCGGGGGCATGCATCCGAGCCCGGTGCCGCACGCCGATTTCGTTTCGACCACCACGCACAAGACGCTGCGCGGGCCGCGCGGCGGACTGGTGATGTGCAAGCAGCAATTCGCCAAGGAACTCGACCGCATCACGTTCCCCGGCACGCAGGGCGGCCCGCTGATGCACATCATCGCGGCCAAAGCCGTTTGCCTGAAGGAAGCGGCCGATCCGGGATTCCGCGAATATGCAAAGCAAATCGTCGCCAACGCGCAGAAACTCGCCGCCGAAATCGCCAAGGCCGGATTCCGCATCGTCAGCGGCGGCACGGACAATCATCTATTCCTGATCGATCTGTATTCGCGCGGCATCACCGGCAAGGACGCGCAACCCGCCCTGGATCGCGCCGGCATCACCGTCAACAAGAACTCGATCCCGTTCGATCCCACGCCTCCCATGACCGGCGGCGGAATTCGCCTGGGCACGCCCGCCATCACCACCCGGGGAATGCGCGAATCCGAGATGGGGCGCATCGCCGCATGGATCTCCGAAGTGCTCTTGCATCTGGGCGACGCCGAGCGCGAGCAGCGCATTCGAGCCGAAGTCGCGGAGTTTGCCGCGCAGTTCCCTCTGTACACGCGCCGCTGGGACATCGCGCCGACACTGGCCGGGAGCGGCGGCGCCGCGCGCTGAGCGCGGCGCCGGCGCCGATGCGTGTTGCGATTGATATCCGGCGCGCCGGCGATTTCGGGGTCGGCACCTACATCCGCAACATCATCAACCAGTTTGCCCGCACCGACCGCGAGACCGAATATCTGCTGATCGGCCAGCAGTCGCACATCGCGCAATTCGATCCGCTCCCCGAAAATTTCCAGTTGCTCGAATATCCGGCCGAGCCCGGCTCATTCCACACGCACATGCACTTGCCGTACTTGCTGCACAAGCAGGACGTCGATCTGCTGCACATGCCGTGGTTCTACGCGCCGGCTATCGTGCCGTCGCGGCTGGTGATTACCGTGCACGATTTGACCGACGTGCTCATGCCGCCGCCGGGCGTGCCGGAGATGATGCAGTCGGGACGACTGTTTTTTGCGCGGCGCGCGCTGGCGCGGGCGGACCGCATCATGGCCGTATCGCATTCCTCCAAGCGCGAACTCTCCCGCGTGTTTGACGTCCCGGAAGAAAAAATCGAAGTAGTCTACAACGCGCTCGACGAGCGGTTCCTGCGCGAGCCGATGCCCGCGGACGCCGACCGCATTCTGGAGCGCCATGCCGTGACGGATCCGTTCGTGCTCTATGCGGGCAACATCAAGCCGCAGAAAAATCTGCCGCGCCTGATCGAAGCCTTTGCCGTGGCAAAAGGCGGACCTGCGCGATCATCCGGAATATGCAAATCTGAAATTGCTGTTGATCGGCGATTCGGCCGAGGAGCATTCGGATTTGCGCCGGGCGGTTTTGCGGTCGCGCCTGCAGGGCGACGTGCGCTTTCTGGGATTCGTGCCGCATCCCGTGCTGCGCGTGTTTTATTCCCGCGCGCGGGCGTTTCTGTTTCCGTCCCTCTACGAAGGGTTCGGATTGCCGCCGCTCGAAGCCATGGCGCACGGCGCGCCGGTGCTGACCTCGAGCGTGTCTTCCCTGCCGGAGGTTTTCTCGCAGGCCGCGTTGCTGGTGAATCCGGAAAATGTTTTTGAAATTGCGCGCGGAATACGCCAAATCCTTACCGAAAACGACCTGCGCGAAACCCTCGTGCGGCGCGGCTACGAACTGGTGCGAAAATATTCGTGGGAACGGTCCGCCGAGCAGGTCCGCGAAGTCTACCGCTCCGTGGTTGCCGACGAAGTCCTCGGCATAGCGGAAAACCAGAGATTTTAACACGGAGGACACAGAGGACACAGAGAAAGAAAAGAAGGATCAAAAGAAGGAAGAAAAGAAAGAAAGCGAATCGGAAGCGCAATCAGGGAGTTTCGTGCAACAAAATGATTTTACCTGGCTCTATTGACATCCCAAGCGTAAAGGTCGCGTTATTCTCGCCAAGGTGCCTGAAGTTGTAGTTCGCCTCTTCAGAGGCGAGGATTTGGTTGCCAACAGCGAAGAAAACCCCCGCGTCTGAAGACGCGGGCTACAATAACCGGGACCCGAATTTAAGGATGTCAACAGAGCGATTTTACCTTTTCTCTGTGTTCTCTGTGTTAAAAATCCGTTCCCAAATCATCCCTCTTCGCCCCTTAGACCGCGAGCCGCACCTTCCGTATCGATGACAATGATTTCAAGCTCCCGCGCCGATCCGCCGTAAATCAAGAAAGCGCGGATGGGATTTGCCGCAACGGGACGCGGCGAAAGGATGAAGTAGGCCTGGTCCGGGTAGTACGCTTGCTCGATATCGCGCGGCGAAGGAACGTTTTCGGTGGCAGGATGAGAATGGTATTGGCCCAGATGCTGCAGGCCTTCCTCGCGCATGCGCGCGGAAAGAGCGGAACAATTCTTGCGGATCGATTTCGTAGACGGTCGCGCTGTGCGAGCGAGATTCGCGGCCGGAAAAATCGTGGTGATGATGCCGTCGCGCCCCGCCAGCAGGCCGCAACATTCGATTCCCGGCTCGCGCCGCGCTTCGCCGCAGCATTGCTTCCAGAATTTCCGCGCGAACCTGAATCTCACCGGCCATGCGCGCCGAGTTTACATCAAGCCGCTTGGCCGCCGGAACCCAGGTTCGAAGAACACTTGCGCGGCCCGATCCGATTAAGCAGTCACATTCAAACTGCCGGCGCTCGCCGGAACCGCCGCGCTCGTTGCTCCGGTCGATCCCGCCGTGGTGAATCCGCCGATCTGCTGCAGATCGTTCTGCAGCGTCGCAAACGCCTGCTGCGCGCCCTGAAGATTTCCGCCCTGCAGATCCTGCGCAAGGGTGCTGAACGCCTGAGCAATCGGGTTCGTCTGCTGCGAGGATGAAGAAGACGAGGAGGACGTCGAGGAATCTTGAGAACTTTCCACGTGGTGGTGATGGTGGTGATGCCCCCCGGATTGTTGTGTAGCCTGCTGGGCATTCTGTTGCGCGGTTTGCTGGATGTTCGTGAAATCCTGCTGCGCCGCCTGCAAATTTCCCGATTGCAGGTCTTGCCCCAACTGAGTGAAGGCCTGGACCAACGGATTGGTGCTGGTCTGGCTGGTTCCCGTCGGCGCTGGCCGCCGGCTCGCGTGCTGTGTCGCGCCGCTGGTCTGGCTCAAACCCGGAATATTCTGGGACAGCGTAGTAAAGTCCTGCTGGGCCTGGGTCAGGTTGCCCGATTGCAGGTCCTGCCCGAGCTGCTGAAATTCACTGCGAATTTGCTGAAACTTGGATTGCCCGGAATGTGATTGGACTGCGAATTGCTCAACGTAGAAAGAATGCTGCTTGCGATGCCTGCAACCGACATGATTCACCTCTTTATGAAATATGCGAATATAATTAAGAATCTTTTTTCGTCCGAACTTGCCCATTTGTTTTATCGGCGGACTTTTTTAAGCGACTTTAGGCCGTCCATCGCACAAGTGAAATCCCGGTTTACACATTGCAAACGGCCTGCCAAATCCACAATTGCGCGACGCGCCGCTATTTGCGAACCGGCATATTCACTGGACTTAGCGCACGCACCGACGCCCTAATAACGAGTCCGCTTGAATTCACTGGGCAAGAATTTCAATTCGGCGCGAGATATCTCCGGCAAGTTTTGCCGCTGCCCCGGAATGGAACATGCTCTCGGAACGAAATCAGCAAGCGCGAAGACGTGAATTGCAAATACGAGCTGGAAAATAAAAATGCCGGGGCGCATGGATAGCGCCCCGGCACATTTTTCAAAAGAACGCCGCTACGCTTTTTGCGCCGCGCGCCGAAGGAACGTCGGAACATCGAGGTCGTCCGCGGCCGCCGTATTTTCCTGGTGGATGACTTCATTGACGGCCGGACGCGGGGCTTCTTGCGGCGACTTCCTGCGGCGCAACTTCAACCTGTTCCTCGCGGCCCGCCTTCCAGGTCTTGGGCAAATACGCCGGCTTCTGGTGCGGCTGCCGGCGCGCCGCTTCGCGGAATCCGGCGGCGATCACGGTGATCTTCACCTGCTCCTTCATGGCGTCGTCCATCACGGCGCCGAAGATGATGTTGGCGTTTTCGTGCGCGGCTTTCTGGATGACGGAAGAAGCCTCGTGGACTTCGTTGCAGCGTGAGGCTGGACGATCCGGAGATGTTGATCAGGATGCCCTGCGCGCCCTGGATCGAATTGTCCTCGAGCAGCGGGCTGTTGATGGCGCGATTGGCGGCATCGACGGCGCGATTGGATCCGGAAGCGACGGCGGTGCCCATCACGGCGTATCCCTGCCCTTGCATGATGGTTCTAACGTCGGCGAAGTCGCGGTTGATGATGCCGGGAATGGTGATGATGTCGCTGATGCCCTGCACGGCCTGGCGCAGGATATCGTCGGCGATGCGGAACGCTTCGAAGAAGCTGGTTCCGGCTTCGACCGTCTCCATCAGGCGCTCGTTGGGGATGACGATCACGGTGTCCACGCAGCCGACCAGTTCGGAGAGCGCCTGCTCGGCCTGCTGCTGCCGGCGCTTGCCTTCGAACGCGAACGGCTTGGTGACCACGGCAACGGTGAGCGCGCCCAGTTCGCTCGCCAGCGACGCGACCACGGGAGCCGCGCCGCTGCCGGTGCCGCCGCCGAGGCCCGTGGTCAGGAAGATCATGTCCGAGCCTTCGAGGGCTTCGATGATCTTGTCGGTATCCTCGAGCGCCGCCTTGCGGCCAACCTCGGGATTCGCGCCCGCGCCGAGACCCTTGGTGAGCTTGCCGCCGATCTGCAGCTTGACGGGCGCCTGCGAAAGCTTCAGCGCCTGCAGGTCGGTGTTCGCGGCGATGAATTCGACGCCTTCGACCTTGGCGCGGATCATGCGGTTGACGGCGTTGCATCCTCCGCCGCCCACGCCGATCACCTTGATCTTCGCGCCCTGTTGATTTTCCTCGCTAAACGAAATCCGGATTCCCGCGTCTTTCGCCGTCATATTCGTTCCTCCGCCAAAAAAGTGGCCCTGCCCCGCCGGAGTTTTTTTCATCATCCACCAGCGAACATGCTTTTGATTTTTGCCACAAAGTTCGCCGGCCGCTGCGGCGCCTGGCGCCGGGCTCGCGCGCCATAAAGCAGCAGGCCGACAACGGTTGCGTACTCGGGCTGGGAAAGTTCCTCGGGCATCCCTTCGAGGCCTCGCGGGTCTGGCCAGGCGCACGGGCAAATTAAACATGCGCTCGGCCATCTCGACCAGGCCCTTCAGGTGCGCTCCGCCGCCGGACAGCACCAGGCCGGCGGGGATCAGCGCGCCAAAACCGCCGCGCTGCAATTCGTCGCGAACCAGCGAGAGCAACTCATGCGCCCGCGGCTCGACAATTTCGTTCAGCATTCTGCGTAAAAACCGTGCGCGGCGGACGATCGCCGACGCTGGCGATTTCAATGGCCTGATCTTCCAGGATCAGCTCCGTGAATACGCATCCGTGCTCGCGCTTGATTTTTTCCGCCTCGGGAATCGGCGTGCGCAGTCCCACGGCCAAGATCGTTGGTGAAATGATCGCCGCCCACCGGGATGGCCGCCGCGTGGCGCAACATGCCGTTGCCGAAGACGACCAGTTCCGTGGTGCCGCCGCCGATATCGAGCAGGCAGCAGCCAAGTTCGCGTTCATCCTGCGTGAGGCACGCTTCGGCCGAAGCGAGCGGTTCGAGAACGGTGTCGGCGACTTCCACGCCCGCCTGGTTCACGGCAATCACCAGATTTTGCATGGCCGAGGCCGAGGAAGTCACCAGATGCACGTTGACCTCGAGGCGCTGGCCGACCATGCCCATCGGATCGCGAATATTGTCTTGCGCGTCGAGCAGGAATTCCTGGGGGAGCACGTGCAGCACGACGCGATCCTCGGGAAGGGTGATATTGCGCGCGGCATCGACGGCGTGGCGAACGTCCTCGCGGTTAATGTCGCGCGCGCGGTTGCCCAGCGTGATTCCGCCGCGGCTGTTGACGCCGCGCACGTGGCTTCCGGCGACGCCGACGACGGCGCGCTCCACCGGCACGCCGGCGACGCCTTCGGCTTCCTCGATGGCGCGGCGGACCGAAGTCGCCGTCGCGCCGATATTGGCGATCAAGCCCTTGCGCAAGCCCTTTGATTCCGCCGCGCCCATGGAGACAAATTTCACGCCGGTATCGTCCATTTCGCCGATAATGGCGCACGTTTTCGTGCTGCCTACGTCCAGCGCTACCAGATACTTGTCCTTCTTCGTCAATCCGCCGCTCCTTCTTGTTTCCTGCCGCTCGGATGGGGACGCATCCGGGCAAGAGCCTATCCAAATTTCGCTACTGCCGTTTGTGCGCGGCCTTGGCATGCGCTGGCGCGATGCTGTGCCAATCCTGCCGCCACCGTCCTGCGTTTCCGGATTCACCACCACCTGCCGCGCAAACCGCAAATCCACGGAATCGACGCTTCCGGCGCTCGACCGCCACTGGCCGATATTCTCGGCGAGCATCCGATACCGGTTGCCGAAATCGGAATCGCCAAAGTGTACAAGCATCGGGCGATGGACCGCCAGTCGCCGGGCCCAGCCCCGTGAGCGTCGCGCGCAAATCGGCGGCATCGGAAAGATCCACTTCGCTGACGTGATCGTCCGCTCCGGGCTGCGCGAGTTCGATATCCTTCATGAACTCGCACGTAGGAATTCATGCGCTGCTCGCGCAATTCGCGCGGCATCGATTCCCCGATGCCGGACACCACCGGAAAGCGGAACTCGCCGTCGGCGGGCCGCTCCAGGATCATACCGTGCGAGTCAACCAGGGAAAGATCGCCCGCCGTCCGCAGAAACGCCACCGGCGCGCGTTCGGTGATCTCGACGCGAATCTGGTTGGGCAGCACGCGCTGCACGCCGGCCTGCTCCACCCACGGAAGCGACTCGATCGCCTTGCGGCGGTCTTCCAGCGGAACGCGCACGACGCTGCGGCCCAGGTCGGCGGAAAATTTTTCGACGATGGCGTCGCGCGAGACGAACCGGTTGCCTTCGATCTGAATCTGGCCGGGATTTTCCAGCATCACGCTTGGAGAAAACAGGAAGTAGTGCCCCGCCTGGTAGGCCGCGACGCCCACGGCAAGCGCGGCGATCGTGCCGGCAAGAACGCGGCGGTACAGCGGCCAGGTCTTGCGGCTGAATTTGCGCTTGCGGATCTCCACCGGCTTCTGCCGGCGAAGATACTTCGGCTCCTCTTCGGCCAGCGCGTCCGCGGGAAGATAATCGGGTTCAGCGCTCATGCGTCCTTCCACACGATGACTTCTTCTTCCAGTTCCACGCCGTAACGTTCGCGCACACGTCGGCGCACGTCGGCAATCAGCGCGAGCATGTCGGCGGAGGTGGCGTGGCCTGCATTGACAAAAAAATTGGCGTGGCGGTCGCTCACGCGGGCGTCTCCGACGGAGTAGCCCTTCAGGCCCAGCTCGTCGATCATGCGCCCGGCGGACCCGCCCGGCGGATTCTTGAAAATACAGCCCGCGCTTTTTTGATTGAGCGGCTGACTGGCTCGCCGCTTCTCATTGCAGATGCGAATTCCTTGAAGTATTTCGCTGTACGGTTTGGACGGAAGTTCCAGTCGCACCGCCAGCATAATATCATCGAGTGCAAAAGATGTATGCCGGTATTCGAAATTTATTTCAGGGCCCCGGAGGGTTTCGATCCGTCCGGTGGCCGCCGCGAAACACGCGCACCTCCCGGACAAACGCTCCGATTTGCGTGCCGTAGGCTCCCGCGTTCATGCGCAGCGCGCCGCCGACGGTTCCCGGAACGCCGATCAGGCCTTCCATGCCGCCCAGGTCGTGCTTGGCGCAGGTCGTCACGGTGCGGCCCAGGTCGGCGGCGCAATCCACCCATACCGAGTTTCCTTCGAAGCGAATGTCCGGGTCCTGCCGCGCCAGCTGGAGGATCGCCCAGGGCAATTCGCCGTCGGGCAGCAGCACGTTGCTGCCGCCGCCCAGGAACCGGTACGGCACGCCGGCCTGTTTCAGCAGGCGGACCAATTCCGGCAGGGATTCGTGCTTGCGAATCACCAGCAGGTCGGAGGTTCCGCCAATTCCTAGGGAAGTTTTTTCCGCCAGCGACACACCCGGCTTGTACTCGACGCCCAGGGCGCCAATCGCCGCGATCAATTTGGGATCGTTAATGTGCATGATTCAGCGAAACCCTTGCACCCAGCAGAACGGCCAGTTCGCCCGGCGCGCGGCTCACGTTGCCCGCGCCAATCGTTATAATCGCATCGCCCGGCCGCGCGGCCTTAAGCAATTCTTCAATGCCTTCCTGCATCGAACTGCGGAATACGACGTTCTTGTGGCCCGCCGCGCGAATGGCGTCGGCCAGCGCCTCGCCGGTAATTCCGGGGATGGGCGGCTCGCCCGCGGCATAAATGTCCATCAACACGACCATGTCGGCTTGATTGAACGCGCGGCAGAAACTCGTCCCAAAGGTGCTTGGTCCGCGTGTACCGGTGAGGCTGGAAGAGCACGAGGACGCGTTCAAAATGGCAGCCGCGCGCCGCCTCCAGCGTGGCGCGAATCTCCACCGGATGATGGCCGTAGTCGTCAATCAGCGTGATGTGGTTGATGACGCCCTTGACGTCAAACCGGCGCCCCACGCCCGCAAATTCCTCGAGGCCGACGCGAATCAGGTCCGCCGGCACATTCAGGTACAGCGCCACGGCCGCGGCAGCGGCGGCATTGCGCACGTTGTGAATTCCCGGAGGGCCATTCAAATGAAACATGCCGAGATCGTCTCCCCGATAGGTCAGGCGGAACGTGCTCTCCAGGCCCTGGAGTTCGATCTCGCTGATCACCAGATCGGCCTGGCTGGACGTGCCGTAGGTGATCACCGGGCGCTTCACGTTCGGGATGATGGCCTGCACGTTCGGCTCGTCCAGACAAAGCACCGCGGCGCCGTAGAACGGCACGCGATTGACGAACTGCGTGAAAATTTCCTGAATTTCCGCGAGCGATTTGTAGGTGTCCAGGTGCTCTCGGTCGATGGTCGTCACCACGGCGACCACCGGAGCCAGCAGCAGGAACGTGCGGTCGCTTTCGTCGGCTTCGACAACCATGTATTCGCCGCGGCCAAGGCGCGCGGTCGAGCCGATATGGTTCACGCGGCCGCCCACGACGAACGTGGGGTCCAGGCCCGCGGCCGCCAGGACGCTTGCGGTCATGGAAGTGGTGGTGGTCTTTCCGTGCGCGCCGGCAATGGCGATGCCGTATTTCAGGCGCATCAATTCCGCGAGCATTTCCGCGCGCGGGATCACGGGAATTTTCTGGCGATGCGCCTCGGCCACTTCGGGATTGTCGCCGCGCACGGCCGAAGACACGACCACGACGTGCGCGCCGAGAACCTGTTCGGCCTTGTGGCCCTCGAAAATTTCCGCGCCCATATTCTGCAGGCGCTCGGTGATCGCGGAAGTTTTCGTGTCCGATCCGGAGACCGAATAGCCGAGCGTCAGCAGGACTTCGGCGATGCCGCTCATTCCGATCCCGCCGATGCCGACCAGATGAATGCGCTTGAAATTGCGAAACGTCACCATCATGAGAGAGCCGCCTTATTGGTGCGGGCTCCAAGCGGAGCCCGCACACCTTCAATCATGTCTACTATGTCCTGCACGGCGCGCGGTTTCGCCAGGCGGCGCGCGTTCGCCGCCATCGCCTGCAACGCGGCAGGCTGGTCGAGCAAATCAAGAATTTCCTGCGTCAGACGTTCCGCGGTGAGCTGGGGCTCCGGGATCAATCGCGCTGCGCCGGCACGCTCCATTTCCTGAGCGTTGCGCAACTGGTGGCTATCGGTGGAGGCACCGAAGGGGATGAAGATGGCGGCGCGCCCGGACGCTGCAATTTCCGCGGCCGTAATCGCGCCCGCCCGGCAGATGATCAGATCGGCCTGGGCAAATCGCTCCGCCATGTTCCCGATGAAGGGCAGTACCTCCGCGTTGATTTCACGCCGCGCATAAGCCGCGCGCACAACATTATAGTCGCGTTCGCCGGTCTGGTGAACGATGGAGATGCGATTTTTTTGCGCGGCCAGCAGATCGGCGGCGTCCGCCAGCGTGCGGTTGATGACCTGCGCGCCCTGGCTGCCGCCGGTGATCAGGATATGAAACGGCTCGACCGGAGCGCGCTCGGCGTATCGCGAAAAATTCCGGGCGCACGGGAATGCCGGTGAGCGTGGCCTTGGCGCCCCACAATTTTGTCGGCGATTCGTAGGCGGTGGCGATGCGCGTCACCATGCGCGGCCAAGACGCGGTTGGTGAAGCCCGGCTCGGCGTTCGGCTCAAATACGATGGTTGGCAGGCCGCGCAACACGGCGGCCAGCATCATGGGCCCGGCGGCGTATCCCCCGACTCCCAGCGCGGCGCAAAATTTGTGCCGGCGAAGAATCGCGAAGGAATCCCACATCGCCGGGGCCAGCTTTGCGACGTTCCGCGCCAAACGCATCCCCCGATGCCCTTGAGGCCCGCCGAGCGAATCGTCTCCAGCGGAAACCCGGCCTCCGGCACCAGGCGCGCTTCCATTCCGCGTTGCGTTCCGACAAACACAGTTTCCCTTTCCGGTCCTCGCGACATCCATTCCCGGGCAATGGCCAGCGCAGGGAAAACGTGACCGCCCGTGCCGCCCCCGGCAATCAGCAGCTTCCAAGCCTTGTTTCCCTGCTTGCGTCACTCGGCGCTCCGTACCAGCGCGCGTCCAATCAGTCCGCCTGCTGGCTGATATTCAGGAGCACGCCGGTGGCCAGCAGCATCACCAGCAAACTCGATCCGCCATAGCTGATGAACGGCAAGGGAATCCCCTTGGTCGGCATCATTCCCAGCACAACGCCAAGGTTGATCAGCGCCTGGCTCAGGACCATCACCGTGATGCCCAGCGCGGCGAGGCGGCCAAAATCGTCCTTGATGTTGAACGCGGAGCGCATCCCCCGCCAGCCGTACACGGCAAACAGTCGCCAGCACCAGCGCGCCGCCGATGAATCCCAGCTCCTCGCACAGCACGGCAAAAATAAAATCCGTGTGCGCCTCCGGCAGATAAAATAGTTTTTGTTTGCTCTCCATCAAGCCCACGCCGGTAAAGCCGCCCGAGCCCACGGCGATCAGCGATTGCAGCAACTGGAATCCGCGCCCCTGCGGGTCAGCCGCCGGATTCAGGAACGCGACCACGCGCTCGTAGCGGTAGGAAACGCGCACGATCAGCAAGTACACGATGGGCAACGCCGCCAGTCCCGCCCCCACAATGTATTTTCCATCGAGGCCCGCGACGTAGAGCATGGCCACCGCGATAATAAAAATTTCCACGGCCGTGCCCAGATCCGGTTCGATCACGATCAAGCCCACAAACGCCAGGACCGGGCCCAGCGCCGGAAGGATCGTGTGCTTCCAATTGTTGACGCCAAAACTTTCCGGCCTGCGCCGCCGCTCCAGAAACCACGCCAGATAAAAAATCACGGCAAGCTTGGCGAATTCGGAAGGCTGCAGGCTGGCCGGGCCCAGGCGGATCCAGCGATGCGTGGCGTGCGATTTGTCGAGGAAGAACGCGCCCACCAGCATCACGAGCACGGCAAACAGAGCGGTGAAAATAACTTCCGGCCTCCGCAATTTGCGGTAATCCATGTTCATGACAGCCATCATTCCGCCGAGGCCGATTGCCAGCCACACGAGCTGGCGAAGCAGGAAGTGGGAGCCGTTGCCGTATTCATCGCGCGCCGTGACCGCCGAGGCGCTGAACACCATGATGGCGCCGATCAGGCATAACGCCACGGTCGAGCCGAACATCCAGCGGTCGGTTTGCAGAAGCCGGGGCATGATCAGACCTTTCGCGCGCCAGCCTGCGGCGCGTGTTTTTGTGCGAGTTCCCGGACGAGTTGCTTGAAGACGCGCCCGCGCTGCTCGTAATTCTCGAACTGGTCGAAGCTGGCGCAGGCCGGCGCCAGCAGCACGGTGTCGCCGGGCTGCGCGTTTGCCGCCGCGATTTCCACGGCGCGCGCCAGGGTGCCCGCGCGCTCGGCGGGAACCACGCCGGCAAGTTGCGCTTCGATTTTTCCGGCGGCGTCGCCGATCAGCAGCACCATGCGCGCGTGTCGGGCGCAGCGCGTCGCGAAGGATCGTGTAGTCGCTGCCTTTGTCCTTGCCTCCCAGAATCACCAGCACGTTGCCGGAAAATGCGTCCAGCGCTTTCAGCGTGGCGTCGACGTTGGTGGCCTTGGAGTCGTTGAAATATTCCACGCCGGAAATCGTGTCGACGAATTCGATGCGGTGTTCCACGCCCGCGAAACTTTTTACTCCCTGCGCGATCGCTCGCGGGTTCGACCCCCGCCAGCGTTGCGGCCGCCGCGGCGGCCAGAACATTTTCCAGGTTGTGGTTGCCGCGAAGGCCGATATCCCTGCGCCGGAGCAGAACAGTTTCCGCGCCGTCTTTGCGAAATACAATTTCATCGTCGCGGACGAAACATCCGCTGGGCGACGCGCTTCTGCCGGCTGAACCAAAACACTTCCGCGTTCGAAGGCGCGTATTGCGGGGCGAAGGCGTCGTCCGCATTCATGATGGCTGCATCTTCCATCGGTCTGATTTTCGAACATGCGCGCCTTCGCCCGGGCATAGGCTTCGAACGACCCGTGCCGGTCGAGATGGTCCGGCGTGAGGTTGAGCAGCACGGCAATGTCCGGACGAAACGCGGCAATGGATTCGAGCTGGAAGCTGCTGGCCTCGACCACGGTGAAGCCCGAATCGCTCGAAACATCCACGCGCGAGATCAGCGGCGTGCCGATATTTCCCGCGACCTGCACGGGAAGCCCCGCGGTTTCCAGGATGTGGCCGACGAGGGATGTGGTCGTGGTCTTGCCGTTCGAACCGGTGATGCAGATCAGGCGGCCGCGCAGAAATCGCCAGGCCAGCTCGATTTCGCTCCACACCGGGATTCCGATGGCGCGCGCGGCGGCCAGCGCCGGCATGGTCGGCGGCACGCCGGGACTCGGAACGATCAAATCCTGTTCGACAAATGTCCGCGCGCCATGGCCGCCCAATTCGAGCGTGACGCCCGCGGCGCGCAACTTCGCCGCCGTCTCGGCGATTTGCGACTCGGGACGCTCTTCGGTGGCGGTGACGCGCGCGCCGCGCGCCGCGCAAAACAGCGCCGTGGCGACGCCCGTGCGCGCCAGGCCAACCACCAGCACCTGCTTGCCCGCGAGTTCGATTCCCGGCTTCAACCGTTCACCTCGGCTCCTTACCTCAACTTCAGCGTGGTCAGCGAAAACAGCGCGAACACCAGCGCCGCGATCCAAAATCGCACGATGATTTTCGATTCGCTCCATCCCGACCAGCTCGAAATGGTGGTGCAGCGGCGACATCCGGAAAATGCGTTTTCCGGTCAGGCGAAAGGAGGCGACCTGCAAAATCACGGAAAGCGCCTCGATCACAAAAACGCCGCCGACAAAAAACAGCAGGATTTCCTGCTTGATGGCCACCGCGATCATCCCGATCGAGCCGCCCAGCGCGAGCGAACCGACGTCGCCCATGAAGATTTCAGCGGGATGCGCGTTGTACCAGAGAAACCCGAGGGCCGAGCCCGTCAGCGCGCCGCAAAAAATCGGTGAGTTCGCCGACCTGCGGAAGATGCTGCAAGTCCAGATAGGCGGAAAAGCCCGCGTGACTTGTGACATACGTGAGAACCGTGAGCGCGCCCGCGGCGACCACCACGCAGCCGATGGCCAGCCCGTCCAGCCCGTCGGTGAGATTCACGGCGTTGGAAGACCCCACGATGACCAGCGCGACGAAAATCAGAAACGGCACATAAGCCGATCCACCAGAAATAAGGAATGCGTGAGCAGTCGAATGAATGACCAGATCCGGACGAAAATTCTTAAAGAACGGCACGCTTAACTGCGTCGAATAGCTTCCGGCCGCCGTCAGCGTGAGCAAGGTGACCGCGACGGCGGAACTCGCCAAAATCTGCATGGCGAATTTGCGCTTGCCGGTCAGCCCCAGATTTCTCCGCTTCGCCACCTTGCGTAATCGTCGATAAATCCGATCGATTCCGAACACCAGCATGGTGAACACCGCCAGCCAGACATATTCGTTTTCGAGATCTCCCCACAGCAGCGTCGGCACGACCGTGGAGGCCACGATCAGCACGCCGCCCATGGTCGGCGTCCCGGCCTTGGACTGATGGCTTTTCGGGCCCTCTTCGCGGATGAACTGGCCGATTTGCAGTTCGCGCAGCCGCCGGATCACCCAGGGGCCAAGCACCAGTGTGATGAGCAAGGCCGTCAGGCTGGCCATCGCGGTTCGCACGGTGATGTAGCGGAACACGTTGAGCGCGTGAAAATAGCGCAGGAGCACGTGATAGAAGAGGTAAAGCAGCATCTCAGCCGCGCTCCTTCACCGCGCCGCGCGCAGCGGCAGTGGCTCGGGTTTGGGCCGCGTGAAACGCGCGTCCAGCGCTTCGACGATGCGCTCCATCTTCACTCCGCGCGAGCCTTTCACCAGCAGCAGGTCTCCGGGCGCAAGCAGGTTCGCGATGAACCCGGCCGCATCGCCCGAGGACGGAAAAAATTGCGTGCGCGCGGCCGCATGGCCCGCTTCCACGGCTCCGCGAACCAAGCTTTCCGCATCGCCCTGCACGCCGATGATCCAGTCGATTTTTCTATTTGCCGCCGCAGCACGCCCCGCTTCGCGATGCAATTCGGGCGAAGAGGGTCCGAGTTCGAGCATCTCTCCGGCGGCAAGAATGCGGCGTCCGGACGCGGGCGTGTTTCGCGAGCAGGTCGATCATGGCCGCCAGCGCCACGGGATTCGAGTTGTAGCAATCGTTGATCACGGAAAATCCGGCGTCATAACGCAGCACGCGGCCGCGCATGCCCGTGGCCTGCAAGCCGGGAAATACTTCCGTCGCTTCGGCGGCGCCCACGCCCCAGACGCTGGCCGCGGCAAGCGCCGCCAGAGCATTGGAAATGTTGTGCCGCCCGGCGAGCGGCAGAGAGAGCCGCGCGCGGCCCTGGGGCCCCACAAAATCAAATTCGCTGCCGTCCATGCCGCGGTCGTCGATATTTTCGGCGCGGAAATCCGCGCGCGCTTCCAGGCCGAAGGTCAGCACACGCCCCGGCGCGACCTCGGCGAAACGCGCCACGCGCGGATCGTCGGCATTCAACACGGCCACGCTCTCCGGTCCCGCAAGCCCTTCGATCAATTCGCGCTTGGCCAGCGCGATATCGTCCAGCGAAGCAAAAAATTCCAGGTGCACGGGCGCAACGCGCGTGACCACGCCCACGTCGGGACGCGCAATCTCCGCCAGGCGCTTCAGTTCCCCGGCGTGGGACATGCCCAGTTCCACGACCGCTGCCTCGTCCTCATCCTCCAGACGCAGCAATTGCAGCGGCAGGCCGTATTCGTTGTTCAGATTGCCCTCGGATTTCAATACGCGGAACCGCGCGGCCAGCAGCGCCGCCAGAATTTCTTTTGTGGTGGTCTTTCCGGCCGAGCCGGTAACGGCCGCCAGGCGTCTTCCCCATTCGCGTCCGAACGGCTTGCGCCAGGCCTTGCAGCGCCGCCAGCGTGTCCCTAACCGGGAAGAGCCTGGAGCGAACCGGTTCGCTGAACTTGGCAAGGCGATCCTGCGGCGACGACGGCACGCGAGCGCGCCGGCGTCCAGGGCGGCCACGACAAAATTGTGTCCATCGTGACGCGGTCCGTGTATCGCGACGAATAGCTCGCCACGAGCCACGGTGCGAGAATCAATCGAGACACCGGCCAACCGGGCCAGGGCGTCGAGGCCTCCGGGCCGCGTAACCCCCAGAGCGCGAGCCACTTCTTCAACCGTCCACCGCATAGCGTCCTCAAGGGGCTGGGTTTCACCGGTCTTGGGTCACCTTCGAATCAGCGTCCCTACTTGCAAACCTGATAAAGAGCACGTTCCGTGCCGCAGCCTTGTACGTAACATCCTCTGCGGGGCACCGTAGCGGGCACGGCATACCGTGCCCCAAAATCCCCGCCGTTTCTGCTAATCCCCACCGTAGCCGCGCTGGCGGAGAATGCGTCGCGCCACTTCCCGGTCGTCAAAATCAATGGTGCGGTCGCGCAAGACTTGCGTGCGTCTCATGCCCCTTGCCGGCCAGCAGCACGATGTCGCCGGGGCGCGCCTGATCGAGGGCGATTTCGATGGCGCGCTCGACGGTCCGGTTCCACCAGGCATTTTGCCGGGGTGCGCTGCAAGCCGACGATCGCGTCGTTAATGATCAGCAGCGGATCTTCGCTGCGCGGATTGTCCGAAGTCAGCACGACGATGTCGCTGGCGCGCCCCGCGGCCTCTCCCATGAGCGGACGCTTGGCGCGGTCGCGGTCGCCGCCGCAGCCAAACAGCGTGATGATGCGGCCCGCGGGATTCAGGTCTCTTGCGGTGGCCAGCAGGTTGCGCAGCGCGTCATCGGTATGCGCGTAATCCACGACCACCAGAAAGGGCTGGCCCATATCGATGCGTTCGAAACGCCCCGGCACCGCGGTGAGCTGCGCAATGCCGGCGGCGATGACTTCCCGGGCAAGGCCAGCGCCACGCCCGCGCCGATGGCGGCGAGAATATTGTAAACGTTGGTTCGCCCCACGAGCTGCGAGCGAACCTCGATTTTCCCGATGGGCGTTTCCACGGTGCATTCGATTCCCGAAAAGGAAATGCGAGGGTTTGCGCGTGGTGATGTCCGCGCCGGGTTCGAGACCGTAGGTCAGCGTGCGCGCCGCAAGGCCCGCGAGCTGCTTGCCGTATTCATCGTCGCGGTTGATGACGCTGGCGCCGGGCGCCGGCGCGCCCGTGCCCTGGAACAAGCGGCGCTTGGCGGCGAAATATTCCTCGAGGGTCTTGTGATAATCCAGATGGTCGCGCGTGAGATTCGTGAAAATCGCCACGGCAAACGGACATCCCCAGAGACGATCCATCGCCAGGGCATGGGAACTGGCTTCCAGAACCGCATGCGTGCCTCCCGCCAGAACCACGTCGCCGAGAAATTCCTGCAGATCGAGCGATTCGGGAGTGGTGTGGGATGCGGGCCGCATCTCGCCAACCAGCCGGTGGCCGATCGTGCCGAGCAGAGCGACTTTGCAGCCCGCGGCGCGAAGGATGGAATCGACCAGATAGGCCGTGGTCGTCTTGCCGTTTGTCCCGGTCACTCCAATCAGCTTCAGAACTTCGGCGGGCCGCCCAAAATAGTTTGCGGCCATGATGGCCAGCGCCTTGCGCGCCTCCGCGACCTGAATCCAGGGAAATCCCTTGGGGAGGTTCGAGGGAAGAGGTTGCTCGCTGGCAACGGCGATCGCGCCGCGCGCCACGGCGTCGGATACAAATTTGTTGCCGTCGGTTTTTTCTCCGCGTATGGCCACAAACAGCGTTCCGGGCTTTACCCGGCGGCTATCGTAGGCAATTTCCAGAATTTCCAGGTCACCGTACGCCGCGGCTTTCTTGGCATCCATCTTCAGGTCAACGCCCCGCAACACTTTCGCCAGGCGCAAAGGGACCCGCGCCGCCGCCGTCTTCTTCCCTTGGATCAAGTCTTCGTTGTGTTCCGCCACCGATTCCACCTTCACTGTCACCTAATCTTCCTCCTGGAATCCGCAAGCATCAGGGAAGCGTCGCGAGCAAATTGCACGGTGATCCGGCTGCCGCGGCGAATCATCGCTCCCGGCTCGGGAGACTGATCCGAAGCAATTCCGCTGCCAACCAGGACTGGATTGAGTCCCAGCCGGATGCATTGCTCGGTAACTTCCCGCACGGTTTTCCCTCGAAGCTGCGGAGCGGGAATGCCCTGTCCTTCGGCCAGCTCAACTGTGGGAGCATCCGCGCCGGGAACCGCCGCGGGCACGGGATCTTCCTCGGCCGTGATGGAGTCCGCCTGTGCCGGATCGAAATCGCTTACTTCCGCAAGATCTTGATCCGCGGCGGGTGTCCGGCCGGCCCGAAGCGTGTCCATCGAAAGGGGAACATCTTGCGGCACGTTCAGGTAAGGCAGAACCTGCTGCGCGATGCGCTTGAATACGGGCGCGGCGACCTCGCCTCCATCGTGCGGTCCGACCGGCGAATCCAGCTGCACCAGAATCGTAACCGCCGGCGTATTGATCGGCGCAAAGCCGACGAAGGAGGCGATCAGCTTGTGCGCGAAGTAGTGTCCGGTGTTGATATCGAATTTCTGCGCCGTGCCCGTCTTTCCCGCGGTGGTGTATCCATCGAGGCGCGCCAGCTTTCCAGTGCCGTTCGAGCACGACGCCTTCGAGCATGCGGCGCATGGTCGCCGCGGTGGTTTCCTGGATGACGCGGCGGGGCTGCGGGTTCCTGGGGTTCCACAAGCTGCGTTCCGTGGCGCAGCGCGCGGACCACGTGCGGCCGGACGATCAGCCCGCCATTGGCGATGGCCGACACCGCATTCACCATTTGCAGCGGCGTCACGCCGATTTCCTGTCCCATGGAAATCGAGCCCACCGAAACCGGCGTCCAATTCTCCAGGCGGCGAAGCATTCCCCGGCTTTCCCCCGGCAAGTCGACGCCGGTGGACTGGCCGAAACCAAACGCGCGAATGTAGTCGTAAAATTTGGGAGCGCCCAGGCGCAGGCCTACCTTAATGGCGCCGACGTCGCTCGAATAGGCCAGGATTTGCGAAACGCTGAGATTGCCGTATGCTTTATGATCGCGAATGCGATGCCCGGCAATGTAAATCGCGCCCTCCTGACAATCGATCAATATCAGTCGGGCTTGGTGACACCCTGATCGATGGCCGCGGAGAGAGTCACGATTTTGAAAACCGACCCGGGCTCGTACAGCGAACTTACGGCGCGGTCCGTGCGCGCATCGGGAGGGCTGTCCTTGGCTGCGTTCGGATTGAACGTCGGCCAGTTCGCCACGGCCAGCAGTTCGCCGGAGTTCGGATTCTCGACGATGACGGTGCCCGAAATCGCCTGCGTGTCATGAATCGCCTGCGCGAGTTCCTTCTCCGCGATGTACTGAATATTTTCATCCAGGGTGAGCACGACGCTGGTGCCGGTGTCCGGGGCCTTGTCGGCGGAATCGTACCAGCGGCGGTGGGCGTCGGCCAGGATCAGCATCTTGCCCGGCTTGCTGCGGATATTGTCATCGAGCGAATATTCGATTCCGCCCAGGCCTTTCTCGTCGATGTCCACGTAGCCGAGGACGTGCGAAGCAAGATCCCGCTTGGGATAAAATCGTCCGCCCTCGCGCTGGAAATAAATGCCGCGCAAGTTCATGGCGGCGATGCGCTCGGCTTTGTCCGGAGGAAGTTTGCGCGCGATCCACGCAAAGGAATGAGAAGCCGCCAGGCGCGTGGCAATTTCGTCGGAAGGAACATCCAGGACTTTTCCGATCAGCCGCGCGACCATGTCCGGATCGGCAATCTCCGACGGAACCGCGAATGCGGAATCCACCGGCACGCTCATGGCCAGCGGGTTCATGTTGCGGTCAAAGATTTCGGCGCGGCTTGCGCCGACATCGACGATCAGCCGCTGCTGATGCTGCGCGCGCGAGTAATATTCGCTGTAGCGGAAAAGTTGCAGGTAGGCCAGGCGTCCCACGGCCGCCCCGGTCCAAATCGCCGCCAAGGCAGCCACAATCAGTAGTCGGGTCCGTGGACTGCGCAGATCCATTTTTTTTAGCGGGCTCCACGCTTCACGTAAAACGTTCGGCGTAAAAGCAGGGCCCGCGCCGCCTATCCGGCGGACTCCGGGCCGCAAGGTCTTCCGGCCCAGGATGTCCGCCGCACAAGGCGGTTCCGGTTGCCTTTCAAATGATTACCACTGGGCACGGCAATCCGCATTGCCGCATCGAGAAGTCTTATCGCTGCCCCGGCTGAGCGCTGAACGCCCGCGCTTCCGCCATCACTGCGTTCGGCGGCAAATCCATCGGCGCAATCTGTCCGGGGACGGGGGCGGTCAGCCCCAACTGGCGCCGCGCGATTACGTCGATCCGGCCGGGGGCGCGCAAGCCCGCCACTTCCAGCTTGAGTTCCTGATTGAGTTCGGCGGCCTGGGATTGCTCGTTGCGAAGCGATTCCAGGTCATAGCGGAGCTGGATGGTCTCGAAATGCTGCCAGGCATAGAGCAGCGCGCACAAGGTAAGCAAGGCTCCCAGCGAAACCAGGCGCGTGCATTCGCGAATCCGGTTAGGCGCCATGGGGCGCACCAGGCGCGAATTATCGATCTGCTTGACGGTGTAGAACTCGGTCATTGCAGCCACTCCTTATCAAGCCGGGCTCCAAGTAGAGCCCGGACCCGCTCTTGCGGCATCCCGTGCTGGTCGGGATCATTTTCTTCTTGTTCTTCTTGCGGGGCACGCGGACCCGCTTTTCCGCAACGCGCATTTTCACGCTGCGCGCGCGCGGATTGGCCGCGATTTCCGCGTCCGATGCTTGAATCACTTTCTTGGTCAGAATTTTCAGCGTGCCCTCCTGGGCCAATCGCTGAAAGCTTGCTTGACCGGACGGTCTTCGAGCGAGTGGTAGCTGAGCACCACCCAGCGGCCGCCTGGAGATAGTGTGGCAGGAACTCTAGAAAGAAACTGCCCGAGTTCCTCCATCTCTCGATTCACCGCAATCCGCAGCGCCAGAAACGTTTTTGTCGCGGGATGCAGCTTCTGCCTTCCCCTTACTTTTCGAGCCCCTGCCACAACCGTTGCCAGGTGTTCGGTATCGCGTATGGGACGCGCGCGAACGATGCTCCTGGCGATTCTGCGTGAATCCCGCTCTTCCGCAAGCTGATAGAGCAGGTCGGCGAGTTCTTTCTCCTCGACCGTGTTCACAATGTCCGATGCCGTCTCTTCCATGTCGCGGTCCATGCGCATGTCGAGCGGGCCGCGCGTGCGGAACGAAAAGCCGCGCTCGCCCAGGTCCAGTTGCATGCTCGATACGCCCAGATCCGCCAGCACGCCGTCGGCGGGAGGGAGCCTGCGCTCCGCGAAAACCTCGCCGATTTGTGAAAAGTTGGCGTGCACCAAAGTCACCTTGTCTCCGAACTCCGCAAGCCTGCCGCGCGCGATTTCCAAGGCCGCTGCGTCGCGATCCAAGCCTACAAACCTGCCCCCGGCCCCGAGCCGCCGGACGATTTCGATTGCGTGTCCCCCGAGCCCCACGGTGGCGTCGACATACAGCCCGCCGGGCTTTATGGCCAGCCAGTGGATCGTCTCTTCGACCAGCACCGGCGTATGTTGCGCGTTCAAACTAAATGCCCAGATCGTCCAAAGTCTTCAGATCGTCGTCCGTGATCGGGCTCTTCTTCAGGTTCTCGAGCTGACCGGCCGTGATTCCAGACTTCCAGGTACGTCAGGTGCCCCATCACGTCCACGTCGCCTTTCATCAAGGCCGCTTCGCGAAGCACCGGCGGAATCAGGATTCTTCCCTGCCCGTCGATTTCCACCGCCTGACCGTAATAGTTGGTCCAGGTCAGGAACTTCTGCTTGGTCCTGTTGTGCGACGAGAGCCGCGCGAGCTTGCTCTCGATCTCTTCCCAGACCTTCATCGGGAAAATCCGGGCGTACTCACCGGTTTCGCTCGTTACGTAGAACTGATCGCCATATCCCTTGAGCTCTTCCAGAAAGGCCGCGGGAATCTTGAGGCGGCCCTTCTCGTCCACTTTTGCCGGATTGTTTCCCCGAAGCATGTAGTCGTCTGCCCAAAGAGTACGAAGGCCGCTTTCCCCTCATTGTGAAACCCCTTCACTTCACGAACGGCTCACCACTGCGCTTCACTTGCTACCACTTCTTCCCACATTTGACCACGATTCTAGACAGGTTCGAAAACTTGTCAAGTTAAAATGCGATGGATTGAAAAATTTGTTGTGGATATCTTGGCGACTTGTGTGGAAATTTTCAGAAACCACTACTAGCGTTGTGTCACGGGCCTGAAACTCATCTAGGATTAGAGCTTGCGCTTTTCGAGGATACTTTCAAGGAAATGTTGCAAAACTGTAACAAGGGGCTATTTTTGCCCCGCAGGCATCCCTGAATTGCGTCTGGTGCTCGGCATGAATGAAGAATCTCATCCGTCGCGCAGCCGCGTGGCCGCTTGGACAAGGGCGGAAAAATTGGATTGGAATCCTGATTTCTTGGCGGTTGAAAATCCGCGGAGCGCTTGGCCGCGCTTCACATCCCGGGAGAATCCGGAGCCATTCCGACGTGCAGGTGCGCGAGTTGTCCGAGCGTCTCGCGGTCCTCGGCGTTCAAACCTTCGACGAATGCGGGATCGTTGAGTTTCGCCTGGCGATCGGTTTCATTCATGTCACGCAGCGAGTGCAGGCGCTGCAGGATGGCCTGGCGGCGCGCGGGCGGCAATTGCTGCCAGCGCGGAAGCAGGGTCTGGCGGACGTAGGTCCTCTGCTCGGGAGTCATCTCCTCCCACACGTGTTGCCGGTCGCGCAGATTCTGCTGCTGCTGGGGAGTGAGCCGGTTCCAGGCCTGCAGGCGCTGGCGAATTTGCGCTTGCTGCTCCGGCGGGAGATTCTGGAAGCGCTGGTTGTTCCGCAAAAATTGTTCTTGCCGGGCCGGAGGCAAATCCTGGAGCCGCTCGATGGCTTTCGGCGGCAAATTGTTCGCGTTTGGGCCGGGGCGCACGCCGCCTGGAGTGTTCGGCAGCGATTGCCTTTCCGCGCGCTTTTCCTGGCGCGCCGCCCGGCGCTGCTGTGCCGGCGTTTGGGCCATAACTGGAGCCGCACGCCAGTCCAGCCGCCAGAAAGGCGGCGAAAACAGCGCCGAAAGTGAATCGCGTCTTCATTACTGGGCTTGTTCCGTCGTTTCTTTTTTCACGGCAGCCTGCTGAACCGGGAGCTCGGAAAGCGCGTCAAACTTGGAAAGCACATCATAATTCTCAAGCACCGGCAAATCGCGGATCATGCGTGAAATCCGCTTCCGCCGTTACCTGCACGGGCGCCTGAGCGGAGCGGTCGCAACGCGCGGCATGGAAGAAAGCCAGACCGAAATGGCCACCAGCACGGTAACGGCGAATGCCAGCCTCGGCGAAGGCAGCCAGTCCCAGAAGCCGCGGCGCGCGGGTTCGGCGGCAATGCGTGCGCGCAGCGACGCATCGAATGCTGGCGGAGGGAGAAAGCACCGGAAGATTTTCCAGCGCGTCCCAGAGCACACGGAATTGCTCGGCGCGCATGCGGCATTCGGCGCAGGCAGCCAGATGCTTTTCCACGGCGCGCCGCTCGGCGGGCTTCGCGCGGCCGTCCAGATATTCGACCAGCTTGTTTTCCATTCCCGCACAATTTTTCGTGCCACTCATATCGTCCTCACTTCCCCAAACACAAATATTAAACCCTCGCCGAATTCACCAGCGGAGCCAGCTCCGCGCGCAATGTTTCGTAGGCGCGGAACAACAGCGACTTCAGCGCGCTCTCCGAACATTCCAGAATCCGGGCAATCTCATCGTAATCCAGTTCCTGATACTTGTGCAGCAGCACGGCCGCGCGCTGCTTTTCCGGCAGCGCGTGAATGGCTTTCAGAATCACATCGGCCCGCGTGCGCGCCACCATTTCCTGCTCGATCGTCGGCGCGCCATCCGGCACTTGCATCGCCGGTTGCTCCTGGTCGCCCGCATTCACGGAATGATCCATGGAAATTTCCATCTGGCGGTGGCGATTGTCCCGCACCGAATTCAGCGCCAGGTTCGTGGCAATGCGGAACATCCAGGTGGTGAACTTCGCGCTGGGAGCATAGTCCTTGCGGGCGCGGTAAACGCGGAGAAACACTTCCTGGGCCAGATCTTCGGCAGCGCCGGTGTCGCGAACCATGCGGTAGAGGAAATTGACCAAAGGAGTCCTGTACCTGCGGAGCAAAAGCTCAAAGGACTGTTCGTCCCCGGCTTTCACGTCCAGCATCAGTTGGACGTCGGTCCTGGCCATGGCCTCCACACATTGTGTAACCCGTTTCATATATAAAAGTTGCGGAAGAACGCGACCGCTGACCCAAGCCTCATTGCGAAGGATAACTCAGGCGACTTGTATATGGTTACCGGCAAAAGCCAACAGGGTTCCGAAACCGGCGTATTCTGCTAATTAACTGAATTTAAAGGAGATAGTTGCGATTTGGCTCTGGAAAATGTCAGCCGTGAAACAGCTTATCCAGCAGCAGCATGAGCGCCACGCCCAGAAAAACCAGCAGCGCCATGCGGGCGTCGGGCTCGCGATTGACCTCGGGAACCAGGTCTGTTGCGGCCACATATAGAGTCACCCCGGCCGAAATCGGCAGCGCATAGGCCACCTGGGAGTGCAACACGCCCATCAGGAGTACGCCGGCAACCGTCGCGGCGCCCAGCCAGATGGACGCCAGCAGCGCCGTGCGGCGGCTTTGCCCGCTGGCGAGCATCAGGGAGGCGACGGTAAAACCCTCGGGGATTTTGTGCAGCGCGATGGCCAGAAAAATTATGCCGCCGAGCCAGCCGGAAACCAGGAATCCGGAAGCAATGGCCACGCCGTCAAAAAACGTGTGGATCGAGAGGCCAAGCAGCGCGGAAATCCCGGCGTGATCGGGGATGAAATGTTCCGGGTGCGTTTCTTCGCCAAAGTGAAAATGCGGGGCGAGCGTGTGCTCGAAAAAATGAACGATGAAATAGCCGATCAGCGCCAGAATGTAGGCGCTCTTGCCGGACAATTGCACCGATTCCGGAAGGATTTCGAGAATCGCCGCGGCCAGCATGAATCCGGCGCCGAGCGCGAGAAAATATTTCAGATATTGCCGCGACCATTCGCGGTGCAGGATGAATAATCCGCCGAGAATGTTTGCCGCCGCAGCCGCTCAGCCCAAGCACCAGGGCCAGCAGCATCCGCGAGGCAGGGAACGGGAGATGGATTCCGCGAACGTCATTCGTTAGCCGCTGTGGCGGAACAGGATGACGTCGCCTTCCTGAACGATGTATTCCTTGCCTTCCAGGCGCACTTGCGCCTTTTCGCGCGCCGCCGGAAGGCTGCCCGCCGCCAGCAGATCTTCGCAGCGCACCACTTCGGCGCGGATGAAGCCGCGCTCGATGTCCGAGTGGATCGCGCCGGCGGCCTTTTGCGCGTTCATGCCGCGCTTGATCGTCCAGGCGCGGACTTCGGGCTCGCCCGCGGTGAAAAACGAAGTCAGGCCCAGCAATTGATAGGTGGCCTGAATCAGGCGGTCGAGCCCCGAGGATTTGAGTCCATAGGCCGCGAGCATTTCGGCGGCTTCGGCGGGTTCGAGTTCGGCAAGTTCGGCTTCGATGCGGCCGCAGATGGAAACGATGGCGGTGTTCGGACGCCCTTCGAGTTTCCCAAGATTGTGGCGCTGGACCGCGGTGTCGAGTTCGGCGACTTCGTTATCTCCCAGATTCAAAACATAAAGCATCGGCCGCTGCGAGAGGAATTTGTAGCCGTGGATCATCTTGCGTTCATCCGCGTTGAATTCCAGCTCGCGAAGCGGCTTTTCCGATTCGATGGCCGCCTTGCAGCGGTTGAGCAGAACGAGTTCCTGCTCGAGAATCGGCTCTTTCTTTTTCTTCAAATCTTTTTCCACGCGCTCGATGCGGCGCATGATCTGATCGAGATCGGAAAGCATCAGTTCGAGATCGAGCACTTCGGCGTCGCGCAGCGGATCGATCGATCCCGCCGAATGGGGCACGGCCGGATCGTCGAAAACGCGCAGCACGTGGGCCAGCGCATCGACTTCGCGCAGCGGCGCCAGCACGGCGGAATCCTTCGAGCGGTCCTTGATCATGCCGCCGACATCGACGTATTCGACCGTGGCGTAGGTGATTTTTTTCGGATTGTAGAGCTTGGCCAGAAGTTCCAGGCGCGGTTCCGGCACGCGCGCCACGCCGACGTGCGTCGCCGCGCGCGCCGACTTCTCGTCGAGTTTCGCGCGCGTCAAAATTTTAAACAGAGTTGTCTTGCCGACCTGCGGAAGCCCAATGATCCCAGTTTGCATAGATTTGGAATCGTAACATAGCCGTGCGCGTCGCGCCTCACGCCGCGGGGATTCGCCGGCGGGAAGTCTGTGAAAACTCAAACTCCGAGGAACTTGCCGCCGCGCGGCAAAGATGCACCTTGTGCTATCCTGCGCCAGCGTGGGGCACCGCAGAGACAAAATATAAAGAAGGCGAACGTCATGAATCCGAAAAAAAAAAGTTTTGGCGATACTGATGGGGCTATCGGCGATGCTATTGGCGATGAACATGGCGCGCACCACGGCGGCGAGGCCCGCTGGCTCCGTCTCCGCGGCCGACGAAGCGGCCATCAAGCAAGTCGTCGCCGGATTCAGCAACGGCTGGAACGCGCATGATGCGCATGCGATGTGCATGTCGCTGGCCGATGACGTCCAATGGGTCAACTGGCGAGGCGAAGCCCTGCAAAGCCGCAAGGAAGTCGAGGACACGCACGCCAGACTCTTCGCCGGGTTGTATAAGGATACGCACCGAACGGATACGGTGAAAACCATCCGCAATCTGGCGCCCGATCTGGTTTCGGTGGATAACTACTGGACCATGACGGGGGCCAAAAAGCGCGACGGCAGCGACTGGCCGTACCGCGCGGGCTACGTCAATACCTGATGGCCAAGCGCGACGGACGTTGGGTGATCATCGTCTCGCACACCGCCGACTTCAACGCGAAAGCGCCCGGCTCGGCCAGTCAGGAGCGAACTTCGGCCGGGCGGCTTGACGGCGCCGCCCCACTCTCCTAAGCTCCCGAATTCGATCATGGCAAAAACACATTATCCCGTGGACGCCGAGCACGTAATGCGCGAACTTTCCCGCGCGGACCGCCGGCTGGCGAAAATGATTCGCCGGGCCGGGTGCTTCCCTACCAAGAAGCAGAAACCTCAACCTCCGTTTGCGAGCCTGCTGCAATCGATTGTGTATCAACAATTGGCGGGAAAAGCCGCGGCCACGATTTTTGGGCGCGTGAAGGCGCTCGGCGCAAGGGGATTCCCGACTCCCGAGGAGATTTTGGCGCTGGACAAAACACAATTGCGCGGCGCCGGGCTTTCGAGGCAAAAAATCGCGGCGGTGAAGGACTTGGCAGGAAAGACGCTGGACGGAACAGTCCCGCCGCTGGGAAAACTACGCCGCATGAGCGAGGAGGAAATCCACGAGCGGCTCACGCAGGTGCGCGGGATCGGCGAGTGGTCGGTGCAGATGTTTCTGATGTTCCGGCTGGGGCGGCCGGACGTGCTGCCGATTCACGATCTGGGAATTCGCAAAGGGTTTCAGATCGTCTACGGACACAAGGACATGCCCAAGCCTCAAGTAATTTTGGAATACGGCGAGCGCTGGCGGCCTTATCGTTCGATTGCGAGCTGGTATTTGTGGCGCGCCGCGGACCAGAAAAACGAGGAGAAATCCACGGCGAAGAAAACCGAAGTAGGACAGGCTTCAACTTGTCCTACTAAAACCGGTCGCGTTTTCTAAATAATCCCCACTAATTCGTTTTTGCCGCGGCGCAATTGGCCGTCTTGTGATTCGGGCGGTCGCGCTCGATGCCATCGAGCGCTGTCCACAGCGCCTGAGCGGCTCAGGAAACGCCTTCCAGCACTTCTTCCGCGTGTCGTTCGTCTTTCTCGACCAGGTCGGAAATAATCCTCCGCCAGACATTCGAGTGATGCACATCCGCAGTGCGGTGCAGCGCGAAGTAGCTGCAGGTGCGGTCATCGGCGCCGTAATGCTGCTTCAATCCGCTCAATTTTTCGGCGGCGATGCGCGGGACTTGCGATTCGTAGGCGAACAGAGCGCCAAACACCGAGGCGACCGGAGCTTCCTCGGCCATCGCGCGGAATGTTTTCACCAGATTGCGAATTTCCGGGATCCGCCTTTCCTCTTCGGGGATCGATGCGCCGCCGCCCATGCCTTCGACAAAGCGCATCCAGAGCTGGGAATGCGGGACTCAGTCGCATTCTTCCTCAAAAGCATTCGCAAGAACAGCCCGGCGCATCTCGCCTTCCGGCAAACGGGAATGCAACGATGTCAGATACGTAGGAAATTCGGACACTTGATGAAAATATTGCTCGGCGTAAAATTTAAGGTCTACCGTGGTCAATTCGCCGGCGGACCAGGCTTGATAAAACGGGTGCTTCAACAGATCGTAATTCGCAATTTCCAAATCCACTTTGGTCCAGAAGGCGGAAATTTCCATTTTTGTTTTCCCTCTCCTTGGGATCGGAAATTCTAGCGTCGCGCCAGGACGGTTTCAACATCGAATGCGGAACTTTGAGCAGCGGATTATTTCCGGCGAGCGGTAAACACCAACGCGGCGAGGCCCGAAAGCAGAACCGCGCTTTCGAGCCGGACCGAATACTGGTGCAGGCGATCGAACGCCATGCGCAGGGGATTACCGGCGGCGTGGCATCCACCGAACCCATCTGCAGTTTCAGCGCATCCATTCGCGCAATCACGCCGTATTGCGAGGCCATGGTGCAGACAATCATCAGGAACACCAGCAGCGCCGCGGGCTGGACGAGCGCTCCGAAAGATTTCTCCGCCGCCACCGTAGCCAGCAAATAGACAACGCCTGCGACGATTCCCATGACATGCAGCCGGCCGAGCGCGTAGCCCACCAGCGCGCCCGTCAAATCGTTATTATTCACAACCGGGAAAATTCCGGCAGTGAACACGATAAAAAACACAATGCTGCCGACCCAGGCACCCAGCGAGAAAATTTGCAGAAATCGAAGAGCGGTGGCCACGCAAGATTCCTTTCAAACACTTCAAGACTATCACAACCCCTCGAAGCGGCAGGCGAAAACCGGACCGGCTCCAGATCCACAGTTCCCGCCACCGGCCAAGCAATCTCATGAACAGCCATTATCAAGAGTTGAGATTTGGCCACTGACCACTTTTTGAGCACAAGCGAATCCTCAATTGTGCATGCTAAGGATTAAAATGATGGCAAAATGAGGATTCATGAAGGATGGTGGGCGATCAAGGACTTGAACCTTGGACCTCTCGCGTGTGAAGCGAGCGCTCTAACCACTGAGCTAATCGCCCGAACTTTTCCGGCGGGCTCCGCGTCCCGACATGGTCAGGACGTTCAGCGTAAAAGCAGAGCCCGAACGAGACATTTGTTTGTAACAGATGCGACAGGGATTTTCAACCTATGACAACAATGGCCACCGCCAATCAGATCGCTCAGTTGCAGAATTCCATTTCGCGCGTCATCCGCGGCAAGGATGAAGTCATTCGCCTGTCGATCGTGGCCTTGCTGGCCCGCGGCCACTTGCTGATCGAGGATGTCCCCGGCGTGGGCAAGACGACGCTGGCGCAGGCGCTGGCGAACTCGTTCCACTGCTCGTTCCAGCGCATCCAGTTTACTTCGGACCTGCTGCCTTCGGACGTGGTCGGCACCAGCATCTACAACCAGCTCGAGCAGAGATTCGATTTCAAGCCCGGGCCGATATTCGCCAACATCGTGGTGGCCGACGAAATCAACCGCACCACGCCGAAAACGCAATCGGCGCTGCTCGAAGCCATGAACGAAGCACAGGTGACCGTGGACAACTTCACGCACAAGCTGCCGCAGCCGTTCATGGTGCTGGCCACGCAAAACCCCATCGAGCATCACGGCACCTATCCGCTTCCCGAATCGCAGCTGGACCGGTTTTTGCTTCGCATCGGCATGGGATATCCCTCGCGGGAAAGCGAACGCGAAATCATGCGGCAACACACCGGCGGGCGCAACGCCGCGGCGGAAGTTTCCGCCGTGATGGAAGCCAGCGACGTCGAAGCCATGCAGGACGCGGTGAAAATGTGCGCGTGGACGACAGCTTGCGCGACTACGCCATCGACATCGTCGAGCGGACGCGCACGAGCGAACAGCTGACGCTCGGCGTGAGCCCGCGCGGCCTGCTGATGCTGCAGCGCGCGGCGCAGGCGCGGGCCTTTCTCGAAGGCCGCGAATTTTGCACGCCGGACGATTTCAAGCAGCTCATCCTTCCGGTGTTCGCGCACCGCGTGGTGGTCAACACGCGCTACGCCACGACGCAAAAGAAATTACAGCAGGTGGAATCGATCCTGAACGAAATTATCGAATCCACACGCGTTCCGCTTTAGGGGCCGTGCGACAGTCGCTTTTAAACCGTCCGGCATTTGAACCGCATTTATTCTGCGCATGTTAGCGTGCGGCTGAACAGTTGCGGAAAAAATCTCTTATTCGTGTCATTCCTAGCGAAGCGAGGAATCTCTCCGGGCTATAAAACCAAAAGAATGAGAGATTCCTCGGCAAGAGACACGCCTCGGAATGAGAGTTTTTGGAGTTTATCCACAGCTTGTGAAGCCGTGCCCTATAAGGATTTGGAAACTGCCCCATTGACTCTTTATGGTGCTGGCCGTCGCCGCGGCGACGATCCCAGCGAAAAAGGAACCCTGACTTCCGATGAATTTTGAATTCCTCGAACGCCGGGCGAGCACACGGCCGGAATTCCGGCCCATAAGCGCTGGACGGCGTCGACCGGCCCAGCTGGCGAAGCTTCTTTATCGCCATGCTGGCGCTGGCGGCGGCGCTGTTCCTGGCATTGTATTCCGGCGCGGCGGTCCAGGGCGGGCATCTGGTCGTCGCCGTAATGGCGGCGCTGGCGGCGCTGGCGCTGGCGGGCTGGGTGGCGCTGACGATCGTGCCGGTGCTGGCGCGCCGCACGCCGCTGCGCTGGCTCACCTATCAGATCGACTACAGTTGACGCGCGAAGGCGGCGTGTATCTGGCGGGCATTTTCGTCGTGGCCCTGGCGGCGCTGAATACCGGAAACAATCTGCTGTTCATGGTTCTGGGCTGCCTGCTGGCGGCGTGCTGGTTTCGGGGCTGCTCTCGCGGCAGGTGCTCAGCGGGATCGAGGTTCGCCTCGCGCTGCCCGAGCAATTTTCGCGGAGCGCGCGGTGATGGCGATCCCGAGCTTCACAATTCGAAGCAGTTGATGCCGTCATTTTCTGTTTCGCTGGTCAGCGAGGAAAAACCGAAGTCGAAGAAAAATCCGCAGATCAATGCCGCGCCGCGCATCCTGGACCGGCCCATCTACTTCCCGCACATCCCCCATCAACAGACCGTGCGGCAGGACGTCGAGCTGACGTTCCCCGACGCGGCATATACCGGCAGGACGTGCTCGGCTTGCGCACGAAATTTCCGTTTGGTTTTCTTCAGAAAACACGCCAGATCGGTTCGGAAATCGAAGCGCTGGTGTATCCCGCGGTCCATCCGACCAGGAGTTCTATGAAATTCTCCGCTGTTGAGCGGCGAACTGGAAAGTTTCAGCGCGGGCGCGGAAACGATCTCTACGGGATTCGCGATTACATATTCAATGACAGCGCCCGGTACGTGGATTGGAAGGCGTCGGCCAGGACTGGCGCACTGCAGGTGCGCGAATACGCGCGCGAGGACGAGCGGCGCGTCATGCTCGCGTTCGACCCTACATGGAAACGCTGGCGAGGACGACCAGCAATTCGAGCGCGCCATGGCGCTTTGCGCCGGCCTTGCCTGGCATTTTCACGAAATCAATTCCGTGCTGCAGTTCCTGTCCGCTGGCTTCGCCACGCCGCGCGTGACCGCCGGCGAAATCATCTACGACATTTTGCGGTATCTGGCGAGCGTGACCCCCCTGAAGCAGCAGCCCGGCCGGAGTTTCCTGGACACGCTCGTCGATGCGCCCGACATTTCCAGATTGCCTAACCAACCAGACTCGCGGAACGATTCCCACGGGCCTTTGGAATTCCTCGTATTTTATGTTCCTTTCGGCCATTTAGAATTGACTTACTATCCGGGCTCCGGAGAGGGTCGGCGTCGCGTACATTCCGAGCTAGTCCTAGTGCTGAGAAATTTGCTCGTTTGTATGTCCTGAATTCCAGGGAGCCCTAACTACGTTCGGAATGACGAACCGAAGCGGATTTCACAGCCAGATCAGGCTGTACAACAGACGCACCGCATAAATTTCCGTTCCGATCGGCAATGTGCGAAAATGCCGCCGGTGAGCATCCTGGAAATTCCTCCGGCGGAAAAGAAAACTTTCCAGCGCCGATTGCTCTCCTGGTTTGCCAGGCGAAAACGGGATCTTCCGTGGCGGCGCACCAGGGACCCCTACCGCATCTGGCTTTCGGAAATCATGCTGCAGCAAACGCGCGTGGCCGCCGTGATTCCGTATTACGAGCGGTTCCTCGCGAAATTTCCCACGGTGCAGGCGCTGGCGCGCGCCAAGACCGAAACCGTGCTGGGCCACTGGGCCGGGCTGGGGTATTACAGCCGCGCGAGCAACCTGCAGCGGGCCGCGAAGGAAATGGTCTCGCGCCATGCGGTGAGTTTCCTCGCGAATACGAGCAAGCGCTGGCGTTGCCGGGCATCGGGCGTTATACGGCTGCGGCCGTGTGAGCATCGCGTACCAGGAGCCGCTGGCCGTCCTGGACGGAAATGTGGCGCGCGTGCTGGCGCGGATCGGCGCGGTGCGCGGCGATCTTCGCGCTCCCGGTGTTTGGCGGAACCTGGAGGCCGAGGCGCAGGATTTGCTTGCCCTGAAATTCCGGCGACTGGAATCAGGCCATGATGGAATTGGGCGCGACGCTGTGCACGCCGAAATCGCCCCGCTGCCAGGAATGCCCGGTGTCCGGATCGTGCAAGGCGCAAAAGCTCGGCATTGCGCGAACTCCGGATGCGCGCCAGAAACACGCAACCGTCAAGCTCACTTTAGCCGCGGCGGATTGCTCGATTCAAGGACAAACTGTGCTTCTCCGCCATCTGGGCGGCGAGGGAGACCTGTTTTCACACCTGTGGCAATTCCCGGCGCTGGAAACTTCGCCGCGTGCGGCTTCCGATCTTGCGGGTACTTACGCGAGCAATTTGGCATCACGGCCAAGGGCGCCATCACGCCTCTCAAAACCGCGCGGCACGCCGTGACGTTCCGCAATATCCGCGTCCAGCCGTTCCTGATCCACGTCGCGCGTTTGCCGATTTTTAAAGCAGCGCGGACGGTCCATCTCCAACGACTCGGCAATCTCCCCATCTCGAACTGACTCGAAAGATTGCTGCCGCGGCGCTGGCCCATTCAGGCAATCCGCTTCAAACTGATTCCTGCGACTGATTTTTCCGTGCATTACCTGATAGGCTGCAAGCGACGCTGCCGGGCCGCAGGGATGCTCGACTAATGGTTCGCGCCATGGCCTCCGCAGGCTCCATTCCGATGCAAACTCCCCCGGGACATCTTTCCGCCCTGAGGCGGCATTTCGAAGTTTCGCTTTATTTTCTTCTTCTTACAAGGTGTTGACGCTCGTGTCCACCGGGAAGCTGGACCTGGTAACGATCTCCTGCTTCCCGCCGCATTGCTGATCGAAGGTATCGCTGGTGGCACGGCGAGGGGCCGGAGATTTCGACCGCGTAGCGAACTGGATAACGATTGCGATCTCAGATTCTTTCCGGTCGATCTATGGGTGATTTACCGCGTATTGACCCGGGCGCGCAGAATACCGGACTGTACGGCGCATGCTCGCGACGGTTCATTTGATGCTGTTCGCCATCGTCGTCCGGCTGTTCAGCGCCTCGACCACTCGCGATTATTTGTTCCTGACCATGATGGATTTGCCGCGATACTGGCCTCGGCCATCCTCACGGTCGATAGCGATGTCTGGTTTTTTTCAGATAATTTTTTCTGGCGCTGGCCGTATCCACGTTCGTCGGCCTGGAAATGTGGCGAAGCGCCCAAGGCGAGGTCAGCCCGCCCCTGGAGGAAGGCGCGAGCGCCACGCAGCGCCTGCACCACTCGCTGGGAATACCGTCCGCCAGCATCGCTTTGGATCGATCGCCGTCGGCGCCATGATTTTCCTCTGCTGCCGCGATACAACGGCGGCCTATGTCCCGATTCGACCTGCAGCCGACACTGGTTTCCGGGTTCCGCAACGACGTGGAACTCGGCGAAGTCGGCGAAATCGAAAGAGCAGCATGGTCGTCATGCGCGTTAGAGTGGAACAAAGATTGAACGCGGCGCGCGGAGTGCACTGGCGCGGAGTCGCGTTGACCGATTCGACGGAAGCGGATGGTCGACGAACCGCACGAACCGTCACGCTGACGCCGGCCGCCGAATGGGTCGTTCCACCTCAATCGTAAAAGGTCGATCCCGCAGGCCGCCGGCCTGCCGATTCGCTGCACGGTCCGGCTCGAACCGATCTCGACCACCGCGCTGTTCTCGCCAACGGAGCAGGAAAGCGTGCGCGGACGATTCAGCGCGGACAGCGGCTCGACGCCGTTCGGCCAGCGCCGCGCTTCTTGTGCCGGATCCGATGGGCGCCATTTTCATCGTACGACGATATTCCCGGATGGAATATCGAGCGCGCTCGGTGTTACCGCGCCTCCTGCCGCCGCCTTGCGCACAGCGGGCGCGGATTATCCGGCCTCGGTGCGCGCGACCTGCCCTGCAACTGCCCACGGTCGATCCGCGCGCATTCCGTCATTGGCCAAGCAATGTCGGCGCGCGCGGCGACAATCCTTTGGGGCAGAGCGCGGAGCAGTCGAAGGAGCTGTTCGCGCACTACGGATATACGCTTGACCTGACCGGTAGGCCCCGCACAACCCTGTTTCCTGTGCCTTCGAGAAGCGCACGGGCGCTGCGAATATTTACCCACGGCCATGACCGTAATGTTGCGCTCGCTGGGCATCCCGGCGCGCTTCATGTGAACGGGTTAGGACTGGAGGGGACCCGACTCAGCATCGGCGGCGAGGTTCTGGTCGCGCGGCGGCGCCGCCGGCGGGCTGGGGTGAAAGATCTATTCCCTCCTATGGCTGCGGCTGACGTTTTGATCCATTCCTCCCTCTGGTGGACAACCCGGGGTCTGTTACGAGCCTGGGGCAGCTGTAAGATTAGTTCAATCTGTTGCAGTCGGAGCGAAATCGGTAATCGATGCCGATTTTCATCATCAATCCGCGCTGACGCTAACCTCGGCCGGGTGTAGCGCAATTTGGACCGAGCGACGCGGATGGCCTTCGCCGATGCACGGCGGAGCGCGACCGACTACATGGAACTATCGCAGGGAAGCCACCTTATTCGCAAACCGAGCAGCAGATCCGCGGCATGGGATGATCGCCCTGATACCGCAATCATCCTTTCTCCGGAGCGGTTGCGGCGATGGCCGTCGTCGACGCTCTGGCGTACCCGCGTCGCTGGGGCCGGGCGACGTGAAACCGCGTGTGGCGACGATTCCGGTGAGACGGGATGCTCCGGTACTACAGTCGCGGCGCGGAATCCGCGCAAGGGGCCGTGCCGAGACGGCGATCGAGTTCGCCGCCTCGCTCCAGGACAGCAACCTCGCGCTCCTGTGCGGGACCCGCTGCGATGACCCATGCGTGGCGCTTTGAAGAGCAAACTCGGCGAAGCGCGCCGCGTTTCTTCATTCTTCACCATAGTCGATCGTTTGTTCGCTCGTCGAGTAATGTTCGTCGGACGGGCAGCTTGGGGTGAACCCCTCTGTTGAGACAATTTGGAATTGGCACACTCGCCGTTTGATGGATTTTGCTTTCTCAAACTCGCCTCTTCTCCCTCAGAATGGGCCTCGGCTGGTGAAGCGGAGGCGGGCTCTGCTGGAGAGCAACTCGCCAAGGAATAGCCAGCCGGAGACTCATCGAGACGATGAGCCCGGGGAACCGGCTGAGGTCGGCTCCCCGTTTCATCCCGCTCATCGGATCGAAAGATCTCCTCATGCCTGAAAAAACTCATTGTCGCTCTGGCTGAACGACCGTCGAAGCGTAGCATCCCGCTCGAACTGCTCCGGCGGACGGTGGCCCAGCGCCGAATGCAGTCGATTGAGCGATTGTAGTACTGCTCGATGAAGGCCTCGATGTTCGCGCGCAAGTCATCCAGATCCCGATACTGATTGGCGTAAATCTCTTCCCGTTTCAAAGTCTTCATGAAGCTCTCGCAGATCGCGTTGTCGTACGGATTCGCCCGCCGGCTCATGCTCGGGATCATCTCGTGCCGTTCCAGGATTCTCACGTAATCTTCGCAGGCATACTGCACGCCCGATCGGAGTGATGCACCAAACCCGGAGGCGGTTTCTCGCTCCGCGATCGCATTCTCCAGCGCTGCCATCGGCAGCCGCGTCGCCAGCGTTCGCTCCAGCTCCCAGCCCACCACCTTGCGCGAAACGCATCCAGAATCACCGCCAGATAAACGAACTCGCGATGCAGGCGAATGTAGGTGATGTCGGCTACCCATAGCTGATTGATCCCGGTCAGTTCCATGCGGCTGGCCAGATTCAGATGCACCCCAACGTGTGATCGCGAGTCCGTAGTGATCACGAAAGCCCGCGGCTGCACGGCCAGCAAGTTATCCTCGCGCATGATCCGCAGCTACCCGTTTGTGATTCACCAGCATCCCGCGACGCCGCAGTTCCGCCGTGATTCTCCGATAGCCATAGCGCCGCCGATGCTCCACGAGCGATCTGCTGAATCGCCGAACGCACCTCCATGTCCTCTTCCACCGGCGTCCGCTCTTGCAGCGAGCGATAGAAGCCGGCGCGGCTGACTCCGCGCCAGCTGACACATGCGCTCGATACCCAGGCTGCCTTGCATCGGCATCACTTCGCGGATTTGGTCGTAGATGCCGTCTCGCCAGAGTTGCGTTGTTCTGGCGTCGAGCCTCGATTTTTTGCAAGGCACCCTTGAAAAAATCCAGCTCCAGTGTCTTCTCCGCCAACACTCGCTTCAAAGCGCTGACTTCCTCGCGAAGCTCGGGTTCGCGGGAGTTTTCCGGCGGTCCCTGGCCGTCCTCGAAAGGCTCCGATTGATCCCGCCAGTGGTACAGCAGCCGCCGGTGGATGCCCAGCTCTTCGCGAGAGCGCCACGATGTTCTCGCAGCTGCTCCAACCGCTCCACCGCCATCTCGCCGGAACGCCTTCATATGCCAACGCTTGGTTTCTTCGCCACCCGCAGCCCCTTTCCCTGCAAAGTGTGCCAATTGCGAGTGTCTCATTTTAAGGGGTCACTCCACGCTCCTGCCCTGTCCGCGTCAGCCCGCCGGAATCGTGCCGACAGACCGCCAAAAATCCACCTCCTCCTGAGCCTGTCACCAGCAGCAAACTTCGCGCCATGCTAGAATGACTGCTTCGTTTCGCCGTTGTCGGACGCCTTCATGCCGAAAGCCGGATTCATCAGCCTGGGATGCCCGAAGAACCTCGTGGATAGCGAGGTGATGATGGGCATTCTCGCGCGCAACGGCTATGAATTCACGCCGCGCGCGGAAGAAGCCGACGTGCTGGTGGTGAATACATGCAGCTTCATCGCGCCGGCGCAGCAGGAATCGATCGACACGATTCTGGAGATGGCCGAATACAAGAAATTCGGCGCGGCGAAAAAATTGATCGTCGCCGGCTGCCTGGTGGAGCGATACCGCGAGCAAATCCTCGAACAGATTCCCGAAGTGGATGCGGTGGTCGGAACGGGCGAAATGGAAAGAATTCTGGCAGCCGTCGAAGGCGAGTTGCGATTCGATGCGGAGAGCGCGGCTGCCCTGCCGTCGTATCTCTACCACGACCTCACGCCGCGGATTCTCTCAACGCCGCGGCATGCCGCGTACATCAAGATCGCCGAAGGCTGCGACCATCCCTGCACGTTCTGCATCATCCCGCAGTTGCGCGGAAAATTCCGCAGCCGGCGGTTTGAGTCCGTCGTGCGCGAAGCGGAAAACCTGGCGTCTGCCGGCGTCCGCGAAGTGACGCTGATCGGCCAGGACACCACCTCCTACGGCGAAGATCTCGGATTGCGCGACGGCTTGGCGCTGTTGCTCGAACGCCTGGCGGGCGTCGAAGGCCTGCAGTGGGTGCGGTTCCTCTACTGCTATCCGAATCGCGTCACGCAGCGCCTGCTCGACACGATCGCCGCGCATCCGCGCCTTGCAAAATACATGGACATGCCGCTGCAACACGCCAGCCGCAACGTGCTCGCGCGGATGAAGCGCGGATCGAGCGGCGAGGCGTTCCTGCAATTGTTGCAGCGCATCCGCGCGACGATTCCCGGCGTGGCGCTGCGAACTTCGTTCATCGTCGGCTTCCCCGGCGAAACCGAAGCGGACTTCCGCGAACTGTGCGATTTCGTGGAGGCGGCGGAATTCGACTGGATGGGCGTGTTCCCGTATTCGGACGTCGACAACGCGGCGAGCTTCGCGCTCGATCAAAAAGTGGACGAAGAAACGATCAAAGCAGCGCCAGAATCGCCTGATGGAAATTCAGCAGAAGATTTCGGCGCGCAAACTGCGGCGCTTTCGTGGCCAGCGCGCGACCGCGCTGGTCGAAGGGCCTTCCAAGGACACGCCGCTGGTGTGGGAAGCGCGCCTGGAAGGCATGGCGCCGGAAATTGACGGCAAGCTGTACCTGAATGATATTCGAAGTGCCGGGAACGGACTTGAGCGCGCAGCCCGGCGACGTGGTAACCGTCGAAATCACCGAGACGCACGAGTACGATCTGGTCGGGCGCGTCGTGGAAATTCTGGACGTTCCGCGCCCGGCGGCTGCGCAAGCCGCGGCTACCGGGCCCGTGCAGCGCGTGACCACCGGCGCGGCGCTGCGGATCTTGGCCTAAGGTAGGACAGGCATTCATTGCCTGGTCAGCTTGTGATTTTCTTAGAACTGCAAGTCAAAACCGAGACAGGCTGAACAGTGCCTGTCCTACCAAGATCCATGAAACTGAAATGCCCCATCTGCAAGCAGCCCGTCGATTCGGAAACGAACGCGGAGTTCCCTTTCTGCAGCGAGCGCTGCCGCGAGCGCGACCTCGGCAACTGGGCCATGGAAAAGTACAAAGTGGCCGTGCCCATGATGGACGAATCGGAACCGGAAGAGATCGAAGCGAATGAGCCAGCCCAGCCCGAATCCTCCGACAACGACGACGAGTAGCGCGGCGCGCAAGCCGCGTGTCTCGCTCGCGATTGCGACGGCGTTCGGCCTCGGCTATCTTGCCGAAAGCGCCGGGGACGTGGGGTTCCCTGGCGGGCGTCCTGATTTATTGCTGCTGACCCAGTTTCTATTTCCCGATTACGGCAATTCCCGGCGCGCGGCTCCAACTCATCCGACCGCGTAGCGTCGGGCTTCGCCTGGACGAGCCTTCCGATCACCGTTGTCGATTGCGCTGATCGGCGTTTGGTGCCGCGACCCGCGCCGCGAAATATTTGCGGAACGAAAGATCCGCAATTCGTGGTGATCGACGAAGTCTCCGGACAGCATCATCACGTATTTACTTCTCGCTTACTCTGCTTGACTGGAAATATTTACTGCTGGGCTTTATACTTTTTCGTGTCTTCGATATTTGGAAACCATTTCCCGCGCGGCAAGCCGAATCCCTCCCCGGCGGCTTGGGAATCATGGCCGACGATTGGATTGCGGGAATTTACGCGGCGCTGGGACTGTGGATCGCGCGAGCGGTCGGAATGTAGGATTTGCTGTAGCCCGTCCGCCGGGGCAGACGGGGTTTTAGCTCGCGCACTAAGAAAACCCTCGCCTCTGAAGAGGCGAGCTACAACGATGGCTAAGCACCGATTTGAGATTTGAGATTTGGACTGAGGTTTGAGATGAGATGAAGTTGTCTCTGATCTTTGTGGTCGTGCTCAGCCACGACATCGGACCTGAAGAAAGGCTTTAGCCTGACGGCCTGTCAAGTTTGAGGGCGGCCATTTGAGATGCTTTATTTGAGATTGAAATGACTTAATTGACAACCAACGGCATACCACGCATTGACCGCATCCAGCCGGGCGCAGGCATTCCCGGCGGCGACGTCACGATATACGGCAGCGGCTTCGTGCCGCGTCCCAACACGCGCCCGCGCGTGCGCTTCGGCGAAACCGAAGCGAGCCTGCTGCTCTCGGCGGAAAACCATCTGATCGCGCGCGTGCCCGAAGGCGCCGTAGGCGGCATCGTGCGCGTGGAAACTTCGCGCGCCGAGAGCCAGCCGTTCGCATTTCACCTCGGCGTGCAGATCGCCGACAATCTTCACCCGGTGGCCAATCCCGCGGTGGACGTGGAAGGCAACATTTACGTCACCTACAGCGGCCAGCGCGGACAGAAAGTCGCCGTCTCGCTCTACAAGATCACGCCGAATTATGCGGTGAAGCCGTTCGTCACCGAACTGATGAATCCGACCGGCCTGGCGCTGGATCGCGAAGGCTACCTCTACGTCTCCTGCCGCAACGACGGCACGATCCATCGCGTCTCGCCCGACGGCCGCTCGCAGCTTTGGGTCGAAGGCATGGGCATCGCGACCGGAATCGCGTTCGATACCATCGGCAATTTGTTTGTCGGCGACCGCAGCGGCACGATTTTCAAGATCAGTCCCGACCGCGAGATTTTCGTTTTTGCGACGCTGGAGCCTTCGGTTGCGGCATATCATCTCGCGTTCAGCCCGACCGGCGAACTGTTCGTCACCGGCCCGACGACGTCGAGCTTCGATCGCGTCTTTCGCATCAACCAGAAGGGCGAGATCAGCACGTTTTTCCGCGGCCTCGGGCGGCCGCAAGGGCTGGCATTCGACCGCAAGGGAAATCTCTACGTCGCCGCGTCCTACGGCGGCCGCCGCGGCATCGTGCGGATCGCTCCCGATGGCCGCGCCGAACTGGTGCTCGGCGGCAGCGGCCTGGTCGGCCTCGCGCTGTTGCCCGGACATCGCGCGATCCTCGCCACCAGCAGCGCGCTGTTCAGCCTCGACTGGGAAGTCGAGGGCCTGCCGCTGCCGCGCTAAGTCCAACCCATGAAAGCTGAAATCATCGCCGTCGGATCGGAACTTCTCACCCCGGACCGGGTCGACACCAATTCCCTTTTTCTCACCGCGCAACTCAATCGCCTGGGCATCGAAGTCACGCGCAAAACCGTGGTCGGCGACGAACTCGGCGACCTTGCGCAACGCATTCGACGAAGCCATGGAGCGCGTCGAACTGGTGATTTCCAGCGGCGGCCTCGGCCCCACCGAGGACGACCGCACGCGCGAAGCCGTCGCCGATCTGCTCGGGCAGAAAACTTGCGCGCGATCCCGCCGTCATGAGCAAGATCGAAGCGCGCTTCCGGCAGCTTGGCCGCACCATGTCCGAAGTGAACGCCCGCCAGGCGATGGTGCCGGAGGGCGCGGACGTCCTCGAAAATCGATCGCGGCACCGCGCCCGGGCTGTGGCTCGAAGCGCGCGGGCGCATCGTCGTTTTGCTTCCCGGCCCGCCGCACGAATTGAAGGCCATGTTCAGCGCGCAAGTGGAGCAGCGCCTGGCGCGCCTCTCGACGGGCGTGCGCCTGGTGGCGCGCGAACTGCGCGTGGCGGGGATGGGCGAATCCGATGTCGACCAGCGCATCGCGCCGATTTACACGCGCCACGCCGACGTGCAAACGACGATCCTGACCGCGCCGGGTGAAATTCAAGTTCACCTGCGCGCGTGGTCCGCCGACGCGCCCGCCGCCGAGCGCCTGCTGCAGCAAATTCAGGAAAGCATCGTGCTGGCGCTGGGCGAAGCGGTGTTCACCACCGACGGCGAATCGATGGAAGAAGTCGTGGCGCGCGAGCTGACGCTGCATCAAGCCACGATTGCCACGGCGGAGAGCTGCACCGGAGGCCTGCTGGCCGAGCGGCTCACGCGCATCTCGGGAAGCTCCGCGTATTTTCTCGGCGGCGTCGTCTCCTACAGCAACACGCTGAAATCGGCGTGGGTGGACGTGCCCGCGGAAATGATCGACATCGCGCGGCGCCGTCAGCGCGGAGGTCGCCGTCGCGCTGGCCGACGGAATTCGCCGGCGCACCGGCGCGACGCTTGGCGTGGGAATCACGGGCGTGGCCGGCCCCACCGGAGGCACGCCCGAAAAGCCCGTCGGCACCGTGCACGTGGCGATTGCGGACGCGTCCGGCAGCAAGGAGCGCGGCATGCGCTATCCCGGGCGAGCGCGACCGCGTCCGCTGGCAGGCCTCGCAGACCGCGCTCGATCTGGTGCGGCGGTACTTCCTCTACGCCGCGCAACCCAAGAACGGCATGAAGGGGTAAGCGCTTGCGGCTCTTCGTCGCATTCGATATTCCGGAAGACGTGCGCGCAGCCGTCGCCGCGCTTTCCGCAAAATTGAAGAGTGTCTGTGGAAGCGGCCGCTGGGCCCGAATCGAAGGCGCGCACGTGACATTGAAATTTATCGGCGAAGTGCCTGCCGAAAAAACGGAAGCAATCCAGGCCGCGCTCCGGAGCGTGCCGTTTCCGGCTGTTTTTAATGATATTTTTTCGCGGGCTTGGATTTTTTCCCAACGAGCGGCACGCGCGCGTGCTCTGGGCAGGCATCGAAGCAGGCCCGGAACTTCGGGCGCTCGCCGAGGCCGTGGAAACTTCCCTCGAGCCGCTGGGCATCGCTCGCGAGCAGCGCGAATTCTCGCCGCATCTGACTCTGGCGCGGTTCGAATCCCCGAACAAGCTGGCGGGTTTGCGCGCGGCCATTGCCGCGGCAGGGCCGCTCGAATTCGGCCAGACTATCGTGAACGAATTTCATTTGTATCAAAGCGTTTTGAAACGCGGCGGAGCGGAATATACTCGGCTGGCAACATTCCGCAGATGGAATTTCAAGGGAGCGAACCGAGTTGAACCAAGGAATGGCGGCTAGCGTTCCGATCTTGTGGGGATTGGTCCTGGCGGGTTATGGGCTGGGCTCGATTCCGTTCGGCTACTTGCTGGTGCGCATGACCGGCGGTGGGGACATTCGCGCCGTGGGAAGCGGCAACATCGGCGCCACGAACGTCGCGCGCACGGCAGGCTGGAGCGTCGGCGTGGCCACATTGATTTTGGACATCGCGAAGGGATTTCTCGCCGTCTGGCTCGCGGGCCATTTTTCCGATGGCAACATCCGTTTCATGATGTTCGCGGGGCTGGCAGCCATCCTGGGACATGTGTTTCCCGTGTGGCTCGGATTTGCGGGAGGCAAGGGAGTGGCCACGGCCCTGGGAGTTTTCCTGGCGGTGTGCTGGCCGGCGGCAGCGGCAGCGGTCGCGGTATTTCTGCTCGTGGTCATGTTCTGGAGATACGTTTCGCTGGCTTCGGTTTCGGCCGCCGCGGCGCTGCCGGTGCTGTTCTATTTGCTGTACGCGCCGGGCCACGCGCCTCCGACCCTGGTTTCGGCGAGTGCGCTATTTGCCGCCGCCATCGTCATCGTGAAGCACCGCGACAACATCGAGCGGCTCATGGCCGGCACCGAGCCGCGCTTTGAAATGGGCCGGAAAAAATCGTGAAGAAAATTGCTGTCATCGGAGGGGGAAGTTGGGGCACGGCCTTGGCCATCGCCTTGACGCGATCCACGCGCCCGCACCGCCTTGCGCTGTGGGCGCACAGCGCGGACGTCGTGGAAGTGCTGGCGACGCAGCGGATCAACAAAATCTACCTGCCGGGTTTCGAGCTGCCCGCGCAGGTCGAGGTCACCGGAGCGCTGGAAAAAGCGCTCGCCGGGGCTGACATTGTGCTCGGCGTGATGCCCTCGGCAAATGCGCGCGAGATGTACCGCGCGATGGCGCCTCTGGTTGAGCCCCACTCTGTTTTCGTCAGCGCGACCAAGGGCCTCGAACCCGCCACTCATGCCCGCGTCAGCGACATTATCGCCGAGGAAATCGGCAAACAAATCGGCCGGGAATCTCCCCCGCGCATCGCCGTTCTCTCCGGGCCAAGCTTTGCCGCCGAAGTCGCTGCCGGAGATCCCACCGTGGTTGTTCTGGCATCGTCGGACGCGGCGCTTGCCTGCGAAGTGCAGGAGGAATTCGCGGGGCCCAGATTCCGGCTGTACACCAACGACGACGTAATCGGCACGGAAATCGCGGGCGCCGTAAAGAACGTCATCGCCATTGCCGCGGGTGTAAGCACGGGGCTTGGTTTGGGCACCAACACGATGGCGGCGCTGGTGACGCGTGGGCTCGCGGAAATGACGCGCCTGGCCGTCGCCCTGGGAGGCCGCCGCGAGACGCTCGCGGGGCTTGCGGGTGTCGGCGACCTGATCCTCACGGCCACCGGCGCGCTCAGCCGCAACCGCTCGGTCGGCATCGAACTGGGCAAGGGGCGCGAACTTCATGAAATCCTCGGGGCCACACGCATGGTCGCCGAGGGCGTCGGAAGCGCGGCGGCGACCCTGGAGTTGGCGCGGCGCGTGGGCGTCGAAATGCCCATCACCGAACAGGTGCATGCCGTTTTGACCGCGGGCCGCGTTTCGGGAGACGGCATCCGCGAGCTGATGGAGCGCCGCCTCAAGCAGGAATAGGTTTCTTCAAGGTACTACCCCGTAGCTAATCCGCACCTTCTTGGGTTTCCCTCCTTCTGTCCCGGGTGGCTAGATAGTAAAATTAAGGGGACAAATCAGGATCTATCCCAACGTGGACCTCGAACTCCTCAAATCGCGGTTCCTCCGCCGGCCCAGAATCCTATCGCTGGTGCTGGGCGCCATGCTGCTGGTCAGCGTGCTGCCCCTGGCGCTATATCACCGGCAGGTTCTGCAACTTAGCCAGGCGAAATTAACCGATACCGAAAGCGTCCAGCAGACCGAAGTCACCAGGTCGCTGGCGGAAGAAATTCAGCTCTTCGATTCCAATCTCTACCAGCAGTTAATCAGCGAGCGGCAAATTCTGGAACTCACCGGCCTGACCGATAAGGTCGATGACGCGGGGCGCGCCCCGCAGGTAACCAGCGTCCTAGAAAATTTCGTCGCCAGCAACCCCAACATTCTGTATTTGACGGCGGTGAGCAAGGATGCCAAGGGTGCTGAAGCGGGAGACTTCCGCGCGGACCAGGATCCGTTCGTCAGCAAGGCGCTGCAGCGCGCGTTCACCTCGACCATGCAGTCCTTGATTTTCCGCAGCGATCCGCTGGCGATTGGTCCCGAAAACCAGCCGGCGTTTGTCATGGCCGTGCCGCTGGAAATGAACGACCATTTTTCGGGGATGCTGGCAGCGGTCGTCTCGCTGGACGGAATCCTCCGGAGACTCAAGGAAACCAGCGTCCGCGGTCGCGTGGTGTTCATCGTGGACCACGGCGGGCACATCGTGGCGCACCCGGACACGCGGCAGTTCGTGCCCGGCGCGGATGCGAGGCCAAGCTCGGCCGTCGTGGCCCAAGTGGCTGCGCTGCCCAAGGAACTCCGCACCACCGAGACCATGCGCCGGTTCCAAACGCAGGAAAACGGCCATAAGGCGGAAATGGTGGGAACCTATACCACGATTCCGGACCTGAACTGGGCGGTGGTCGCGCAGCGGGGCCTGGATGAAGCGCGCGCGGATGCGGGCGTCGACGAGTTGAACGCCCAGGCGCTCAAATTCGTGGTCGTCGTCACGTTCGCGGCGTTGATCCTCGGCTACCTGTTTGCCGTGGGGATCAGCACGCCGATTCGCGCTCTGGCCGCTTCCACGCTCGCCATCAGCCGCGGAGAATTCCACCAGCGCACGCCCGTGCAGGGCGCCGCTGAAATCAGCGAATTGGCCGAAACCTTCAACAGCATGGCCGGCGACATCGAGGAATTCGTCGAGCAACTAAAGCAAGCGGCGAGCGAGAACCATGATCTCTTCCTCGGCTCCATCCGCATGCTCGCCGCGGCCATCGACGAAAAGGACCCGTACACGCGCGGCCATTCCGACCGCGTCGCGAAATACTCCGTCATCGTCGGGCAATTCCTGGGGCTTCGCGCAGAGGAACTCGACAAAATTCGCATTTCCGCGCTGCTTCACGACGTGGGAAAAATCGGCGTGGACGACCGCGTCCTGAAAAAGCCCGGCAAGCTTACGGAGGAAGAATTCGGCTTGATGAAGCAGCACCCGTCCAAGGGGGCAAATATCATGCGCCCGGTCGCGCAGCTCAAGGAAATGCTGCCGGGCATCGAACTGCATCACGAGCATGTGGACGGAGGAGGATATCCTCACGGCCTGCAGGGCGACGAAATTCCCTTGATGGCGCGAATCATTGCCGTCGCCGACACGCTCGACGCCATGACCACGAACCGCCCCTATCAATCGGGGATGGACCTGGAATTCGCCTTGAACCGCATTCGCCAACTTACCGGAACCAAGTTTGACGCGGCCGTCGTCGACGCACTGGACCGCGCCGCGCGCGCCGGAAAAATCCGCCTCACCGCGACCCTCGTCGAAGCCCAGGTCTAAGGCGCCATTCCATTCCATTTTGCAATTTTTCATGGCGGGAGATATTGGCCTGCGTTTCTCGTCGGTCGTGGCACGCAGTCTAGTGGCGCGTGGTATATAGCTTGCGGAAAAATTCAAGGCATGGTCATTCCGAACCCGCTCCTGCGAGTGAGGAATCCCTCTTTCTTGGATTTAAACCAAACAGAGATTTCTCGCGGAGTATATCCAGCTCCCTGCCGGGATTCGGAAAGACACGAACAGAGACTTTTTCCGCAGCCTGTGCCGCCGCGCGACATCGGGGGCCAGCCAAATCAGAACGCGGACTCGTGGTAGATGGTGATCATCCACTGGCCGTTGTGCTTGGTCATGATCCAGGTGAGAAGCCCTTTGCGCGTCGGAAGATCCTGGCCGTCCCGTGTTTTCGCTCCGGTCATTTGCCAATCGATATCCACCGAGGCGATATCCGGAGTCAGAAAACGGATACTCCTTACGGTGTCTGTTCTATGCGCATTTTTGAGGAACGTGGTGAAGATCGTCGTGTAATGCTCTTCGAGTTCCTTCCAGCCGTGGCTCTCGAGCGCCGTGGTGCTTGAAAAATCGCCGTCCTCCACGTACCGCATGGCCGTGGCGTGCGCGTCGTGGCTATTCCAAGCGGCTTCCCACGCGGCCACCGCTCGTTTGATGGCTGCCGAATCCTGCTCCCTGTTGGGCTGTTTTTGCGCCCAGGAAATGGCGGCGGAAAAGGAAACGAGTAAGAAGACGGCCAGCACCGATTTTGCACGAGTGGAAATCATCGCATCCTCCATGGAAACATCGAAAACAGGCCTTGCTCCGGGGCCATGCCCGGACTGTAAACGATCCGCGTGGCGCGATCATACAACAAAGGGTCCTGGGCGAGCGCCGCAAAATGTGCGGCCGGCGGAAATGCTGTCGTTCGCTCGGGAGCGTAACTCTACTTTTCTTCTGCTAGAATAAAGAATTCGCGGTGCTGTGCCGCGGCAAACCTATATGTTCTCGATTTTCGGCAAGGACGACAAAAACAAGGAACGCAAAGAGAGCGGGTCACTGCTCGACCGTCTGAAGCAGTCCGTCTCGAAGACGCGCTCCCAGATCTCCGCGAAAGTCGAAGACCTGATCTCGGGCGAGAAGAAAATCGATCCCGGGCTGCTCACGAAACTTGAGAACGCCTTGCTCGCCGCCGACATCGGCCCGCGAACCACGCATCAGATCCTGGAAGCGGTGCGGCAGAAGCTCGAGCGTCATGCGCTTACCAATGCGTCGGACCTCAAGGCCGAGTTGAAAAACCAGCTCCTGTATGCGTTGCGTTCGCTGCCGTCCACGGCCGAAACACCTGCGGCCGCGCAGGAAACGCGCCCTCACGTCATTTTCGTCGTCGGCGTGAATGGGACGGGCAAGACCACGACCATCGGCAAACTCGCTCACCGTTTGCGCGAGAGCGGGAAAACCGTCGTGCTCGCCGCGGGCGACACGTTTCGCGCCGCCGCCATCGAGCAGCTCGCCGTGTGGGCCACTCGCACCGGCTCGGAAATCATCAAGACGAAATCGGGCGGCGACCCGGCGGCCGTCGTGTTTGACGCGCTGACTTCGGCGCGCGCGCGCAATGCCGACGTCGTCATCGTGGACACCGCGGGACGCCTGCACACGAAATCGAACCTCATGGCCGAACTCGATAAGATGAAACGCACCGCGGCAAAAGTCGTTCCCGGCGCGCCGCACGAAGTTTTGCTGGTCATGGACGCGACCACCGGACAGAACGGCCTTCCCCAGGCGCGCGAATTCACGGCCACGGCCGGCGTGACCGGAATCGTCCTGACAAAACTCGACGGCACGGCCAAGGGCGGCATCGTCGTGGCCATCACGCGCGAACTCGGCTTGCCCGTGCGTTACGTCGGCACCGGCGAAGCGATGGAGGACCTGGTTCCGTTCGACCCGGAAACTTTTGTTTCTTCCCTGTTCGATTGACGTCACGCATGAACGCCACTGTATCCTCGACTGCCGCCTCCACGGTTTCCTTGGACGCCGTTTTCATGGACCGCGCCCTGGAATTGGCCGCGCGCGGCGTTGCCCTTGCCAGCCCCAATCCCATGGTCGGCGCGGTTTTGGTGCGTGAAGGAAAAATTATCGGCGAAGGATTTCACACCTACGACGGCGTCCGCCACGCCGAAATCGTCGCGCTGGAATCGGCAGTTAAGCGACTTGGGCAAAAACAGATTAGTGGTGTCGTGCCTTGAGGCGCAAGCGATGAAGTCTCTCGATTGCAACTCAGGAGGTTTTAGATTCCTCGGCATGAAGCGTGCCTCGGAATGACGACGTTTTGAGATTTTCGGCAAACAGCGAAGCCGCGCGCGGCGCGACGCTTTACATCAACCTGGAACCCTGCTGCCACACGGGACGCACCGGGCCATGCACGAAAGCCTTGATCGCGGCAGGCGTCGCGCGCGTCGTGGCGGCGATGGCGGACCCGAATCCATCCGTGGCGGGGCGCGGCTTCCGGGAATTGCGCGCGGCGGGCATCGAAGTTGCCGTCGGCCTGCGCGAGGCGGAAGCGCGCCGCCTCAATGAAGCTTTCGCGCGCTGGATCGTTTCCAGGAAACCGCTGGTCACGCTCAAATCCGCGCTCACGCTGGATGGCCAGCTTGTGCTGCCGGGCTCGAACGCGCGCGGCCGCGCGCCCCGCAAAGAACCGCTGGATTACTTCGCCGGAATCGCGCGCCGAAGTTCAACACATGCGCCACGCCTCCGACGCGCTCCTCACCGGCATCGGCACGGTCCTGGCCGACGATCCGCTGCTCACCGACCGCACGGGCCTTCCTCGCCGCCGCAAGCTGCTGCGCGTGGTGATGGACTCGCGCCTGCGCCTGCCGCTGCGCTCGAAGCTGGTGCGCTCGGCGGATGGCGACGTGCTTGTTTTTACACGTGCAAAGGAAGATTCGCCGAAAGCGCGCGCGTTGCGCCGCGCCGGCGTCGAAATTGTCCGCCTCGGCGGGCGACGCGGCGCGCAGCCCGGCCTGCGCTCGGCGATCGATGAACTTGGCCGCCGCGAAATGTTGAGCGTGCTGCTCGAAGCGGGCGCGACTTTAAATTCCGCCGCTCTTTCCGCCGGGATTGTGGATAAGATGCGTGTGTTCTTCGCGCCCAAGATTGCCGGATTTAGCGCTGCCGGGGTTGCAGGAAAAAGAGCAGGTAAAGCTTCTCCATCGATCGGTATTCGCGCCGCGCAAGAACTTCACGATGTTACGATGGCGCAATTTGGAGTCGATTTCGCAATCGAGGGATATCTGCGCGATGTTTACCGGACTCGTTGAGCACGTGGGCACGATCGAATCGTTCGAGCGCAGCGATGCGGGCGCGCGCATCCGCGTGAATGCGGGGCCGCTCGCCGACGGCCTCGCAAAATCGGGCAGCATCGCCGTCAACGGCTGCTGCCTCACCGCGATCGATATCTCGAAAGGAACTTTCGCCGCCGATCTTTCCGGCGAGACGCTGCGCCGCACCAGCCTCGGCGAAATGAAGCCCGGCACGCGCGTCAATCTCGAGCGTCCGCTGACCGCGATGAAGGAATTGGGCGGCCACTTCGTGCAGGGCCACGTCGACGGCGTCGGCCGCGTCGCGCGCCTTGAATCCGAAGGCGCGAACTGGTGGTTCGGCGTGCGCGTGCCCGAGGAACTCGCCCGCTACGTGGCCATGAAAGGCTCGATCGCTCTCGACGGCATCAGCCTCACGGTCGCCGGCTGGCACGGCGGCATCGTCGAAACCGCGATCATTCCCTTCACCTACGAGCACACGAATCTTTCTTCCCTCAAAATCGGCGACGCCGTGAACATCGAGTGCGACATCCTGGCAAAATATGTCGAGCGGATGATCGAAGCGCGGCGCGAATCTTCCGTGTCGCAATTAAGCGTAGCTCGCTTGATTGAAGAAGGGTTTTAGGCCATTCGCCAATGGGCCCCACTCCGGCAATCCGGTCTCTCGGAACTTGAGCGTCAGAACTTTCGTCATGTCCGCTGAGATCCGGGCAGGGAGCAAATTCGTTGTGTCGTGGGCAGAGGAAGCGTACGATGCGCAGGACGCGCGTCCAAATTGGCAATTCGTCGCCAAATGTGGCGGCGATCGCGAGCGCTTCGCGCGATGATTTGTTAAACTAACTCTCGTACTTTCTGATTGCAGATGATTTGTCGTAATACGGATACTCGTAAATCAGCAGCGTGGCGGTGAAATCATGAACAACTTCAAAAAAGTGAATGTGGGAATTATCGGAACCGGATGGTGCGGCGGCATACGCGCCGAAGCCTGCGCGGCGAGTCCCTATGTGAGCGAGTTGCACATCGCGGAAATCAAGGAGGAGCGGCTGAAAGAAGTCGCCCAGAAAACCAAGCCCGCCACGGCCACCACCGATTACAGAACCTTGCTCGAAAACAAGAACATCAACTCCATCATTATTTCGGCGACTCCGGAAACCACGCACTACCCGATGGCCAAGGAAAGCCTTTTGGCGGGCAAGCATGTTTTTCTGGAAAAGCCCATCGCGCTCGAACTCTCCGAAGCCGATGAATTGATATCCCTGGCAAGATCGAAGTCCCTGCTGTTCACGATCGGATATTCGCAGCGCTTCAATCCCAAATTCGCATACGTGAAACGCTCGATCGACGACGGCACGATCGGCCAGCCCGTCAGCGCGCTGGTGAGCAGGCACATCACGCGCAATCTGGGCAACAAAATCGGCGGGCGCATCAAGCTCTCTCCCGCCGCGATGGAAGCGACGCACGATATCGATTTTGTCCTATGGTGTTTTGCGCCCAGAAAACCGATACGGGTCTACGCGCAGATGGTGAACAAGATCATGAAGCCGACGCACAACGTGCCCGATTGCGCGTGGATCGTCGTTACGCTGGACGACGGCTCCGTGTTCACGATCGGCGCGGGCTGGGTGCTTCCTCCCGCCTATCCGAATTTCTCATCCACCTGGATCGAGATGGTCGGCACCGAAGGCGCGATCATGGTGGATGATACGCATCGCGACGTCTGCCTGAACACCATGAAACGCGGCATTGAATTCCCCATTTCGACCATGCCCGGGGAAAAAGTCGCTCACGTGTACGCGGGGCCGATGGAGGCCGAGACGATTCATTTCCTGGAATGCGTCGCCACAGGCCGCCAGCCTCTGGTGACCGCCGAGCACGCCCGGATGGTCATGCAGGTCTATCAAGCGGCTGATCTATCGGCGGAAGAAGGACGCCCTGTCGATATCGCTGCCGAGGAACCGGCTGCCGACCGGCAAGCGGGAACCATCGGCCGCGCGACGCCCGAACGCGCCCCTGCAATTTCATGAGTCTGCCGCCTCGGGTGGCTCTGTCGATTGACTCTGCTACCGGAACGCGGAAGCGCATTGCCCAGTGCGATACACTTCCGCGATAGCGCAGACAATGTCCGATACCCAACCCACGCCGGAACAAAAATATAGCGCCACCTTGGAGAACGCGGCACTCACGCCGACGAAAGTCCGCTGGGTAGTTCTCTTCCTGATCAGCCTGATGTACATGCTCACCTATATGGATCGCAGCAACATTTCCGTTGCCGCGCCGGCAATCACAAAGGAATTCGGACTCAGCAAAACAGCGATGGGTTTTGTCTTTAGCGCGTTCCTGTGGGCTTACGCGATTGGACAGATTCCCGGCGGATGGCTGGGCGACCGCTTCGGTCCGCGAAGAGTTCTTCTATCCATCATTCCGTTTTGGTCGCTCACGGTTATTTTTACGGGTTTGACGACGGGCGTCGCTTCCCTTGGGGTGACCCGCTTTGTTCTTGGATTGAGCGAGGCGGGCGCGTTTCCCATCGCCACTCGGGCCATGCAACTGTGGTTTCCGAAGTCCGAACGCGGGATCGTGCACGGCGTCACGCACAGTTTCAGCCGGTTTGCGGTGGCCGCAACGCCGTTCGTGGCGGTCAGCATCATGGTTGCTTTCGGGTGGCGCACGATTTTTTACATTTTCGGATCGGTCGGGTTCGTCTGGTCGGCTGTTTTTTTTGTGTTTTACCGCAATACCCCGGAAGAGCACAAGGGAGTCAATCAGGCGGAACTGGCTCATATCCGCGGCCGCCGCGCCGATGGCTCGATCAACCTATCGGTGGATCCAAAATCGCGCCCGGCGGTGCCGTGGAGAAATATTTTCAGTTCGCCCAATATGTGGTACATCGCGGGCGCTTACGGATGCTTCTTCTACGGCACTTATTTTTTCCTCACCTGGTTTCCCACCTATCTTCTCGAATACCGCCATTTGTCGTTTGCGTCGCTTGGCATTGTCGCCTCTCTCCCTCTGCTGTTCGGGATGGTGGGCGATATCGCGGGAGGTTCCTTGACCGACCGGGTGTACAAAAAAACGGGCAAGCTCAAGTTTGCCCGGCGCGTGGTGGCTGCTCCGTGCATGTTGGCCTCGGCGGCGTGCTTGATCCCAGCCGCCACCACGCGGTCTGTTTCCACGGCGGTTATTTGTTTGACCGCTTCCCTGTTTTTTCTGGAAATGGTCATTGGCCCAGCCTGGGCGGTTCCCATGGATGTGGGCGGTGAGTATAGCGGGACCGTGACCGGCATCATGAATATGGCAGGCGCCTTGGCCGCCTCCGTGTCCCCGGTCGTTTTCGGTTTTTTTGCTCAGCGGGGTTTCTGGATTGCTCCGTTCCTGGTGACTGCGGGGATGCTGCTGACCGGCGCGCTGATCTGGGCCTTTTTGATCGATCCCGAACAATCCGTGGTGAAGGCCTGATCGCCGGCTGCGCGTGACTCGCGTTCATCCCGAGTCAGCAGGGGGAAATTACGCGGATTAAGTTCCTTAGAGGAATAAACGGGACTCCGGAGCGCTTGTGTCCGGCATCACACTGAACTGTGCCGCCGATCACTTCTTTTTTTCCTGATTCGCGGTAAAAAATAAACAGTAAAAGCTTGAGAGTCATGGAAAGGAGGAATACTCCACCGGACTTGATACAAGCTAAAGAAACAACCGACATCATACCGCGCTCGCGGTGCGTCGAGTGGGTTATGGGTTAAAAGCCCAGCACAAAGCCCACCCAAATTCATAAGTCGCAACGAGGGGGACCGCCAGGTCCCCCGTTGCGTTTCTATTCTTGTTTTCCCGGTTATGAAATTGGCGGCTCTCCGCGGCAGACCCGGAAGGGCGCGCAAGGCCTTCGCTGCTCGAATTGCGTTGCTTGGTCGTGCGCGAAACCTGATTCTACGGCAGCGAACTTGCCCCGTCGGTTTGCGACTTGATCATCGGGCGCGGTGGAAAGCATGTCGTGTTCCACCGAGATTTCCTGCGGATGCCGGACGATGTAGTGCGCGATGACGTAGCCAATCGCCGCTCCCGCAAACACATCGGAGGGGAAATGGGCTTGCAGCGGAACACGCGAGAAACCCACCAGGCCGGCTAGGCCGTAGGCTAGCCACACATGCCATAGAGGATGGGGATACCGGTCGGCAAACACGGTGGCGATGGAAAACGCCGCGATCGTATGGCCGGAAGGAAAGCTCCCTACGCCGCCGATGTAGCTCCCCTGGGTTTGCTTGAACCAGGTTGCGGACAAATCGCCGCCAGGGGGAACCGAGTCAGGGCGGTAGCGCCGGTCGATATCCTTCAGCACGGTGGTAACGACTTCGGCGTCGATGACGGCCTCGCCCGCAAGCAGCACGGTATGCTGCGCGTACACATCTTTTCGTATCAGGCCCATGGTGTAAAAAGCAGCCGGAAACACTTCCATGGCGGTTGAAGTGTTGAAGCCGGTAAAAACTTTATTGAATCCATTGAACGCTTGCGTTGTCCGAATGGGCGTCATGATGCGCTCGTCGGAAACGGCTAGCGCGGCCGTGACAGCCAGTAAGGCAAGGGTCGGCTTGAGGTGATGTCCATGCGCCACGGAGACGGGAAACATCCAAATGCGTCCCTGGTCCTGGATCAGGTTCGGCGCAAGTAGCCGCCAGGAAACTTCTCTTTCCGGGGTTATCTTGGCGACGGGCGTGGACACCTGCGGGAGCGGGAGGCTGTTCGGCCGCGGCGCCCGGCGCCGGATTATCCTGCGCGGCGCATCGCTGCGACGCGGCCAAAGCCGCAATCAGCAGAAAAATACAACATAATTTCACGGTGCTCTTCATACCCAAGGCGTCCAATTTAGCAAAACTTCTTACTTGGGATTTTCAAATTGACGGCCCGATACGCCAACTTATTACTGGTTTCTGGGCGAACTCCCTGGAGGGCTGACGCAACGCGCGATCGTATCATGCATTCAAAAATCAACAAATCCGATGGCGAAAATTGAGCATGAGCGGCAGATGCTGTGCTTCGCTTCACTCAAGGTAAAAAGCCCGCGCCGCTTCAACCTGCCGAACTCCGTTCAGGCGGAGTGCCGCGCGCCCTTCTGCCGGGCCCCGCGATAATACAGGATGAGGCCGAGCATCACGGACAGCACGGTCCCCGCCACCAGCTTGGTTTCAAATAGAATTTTGCTCGTCGTCTCCCCCGGAGGGATGAACGACAGGACGATTCCAACACCGACAACCAGCAGTCCAAGACCCGAAGCGAGAATGACTCCGAACCGGCCGCCCGGAATCACGACGGCCGATTTATTCTCGCGCCGGTCCGGCCGCGCGTACAGCTTGATCGCCGCGGCGTACATGTAGATGAAGGGAATGAAATAAAGGATGGTCGCGGCGTCCACAAGAATCTGGTACGCGCCGCGCATGTTTTCGCTGATCTGCGCCAGCAGCAGGATCACGCCCGAAATCCCGGCCTGCACCAGAATCGAAATGTACGGCGTCTTCCACCGGGGATGAATTTTTCCGAACGCCGCCGGAAGATAGCGGTCAATTCCCACGATAAACGGGATGCGCGCGACTCCCGCCACCGTCGATCCCACGCCTCCCACGTTCCCTACCGTCACCAGCAGCGCGGCTATCACGCCGACCGCGGCCATGCGCAAGACCGTCGAGCCCTCGGTGATCGCCTGAAAGACTCCGCTTTTCGGGTCCACACTCGCGCTCGGAAGCATCATCAATACCGCGACCGTTCCCGCGATGTACATCAGGGCGATCAGCGCTCCCGAGGCAAATATCGCCCGCGGAAACGTGCGTTGCGGGTCCCGGACTTCCTCGCTCATCGCCGAGACCAATTCCAGCCCGGCAAAAGCAAACGCGAGCTGCGGCCAGAAATTCACCGTGTCCCAATTCCAGTGCGGAAGCATCGCGGCCACCGTGAAGTGCGTCGCCGAGCCGTGGCGCAACCCCAGCACCAGCGCCACGCACACGATCATCACCAGCGGAATGTAGGTTCCGACGCCGCCGGCGTTCTGCAGCCACTTGCCGATTTGCAGCCCGATGATGTTCAAGTACACGGCGACAAACAGCATCACAAACGAAGTCACCAGCAGGAAGGTGCGGTTTTCGGCGAGCCACGCGTTTCGGGCGCCGCCCACGTAGGAAGTCATCGCCGCGCTGGCCAGCAGCAATCCGGGAAAATAAAAAACCGTATAGATCCAGTATGTCCATCCCGCGATGAAGCCGTGGAAATCGCCGAACGCCATCTTCGTCCAGACGTACAGGCCGCCTTCTTCGGGAAAGCGCGTTGACAGCTCGACCACCACGAACGCCGTCGGCACAAAAAACAAGGCCGCTGCCAGGATCCACAAGCTGATCGAGGATTGGCCGTTGCGCGCCGCCGCCGCAATCCATCGCGGCCCCAGCACCGTCGCGATGCAAAACAGCATCACGTCCCAGAAACCCATTACCCGGGGAAGCGCGGTGCTTCGCGTCGAGGGAGCCGGAAGATGTCTCACTCAAGAGATCACGTCCAGCGCGGGGATCAGCTGATCCTGGCGTAGAAAATTGTGCAGGAAGGGCTCCGGAGCGGACTCAAAGCCCGCCCAGGGGCCAAAGTAGGCCACTCGTCCTTCGTGGAGAAACACAATGCGGTCGGCCAGCTTTTTTCGCCAGGTGCGTGTCGTGCGTCACGACGACCGACGTCTTATGGAATTTCTCTTTCAGCCGGAGGATCAAATCCCCGGTGTGGGCGGCCATGAGCGGATCGACCATCGTGGTCGGCTCGTCGTACAGAATCGCTTCCGGGTCCTGCGCCAGCGCGCGGGCAATCGCGACGGCGCGTTTCGTCCCAGTGCTCAGCTCCGACGGCAGTTTATCGGCGACATCGGCGACCTCGAGCATCTCTTCCAGCTCCGCGACGCGCGCCTCTTTCTGCTCGTCGGTAAGGCCCTCACGCTTTTCCAGCGGGAACGCGATGTTTTCCGCGACGGTAAGCGAATCGAATAGCGCGCCCGATTGAAATACCATCGTGACGCGCCTGCGGATTTCGGCCATCTGCGTCTTCCGTGCAATCCGTAATGTCCTGGCCGTCGATCAACACCAGGCCCGAATCCGGCCGCAGAAATCCCATGATGTGCTTCAGCGCAACCGATTTTCCCACGCCGCTGCGGCCCATGATGACGCAGGTCTCGCCGCGATCCACGAAGAAACTCACGTCATTCAGGACCACGTGGTCGCCAAACGACTTGGTGACGTTGCGGAATTCGATGTAATGTTCGCTCACGATTCGCGTCTCCAGCCACTTTGCGGGGATATTGTTGACGAGCACGCCCGCAGAATCAAACCATTTCCATTGCGCGCCAATCGATGTCCTGGAAACTCTTGTAGCGCCTAGCTTCAGCCGGGTATCGCGCACCCCTAAAATTGCTTATCTGAAGGTGAGCGCTGCAGATCACGGCATTGCTTTGCTGAACAGTGCGAGAAATCTACGCAGGTCAGCACAGTCACGCAGGTACATGCAAGTAATTGATATACATAGCTTTATTGTTATCCTGAGCCCTCAAGTCACCCCTCGAGGACGCCAGAACTTACCTTGACATTGCCATGTAAGTTGCCTATATTAGCACTCGACTGAGAGGAGTGCTAACGATCTGCTCAGCGCTCCCTGGTCAAGATTCCCGACTTACGGGTGTGGGCTCCACTTGCGAGTCCTGACAAAGGAAGGGGAGCCTATCCTGAATAAAAGTGCGGGCTTTGCTTGCTTGTCGTAACGAAGCAACGGGGGCCTGCCCTAAAATCGAACGGAGGCACGAAACGATGTCAGTTAATGTTACTCCGCTGCATGATCGCGTTCTGATCAAGCGGATTGAAGAGAAAGAATCCGTCAAGGGCGGCATCATCATCCCCGACACGGCGAAAGAAAAGCCGCAAGAGGGCGAAGTGATTGCCGTTGGAGCGGGCAAAATCGAGAAGGGCGAGCGCATTCCTCTCGACGTGAAGGCCGGCGACCGCGTGCTGTTCGGCAAGTACAGCGGCACCGAAATCAAAGTGGAAGACGAGGATTATCTGATCCTTCGCGAAGACGAAATCCTTGCGAAGCTTTCCGGCGCAGCCAAGGCTGCCGGCGGCAAGAAGTAACTTTTCCCTTACCCTGAGCGCCTGGTGTGAGGGTTTACCTGAGCTTCGATCGCAGGGCAACCGTCCGCAAGTACGTCCGGGCGAAGGGCCGCAATCCTAAGAAATTTTTCAAATTTGAAATTTCAGATTTGAAATCGAAATTGAAATTATTGAAGAAGAGGAGAAAGACAAATGGCAAAGCAAATCGTGACTGGTGAGAATTCCCGCCAGTCGATCCTGCGCGGCGTCAACGCTCTAGCCGACGCCGTGAAGATCACGCTCGGCCCCAAGGGCCGCAACGCCGTGATCGAAAAGAAGTTCGGCGCGCCGATCATCACCAAGGACGGCGTGACGGTAGCAAAGGAAATCGAGCTGCAGGACCCGCTCGAAAACATGGGCGCACAGATGGTGCGCGAAGTCGCTTCCAAGACTTCCGACGTCGCCGGTGACGGCACCACGACGGCCACCGTACTGGCCCAGGCCATCTTCCGCGAAGGCGTGAAGACGGTTGCGGCCGGCGCCAGCCCCACGGCCCTCAAGCGCGGCATCGAACGCGCCGTGGAATCGTGCGTCGAAGAAATCAAGAAGCTGCACAAGGACGTTAAGGGCGACATGATCGCCCAGGTTGGCACGATCAGCGCCAACAACGACCGCCAGATCGGCAGCATCATCGCCGAAGCCATGAAGAAGGTCGGCAAGGACGGCGTCATCACCGTCGAGGAATCCCGCACGATGGAGACGACGCTCGAAGTAGTCGAAGGTATGCAATTTGACCGCGGCTACCTCTCCCCCTACTTCGTCACCGACCCCGAACGCATGGAGTGCTCGCTCGAGGACGTTCGCATCCTGATCCACGAAAAGAAAATCAGCTCGATGAAGGACCTGCTTCCCCTTCTCGAACAGATTGCCAAGCTCGGTAAGCCTCTCCTGATCATCGCCGAGGACGTCGAGGGCGAAGCCCTGGCGACCCTGGTGGTGAACAAGCTGCGCGGCACGCTGCAATGCGCCGCCGTCAAGGCTCCCGGCTTCGGCGACCGCCGCAAGGCCATGCTCGAGGATATCGCGACGCTGACCGGCGGCAAGGCTGTGACCGAGGATCTCGGCATCAAGCTCGAGAACGTGAAGATGGAAGACCTCGGCAAGGCCAAGAAGATCACGATCGACAAGGACAACTGCACGATCATCGAAGGCGGCGGCAAGTCCAGCGAAATCGAAGGACGCGTCCGGCAGATCCGCGCGCAGGTCGAGGAAACCACCTCGGACTACGACCGCGAGAAGCTGCAGGAGCGCCTGGCCAAGCTGGTCGGCGGCGTAGCGGTGATCAAGGTGGGCGCGGCAACCGAAACCGAGCTGAAGGAAAAGAAGGCTCGCGTCGAGGACGCCATGCACGCCACACGCGCGGCAGTCGAGGAAGGCATCGTTCCCGGCGGCGGCGTGGCACTGATCCGCTGCATCGCGGTGCTCGACAAACTCAAGCTCAATGATGAAGAAGCCATTGGCGTGAACATCGTCAAGCGCGCGCTCGAGGAACCTTTGCGGCAAATCGCCCTGAACGCGGGCGAAGAAGGCGCCGTAATTGTAGGCCGCGTGCGCGACAGCAAGGAAGACAACTTCGGCTACAACGCGGAAACAGCCGAGTACGGCGACATGGTCAAGGCGGGCGTAATCGACCCGGCCAAGGTCACGCGCCTCGCTCTGCAAAACGCCGCGTCCATCGCCGGCCTGATGCTCACGACCGAAGCCCTGATTGCGGACATCAAGGAAGAGAGCAAGCAAGCTGCAGCCGGAGCCGGTGGCCACGGCGGCGGCCCGGGCGGGATGTACTAAAGCGCAGAATCAAGCACCAGTAATGCAAAAGGGCGCCCCGACCGAGTCGGGGCGCCCTTTTCTATTTCCCCCTAAGGATAATCACTACGTAACTATTTGTGTACTATAGCCCATGTTTCTGCGGGCTCGCGACGACAACTGGCGTATAAGTTATGAATGGCCACCTCTCCCCTCTCTAAAAAAAGTGTACGAGTCGCTCACCGGACGGCACTCGGCTCGTACATTCTTGGGGATAGTATGCAGCTCTTGAATTCAGCTCTTGGCAAACGACTTAAGGGCAAGGTGCAACTTATTGTGACCTCGCCACCATTCCCCCTTAACAACAAGAAAAGCTATGGCAACTTGCAAGGGAGTCAGTATCTAAAATGGTTCACTGGTTTAGCTCCACTTTTTTCAGGCCTACTTACGCCAAACGGTTCGATCGTTATGGAGATTGGAAACGCTTGGATGCCAGGCAAGCCAATTCAGTCCTTGCTCACATTCGAAGCATTGATGGGACTTGTTAAAAATAAGGCAGGGCGCCTTAGGCTCTGTCAGCAATTCATTGCCTACAATCCATCGAGACTCCCCTCGCCAGCCCAATGGGTGACAATTCGAAGAATTCGCCTAACAGACAGTTTCACCCATATTTGGTGGATGGCTAAGACAGATTATCCGAAAGCAAACAATCGCAGAGTGCTCCGCCCTTACAGCGGGAGCATGAAGTCATTACTCAAGAGAAAGTCCTATAATTTTGGAATAAGACCTTCGGAGCATCTAATTAGCGAGAATGGTTTTCTTAAGAACCACAAAGGAAGCATTCCCCATAACTTTTTCGAGATCGAACCGCTCAGCAAGGACCGGGAGCCCCGACTTCCGAGCGTCTTCAGTCTTTCGAATACGGCCTCGAACGACTTTTTCCTCCGTGAATGTCGGAAGCGTGAAATCACACCGCATCCTGCTAGGATGCCTGCAGGGTTGGCCGGTTTTTTCATCAGGTTTCTGACTACCCCGGGAGACTTGGTTCTCGATCCATTCGCAGGAAGCAATACGACTGGATTCGCGGCGGAATCATTGGGTCGTAAATGGATAGGGATCGATATTCGCAAAGATTACGTCCGGCAGTCGAAGATCCGTTTTAGGGACCCAAAGCTCCGCCACTCAGTCAAGCGCTAGGAGGGATAAGTCGATGGGTCTGAGCTTTAGCAATGAGATCGCAAAGATTGCATCTATTGACCTATTCAAGAGAAATGCGTCAGGCGAACCGGAAACAGGCCTCTTTATCGGTCGCCCCTTCCACTTGGACTATGATATCGCCTACTTACTCGTAGCAGATGCTTGGAAGATAAGAGCGCGAGGAATACCGCAAGGGACTTTTCTTCTTGCATACTATGAAAATGAGCCTGATGTTTCTGAAGCGCTGTTATTAAGAGTATTGAAACCAACAAAGCTACCCACTGACAATGACGTGATTAGCTCGATGATCGAATACTATAAGGACAATCAACGCACAAGCGGCCAGAATAGCCAGCTCGACACGTTCACCCGATATGAATTCAGTTTCTCCGGTCTCGAATGCCGCGTTCTCGGAACTTTCTACAAGGAAGGCCTAGGAAGGGTGAGCTTCGGTGCTGATGTCGAAAATTTCTACAGCTCACATAATTATAGTGTAATTAAGCCGAGCGCGGAAGTGTTGGAGCTTATCGTGAATTTTCGTGAAGGCCAGGTTAGCGGCAATCCTACTGACATTAGAATTGGCCGTGTGAGGTACAGCTCGAGTCAAAGATTCCAAGACAAAGATAACCCCGTCCCTGTATTTGTATCACCCGCAGATTTCCTTGGAAAACGAACAGCTCTTTTTGGGATGACCCGCACGGGAAAATCGAACTCAGTCAAGAAGATCATCCAAGCCTCTGTCCTGATGAGTGACAAGGCACCTCAAAAACTGGCGAATGCGAAGGGGGGCGGAGCGAATGAAAATCCAGACCCGCTCACAGCTCGAAGGAGTACCAAAATTCCCTGTTGGTCAAATTATATTTGACATCAATGGTGAATATGCGAATGCCAACCTCCAAGACGAAGGCACAGCGATTTTCGAGATGTATAAGGAGAAGGTTACTCGTTACAGCGTTATCGAGAAACCAGACTTCAAAGTAATGAAAGTCAATTTCTATATAAATGTTTCCTCGGGCTTCGATTTGATCCAGAGCGGCTTAGCACTTGAAACCGCCGACTACATAAAGAGCTTCCTTGCAATTGACCTTTCTGAGCCTGAGGACAAATCTGACCAGTCCGCGGTCACTAGATTTGAGCGGAAGAAAGCTGCCTACCTTTGCTGTCTGTTCAAGGCGGGTTTTAGGGCCCCCAATGGGTTCAAGATAACTTTCGACGGCAACAAGGAACTGAATACACTAGCCGGCAATGACCCAAGCAAAGGGATCTCACTGGAACAAGCAAGCAATTGGCTGAACACAATTTGGGAAAACCAAGATAACCAATTCTTTGTCGACTATAAAAGAAAAAAAGGACGTGACTGGGCGGATGAGGACCTCAAGGCTCTACTTGTAGTGCTCTCGCGAAAATCCAGACCAGGCGGAGCTGCGAGCATTTCTGGATATCGAAAATTGCGCAGCTTGGTAAACCTGCATACTTCGACTGTGGACAAGCCCTTTGAAGAAGAGATCGTCGAGGAGCTTCGCAAAGGCAAAATTATTATCGTCGACCTGTCGCAAGGGGACCCAAACATCCAACGACTATATTCAGATCGAATCTGCAAGCACATATTTTCCGGAGCTATGAATAGGTTTACAGACAATTCCCCAAACAACTTTGTTCAATTCTATTTTGAAGAGGCACACAACCTCTTCCCCAAGAAAGATGACAAAGATTTGAGCCAAATTTACAACCGACTTGCAAAAGAAGGCGCAAAACTGAATCTTGGGTTGATCTATGCCACTCAGGAGGTCAGCTCAATTAGTGCAAATATTCTAAAAAATACCCAAAACTGGTTCATCGCTCACTTGAACAACGAGGAGGAAACAAAGGAGATCAGGAAATATTATGACTTTGGAGATTTCACAGAGGGCCTCGTTCGCTTTAGCGCGAGCAGCGATAGAGGCTTTGTCCGGATGAAGACCTATTCCAATCCCTTTGTCGTTCCGGTACAGGTTGACCGATTTTCCAAGAACGAGAGCCCGGAGTAAAACGTGGGTTACTCTAGCCGACATGGTCGCAGGCCTAGCGAGAATGCAAGCAAGGCTTCTCACAGCCATGTAATTAACGATCCCGACGTCCAAAGATTCCTGGCTGGTTGCAATCTTCCGAAGAAAACAAATGATATTTCACTAGATGGATACCAGCACATAAAATACCAACCGCCGTTAGAGAATCCGATTAAGCATGTCATCGCGATAGATAGTGGTTACAATCCAGTTATAATAGACAAAGAGTTTCCCTCGTCTGAAATATGTTTTTTCCAATTCGGCGCCCTAATTTTCAGCATCTCGGATCTGGATCATCTCACAAAATCGCCATTCATAGATCCGTCCGACATTGCGAAATTGAAAAACATCCAGCGATTGAAATTGACACTCCCCGTCCGACAGATAACCTTGCGATCGGCTCCGACAATTATTGATTCTGTAAGAGCCACTATCTTCCAATTCTTTTGCCAGAGCATGGAAAATGAAGATCTTATAGAAACTCTTAAATGGTTTATTTTTGAAGAATACGAGACACCCAAGGATATGTGGAGTCTCGCTAGATGCCCCTATTGCGAAGCTCGCGAGATTAACCTGGTTCGCGCTTCGATGGCTAAGAATTACACATTCCCATGTTCTAATTGCCACAAGGACATCTATCTAACTGATGTCTTCAGGCTGCACGAAGCTGTAGACAATGAACTGGGCGCAGGTGGAATTCTTGGTTACTTGACTACCGTTGTCGAACAGATATTGGTTGTTCATCTTGTCCGGCTGATTCTGAAGGCGAAACCAGCCCTGATGCGCCAAGTCCTGTTCGTGAGAGACGGACCACTTGCATTTTTTGGCCAAACGGCAAATATGCATAAACCGATGAGGCAACTTGTCCGATTCCTTTTTCAGCAGCATGATTTTTATCTGAGCGGATTGGAGAAAAGTGGCGCTTTCGTCGAACATGCTGACCAGATCGCAAGTCTTATGGCACCGGGGACCGCTTTAATTCTAAATAATGACTACATCTACCGTTACATCATCCCGAATACAGGAGACCCCTCAAGTGCGTATGGGCGAACCACCTATTATGGCAACAAACTTATATTTAAGACGACCACAGGCGCGATGTACGTCATCACGCTCCCGACCACAGATGAAATCACAGACCCGACCGAAAAAGATTTTCACAACCTACATTCCACACTTGCCAACATCGAGAAACTACGATGCGATATGTACGATAATTCGTTGATACCAGTGGCATTGGCAAACAAGCTTGTCTCGCTCGCAAATCACCCCAGCTCCAAAATACTGCAAAGATTTGCAATAGAGACCGTCGGGCATTGAGATAAAGTTGCCGTCCAATTAAATGACTTGGCGATGATCCTCTAATTGCCCTGCGGTCGCCCACAAAACTCGGGTGCCCTCACTCGCTCTAGAGTTCGCTATAAGCGGCAGGCATGCTGGCCCTCCAGGAAACAGGATTCGTCCTTGCAAATCGTCCCGATAATCTGCCATCGTTACTCTGTCAGGAGGATAGTCATATGGCCAAAACAAATAAACTACAAGACGCCGCAGTGAAGATCGGAACAGCCGCCGGCAAAGTGGATGCCAAAGCCCACAAAGCGGCTCACAAGGCCGCCCTGGCGGCGCAGGTGACAAGACAGGAGCTCATCGAGCTGTCGAAGCAGGTGGACGCGCTCAAGAAGCAGTTGCAGAAAAGCCTTCAACGGCTTCAGGCCGCGCTGAAGTAGCCGGGGAAAGTGGCTCCGTTTGCCGGCGCCCGGTTTTTCCTTTGATCCGGCAGCGCGTTGTTGCCGTGCATTCGGCTTCGGAAACACGCCCGGCATTGGCGCGTTTCTTTTATTGAAATAGCGGCCGTGCAGGCCGCCTGGACGCGAATGTAATAAATCGCGGGATCAGACACTAACACTGCAAAAAGGCGCCCCGACTCGGTCGGGGCGCCTTTTTGCCAAGAGCCAGTCCTCTGATTACCGGCATATGTTGTTAATGTCGCGTTTGTAGGGGCACGGCAATGCCGTGCCCCTACCGCCAGCCCACTAACTGGCGACTCCACGATCCGGCACCATCCCAATTTGAGATAAAAGCCAGCCACTTACCAAAAGAAATATGAATTGCTATGGCCGCTGCATTTGCCCTTGCCCGCCTTGGCGCGCCGGAGGGGGCGGCAACGGTGGCTGGGGTCCCAGCACTTTCGTGAGGGCCTGATAGGCGCACTGCTCGTCCGCATTTCCGCCGCCCACTCCAACCGCACCGATCAACTGATCGTCCACGACGATCGGCAGGCCGCCTGGGACGAAGTAATAGGACAGGCCTTCCGATTTGCCGAGGTCCAGGCGAATCAGCCGGCCATCCACTGTGTTGAATCGCGCCGCGACCGCGCCCGAGGGCATTCGAGCGTAAAGCGCGGTCTTGGCCTTCATCAAACCCGTCTCCGCACCGATGGGCAGCACGCCATCCATCTGGTGCGAGTCAATGATCTGGCCGGTGGGAGAGAGCACGAAAATGGCGATGGTAACGTTGCCGGGCTGCGCCTTCTGCCACTCGACGCACGCATCGACGATCTGCCGTGCGGTGTCCGCGTTGATCACCGCCTTCATCAATGTCCGCTTCGCCACCTGATCCGAAACCGTCACCTTGCTGAATGGCGCGGGTGTGTCGCCCTGCGCCCAAGCCTTGGCGTTTCCAAAAGCGAATATTCCCACAGCAACCGCTAACATCAGTGCCGTACGAAACAACCCTGACTGTTTCCTCATTTTCTTTTTCTCCTGTTCTCCAAAAGAATCTTTGATCTCACGGACATCTTGCCCGCATTCCGGAAAGGCCTGCTCACTACGCCATAATGTTTCCATTTGGGAATCGCCCGCTACGGGACTGTATCACCCACAGGGGTCTGACGCGCAAAGGTCCGCACTCGTTTCGTGGATTATGTATCGATTCGGTCCGGTAAATGTTTTGACCGGAAGAAGTAGCAAGCCTCGCGCATCCTCATCGGTGACAAGAAATTTGGTTTGCAATCCTTCGTGCAGCCGAAGCGCTAAAGCCGCTTGATTCATTGCCGATACAAAACATAGAGCGCTTTAGAGGAGTTTCACCGTGAAACAAACCGATATCCGGCCGACGATGCACGAGCGAACCTTCGCCGAAGACGAGATAATCGTCAGCAAGACAGATGTAAAGGGGATCATTACCTATGCCAATGACACTTTTCTTAAAATCGCCCTATATTCCGAGGAGGAAATCCTGGGACAGCCCCACAACATCATTCGGCATCCGGACATGCCACGATGCGTTTTCAAATTGCTGTGGGACACGATTGAGAGCGGCAGCGAAATCTTTGCGTACGTAAAGAACATGGCAAAGAATGGTGATTTTTATTGGGTCTTTGCGCACGTGACCCCGAGTTTCGATTCCGCGAGACAAATCGTCGGTTTTCATTCCAGCCGCCGTCTGCCGGACCGGCACCAAATCCAGGCAGCGGATGGTCTGTACCGGAAACTGAAGCAAGAAGAAGACAAATACCCGGACTGGAAGAAAGGAATGGCGGCATCCACCGAATTGCTCAAGAAAGCGCTCGCCGAGAAAAAGATGGAGTACGACGAGTTCGTCTTTTCGATCTGAACGCAGGGAGAATCCATGGAAAATGGCGAAGGTTTGACCTCACGTTTCAAGAATTCCCTCGGGTATTTCAAGTCGCGCCCAGGAAAATCGTCATCGCAGCTTGTGGACGAGCCCCCTTACGCGGAATTGGAATTGGAAAATATCCGCAAACAACTGGTGGCCGCGACGGAAACGTGCGAACAGGCCGCTGCCGGGAATCTGGAATCGCGAGTCCTGCATACCGAGGGTTCGGGAGAAGCCGCGCGCTTGGGGAAATCGATCAATCATTTGCTGGACATGACGGACGCATTTCTGCGTGAAGTCGGGGCATCGCTCGAGTATGCCAGCCGCGGGAAATTCTTTCGTCGCGTGCTGTTGCGCGGGATGCGCGGCTCGTTCCGTCAAACCAGCGAGATTATGAACCAGGCCAACGAAATCATGGCACGAGACGCGGCTCTCAAGGAATCGGTGGAACAACGCCGCGAGTTAGCCGACCAATTTGAGGGCACCGTAAAAAAAGTGTTTTCCGGACTAGCCACATCAGCCTCCCGCGTGCATATCGCCGCGGTCACGTTGTCCGAGGCGGCAGGCAATGGCGCCGCTTCCGCGTCGCGTGCGCCCGGCCAAAAGCCCTCTGGATCCAGTTTGCAAGAGCCTGCGAATACGCTGGCTTCTAAACAGCAAAAAGCGCGCCAGCTCAATGAAGTCATTGTGACTCTCACGGAAGCGTCCCAGCGAATTGGAGGCGTGGTCAAACTGATTTCCGAAATCGCGGGACAAACCAATCTGCTCGCCTTGAACGCAACGATCGAGGCGGCGCGCGCCGGCCAAGCCGGCAAGGGTTTCGCGGTCGTCGCTTCCGAGGTCAAGGCCCTGTCACAGCAGACCTCCAGCGCAACCGAGGAAATTGGAAACGAAATCAACAAAATGCGCGCAACCGTGGACCAAACCGCGGATCTGGTCGGCGCGATGTCCGTGACCATCACGGAGATGAGGGAAATCTCTTCCCTGCTTTCCCAACAGACGGAAGAACTTTCCGGCTCCGTCGATTCTTTCCTGGTAACGATCCGTTCGTAATTGGCCCTGTGGCCAGCTCCCGCAGCTTGCACGGCTCAGCAATACGAACCGGATTCGCGGTTCGTTGCCACTCTAAAATGGTTCGGCGTTGGAAGCTCGGCTTTGCTTAGTGTAGACTTTCGATTTTGGAGGTCTCCATGTCCATCCGTCCTGTAAAACGCCTGATCAAATCCAAGCCAACATTGGAAGGCGCGGGAGTGCACCTGCGCCGTGCGTTTGGCTTCGGCAACACTTCCGACTTCGACCCGTTTCTTCTCCTCGACGATTTCCGCAACGACGTTCCGGAAGATTACCTGGCGGGTTTTCCCTGGCATCCGCACCGCGGCATCGAGACGATTACCTACGTCCTCGCCGGAACCGTCGAGCATGGCGACAGCATGGGCAATCACGGCTCCATCGCTTCCGGCGACGTCCAGTGGATGACCGCCGGCAGCGGCATCATTCACCAGGAAATGCCCAAGGGCGACCACGCCGGGCGCATGCACGGTTTTCAGCTCTGGGCGAATCTCCCGGCATCGCTCAAAATGACGCCGCCGCGCTACCAGGAAGTGAAAGCGGAGGAGATTCCCGTGGTCACCGACGACGACGGCACGCACGTGCGCCTGGTGTGCGGAAAATTCTGGGGAAAGACGGGGCCGGTCACCGGCATCGCTACCGATCCCATTTATGTTGATGTGTCCGTGCCGCCGGGACACCGCAAATCGCTTCCCATCGAGACCACGCGCCACGCATTTGCCTACGTATTCGCAGGCTCCGGAAAATTCTGTAACGCGTCGGAACCTCTCGAAGTGCCCACCGAGGCCGTCGGCTGGGCGGATACCCATCCTCCCGCGTCCGCCGACAATCGCTCGCTCGTGCTCTTCGATCGGGGCGATGAAGTGATGGTGCAAGCCGGGGACGACGGAATCCGTTTCCTGCTGGTCTCGGGAAAGCCGCTCGAAGAGCCCGTGGCCTGGTACGGCCCCATCGTGATGAACACGCAGGAGCAGCTCCGCCAGGCATTTCAGGAAATCGAGAAGGGCACGTTTCTGAAGACCAAGTAGTGCGGGCTCTTTCGGACGAAAACTCTTGAGAGGCACTGGTGGCACAGGCTTCAGCCTGTGCGGTTTTGATTTACTTACATCGTAACATCGCACAGGCTGAAGCCTGTGCCACCAAAAGCCATCCCAGCGGCTTTCTATATTCTCCTGAGAGATTGAAAACGATTTCAGTGGTTGCGCGGTGAGAAATACGGGCTAAATCTTCGAACTCGCCAGATCCTCATCCTTCGTTTCGCGGATCACAAGCAGGCCGAAAAACGTCAGGACCGCCGATACGAACAGGTAGTAGCCGACGTACTGCAATCCATAATTCCTGGCGAGCCACGTGGCGATGTACGGAGCAAGCGATGCGCCCAGGATTCCGGCGAAATTGAAGGCGAGCGAACTGCCGGTGTAACGCACCGCCGTCGGAAACAGTTCGGAAAGCACGGTGCCGAGCGGCCCGTACGTAAGGCCCATCAAGGAGAGGCCCAGCGCCATCATCAGGATAGCGCCCGCGGTGCCCGCAATGAAGATCGGCGCCATCACCAGGCCGAAAGCGCCGATCGACGCGGTGATCCAGAGCAGCGCCCGGCGCCGCCCGCGCTCCGCAAGAATGGCCGAGATCGGAATCGTGAGCGCGAAGAAAAGAATGCAGAAAAGCTGCATCAGCAGAAATTTCTCGCGGCTGAAGCCGAGCGCGACGGTGCCCCAGGACAGCGCAAACACCGTCGTCAAATAAAACAGGACAAACGTCGCAAGACATATCATCGTGCCCGCCACGAGCGACTTGGTGTGGTCGCGGAAAACCACCACCATGGGCACTTTCACCTGCTCGCGCCGCTCGAGGGCTTCCCGGAACACGGGAGTCTCCGTGATCGTCAGCCGCACGTAGAGGCCAAGAAATACCAGCACCGCGCTCGCCAGAAACGGAAGCCGCCAGCCGAATGCGAAAAATTGCGCGTTCGTGAGCCACCGGGAAAGCAATAGAAAGACGCCGCCCGAAAGGAAAAATCCAAGCGGCGCGCCCAACTGCGGAAACATCCCATACCAGGCGCGTTTCCCCGGAGGCGCGTTCTCGATTGCCAGCAGCACTGCCCCGCCCCATTCGCCGCCGAGTCCAAGTCCCTGGCCAAACCGGCAGAGCGCCAAAAGCAGCGGCGCGGCGAAACCGATCGTGCGGTACGTTGGTAAGACCCCGATGGCAACGGTGGATAGGCCCATGGTCGATAAAGCGACGACCAGCGTGGTCTTACGGCCGATGCGGTCGCCGAAATGGCCGAACAGCGCCGAGCCAACCGGCCGCGCCAGAAACGCGATCCCAAATGTGGCCAGCGAAGCGAGCGTGGCCGAAGCGGGATCGGACGACGGGAAGAACAGCCCGGGAAAAACCAGCACGGCCGCTGTCGCGTAAATATAGAAATCGAAAAACTCGATGGTCGTGCCGATCATGCTGGCGAACAGCACTTGGCGAGGCGAGTTGACAGGCGTATCCGTCATCGCGTGACTTTTACTCATCACAATTCCGATCGCCCGGTAGCTCGAAGGCCGAAAATTATGCCTCGCCGGGACTTCCGCGTGGAAAAGATGGGGCTGTAATTTATACACCAGAGAATCCATTGTGGGGCCACTTTGTTGTTCGTCTTCGGAAAATTGCATCTTCACAGGTTGCAAAAGCCGCTGGCTGACCTGCCCGGGTTGCAGTGGCTTGCTTGATTCGGTATAGTCTGAAAAGCCATCCAAATTTAGAATTTTAGGGCCAGGAGTTTTCAACCGCGCCATGTCCGGCGAAATATTCCCGTTTGCAACCGTCGAGGAAGCCCTCGAAGAAATCCGCCAGGGCCGCCAAATCGTGCTGGTCGACGACGAAGACCGCGAAAATGAGGGCGACCTCACCATGGCGGCGGAAAAAATCACGCCCGAAGCCGTCAATTTCATGGCCAAGCACGGCCGGGGCCTGGTCTGCCTGGCGCTTACCGAAGATCGCTGCGATGAGCTCGCGCTCCCGCTGATGACTCCTGTAAACACGTCCAATTACGGCACGGCGTTTACCGAATCCATCGACGCACGCCGCGGCACGACCACCGGCATCAGCACTTCCGACCGGGCCATGACGATCCTCGCGGCGATAGACTCCGCGACGCGCCCGGCCGATTTGGCCCGCCCCGGGCACGTCTTTCCCTTGCGCGCCCGCAACGGCGGCGTGCTGGTGCGCGCGGGACAAACCGAGGCGTCCGTGGACCTGGCGCGCATCGCGGGGATGACTCCCGCGGGCGTGATCTGCGAAATCATGAATGACGACGGCACGATGGCGCGCGTGCCCCAACTCATCGAATTCTGCCGCACGCATGGACTGAAACTTCTGACCGTCGCGGAATTGATTCGTTACCGCATGCGCCATGAGCGCTACGTTCGCCGCGTCGCCGAGGCTGCCCTGCCCACGCGCTACGGCGATTTCCGCATGATTGCCTATGCCTCGGACGTCGACCACGAACAGCACATCGCGCTGGTCCGCGGAGACCTCGCCGGAACCCCGCCGCTGGTCCGCGTGCACTCGCACTGCCTCACCGGAGACGTCTTCGCCTCCACCGAATGCGATTGCCACGAAATCATCGAGCGCTCGCTCGAAGCGATTATCGCCGAGGATCGCGGCGTGTTCGTCTATTTGCACCACACCGGGCGGGGCTTCGGAATCGATGGCGCCGTTCCGGCGTTCGGAACGCTTCCGCAAATTCTGTATCACTCGCGCAATCAGATCGACAAGGACATCGCCCGGCAGCGCATGATTCAGCACGAAAGCGGCATCGGCGCGCAAATCATGATCGATTTGGGATTGAAAAGCCTGCGCGTCCTGACCAATCATCCGCGCAAAGTGGTCGCGCTCGAAGGCTACGGCCTGACCATCACGGAACAAGTGCCCGTCCTCATCAAATCGAAAAGACACACGCACCAGGCGCTGTAGCCTGAACAGGTCTAGTGGCACAGGCTTCAGCCTGTGGGGGTTAATTCAACCACGATCGACATTGCTGGCGACCAACCCCCACAGGCCTCAGGGTGTGCCACTAAAATCCACTCCACGCAGTTTTTGCTTGCCCATAAGAATATTTCCATTCACCGGATGCCAAAAAACCATGCACGGCCAATTTGTTCTTTCAAGAAATCCAATCAAGGTGTCTTCTTGCTTGGGGGACTGCTTTTCTGCGCGGGAGGGTTGGTTGAGGAGGCCCAATTGTCACGTACGGCCGCAACGCGTCGAGTTTTTTCTGGCTGATTCCGCGGATCGCCAGCAGGTCTTCCACGCGCTTGAAGCGGCCCGATTTTTCGCGCATGTCGATGATCCGCTGCGCCGTCACCGCTCCCACGCCGGGCAATTCCTGAAGTTCCTTCACGCTTGCGGCATTCAGATCGATGGGTTTCACGGGAGGCTGCTTCTTCGCCTGCATGGCTGCGCAGAGAATCAGCAGCGAGAAAGAAAAGCAAATAGCAACGAGTGTGCGATGCGTTGTCCTCACGAGGGTCCTCGGTAGGACAGGCTTCAGCCTGTCTGGTTTGAATTCCATTTCGGATCGAAACTCAGACAGGCTTCGGACCTGTCCTGCTCAAATCCGATTTCCTTGCGCGTCGTACACCTCTGGCTTGCCGAATATGCGCCGCCTGCTCCTCGATCTGCGCGCGATCGCCGACCATGACGATTTGCGCGTTCGCCGAATCGAAATATTTTTGCGCGGCATCGAGAACATCGGCGGCCGTAAGCTTCAAAATACGTTCGCGGTAAGTCTCGAGATAATCGTCCGGGAGGCGTTCGAGCGTGGACATGGCCAGCTGCCCGGCCAGGCCGTCCTGCGTGGCGAGGCCCAGCGAAAAAATGCCGGTCAGATAGTTGCGCGCGTCGGCCAATTCTTCCTCGCCACGGGCGTCGAGCGCATGCGGTCGATCTCGTAGAAAATTTCGGTGAGCGTGGCGGCGACCACGTCGTTGCGCACGGCGGCGCCGATGCTGAAATAGCCGTGCTGGCGCAGCGGGTGCGCCCCGCTGCGCGGGCTGTACGTATAGCCTTTCTCCTCGCGAATGTTCATCACCAGCCGCGAATTAAACGCGCCGCCGTAAATCGAATTCGCAAGCATCAGCCGCAGCCAGTCCGGATGCTTGCGCGTGATCGCCCGATTGCCGACCAGCACTTGCGTCTGCACGGATCCCGGCAGATGCACCAGGTACACCTTCCGGCCGTGCAATTCCGGCAAGCGCGGGATTCGGAGCCTCTTCCACTTTCCCGGCAGCCCAGGAACCGAAAATTTCTTCGATCCGCGCGAGCATGTCCTGCGGCGAGAAATCTCCAACCATCACCAACAGCGCGTTCCCGGGGCGATAGTACTGCCGGTAAAAATCCTTCAGTTGTTCCAGGCGGTAGGCCTCCACTTGCGCCTCGGTAGGCGAAATGGTTCCGTACGGGTGCGTCCCGAACAGGACCCGGCGGAGGCGCTCGCTGCCCAGAAAGCCCGGCGTGGTGCGTTCGATTTTCAGGCCTTCGAGCAACTGCCGGCGTTCGCGTTCGAATTCATCGGCGGGAAAAGAAGCCTGCTGGGTCAGCTCGGCGACGAGCCGCAGGAGATCGTTCGAAAAGTCGGCCAGCCCGGCGAAGGAAACGCGCTGGTGTCTGCGCCCGCGCCCGAGGAGAGATCGGCGCCCATGCGCCGCAGATCTTCCTCGATCTGGCGGCTGCTGCGCGCCGTGGTGCCCGTGCGTGCGACGGTTGCGGTCATGTCCGCCAGGCCCGGCGCGGTGGCTGCCGTCACCGCGTTTCCGCTGCGAAAAAAGAGCTGCCCGGTAAATTTTGGGATCGTGTGCGACTCGACGAGCACGACTTCGAGGCCGTTCGAAAGCGTCGTGCGGACGCGCTGCGGCCAGATGACCGGCCGCTCGGCGGTCAGCGCGGGGATTGCACGTATTTCCTTCGGAGCGCGGCACGGAAGCCATCAAGCCGCCCCTTTCTTCGCCGGCTGGCGAATTGCGATGGAGCGGTTGTGCCGCGTGAGAAGCTTTTGCGCGACGGACTGGACGGCCTCCGGAGTGACCTCCATGAATCCGCCGAGGATCGAATTCACCAGGCGCGGCTCGTTATCGAACAGCGTGAAGCAGGCCAGCAGATGCATCAATCCATACCGCGGTATGGAAGCGCCATGGCCGCCTTCGAGCATGGAGAAATAATTCGACCGGAATTTTACCTTGATGGGGTCCAGCTCTTCGGACGTCATTCCCTTTTGCTTCATCTCGTCCAAGACCTGGTCATACGCCGCGATGGTCTGGTCCGCCGAATACTCGGGCTTGTGCAGCAGGCGCGTCACCATGAGCGTCGGCCCGTTGTAATCGAACAAATCGCCGACCGGATACTGGATGCCGCCTTCGGCGTCCACCGCGATTTGTTGTTCGAGCACGAGGCGTGCGGTACACGCGGCCCGCGCGCCCGCCATGCAGCGCCTGGTCGAGCATCGCCGCGGCGTACCACTCGGGCGTGAGGCGGCGCGGCGCCTGATATCCGATGGCGATGCCGGGGAGCGTGCCGAATTTTTCCTCGACCACGCCGCGCCGCTCCTCGATCTGCGGCGGCTCGTCGATATTGGCGGGATCGGGCTGCGGCCCGGAGGGAATCGACGCGAAGTGGCGCTCCGCCAATTTAAAACCCTCGTCCATGTCAACGTCCCCGAGGATCAGCAGGACGGCATTGGACGGCGCGTAGTACGTCTTGAAAAAGTTCTGAACGTCGTCCAGCGTGGCCGCATCGAGATCGTCAAAATCCCCGTAAAAATTGTGGGCGTTCGACCAGTTGCGGTAGGCGATCGGAGGTAGATCGAGCCACGGAAAACCGCCGTAGGGCTGGTTGAGGACGTTGACGCGCACTTCTTCCTTCACGACGTCGCGCTGGTTGCGCAGATTTTCGTCGTCCACCTTGAGGGCGCGCATGCGATCGGCTTCGAGCCAGAGCACGCGGTCGAGCGCGTTCGACGGCACCGATTCGTAATAGTTCGTCACGTCATAATGCGTGGACCCGTTCAATACGCCGCCCGACGAATTGATCAGCTTGATGTGCACCATCTTGCCGGCGTTCGCCGAGCCTTGAAACATCATGTGCTCGAACAGGTGTGCAAATCCGCTGCGGCCGCGCGGCTCGATTCGAAACCCGATGTTGTAGTAGACCCCCACGGTGGCCACCGGGGCCGCGCGGTCCGGCGAAACAACCACGCGCAAGCCGTTGTGCAGCGTCATGCTTTCGATCGGAAGGTTCAGTTGTGTCAAGGAGTCCCCCAGGGATCAAAATCACAGGCCGCGAAATCCTGCAGTAGATAAATTTTGCGGCTCGCGCTCATTTCTTTTTCCGGTTCGGGCCGGCGCTAAATTCGCGGTCCAGCTGCCGCCGCGTTGCGTCCGGCTCACTGGAAAGCACAACGCCCGCCAGCCGGGAAACCGCCTCGTAGGCGTCGAGAAACTCCCGCGGAAATTCGGCCAGAGCCTTGACGTGGCGCTGCACGGTCGAAAAATCCCCTCGCGCCATCGGCCCGGTCCATGCCTGGCGCGGTCCGATCGGATTCAAAATTATCCAGCGTCTGGCGCGTCAGCGGCAGGAGCGCGCGGACCGCCTGGCGCCGCGTGAATCCTTGCGCCATCAAGAGGCGCACGGCTGTTTCCAGCAATGTCAGGACGTGCGCGCACGCAAACGATCCAGCGGCATGATACGCTGCTTTGTTCGCTCCCGACAAGCGTACCGCCACGCCCCCTATCTGCCGGACCATTTTTCGCGCGACCTGCAACGCGGCGGGACTCCCATCAATTCCAAAAATCCGTCCGGCGAGTTCCGGCGGACATTGATCTCCGAACGTCTGCATCGGATGCATCGACCCGGTCGCCGCCCCCAGATCAGCCAGTGGCTTGAGAATGGACGAGTCGATGGCCCCGCTGGCGTGCAGCACGACTTTTCCGCGCCACTCGTCGCCGCCGATTTGCGCCAGTTTTTTCGCCACCGGTTCGATGGCGTTATCCGGCGTGGTAATTAAGATGACTTTGGAATCCAATATCTGGCGGGTCAACTGGTCCGCGGGATGTCCGGCGCCGATCGCGCGCACGGCCGCCCGCGCCGTGGTCAGGGACCTTCCCGTGACCGCGCCCACGCGCCAACCCAGGCCGCGCAATTGGCGGCCCAGTGCCCGGCCCACGCGGCCCGCGCCTACGATGGATAATGTCTCAGCCATTCGCTGTGTTAGCATAACTTGTTTGGCTATCTTCGCGCTGCGGACATTTTCATTTTGCACAATTTCTGGATTGTTCTATTTGGTTTGATTGCTTCCTTGTGGATTGTTCAGGGCATGCAAGCCGGCTTCGGCATGGCGCGCCTGCCGTGGCTTCGCGATTCTACCCCGTTGCCTTCCCCGGATGCGCCTTTCCTTTCGATCATCTTTGGGGCAAGGGATGAAGCGGAAAAGCTCCCCGCAGCCTTGGCGACGCTTCTCGATCAGGATTATCCGCGTTATGAGGTCATCGCCGTCGATGACCGCTCGCAGGACCAGACTCCCGAAATCCTGCGCGAATTCCAACGCACAAACCAGAACCTGAAAGTCATCCATCTGGAAAAATTACCTTCCGGCTGGCTGGGAAAACCTCACGCGCTGGTCGCGGGTTACGAACAATCCCAAGGCGAATGGATTGTCTTTACGGATGCGGACGTCCATTTCGCCCCCGACGTGTTGCGCCGCGCCGTCGCGCTGGCCGAAGAGCGAAAGTGGGACCATCTCAGCCTGCTCGCTTCCATCGAGATGCGCGGATTTTGGGAGATCGCCGCGATTTCTTATTTCGGTTTGGGATTCGTGTTCGGCAACGAGCCGTGGCTGACGTCCAATCCCCGCTCGGGACGCTACGTGGGAATCGGCGCGTTTCAACTGGTGCGCCGCGCCGCCTATGAAAAATGCGGCGGGCATCGCCGCCTGCGCATGGACGTCATCGAAGACATGAAACTCGGCAAAATCGTGAAGATGGCGGGCTTCCGCTCCGGCGTGGCCGTGGCGCAGGACATGGTGAAAGTGCGATGGCACAGCGGCGTGGGCAACGTCATTCGCGGGGTCACGAAAAACCTGTTTGCCGCATGCCATTACAATGCGTTGTTTGCGCTGGGCGCCATCCTGCTGACCCTGGTCATGAGCGTCCTGCCTTTTTTCGGCGTTGTTTTCGCGACGGGCTGGGCGCGCGTGTTCGCGGGAATCGCGACGGGCACCGCGGTTCTGATTCATGCCGGAATGGTCCGGTCGACGGACGCTTCCCCGCTCTACGGCCTTACGCATCCGCTGGGCGCGCTGCTGTTTTGCTGGATGCTGGCGCGCTCGGCAATTGCGACGCTGTGGCGCGGCGGAGTCGTCTGGCGCGACACGTTTTATCCGCTCGAGGAATTGAAGCGCGGCTTGGTGTGAACCCACATTTTCAATAGCGCATAGGAGATCAGTGATGCTGGCTGGAGTGGCCGGAATCTCCTTTGTCGTGATCGTTGTCGTGATCGTTGTCTTGACCGTGATTCCCGTCCGAATGCCGTTCCTGCACAACCTGCACGAGTGTTTCCGAGCTGGACCGGTAGTCGTCGTTTCCGGAGTACTTCGCGGTAATCCTGTGATCCCCGGACTGCAGAGAAGAGGTGCTGAAACTTGCCGTGCCGCCGGCGGCCAGAGGGATGGAACCCAGTTTATTCGAACCGTCGTAGAACTCGACGTTGCCGGTGGGCGTGCCGTCGGAACAAAGGACCATCGCTTCGAACGTCACCGAAGTTCCGGCCATGGACGGGTCGGCGGACGAGAGCAGCAAGGTCTTGGTGCGCTCGGGTTCTTTGGCCTTCACCACGAACAAATACGCGGCGAGATTGCTGATTCCGACGCCCGAGTTATACCAATTAAAAGCGCCACTCTGTTCATCGGTAGCAAACGCATAGAGGATGTGCGTGCCGAGCGGGAGCACCGGCGCGTTGCCGCTGTAGGTGCCGTCGGCGTTTGCTGTCGCTGGTGTCCAGGGCCCCTGCCACGTGTCGAATTGATAGTAAAGAGCGTCCACGGGCGCGGCCGTGGGAGCGAAGCGGCTGGCCGCCGAAAAGATGAAGGCGGGGGAGGGGTTGGTCGTTTCGTTTTTGGGCAGAGGGGAGATCGACGTGGTGAGAGGGATCTGCTGGACCTGCTGCTCGGTGAGGATAGTGACGTCATTGCTGGTTTCGTTGGCCAGAAAGACCTGATTGGTCACGGGGTTCACGGCGACGGCGACGGCCTGCAGGCCGCCCGGGGCGGAGATGATCGTGTTGGTTGGGCCGTCGATCACGGTGGTCTGGTTGCTGCCGCTGTTGGCCACGTAAATCTTGTTGGACGTCAAATCCACGGCGATGGCCACGGGCTTGGTGCCGGCGGGCAGCGTAGTGGTGGTGTTGTCGGCGCCGTTGATGATGGTCACGGCGTTCGCGCCGCTATCGGCCACGTAAATCTTGTTGGTCAAGGGGTTCACGGCCAGCGCCACGGGATCAAGGCCGACGGGGACGGAGGTGGTGGCGTTGGTGGCGCCGTCGATGACGGTCACGGCACTGGCGCCACTGTCGGCGACGTAGATTTTGTTGGTGAGCGGATCGACCGCGACGGCCACGGGATTCGAGCCAACGGGGACGCTAGTGGTCACGTGGGTAGCGCCATCGATGACGGTGACGTCACCGCTTCCGCTGTTGGCGACATAAATCAGGTCGGTCACGGCGTTGACGGCCAGTGCGACGGGATTCGTTCCCACAGGAATGGTAGAGGCGGAAGCTCTGTGCGCGTGAAGAACAGTGACGTCATTGCTGGCGCTATTGGCGACGTAGACGCGGCCCGTCGCGGGGTTCACGGCCACGGCCACTGGTTTTTTCCCAGCCCGCACGGTGGACGTCTCCCGGCGGAAACCGTGAATGATGGTAACATCATTGCTATCGGTGTTGGCGACGTACGTCTGATTCGTGATGGGGTTCACGGCGACCGCGGAAGGTTGTTTGCCGGCCGGGACAGTCTGAATATTGCCCGCGGCGTCGATCACGGCGACGTTGTTGCTGCCGCGATTGGCGACGTAGCCCCGGCTGGTCACCGGGTTGATCGCAACGGCGTGCGGGGATGCGCCGGTTTCGATCGTGGTGGTCTTGTTGGTGGCGCCGTCGACGACGGTAACGGAGGCGTTGCCGCCATCGATCGTCCCTGGCGATAGGAATTGATTGCCTTGGGTCGAAACATAGATGCGATTTGTCACCGGGTTAACAGCAAGATACTTTGGACTGATCCCAACTGAAACTGTGGAAGTAGCGCCGGTCACCTCGTCGATGGATGTCATGGTGTTATTGGGAGTGCTATCCAAATAGATCTGGTGGGTCATCGGATTCAACACCATTGCGTAGGCGGGAGGAAGCCCCGTCGCCAGCGTCGAAATCGCGTTGGTGGCGCCGTCCATCGAGAGCAAGGTTCCGTCGGACGCCGAAAGAAAGATGTGGTTGCTCACGGAATCCACAGCAAAGGAGTTGTAGACCGAATTGATCTTTGTGGTCGTGTTCGTGGCTCCGTCGATCACCGTTAAGCCATTCCCCGAATTGTCGGTCACATAAATCTTGTTCGTCACAGAGTTGATCTCAATTTCGCCAGGAGCATCAGTGCCGAACGGAATGATGGTGGTGCTGTTGGTAGCCCCATCAATCACCGTCACGTTGTAGCCGTCCAAAGGGTGAGTGCCCACATAGATTTTGTTCGTGACCGGGTTCACCGCGAGCGCCGTGGGGAGCCTGGCGGGCACATTCGTCACGGCATTGGTGGCCCCATCAATCACCGCAACGCCCGATGTGGTAGAGGAGAGAGACACATAGATTTTGTTTGTGACCGGGTTTAGCGTCATGTCCACGGCGAGGTCCGGAAGCGGGACCAGCGTGACCTCATTCGTGGCCCCGTCGATTACCGACAGGTTTCGACTCTGGAGATTGGCAACGTAAATCTTGTTCGTCTGAGGGTTCACGGCCACGGCGATGGGGTAGGAAAACCCTGGCCTAATGTTCGTGGCTTCGTTCGTAATTCCGTCGATAACCGTGAGAGTGTCTACATAAAAGTTGATCAGATAGACCTTGTTCGTCACAGGGTTTACGGCGATACGGCTGGGGTCTACCCTGGTTGGAATGCTTGCCACCGCCGTTTGCGCGTGCACGTGCGCGGGCCAGCCCGCCAGCAACAGCGCGGCGCATAGAGCGGGCGCCCAGCGGCGGAGCACGGAGCTGCCAGTGCGCTTGCGGGCAGAGGCCGCCGCGCAGGGTTCCATGCTCTGCGGAACGCGCTTGGATTGAGACGGCAAGAATTGCGGTAGAACAAACGACCGAAGTGCGAACATGGGCTAGGGCCTCCTGTGCGCCACCTTGCAATTTATCTCTATCGAGCAAGACAGTGACAAAAGCATTAACCAATGTTCTCTGCGGGGAACATCGAGGGATTCGGTCGCGGAATGACGGAAACAAAGCCACCGGCCATTCCACGAGAGCGAATCTATTAAGAAAGGTTACAAAAGGGTCCGAGTATTGTCAACAGGATTACTGCTTGATTTATGTAAATTTGCGTTAATGTTTTGATGGAGGTACCAGTACACAGGACCTAGTACTCGCTTGGAGTCGGACGCCTTGCGTTCGCAATTCCCGAGGCCTCAGCGCTTTGCGGCCATCGCATGGCCCGTTACGATTTCGGCCGGTGAGCGGAGTTCGCTGGCTTGACGGGCTGCAATGTCCGCGGAGCGATACCAAACCCTTGAAGGCGGGGCCGCACTGGGCGCAAAGAAGTGAAGCTGGGCTGCACAGCCACTTTTGGCTTTGCGGACTTGCAGCCCGCGCATACGTTTCAGGGCCTAGCTTCGATTGCAAAAGCCGCACAGCCAAGAGTGGCCGTGCTACTTACGGCCCCGTTCATGTAAAATTCAGGTTTAGTTGCTAGCTTTGTACGTGTTGAGACCTATTCTATTCCAACAACTTTTCATGACCGGGGAGGAAATCCAATGACAACTGACGCTCCCTCGAAGCGACCTGTTTGGCTGGTTCTCATCGTATTGGTGGTAGCCGCCGGGAGCTTGAGCATTCCGGCCGTGAGAAACATTGCATTCAAGTGCCTTGCAATCGCTGCGCATGCAAAAGGTGCAGGCGGTGAACGCGAATTTTTCGCCGTTTGTGGACGCGAATGCGAATCCCGACGCTCCACCAGATGGTTACGCAAATGATCTCGGACAAAGTCCAGGTCGAGGAAAATGAAGACGACACACCGGTAACGGACCTTGCCGGCGCCAAAAAACTGGCGGGTTTTGACGTAATGCTGCTCGGCGCGCGAAAAGATGCGCCGAAAATTATTGTCGGAGGGGCGCACAAGATTGCCGTGATCGTGGACCGCTCGCGCCTCAAAGCCATCGCCACCGAGGCGGGCCATTCCGACCTGCCTTTGCCGCAATCGCTGGACGGAGCGACCGTCAGCGTGCAGGTTCCTCGATCGGTGCAAATACAATATGGAACCTGCCCCGGCCCCACCGATGCCAGCCGGGTGATCGCGAACAACATTACCGGGCCGTCGCCGACAACTACCGAATACAGCGACTGTGTCCGGCTGCGCGAAGGTCCCGATCCAATCGTCAATGTGCCGGCGGGACTCGACGTCGGCGGGCTCGCGCAAATCGGACTGGAGACGGCGGGGATGACTCCGAATCAGGCGAGTGATTTTCTGCATACCGTCGACTGGAAAGCGACGCTGACGCTGTCGGTTCCCCGCTCCCTGCGTTCGTATCAAGTGGTGAAGGTGAACGGCACAAATGGCACGCTGCTCAGCATGGCCGGGAGGCGCGGGCCAGGGTATGCACTGATCTGGACAAAAAATGGAATCGTGTATTCGCTCACAGGATTCGGAGATTCCAGCCAGGCCGTGGGATTGGCCGATTCGCTGAAATAGAGAAGGAGCTGACACTGTCCCAGCAAGATAGCTTCGCCATCCGAACACAAAATTTGCGCAAGGTTTTCGGAGACAAAGTCGCGGTGCGCGACTTGACCTTAACCGTGCGGCGAGGCGAAATTTTCGGTTTCCTCGGCCCGAATGGCGCGGGAAAAAGCACTTCGATCAAAATGCTTCTGGGTCTCGCCAAACCAACCGGCGGCGAGGCGTGGGTGCTGGGCGTGCCGGCCGGCGACGTCGAAATTCGGAGAAGAATCGGATTCCTGCCGGAAAATTTCCGCTTTTACGAATGGCTTACGCCCGCCGAACTTCTGCACCTGCACGGCCGGCTCTGCGGCGTTTCCTCGATCCAACTGTCAAAGCGCGTTCCGGCACTCATCGATCTGGTGGGGCTCACTCCGCACATCAATAAACGCCTGCAGAATTTCTCGAAAGGCATGATGCAGCGCGTGGGACTCGCGCAGGCGCTGATTCACGAGCCCGATCTGATTTTTCTGGACGAGCCGACTTCCGGACTCGATCCGCTCGGGCGCCGCATGGTGCGGGATATTATCCGCGCGCAGCGCGAACGGGGAGCCACCGTATTTTTGAATTCGCATATCCTCAGCGAGATCGAAATTACCTGCGATCAGGTGGTATTCATCCGCGAAGGTGAAGTGGTGACCAGCCGCGACCTGCGCGCGCAACAGGAGGAAGCGGTGCGCGTCGAAGTGCGCGCGCGAAAGCTTTCTCCGGAATGCGTTTCGGGACTTGCTCGCTGGAGCGACGTCCGTGCAGGTGGACGAGGAGACGGTTGACGCTGACGGCGCAATCGCGGGAAACTCTTCCCGACATTTTGCGTTATCTGGTCGGCGAGGGCGCCGATGTATACCAATTCACGCCGCAGCGGATGACGCTTGAGGAATTGTTCATCAGCGTCATGGGCGAGGATCGGGGATTTTGATGGGCGTCTGGATCATGGCGGGCATCACGTTTCGCGAGGCGGCGCGCAAGAAAATTTTGTGGACCGCGCTGCTTGCCGGCCTTGGGTTTCTGCTGGTGTTCGGTATCGGATTGCATTTTCAGGTGGGGGATTTTCAAAATTCCAGCGTGCCGCCGTTTTTGCGTTACCAGGTCGTCAGCGCCATGCTCATGATCGGCCTGTATACCGTGGATCTGCTCGCCGTGGTCATGACCACGCTCACCTCCGTGGATACGATTTCCGGAGAAATCACCTCTGGAACGATCCACGCCATCGCCACCAAACCCCTCGCCCGCTGGCAAATCCTGATCGGCAAATGGCTGGGCTTTGTGGCCATGTCCGGCGTGTATGTGGCGCTGATGTTCGGGGGCACGATTGCCGAGGGATATTAGATTGGCGGCGTGCTGGCGCAGCATCCGGTACGCGGCGGGCTGCTGGTTTTTCTGGAATGCATCGTCGCGTTGTCGGTCACTTTCATGTTCGGCACCTGGTTTTCAACGCTCACAAGCGGCGTCATCACGCTGGGCCTGCTCGGGGTCGCCTTTCTGGGCGGGTGGCTCGAACAGATGAGCGGATTTACGGAGGGCTCGCGGCTGGCAATGGTCGGCATAATTTCGAGCCTCATCATGCCGAGCGAGGCCGTGTGGCGCCGCGCCGCATTTGAAATGGAGTCGCCGCTTTCCGGGTCCTTGCAGTTCTCGCCGTTCGCGGATGTTTCCATCCCCAGCGGCGCGATGATCGGCTATGCGTGCGCATATCTGCTCATTGCTCTCGCCATCGCCGTGTACCATTTTCACGAACGCGACCTCTGATTACATTCCCCTGATTCATACTGGAAGACAATCGAACTGGTTGTGGGATTCGATAGGACAGGACTGTCCTGCTGGTACTGGAATTTCAGGTTAGCTTGTTTCGCTAGTCGCAGGTTCACTCGCCGCGGAAAAGAATCCGGAAAGGTCGCGCTGTTTTAGCGTGCGGATGCGGTCGCGCAGTGCTGCGGCGCGCTCGAACTCGAATTTTTTGGCGGCTTCGCGCATCTGGACTTCGAGCTGCGCGAGAACTTCGCCCAGCTTCGCTTCGCTGGTGATGTCGGCGTCGGCAAAATCCTCGGCGGGGACGGTGACGTAATCGGCTTCGACGATCGCGGCCAGCTTCATGTCCACGGACTTGATGATGGATATGCGGCGTGATGTGATTCAGCATCGTTGTAGGCGACTTGCTTGGCGCGGCGGCGGTTGGTTTCCTCGATGGCCTGCGCCATCGAGCCGGTCATGCGGTCGGCGTAGAGAATCGCGCGGCCTTCCACGTGGCGCGCGCAGCGGCCGATCGTCTGGATGAGCGCGGTGGCGCTGCGCAGGTAGCCTTCCTTGTCCGCGTCGAGAATCGCGACCAGCGAAACTTCCGGCAAGTCGAGGCCTTCGCGCAGCAGGTTGATCCCGATCAAGGCGTCGAATTCTCCGCGGCGCAGATCGCGCAGGATGCGCACGCGCTCGAGCGTATCGATTTCCGAATGCATGTAGCGGCAGCGCACTCCGGTTTCGGTGAAATATTCGGCCAGGTCCTCGGCCATGCGCTTGGTGAGCGTGGTGACCAGCACGCGCTCGTTTCGCTCCGCGCGCACGCGGATTTCCTCGAGCAGATCGTCCACCTGCCCTTTCACCGGGCGCACTTCGATTTGCGGGTCCACCAGGCCCGTCGGGCGGATCACCTGCTCGACCACCACGCCCGCCGATTTGCGTCAGTTCGTACGGCCCCGGCGTCGCCGAAACGTAGACGACTTGCCCGGTGCGGTGTTCGAACTCCTCGAAATTCAGCGGGCGGTTATCGAGCGCCGAGGGCATGCGGAAGCCGTAGTTCACCAGCGTCTGCTTGCGCGAACGGTCGCCGTGATACATGGCGTGGAGCTGCGGCACGGTCTGGTGCGATTCGTCGATGAACAGCAGGTAATCCTCGGGGAAATAATCGAGCAGCGTGGGCGGCGCTTCGCCCGGCAGGCGGCCGGACATGTGCCGCGAATAATTTTCGATGCCGTGGCAGTAGCCGATCGTGCGCATCATTTCGATGTCGAACATGGTGCGCTGCCACACGCGCTGCGCCTCCGCGTATTTCCCCTGCTTTTCGAGTTCCGGCTTCCACCAGTCGAGTTCCTCGAGAATCGTGCGGATGGCGCGCTCGCTTTGCTCCGCGGGCATGACGTAGTGCGATTTCGGATAAATCGTCAGCTTGCGGCAAATCAGTTCTGGCCGGAGCGGACTTCCCCGGTGAGCGGATCGATCTGGCGGATGGCGTTCGATCTGCGCGCCCCAGAGTTCGACGGCGTAGGCGTTGTCTTCATACGGCGGATAAATTTCGATGCGATCGCCGCGCACGCGGAACGTGCCCCGGCGCAGATCCTCGGTGCGGTCGTACTGAATGTCCACCAGCTTGCGCAGCAAGGCTTCGCGCGCGGTGCTCTGCCCCTTTTCGATCTGCACGCGCATGCCGAAATAGGATTCCGGCGAGCCGATGCCGTAGATGCAGGAGACCGAAGCGACGATGACGACGTCGCGCCGCTCGAACAGCGACCGCGTCGCGCTCATGCGCAGCTTGTCGAGTTCGTCGTTGATCGTGGATTCTTTCTCGATGAACGTGTCGGAGGCGGGAATGTAGGCTTCCGGCTGGTAGTAATCGTAATAGCTGACGAAATATTCGACCGCGTTTTGCGGAAAGAAACTCTTGAATTCGCTGTAGAGCTGCGCGGCGAGCGTCTTGTTGTGCGCGAGCACCAGCGACGGGCGGTTCGCGCGCTCGATCATCTTGGCCGCCGTGAACGTCTTGCCCGAGCCGGTGACGCCGAGCAGCACTTGATGCTTCTCGCCGCCTCGAGGCCGCGCGAAAGCTGCTCGATGGCCTCCGGCTGATCGCCGCGAGGCTCGTAATCGCTCATGAGTTTGAAGTTCATGGGTATGGGGCCGCACGGCCGCGCCGCCGGGCCGCGCAGAATCTTCCATTATAACGCAAATCCGGAGGGTGCCTGGAAATGAGGCAGGCTGGCTTGGAACCGCCTTAATCTGGCAACATACTGGAGTACCATCCATGTTGTTGCTGCCCACATTGAGGTGACCGCCCATGAGGCACACCGGCCAGTCGTACAAGCAGCACCCCGTGAACGGCCCCTTCGACGCCATCGTCATCGGCTCCGGCATGGGCGGACTCACCGCCGCTGCCCTGCTTGCGAAACACGCCGGGAAAAAGGTGCTGGTGCTGGAGCGGCACTACACGGCCGGGGGTTTCACGCACGTGTTTCACCGGCGCAATTACGAATGGGACGTCGGCGTACATTACATTGGCCAGGTAAACAACTTGCAATCTCCCGTGCGCGGCGCCTTCGATCATGTGACCGAAGGCCGATTGCATTGGAACCCTATGCCCGACGTTTACGATCGCATTGTGATTGCCGGCTGCGGCTACGATTTTCCTTCGGGCATGGAACGCTTCCGCGAAAACATGAAAGGCTATTTTCCGAATGAAAGTACGGCAATTGACGGTTACATTGCTGCTGTCTGCGCCGCTGCGTCGGCCACCGGAATGTACTTTGCCGAAAAAGCCATGCCGGGTCCGATTGCACGCCTGATCGGTCCGCTGATGACCAGGCGATTCTTTCGCTATTCCGATCAGACGACAGGTCAAGTGCTCCATGCGTTGACCCGCAATCAAGAACTGATTGCGGTGCTGACCGGGCAGTGGGGCGACTACGGACTTCCTCCAGCGCAAAGCAGCTTCGCCATGCACGCCATCATTGCTTACCACTATTTTGAAGGTGCGGCATATCCCGTCGGTGGCGCCTCTGAAATTGCCGCGAGCATTGCCCCGGTCATCGAACGCGCCGGCGGACAAATCATGATCAGCGCGGAGGTGGCGGAAATTTTACTGAAGGGAGGGCGCCGTGCAGTTGGCGTGCGTATGGCCGATGGCGCGGAAATTCGCGCCAATACCATTATCAGCGACGCGGGCGCGTACAACACTTTTGCGCGGCTCTTGCCCGCCGATTTGCCTGCAAGCCTCGGCGTTCTGGAGGAAATAAAAAGCATCCCGCAGTCGATAGCGCATCTCTGCCTCTACGTCGGACTCCGGCGGGAGCCTGCCGACCCGGAATTCGGCGCAACGAATTTGTGGATCTATGGCGATGCGGATCATGACGCAAGTCTTGTGCGTTATGAAAAAGATCCAACCGGGCCGTTCCCGGTCCTGTTCATTTCCTTTCCTTCGGCCAAGGATCCGACGTTCGCCGAACGCTATCCGGGGCGCTCGACGATTGAAGTGGTCGCGCCCATTCCCTACGGCATGTTCGATCGGTGGGCCGATACCGCGTGGAAGCGGCGCGGCGCGGAATACAACGATCTCAAGCAGACTTTGACTGCGCGCCTTCGGGAGGAACTGGAGCGCAATGTCCCCGCTACGCGCGGCAAGATCGAAACCGCCGAACTCTCGACGCCGCTCTCCACGCTGCATTTCGCCAACTATCAGAACGGGGAGATTTACGGCACCGCCTGCGTTCCGGCGCGATTCCGCGCACGCGTATTCGGCGCGCGCACGCCCATCCGGAATCTTTTTCTTACGGGGCAAGACGCGTGCACGGCAGGCGTGACCGGCGCGCTGTTTGGCGGCGTCATTGCGGCATCGGCAATTCTTCGGCGCAACCTGATGGGGATCGTTTCGCGGCCCGGGAACTCGAAATGAGGCGGGAGTTTGAAGAGCGGGGCGTCATCCATGCATGATCCCGAAAGAAAGCCGGTCCTAATCTGTTGTGAATGAAATCGCTTTTACGTATGGCTGAATAAGCAGCTATGTTTTTCGAAACGCGCTGAGTTTCGCGGCATAATCCGCCACGGTGATGACGAACTCCGCATGACTCCAGGACAACGGGCACACGGAAATCGCGCTTTCCTCAAAGGGATGGAGTTGCTCGGCCAGCATCCCCGTGGGGCGTGCGTGTTTGGCTACCCAGGACAAGATTTTTGCCGCGGCATCGAGATCCTCGGGATTCCGTGCCATGGCGATTTTGTACTGGGCTAGCCACAGGGTGCAAACAATCCAGGGATTGCCGGGCACGCGCGCGAAATCTTCAGTTACGCGAAAGAACGGGTCTCTTTCGTATCGGGCAATGCCTCCCACGTGGGTTCGGACAGCTAACCGTTCCTCTACTGCTTTCATCGTCGAAACAACCATGGGATGCTCGGGCGGGAGAAGGCCGAAAGCAAAGACGCCGAACAGGCTTGCGTCGACGGTCATGTCCAATTGCCCGGTGGCGGGATCAAACGAGCGAGCAAAGCGCTTCGCTTCCTGGTTGTAGAGAACTTGCTGGGCCGCCTCCTGCACGGCATCCGCCGCCTTCTTATACCGTTCGGCCAAAGTCTGTTCCCCAAAACTTCCGGCAAAATTAGCGGCAGCCACCAAACCGCCATAAACCGCGGCAGTTGTGAACGTGTGAACACCATATCGCTCCTCCCAGAGATCGTAGGAGGGCTTGGGGAGGCCATTTTCCAATCGAAAGGTATCCAGAAAATCCGCCATCCTGACAATGAGCGGATAAAACAGTTCCTTCACACTCTCCAGATCGAAGTGACCCGCAAAGTATTGCCATAGCGCCCACAGGACCAAGCCCATTCCGTCTTCCTGAATCGGCAATTGCATCTGCCCGTGCGCGTACCAGGGATGCCAGGAACTTCCGAAACTTCCGTCCGGATTGTATTTGTGGAGCAAATAACCATCCGCGGTCAGGATGCTGGCGCAGAATTTGAAGAAGGCTCGCGGCGTATCAATGTAGCCGGCGCGCGCAAAAGCATATGCCGCGCGCGCGCCATCGCGAGGCCAGACGTAGCTGTATGTATCGCGCCCAAACTGCAGCAGGTCGGAATCGTTTGCCGCGATAATGCCGCCGTGGCTGTCCGTCAGAGTCCGGAGAATCAGAAGGCTGCGCGTATAGAGTTGTGAGAGTTCCGGAGGCAGTTCGGCCAGCTCCTGCCGGTCTTTTTTCGCCCAGAGCCGCCAATAATTCTCCGTTCGGAGGATAAGCTCCGCCGGACTTTTCTGAAGAATCAATTCGTTTAAAGCTCTGACGTCCCGAAATCGATCCGCGGCGGCGATCCAGTAGTAGCACTGTTTCGTTCCACCGGAGGCCAGCGACATCCTCGCGGCAATGGTCGAATCGACCGATCCCTGGGCAATCGGATTGTTGCCGAGACGCCCATCTTCGGCATCCCGCCAGGTGCCTTCCGCGCCGTTCGTCTCCTTGTTCCCAATGGCCCACTCCTTGACTCCCGCCTCGCCATCTACTTGCAAATTAGCGACGAAATACCGGCGGCCCTTGTAGTGGATAATCGCTTCGACGCGAGGATCGTAGAGAGCGGTATCGGCGATGCTCGTCCCGTACACATGGAAGTCATGGTGGAAAAATAGAATGATCTCGCGTCCGCGGCTCGAAAAATTGTGCACGCTAATCTCTCGCAGATAGACGTTTTCATAGAGGTCCACGGCATCGCGGCATTCCAAGCGGACTTTGAGGCGGCGGTTCAGGAGTTCCACCGCGGTGACCAACGTGTCCGCCGCGTAGCTCAGGCGACGCTCCCAATCCGGCGAATCGGTCCAGCTCAATTGGCCGTCGGTGAATACACCAAAGCGGAATGTGTGGCCTGCATGATTTTCCTTGCCAACATAGGGGTAGTAGATGTCTCGAAGCCTGTACTGCGCGTCAAACATGACCTGCATGGAGCCATTACTGATGCTGAGATCTCTTGGCATAATATTTATGATGACGGATGCTGCGGCTTACATCTGTGAGCTAGGTCACTTTTGAAAACGTAGAGTGCCGCTAAGCGTCGCGTGTCCCGCGTAGGCCCGCTGATATCAGTAGCGATCACTTCCCGTGCGCGCCATCCCCAATCAGCTCCACCTGGGACCGCGAAAGAATCGTGCCGGCGTAGCGCATGGACGTATTTTGTTTGCTCGTGAGGGTCACGTCCATCTCTTCCGATCCGGTTTGCGAAACGCTGACGACCGCGCCGGAACGCAGCGAGACGTACACTAAACTTTGCCCCGAGCCGGTCCACTTCCCTTTCGTTTGCACTCCGTTTTTGCGGTACTCCTCGGGCGTGAGGTTGCGGACGGGCTTCGGGCGGACCAGGTTCAGGTGCGTGAGGATTACGGCGCAGGTATCGCCGGAGGCCGCAATCGCGGCCGCGTCGGCGGAGGAGGCGGACGGCGGCAAGTCCGGATTCGGCGGATGGCACGGTTCGTTCCGCAGATATTGGGAATCGGTGCGCCAGACCATGCCCGCGACCGGAAGAGAGTTTGCCGGCTGATCGGAGGTCCATGTCTCGCCTATCGTGACGCCTCCCGGGGGAGCCCCGGAACTTGCGTCCAGATGGTCGATCCAGTCGCGCGCGGCCTGGGCGGCTTTTGCGCCTTCGACAATTCCTTCGAGGCCCGAAACCGACTTCACTTTTCCGGCGGCATCGAGCGTGAATTCGACGACTTTTCCCGCGAGCTTTTTATACTGCTGCTCGGTCACCTCCGCCGTGGGATCGAACGTATCGGTGCGGACATCTGCGGTGGATTTTTCATACGTGGTCCGCAGGCGGATGCCGCCCGTTTTTGCGCCGGAGATTGCGCCTTCCGGCGGAAGAACTTCCATGCGGATGGTGGCGTCCCAGGTGATCGCCAGGCTGGACGGGCCTTGCGGGTCCGAGGCGAAACCAGATTGCGTGGTGTCCGTGGTGGTCTCAAATTCCATCGCATACCGAAACACTTGGCCAGGAGAATATCGCGGGGAAAGAGAAACGCGCGGCGAAACCGCGGCGTTCTGATTTCCGTGCACTGGGGGCGATTTTTTAATCGCGCCCGTTTGCGCGCGAGATCCGGGCGAGAGGGCCAGCAGGAACACGCATAGCGCGGCGGCCGTCAGAGTGGATGCACGGTGATCGCCCGGAAATGCAAAGCGGCTCGGCATGGTTCGATACTAAGCTGCGAGGTCGCCGGTTGCAATGCGGCTTGGCCCAGTGGCACGTGCTTTTTACGACGCCGCAGAGTATTTCTATCGCGAAGTGCGGCGAGGCGCGGGCTGGGTTGCGGCAGACGCAGGTGCCAACTTCGGATTTTCAATTGTTCCGCTCAGCAGAAAACTTGGGGACGCCGCGGACGCGGGCGACGTTGCGGCCTGGAAAATCGACGGGCGGATGCGAATGTCCAGCGCGTGAGAAAAGTCGATTCGCCCGTCGGCCTGCAGCCAGTCCGGCGGATGGGCCAGAACGAAATTGGACACGTCAATTCTCCTGCTCTGGATGCGGAAATTTCCCGCGACCGACGCGAAGGGACTCGACGACGAAACCTGGGCGCCTCCGGGATATACCTCGCTGAAATCCAGCCCGCGAATTTCCACATTGCGCGCGTCGAGCGTGCCCTTGCCTTCCATGGCAGCCACCAGACGCTTCCCGGCCGATGCCGTGAGTGGAAACAGAAAGCGTGGCGGAAATTGTTCCGGCAATGCGGTTGTTCAAGAAAGGCACGGCGCGCACGAGTTGCGCCAGATTCACGCGGTCAAAGCGGCCCTGAAATTCATACGACGGATCGGCAACTAGCCGGGCGTCCAATGTGCCGGATGTCTTTCCCACCGAAGAAATCCGCTTTGGCATTGCGGAGTTTGAAAGTGCGTCCATCCAGTTCCACTTCGCCGTCAAATTGCTCCAAACGCATCGGCGTCATTACCAGTTCGGCGACGCGAAGGCGGCCTTGCGCGGCGAGGCGAGCGACAGCCGCGTCCGGCAGAGGAGTGACGGCAGCAGCGGATCCAAAGCTGGTGAGGCGAGCCAAAAATCCGGGCCTGGCGCGAGGCCCGAGCCAGCGGTCCAGATCCGCCGTATCCAGGCGGTCGGCGGCGAGATCGAAAGTCCATTGCGGGCGCGGCGTTGCGTTGGAACCCGCCGGAATTGGGGCAGCAAGTTTCCTGGACATCGTGCCTTGCCAGCTTGCTCCCAGCGCCTCGGCCGCGGACAACGTAATCGTTTGCTGCGCGGGCGAGAATTCCACATGCGCCTTGAGCAAGCGCACCGGCTGGTTCACATACGCCGGACTTACGGAGAGGCCGCGAAAATCCATGGCGCCGAGCCAAACGGCTCCGGGCAAATCCGTCCGGTGAGTGCCGCGCATTTTCATGGAAAGGCCGCCCGCGGCGGTCCAGCCTGAATTCAAAGGTTGGGCGAGCGCCGCGGAAAGAGTCAGCCAATCCTGTACGCGCGGCGTGGCCCCTTCGATGGAAGAGTTCCAGTTCGGCGGCCAGCGGAAAACGCCATCGCTATCGGGAAAGATCGATCCGCGAAGAAGGAATGAACTGGTGCCGGAAGTTTCCGCTGCCCCGGAACTTGTTTCCGCGGGAGTGTTCGGAGCCGTCGAGGAAAATGAAAATTCGGCAGGGGCAAAATCCAGGCCGCCGCGTGATACGCCGGCATTCACAGGGCCGATCCGCAGGGGCGCAGGCAATGATTTTGATGTCAGCATTCCTCCGGCGCCGGCGATCGCGCCCTGTTGAAGCTCGAGCGGCCACCCGCCGAGCGTCACATCCACGCCGAGCGACCCTTCAGCGCGAAGATCCTCGGCAACATCCGGGCGCAGAGCGCGGTACCACGAAAGGAGATCCTGCAGTCCGAGTTTCGATGATTCGATGTGGAGTTGCGGATGGAACCCGCGCCCCCAATCCAAATCGCCCGTGCCTTCGAGATGCGAATTCGGCATTTCCACAAGGAGTTTGCGTATTTCCGCGCGCGCATCGCCCAATCGCCACCCGGCATCGAGAGAAAAATTCGCTGCGGGGTCGGTGGGTCGTCCGGGAAGATTCCAGGCATGAATTCCAGTCAGGCGGGCCACTCCGGAAATGGACCACTGCGCTCCGCCTGACTCCGGCGGCGGATGGCGAAGACTGGTCCGGCGGAGCCACTCGGGCATTGAGGTCGACGGCAAGCTCTCCGCGAATCCCAAAATCGTCCTGGCGCGCGAGGCGCAAGGCGTCCGCCACGGAAGCGTCTCGCCAAGTCAAGTTCAGTTCGGCCGGCTGCAGGCGAGCGGAAGTTCCGGCAATCGTGCCGCGCAAGCGAAGCATGCCGATATCCTGCAGTTCGACGCCGGCGCGCATGGGGCGCGCCTCCAAGTCGAGTTGCCAACGGCCGGCGTTGTCCCGGTCGACACTTCCGGAAACGTCGAGCAATGCGAATGGGCTCTTGTCCTCCCGCTGCTTGAAATTGATGCGTCCCCCATCCACATCAATTCGGGAAAGCCGCGCCGCCTGCGCGCCGCCGGAAACGGCCAGCGGGCCGACAAATCCCGGACGCGACGCTGCGGACGCGGCGGGCGGCAGCCAGCGTTCGATGTTCCAGTGGCCGTCGGCATCCCGCACTAAATTCAAGCTTGGGCGCAACAGAGTCAGGGAGCCGAATTCGAAGCGTCCGGAAAGCAACGCCCCCCAGCGCAGCCCCGCCGTCAGGGTTTCGGCGCGCAGGAAATATTCGTTGCCGAAAGCGGGATCCTCGGCGACGGTGACCGAATGGGCCTCAAGCCGCGCGCCATCCAGCAGGCTGAAATCGAACCGGGCAACATCCACGGGACGCCCGAAGCTGGCGACCAGGCGCGTAATCAGATAGCGCCGCGCTGCACTGGTTTGCAACGCGCGCGAAAACCCGGCGCTCGCGGCAAACAGCAGCACGGCAACGATCACAACCCAGCGCAGCCATTTTCGTTTTCTCATCGTGAGACTAGGAATTGTTGCAAAAGGGGAGGAAGAAGAAAAGCGGCGTCTCAGTGAACCTCATGAAGCATGCGGGACCACCGCGTGCGCGAAGGCAAATGAAGGATGGTATCGAGAAAATTCAATACCCATCCATTCAGGTTCTGATTCGCGTCATCGTCGTGGGCGGCCTGCACCGACCAGTAGATCACCACCGGGCGGCCCATGATCGCGTCGCGATCCACAAATCCCCAAAACCTGCTGTCCCAGCTATGATCGCGGTTATCTCCCATGGCGAAATATTTGTCCGGAGGGACCACGATTTCGCCGTCCTTGACGTATTGCAGGATTTGATCGGCCCATTCCGGCTGCATATTGGCCTGCAAATATTCCGCGCTGCGCGGCGGAAAGTTGTCGCCAAAAGGATCGTAGGGCGCGGCCGGGTCGCGAACAACGTAGGGCTCGCTGATGCGCTTTCCGTTCACGTACACCTGCTGATCCACAATCTTGATGCGATCGCCGGGCTCGCCGATGACGCGCTTCACGTAATGCGGGTGGTCCTGAAAGGGAAATTTGAAAACGATAATGTCGCCGCGATGCACTTCGCGATACGGGAGCATGGAGTCGTACCAGTGTCCCCGCCCGCCGAAAATGAACTTGTTCACCAGGAGGTGGTCGCCGACCAGGAGCGTCGGCTCCATGGATTGCGATGGGATCTTGAAAGCCTGAACAACAAAAGTGGTGCCGAACAGGGCGAGAATCACGGTCACCAGAAGCGACTCGATGTACTCGCGGAGCGTGGCGGACTGCGTTTCCGCGCGATGCGCGGCGGCTTGGCGCGCTTCCACGGCCTGGACGGTTTCAGACATCGTTTCGGTTCCTCAAATTCCTTCCGCTCCTAATTGTATCAGGGCCGCGACCGCCGCGGCTTGCTCGGCTTCTTTTTTTGTTTTTCCCGTGCCGGTGGCCGTGATATCTCCGGCGATGCGGAGCTCGACGCAAAATATTTTTTCATGGTCCGGGCCGCTCTCCGAAATAATGTGATAACTGCCGGGCGGCTCGCCCCGCGATTGCAGCAACTCCTGAAGGGCGGACTTATGGTCCGTGTGTCCCTGGCGCGCGGCTTCGACGATCATCGCGCCGTCGACCAGAGTCCTTTGCACGAATTGTCGCGCCGCTTCCAGACCTGCGTCCAGGTAAATCGCGGCAATAACCGCTTCGTAGGCGTCCGCCAGGAGCGCCGGCTTCATGCGTCCGCCGGTCTTCTCTTCGCCCCGGCCCAGGCGCAGGTGCTGCCCCAGGCCGATGCGCTGGGCGGCCAGGGAAAGCGCGGTGGCGTTCACCAGGCGGGCCCGGCTTTTGGAGAGCTGGCCCTCCCTCCACTCGGGGAACGCGCGAAGCAAATCTTCGCTGACCAGCAACTCAAGGACAGCGTCGCCGAGAAATTCCAGCTTTTCGTTGTCCTCGGAAGAATCGTCCGCCCCGCGTTCCGGAATTCGCGAACTATGCGTCAGCGCCTGGATGAGCCGAGAGGGATCGCGGAACCGATGTCCGAGGACCGACTCCAACTCCGCGATCTCGCTCGCAGGCATGGCCTTTCGGGGCCTAACGCCCCAACTTTGTTTCCGCGTCGTGCTGGGCCGACGCCATGCGGGCCTTGCACTGCGCCACCAGCGGTCCGGATTCCGAGCACTTTTGGTATGCGGCCACCGCGTCATGGAAGTAGCTGGCCCCTACGTCGGCATTACCCAGCAGGAAGTAATCGACCGGATCGGGACTCGACGCCAGTGTCACGGCCTGCGTCAGTTCGGTGCGCGCGTCTTCAAACTTCTGATGGTCGAGGTCGATCAGACCCAAGCCGCTGTGGCACAAGGAGAGCTTGTCATTCTTGGCTTTCTCAAAGGCGGCATCGTCCACCTCGGCAGGCTTCGGCAGATTCGGAATCAGCTCGATCGCGTGGTGCGCATACTGCTCCGCCTTCTGTAATTGCTGCGCGCCGTCAGGCGAGGTCGCATGGACTCGGCGCGGGATGGCCATGGCCAGCAACGAAAGCACGTCCACGTTATCGGGATCGAGCGCCAGCGCCTTGGATCCGATCTCAAACATCTTGTCCGTATTCCCAGTTACATAATAGGCGCTGGTCAGCGTCGCGTAGACGCCGCCGAGGTAATGGCTGTCCGGAAATTTCGCCGCGAAATCCTCTCCCAGTTGAATTTGCGTGGCCGGATCGGCCGTGCGCGCCGCATAAAAAGCCTTGTACGCAGCTTCTTCCTTCTTATTGATCTTTTGGTTTTTCTCTTTCTCCTTTGCCTTTTCATCCTGGGGATTCGGATTCGGCTGCAACCCTGCCCTGGAAAGGCCCGCCCCCAGCGTGATTGCCATGGTAAAAGCCAGCAACGAGGCAGGAATCCTTAGAAACTTTGCCGTCATGTTGTCTATTCTCCTCTGCCAAAAATAATTCTCGGAGATGAAAGGAATGCTCCGAGTGGATTGTGTTCCCTTCCAGCGCTTTCTACCGCGTACTTCGATCGTGACTGAAACGCACAAAAAATCTACGGCTTATCCTCCGCCTTGGTGTCGCGCGACGGAGTCTGATAGCCGGCCTGGACGCCGCGCTGCGCCGCCGCACGCGCGGATTCCGGGGCTCCGGCCACGGCCAAAGCGGCGCGGTATTCGGTGACCGCGAGCTCCCGCTGCCCTTCTACATCGTACATTCTACCGAGATAAATGTGCGACCACGAGAGGTTCGAGGGATCCGGTTGTGCACGAGTATCGGCAGGTGTAGCCTGGCGCCGCCGCGATCACTTTGCCGAACAGTTCCCGGGCGCGGTCCGGTTTGCCCATTAACGCGGATGCGACCGCCAGGCCGTAGGTGGCGCGCAGATCGTCCGGATGAGACGCAGAATATGCTCGAACGACGCCGCAGCCGCCGCGCCGTTGCGCGCGGAAATCTGGCGCTGCCCTTCGGCGAGTTCTTCCTGCACGGGATCGGAAGCGGCAGCCGTCCGGGAAGCGATTGGCGAGGTGTTTTCCGCAACCGAAACTCCGGATGGCGCCGTGTCCGCGAACTTCACGCCGCTGAGGCGCCGTTGTTCGGCGGCCACGTCGATTCCCTTGACCAAATCCGGCAGGTAATATCCCATCGCAGGTTCCGACTTCTCAAACCCGGAAAGGCCCGCATAAATGGGCCGAACCAGAACATAGCCGCTGCTTTCCGCCTGATCGATGGCCGAAGCCAACTCAGCCGGCGCGAGATGCTTCAGCCGGAGTTCCACGGCGCGAACCAGGCACTCGTCGAAAAAGCGCGGAATAATCATCGCGCATTTCCACCGGAAGCAGGGGCGCGTGAGCCGCAATTTCCAGAAGCGGCGACAATCGGGAGGCTTGCACCCGGTACCGGATGGCGATGGGATCCAGCAGGAAATGCAGGAAGGCATGGCGGATGTCGTCCATCGGCAGACCGGGATCCGGGCTGATGACCAGCTCGTAGTGATCGCCATAATTGCGGAAATTCGACTTTCCGCCCGCGAGAAGTTCGATGTACACGGAAAAATACCGCGGACTGCTTGGCCGCAAAATTTCGCGAAGATAATTCGACACCGTGAAAACCAGATCCGAGACCGGCGCGCGATACAGTTCGACGGCGCGCTCGTAGTCCGGCTGATAGTGCTGCCAGAGCTGATCGATATTCTGCTCGCGGTAAAAATTGGCCAGAATCTCGTTGAATCCTTCCAGTGCCAGCGCGTCCGGCGGCAATTCATCGCGGCGCAACTCAAACTCAAAATTCGGCGGAGGCCCCGCCGCCAGGGCAAAGGAAACGAACCGAGAAAATGTGGCCCCTGAATCCGCGAGCGCGTGCTCGGAATAATACTTGCGGAGGGCTTGGACGGCGGGTCCTTGCAGCGCGAGCATCCGGCGGCGCAACTGGATTCGTCCGGGAGACTCGTTCGTCGTGTCCATGCTGGAGTCAAATCCGGCGGCGTCCAGCGCGCAAAGCACGTCGAACAGCTGCGGACGCGTCCCGACGGAGATTGCCTGCCGGGATTCTTGCTGAGCAGGTTGGGCGGAGGGCTTGCCCTGCGGCCAAGCCGCGTTCACGGCTGCGAACGCAACGAGCAAGACGCCCGCGCCCGCGCGGGCGTACCGGGTCCACGGATTCTTGTCAGCGAATAGGCGCAATCAATCGTCCAATCTTCTTATGATGAATTTACAAGGCCCATCAAGCCCCGTCAAGAATCCCTTCTTGATTGGAAGGCTGTTTTGGCAGCCAGGTTGTCCGGGAAGTATTGTAATGGGGAACTGCGATTAGAAAAGGGGAAATCTCGGCTGGCTAGTTCAGGCGGAAATCGAGGCCAATCGTAATCTGAGATGCGGCGGGCTTTCCGTCGATTTGTGCGGGAGAATATTTCCAGCGTTTTACGGCGTCGAGCGCCGCCTGCCGAAGAGGCATGGGCCCGCTGACTGCTGTCGCGGCGACGACAGTCCCCTTCTCATTAATTTCCGCATTGATGACAACGCGGCCCTGGATGCTCGAATTTTTCGCCATCGCCGGATAGACCGGACGCGTGGAAGAAATCAGCTTCGCCTCCAGCACGGTCTTGGCGGAAGCGGGCGTCGAGATCGCCGCGGGCGGCGCGGGAGGCGGCGCAGGCTGATTTTCCGCGCGACCTCCGAATGTTCCCGGGGAAGCCACTCCAGGCGCCACCGCCGAAGACATATCCACCGAGGCGATGGAAGATCCATCGGGGAGATTGGCGAGATTTTGGCTCGGGCTGGTCGGGGATTTCAACTTGAGATTGGGAATCGCCGGGCGGCGCGCCGCGGTTCGATCGGGCTGCTTTGCCTCTACGGTGTTTGCGCGTTGCCGCGCGTTTTGGGAGTCAGAAGGCGCAGGCCCTGTGACTCCGGCGGAACTTGAAGCAGCAGCTGAGATGGGTTGCACGGTCTGCTGCGGGGCTGGCTCCGCTGCGGGCTGGGAAGCAGGCGCGATCCCGGGGCCGCTACTATATTGCATTGGCAGGCGGCGTGGATGGCTGGCTTGCTACGGCCGCGGAAGACGTCGCGACAGGCGCGGAGCTTCGGTGCATGAAAAAGTAGCCCGCGCCGAATCCCGCAAAAAGCAGCGCTGCCCCACCCAAAAGCAACGGCATGCGCCCGCGCGACTCGCTGGAACCAGCAGAAGAGGAAGCGAATGAACTCGGAACCGAGACTTGCGCGCCTTTGCCCGTGAAATCATTCGAGATGGGCTGCTTCCGGGCAGGAGCAGGAAAGGCTGCCTGCGTTGGAGGAGCCGGCGTTTTTTCAAAAGCCGGTTCGGAAATCGGCGACGCCAATCTGTTCGTGGAATTTAATTTCGGTGCTTCGGCCGGGCTCTGCGCCGATCCATCTTTGCTCTGCAAACTGGAGGTTCGAACGGCCGGCTCATTCTTTTTCGATGGCGGCTCACTCGACGGGGACATGAGCACAATCCCGGCAACATCCTCAAAGGTAGGCGCACCGGTCGAAGGAACATTCCGTTCTTTCACCGGAACAGCCGGGCGCGAGGGCATGGCAGGCGCAGGAGGCTGCTCAACCTGTGAAGCCTGTGGCGGGAGCTGCAGCCGGAGGCGACAGAGGCTCTGGAAGAGGAACGCTGGCTACCTCCAGAGTCTGGTGAATCCGCCAAAAATCGATGACCGGCTCAATAAATTCGACTTCAATGTAGCCCTTGACGCTGGGAAGATTGCGTCCACCCACAACGCGGCAGACCACGTCCCGCCCTTGCTGATTCGAAAGGATGACCGTTTGTCCGGGAGGAAACGGATTCGCCAGGCGAAGTACCCCTCCGTTATCGAAAACAATGACGGACCTGCCCTCTTCTCGTGTAGGGCCGGTGGCACCGGGGGCATTGCTATTCGCACCAGGCAGACTTCGGACAATGACCGGAACCTCGAGGCAAACTGGATTCGATCGAGGGGATTGAGCCTGGCGTGTTTTCAGAGCTCTGACCGGGCGAGCCGGGCTTGGACGTTCCGTCCACCTCGATGGGATCTTTGATCGTAAGGGTCATGGCAATCCGATCATGGCCGGCCCCACGCCGACTGGCATGGGTGCCTCATGCGAATATATTTATTTTCGACTGTAAACAGGGGTTATGGCTATAGTACGGGGGTACTACTTAGAAACTGCTGGAAACATGACCGGATCGAAGCCGCCTGCGCCTATCCCCGAACCGAAATGTCGCTAAAGCTCAGAACGACGTGGCCGCCGGAGGTAAACCGTCCAAAGCTCATCAGGGGGCGAAAACGGGAGAACAGGAGCACAAGATCCAGTTGCCTGCGGATCGTCAGTGTTATCCGGGCCGGAAAGAATCCTGTAGTAGACGGCCTCGCCCTGGGCATTGATCGTGGCTTCCACCAGCAGCGCGTGGGGACCGGAATTCCCGGATTCCTCCATGCCCGTGACCGGAAATGGCGCCAGAGCCTCCAGGCGCGCCGGCTGCAAAAGATTCGTCGGCGAATCATTCGTCACCGCGCTCAGTGGCATGCCCAAGCCGAGCAACTGGCAAACCAGGACAAAAACGATGAAGGCCACGGTAAAGCCGCCTGTCGCCGGAATGGCCAGCGGCTCCAGGATATTTTTCAGGACCAGTTCGGCGCGCGTGCGGGCGCGGCGCACGTAGTGCAGCCAGGGGCGGTCGGCAAGGCGCTGCGCTGCGGCCACGCGGATTCGCAAGGAAAGATCCGCGGGAGGCTCGGGACGCTGCACCTGCGACATCAAGGACGATAACGCCAGGTAAGCCTGCAACTCCTCGCGGCAAACTCCGCAGTGTCTCCAGATGCTGTCCAATCATGACGTGCGTTTCAGACCGGGCACCCGCGGGCAGCGCGCCGTCCAGATAGCCGGGCAGCCATCGTTTTACCTGTTCGCAATTCATGTGACACCTCCCTCAGCGTCGCCCAGCGTGCCGGGACACGCCCAGCCGGTTGTGTCGGGCCGGCTGGAATTGTTTTCGTCCCCACCAGAAAACAGAGGCGAACGCAAAACGGATTCTTCATGGCTCTCGGAAGGATGCCGAGGGCATTCGCGCCATGCGGGTTGCGGAGCATCGGCTCGAGAATTTCGCGCAACAATCGCCGCCCGCGCAGGATGCGCGATTTCACCGTTCCCACCGAGATGCTAAGCACTTCAGCCACTTCGTCGTAAGACATCCCTTCCAGGTCTCTCAAAATTACGGCGCTGCGAAATACTTCCGGAACGCTGCGCAAGGCGTTCCGCACCGCCTGCTGCACTTCGTGAGAAGCGGCCTGATCGAACGGCGTGCTTCCCGCGTCCTCGATTTCGATCGTCGCGTGGCCGTTCGCGGGTTCCACGTCAATCGAGTCCTGCTCGCGATGGTGCCGCCACAGCCAGCGCCGGTGATTCAGAGCCTCGCGGACGGCGATCCGGTACAACCATGTCTTCAGCGAACTGCCGCGCCGGAAACCGCGGATGCCGCGAAACGCCTTTAGGAAGACGTCCTGCGTGACGTCAGCGGCATCGCAGGACTCCGAGATCATTCCTACTACGAGGCTGTAAACCGACCCTGAGTAGTGCGTGACCAGCCAGTCAAAGGCTGCGCCGGAGCCACCTTGCAGCTCCGTCACCAGCTCGGCTTCGTCCTGCGACCAGGGAAGGACGTGGGCCAAGTCAGACACGGTTACCGCCTCTCTCCCAGCGTGCGCCAAGCGTTTTCGCGGGAACTCCGCGTCAAACACTTTGTGCCAGGCGCAACTGGCTTGGAAGCCGCCTACCCGGTCTCCTGACCGGAAACCTGCCCAACCGAAGGCGCCGGCTGGTAAGCGCTTCAATTTAGATTAGACACCAAAGAAAGGGAATGGTTCCCCTTCTTACACATTGTGCCTTTAAGGGGCCTAGTTTGCAATGGTACCGGGGTGATGGAACCCGCTTGCAGGGAAAGGGGTTAGGCGACTAATCCCCAAAAATTTTCCCGGCCAGGCGGAGGCTGGAACAAGAGTAATCAGTTGGTCACATATATGAATCAGGCCTTAGGGGGAGCGGCCAACAATCCTGTTCACAGCGATTCGGTTCGGCGATACCATGGCGGACATCGCATCCCACCGAGAGACGCGGAAAGAGGCGGAGTCACCATGGATGGAAATCCGATTCGGCACATTGCGCTTATAGGATTTGGAGAAGTTGGCGGAATTTTCGGACACGACTTCGCGGCGGGCGGCTTTTCGGTGTCCGTCTTCGATATTCTGCTGGACGCGGAGCCATCGCGCATGGCGATGCTGGCGAAGGCGAAAAACGCGGGCGTCCGAGCCTGCGACAGCCTGGAGGAAGCTATCCGCGGAGCAGACCTGGTGATTTCGGCGGTGACCGCATCGGCTGCCGCTGACCTGGCGAAAAATGCCGCTGCCTGCCTGCGCCCTGGGCAGACGTACATGGACATCAATTCCGTCTCGCCTGAAACCAAGCGCGCAATCGCCGCGACGCTGCAGTCTTCTAGCGCGAATTTTCTGGAGGCGGCGGTGATGGCGCCGGTTGCGCCGCAGCGCCTGCAGGTGCCTATGCTGCTGGGCGGCGCGGGGGCGGACGCAGCTGCCGGGCGTCTGCAATCGATCGGCATGAATGTGAAACCGATCAGCGAGCGTATCGGTGTGGCGTCGGCAATCAAGATGTGCCGCAGTATTTTCATCAAGGGTCTGGAAGCAATTACCGTGGAGTCGATGTTTACCGCGCGGCGATATGGCGCGGAAACACAGGTGCTCGCGTCGCTGGCCGCCACTTATCCGGACATGGGATGGGATTCGACGTCTCCCCGATTATCTGATCAGCCGCGTCGCCGAACACGGAAAACGTCGCGCAGCGGAAATGCGTGAAGCCGCGCAAGCGATCGCGGACGCCGGCCTTGAACCGATGACGGCGTTGGCGACCGCGCAGCGGCAGGACTGGCTCGCGCAGGAAATCGCGAGACGCGGGTTAACGCTGCTGCTAGGCGATGCGTTTTCATGGCAGGAACTTGCCGACGCGATTGCGGAAGCGCGGCCATCGGAAGTGAAATCCGCCGAGCAAGTCCGCGGCGCGAGATAGCTGCTCCGAATCATTTCAAAAATCCGCCCAAAGGAAAACGCCATATGCCGCCTGAACCGATTTTCGACCTCGCGCATCTCGGCCACATGGAACTATTCACGCCGAAGCCGGAGGAGAGCCTGAACTTTTTCGTGAAAGGTGATGGGCATGAGCGCGACGGCGCGACAGGGCGATTCGGTGTACCTGCGCGCCTATGACGACTACCAGCATCACACGCTCAAGCTGACGGCGTCCAAAACCAGCGGCATGGGGCACATGGCTTTTCGCGCGCGAAGTCCGCAGGCGCTTGAGCGCCGCGTGGCCGCGCTCAAAGGGTCGGGCTACGATATCGGCTGGACCGACGGCGACCTCGGACACGGTCCCGCGTTTCTCTGCCAGGACCCGGACGGCCACAAAGTCGAGCTCTATTACGAAACCGAATGGTACCAGGCGCCGCCCGAACTGCGGCCCGCCTTGAAAAATCAGTCGAGCCGATTCCCTGCCCGCGGCATCAACGTGCGGCGCCTCGATCATTTGAATTGCCTGGCCGTGGATATCAAGGCGAACCGCATTTTCTTTCAGGATTATCTCGGCTGCCGCCTCACTGAACAAATCGTGATGAATGACGGGTCCGAGGCCGGCATGTGGCTCACGGTCAGCAACAAGAGCTACGATTTCGCGTACACGCGCGACCACACCGGAACCCGCGGCCGCTTTCATCACGTCACCTACGCCGTCGATAGCCGCGAGGAAGTTTTGCGCGCCGCCGATATTTGCCTGGAAGAGGGCATCTTCATCGAAACCGGCCCGCACAAGCACGCCGTGCAGCAGACGTTTTTCCTGTACGTCTACGAGCCCGGCGGCAACCGCGTGGAAGTGGACAGCGCGGGCGCTCGCCTGATCCTCGCCCCCGATTGGAAACCGATCGTGTGGACCGAAGCGGAGCGCGCAAAGGGCCAGGCCTGGGGATTAAAAACCGTCGACTCGTTTCATACGTATGGCACTCCCCCGGTGGAGGTGAAACATTCGCAATAGAAAGATCGGGTGAAACGGTTCAAGAATTGGCCCTTGCAAAAAGCGCAAGAATGCGGCACCTGAGAATTCAGAATCGTCTGAAAGTTGCTTCTCGTATTGGAAATTGGCGAATCGAGGGCACGGAATTGCGGGAAAATTTGTGGACGTGACAGGGGTCGAACCTGCGACCTTCCCGATTTCATCGGGACGCTCCTTTTTCTGCGCTGATTCGTCGGTGGAAATTTGGTGGACGTGACAGGGGTCGAACCTGCGACCTCATCCATGCCATGGATGCGCTCTCCCAACTGAGCTACACGCCCCAAACTAAAGTCTAACACAAAATTTCCATTGGTTGAAAGGCGTGCTTCGGCTCCCTGCCTCCTTGCCTCCCTGCCTCCCTGCCTCTAGAATGGCCGCCTATGGCCAAACTCACATTTCTCGGCGCGGCGGGCACCGTCACGGGCTCGAAATATTTGGTGGAAGCGGAAGGCAAACGGCTGCTGGTGGATTGCGGGCTGTTTCAGGGATTAAAGAAGCTTCGGCTGCGCAATTGGGCTCCGCTGCCGGAAAAACCATCTTCGTTTGATTGGTGCGTGCTTGACGCACGCGCACCTGGACCATACGGGATATCTGCCGCGCCTGGTGCGCGACGGGTATCGCGGCCCGATTTATGCGGACGCGGCCACGATCGAGCTGTGCAATATCCTGCTTCCCGATTCCGCGCACCTGCAGGAAGAAGACGCCGAGCGCGCCGGGCGCCGCGGATACAGCAAGCACCATCCGCCGCTGCCGCTGTATTCGCAGGAAGACGTCGTGCCGGTGCTGAACGCGATGCGCGAAATTCCGCGCGCGGCTCCGTTCACGATTTCGCCGCAATTCACGGTGCGCCCGCACGATGCCGGGCACATTCTCGGCTCCTCCAGCCTGGAGCTGACCATCACGGAAAACGGCAAGAAGACGGTGGTGCTGTTTTCCGGCGATGTCGGCCGCTACGACCAGCCGATCCTGAAGAACCCCGAAGCGCCGCCGCGCTGCGACGTGCTGCTTTGCGAATCAACCTACGGGGACCGCGAACATCCCGCCGACTCGCCGGAGGACGCGCTTGCCGACGTCGTCAATCGCGTGGTCAAGCGCGGCGGCCAGGTCGTGATTCCGGCGTTCGCCGTGGGGCGCACGCAGACGATCATGTACATCCTCCGCGAGCTCGAGGATGCAAACCGCATTCCGCGCCTTCCGGTATACGTGGACAGCCCCATGGCCATCAGCGTGACCGGCCTGTACATGCGCCACCGCGAGGACCACGACCTGACCTACATCACCGAAGAAAAAAGCGGGAACCCGCTCGACGCGCATAACGTGCACTACATGCGCACCGTCGACCAGTCGAAGAGCATCAATGACGTCAAGACTCCCGCCATCATCATTTCAGCCAGCGGCATGGCCACCGGAGGGCGCGTGCTGCATCACCTGGCGCGGCTGGCGCCGGACTCGAGGAACGCCATTTTGCTGGTTGGATTCCAGGCCATGGGCACGCGCGGCCGCTCGCTGGAAGACGGCGCGAAAACCGTGCGCATTCACGGCGCGGATGTGCCGGTGAAGGCGGAAGTGATCAACCTGCGGCAATTTTCCGCGCACGCGGGAAAAAGCGAGCTATTGCGCTGGCTCTCAGGCATTCCCGCTCCTCCGCGGCAAACCTATCTGACACACGGCGAGCCGGAAGCTTCGGCGGCGCTGAAAATCGCGATTGAATCGAAGTTCAATTGGCGCGTCACGCTGCCGGAATATTTGCAAACCGTGGACTTGGGCGCATAGCCGATGCTGGTGGGACATGCTTCAAGGCATGATAGAATGGGCCTCATCTTCCCCGCATTTCGGAGGGAATATGCTTGGCCGCCATACGCTTAGTTTGCTGCTGCTCCTCGCCACAGGTGTGCTTTCCGGATATGGCCAGCAACACGCCCGCGCCACTTCTCTCTTCAGCATTGATGGCACCGTCCGCGATAATTCCGACCAGCGTGGCATGGAAAACATTCGCGTCGATTTGAGGCTGCCCGCTGGAAATCCGGTGAGCACCACGTTCACCCGGGGCAATGGCGATTTCGAATTCTCCGACATCGCCAATGGCGAATACATCATCGAGGTGAATGCGCAAGACTACGTTCCCCTTCAGCAATCGGTGGAAATCATGAATTCCGGGCGCCGGGGCGTCTCCCTGTTCCTGACCAGATCGGGGAATCGGCTGAATTCGAACCTGAACGGCGGGATCATTTCGGCTCATCAACTGAGCGCTCCGCGCAAGGCTCAGGACGAATTCGACAAGGGCATCAATCTGCTCTATGCCAAGTCCGATTATCGCGGAGCCATCACTCAGTTTCAGCGTGCGATCAAGGATTTTCCCACCTATTACGAGGCCTACGCCCTGGAAGGTACCGCATATCAGACTCTGGGAGATACGGCCTGCTGCGGAAGCGGCTCTGCGCAAATCCGTCGAACTCAGCTCCGGGCAATATCCCGAGGCGCTGTTTTTGCTTTCCGCGCTTCTGTCGAATACAGACCGGTATCAAGAGGCCGTGACCTTGGCCCGGAAAGCCGTGGACCGCGATGCCATTTCCTGGCAAGCCCCCTTCGAACTGGCCAGGGCCCTTGCCGGCCTCAAACAATTTGACGAAGCGGAAAAAAGCGCGGTCCAGGCTCGGGATAGGAATCCGGAAAATCCCGGTGTTTACATACTTCTGGCAAATATCCACATCGGGCGGCGTGACTATGCTTCGCTGGCAAAAGATCTCGACGCGTACCTCAAAATCGCGCCCGCCGGCCCCGACGCGGACTGGGTTCGCAAGACGCAAGAACGGCTGCAAGCGGCTATGAAGCGAAAAGAAGAATCATCGCGCAAGGAGGCGCGGGGGAAATCCTTCCCTGTTGACCAAGATTCGGACGGAGACGTCGACCCTGCTCGTGCGGAGCCCGATTCCTCGGGGCTGCCACCCCTCGCACCCCCATCGCAAGACAACCCTTAGCCCGGATTTTAACTCACTTGCAATTGAAGATTGCTGTAGCCGGTCCGCCGGCCGCGGCGGACGGGGATTTTCATTATCGTGGTGAGAACTCCAGGCGAGCAAATGGCATGATTCGAGCAATCCGGAAGAGCATAAAGAAATCATAAATTTAATGGAACGCAAAAGGCGGGCCGCTCGTCTATTCGGTTAAGACCACTCGGGGGGGCAGGAAGTAACTAGCAAATTGCAATTGACGGTTTACTTCCTGCCCCTTAATTCCCTTCCGACGTCATTTGAAAAATCTTAGGGCAGGGCTATCTCAAAAAGAAAGTATTTATTTTGCCGCGCTGGCCTGCGCTTGCGGGACACGCGCCGGCATCGCGGGGATTTCGTCCAAATGCAATCCCAGAACGAACATGGGAAGCGGGGCGACGCGTCCCCAGCGGTTTAAGTCCCAGCCCGCGCGGATGAAATTGACTTCGGGAACCAGGGTGAGATCCAGGACGGCGCGCGTTTCGCCTCGATAGAATTGTTGCGGCAATTTCAGGATGGGATGCGCGCCCCAATTCTCTCCGTCTGGCGAACCCCAGATCGAAACATCGAGCGACTCCTGCTCGATTTGCTCGCGGATTTGCATGACGCAGTAAAACGTTCGCGTGGCGCTCGCGCGAATATCCACGGCTTCTCCGTGGCCATTTTCCTGGACGAGCGTTCCCTGCGGGATCAGATCGATTTCCATCGCCATTCGTGATCTCCTGGGCTTTCGCGGCGGATTCTAACACAGGGCCGACATGAGGGCTACGAACCGATCAACCTGCGGCGGCCACGCGCGCTAGGCGGAACGCAGCTTGGACAGCTTTTCCGCGCAGGCCGCCAGCGTCGATTCCTTTTTGCAAAACGTGAAGCGAACCTGGCTCGCGCCCATGGACGGATCGTCGTAGAAACTCGAAGCCGGGAACCACGGCGATGCCGATCTTCTCCACCAGGTAACGCGAGAACGAAAGATCGTCGGGAAATCCGAAATTCGAAATATCGGTCATGATGTAGTACGCGCCGGAGGGCTTGAAGCATTTGAAACCGGCGTCGGTCAGGATGCCCGAGCATGCGGTCGCGTTTGACGCGATACATTTCCGCAAGTTTCACGTAATAGCTTGGCGGCAATTCCAGCGCGACCGCGCCGGCCTGCTGCAGGGGCGCGGCGGCGCCGACGGTCAGGAAATCGTGAACCTTGCGGATGGGCGTGGAAGCGTCGGGAGGCGCAATGGCCCAGCCGACGCGCCATCCGGTCACGCTATAGGTTTTCGACATGCCATTGATGGTGATGGCGCGGTCGCGCATGCCATCGAGCGAAGCCATGGAGATGTGCTGCGCGCCGTCATAAATAATGTGCTCGTAGATTTCGTCGGTGACGGCGAAGGCATTCCAGCGCACGCAAAGGTCGCGGATAAATTCCAGTTCCTCGCGCGAGAAAACCTTGCCCGTGGGATTGTTCGGCGTGTTGACGATGATGGCCTTGGTCTTGGGGCCGAAGGCGCGCGTCAGTTCGTCGCGATCGAAATTCCAATCCGGCGGCTGCAGCTGGACAAAGCGCGGCGTGGCGCCGGAAAGAATCGCGTCGGGGCCGTAATTTTCGTAGTGCGGCTCAAAGATGACGACTTCGTCGCCGGGATTGATGATGCCCATCATCGTCGCCATCATGGCTTCGGTCGAGCCGCAGGTGACGGTGATTTCGCGTTCGGGATCGACGCGCACGCCCTGCGTGCGCTCGAATTTCCGCGCGATGGCGTCGCGCAATTCCTTCGCGCCCCAGGTGATGGCGTACTGATTGATGTCGTCAGTGATGGCCTGCCGCGCGGCCTGCTTGACTTCCTCGGAGGCCGGAAAATCGGGAAAGCCCTGGGCCATGTTGACCGCGCCGTGCTGCATCGCCAGGCGCGTCATTTCGCGAATTACGGATTCGGTGAATCGCTCGGCCTTGGCGGAAAGCAGTTGGCGCGCCGTGGTCACGACCCGGCCGGCGCCGGTGGTGGACCCGTCCGCTGCGCTCATCGTTGTCCCTGCGCCCTTGCCGGGGCGATCTCTTGCGCCCTTACCGGGCGACTTTCCTCGCACCCTCACGGGGCGAAGCGTTTCCATGCGTGCAGTGCGATTTGCGGCCGTCTCGGCGGGGCGTTTTGCCTCCTCCCGGATGGGGCCGTATACTTGCCGGTAAACGTCTGCGTTGCGGATCACGATTTGCACGTACTCCCTTGTCTCGGTGAACGGAATGGATTCCACAAACTCCGCCGCCTCGAGATAATTCTGGCCCGCCGTCCATTGCGCCACGCGGTCTTCGCCGGCGTTGTATGCGGCAAGAGCCGCTTCCGGGGTTCCGAAACCCTGGATCAGATTGGCCAGATAGCGCGAACCAAGCCGCAAATTGTAACCCGGATCGGTCAGCCGCGCGCGGGCATATCGTACTTTTAACTGGCGCGCCAGTTTCAGGGCCGTCTTCGGCATCACTTGCATCAAGCCCACGGCGCCTACGCGAGACATCGCGTTGGATTCAAACGCGGACTCCTGGCGAACCAGCCCCGCCACGAGCATCGGATCCAGCTGGTTGCGCGCCGCCTCGCTGCGGACTTTCGATTCATAAGGCAGCGGAAACGCGGCCCGCCACGCTTCGTTCGGAATTTCCGGGACGCGCCGCGCCTCGAGTTGCGGAAACACTTGCCGCACCGCGGCCATACCGGCGGCGTAATGCCCCGCGGCGATAGCGGCCCCGGCGGCATCGACCAGAAATTTTGGCGAACGCGTCGCGGCATACACGGCGCGATATTCGAGTTCGGCCGAGGCATCGAAAGCGATATCGCTTAGCGCAGCCGCGCGGGCTTGGCGCTCCGCCAAGTCCGCCGTCAGCGGCGGATCGAGACGCGGCAACGAGGGAGCGGGAGGGATCGCGGACAAAACTTCAGCGGGATTCAGCGGCGAGGACCCGATGCCTTCCGGCTCCGGCCGGACGCGTTCGGCGGCCTTCGCGCCAAAATAGGTAAGCGGAAATCGCGTAGCCGCGGCGAGATAGAAACTTCGCGCGCGGCCCAGATTGCCCGAGCGTTCATACGCGCGGCCCAGCCAGTACAAGGCATCCTGGACGTAGCTCGACGTGGGGAACCTGCGCACATAATCCTCGAGCATGTTCGCGGCTTCCGGTTTGCGGTCCATGTACGCCGTCCAGGCCACGCGCCACGCGGCGGCTGGCGAATTTTTCCCGTTCGGATCCGTTTCCAGAGCGCGGCGATAAAAATCCGCCGCATGGGCGCGGTCCATATTTACCCAATAATAATTCCCCGCGGCAAACAGGCCATCCGCCGCCCAACTGCTTCCCGGAAAACGCTTGGTCAGTTGATCGACGTCATCGAGCATTTCCGATTCGAGCTTCTGGGAACGGTGCGCCTGCGAAATCGCGAAGATGCGTTCGGCGTCGAGGTCCGGATCGGTGAGAGAAAGCGCGCTCAGCGATCTCCATCTTGCCGCCCGAGTTGAACCTCGCACAGCGCGATGCGGAGCTCGGCGCGTTCGTGGTCGCGGCCCGAAAGCTTCGGCAGCAATCCCGCATATTCGGTGCGCGCTTCGCTCCAGCGTTTTGCGAGGAAGAAGGCCTCCGCGCGCGCGATTTGCGTTTGCAGCGGGGTGCCGGGAAACGCCTCGCCCAGCGCGAATTGCAGCGAGGGAATTCTCTGCCCCGCCGCTTTCGCTTCATCGTTCAGCGGAAAGCGATAATAGAGATCGAGATATTCGGCGGCGGCGGCGACGGGCTTTTCCCCTTTCGCGGCCGCGATCTTTTCATTCGCTTGCGCCCGCAAGAGCAGCAGCGCGGGCTTTGCATTCGTATCCGGATAGGCTTCCAGAGCCGAGAGAGCTTCGTCGCCCTTGCCCTCCGACAGGGCGGCCTGCGCCAGGGACGTCACCGCTTGCTCGGTCATCACGCTGGCAGGAAAATCCCGGCGAAAGCTCCAGAGCTGTTCGATGCCTTCTTTTTTTTGGCCGAGAGCGAGCGAAGTCTGCGCCTGCCAGTACTGCACGTACTCGCGCAGCAATTTATCGCCGACGGCTTTGCGGAGCCAGGCGAGGGCCAGCTCGGGTTTGTCCCGCGAAAGATCGTAATAGCCCAGGGCGAGGGCCGCGCGAGCGCCCAGGTCGTTCTTCGCATTTTGATTTGCAAACGCGGAAAGCGCGGCGTAGGTCGTGGCATTTCCGTTGTCGCGAAGCGCTCGGGAAAGCTGCGCGAGCCGTTTTTCCCCTGCATCGGCAGCCGCCGCGGCCACGGGAGCAGCAGGTTTCCGGGGCGCCTTGGCGGCAGTTTTCGCCGCGGGCTTTTTTGCCGGCTTTTTGACGGTTTGCGCGTGGAGGCCAGGGCACGCGGCAATCAACAAGAAGACAGCTAACGCTGCGCAACGAACAAGCGTGCGGGAACAGGCGGTTTTCCCGGCGGCGGTATTCACACTACCGGTGCAGGACGGGGAAGGATACGGGTACTCGCCGAGGGCTTGCGCATCGCCGCCGCCCAGAATCTCCACCATCCAGTCGTAAAAGTAATCGACCGGGTGAGATTGAATCGATTGGAAGCGGCGATCGTATTCTTTGTGGGCCTTCTCAATGTCGTCACGCAATCTGATGCACAGATCCTTATTCTCGCGCCCGACGCGAACATCCTCGGGACGCAGCATCTTGATATCTTGCATCGAAACCTTGGCCACGCGATAGGCGCGCCTGTGCAATTCTTGCTCTTCCGGTGGCAGCGAGTCGAGACTAAAAATTGGCTCCGCTTCCGCCGGCTCACTTGCCGCGGGTTCCACGGCCGCGGCAAACGTTTCAACCTCCGGAGCGGGTTCGCTCACAAACACTTGCACAGGTTCACTCAGAAAAATTGGCTCCATCGTGGGAGTGAACTCGGCCACCGGAGGCATCTCCACAGCCGGAGGAAATTCGGAATTCGCAGCGATCTCGGCCGCCGAAAGCGCCTGCGACTCGACCGGTGTCTCTACCGCCGGCATCGGCAAGGTCCATGGACTCTCTTGTTTTAGATGCGCGGGCGACGGGCTCAGGCTGCTCGAAAGCAGTGACCGGCATCGGCGGATCATGCGAAGGCATGTGCAGGATTTCCGGTTCGAACGGCGAGCGCATAGGGGGCTGCAGCGCGCCGGTTACAAATCGGGAAAGCACGTCCAGCGTGGCGGAAAGCGAAGCGGCGGAAGTCTGTGCCCGAACCATCGGAGGCAGCGCGTTGCTCGGACGGCTGCTGGCGCAGGCCGAAACCAGATCGTTGACCGACTGGTGCAGTTCATCGACCGTGCGCTGGATTTTTTCCAGGTTGTCACGCAGCGTTCGCGATACCGCCTGCTCGATTGCGTTTGGATCTGCCGCCATACCCAGGCGCCTCCAGCGGGTGCGGGCTGTACTTGTTCACCCTGAGTCACCCAGGGCAGCCCGCCAGAACATCAGTTCGCTCCGAATCTAATTATCGGAACCTGCAGGAAGTATTGTCAATCCCGCATCGGTACCAGGTTTCGGCCCGCGCACATGGACAGGTGCGAGACGGAAGCAAACAGTTGAGAGTTGAGAGCGCACCCGCGCGTGGACGATGTGTCATTCCTTGCCTTCCTGCTTCCTTGCCTCCTGGCTTGCTGCCGCCGTCCTCTTGCCTCTGAACTCTCGACTCCCGACTCTCAACTTCCTCATTCCCCCCAATAGTGTTAAACTATGCAACAGGGGGCGACACGGTTTCGACGGAAGCTGTCGCGACTCGAAGGCATGCAGGGCGCCACCTGCCCTCAATCGGGTGGAAAACTAGAACTGCCAATCAACAATTGGCATTGGCTGCCTAGCTTAAACTAGCTAGCTACGTTTCCCCGGGCTTCGCCTACGGGCCCGGTAAGAAACGTCACACAGTAGGCTGGCCGTCAAGTCTCGGTCCGGGGCAAGACGGCGAGAACCAATCGGACTAGCCGGCTGCGTTTCTTGCTCATTCTGAGCGCGGCTGGCGAAACAAACGGAATTGAGCTAAGCATGTAGGCTTCGAGCCGTAGCGCTTTTCGGACGGGGGTTCAACTCCCCCCGCCTCCATAATAATGAGTATTTTACAATCATTTCGGCGGCTTAGCTTTATATGTCTGTGGGCGGCCGGTCCGAGGACTACTTCCGTGATGCCGACCACGCGGGAGCTATTCCCAAACCCCCGAAAAGTCAGAGAGTCATCAGAGATTCCCGGCGCTAACAGCGCATGACGTTGTTTGCTTGGACATGCGGCACGCAGGTTGTAGGAGAAGGTCAGCGCGAAACTCAGTGACTCTAAGAATCAGTGAGGCTAACGCCTTGACACAACCGCGCCGCCCGACTAGGTTTGCAGATATGCCCATGCCCACACTGCAGGAACAATTTGGACAGATTGACTG